>JAVDCA010000050.1 GCA_030848545.1 Astrobacterium formosum
GATCAACCCCAACCCGGCGGTCAACCCACACACCATCAGCGAACGAACGCCCATCGCGAACGGGTCGCGCATGAGCACCATGCTGCAGGCGAGGGCGACGATCAGCCCGGCCAAGGCGTCGGGATGGAAGAAAGTGATGATCCAGTCGTTGTAGGGCAGGAGAATCAAGATCGCCGCGATGACGATTGCATCCGCAAGCGGTGCGCCGGCGAGCCGCAGCATCATCCACACCCACAGGGACAGCACGCAGGCATTCATCACGTACGGCGCCACCTCACGGACGCCCAGGAGCCCAAAGCCGAAAAATGCCAGGAAGAAGGACAGCGGCGAGTGGGTGGTTTGTTGAAGGAGATCCATCAGTAGGGCGAAGAAGCCTTGATCATAAAGGAGACGAAGCCGACGCAGCGCATCGACGAAATAGGTCACGTCGTCATAGGAAGGCGGAACCGACAACCGGCCCGAGAGGGAGCTGCCGGTAAGCGCGAAGGCACCCCTCAACATCACCAGGACCAGCACCGTGCCCAGCAGAATTCGATGCTCGTCGCGGGTCATGACGGGAGTCGTGGTGGTTGGAATGGCTGAAGGCAAGGACAGCATGGTCGACGGTTGCTTTCCGTTGCAGGACGACGAATTGGAGATGTGGTTCGCCGACTCTGCCTCGTCGGCGCACGACGAGCCTCCATCTGCGCGGGTTTTACACATACAATCCGCTTCGCGTCGAGGCTAGTCCGGCATGGGATGACAAGCGCGCCCCCCGCCTGACGACGCCCGCCTTCGCCGGTCGGCCTCACCCGACCATGCGGGGAGGGCCTTCGGCGTCTTTTAGGGTCGAAGCACCTGGGGGCGCGCCGCAGGGCGTCCGGGGCCGGAGCAGCCGAGCCTCGCAAGCGTCAGGGTCATGGATGTTTAAAATGGGGCTTGGAGGGAGTAGTGCGCCGGCGCGCATCAGGCTATCTATGCTCGCCAGCCGCGCGGAGTGCCCAACTCTACTTCTTGATTCTCGCTAGCCAGGCTCGTAAACGACAAGACAAAATGGTCTGAAGTGCTCACCTCGTCCTCAAGGTACGATTTGCCGGGGCCGTCCCGAACCCGACCAGACACCCCCATTACAACCGAAGAATGCAGCGCATGAAAGTGGTGATCCTGGCGGGAGGTCTCGGTAGCCGCCTTTCCGAAGAGACAATCGTGAAGCCGAAGCCGATGGTCGAGATCGGGGGGCGACCCATTCTTTGGCATATCATGAAGATATACAGCCATTACGGCTTCAATGATTTTATTATTTGCCTTGGTTATAAAGGGTATTTGATCAAAGAATATTTTGCGAACTATTTCCTCCACATGTCCGACGTCACGATCCATCTCGCCGAAAACCGGATGGATATTCACAGAGAAACGGCCGAGCCGTGGCACGTCACTCTGGTGGATACGGGGGCTGAGACGCAGACCGGGGGGCGGGTGAAGCGCATCCTGCCCTTCGTGCAGAACGATTCGGAGTTCGCGCTCACCTATGGCGACGGGCTCGCCGACATCGATCTCGCCGCCGAACTGGCCTTCCATCGCCAGCATGGGCGCCTCGCTACGGTCACCGTGGTTCGTCCCGCGAAGCGCTTCGGCGCCATCACGGTCGACGGCGACCGCGTGACCGATTTCCGGGAGAAGCCCGAAGACGACGGCGGCTGGATCAACGGCGGCTTCTTCTTCTTGTCGCCACGGGTCGGCGAATTGATCACCGACGACTCCATGATCTGGGAGCGCCAGCCAATGGAGGCTCTCGCGCGCAATGATCAGCTCCGCGCTCACATTCATCGTGGCTTCTGGCACCCGATGGATACGTTGCGCGACCGCACGTTTCTGGAATCGGAATGGGCAAGCGGAACGAGTAAATGGAAGGTATGGTGATCGACAGCTCGTTCTGGCTGGGACGCCGCGTATTCCTGACCGGCCATACCGGGTTCAAGGGCGCGTGGACGTCACTGCTGCTGCACCGGCTAGGAGCAGTCGTCACGGGCTATGCACTCGACCCGGCGCCGAACGACCTCTTCAGCATCGCCGACGTCGGGACGGCGTTGCGCCGACACCAAATCGCCGATGTCCGCGACTTGTCCGGCCTTCGCAAGGCGATCGACGAAGCCCAGCCGGAGGTGGTGGTCCACATGGCGGCGCAGTCTTTGGTGCGCGCGTCTTATGAAGACCCGGTCGGCACCTACGCGACGAACGTAATGGGCACGGTTCATGTCCTCGAAGCGGTACGCAACAGTCCCTGCGTCAAGGCGACAGTGATCGTCACGACCGACAAGTGCTATGAGAATGTCGGTTGGGTATGGGGATATCGCGAAAACGACCGCCTGGGTGGATTCGACCCGTACAGCAACAGCAAGGCTTGCGCCGAGTTGGCGACCCAGGCCTATCGCAGCAGCTTCCAGTCCGATCTCCGCGGCGGCATCGCTTCCGTTCGCGCCGGCAACGTCATCGGGGGCGGGGACTGGGCGCGGGACAGGATCGTCCCCGATGCCATGCGGGCCTTCGGAACGAAGGAGGCGCTGCATCTTCGCAATCCGAATGCCGTGCGCCCGTGGCAGCACGTGCTCGACCCCATTGCGGGTTATCTGAGGTTGGCGGAACATCTCTATCGGGATGGGGCCAAATACGCCGAAGGCTGGAACTTCGGTCCGGCCGACACCAGCGAGGTCTCGGTTTCAGAGCTCGTCGCCTGTCTGGCATCCCATTGGGGGGCGGATGCCCGATGGGTCGTCGATCAGGGAGAGCATGTTCACGAGGCCGCCTATCTGACGCTGGACTGTACCAAGGCCGCGCGTCGTCTGCGATGGCGTTCCCGCATCGATCTCGACACTGCTTTGCGGCTGACTGTCGACTGGTATCGTGCCTTCTATTCCGGCGGAGACGTGCGCGCTACGACCCTCGGCCAAATAGACGAGTTCCTCGCCGCCGCGTGATCTGAAGCGAGGGTATTCGGCCGGCGAATGCGGCGAGGCGTGTGAATCGCATCGTGGGTCCGCATCAGGTCGAATGGTCCCCCGCCGATTGCAGGTCTTCCACTTCCGGACTCGTTGAAGTATACAGGCCCGTCTCGCGTTCCGTGCATTTCGCGCGGGCATTGGAGCTTCGTTCATGACGTCGTCGACGCTTGTTTCAAGGGCTGCCGGCCGCTCGCCGGAGGATGTTCGCGCCGACATCATGCGTCTCGTCGAGGAATACTGCCAACTCGCCCATGGCGCGCGTCCGTTCGTGGCCGGCCAGTCGAGCGTGCCGGTGTCCGGGCGGGTCTTCGACAGCTCGGACGTGCAATCCTTGGTGGATTCCGCGCTCGAGTTCTGGCTGACGTCCGGTCGTTTCAACGACCAGTTCCAGGTCGAACTCGCCAAGCGGATCGGCGTGCGATATGCGCTCACCGTGAATTCCGGCTCGTCCGCCAATCTGGTGGCGTTCGCGGCGTTGACGTCCCCGCTGCTACGCGAGCGGAAGATCGAAGCCGGCGCAGAGGTCATCACCGCGGCGGCCGGATTTCCGACCACGGTCAACCCCAGCATGATGTGGGGAATGACGCCCGTCTTCGTCGACGTGAACATTCCGACCTACAACATCACGCCCGATCTCGTCGAAGAGGCGATCACGCCGAAGACCCGCGCGATTATGGCGGCGCACACGCTCGGCAATCCGTTCGACGCGCGGAAGATCGCCGAGATCGCCAAGCGCCACAATCTGTTCCTCATCGAGGATTGCTGCGACGCGCTCGGCGCGACCCTTCACGACAAGCATGTCGGGACGTTCGGCGACGTCGGCACGCTGAGCTTCTATCCTGCCCATCACATAACGATGGGAGAAGGCGGGGCGGTCTTCACGGGTGATCCGACCTTGCGCCGGGCCGTCGAGACGTTTCGTGATTGGGGCCGCGACTGTTATTGCGATCCGGGCAAGGACAATACGTGCAAGCGTCGGTTCGATTGGCAACTGGGCGATTTGCCGTACGGGTATGATCACAAGTATATCTACTCGCACATGGGTTATAATCTGAAGATCACCGACATGCAGGCGGCGGTCGGGGTTTCGCAGCTCGATCATCTCGACGATTTCATCGCCGCGCGGCGCCGGAATTTCAGCTGGCTTAGGGAAGGCATGCGCGATCTGGAAGACCTGTTCGTTCTTCCCGAGGCGACGCCGCACGCCGATCCGTCGTGGTTCGGCTTTCTGCTTCTGGTTCGCGAGGAGGCTCCGTTCACGCGCGACGTGCTGGTGCGGCACCTCAACGAACGCAAGATCGGGACCCGTCTGCTGTTTGGCGGCAATCTTACACGCCAGCCCTACATGAAGAGCCGGAATTACCGCGTCCACGGGACCTTGCCGAACAGCGACCGCATCACGCACCAGGCCTTCTGGATCGGCGTGTATCCCGGACTTGGCCGCGAAGAAATCGACTACGTGCTCGACGTCATTCACGATTTCTGCCGGATCGCGAAGGCCGGCTGATCGAAACAGGACGAGACCATGACAGGGGCTGAGTACATCGCCGAGTTTCTCGCTCGCGTCGGAAGCAATCAGGTCCACCTGTTGACGGGAGGAGCCTGCGCGTTCCTGGTCGATGCCGTCGCCCGGCATCCCGAGCTGAGATACACCTGCTTCCAGCACGAGCAGTCGGCCGCGATGGCCGCCGACGCCGTCTGGCGCACGAGCGGCAAGGTCGGCGTGGCTATGGCGACCTCCGGACCCGGTGCCACCAATCTGATCACCGGCATCGCCTGCTCCTATTTCGATTCGATCCCGACGATTCACATCACGGGTCAGGTCAACCAACGGGAAGGCAGCGCCTATCACGGCGCCAATGTGAGACAGTCGGGCTTCCAGGAGACGAAAATCGCGGAGATGGTTCGCCCGATCACGAAATATGCCGTGATGGTGACCAGCGGCGAAGAACTGCGGCGCGAGCTCGCCAAGGCGTTCGAGATCGCGACCGAGGGCCGCAGAGGGCCCGTCCTGCTCGATGTCCCCATGGACGTCCAGCAGGTGGAAATCGAAGGCGACCTTATTCTGCCTAAGTCCGCCGACATCCCCGCGCTCGAACCGAGTGCGGTCGAGGATCTGCAGCAGACGTTGAGCGCGGCGCGTCGACCGGTCGTCCTGTGGGGCGGAGGAGTGGGGCTCGCGGGCGTCGAAGACGCCGTGCTCGCATGGCTCGGTCGCGCCGGGCTGCCCTTCGTGTCGAGCTGGGCCGGGCTCACTTATTTCGATCACGATCATGCCGGCTTCGTCGGCCAGATCGGCGTCTACGGCAATCGTGGCGCCAATTTCGTGCTCCAGAACGCCGACACCGTGATCGTCCTCGGAAGCCGCCTGGACAATCGTCAGCGGTCCGGAAATTCGCGCAATTTCGCCTGCGGTGCCACGGTGCATGTCGTCGACGTGGACGAAGAAGAACTCAAAAAATACCGCAACGACGGCTATCGCGCCACCCATCTCGATTTCCGCAACCTGCCGCAGGTTCTCGCCGAATTGAAAGTCCCGGCTCCGGACGAGGAGTGGGGCGCCTATGTGGGCCGCATGAAGGGGCGCTATTTCGGCAAGGAGACGAGCTCGTCGGCGCAACGTCTCAACACGCTTTCACCCTACGACGTCGTGCGCAAGATGAACGAGGTCATCGATCACGACGCGATCGTCATCGGCGACACCGGCGCGGCTATCTGCTGGCTTCATCAGGCGTTCAAGGTGAAGGCGCACAGGCTGTTCACAGCCGGCGGCAACTCGCCGATGGGCTATGCGGTGCCCGCGGCGATCGGGGCTAAGCTCGAAGCGCCCACCCGCCAAGTCGTGTCCTACAACGGCGACGGCGGTTTCCAGCTCAACCTCCAGGAGCTGCAGACGATCAAGCATCTCGACCTGGACATCGCCATCGTGGTGATGAACAACGGCAGTTACGGAATCATCAAGCAGTTCCAGGACAGCTATCTGGAGCATCGCTACAGTGCCTCTCGCGACGGCTACAGCACTCCGGACTTCGGCAAAGTGGCCGAGGCTTACGGACTGCGCTACGCACGCATCGAGCGGATCGACCAGATCACGCCGGACCTGTTCTCCGGCGGAGCCATCGTCATTGACGTCATGCTCAGTGAACACACCCTGATCGAGCCGAAACTCGAGATGGGACGTCCGATCAACGATCAGTTCCCCTATCTGCCCGGCGACGAGTACGAGGAGGGGAATCGGTTCGTCGCCTATCCGCGTCCCGAATCCATGCGAAAACTGACATCGTGATCGCGATACTCGGCGCGTCCGGCTATGTCGGGCGCAGCCTCGCCCGTGAGTTCGCCGCGGAGAACGACGACCTCTTTCTTTTTTGCCGCGATCCGGCGCGGCTGGCCGACGAAGTCTGGCCGCCGCACGTGCATCTTCGGTGCATCGATGCGTTCCGGGTCGAAGAATTCGATCTGATCGTGAACTCGGTCGGTGCCGGCGATCCCGCCAAAGTGGCCGGCATGGGGGCGGATATTCTCGCCGTCACCCAGACGTGGGATCAGCGTGTGCTTTCGTCGATGCGCAAGACGGCGCGCTATGTCTTCCTGTCGAGCGGAGCTATTTACGGACGGTGCGACGCCCCGGCCTCCCGGTCGAGCATGGTCGGACTACCGGTCAACGAGCTGGACTCGATGCCGCCTTACGCGCTCGCCAAGCTCGCCGCTGAGATACGCCACCGCCACCTGCCGCAGGCGCACATCATCGATCTGCGCATCTTCGGCTATGCGGATGCGAGTATCGATCCGAACGGCACCTTCTTCCTGGCCGATCTCGCCCGCAGCGTCAAAGCGCGCAGTGCATTCGTCACTTCGCCCGACGACATGGTCCGGGATTACGCGGGAGCTGCCGAACTGCGGCAGGTGATCGCTGCCTGGGAACATGCCGGAGCTCCCAACACGCCCGCCGATCTCTACAGCCGCGCGCCGATCGGTAAGCACGCCTTGTTGGACGAGGTGGCGCGTCGTTATGGTCTCGAAATCCGTTATTCGGGTGCCATCACGGCAGGGCCGACCGGGGCCAAGCCGTTCTATGCGTCCGAGTTCAAGATCGCCGAGGAGTTCGGCTATTTCCCCACGCGCGACGCCCGCGAGGTCGTGCTCGAAATGCTGGGAAAGGTGAGTGCGGCGTCATGAACGGTCGGTTGCCGTCGGCTCGGGAGCGCTCGGGATCGTCAGAGCGAGATTGCGATCGGCGCCGAAATTGATGCGCTCGCGCTCGAACACGACCGGTTTCTCGCGAACCTGGCTGTAAATGCCGATCACATATTCCCCAATCACGCCCAGAAAGAACAACTGGACGCCCCCGAAGAAGAACAGGGCGATGATCAGCGTCATGATGCCGGGCTCGGTGAGTTCCTGATAGCGGACGAGCCCGATGATGAAGTTGACGATCGCATAGGCGAGACTCAGCGCGGCGATGGCGAAGCCGATGAAGAGGCAGAAGCGCAACGGAGCCGTGGTGAAGGATACGAGGCCATTCAGGCCCTGGTCGATCAACGACGAAATGCGGTTCTTCGAGAGTCCCTTCTTGCGGGCACGCCACGTGTAGGGAACGCCGACGGCGCGCCCGCCGCATTCGAACGTCATCATGCGCATGAACGGATAGCCGTCGCGGATCCGGCGCATGGATTCGACCACGCGGCGGTCGACCAGCTGGAAATCGCCGACGCCGGGCGGGACTTTGATTTCGGAGAAATTGGTGAGGATCCGATAATAGATGTCGCGAACGGTCCGCATGATCCGGCCTTCTTCGCGGGTCGTGCGGATGCCGTAGACGATGTCGTAGCCTTGCTCCCACAGGTGGACGAACTCGGGAATGAGCTCCGGCGGGTCCTGCATGTCCGCAGGCAAGAACAGCAGCACACCGTCGCCGGTCGCCGCCATCGCGCCGTTGTAGGTATTCCTCAGCGGGCCGAAATTGCGCGAATTGACGATGATGCGGACGTCCGGGTCGGTCTCGGCGATCGACTTCAGTATTTCCACAGTGCGGTCCGTGGAAGCATTGTCGCAGAAAATATGCTGGCGACGGTATCCAGATAAATGATCTGTAAACAGGTCCCGCACCGCCTGGTAGCAGTCCGCGATATTGAGCTCCTCATTGTAGCAAGGCGTCACGATGGAAATCGTCTTCATACTCGGATCTCGGCATTGATGGGCGGCGCAGCGGCCACCTGTAGCAGCATCGACAGGACCGGGAAACAGGCTCCGGGTGACGTCCGCCGGGCCAGGAATTGCCCGCTTCGGGCGTGACGGCGGCCGCATCGTCGCCTGGTGCTGCGAGGCCGAGTTGTGGCGGGGATCATCCGTTCGACAGTCAGATGGGCGCCAGGGCGCTATTTCATTTGCCGGCCGTGGCCGTGTACACAGGCGGCGAGCTGGAGCGCCGCCCGGAAAGTCGATTAGTATGTGTCGTCCGCGCGCACGGCGACGTCGAAGGAAACCATGAGACCGATTGTGGAAGCACGCCCCGGGCAAGTCGGCCGATTTATCCGCTTCATTTTCGTCGGCCTGGGAAACACCGTGTTCGGGTATGCGATGTTCGTCGCCTTGTTCTGGGCGACCGGATCCGAGACGCTCGCGGTGATCGGAGCCAATATCCTGGGAGTGCTGTTCAATTCCGTCACTACGGGAAAGCTCGTGTTCGGCCAGAACGGAGGAGCCCGTTTCATCCCGTTCTGCCTCGGCTATGTCTTTGTTCTTGTTCTCAACCTGGCGCTGCTGAAGCTCGCGACATGGTATTCGATCCCGCCGCTATGGGCGCAGGCCGTTCTCCTGCCGGTGATGGCGGTCACGTCCTTCCTGATCAACGATCTTATCGTCTTCAAGGTTCGCTGACCGGAAAACGCGAAGCATCCGGTTCGCCTGAATGGACCGTCGCGGCGGCGGATAGTCGCGCCGACATGCAAAGCCGGAACCCTCCCACGACAGGGGCCGGCGCTGTCATCGCACCTACGACACACCGCTTGCGGACCGGTAACCTCAGCTGCGTTGATAAACGTCGTCTAGGCGGGTGATGTCGTCCTCGCCGAGATAGCTGCCAGTCTGCACTTCGATCAGTTCGAGCGGAATCTTGCCCGGATTGCCCAGACGGTGCACAGCCCCGATGGGAATATAAACCGACTCGTTCTCGTGAATGATCCGGATGCTTTCACCGCAGGTGACCTCGGCGGTGCCGTGCACGACCACCCAGTGTTCGGCACGATGCATGTGCTTCTGCAACGACAGCCGTTCGCCGGGCAGGACGACGATGCGTTTGACCTGGAAACGCTGACCGGCGTCGACCGATTCGTAGTATCCCCATGGCCTGTGGCAGCGATGGTGATCGGTCGCCTCGGTGCGACGCTGCTCTTTGAGCAACGTTACCAGGTGCTTGACCTCTTCGGCGCGTCGGCGCGGCACGATCAGGACAGCATCCGCAGTCGACACGACGACTAGATCGTCGATGCCGACGGCTGCGATCAGCCGTCCGTCCGTATGGATGATGCAGTCGTTCGAGTCGATCGCGGTCACCGGACCGCGCAAGGCATTGCCGCTCGCGTCGCGATCGACGACGTCGAGGATCGCATCCCAGCTGCCGATGTCGGACCACCGGAATGTGCCTTCCACTACCGCCACGAGGTCGCTGCGCTCCATGACTGCATAGTCGATAGACTTCTGCGGCGACATGCGGAATGCGTCGGCATCCAGACGCACAAATCCGAGATCGGTGTTCGCCGTCGCGGCGGCCGCTTGCGCGGCCTGGGCCATGTCGGGTTCGAAGCGTTCGAGTTCGCGCAACAGCGTCTCGGCGCGGAACATGAAGTTTCCCGAGTTCCAGAGATAGCCGTCGGCCACGTAGCGTTCGGCGGTGGCAGCGTCTGGCTTTTCGACGAAGGCAGCGACCGCGCGTGCGCCGTCGACGTCCAAGACCTCGCCGGGACGGATATAGCCGTAGCTCGTCTTCGGCGAACTGGGGCGGATGCCGAAGGTGACGATATGGCCGCGCGCCGCCGCGGCCAGCGCCGTCCGACAGGCAGCGAAGAAAAGGTCGGTGTCCGCGATGACGTGGTCGGCCGCAACCGTGAGCACGATGGCGTCGGGGTCTCGCAAGCGGGCAACCGCCGCTCCGGCTGCGATCGCCGGCCCCGAATCCCGCCGCAATGGCTCGAGCACGATGGTCGCCGACATCCCGAGTTCGTCCGCCTGCCGGCGCGCGAAAAATCGAAAGTCGTGGCTGGTCATGACGATCGGTTCGACGAACAGTTCACGGTCACCGACCCTTTGGAGTGCCTGCTGATAGGTCGAATAATCGCCGACGAGGGGCAGGAACTGCTTCGGCATCGCGTCCCGGGACAAGGGCCAGAGCCGAGTTCCCGAACCGCCGGCAAGAACGAGTGGAATGATTTTGGGATGAACCATTGGAGTTTGGTTGGGCTGATGGCTGGATTTCGGACGTGGACACGCCACGGAGGAGTATGGCTAGCAGGAACCCATTCTATAGTACAGTTGTGCACAAAGCGAAATTCGACAGCCTCGACACCAACCGCGATCGTTGGATTTGGCCGGCGTCTAACCGGCGAGCCGCGTCTCGATCTGCTCGCACATGTAGTGATAGAGGCAGATGTGGACCTGCTGGATGAGCGGTGTCGCGGTCGTCGGCACGTCGATCAGTACGTCGCTGAGCGCTGCGAGCTTGCCGCCGCCTTTGCCCGTCATGGCAATCGTCTTCACGCCCGCTGCGCGCGCCGACTGGAACGCCTCCACGATGTTCTTGGAATTGCCCGAGGTGCTGATGCCGATCAGCACCGCACCGGGAACACCATAGGCTTCGACTTGGCGAGAGAAAACCGTATCGTAAGAATAGTCGTTCGCCCACGCGGTCAAGACGGCCGGGTTTGACGACAGGCAGATGCAATTGAGAGCGCGCCGCTCTTTCAAGAAACGTCCAACCAGTTCACCGGTGATGTGCTGGGCGTCCGCCGCCGATCCGCCGTTGCCGGCGACCAGGACCGGTTTGCCGGCGGCCAGCGCCTCAACGACGAGGTCTATGGCCTCGGCGGTGCGCGCGATGCCGGGATGGTGCCGGCACTCGGCGATCGTTCTGGCGGAGAGTTCGAGATAGTCTGCAACGCCCGACATCCGGTTTCATCCTCGCCGCGATAGACCCGATATCGACATCACGCTTCGCGTGCCATTGCGCGCGCCGACCCCCACACGATCCGAATAGCAAGCATGACCGTCACCGTCCATAACGCGCGCTTGCTTCGGATTGCATCCCGCGCCGTACAGGACGTTCACACGCATCGGATGTGGCTCATGGGTAGAACTGCGCACCCGCACTCAGGATTTCGTGGTTCGGAGGATCAACCCGGCCCGAATATGGCACAGGCGCGTCAGCAAACTCCGCAGGGCGGAATGGCGCGCCAGCCGTGAAAATATCGCCGGTAGATGGGATCGATCGATGCGGAAACCCATCCAATCAGCCGCTTCCGAGGCCGGCAGCTGCCCGAATACGTTCGCCCACCAGGCCCGGATGTCCGGCAGCTCGTGATAAAAAGTGACATCGTCGAGGACGTGCTGCCAACCCTCTACTCCAAGATGCCTATAGTACCCGAATCCCAGCCTCATGCCGAGCCTCAGGTAAAGGCTTCGCAGGCGCGGCCAGCCGTTCATCCAGTGCGGGAAATAGAGTCCCACATGTCCTTCGAACCAGACGCCGGCGTGCGGGAATAAGGCGATGAAGAGGCCTCCGGGACACAAGACTCGTTTGATCTCCTGCAAGACCGGCAGTGGTTCGCGAATGTGCTCGAAAACCTGATTGGCGATGACGACGTCGAAGCTTTCGTCAGCGAAGGGAATGACGCCCGCTTCGATTCTCTTGATTCGGGACCGTGCCGCCTCCGGGATGTTCACTTCCCACTGCTCATAGAAACCCTCGAACGTGTCGGCACCCCAGATGTCGACGTGCCGCCCGATACCTTTCGTCACCAGCGCCCCGGTGCCACAGCCGAAATCCAGGATGCGCGGGTTGGTGATGGCAACCCATTTCAAGCTGCGATCCAGCAGATAATCGAAATTCGGACTTTCGCTCGCATGCGACATGGGCGGTCTCGGAGCAGTTTACGGGCCCGCCTTGCCGGTGGTGCGGGCGTCCACTCGTAACATGCCGGATTTTCGGACAGGCTTGTGCGATATCGGTCGCAAGGACCATACCTGATCAGCGGGGTTCTCGGCGACCTGCCGGCGGCGAAGCCGGGCGGGCGTCGAAAAGGCGTCCCGGCACGCGAAGCGCGCGCTGCGCCAAGGTGGCGTAGAAGGTCAGGTCCCGGAACGGATACATCAAAAGAGATTTCAGCGTCAGCGCCACGGCCTTGCGGTTGTTTCCGTCGTAAAGGGCGCCGGCGGCCTCCTCGACGAGAAGGGTCGAATCGAACTTGCGGCCGTCGATCCACGAACGATCGTACAGACGCTCGCGATGGACCAGGCGCAGCCGCTCTACCGAGTCTTTGACGTGCGCATAGCTCGGATCGGACCCTTTGTGTACGATCGCCAACGGCTCGGCGATGACCGCGAATGCATGACTATCGAGATAGCGAATGGCCCAGTCCCAGTCCTCGAGCCGCGGCAGCCCGGTATCGAGCCCGCCGAGTTCGAGATAAGCCTCGCGCGATACGACCAGGGTGGAGCCTGGGCAAAGCGGGCAGCCGAGCAACATCGCGGAGCGTGTGATGTCGCGCCTGGTCGGTCGGAATGTGCGGCTGCGGTCGTTGCGCGTGTCGATGATGAGGTAACCGGTGACGTGCGCCCGTACGTCAGGTCCACTGCTGGCGACGGCGGCCATTTGCCGGTCCATCTTATCCGGCATCCATTCGTCATCGCTGTCCAGGAACGCGATCCACGGACTGGTGGCAGCCTCCACGCCGGAATTGCGCGCCGCCGCGGCTCCCAGATTGCGTGGATGGACGACGTGACGCAGCGGCCATGCGGCATATTCCGCCAATACTGCGGCGGTATCGTCCGTCGAGCCGTCGTCGACGACCACGATTTCAGCAGCAGGAAACGATTGGGCCGTGACGCTCGCGAGCGCGCGGCCGAGAGTGCTGGCTCGATTATAGGTCGGAATAACGACGGAATAGCGTGCGATCGTCATCCGCGCTGCCGAGGGCTGTCGAAAATCCGCCCGGTGGAGCGGCGCCGCAGCAATAACCTGCACGCAACGAAGCGGTCAAGTGCGAGCTGTCGGCAAGGACGACGACGGGATCGGTGCGGCCTAAGGAGCCAGAGTCCGCGTGTTCCCGGACGCCCTGTCGTAGAGAGCCGCGACCTTCTCCGCCACACGGCTCTCTTGATATTCGGCCTCGGCGATTCTGCGGCTCGCGGTTCCGTATGCGATGCGCAAGGAAGTGTCGCGGATCAAGGATTCAAGTGCGTCGGCGAGCGCGTCCGGGTCGTCGGGTGGAATCAGAAATCCGTTGATCCCGGTGCGGGTGATGTCGCGTATGCCCGGCACGTCCGTCGCCACCAGCGGGCGACCGCAGGCCGCCGCCTCAATAAGGGAGCGCGGCAGTCCTTCGCCGCCGCGAGACGGCGCAATGGCGATGTGGCACTGCCTCCAGACCTCGCGAATGTCGGCGACGAAACCGAGCCACTTCACGCCCGGCTGCTTGCTCCAGGCTTCGAGCTGCGAGGGCGAGTATGCATGAGGATTGTCCGGATCGGGATTGCCCACCAGCCAGAGCTCGCCGGAAATACCTCGCTGGTCGAGAATGCGTTTGGCTTCGATCGCCGTGTCGACGCCCTTCTGCCAGAGCATGCGGCAGACGACTGCAACACGCACGGGAGCGGTCGGGGGATCCGGGAGAGCGACGTAGTGGCGCGTATCGACACCTGCGCCTGGAAGGATGTCGATCCTGGCGCGCCGCGTCCAATGATGTCTGATCGCCAGTTCCGCGTCGTCGGCATTTTCAAAGACCAGGTGCGATGAAGGCGTGTTGAGCACGAGCGGCAGCACCCGCCAGAGGGCCCATCTCAGAATGCGCATATGTACGCTCCGGGCAACCACAAGGTGACCGAGCCCGGTGATCGAATTCACGATCCCGGGCACACCCGAGAGGCGGCCCGCAATGGTACCCAGAAGCGCGAACTTGAGCGCCAGATTATGCAGAACGGCAGGTCGCTCCTGCGTGAGCACACGAGCGATCCGCCGTATGGTCGCAAAGATGCTGAACGCATCGAGCGCATTGCGGCTGAACTCGACATAGACGACGCGAAATCCCTCCGCCTCCAGCTCTGTTCGGCACCGGCCGGGCTTGGTCAGGACGATGACTTCGAATCCGCTGTCGCGCGCGGCGCGCCCCATCGGCAAGAAATGCGATTTGAAGAACCAGTCTTCACCGATCAGGAAAACAATCTTACGAGCGATTGCGCTCAAGGCAAACCTTCGTGATTTTTCAGAACCTACCCTGCCAGGGCAAAGGGCCATAGCAGGGCCGACCGGCAGCGTCCACTGCGGGCGCGCCTCCGCCCGGGAGCGATCTGGACGTCAGTCGGCCGGACCATCGGAGCCGCTCTTCCACGTGCTGATGCATTACCGCCCGCCGTTCCAACGAGAGGGGGCCGGGTCCGGCAATCAGGCGAGTTCGCGTGCCAAGGCGTCCAATTCGACTTCCAGGGCGTCTTTCCATTCCGGTGTATCGAGGCCGAATACCTGCCGCAAACGGCTCAAATCGAGACGCGAATTGCTCGGCCGACGTGCTTGGGTCGGATAATCAATCGTTGCGATCGGAACCATCCTCTCGGCCGCAAGCGCAACGCCGCGGGACCGCAGCCCCTCGACGATCGCGCCGCCGAACTCGTACCAGCTCGCCGTGCCGGAGCAGACGAGGTTGACGATGCCTGCGCTCCGCGCGAATGTGCCGGGAAGATCGGTGACGTTTGTCGACAGAATGCCCGCGACCGTGTCCGCGACTACCCGCGCCGTGGTGGGCGCACCGATCTGATCGGCGACGATGCGCAGCTCCGTCCGTTTCCGCGCAAGGAGGGCAATCGTGCGCAGGAAATTGGTGCCCTTCGCGGCATAGACCCACGATGTGCGTACGATCAGATGTGCGCCGCCGGCCGCGCGCACGCCGTTCTCGCCCGCCAGTTTGCTGGCGCCGTAGATCGACAGCGGATTCGGGGCGCTGTCCTCTCTCCATGGCGTTTCGCCCGAGCCATCGAAGACGTAATCGGTGGAAAAGTGAATCAGCGGCACGTGCCGCGCAGCCGCCCAGCGGGCCATCGCCGCCGGGGCGTCGGCATTCACGCTGAATGCGCGCTCCTTTTCATCTTCGGCGCGGTCGACCGCCGTGTAGGCTCCCGAATTGACGATCAGTTCGGGAGCCAGGCGGTCGAGGCTCTGCGCAATCGCGGCCACGTCTGCCAGATCCAGTTCGGACCGGGTGGTCGGCAGGACGGTCCCGAAGGCCCCGAGGGGCGCAATCAAAGCCCCACCGACCTGACCGTTCGCCCCAGTGACGAGGATGCGCATTAGATCGCCCCGTAGACGGGCAGCTGGGTCATTTCGGCCAGCAGGGGCGCGGCGGCGTCACGGGCCGACAATTGCGGCGCGTCGACGTCCCATGGGATGCCGATCGCCGGATCGTTCCACCGGATGGCGATCTCGTCGGCCGGACAGTAATAGTCGTCGCATTTGTAGAGGAAATCGGCGATTTCGGACAGAACGACGAACCCGTGCGCGAAGCCGCGCGGAACCCACAATTGCCGCCGGTTGTCCTCGCTCAACTCGACCGCCACGTGCTGCGCGAAGGTGGGGCTACCGGCCCGTAGATCGACGGCGACGTCGCGCACGCATCCGCGCAGCACCATGACGAGCTTGCCCTGCGCCTTCGGGTACTGCAGATGCAGCCCACGGAGCACCCCCCTGGTGCTCCGGGACATGTTGTCCTGAATGAACGGCCGCCGCATGCCCAGTGCCGCATAGCGCTCGGCCTGGAAGGTCTCGAGAAAAAAGCCGCGAGAATCGCCGAAAACCTTCGGCTCGATGATAACGACCTCAGGAATGGCAGTGGCGACGATTTTCATGGAGTGCCGGTTCCGGATTTACTGCACAACGTGATCATTACTTTACTGCATCGCCTCGTTTGCTATGACAATTCTGCAACGGGAGAATTTTCCATGAAGGGCATCATTCTCGCCGGCGGCAGCGGGACGCGGCTGTATCCGATCACGATGGTGGTGTCCAAACAGCTACTTCCGGTATTCGACAAGCCTATGATATACTACCCCTTGTCGGTCCTCATGCTCGCCGGAATCCGCGAGATCCTGATCATTTCCACTCCCCAGGACCAACCCTTGTTCCGGCGGCTGCTCGGCGATGGATCCGACCTCGGTCTGAAGTTCGAATATGCGACCCAGGACCAGCCGCGCGGGCTTGCCGACGCCTTCATCATCGGACGCGACTTCATCGGAACGGACCCCGTCGCACTCGTTCTGGGCGACAATATCTTCTATGGCCACAACCTCCCGGTGCTGCTGCGCAAGGCCGCAGCTCGCGAGGACGGCGCGACAGTGTTCGGATACGTCGTGCGGACACCCGAACAATACGGAGTGGTCGAACTCGGCGCCGCCGGCCGCGCGCTCTCGATCGAGGAGAAGCCGGCCACGCCGAAATCCAACGTCGCGGTGACCGGGCTGTACTTCTACGACAATCGGGTCGTGGAGGTCGCCGCGCAGATCAAGCCATCACAGCGCGGCGAGCTCGAGATCACCGACGTCAACCGTGCCTACCTCGAAACCAATAGCCTTCACGTCGAGGTGCTGGGCCGCGGTTTCGCCTGGCTTGACACCGGCACACACGAATCCCTGGTCGAGGCGAGCCAGTTCGTGCAGATCCTGGAGAAGCGTCAAGGCGTGAGCATCGCGTGCCCGGAGGAGATCGCGCTGCGACTGAATTACATCACGCCCGAACGGTTCCTCGAACTCGCGAAGCGCACCGCCAAGAGCAGTTACGGCGAGTACTTGATGTCGATCTATCGGTCGGTCGCCCCCGGATGATGAAGTGACGGAGCACGGCGGCATGCGTTTCAGGGGCAAGACCATCTGGGTGAGCGGCGGTGCGGGCTTCATCGGTTCGGCGCTCGTGCGACACCTGCTGGACGACACCGAAGCCTTCGTGGTCAATATCGACAAGCTCACCTACGCGGCCAATCTCGCCTCCATTCCGCAGGCGAATGGCCACGCCCGCTATGTCTTCGCGCAGGTCGATATCTGTGACGGCGCCGCATTGCGAGGCCTTTTCGACCGGCACAGGCCGGACACGATCATGAACCTCGCGGCCGAGACCCACGTCGACCGTTCCATCGACGGACCGGCGGAGTTCATCCAGACCAATATCGTCGGCACGTTCGTCCTCCTGCAGGAAACGCTGCGTTACTGGCGTTCCCTGGACGGACCTGCCCGCGGCGCCTTCCGCCTGCTCCATGTGTCGACCGACGAAGTCTATGGCTCGCTCGGATCCGGTGGCCTGTTCACGGAGGCGTCGCCCTACGCCCCTAACTCGCCGTACTCCGCCAGCAAGGCTTCGTCGGACCACCTCGTGCGCGCCTGGCGCGAGACCTACGAGTTGCCGACGATCGTGACCAACTGCTCGAACAATTACGGGCCTTATCAGTTTCCGGAGAAGCTGATTCCGCACATGATCATCAAGGGATTGGCCGAGGAACCACTGCCGGTTTACGGCGACGGCATGAACACGCGCGACTGGCTGTTCGTCGAGGATCATGCGCGGGCGTTGAGTCTGGTCGCCGAACACGGCCGTGTCGGCGAGACCTACAATGTCGGCGGTCGCAACGAACGCACCAATATTGATGTGGTGAAGACCATCTGCGATCTTCTGGACCGACTGGAGCCGTCCGCACGCGGGAGTCGTCAGCGGCTCATTTCCTACGTTCCCGACCGTCCCGGTCACGATCGCCGCTACGCTATCGATGCCGGCAAGCTGGAAGCCGCGCTCGGCTGGCGGGCAAGAGAGAACTTCGAGACCGGTCTCGAAAAGACCGTCCAGTGGTACACTGAAAATCGAGCGTGGTGGCAGAGCATTCGCCAACGTGGTTACGAAGCCAAGCGGGTCGGCCTCGGTGGCGTGGGCGAGGTCTGACGAAGCAAAACACAGGTCCGATTCGGTTCTCCAGACAGGGCTTGACTCTCCGCGATGTGGTGCAGCCTATGCTCATCAGCGCTACACGTGCGTAGCGCCGTCGTCCGCAACTCAATTCGAAGCAGCGTCCATTTACAACTCACGCCCGAGAACACAGCATGTTTCCTGTTCCGCATCCCGCCCTCGTTCCCAACAGCTACGCCTATGAATCCCAGCCGCTGGTGAAGCCGACCGGTTTTCGCGAATACGATGCCCGCTGGCTGTTCGGCTCCGAGATCAATCTCATGGGCGTTCAGGCTCTGGGCCTCGGACTCGGCACGCTCATTCGCGAAAAGGGCGTCGCGCCCGATATTGTCACCGGCCACGATTTCCGAAGCTATTCGGCCGCGATCAAATATGCGCTCGTGTCGGGTCTGTTGGCGGCGGGATGCCGCGTGCACGACATCGGCCTCGCGGTGACGCCGATGGCCTATTTCGCCCAGTTCGCGCTCGACGTGCCGTGCGTCGCCATGGTGACGGCGTCTCATAACGACAATGGCTGGACCGGCGTCAAGATGGGGGCAGAGCGGCCGCTGACCTTCGGCCCCGACGACATGAGCCGCCTCAAGGAAATCGTGCTGGCGGCGAAGTTCGACGCCCGTGGCGGCGGCTCTTACATGTTCGTCGATAACTTCGCGGAGCGCTACATGGCCGATCTGGCCGACCGGCCGAAACTCACGCGCCGGCTCAAGGTCGTGTGCGCCTGCGGCAACGGCACCGCCGGCGCCTTTGCGCCGCGCGTTCTCGAGCGCATCGGCTGCGAGGTCGTCCCGCTCGATTGCGAACTCGATCACACCTTCCCGCGCTACAATCCCAATCCTGAAGACATGGCGATGCTGCACGCCATCCGCGACGCGGTGCTCGCCCACAAGGCCGATGTCGGCCTGGGCTTCGATGGCGACGGTGATCGCTGCGGCGTCATCGACGACGCTGGCGACGAAATCTTCGCCGACAAGGTCGGCGTCATGCTGGCCCGCGACATGTCCACCCTGCACCCCGGCGCGCGTTTCGTGGTCGACGTCAAGTCGACCGGGCTCTACGCCACCGATCCGGTGCTGATCGCGAACGGCGTTACGGCCGACTACTGGAAGACCGGCCACTCCTACATGAAGCGCCGCACCCACGAGACCGGAGCCTTGGCCGGCTTCGAAAAGTCGGGCCATTACTTTTTCAACAAGCCTTATGGGCGCGGCTACGACGACGGCCTGGTGTCGGCGCTCGCCATCTGCGACATGCTCGATCGCAATCCCGGACGACGCATGTCGGAGCTGAAGGACGCGCTGCCCAAGACCTGGGGGTCGCCGACCATGTCGCCGCACTGCGCCGACGAGGCCAAATACGGCGTCGTCGACGCCGTCATTCGGCATTTTGAGGAGCTGCAGGCGAGGGGGAGTGCCTTCGCCGGGGCGCCGATCCGCGATCTCGTCACCGTCAATGGGGTGCGGGTCACCGTCGCCGACGGCACATGGGGCTTGGTGCGCGCCTCGTCCAACAAGCCGGAACTGGTGGTCGTGGTGGAGAGCCCGGTCTCGGAGGCTCGCATGCGAGCGATGTTCGCTGCCGTCGACGGCGTCCTGCGAACCCATCCGGAAGTCGGCGCTTATAATCAGACGATCTGATAGGACTTCCGGACTGTTCGGTCGGGCTGTCCTCAGGGGATTCCATGGTCGTCTTGTCGTTGTTCATTCTGAGTGCAGCCTTGAGTAGCGGGTTTATCGTGCTTCTCATGCCGTTCTTTGCCCGCTACGCCATG
>JAVDCA010000051.1 GCA_030848545.1 Astrobacterium formosum
AGTCATCTCGGCCCCGCTATCGCGTCGGCCGCGGCGGCCGACCGGACGCCGTCGGATCGTAAGGCGCTGTCACCGGCTGCACGCTCGGGCGCGGCGGATCAGAACGCGACAGACCGTCGATGTTCACGACCGCCCGCGGACGCCGAAGCTCGGCGATCAGTCCATCGAAAAAACCGAGCGTCAGGCTGATCGCCAGCTCGTCGTCATTCGACGCCACGACTTCCCCGATGAGCGTGCGCAGCGTGCCGCCGGTGGCGCAGATATCGAGGCCTCGTTGATAGGCGGCATCGTCGATCCTGAGGTCGTTGTCCATGGGATCAGATCCTTGTTGCTTCTCAGAATGTGACCGATGCGGTGAGTACGGCGGCCGCGGTCCAGTAGATGGCGCGCCGCCAGTCTGCGTCCCACGCGTAGACGGCGGCGGCTCCAACAGAGAGGACGATCATCACGCTGGGAAAGAACCTGATCATCGCCCGGACCCTCGTCGTTTGGTCGCCCGGTCAGGCAGGTGTTTACCGCGCGCCGTGCGGGCGACCTCGATCTCGGCCATGCGGTCGTAGAGCGCGCGCTTTTCGGGCGTCAGGTCGGTGATGACGAACAGGGCCTTGGGGTGGCCGGCAATGCCCAGGAACTTCGCCAGCTCGTCATCGGTCATCGGCATGGACGGCTCCACCTCTTCGAAGGACTACCCGGCGCGCGCCGCTCCAAGCGCGCGCCGGGGTCACGTGCGGCCGTCGGTCTTGCGGACCGGCCGTCTGATCCGATCGCCGCTGCCGGGTTGAGCCGGCGACCGGAATTCTGGTGCGGAGGCCGGATTTGAACCGGCGGCCTCCAGGCCTTCCAAGAGGACGTGCCTGACGCGCTGACCTGACTGCGCCACCCCGCGGAAAGCGAGGCGCTACGAGCGCGACAGCCGGATGGTCACGACCAGGCCTGGTTCACCCTCGATCGCGACGCGCTCATCGGCCGTAAGATCGGCATACGGGATCTGCGTCTCTTCACGAGTGAAGGCCCGGCCGGCGCGCCGCAGTCCGCGCTCCGGCTTCGCCTTGACGATGTAGGTCGCACCCGCGAGCACGCCCGGCGGAATGTCGGCCGGCAGCGGCGGCGACAGGACGATGACGCGGTCCGGTTCGCCCTCGATCGGGGCCTTGGGGGCGGCGGCAGATTCCGCCGCCCCTTCGGCTTCCGTGCTGCGCTCGCGGGTATGGTCGGCTGCCGGCGACGTGACGTCGGCAGGACTGTCGGGCGCCGCCGGCTCGCCGCCGGCGGGCGGATCGGTGACCGGCGCCTGGTGAGCGCCGGCCCCGGCGGTCGGGCTTTGCCCTTCCGCCCTTGAAGCCGCGCCCGCCGAGGCGGGTTTCTGCGGCGCGGAATCCTTCTGCTTCTTGGCCACGGCTGACCTCACGCGAGCCACGGCACGACGAGCAGCTCGGCAGTGCCGGCCCACTTGTTGGATTCGCCGCCGTTGACGAGCTGCGATTGGAGGATGCCGCGACCGGCGCCTTCGAGCGACGGCGGGACCACCAACAGGTCCGGCATCAGGCCGAGCGGTCGGCCGTGGTCGCCCTTCATGCCGGTGAGGCCGGCCCGCGCGGTCTCGTAATGCGCCGCGTCGAGCGTCTGCTTGGAGCCCCACGCGAACTGCCAGAAACCGAAGCCGACATTGTAGCGGGCATCGACCCCGTAGCGGAATTCCTTCTTGTCGAAAACGTTGTCGTCCTCGGGACGATCCTTGGCGACGAACTGCGGAGCCTTGCGGCGCTGGAAGATCAGAGGCTTCAGCGCCCGCTTGGTGCAGAGCAGATACCAGGGCGTCCCGGCGCCGCCGTCCGTATTGGCGACGCTCTGCACCGCGCCGTTTTCGTCCAACACCGGATGATCGGTGTCGAAGTAGAACTGTCCATCGTAACAGGCCGTCGCGAAGCCAGCCTTCAGCAGCGCGAAGGTGAGGAGATCGGGATGGGCACGCGTCGACAGGCCCATTTCCTCGAACAGCGGCGCGTAGGTGCCGAGCGTGTCGTCCTCGACATCGTCGCGATCGACGCCGATGGTGAGTTCGAACGGCTTGTTCTTGATGGAATAGTCGTACTCCATCAGATTCTGGACGACGCGATCGCCGATCCACTCGCGCATCCCGGGGATCTTGCCGAGCCAGCCGTAGCGCTCCTCTTTTGTCGTCGAGGGCACCTCGGTGGCGACGCGAAGATACTGCGAGACTGCCTGCTCGAGCCCGCGCTGAAAACTGGTCTTGAAGCCGATGCGAAGAGCGTTGAGATTGGCGCTATTGATGATCATCGGTGGTCCTCAGACGATGCGCACCCACACGCCCTGCGCGTCGACATCAAAGATGATGCCGGCCGCCGAGCGGGTGTTGGTGCCGTTGGTCTTGGCGACGGTCTGATCGTCGACCGCGTAACAAGTACCGTTGACGTCGGCCAGCGCGATCAGATCGCCGGCCGAAGAGTTGGCGAAGCGGAAGATGCCGCAGCTCACCTTCACCTTGATGGCGCCATCCACGCCACCCGCATTGTCGGCGAGTGCGTCAGCGCGACCGACCACCTTGAGCGTGGTCGACGTCGCGGCCGGCACCGCGTAACCGGCCGCGTCGACCGCGACCATGGCGCCCGCGTAGATCTTGGCGTTGGCCTTGACCGGCAATTCGCGGGTGCTGCCGCTCCGGGCCTGTGTGTTGCGGCCGGCAACCAGTGCTGCCATCAGTAAGTCTCCTGTTCGGCGGCCTCGGCCGCGAGGGTTTTCGCGTAGTCTTCGGGGCTCTGGCCGAGAAGCCGCGCGGCGCTGAGCTGCTCGGAGTTGAGCGCGATCTTGCCGTCCTTGATGGCCGGCGGATCGACCCGGGCGCCCGACGGTCCGATGATCGGCATGGCGCCGATCTCCTTCTCGACACGCGCCGCGTCGGCGGCGTGCATGGCGATGTAGTGGTCGCGCAGCGGCTTGACGCCGACGCGGCCCCTGGCGATCTCGCCGTCGACGTAAGTGGTGGCGCGCGCCTTGGCGCCGTCGGACTGAAGAGTGGCGAGCGTGGTGGAGACGGTGGCGAGCTCGGTCTGCAGGGCCGTGATAACCGCGGTCTGGTCCTGGCCGGCGCGGGTGGCGAGCGCCGTGACAGCATCCGCAATGACGGATGGATCGGCGTGCTCCCTGAGGCCGGCCGCCTTGGCGATCGGGGCGAGCGCCGACTGCAGCGCCGGCTTGTCCTTGAGGGCGCGGATCGCAGCCAGGATGGCCGCCTCGTCGGCATCGGCCGCCAAGCCGAGAAGTTCACGCAGCTTCGTGAGGTCCATAGGGACTCCTTCGGAGTGGAGCGCGGCGATGCCGCGCAGGTTCGGTGTGTTGGTGAGAGACGCGCGCAGGAAGCGCAGCACGTTGCCCTTGGGGTCGTGCGCGAAAACCGGGGAGATGCCCCGGTAGGCGTGGCCGGCGACCAGGTCGCGGCCGATGTCGGTCCAGTCGACCCGGCCCCACAGTCCGTCGTCGCGCGCCTCGGCGGCGACCACCCAGCCGCGCGCCGGCGCCGGCAGACCCTTGGGGGCGGCGAGATCGGTCGAATGGCATTCGTCGATGGCGAGCTTGCCGCCGGCCGCCTGCAGGCTCGCCTCGGCGAGAGCGGCGAGGTTCGCGGCCCGATACGGACCGCGGCCGTCGACCGTGGTGACGACGCCGCCTTCGCCCGCCGGAAACAGCATCACCCAATCGGGCGCGCCGGCCTCGGCGTTGAGCGACAAGTAAATCGACGATGTTGCGTTGACCCCGGACATGGGGCCACAATCGTCCCCACGCCGCGCGAATCTCAACCCTGACACGTGTCAGGGTCAGGTTGACGATCGGATGCCGGCGCTCAGATCAGCAGCACGGCAATCCCGATCGAGACGGCCGCGACGATCGCCAGCCACAAGACGATGTCGGCCGGCGTCCAGTCCTCGCCGCCGTAGTCCGGGGATCGCTCGTAGCCGCTCGCCATGGGCCGACTGTAGACCGATCCCGCCGGCCACGCGACTGCCGTCCCGAGATCTCCCGACGCCCCACCTTCGCCGACCGGTTTTCGGGTCGATTTTGGCTCTCCGGGTGCTCCGGCCGGTTTCGAGCGCCCCGGTCTCGTCCTTGCAGCCCCGTTCAAGGGGTTTTCAACGGCTTGTGGGGCAGGCAGCCCTCGACGGGCGTCAACCGTAGCCCCGGAGGGCGGCAAAGCCATCAGCGGCCCGGATTGGGGATTTCGGTCGGAGGGCGATTTGGGGTATAAGGGAGTGCCTGCCTTGGCCGGGGCCGCCCCCGATGGACGAGGCAGTGCGAGCGGTCTGGGCGGCCACCCGACTCTCAACCCTTTCCTCATGAGCGTCGATAGACGAGCAGACCCCGGCGCAGGTTGGCGGCCAACTTGTTGCCGCTGCCGCGGAAGAAGGTCATCCCGGACCATTCGCCTGCGTCGGCGTCGGCGACCAAGCCGATAGTCCGCCCGCCGCCGAGATCCATGAGCCTGACATAACGACGCCGCAGCGCAACGCGGCCCGACACCGCATTCTGCGCCCAGCCGACCCAGACCTCGGCAGGGTCGCTGACGAGCGACGGCATCAAGGGGAAGTAGCGCTCGCGGCCGTCCCGTCGCGATGGGTCGGCTACCAGGTGGTCGACGATCGCCTGGCCGAGGCGCACGCGGGCGCCGATCGGGTCGGCGACGATCAGCTCGTCGCCGCCGAGCGCTTCGCGCAAAGCCGCGCGCAGATCGGCTTCGTTCGTGGCGCTGCCGCGCAGAGGTGCGACAGGAGCCCGATCGTGTGGCAGCGGCGGCAGGTCCCCCGTCGGCTGCCCGGGCGCCGACAGGGAGCGCCAATCGCCGTGACGCTCCAGGGCCAGACTTTCGGCGCCGCGCCCGAACCCGGCGCTACCGGGATTGTAGGCGAAGCCCGGGTCGATTCCTTCCGGCACCAGGAGGGTGCGCGGGCCTGTCGGCGTATTGATGGTGCGCTCCACCATCTCGATCGCCGGCGCGCGATCGGACACTTTGAGGCCGTAGCGCTTCAGGTCGCGCTCGTTGAGGCTCATGACGGTGCAGCGGCAATACCAGCCGTTGGGCGGATAGTGGGTTTCCCACCACGGATCATCGACGTGCAGGACCGTGTCGTGCCAGCCGCGGTGCAGGGGTCGCGTGCGCGCGTCCATGACGGCGACGTAACGCAGAAACGGGCGGGTCTGCTTGACGCGCTGGATCTGCGCCCATCGGCCGGCCGAATAGGCCATGCGCAGATTGGTGTCGAAGATGACGCGGCTTCGCCAGTTGCGCCCGCCCTTGTAGTCCCAGCCGTGGTCGTCGACGATGCGGTCGAAGTCCTTGCGGAACTGCTCGATCGTGCGGCCTTCGTCGACATTGCGGTTGACCGCTTCGTGGAAGTCGGCGAGCAGCGCGCTCGATCGGGCGCCGGCCACCACGAAGGCCTGGCTGTGCATGCCCTCCCAGATGTCGGTCCAAGTCCGGGTCGGCACGTCGACCTTGCGGCGCAGGAAGTCGATCGCCTCGCGCGGCTTGACCGCGAAGGGGACCGCCTCCGCGGCCGCGAGCGCAACGCCGCCACAGTTCGGGCAGAAGCGCATCAGTCACCCGCGACGTCGGCGCGGCCCATCAGCTCGGCCATCACCAGGGCCATGCGCATTGCCTCGGCGAGCCGGTCGTCCGGCATCTTCGGGGACAGTGCCAGGAGGCCGTCGCGCACCTCGTCCAGGCTGCCGGCGCGCTCGACGAGGTCGCGCACCGTGTCGATCATGTCTTCGGCGGCCGGGGCGGCCAGCGCTTCGGTGTCGTCGACCAGATCGTCGATCGCGTCGCGCGCACGTGCGGCGGGCCGCGCCGCCTGCAGGGCCGCCGCCACGGGAGGCGTCGCCGGCGCGACGCTGGGCGGCACCAGCAGCTCGGCCTTCGGGTCCGGATCAGAAAATCCGAGCCGGTCGCGCACTTCGGACATCTGCACCTTGAGGCCGACCGGCACCAGCTTGGCGAGTGCATCCGACATCGCCGCGATGTCGACCTGTTCGTCGCGGCCGATCCGCAGGCGGGGGTACTTCTGCTGTGGGCCGAATTCCAGGTCGATCCAGGCTCGCACCAGGTCGCGGTTGATGATGGCCGCGAGCGCCTTGGCGTCGGCGCGCTCGATGTCCTCCTGGACCTGCCGATGCTCTTTGCCCGAACCGAGCCCGCCGGTGACGGCGTCCGTGGTGGCGGTCTGGCCGAGCACCGCCTTGGAGACCTGACGATCGAGCCAGTCGGCGCGCTTCTCGTAGAGGTCCGAGCCCTGGCCGACGTTCTTCGACTCGATGAATTCGATCTTCATCGATTCGGGGATGATCGCCGCGCAGTCGCCGGCGATATTGTGAACGGCCCGCAGCAGGACGTCCTGCTCGGCCTTCGGCGTACTGCTCGCATACTTGCCGAGTCGCACCGGCTGGCCGAAGGTCTGGCTGAAGATCGCCCAGTCCCGCAACGTGAAGCCCTTGAACATCCAGCTCCAGGCCGCGAGACGCGCCAGGCCGGAGCGGATCGGCAGGCCGGACTTGGCGCGGATCACGGCGCAAATGAACTTGAAGGGCGGCAGCGGCGTGTCGCCCATGTCGCCGCGCAGGAGCGGCGTCGTGCCGTCGTGACGCGCCGGCCGGAACCAGCGCGGGTCCCGCCACTCCAGCCGCTTAGGCCACCACTGGCCGGTCGAGGTGTCCCAGATAACCTCCGTAAAAGACCAGCCCTTGCCGATGGCATCGAGAATGTTGAACAGCTCGTCTTCCAGCTCGTCTCGGGTGAGCCAGTCGCGGATCATGTCGGCCTGCTGGACGTGCAGGGGATCGTCGGAGGCGGCGTCGACCTGGATGTCGAGCTGGGCGACCGAACGTTTTCGGGTGCCGAGGACGCCGGCATAGTGGAGATCCCGCTCCTCGATCTGCTCGGCCAGTTCCAGATAGCGTAGCGGCTCGCCCTCATCGGCCTCGCGCAACAGCGAGGCGAGTCGACGCGGGTTGAGGCCGTCGCCCGGATAGCCGGTGATCGGCGAGCGCACGCCGGTGATGGTCGGCCCGGCGATCTCCACCGTGAGGACTTCGCGCCGGATCGGCTGGCCGTCGGGGCCGTAAAGGATGGGCTTGTCGGCCATGTCTAGAGGCTCCCTCGGATTCTCGCGCCCATCGGCGGCTGCCACCAGCCGCGACCATCTTCGTCATCGTCCGGGCCGTCCTCGCGAGCCGCGTCGGTCGCGACCGACCGGTAGGCAATCTCCTGGCGTGGCCCTTCGGCGGCATTGATGCCGAGGAACGCCGCCCAGGTGCGATCGGCATGGTCCTCGCCGCGTTCGGCGACGAAGCGCGGCGCGCCGGTCGGCCCGACCATCTTGCGCAGCTTGTGCAGGTCCGACCGCAGCGCCACGTCGCCCTCGCGGATGCGCACCGTGCGACCTTCGAACCGCTCCTTGCCCCGCGTCGCCATGACGAGCTTGGAAGGGCCGGTGAACAACACCCCTTCAACACGGCTTCCATAGCGGCGCTGGGCGTCCTCGACGACCTTCTCGCCCATGCCGGTCTGGTCGATGCAGGCTCGCGCGACCAGGTAACGTGACATGACGTCATCGAAGGCCTCGTCCATCGCCGCGAAGGTGGCGCGTTTCTGCTCGATGCGCTCCCTCTCCCACAACACGTCGCCGATAAGCTCCCAAACCCAGATCACATGCAGGTCCTGGCGCCGGCCGATATCGCGGCCGACGAAACAAACACCGCCCTGATAGAGCTCCGGCCGGCCTGCCTTCGCGTCCTCGCAACCGAAAATGAGGTCATAGGACAGCCAGGCGCTTGCTTCGTCGAGCCACTGCAGCTCGAACTCCTGCGCCCAGAGTTCGTCGTCGGCCATGCCGGCGCGGAGCTCGGCAATGTCACGCGGCAGCCCGTCCGCGACTGCTTGGTGGATGTCGACGACGTGGCGGGACCACACGTCGTTTTCAGCGCTCATCAGCTCGTAGAACTTGTTGCCCTTGCCCTTCGGTGTCGAGGTGACGCGAAGGTCCCAGCCCTTGCTGATGACCGGATAGAGTGCGCCCCAGATCGCCCGTGAATCCTTGTGGATCGCGAATTCGTCCAGGAACGCGTTGGCCGAAAATCCACGGGCGGTGTCCGGATTGGCGGGCAGCGCCGTGACGCGCGACCCCTGCGGGAAAGTGACCTCTAAGGCCCGGTACGTGCCTTCGGCGCCGCTCCAGTCATATTCCTGCGCCTCGAAGCCGAGGGTATAGGCCTTGGCATGCGGCTTGACGCCCTCGTCCATCGCCTCCTTGGCCTGGCGCTCCCCGCGCGAGAGGATCACCCAGCGATCGCGGCGGCCTTCGACCGCCGCTTCGAAGCATCGGTCGACGATCTCCAGCGCCGTCGTGAACGTCTTGCCTGTTTGCCGCGCAAACATCCCGATTTTGAAACGGCTGCGGTCGGCGAACCAGCGGCGCTGATAGCCATAGAGCGGGACAGCCGGCGCGGTCATCGCCGGCCCCCGATCAGCCGGTCCGCGTGGCAATACGCTTCTGCAAATTCTCGGTCAGCCGCCATCCAACGATAGTCGACAGCTGCATCGAAGGGCGACGCGTGCATCGCCGCGCGCGCTTCGCGTTCGGCGTCGATCGCCGCCAGCAGCCGACGCACGACGGTCCTTGTCTTGCCCGCACTGATCATCGCTCGAAGATCCCGTAGATGTCCTCCCGGATTTTCTTGAGCACGGCGGCGCCGTCGATCGGCTGGCCCGACGCCTGGGCGCTTGCCGCGACGGCGTCGACCGCTTTCGCGGCCTTCGACTTCAACTCGTCGGCGATCTTGCGCCGCGTGTCGCTCGATACCCGCTTTGCCTGCTCGGCCGAGGCGAGTGCGCGCGCGGTCATCATCAGCATTTCGGCAGTGTCGCCGTCCGCCGTGAGCTCGCCGGCGTTGCCGAGCATTTCGGAAATCAACGTCTTGATCGTCTCGGCGACCAGCAGCGTCAACGAGTTGTCGCCCACCTGGTCGAGGCGGGGGGCGAGTACGGCCGCGATTTCGCGGGTCTCCTCCAGCCGGCGACCGCGCAGCGCGATGGTCACCGATGTGCGATTGAGCGCCGATTTCGAAATCGGCTTCGGCGGCGGAACGCCCTCGGCCGCTGCGGCATCACGCAGGCGCTCGTTGAACTCGGCGCAGATATCGAGCTGGGTTCGCTTGCGCTCTTTGAGCTGCTCGAACGCCCACATCTTGACTTCGTCGGCCCATGCCGGCAGCTGGTCGATGTCGGACAGGCGGCCACGGCCGCGGCGGGCGCGCGCCATGTTCATCACTCCCCGGGACGACTCGGCCGCTTGATGCCCTCGATCGCGATTTGGCGCTTGAGATGCCGCGCGCCCTTTTCGGTCAGGGTCGCGACCTTGACGGAACCCGCGTCGAGCACCGTGATCGCCCCCATCTCCTTCATGAAGGCGAGCTCGTCGTGCACCCAGGCGCGGCTCCTGCTGATGCCGAACGTCTCCAGCTCCGCACGAAGGAGTTCGGAGGTCAGGGACTCGTTGTCCTGCGCCGCGAGAGCCTTGAGCATGATCAGCCGGGCTTCTTCGCGGATGATGCGATCGAGACTCATGAGAGGGCCTTTTCCAACATGGCTTCCTGCAGACGTCCGGCGATGGCCGCCACCGGCTTGACGCTTTCGGTCAACGTGGAGACCTCGCCGCGGAGTTGGGCGATGGACAGTTCGAGCCGATGGGTGAAGTCCTTGTCCGGCAGGTGGGACACGGTCGCCTCGACCTTGGTGGCGCGATCTTCGAGCTTGTCCACCCGATCGTCGATCGCGAGGACGAAAGCCTTGTCGGCCTTGGCCATGATCAACTTTTCGAGCTCGACGACCTTGTCGGCGCGCGCCTTCGAACGGCCGCTGTAGATCGTGTAGACGAGCGCGCCGAGCGCGATGGCCACGCTCGCCCACGCGGGATTCAGATCCAGCACTTACTCAACCTCCTGTTCACACACGGGCCCGTCCTCGATCTTGTCGCCGGCGAGCCCCTGGCGCACGCGCTCCCAATCCCGGCGCGCCGCGCAGATGATCGTGTTCTGGCTTTTGCGGGCGTCCTGCTCCCGCGCAGTGAGCGACAGGACGCTTTCGCCCTGGCGGGGCGGCACCGGCGCGACCGGCTGCAGATAGGCCGGCGGCGGCGGCACGTGCGAGGCGACCGGCTCGCTAGCGGGAAAAGAACTGCACGCCGCGACGAGTGAGGTCGCAACGGCCATCAACCAACGCATCTTTCTGCCTCCCGGCCTTGGGAGCGGCCGCGGGGCGCTTGCGCAGCTCGCCGATCTCCTGGTCCAGTTCCTGCACGCGCTTCTGCGCCGAGCGCTCCTGCTCGCGCAGCGTCATGACAGTCTCTTGCGCGCCCTCCGCGACTGCATCCGCCGCTTTGAGCTCAAGTTCGAGCCTTTCGATCTTCGCCTGCTTGGCGGCGGCGTCGCATTTCGCCGCGGCATCATCGTAGCCGGCGTTCCAGACCAAGCAGATCAGGCCGGCTACGGTGAGGACGGCGGCCCCGCCGGCGATCCAGCGCCAGCCGCCGCGAAGGAACCAGACGACGATACGCAGTTCCATCATGCCGCGGCCCTCGCTTGCGACAGAAGCGGCGAGAGATCGCCGACGGCTTCGCCCGACCAGGCGCGTTCGGCCTTGCGCCGCTGACGTCCGGCGTAGAGGGCCCACGCGGCGCCGCCGACAGCGATGACGACAGTGGCCACGGTGAGGATCGTAAAGATCAGGTCGATGGTCTTGTTGGTGCCGACGAGCGGCTGCAGCTGCGCCTGCGCGGTCTGCACGGCCGTGACGCCGGCGCCGCCGCCCAGCCCAGTCTGCACGCCGGCCTCGGCCGAGACCGACGGCAGGGCGACGTCGGACACCATGGCCTTGGCGTCGCCGCCCTCTTCGTGCACAGCGATCGGCTGCGGGCCGACCGATCCCGACGCCCAGGCTTGGCCGGTCAGCACCACGTTGGCGACGCGCTTGCCCCAGCCGGTGCCGAACTCGTCCCAGGTCGAGAGGTGTTGCATCATGCCGAGGCGACGCGCGCACATGTCGGCGATCAGGGCGTCGTGGTCGGGATGCGCCTTGACGGCGGCGAGCGTCGCTTCGCCGAGATCGCCATCGGCGGTAACGCCGACGGCGCGCTGCAGCCATTTGGTCGACTGCGACGGGCCGCTGTTCACGGCCGCGTCGAATACCGCGATGTCGACACCGGACGGCAGGGCGTCGAACCTGATCTTGTCGGCATACTGGCGGCGATAGATGTCGTCACGCTCGGCATCGGTGAGGAGCCGCACGCTGCGCGTCGGCTGACCCTTGGATTTGCGATAGCCGTCATAGACGCGCTGAATGATGCCCTGGTTCGTCGGGCCGCCGGGATCGCGCGGATGGTTCGTATACCCGCCCTCATAGACGAGCACGCGCTTGAGTGCTTTGTTGTAGTTCGCCTTCACGACGGCTCGACCCCGTGTGGGCGCAACGGCGCCTCACTCCGGGTTCAAGATGCATCCCGAAGCATCCCGGCTAAACCATGAAACGATTCATGGTCTAGAACAGAGAGCCTTGTCGCTTGTCTTTGCTGGTGCCGCGGTGAACGGCGCGATGGCGGCGCACCGTCCTCTCAGATACCCCGATTCCGCGCGCTATGTCGCGAGCGGACTTTCCGTCGGCGCTCTGCTGATGGACGGTTTTAGCCACTGATCTTTGCAGCGCCTTGAAGACACCGCCATCAACGAGTGCAACATAGTACTTCTGGCCGCCGCTGCCGTCGATACCGAGGTGGGCACAGATGCGGTCGGCTTTCTCGCGGCCCACGCATTGAGCCAGCCAATGATCATCGTTGCAGGCGGCCGGAATGTAGATATAGCTGCCTCCGAAGCTCGTACAGACCTGCAAGGCGGCGGCTTCCCCCGCGACCTCGGCGATCTCTGCGAGCACGCCCGGCAGCCTCATCAGAGCGAGAGCCCCTGTATCGTATAGACGAAGGTGCAGCCCAGGCACCCGTCGCGCCTGCGCCAGACAAGGCGCAAGGTGACGTTGCCGTCACGGCGCCGGCGAACGGTGGCGCCGGCACGTTCAAAGCCGGCAGCGCGCATAGCGGCATCGCGATCGGTCAGGTCTGCGGTCGCCCCCACGATCGCCGCAAAATCGATGGCGCCGCGCTTCGGTGACTGCTTGCGCTTCATCGTCGTACTCCCCACAAACTCCGGAAGTTGCAGCGGCTTCGCCGCGTGGCGCGGAAATCGTAGACGATGCGGGCGCAGCGCCCGCAGTAGGGCAGCGGATCGAGGGCCGGTGCGCCGCAGAAGAAGAAATTGCAGCCGCGAGGATCTCCGACCGGGAACCGGCACGACGTCGCTGTCAGCTCCGACAGCGAGCGGCGCCACTCTGGCGGAAACCGGACGTCCAACGGCGCCGACACTTCGGCGACGGCTTCCGGCTGCGCCGCGATCTCCTGGGCACGGGCGACCCGCTTGGACATACGCGCCGGCCGCGGTGGCTTGGGTGTCTTCGGCTTTCTTGGTGACGCTGTGGTCTTGGGGCGACCCGGAAGACCAAGACGATGCACCTTGCCGATCACGGCATTGCGGGTGATGCCGCCGAGCTCGGCCGCGATGGCCGCGGCGGACAGGCCTTCGGTCCACAATGCCTTGAGGCATTCGACGCGCTGGTCGTTCCAGCCGTCTCTCTCGGGCCAGGTCAGCATGGCGGCACCCGTTTCGCCGGGTGCAGCGCGCGGACCTCGCGCTCCACCGGGATTGCGCCCGCATGCACCTGACTATCTTCGGTCGGTGCGGAGAGCGAAACCACAAGCTCCCGCACCGCGCGCTCGTGACGCGCCAGGATCGACAACAGGTTCGAAGCGCGGCCGATCATCAGGGCGTTGTTGCGCAGATCTGTGAGCACGCGCGTCGACATCGCGTTGGGATACCTGGCGTAAAATTCCTCGACCTTCTCGTTGCCCAAGGCTTCGCGATGCGCGACGAGGCGCAGTTCAAACGCCAGCGACGCGAAGCTGTCATCTGGAAGCCGTTCGGGCGACGCAGTCATGTGGTGTGGTTTCCCGCTATCCGGATACGATCGAGCGCGGAATAGCCGACCGGTGGATCGCCCAGGACCAATCCGGTGAGGTCGCGGGCCGGCGCTAGCTGGCGCGCCGCGCGCTCCGCCAGCGTGGCGGCCGGAACGCTGCGCGGGCGATCGTAGAGGTCCTGATTGCCCGCCGGCCGGCCGGCAGGGCCGAGGCTGGGGAGCCCGGCCTTGAGCCGCGCGCGGATGCTGGTAGCCGTGCGGCCGGTCTCCTCGGCCATTTCTGCGATCGTATATCCGAGCGTCGTCTGCATTCGCCGGAGATCTAGGAGCTCGTCGTCGGTCCAGTCCCACAGACTGCCTTTGACGAGCACGTGAACGTCGTGTCGGGTGCAATTGAACGCGACCGCGATGTCCTCGATCCCGCGGCGCTCCGCCAGCATCAGGCGGACCTGCAGGCGCTCTTGAGCGAGCCAGAGGCGCGACATGGTCAGTCCTCCTGCTCGCGGCGCTTTGCCAAGGCGGCGCGCAGCTTGCGGCCGAGCGCCGCCGCGACCGCGTCATAGTCGCGCGGCGCGAAGAACTCCCAGCCGTTCTTGTGCGCGACCCGGTAGGCGTAGGCCGGCAGGTCGCCGAGCGGTTCGGTGGAAATGAACGGTTCCACGGCGCCGAGCCGGATCAGGCGCAGCCATTGGGCGTCGAGGATCGCCCGCTTGTTGGCGATGGCGTCGCGATCGTCGGCCGGCCACTCGACTTTGCCTTCGCGGCCGATCCAGGATTTCAGGCCTTCGATCGCCTTGGCGCTGGCGCCGGGCTCGCGCAGGAAGCGTGTATGACCGACGCCGGTCTGGCGTTCGAGGAACGACAGCATGGCGCGATCGGTGCGGTCGCGCACGATGCCGAGATTATGGCCGGCGATCCACAGGGCCTGCATCTTGCGGGCGACGGCACTGTCGAGGCCGGCGACGGCGCCGACCGGCCGGCCGGCGCTGCCGGCCGAGCCGCGGAGCGTCGTGATCACCCGGTCGGCGGCGACGGCGGTGAGGTGGCGCGCCGAGCGCACGCCCGCCTCCCGTTCCAGGAAGTCCCGGTAAGTGTCATCGTCCAGGCCGGCGTTCTTGGCGAGGCCGTGGATGAAGCCGATCTGCTTCGGCGTCGCCATGGGAGCGTTGAGGCTCATGATTTCCTCCGGGCTTCAAGGGCTGTTGAATAGGCGGCGGCAAGACGCCGGCAGGTGACCGGCGCCTCGCTCTTGCGGATGGTGGAGTCGACGACCTCGCGGCGGACGGTACGTGCCGGAGCACGCCGGCAGCGGATCGTCGTCTCGCGGAAGATCAGGTGATAGCCGGCCGCGTTCGCTTGCACGGTCCAGCCGAAGCGAACGATGCCGCGGCCCCGCCTGACAGGGATTTCGGGGCCGGAATAGGCGAGTGTCGGCCAAACACAGTTATCGAACACGAGCGTGTCGCGGTGACCGCGTGGGTCGACCTTGGCGGCGGCTCGATGGGCGGCACGCTCGGTCTCGATGATCAGCGGGAACGTGAGCTGCGCCGATGGCGCGGTTTCGAGGGCGCCGATCATGACCGCGGCTCCGGCTCCTCAGGATCGGCGTCGCGCAGAAAGCCATCCGGGCCACGGTGCCCGCGCGGCACGATCGCCAGTTCGAAGTCGAGCGTGTTGAGGGCCGCCTCGATAAGGTCGAGGCGCGGCATGTGCCGGTATTTCCAGCTGCTTATGACACTGACGTGGACGCCGCTTGCGGCGGACACTTCGTTCTGGGTGCGGAGACGACGGTTCATCGCCTCGAAAACCCCACGCACGACGGGGTTCGTATGGGTCGGAACCTCGATCAGGCCGCGGTGGCGGTTGACTATGCCGGCCCGCGCGGCTTCGGCGGTCTTCTCGCGCATGCCGGGACGCGCCATGACGTCGGCCAGTACTGCGGCCTGTCGGGCACGCTGCTCGGGCGTCCGGCGGCTCATGACCGCCCCCGTTCGCCCGTCAGCGCCAGCGAGAGCTGGCCGTTGTCGACGGCCGGGCCAACCTGCCGGAAGAGGGCGCGCGCGGCTGGCGCCGTCGCGCAGGTGAGCGTGATCGTTACCGTGTTGGCGGCGAGCGCGCAGCTTGCGTGGCGGATGGCGGCGCCGTCGATAGACTGATTGTCCATCATCGTGTCCTCCCTCACGCCGCGGCCAGGTCGATGGTGATGGGCTCCCAGCGGGCGCGATGGTCCTTGCGCCGGTAGAAGCGCACGTATTCCTTGGAGCCGACGACGCGCACCGCGTCGGCGATCGCCTGCATGGCGGCCTTCCATTGCGCGTCGACGATGTCGAGGCGGCGCAATGCGAACAGGGCCGAGCGATTGATGCGGCCTTCCTTGTCGACCTGGAAGGCGTGCTCGACCAGCGCGCGCAGATTAGGCGCAGCGCCTTCCGCCCATTCCGTGATGCAGGCGTCGACGAGGGTCTTGGCGACCTGCAGCTCGGCCCCGAACGTGATCTGGTCCTGGGCCTGCACCACGACCTTGAGACAGTTGTCGTAGGAAGTGAGTGTGATGTTGCCCTTGGCGCCGCCGCGGCTGTCGCCGTACCGCTCGGCGAGCAGCTCGACGAAGCTTGTCACGTCGTCAAAGGTGTGGCCGCGGAAGCGGGCGATCTGCGCAGAGAGGTCGATCGCGAAAGCGACGATCTTGCGCACCGTCTGATCTTCAAGGGCGTGCTGCGCCTTGACGGTCGCGAGCGGCACCAGACGGCCGGCGCCGTCCATCATGTAGCGGGCGCCGCCGACCTCGGTGACGCCGTCGGCGTTGACAGTGGGAATTGGCGTCTGGGCGTTCACGTGTCGTCTCCTGTGATGCGGGGTTGCGGGTCGGGCTGGACGTAGCCGAGCGCCGTGAGGGCGCCCGTGAGACCGTCGAAGAAGGGGCCGACGGCAGCGGTGTTGCGGACGACGTCGAAGGCGTAGATGCCGCGGCGCGCGTTGATTTCGGCGAGCAAGTCTGCGGCGCAGATGGCCACTAAGTCGAGATCGCGGATGCGCTCCGCCATGGCGATGATGGCGGCGAGCGAGGCCGACATGGAGCCGTGGCGAGGGCGCGTCAGGATGGCGTCGACGACGGCGAGAACATCGACGGCGGCGACCTGGTCGGCGAGGATGGGGGCCGGGGCTTCGCTCATGCGAGATCTCCACCCTGCAGGGGCACGCCGCGTGGGATCGCCGGCAGCGTGATGACGTTCGGAGCCGCGAGCGCTTGCCTGGTCAGGAGCGTCGCCTGGATCACGGTGGTGCGCTCCAGCACCTCGGCTTTCTCGATCGCATCACCGATCTGACGGGAAAGCGCGCCGCCGGCTTCGTCGAGCAGCTGCGCGGCATCGCCAGAGGCCCGGATGGCGTCGAGCCAAACGCGCAGCGCGATGAGATCGTGGCTCAACATCCGCCGCCCTCCTGTGTGATCCGCGAGTGAGGGCAGCCCTTGCGGCACGCCCAGAAGACGCGGGCCCGGACCGAAGACGTGGCCGCAAAGGGCTGCTTCTGGATGTCGAGACAGCGGTCGCGGCCGATGTCGCCATAGACCGGGCAGACGACTGTCAAGCCCATCAGGGCGCCACGGACCTTTTCCTCGACCCGGCCCAGGTCGCCGTTGTTGTAGGAGTTGGCGAACACGTGGCTGACGACCGCCGCCGAGTAACCGATCCGCTCGGCTGCGGTGCGTTGCGAAGTCTGCGAGGCGAACACCGCCAGCTCGTGCACCCAGTCCGGCAGCGCGCCTCCCCAGGA
>JAVDCA010000052.1 GCA_030848545.1 Astrobacterium formosum
GCCTGGGGAGGCGCGCTGCCGGACTGGGTGCACGAGCTGGCGGTGTTCGCCTCCCAGACTTCGCAGCGCACCGCTGCCGAGCGGATCGGCTACTCGGCGGCGGTCGTCAGCCACGTGTTCGCCAACTCCTACAACAACGGTGACCTGGGCCGGGTCGAGGAAAAGGTCCGTGGCGCCCTGATGGGCTTGACGGTCGTCTGCCCGGTCTATGGCGATATCGGCCGCGACCGCTGTCTCGACATCCAGAAGCAGCCCTTTGCGGCCACGTCTTCGGTCCGGGCCCGCGTCTACTGGGCTTGCCGCAAGGGCTGCTCTCACTCGCGGATCACACAGGAGGGCGGCGGATGTTGAGCCACGACCTCATCGCGCTGCGCGTTTGGCTCGACGCCATCCGGGCCTCCGGCGATGCCGCGGAGCACCTGGACATAGGCTCCCTCTCCCGCCTGGTCGGCGACGCGATCGACAAGGCCGAGGTGCTGGAGCGCACCACCGTGATCCAGGCGACGCTCCTGACCAGGTACGCGCTCGCCGACGAGAAGGTCGCCACGCTGCCGGCGATCCCGCGCCGCGTGCCCCTGCAGGGTGGAGACCTCGCATGAGCGAAGCCCCCGCCCCCACTCTCGCCGACCAGGTCGCCGCCGTCGATGTCCTCGCCGTCGTCGAACTGATCCGCGCCCAGGGCCGCCACGGTGCCATGTCGGCGTCGACCCTGGCGATCCTCGCGATGGCGACGCGGATCGTCGATCTCGACGCCATCGCGGGCGGCACCGCCGAGCTGCTCGCCCTGCTCCATAGCCTGCGCGGCACCTACGAGGCCGACACCTTCCGGCACAACGCCGCCGTCGCGCCCGTCGTCGACGCTCTCGCGGGCGCGCTCACTGAGCTCGGCTACGTCCAGCCTGACATCCCTGCCCCACCCCGAGGAGACGACACGTGACGCAAACCATTACTCCTTCCGCAGCATCGGCCCTCGCCGACGGTACCGTCGAGATCGCAGGCCAGCGCTACATGCGCGACGGCGCCGGCCGCCTCGTGCCGCTCGAAACCGTCAACCCGCGGGACAAGCTGACCGACGAGCAGGTCCGCAAGATCATGGACTTCGCGCGCAAGCTGTCGGCGCAGATCAAGCGCTTCAAGGACCACACCTTCGACGATCTCAACGCCCTGCAGGCGCTGTTCGATCAGGAGTACGGCGCCAAGGCTGGCGGGCCGAAGGGCAACGTCTCGTTCGTGTCCTTCGACGGCACCCTGAAGGTGCAAGTGCAGATCGCCGATCAGATCGTGTTCGGGCCCGAGCTACAGGCCGCCAAGAAGCTGGTCGACGAATGCCTGGTCGAGTGGGGCGCCGAGAGCCGGCCCGAGATGCGGGCGGTCGTCAACCGCGCCTTCGCGGTCGAGAAGGAAGGCCAGATCGACCGCGCCGCGATGTTTTCCTTGTTGAGGCTCGACATCGTCGACGAACGCTGGATGCGGGCGATGGACGCCGTGCGCGGCTCGATCCGGGTGATGGGGTCGAAGGCCTATGTGCGCTTCTACGAGCGCGACGCCGCCGACGGGGCGTGGCGGGCCGTCACCATCGACCTGGCCGCGGCGTGAAGGAGGACACGATGATGGACAATCAGTCGATCGACGGCGCCGCCATCCGTCACGCGAGCTGCGCCTTGGCTGCCAACACGGTGACGATCACGCTCACCTGCGCGACGGCGCCGGCCGCGCGCGCCCTCTTCCGGCAGGTCGGACCGGCGGTCGATAACGGCCAGCTCTCGCTGGCGCTGACGGGCGAACGGGGGCGGTCATGAGCCGCCGGACGCCCGAGCAGCGTGCCCGACAGGCCGCAGTACTGGCCGCCGTCATGGCGCGTCCCGGCATGCGCGAGAAGACCGCCGAAGCCGCGCGGGCCGGCATAGTCAACCGCCACCGCGGCCTGATCGAGGTTCCGGCGCATACGAACTCCATCGTGCGTGGAGTTTTCGAGGCGATGAACCGTCGTCTCGCGACGCAGAAGGAAGTCTCCAGCGCAAGCGGCGTCGACCCCAGCGTCATAAGCAACTGGAAGGCCCGGCACATGCCGCGGCTCGACCTTATCGAGGCGGCCCTCAACACGCTCGACTTCGAACTGGCGATCGTGCCGCGCGGGCGCCGTGGCCCGGATGGGTTTCTGCGCGACGATCCTAAAGAGCCGGAGCCGCGGCCATGATCGGCGCCCTCGAAACCGCGCCGACCGCGCAGCTCACATTTCCGCTGATCGTCGAGGCGGAGCGCGCCGCCCAGTGGGCCGTCGCCAAGGCAGACCCACGCGGTCACCGCGACACGCTCGTGTTCGACAATTGCGTTTGGCCGGCACTCGCCTATTCCGGTCCCGAAATCCCTGTCAAGCGTGGCCGCGGCATCGTTCGTTTCGGCTGGACCGTGCAAGCGAACGTGGCGGGCTATCACCTGATCTTCCGCGAGACGACGATCCGCTACCGGCGTGCTCCGGCACGTACCGTCCGCCGCGAGGTCGTCGACTCCACCATCCGCAAGAGCGAGGCACCGGTCACCTGCCGGCGTCTTGCCGCGGCCTATTCAACAGCCCTTGAAGCCCGGAGGAAATCATGAGCCTCAATGCTCCCATGGCGACGCCGAAGCAGATCGGTTTCATCCACGGCCTCGCCAAGCACGCCGGCCTGGACGATGACACCTACCGGGACTTCCTCGAACGGGAGGCGGGCGTGCGCTCGGCGCGCAATCTGACGGCCGCCGCCGCCGACCGGGTGATCACGACGCTCCGCGGCTCGGCCGGCAGCACCGGCCGGCCGGTCGGCGCCGTCGCCGGGCTCGACAGTGCCGTCGCCCGCAAGATGCAGGCCTTGTGGATCGCAGGCCATAATCTCGGCATCGTGCGCGACCGCACCGATCGCGCCATGCTGTCGTTCCTCGAACGCCAGACCGGCGTCGGTCATACACGCTTCCTGCGCGAGCCCGGCGCCAGCGCCAAGGCGATCGAAGGCCTGAAATCCTGGATTGCCCGCGAAGGCAAGGTCGAGTGGCCGGCCGACGACCGCGACGCCATCGCCAACAAGCGCGCGATCCTCGACGCCCAATGGCTGCGCCTGGTCCGGCTCGGCGCCGTCGAGCCGTTCATTTCCACCGAACCGCTCGGCGACCTGCCGGCCTACGCCTACCGGGTCGCCCACAAGAACGGCTGGGAGTTCTTCGCGCCGCGCGACTATGACGCGGTCGCGGCGGCGCTCGGCGGCAAGCTGCGCGCCGCCCTGGCGAAGCGCCGCGAGCGTAGCGAGCAGGAGGACTGACCATGTCGCGCCTCTGGCTCGCTCAAGAGCGCCTGCAGGTCCGCCTGATGCTGGCGGAGCGGCGCGGGACCGACGACATCGCGGTCGCGTTCAATTGCACCCGACACGACGTTCACTTGCTCGTCAAAGGCAGTCTGTGGGACTGGACCGACGACGAGCTCGTGGATCTCCGGCGGATGCAGACGACGCTCGGATATACGATCGCCGAAATGGCCGAGGAGACCGGCCGCGCAGCCGCCAGCATCCGCGCGCGGCTCAAGGCCGGGCTCCCCAACCTCGGCCCTGCGGGCCGGCCGGCGGGCAATCAGGACCTCTACGATCGCCCGCGCAGCGTTCCGGCCGCCACGCTGGCGGAGCGCGCGGCGCGCCAGCTCGCGCCGGCCCGCGACCTCACCGGCCTGGTCCTGGGCGATCCGCCGGTCGGCTATTCCGCGCTCGATCGTATCCGGATAGCGGGAAACCACACCGCATGACTGCGTCGCCCGAACGGCTTCCAGATGACAGCTTCGCGTCGCTGGCGTTTGAACTGCGCCTCGTCGCGCATCGCGAAGCCATGGGCAACGAGAAGGTCGAGGAATTTTACGCCAGGTATCCGAACGCGATGTCGACGCGCGTCCTCGCAGATCTGCGCAACAACGCCCTGCTGATCGGCCGCGCCTCGAACCTGTTGTCGATCCTGGCACGTCACGAGCACGCAGTGCGGGAGCTCGTAGTTTCGCTCTCCGCACCGGCCGAAGACAGCCAGGTGCATGCGGGCGCAATCCCGCTGGAGCGCGAGGTCCGCGCGCTGCACCCGGCGAAACGGATGCCGCCATGCTGACCTGGCCCGAGAGAGACGGCTGGAACGAGCAGCGCGTCGAATGCCTCAAGGCATTGTGGACCGAAGGCCTGTCCGCCGCGGCCATCGCGGCCGAGCTCGGCGGCATCACCCGCAATGCCGTGATCGGCAAGGTGCATCGTCTTGGTCTTCCGGGTCGCCCCAAGACCACAGCGTCTCCAAGAAAGCCGAAGCCGCCCAAGCCACCGCGGCCGGCGCGCATGTCCAAGCAGGTCGCCCGTGCCCAGGAGATCGCGGCGCAGCCGGAGGTCGTCGTCGACGTGTCGGCGCCGTTGGACGTCCGGTTTCCGCCGCAATGGCGCCGCTCGCTGTCGGAGCTGACGGCGACGTCGTGCCGGTTCCCGGTCGGAGATCCTCGTGGCTGCAATTTCTTCTTCTGCGGCGCACCGGTCATCGACCCGCTGCCCTACTGCGGGCGGTGCGCCCGCATCGTCTACGATTTCGGTGCCATGCGGCGCAGCCGCTGCAATTTTCGGAATTCGTGGGGAGTACGACGATGAAGCGCAAGCAGTCGCCGAAGCGCGGCACCATCGATTTTGCGGCGATCGTGGGCGCGACCGCAGACCTGACCGATCGCGATGCCGCTATGCGCGCCGCGGGATTTGAACGTGCCGGCGCCACCGTTCGCCGGCGCCGTGACGGCAGCCTCACCTTGCGCCTTGTCTGGCGCAGGCGCGACGGGTGCCTGGGCTGCACCTTCGTCTATACGATACAGGGGCTCTCGATCCGATGAGTCTGCCGGGCGTGCTCGCAGAGATCGCCGAGGTCGCGGGGGAAGCCGCCGCGTTGCAGATCTGCGCAGAGTACGGTGGCAAGGACGTCTACATTCCGGCATCGTGCAGCGACAACCATCCGTTAGCCCAGTGCGTGGGTCGGGAAAAAGCTGATCTGATCTGCGCCCACTTGGCCGTCGGCGGAAGCAGTGGACAGCGGTTCTATATTCCCTTGGTGGAGGGAGGCGCTTTCAAGGCGCTGCAAAGGACAATTGCACGTAACGTTCACGAAGAGAGCGTCGCGGGAAAATCGGCTCGTGATATCGCTGGCGGGAATGGCATCTCCGAGCGTACCGTGCGTCGTCATCGGGCCGCGCATCGCGGCACCAGCAAGGACAGGCGGCAAGGTTCGCTGTTCTGACCGCGGACGACTGTCCGGGTTTAATCGGGTCCTTTCGGGATGCATCTTGGAACCGGGGTGAGGCGCCGTTGCGCCCGCACGGGATCGAGCTGTCGTGAAGGCGAACTACAACAAAGCACTCAAGCGCGTGCTCGTCTACGAGGGCGGGTACAGCAATCATCCGGACGACACCGGCGGCCCGACCAATCAGGGCATCATTCAACGCGTCTATGACGGCTATCGCAAATCCAAGGGCCAGCCGACGCGCAGCGTGCGGCTTCTGACCGACGCCGAGCGGAACGAGATTTACCGGCGCCAGTACGCCGACAAGATCAGGTTCGATGCGCTGCCGGCCGGCGTCGACTTCGCGGTGTTCGACGCCGCGGTGAACAGCGGCCCGTCGCAATCGACCAAATGGCTGCAGCGCGCCGTCGGCGTCACCGCCGATGGCGATCTCGGCGAAGCGACGCTCGCCGCCGTCAAGGCGCATCCCGACCACGATGCCTTGATCGCCGACATGTGTGCCCGGCGCCTCGGCATGATGCAAAACCTCCGGAACTGGGGAACCTTCGGCGACGGCTGGAGCAAGCGGGTCGCCAACGTGGTGCTGACCGGCCAGGCCTGGGCGATGGGTTCGGTCGGCCCGCAGCCGATCGCCGTGCACGAAGAGGGCGGCGATGCCAAGGCCGTGGTGTCCGACGTCGCCCTGCCGTCGGTCTCGGCCGAGGCCGGCGTGCAGACGGGGCTGGGCGGCGGCGCCGGCGTCACGGCCGTGCAGACCGCGCAGGCGCAGCTGCAGCCGCTCGTCGGTACCAACAAGACCATCGACCTGATTTTCACGCTCCTCACCGTGGCAACTGTCGTCATCGCCGTCGGCGGCGCAGCCTGGGCGCTCTACGCCGGGCGTCAGCGGCGCAAGGCCGAGCGCGCCTGGTCGGGTGAAGCCGTCGGCGATCTCTCGCCGCTTCTGTCGCAAGCGAGGGCCGCGGCATGATGGAACTGCGTATCGTCGTCTGGTTCCTCGGCGGCGGCTGGCGCTGGATCGCCGGCGCGGCTGTTGTCGTTGCCATCGCCGGGCTGTTCTACGCGACGTGGTATGCCGGCTACGAAGATGCGGCAGCAAAGTGCGATGCCGCCGCCAAGCAGGCGCAGATCGACAAGCTTCGGCTGGAGATTAAGACGGCGAACGCCGTCGCCGAGGGCGCCCAGGAAACCGCGGAAACGCTGCGATCGAAGGCGAAGGAAGCCCAACAGCGTCGTCAACAACTGGACGATGAGATCAAGACGCTGCGAGAGCGCCTTTCGCAGGCGCCAAAACCAGGAAGGAAGGCCAAAAATGCGCTGGTTGATGGTCGCTGCGACCTCACTTCTCGCGGCGTGCGCTTCTTCACCCGTCCGTGAGCCGGTCGCGTCCAACGTGCCGCCGGCGCCGGCCTATCTCAATCCGGCGCCAGTCGCGCCGCCGACTAAAAGCGAGAGCGTCGTGTCCCTGGCCGAACGCGAGCAGAACGGACGCATCGAGCGCGACGTCATCATTTGCGCAGCACGCCGCGACTGGGAGCGGGTGCGCCAGGGACTGGCTGGCGACAAGATCGAGGACGGGCCCGTGTGTGAGCAGGAGGTTGAGTAAGTGCTGGATCTGAATCCCGCGTGGGCGAGCGTGGTCATCGCGCTCGGTGCGCTCGTCTACACGATCTATAGCGGCCGTTCGAAGGCGCGCGCCGACAAGGTCGTCGAGCTCGAAAAGCTCATCATGGCCAAAGCCGACAAGGCATTCGTCCTCGCCATCGACGATCGGGTCGACAAGCTCGAAGATCGCGCCACGAAGGTCGAGGCGACCGTGTCCCACCTGCCGGACAAGGACTTCACTCATCGGCTCGAACTGTCCATTGCCCAACTCCGCGGCGAGGTCTCCACGCTGACCGAAAGCGTCAAGCCGGTGGCAGCCATCGCCGGACGCCTGCAGGAAGCCATGTTGGAAAAGGCCCTCTCATGAGTCTCGATCGCATCATCCGCGAAGAAGCCCGGCTGATCATGCTCAAGGCCCTCGCGGCGCAGGACAACGAGTCGCTGACCTCTGAACTCTTTCGTGCGGAGCTGGAGACGTTCGGCATCAGCAGGAGCCGCGCCTGGGTGCACGACGAGCTCGCCTTCATGAAGGAGATGGGGGCGATCACGGTGCTCGACGCCGGCTCCGTCAAGGTCGCGACCCTGACTGAGAAGGGCGCGCGGCATCTCAAGCGCCAGATCGCGATCGAGGGCATCAAGCGGCCGAGTCGTCCCGGGGAGTGATGAACATGGCGCGCGCCCGCCGCGGCCGTGGCCGCCTGTCCGCCATCGACCAGTTGCCGGCATGGGCCGACGAAGTCAAAATGTGGGCGTTTCGCGAGTTGAAGGAGCGCAAGCGCACACAGATCGACGTCTGCGCTGAATTCAACGAACGCCTGCGCGCGGCGGCGCGGGAGGAAGGCGTTGCGCCGCCGAAGCCGGTCTCAAAATCGGCGTTCAACCGAACCTCCTGTGCAATCGCCATCCAGGGGCGTCGACTGGAAGAGACCCGCGAGATCGCCGCCGTGCTGGCGCCGCGCCTCGACGAGGCGGGCGACAATTCGCTGACACTGCTGATCGCCGAAACCATCAAGACGCTGGTCAACGAGATGCTGGCGAACGCCGGCGAATTGCCCACCGACGGCGACACCGCCGAAATGCTGATGCTCACCGCACGCGCGGTCAAGCACGCCGAGGAGGCCAAGCGGATCAGCTCCGACACCCGCAAACGGATCGAGGACGAACTCGCGGCCAGGACCGCCAAGGCCGTCGACACCGTCGCCAAGGCGAAGGGCCTGACCAAGGACACTGTCGACGCCATCAAGGCGCAGATCCTCGGCATCCGGGGCGGCACGTGATCGATCGCAAATGAACGCTCTCGTCACCGCCGAGGACTGGGCACGCCACCGCCGCGAGCAGCTCGGCGCACTGCCTGCCGTCCTGCGCGGCACCTCGTTGCCCGACATCCTGTTGCCGTACCAGCGCGAGCTGCTCGCCTCGACCGCGACGAACCCGCTGACCGTCGCCGACAAGTCGCGCCGCATCGGCGCCACCTGGGGGGTCGGTGCCGATGCGGTCTTGACGTCCGGGGCGACGAAGGCCGCCGGCGGCATGGACACGCTTTATATCGGCTACAATCTCGACATGGCGCGCGAGTTCATCGACGTCTGCGCCATGTGGGCGAAGGCATTCGCGCCGGCCTGCAGCGCCGTCGACGAATTCCTGTTCGCCGACCAGGACGACAAGGGCGCCGAGCGAAACATCCAGGCGTTCCGCATCACCTTCGCGTCCGGTTTCGAGATCGTCGCCCTGTCGTCGCGCCCGCGCTCGCTACGCGGCCGGCAGGGCTATGTCATCCTCGACGAATTCGCCTTCCACGACGATCCCATGGGCCTGCTCAAAGCCGCCATGGCGCTGCTCATCTGGGGCGGCAAGGTCCTGGTCATCTCGACGCACAACGGTGACGACAATCCGTTCAACGAGCTGATCAACGACATCCGGGCCAAGAAACGCCGCGGCCACGTCGTGCGCTGCACCTTCGACGATGCTCTCGAACAGGGGCTCTATCAGCGTGTCTGCCTCGTCACCGGCAAGGAATGGTCGCCCGAGGCCGAAGCGACCTTCCGGGCGGGGATCCGCGACTACTACGGCAGCGATGCGGCGGAAGAGCTGGATTGCATCCCTTCACAGGGCTCCGGCGTCTATCTCACCGGCGCCCTGATCGAGGCGTGCATGACGGCGCAGGCGCCGGTGCTGCGTCTCACCTGCCCGCAGGGCTTCGAGCTGCAGAGCGACGAGCTGCGCCGGTCGTTCGTCAATGACTGGCTTGAAGAGCACTTGAAGCCGATCGTCGACAAGCTCGACCAACGGCTGCGGCATTTCTACGGCTTTGACTTCGCGCGTTCCGGCGACCTGTCCGTGTTCCTGCCGCTCGCCGAGGAGCGCAACCTGGTGCTGCGCGCGCCGTTCATCCTCGAACTGCGTAACGTGCCGTTCCGCCAGCAGGAGCAAATCCTGTACTGGATCGTCGACCGGCTGCCGCGCTTCGCGGCCGGCAAGCACGACGCTCGCGGCAACGGCCAGTTCCTGGCCGAGTACGCCATCCAGAAATACGGCGCGCTGCGCGTCGAAGCGGTGATGCCGTCCCAGCCCTGGTATCTCGCCAACATGCCGGTGATGAAAGCGGCGTTCGAGGACCGCACCATCGAGCTGCCGCGCGATGCCGACGTGAAGGCCGACTTCCGCCTGATCAAGCAGGTGCGCGGCGTGCCGCTGGTGCCGGACAACGCCCACACCAAGGGCAGCGATGGCGGCCAGCGCCATGGCGACGCGGCGATTGCCGGCTGCCTCGCCGTCGCGGCAGCCAAGAGCGACGTCGCCGAAATCGATTATCGGTCGCCGGCGACCGACGCGGCGCGAGAAGACGGGCCGCCCGACGACGACGGGGATGAGCGCGGCTGGTGGCAGCCGCCTCTCGGCGCGGCAGTCCGGGGGAGCATATGAACATGGCCGACAAGCCCATCCTATACGGTCCCGACGGTCAGCCGATCCGGCGCGAAGTGCTCACGGTAGAAATCGCCGGGCCGACCATCACCGGCGTGCGCTCGCCGATCACCGGCTATCCGGGCGACGGCCTCAATCCGCGCCGGCTCGCCTCGCTGTTGCGCGAAGCCGACGAAGGCGAGCCGCTGCGCTATCTGGAACTGGCCGAACAGATCGAGGAGCGGGATCTCCACTATGCGGGCGTCCTCGGCACCCGCAAACGCTCGGTCGCCCAGCTCGACATCCAGGTCGACGCCGCCTCCGACGATCCCCTGCACGTCCAGCAGGCCGACATGATCCGCGACTGGCTCACCCGTGACGAGCTGGAAGACGAGCTGTTCAACATGCTCGACGCGATCGGCAAGGGTTGGTCGTTCACCGAAATCGTCTGGGACACTTCGACCGGCCAGTGGTGGCCGAAGCGGCTGGAGTGGCGGGACCCGCGCTGGTTCCGGCCGGCGCGTCACGACGGCACGACGCCGCTCCTGCGCGGCGACATGGGCGACACGCCGCTGTCGCCCTTCAAGTTCATTTGCGCTGTCATCCGCGCCAAGTCCGGCCTGCCGATCCGTTCCGGCCTGGCGCGGCTCGCGGCCTGGAACTGGATGTTCAAGGCGTTCACCCAGCGCGACTGGGCGATCTTCACCCAGACGTTCGGCCAGCCGGTGCGTGTCGGCAAGTATCCCTCGGGCGCGACCCCAAAGGACAAAGACACCCTGATGCGCGCCGTCGCCAACATCGCGGGCGACTGCGCGGCGATCATCCCGGAGTCGATGCTGCTCGAATTCATCGAGAGCAAGAACGTCGGCCAGGGCTCGGACCTCTACGAGAAGCGCGCCGACTGGCTCGATCGCCAGACCTCCAAGGCAGTGCTCGGCCAGACCGCGACCACGGACGCCGTCACCGGCGGGCTCGGCTCGGGCAAGGAGCACCGTCAGGTCCAGGAGGATATCGAACGCGCCGACGCCAAGACCCTGTCGTCCATCCTCAACCGCGACCTGGTGCGGTCCTGGATCGACCTGGAGCACGGGCCGCAGCAGAAATACCCGCGGCTGCGCATCGGCAGAAACGAAGAGGTCGACATCGCCAAGATGTCCGACTCGCTCGCCAAGCTGGTGCCGGTCGGCCTCAAGGTGCAGATGTCCGAAGTGCGCGACCGGCTCGGATTTTCCGATCCGGACCCGAAGGCCGAGCTGCTGTTGCCACCCAGCGTCGCGCCGGCGGCGCCCCCGCCAGCCGCGCCGGCCCTGCAGGCTGAGCGGCCTGCCGTACGTGCGCGTGACGCGGTCGACGAGCTGGTCGACGACACCGAGGCGCTGGCCGCCCCGGCCGCCGAAGACATGATCGACACGGTACGCGACCTGGTCGAGCGCGCCGGCAGCCTGGACGAGGTGCGCGCCGGCCTCCTGGCACTGTCCCCGAAGATGCCGGACGACCGGTTCGCCGAGGCGATGCGCATGGCCCTGGTGATGGCCGAGCTGATGGGCCGCGCCGACGTCGCGGGGGACTGATGCGCTTCTGCCCAAACTGTGGCGGCGTCGCGCTCGCGGCCGCGGAGGCGGTCCCCTTCGCGGTCAAGCCGCGCGAGGCGATCGACTTCCTGCGCCGCAAGGTCGACGTGCCGACCCGGGCTTGGACCGACATCTGGGAGGGTATGCACAGCCAGGCCTTCGTGGTGGCCGGCGCCCGATCGAGCGCGCTGCTCGCCGACTTCCACGAAGCGGTCAACCGCAATGTCGACGAAGGCCGCACGATCGAGCAGTTCCGTAAGGACTTCGACCGCATCGTCGACGACCACGGCTGGGACTACAAGGGCGGGCGCAACTGGCGAAGCCGCGTCATCTTCGACCCCAATCTGCGCATGGCCTATTCGGCCGGCCGATGGGCGCAGATCCAGCGCGTCAAGCAGACCCGGCCGTTCCTGCGTTACGTCGCCGTCATGGACGGGCGCACGCGACCCCTGCACCGCGGCTGGCACGACACGGTCCTGCACGTCGACGATCCATGGTGGGAAACGCACTATCCGCCCAACGGCTGGTATTGCCGCTGCACCGTCATGAGCCTCAACGAGCGCGACCTGAAACGTTACGGCCTCAAAGTGTCCGATCGCGCGCCGGCGATCGAGATGGTCGAGCGCACCATCAACACGCCGACAGGCCCGCGCACCCTCCTGGTGCCGGAGGGCATCGACCCGGGCTTCGCCTACAACCCCGGTATTGCCGGCTTCGGGCGCGGCGCCGAAAGTCTGGCCCTGGAGCGTCACGGCGATTGGCGCTCCCTGTCGGCGCCGGGGCAGCCGACGGGGGACCTGCCGCCGCTGCCACACGATCGGGCTCCTGTCGCACCTCTGCGCGGCAGCGCCACGAACGAAGCCGATCTGCGCGCGGCTTTGCGCGAAGCGCTCGGCGGCGACGAGCTGATCGTCGCCGACCCGATCGGCGCCCGCGTGCGCCTCGGCCAGGCGATCGTCGACCACCTGGTAGCCGACCCATCGCGACGGGACGGCCGCGAGCGCTACTTCCCCTTGATGCCGTCGCTCGTCAGCGACCCTGCCGAGGTCTGGGTCGGCTGGGCGCAGAATGCGGTGTCGGGCCGCGTTGCGCTGCGGCGCCGTTATGTCAGGCTCATGGATCTCGGCGGCGGGCGGACTATCGGCTTGGTCGCCGACGCAGACGCAGGCGAATGGTCCGGGATGACCTTCTTCCGCGGCAGCGGCAACAAGTTGGCCGCCAACCTGCGCCGGGGTCTGCTCGTCTATCGACGCTCATGAGGAAAGGGTTGAGAGTCGGGTGGCCGCCCAGACCGCTCGCACTGCCTCGTCCATCGGGGGCGGCCCCGGCCAAGGCAGGCACTCCCTTATACCCCAAATCGCCCTCCGACCGAAATCCCGAATCCGGGCCGCTGAGGGCTTTGCCGCCCTCCGGGGCTACGGTTGACGCCCGTCGAGGGCTGCCTGCCCCAGAAGCCGTTGAAAACCCCTTGAACGGGGCTGCAAGGACGACACCGGGGCACTCGAAACCGGCCGGAGCACCCGGGGAGCCAAAATCGCCCCGAAAACCGGTCGGCGAAGGTGGGGCGTCGGGCAGCCCCGGGACGGCAGTCGCGTGGCCGGCGGGATCGGTCTACAGTCGGCCCATGGCGAGCGGCTACGAGCGATCCCCGGACTACGGCGGCGATGACTGGACGCCGGCCGACATCGTCTTGTGGCTGGCGATCGTCGCGGCCGTCTCGATCGGGATTGCCGTGCTGCTGATCTGACCGCCGGCATCAATCCCCGACATGGCCCTGACACGTGTCAGGGTTGAGATTCGCGGGGCGTGGGGACGATTGTGGCCCCATGTCCGGGGTCAACGCAACATCGTCGATTTACTTGTCGCTCAACGCCGAGGCCGGCGCGCCCGATTGGGTGATGCTGTTTCCGGCGGGCGAAGGCGGCGTCGTCACCACGGTCGACGGCCGCGGTCCATATCGCGCCGCAAACCTCACTTCTCTCGCCGAGGCGAGCCTGCAGGCGGCCGGCGGCAAGCTCGCCATCGACGAGTGCCACGCCACTGATCTGGCCGCTCCCAAAGGTCTGCCCGCGCCGGCACGTGGCTGGATCACCGCCACGCAGGCCCGTGACGACGGACTGTGGGGCAAGGTCGACTGGACCGAGACCGGTCGCGACCTGGTCGCCGGCCACGCCTACCGGGGCATCTCACCGGTGTTCGCGCACGACCTCAAGGGCAACGTGCTGCGCTTTTTGCGTGCCTCCCTCACCAACACGCCGAACCTGCGCGGCCTCGCCGCGCTTCACTCTGAAGGAGTCGATATGGATTTTCTCGCGAGGATGCGTGAACTGCTCGGCCTATCCGCCGATGCCGACGAGGCGGCCGTCATGGCCGCGATCCGTGCCCTCAAGGACAAGCCGGCGCTGCAGTCGGCGCTCGCCCCGATCGCCAAGGCGGCCGGCCTGAAGGAGGACGCCGATGTGACGGCGATCGCCACCGCCGTGACGACGCTCGCCACCCGCGCCGGCCAGGACCAGGCCGCGGTCATCACGGCCCTGCAGACCGAGCTCGCCACCGTCTCCACCACGCTCGCCACCCTGCAGTCCGACGGCGCCAAGGCGCGCGCTACCACTTACGTCGACGGCGAGATCGCCAGAGGCCGCGTCGGCGTCAAGCCGCTGCGCGACCACTACATCGCCATGCACGCCGCCGACGCGGCGCGTGTCGAGAAGGAGATCGGCGCCATGCCGATCATCGGGCCGTCGGGCGCCCGGGTCGATCCTCCGGCCACCAAGGACGGCAAGATCGCGCTCAACTCCGAGCAGCTCCACACCTGCAAGCTCCTCGGCCTCGACCCCGAGGCCTACCGCAAAACCCTGGAAGCCGAACAGGCCGAGCAGGCCGCGTAACGCCGCCCCTGCCGGCTCATCGCCACTGGAGACCACTTAGTCCATGACCGCGCTCACCGCCGATCGCAACACGCCCCGCCTTGAAGGCGATATGAAGTCCGCCCCGCTCGCCGCCGTGAAGGTGTTCGCGGGCGCCCTGCTGATGCGCAACGCCGCCGGCTACGCCACCAAGGGCGCGACCGTCCTCGGGCTGCGCGGCATCGGCGTCGCCTGGGAGCAGGCCGACAATTCCGGCGGCAGTGCCGGCGACCTCAGTGTCAGGTATCGCGAGGGTGTGTTCCGGTTTGTCAACTCGGCCGACGCCGACGCGATCGCCGAAACCGACGTCGGCAAGCTCTGCTACGCGGTCGACGACCAGACCGTCGCCAAGACGCACGGCTCGAACACCCGTTCGGTCGCCGGCATCATCGTCGGCGTCGACAGTCTCGGCGTGCAGGTGCTGGTGTCCGAGGCGGCGCTCGCCGCCTATCTGCAGACCCGCCGCGTCTTCGTCCCGGTGCGGATCGCAACCCTGGTCGGCACCAACGTGTACCGCCAGCTCTCCATCCATGCGGGCCGGATCGTCAAAATCTGGTCAGTGACCGAAGGCGTGCTCACGACCGGCGACGCGACGCTGACCGCCAAGATCAACGGCGTTGCCGTCACCGACGGCGTCGTCACCATCACGCAAGCCGGCTCCGCCGCCGGCGACAAGGACTCGGCCACGCCGAGCGCCGCCAACGTGGTCGCGGTCGGTGACGACCTCTCGCTCACGGTCGGCGGCACCAATGCGACCGCGACGGTCGCCAACGCCCTCTTCGAGATCGAGCGCGACTGACGGCTGGCGACCAGAGACAGCCAAGACACAATCGTAACCGGAGCAATCCATGACCAAGTTCTACAAGTGGGCCCTGCCGATCGGCCTGATCGTCTGCCTCGGCGTTCTCGCCTACGCGACCGCGCCGGCCTCCTCGCACGAGGTCGGCGGCTTCACTCTCGCCATGCTGGTCAACGCCGCCAATCTCGACGGCCTGCGCGCGGGCTTCAAGACCTCGTTCCAGAGCGGGCTCGGGATGGCGCCGTCGCAGTATCAGCGCGTCGCCACCGTGGTGCCGGCGTCCACGAAAGAGGTTAAATACGGCTGGCTCGGCAAGATCCCCCAGGTTCGCGAATGGATCGGCCCCCGCGTCATCCACAATCTCGAACAGCACGACTACGCCATCAAGGAAAAGCCCCTTGAGCTGACCGTCGGCGTCGACAGGGACGACATCGAGACCGACAATCTCGGCATCTACAAGCCGATGTTCGAGATGATGGGCCAGTCCACCGGCTCCAAGTGGGAGTCGATGGTGTGGGCAACGGTTAAGGCCGGCTGGACCTTGAAGTGCTACGACGGCCAGTACTACTTCGACACGGATCATCCCGTGCTCGATGAGGCCGGCGCTCCGCAGTCGGTCGCCAACACCGACGGCGGATCGGGCGAGCCCTGGTTCCTGCTGTGCACCAAGATGCCGCTCAAGCCGTTCATCCTGCAGAAGCGCAAGGACTTCCAGTTCGTCCCCAAGGACGATCCGCGTGACGAGCGCGTGTTCATGAACAAGGAGTTCGTGTACGGCGCCGACGCGCGCGGCAATGTGGGCTTCGGCTTCTGGCAGATGGCCTGGGGTTCGAAGCAGACGCTCGACGCCACCCACTACAAGGCGGCGCGCGCCGCGCTCACCGGCCAGAAGGGCGACTACGGCCTGCCGCTCGGCCTGCAGCCCGATCTCCTGGTGGTCGGCCCGACCAACGAGAGTGCAGACCGCAAGCTCCTGAATTCCGAGAA
>JAVDCA010000053.1 GCA_030848545.1 Astrobacterium formosum
GAGGTGTCGGAAAACACTGGGCCACCATTCGTGACAAACTCCGAGCCAAGGCCGGCGGCCAGCGGATTTTCCGCCCGCGAGCCGATCGCAAGAGAAATCGCCTGTCCGTTTGTGGGGGCGGCGCCGCCTGTCGTGCTCGTGGTGAAGAGCAGGCTCGGCGACGAGTAGCTCCACCACGCTCCCGCCTGCCCGGCCCTGAACAGATCGTGCGGGTCGGCGATGCGCATCGACGTCGCCCCGAAGGCGCCGGGCCGACCCGGAGCGACGAGATGTGCGGGGAAGGTCATGACATCAGGTCCCGTACACGTACGTGACCCCGTCCCCGCTGACGGTCGCGTCGATGTAGACGTTGGACAGGTTGCTGATCGGGAGCGTCGTCGACTCTCCGGGCAGAAGCGGCCGTCCGCGCCGGGTGGCCAGCGCAGCAACGACCGTCGAGCCGCCGACCACGATGATGCCGGTATTATCCGTTTCGGCGGTGATCTCCACAAACTTGGCCACGGTCGATACCGCCAGCGCTTCGGCGGTGCCGGCCGCCGTCACCACCTTGCGGCCATCTTCGGTCCCCGTCGTCGAATGATCGACTTTGCCGATCAACGCCGTTCCGGCGGCGAGCGGCGCGCCGAGCGCCGTCAGGATCTCGCCGAGCGTCGTCTGCGTCGCGAAATCCTTTCCCTCCAGCCCGGCCACATAGCCATTGAGCGCCGTCGCCAGCGCCTCCAGGCCGTCCACATAGCCGGCGAGGATGGACATCTTGCCGTCGATCGAGGCGAGCGACGTGTTGCCGGCGTCCTGCTTGGCTTCGGTCGCCGGCGCCGCGATGATCTTGGCGAGGACGGCGGCGAGTGTCACCTGCGAGGCGATGGCGTCGATCGCCGTCTTGTCCTCGGTCGACAGCACGACCGGGCGCGAAGCGGCCGCGGCGGCGCGCCCCGGAGTCAAGGGCTTCTCGATCGCTTCGGTGCCGCCCGACGCATTCTTGACGTTCATCGTGGTCATGGCTCAGACGTCCTCGAATAGCGCGACATAGCCGCTGTTGCCGGCATCGGAGAAATCGACACCCGGCGCATTGGTGGAGCGGGCGAGCGTCAATGCGATCATGCCCTTGCCATCGCCGCGGATCGGCGGAACGACCTGGCGGATCACACCGGTCTTGACGCGGCGGGCCGTGTCGCCCTCGGCTGGCGCCGGTACGTCGGATGCTCTCACGTGCAGAATCTCGGACATGTCGTCGGAATCGGCTTCAGAGAACTCGGCCGAGATCGGCGTCTCGATCCAGATGGCCGTGATGGTGCCGTCGACGCCGGTCGAAGCCGGCGTGTAGACGACGGGCTCGCCGAGCGTCTCGGTGAAGATGTCGGCGAGGCCGTCGAAGAGGTCGGACATCGGAGCCCGTCAGATTCCGAACGCGATCCAGTTGACCTTCTTGGCGAAGGCATCGGCCGCGATCGGCGTCGGGTCGGAACCCGATTGCTTCCAGGTCTTGATGATGATCGAGCCCGCCGCCGGCGCGCCGGCCTGGTCGCCGGCCGACGCCGACACATAGGTGTTGGCGTCGGCCGGGTCGGTGTCGAAGGAGGCGACGACGGAAATGACCGTGCCGAGTCCCGTCACGACCGTGTCGGTCGCAGTCACGGTGGTGTGCTGGCCGGCCGCCATCTTGGCGCCGCCAGCGGCGCCGGGAAGCAGGACCTGGCCAGTCGCGTCGCTCGATCCGGCGGCCGCCCAGGCGACGCCGATCGGCTGGTTGTTGGACGCCGTCTTGGTGAACTTCTTGGCCGTCGCGTCCCAATAGAGCCTGTCGCCCTGCACCCAGGCGGCGCCGGTCGCCTTCGGCAGTTCGAACACGCCGGTACGCTTGAGGACGACCTCGGCGCCACTATCGGCCGCCGCAGCGGCGACGCCGAAGAGTGCGCCGACAACGAGGAATTCGCCGGAGTCAGCCGCCTCCGGTGCAGTGACGACGACCGTGTCGCCGGTTTCGATGAAGTTGTTCATTTCGGATCTCCGTTCGGCGGGGCCTTGGGCCCGGATGACTCGATAACAGGAAGTCGCGCGCGGCATTCCCGCCGCGCGCCAGTCACGCCGGCAATCAGGCGCCGGGGTTGTACTGCAAGCCGCGCCAGTCGATCGCCTTGGCGGCGAAGTCGAGACGGCCCTTGACCTGGATGCCGTCCACTTCGAAGCCGACGCGTTCCTCGGTGAACACACCCTCCTCGCCTTCCAGATAGGCGTATTCGATGGTGTCGATCTGCGCCGGGTCGGCGATCAGGAACCACTTGTTGCCGGTGATCCGCTGTTCGGTGATCGGCTCCAGCGCGTTCTGGAACACGTTGACGCCGGACGTCGCCGTCGGAGTCACCGCGGTCACCATCTTCTGCGCCGCGATCCGATAGGCGGTGCCGGTGAGGAGGAACTTGGGCAACAGGTTGAGATATTCGCGGTCGGCTGCCTTGGCGGCAAACCCCCGCTGCTCGCGGATGCCCTTGTCGGCGAGGGCGAGATTGGTCTCGTCGATCACGGTGCCGGTGCGCAGATTGCCGTGATCGGCGTGAAACAGGGCCGTGCCGTCGCCCATGTTCGGATTGTCGAGCAGGACGGAGTAGACGGTGGTCGATTCGAGATCGGCCGCCGCCCGTCCGATCATGGTCGGGATGCGATCGAAGGCGCCGAGGTCGTCGTTGATGAGCGTCTGGCGCGTGATGGCGATGATGCGCCCGAAGGTCGCCAGCGCGTATTTCTCGACACCGTCGGACAGCCCACCGTAGCTGAACTCCTGGCCCTCGCGCACTTTCTTGAACGCCGGCGCGGCCGACAACTGGACGACCGACTTTTCCTTGAAGTCGGGATTGTTCGACTGGCGGCAGAACGGCTTGAAGGTCTGCGGCGCGGCCGCATAGGCCGTACGCAGGCGCTTGGCGGCGACGTTCGCCAGCAGGCTGGCGAAGTCGGACGTCGAGTGCATGCCGGCGGCGCGGGAGCGCAGCGTGTCGAGGCCGAGCAACGCTCCCGCCATCTCCATGCGGCCCATGCCGCGCAGCCGCACGCCGCGCGTCTCTTCGACGAAGAGGCGGCCGGTCTCCATCAGCGACATGCCGCGCCAACTGCGCGCCATCTCGCGCTCCGGCGCGTTGGCGGCAAGCGCTTGCGGGTTGGCGCGCAGCATGATGGCGCTCTCGACGGCGGTGCGCAGCGTATCGCCCTCGTCGCGCGTGACCTGCAGATGCGGGTTGTTGCGCGGCGCTTGGCGTGCCGCGACGAGGTTCTGCAGTCGATCCGTCGCCGCCTCGACGCTGCGCACGCCGGTATCGGCCATCACGGTGAGGGCCTGGTCGGCGGAAAGCCCGAAGGCGCTGGCGCGCGCCTGGATGGCGGCGATGTCCGTCGCCGTCCAGGCATGGGCGCGTTGCTCGTTCTCCGGCGCGATCGGCGCAGTCGGGACCTGCGGGCTGGGGGCAGCACGCTCCTCGACGGCAATGCGCGTCTGCACCTCGGAGGCCTCGCGGATCAGCGCGGCGTGCTCGGTCTCGATCCGGGTCACGTCGGCGGCGGGCGTGCCATCCTTGACCTCGGCCAGCTTGGCGGCGGCGCGGCCGACCAGGTCGGCATGCTGGGCGCGCAGCGCCAGCAGAGCCGGGTTGGCGAGAATCATCAACGGATCGTGCGTGACGGCGGCGACCGAATCCGGCGCCCCAACGAACAACAGAGCCGCGGCGCACGCCAGAACGACGAACGCCACAGCCGCGATCTTGAAGACCTTCATGGACTTCATCTCCTGGCTAATTGCCGGGGCATAGCACCGGTCCCCTGCGTCCCCGACGAAGCGCAGGCGGCTGAAGGACGACGAACTCGAGTGGTCAGCGGCCACCGACGGAAGCCTGGCGCATGCGCATGCGCGCCGCTGCGGCGAATGCCTTGGCGCCGAGGTCCGTCACGACGAGACACGGATAGGTCGGTCCATCGGGCGCATTGCGGCGGCCGGCTTCCGGATCGGCGCCGACCGGAACGAAGGAAATCTCCATCGGCTCCCAGTCCATCACGACGCGGTAGAGCGTCTTGTCGCGCAGCTCCTCGCGATAAGAGTGCACGACGTAGCCGGGCGACACATTGGCGATGATGCGATCGCGGATGTCGGCGACGATCGGGGCGACATCGGCGCGCGATGACAGCCGCACCTTGGCGTACCCCTTGCCGGCGTCTATGCGAACGCTGGTGCCGTCGATGACGCCGAGGACGTTGTTCAAGCTCCAACGAGCATGCGAGTCGAGCACAGGGGCACGGCCGGACTTGAGGCGATCAAGGCGAACCGCGGTGTCGCTGACCTCGAGGACCTCGACATAGCGATCGCCGCTATACCAGTCGACGCGCGGCACTTCGGCGCCAGCGGTCCACAGGATGTCGAAAGTGCGGGCCTCCTCGTCCAGCGAGCCCGCGACGATCGCCGCCTCGCGGTAGAACGGCGGCAGCATCACTTTGCTATTCGTCGGTCGCGTCATCATCCCCGTCCTTGCTGTCGTCTTTGGCGGGCTTCTTGCCCCCCTCCTGCCCCGTCTTGGCGCCGCCGCCGGCGCCGGCGATGCCCGCCGCCGCCATGGGCGACAGCCCAGCCGCTTCCAGCTTGGCCCGCCATTCCTTGATCTCCTTGAGCAGGGTCTCGGGATCGTAGCCGCGGGCAGCGACCTTTTCGGCCCAGCTGTCGAGGCCCAGGGCGAGCTCCATGGCTTCCGCCTTGAGATCCTTGACCGGGTCGACCCACGGCCGCTTGGGCAGAGCGTGATCGGCGCGGATATCGGGCGAGACCTGCAAGCCGCGGGCGGCGGACACCCGCATCACCCGCCGCCATGCCGGCCGGCAGATCTGCGGCACCAGCATGAACATCTGCCACTGATCGAGCACGGCGTAGAAGTCGATCTTGCCCTCACGCTGGGACGAATAGTTGGCGTCGGAGAGGTCGCCCGTCGTCATCGAATAGGGCAAGCCGACGCCGGCCGAGAAGCCGTAGAGCTGGTGCGACATGAAATCGACCAGGCCGTCGACCGGCGATGGCGAGGTCGTCTGGATTTCCTCGTTGTCCTGCAGATAGGTGATCAGTCCGGGCGCGATCTTCTCCAGCCGACGCCCCTTGGCGTCGGTTTTCTGATCGACCGATTGCGCCAGGCTGCCCGGACCGACGCCGCTGCGCCTGACGAAGACGGTCAGGCAGGCCGCGATCTTGCGGCGGACGATCTCCGCCTCCTCGGTGTCGCCGGCATCGCGCAGGCGCAGCATCGACGGCGCGAGCCAGGGAATTCCGGTCACCTGCCCGGCGCGGTCGACACGAAAGACATGGTCGCATTCGTCCGCCGGCACGCGCACCGAGCGGAACGCGCCGCGGCGGATGATCGACACTTCGCCCGGGTGCTCGGGAAAGAGCCAGTAGGCGACGCGGCGGCCGTAGCGGTCGTACTCGACGCCGTGGACGACGACATTGCCGCGGCCGGCGTCGAGAATTTCCGTTTTGCGGGTGTCGAGAAATTCGTGTTCCAGCACCTCGCACTGCAGCGGCACCCGCAGGCCGAATTCGCTCGGTCGCATATACCAGCGCACGAACGCAGCCCCGCCCTCGAACGCCTCGCCGGCGGCGCGTGCCTGCAGGGCGTAGAAATCGGCCATGCCCTCCGGGTCGCAATTCTCGTTGAACGCGTCCCAGGCGTCGCGGGCCGCCTTCTTGGCGCGCGTCTTCTCGTCGTCCTTCGGGCGCGGCGTGATGCCGATGCCGACCGCATGGGCGACGAATTTCCGCTTCGCGTTGATCGCCCATTCGTTGTTGCGGCAGAGGTCGCGCGAGCGCCGGCGGATCAGGTCGAGCGCCGGCGCCATCTCGGCATTGGCCGAGCCGCCGGTCGCCCGCCACGATTCGGTGCGGCGATCGCGGCGGGCGGCGTCGTAGGCGCGCGCATGCAGCCGCGCCTCGGCAAGCGAGGCTTTGGCGTGCAGCCGCCCGACGCCCCAGCCGGGCGCCAGCTGCGCAATCGCGCGCTCGAGCAGGTTCAGATCCATCGGTTCATTCCCGGTCGAACACGGCGTAGGTCGACGGCGGGCGCCGGTCGGCGGGGCCGGCGAGCTGCTGGCGCGCATAGGCGAGCGCCTTCATCATCTTGTCGATCGACTGGTAGGTGACCGAGTGGTCGGCATACTCGACCCGCAGCACGCCACGGGTGATCGCCTTTTCCAGCCGGTCCACATCGGTCTGGGTCAACGACGTCGCCATCGCTCAGATCTCCACGCTGTAGCCAGCAAGCCACTGCTCGGCTTCCGGGCTCGCCGCCTGCGGCGCCTGGCGCTCCGCCTCCTTGCGCCGCGCAATCGCCGCCTCGGCGTCGGCCGCGTCGACCACCGGCGCCGATTGGCGCGGCGTGAACAGATCGACGGTGGTCAGTTCGTCGGGCAGGCCGCGGGCGCGGGCGAGCGCCGCCCATTGGTCCGGCGTCGTCGACGACAGGCCGAGATATTCGGCGAGCGCGATATTGCCGACCTTGCAATCGTGGAAGTGGTTCGCCCGCGTCTTGACCCAGCGCTGCCCGGTGGTGCGGCCGCGGAACTTGATCGACTCGAGCTGCTCGCCGGTGACCTGCTTGAAATAGTTCTCGTCGCACCAGATGCCGAAATGGCAGTAGCCGTCGGGCGCGATCGGCTCCGCCGGCGGCGGCGGAACGACGTTGCGCAGATCCGCATAGAGCGTCACCTTGAGCGGCCACGTTCCGATCGGCCATACCTTGCAGCCCTGCTTGACCTTTTCGCCGTCGAGATCGATGTCGACCAGCGTCGGCTGGCCGAGCGCCGGACGGCCCCAGCCCTGCATGCCCTTGGTGGCGAGCAGGAGATCGCGGCCGGTGTCCGGATGGGCGCGCTGGTTGCGCCGGACGAAGGCGTAGACCACATGGGCGCGGTAGCCCGAGTCGATGCCGGTGGCGTCGAGCTTGCGCTGGCGACCGAAAGCATCGGGGAACTCGCGATCGATGGTTTCCTTCTTGAGCTGCTGAAACACCGGCGCGTGCGGCGACGACGTGTCGCCGTCGATATAGAGCGCGTCGACGCACCAGCTCTCGCGGTTGGGCGCAAAGGCGACGATCTCCAGCCAGATGCCGCGCATCTGCACGTCGGCGAAGGCGACCAGAAGCAGGCCCTGCGGCGGCACATGACCGCGCTTGAGGTGCTTTTCGACGCGCTCGAGGAGCCGCTCATGGGCAGGCGCATCGCCGCGGAACTTGTGCGGCAGGCCGAGAACGAGATTGGAGAACGCCTTCTTCTCGGTCTCGGTCTTGGCGTTGAGGAAATCCTCGGCGATCGCCTCGTAGCTCATCATTTTGGAGATGAAGGCGTCGATGTGGAAGCCGGGATGGCGATCGGGCTCGTCGAGGAGCGGCACCCAGCGGGCGCCCGCGGCCGGCGAGATGGCGATCAGGCGCTCGGGTTCGCTGATGTGGTGACCGCAGATGCACACATAGGTGCTCTTGTGCGGGCGCTTGGCGTCGATCTCGAAACGGTCGAAGTGGTGGACGAAGGGCCGCCGGCATTCCGGGCAGATGCAGTTCCAATAGCGCTGATCCGAGCGCTTGAACGAGCGGTCGATGCGGCAATGGCCTTCCGCCTCGGCGTTCTCGTCGCCGGTGTCGACCTCCGGTGTCGAGATCTCCAGGATCTTCCACGCCTTGGTGCGACGGAAGGCGGTGAAGCGGCCGAAGAACAGGTTTTCCGGATCGCCGTAGCCGGGGATGTCCTCCCACTTCGAGACTTCGTCCTTGACGCCTTTCTTGATGGTCTTGGACGACAGGTCCATCACCGAGTTTGCATTGGCGAGAAACAGCCGGCCGCCGGCAAACACCTTCTCGTAGGTGGTCGAGCCGGTGCCGCTGCGCGACGTCTGCGGCGTGATCACGGTGCGCTTGATGCGCTTCTGCCACGCCTCGATCAGCGGCTGCAGCTTGGCGCTGTTGAGTTCGCGCAGGGCGTCGATGCCGGGCGTCGCATAGAGGATGTTGGCCGGCTCGCGGTCGGCCGTGTAGAGGCACCAGGCGAGCGCCAGGATGGACGCGCCGGATTGCTGCGACTTGCGTACCGTGACCAGGTTGCACGGATGGTCGTCGCTCAGACAGTCGGCGGGTTCGAGCAGGTATGGCGCACCGTCAGCCATCCACGACTCGCCGGCGCTCGGCCCGTCGATCAGCACGATGTTGTCCGGCAGCCAGCGCGAGAACGGCATCGGCTCGGCCGGACGGATGGCGGCGGCGAGCCGCGTCGCCACGAAGCTCCGCTCGTTCGGGTGGCCCGGCAGACCGGACGGATAGATGCTCATGCGGCCGCCGTCTCGGGTTCGTCGGCGCTCGCGTCCGTCGGTGCCTTGGCGAGCGTGTCCATGGCGGCGGCAACGTCGGTGCGCATGCGCCGCGCCAAAGCTTTGAGCGTCACGCGCAGGCCGTGGACGCCATCGCGGGCGACCGCGACCGCGAGATCATCCGCCGCGTTCGGCAGCCGATCGATAATGCGGGCGATGTCCTCGCCGCAGCGAAGCACGGCGGCGTCGACTGCGCCGGCGCGCAATAGCTCGCCTTTCAGTTCGTCCAGCTCGAGGCGGCTTTTCTCGGCGGCGATCCAGGTCTTCTGCCGCAGCGCCTCGTCGTAGGACTCCGGGCTTGCCGGACTCTGCGCCGGCGCGAGCGGCAAGTCCGCCTGGGCGAGGATCGCGACCGGTGACGGCGCCGGCGCCTGTGCCTTTGATGGATCGCCGAAGCGACCGCGCAGGTGGTCGTACTCGGCGACGTTGACGGCAGCGATGCGCCCCTGCCTGTCGCGCTCGACCACGAGGGCGTGCTGCCCGACAAGCCGCTTCACCTGCTTGGAGATCGCCTGTTTCGTCACGCCGTCGCGCTCGGCGATGCGGCCGATCGGCCACATCACCGCGCGAGGCGGGTTGTCAACGTGAGTTGTCGTGTCCGTCAACGTCGTCAACCGTGATTTTCCAACTGCCCCGCTGGAAAAGTCGCGGGGTCCGAATTACTGGCGGGGGGTGGGGGTGGCGGAAGGACCCGTTAGGGGGGGTCAGGCGCGGCGGCGCTGGTTGCCGTAGCGGGCCCAGCCTTCGGCGAAGTGCACGGGCAGCTGGCGTTCGACGACGTCGAAGGCCGTCTGCTCGTATGGCAGCCGCGCCGTGTAGGAGGGTGCGCGCACGAAGATGAGCACGGCCTCGGCGGCGCCGCCGGCGACGCGCTTGTAGATGCCGTCGGGGGCGCGACCGGCACCGCGCAGCACGAAGTACTGCCCGCCGGCGCGCTTAATCGCCCGCCTGCGCGATCGCGGCGTCATGTTCTGCATCGGGTCGCGGCTCGCCTGCAGCTGCGAGAGGATGCGGGTGAAGTCGCCGCCCTTCATGTTGCCGAAAGCATCGAGCGGCGCGGCCTTGCCCGGCACGCAATATTCGGCAGCGCCGAGGATGCCGGCCGATTGCAGCGCGCGTTCATGGCTCTTCTTGGCGCGGCCGCCGCCGTGCACCTGGGGGCCGAGATAGCGTTCGGCCGGGATCGACCCAAAGCCCTGCTTGAACACGACGGCGGCACGCAGGTCCTGCTTGGTCGCGGGAACGACCTGCAGGGCGTTGAGGGCGAAGCGCGTCGGACGGTCGAAGACCTCGCGCATCTTGTCGACTTCGGCGACGCGCACATCCTGCGCCGTCTTGGTGAGTGCGTAGGCGGTGACGAACGGGATGTTGTCCCGCTGCATCTCGTTCACAGCCTGGGCGATATTGTCGAAGTTCGCCCGGATATCGATCTCGAATGCCGATCCCATACCCTACTGACAAAACAAAAGCCCCGGCGCGGCGACGCTCGGGGCTTTCATGCATCCGCTGGAGGGGTGGTTATGCGACCACCACCTCATCCTCGGTCGTGACGACTCGCGTCTGCCCGCCGAGGATGTCCAGGAGAAGACTCACTCGCCCTGAGTCGTCAAGCCCCTTGATGATGGCCGACAGTCCGCCGAACGGTCCGCGGCGAATTCGAACGGCATCGCCAGGGCGCAGCACGCGGAGCGGCGTGATGACCCCCACGTATTCCTGCAGCTCCGCCACCGCCTCGTCTGGACAGCGGGACGGCCACCCGTCCGACATCACGACGCCGGCTACGCCGGGCGTCGAGAACAGCAGTTTCCACGTACTGCACCGCAGGTCGATGCGCGCCAACACATAGCGTGAGAACAGCGGCTTTTCGCTGGTGTCGACATTGGCCGGGTCCTTGCGCTGCTTGATCGACAGCCGCTTTTTGCGGATGACCTGTTTGCGCTCCATCGGCAGGAACGGCTCCAGGCCCAGCCGCGCGATGGCGTCCCGCACCACGATCTCCTGATGAAAGCCCGTATACACCACACACCAGCGCAGCGGATGCTCCATTCGCCATCCCTCCTCTTGCCGAACGCTCCGCGAAATTTTCGCACAGCGTTCCGATTCACCCTTCGGGAGGCTGCGGGAGGATCAAAAATCCGCCTCGCAAGCTCCCACCTTCGAAAAGCATTCAAGGACTCAATGGGTTATTCAATCCCTTGGGAGGGTTGGGAGGATTGGGAGGATTAATCCCCTGTGCGCCTGCATGCGCGCCCGCACCTGCGCATACATGACATAGGCAAAAATCCTCCCGATCCACCCTCACCCTCCCAAACGCAACAGCATCAAAGCCTTACACGAACCGCCATCCTCCCGATTTCGGGAGGATGGGAGGATGTCAGAACATAATGTCATTGCTGCCGCCGTCATCGCCGCCGTCGTCGCGCTCTCCGGACGCCACCTTGTGGGGCCTGCCGGTCGCCTGGTCGATGTAGTCGGAGACCGTCTTGGTCAGCTTGATGTCGATCCACCACATCACATTCGAGTGGACGCGCTTGAAGCCGCGTTCCTCCATGGCGGCGGTGAGGCCCTTGTTGGACCACTCCGCCGCGCCGTTGCACTTGCCCCAGGCGTTGAATACTTCGTGCAGCGTCGACGACTGGACGCGCGCGCCGGGCTCCACCACCACGGCGGCGTCGAGGAAACGGCCGAGCGGATCGCTGTCGCGGCGATACTCGCGCGTCGCTTCGACGGCATCCTCAGGCAGCACGAGCCCATGGTCGAGCCAGTCGCGCAGCCCGTCGAGAAGGCGATTGAGGATGCCGGCCGCCTCGCCCCGCAGCTTCTCGCCGAGGTTCTTGTCGCGTTTTTCCTCCGGCACCGTGATGAGCCACGGCACCAGGACGACGCGCCGCCAGATGCCCTCGTCGGCGCCGGCGATGCGCGGCCGATAGTTGCCCGACATGGTCAGCTTGAAGTGCGGGTCCAGCATGAAATACGGCATGTTGAGTTCGCGCACCGCGAACGGCTCGCCGCCGGTGATCAGCTTGATCAGGCTTTCGGCGAGCTTCGAATTCTGTTCGGGCTCAGAGGCGCGGAGGAATCGGATTGCTTTGAGCATTGCGAGGTCGGGCGTCGCCGCGCCAGCGTTGCGGCCGCGGCCCTCGTTGAGGAAGCTCTCAATCGGAGAGGTGCGGCCGTAATCGCCGGAGACTAGGCCCCAGGCATCGACGAGAGTGGACTTGCCGTTCTTGCCCTTACCCCAGAAGAACACCAGTTTCTGCTCCGAGACATCGCCGGTGAGCGAATAGCCGCCCCATTGGTGCAGGAAGCGCCGGTTGGCCGCCTTGGGCTGCACGAATTCTAGGAATTCGTCGTAGATCGGCGAGGTGGCGTTCGGATCGTATTCGACCGGGATCAGTTTGGTGATGAGATCGTCGGGATCGTGGAAGACGAAGCTGATGGGGTCGCGGTCGCGGGCAAAGCGATCGATGATCAGCGTGCCGTTGAGACAGTTGATCTTGAACCGGTCGGCATCGAGCTGCGACGGCTGCACGGCAAGATAGGCCTGCGCCTGGTCGGCGAGGCGGTTGAGCTTGCCGTTGCTCTCGCTGTCCCTCCCCCAGGCCGACAGGATGTCGGACATCATCAGGGTGCGTTCGTCGGCCTTGCCCTTGTTGACCACCTTGGCGACGGCATCGTTCTCCGATGCCGCCAGGGCCTCTGCTTCGTCCTGGATCGCCCGCACGCATTCGTGGGCGGCGAGCTGCACCTGCTCCTCGGCGCCCTCCCGGCACCAGCGCCGGCCATCCCAGAACAGCCAGCCCAGCGCCGCGCACCACAGAAGGCGATGGCGGTTGCGCTCGCGGAAGCGTTCGGCGTTGCCGAGATCCGTGTGTGGGAAATAGGCGAGCCTGATGTCGAGGGCCGAGCGGTCCTCGAGATTGCCCGCCCGTCCGCGCCGCGCCCGCCGGGCGCCGGCTTCGCGCGCGCTCCCCTTTCCGCCCGGGGCGGATTCCGGCGAGAATGCTCCCGTTTGGGAGGATGGCGTCATTTCATCGCCTGACGGCGAAAAAGGCGGCGGGGCGGCGGCGGGCGGATTGGTGACGTCGGGAGGGTCGGGAGGATGGCCCGCAACGTCGCCCGCGGCGGTGGGAGGGTCGGCGGCGTCACCAGGCACAGGGGAAGGATCGATCGGCGCGGCCGCCTGCCGGCGGCCGCCGGTCTGGTTGCGTTGGGGACGCGCGCGTGGGCGCGCGTCCGGTAGCGGCGGCGCCTCGACCGCAACGGCGGCGTCGATGATCGCGGCGATCTGTTCGAAGACGGTCATGCGCCAATACCGAGCAGGCCGAGCTGCTGTGCGTGCGTGGTGCGGCCTTCGCGCGCCAGTGCGGCGGCGCAGGCCGGATTGATCCAGACCACCTCGGTGCGGGCCAGTCCCCGATCGGCGCGCGCTTCCTTCTCGAAGCGCACCCAGCCCTCGAGCCGGCTCTCGTAGAGCGCCGAGGGATAGCCCGACAGGACGATCATCCCGCGGTGTTGGCACAGACGGTCCAGCAGCGCGACGTGCTGGTCGTCGGTGAGTTCGTGGCGGTAGCCGTGATAGAGGTCGTTGCCGACGCGCTTCTGCGAGCGCGTGGCGAACACGTAGGGTGGGTCGACATAGAGGAGCCGTCCGGGCTTGTCGTGCATGTCGACAAAGTCGAAGGCGTCGCGGTTCTCGATCGCCACCCGCTTGAGCCGCGCTGTGAATGCCGGGATCTGCGGCGGCCAGGTCGCCCAGTTGTCCATGGCGGTCGAATGCTCGCGGTCGGGATTGGCGCGAAAACCCGTCTTGTGGCCGCGCAGGCCCGACGAGCCATGGCCCATCCAGGAGCGGATCAGTGTCCGCCGCGCCTGCTCGACGGGATCGTCGGCGGGCTCATAGGCGCGCTCGAATTCCTCGCGGGCGAAGGGCGTGAGCTCGCAGAGGCGCTGCAGGCATGCCGCCATATGCTCGTCGCGCAGGACCGCGAAGACGTTGACGATCTCGCCGTCGAGTTCGTTGTAGATCTCCGCATAGCTCGGCGCCTTCGCCATCAGCACCGAGGCGGCGCCGCCGAACGGCTCCACATAGGTGCGGTGAGCCGGAAAGAACGACACGATCCAGGGCGCCAGGCGCGCCTTGCCGCCGTGGTAGCGCATGACCGGGCGGGCCGGTGCGTTCATCGCTCCCGCCCCTCATAGGCCCGCGCCAGCGTCAGGATGCCGTCGGCGACGTCCAGGGCACGTTCGCAGGCCCGTTGTTCACCGACCCGGCCTGTGGTCTCCCGCCAGCGCTTCGCCCGCCGCTCACACTCGCACTCGCCCCCATAGGCGAAGACGCAGATCCGGTAGGCGATCGCCGTGCGGGCGTCCACATGGTCGAACTCGGCGACGCATGGCAGGAGGCCGGTGTGCGGGTCGAAGGCAACCATCACCGTGCAACCTTCTTTAGCCGCAGTCGTTCGAGGCGCGCCTGCAGATTCCGCACCTGCTGAATTCGCTTCGCACGCTCGACATCGCCCGCCGTGGCGCGCCGCAACGCGAGTTGCCAGCAGTCCAGCGCGCACGCGACCGTGAACGACTCGCTGTCCGAGAGCCGCAGCACGTGCATGCGCTCGACCGTCTTGCCGCTCATGCCGCCTCCCGCAACACGTCGTCAAAGTCCTTGTCGGCCGGCGCCCAGGCGGTGCGCACCGTGCGGCCCTCACGGGCGTAGCGGGCGGTTGCCCGGGCGAGCGCGCATTGCGTCGTAAAGCGGTCCGACGTCGAATCGCCCAAGAGCACCAGGTCGGTGACCGAGTCGGGGATCTCGATCGCCGGCGCATCGAGATCGGGCACCGGCCCGGGCACGCGTTGCGGCCGGCCCTTGTCGCTCTTGAGGCTCGGATGGGTCCAGCTCGCCGCCGACTTGCCGCCGAGATTGCCGAGATCAACCGAGGTCCAGAACGCGGTGGTGGTGAGATCGCGGCCGACGCTCGCGAGCGCCAGCCACACGGCGAGCACCTTCTCGATGCCCTCGCCGTGGACGAGCGTCGTCGGTTCGTCGACCCTGATGAGTTCGATCCAGTGCCCCTCCTTCGATCCCCTCACCTTCTTGGCTGGCAGCGGCTCGCCGGCGGCGTCCAGGAGGTGCAGTTTGCCGTTCGGCCTGGCGAGGTCGAGATAAGTGAAGTGCAGGCCGCGGAAGCGGCCGTCGGCGCCGACGATGGGCGCAACCATAGCCGGCGCGCGGGCGAGAATGTCGCCGCGATCGGCACCCTGGCTGTAATAGGGCATCTCGCGCACCAGGCGCAGCCGCGACGGCACCGCGATGTCGGTGCCGAGCCGCAGCCGCAGATAGGCCTTGAGCAAGTCGGCGTCGGGGATGGCCCGGTGCCAGATGTCGTAGAGCCGGCCGCGCTCGCGCTCCCGATGGGCGTTCTCGTCGGCCTGGCGCTTCGCCACGGCGGCGGCGCGCGCCGCCGCCTCCTGGGCCAGCCGCTCCTGGTCGTCGGCCGAGAGCCGCGTGTCGCGGTCGGGCGCCGGCTCGCCGTTGATGAACTCGCACGCGGCGACGAAGTCGAGCGAGCGCGCCATCATGACCAGGCCAATGCCGTCGCCACCACCGCAGTGGCGGCAGTTGTAGACGTTCTTCGTGAGGTTGATGGCGAAGCGGTCATGGCCGCCGCAGCCCGGCCGCGGACACGGCCCCGCCCATTCCCGCGGCGCGATCTTCTTCAAGCTCAGCTGCAACAGCCGGGCGACGTCGTCGATCGGCCGCAGCGCCGCGCGATCCTTCCAGGCGTCGAAGGCGAGGTCGGAGATCATCGGTCCGTCACCTGCGGATGATGGCCGCCGAACGG
>JAVDCA010000054.1 GCA_030848545.1 Astrobacterium formosum
CAGCCAGGAGCCCACGATCGACAGGAATACGGCGACGAGGCCGGTCACCAAAGTGAGATTCTCGGTCACGGTGCGCGAGGAGGTCAGTTCGGCAGTGGCGGCCTTGTCGGCCGCCGCCGCTCCGGCCGCGACGGCGTCGGCGACAGTTGCCGCGGTCCGCGATTGGGTGCCGATTTCGGCCAGCCATTTGTCCGTTTCGGCGGTCGTCGCCACGTAATCCGCAAAGGAGGTCTGCAGAAGGTCGATATTGTTCTTCACTGTCTCCGTGCTCGGCGACGCTTCGACGGCCTCGAGGGCGCGCAGCATCGACTGGAAGGCAATCTCGAACCGGTTGAAATGCATCGGCTGGTGGTCGAGGCGGAAATCCTTGATGTGGATTTCCATCTTCTGGACGACCGCCGTCATGTCGGCGCTCTCCTGTCCCATCCCGAACATCTGGATGGCGCCGTTCAGCTGCGCGATCGCCGCCCGCATCCTGCCGTTCAGACCGGTGTTATCGGTGTAACCGCGCTTTTCGGTGATCTTCTGCAGTTCGCCGAACGTGGTACCGATCTGGTCGAGAATGGCCGGCAGCTTGGCGGCCTCGGCGCCGCCCTTGCCCGAACGCACGATCGTCGCCGCGATACTGGCCGCTTCCTCGCGCGCGGCGGCGAACTCCTTGACGCCTTTTTCGCTCGGTCGTGCGGAGAAACCGGTCGCCGCCACCATGACCTGGCCGAGCGAGGCCTTGAGTTCGCGGCTGGCATCGGCCACCTGCGCGGATTCCTGCGATTCGGACATGGCCCGGTCGATGGTACGGCCGCCATTGGTGTACACGGCGCCGACGGCGAGGAAACCGACCAGGGGGATCACGGCCAGCATAACGATACGGACGCGCACCGACAGTGCGGATGCGACGCGCGCGATGTTCATGGGAATACCTCAGAGGAATGCACCCGCTCTTTTGGGGCGGCGGGCCACTGAATGCTACTTAGGACTGAGATGTCTTAAGAATTCGCTGAAATATCGGCGCAGAAGAGATCGACAATTGATCCTTATGCAGTTCGTCGCATGCGACGATAATCTCCGGTTGTTCGGTGCCCGATCGGCGAACTCTGCGTCGTGCCCGAGGGGGCGGTTTGGCAAGCGGAAGTGGCCTCGTTGTAGCGATGCCACTTGTGTTGAGGAAACGTACAGGATGGCGGCGCAATCGAAGCGGCCCTGATCCGGGTCACGGCGCTCCGGTCGTCGTCGGCGACCGGTACAAGCGCAGGAACGCATCCACCGTTCTGACCACATGTCGATGCTGCTTGGCGGCGTCGGGGGACGGCAGGCCGAGAATGGCCCGAAAATGATGGAAGCCCGTCAACATGCCGAAAAACTGCTCCGCCGCTTCGACGTTGTTCGTGACGACGAGCTTACCGGTCCGGGCGTGCTGGGCGATGAGTCTCGCCAGGCCGTCGATCATCCTGGCCGCTCCGGCGGAGTAGATCGCCGGCCCGAGATCGGGAAATCGCGGCGCGACGCTGACGATGAGGCGATGCAGCGCAAGCGACGACGGCCGTGAAGAGACCTCCAGGCAGCGTTCTCCCAATTCGATGAGAACCGAACGGAACTCGCGTGCTTCGGACCCGAATTCCAGGAGCGCCGTCAGTTCGCCCGCGAGTTCCATCACGATGGCGCGGAACAATGCCTCCTTGGTGCCGAAGTAATTGTAGATGGTCTGCTTCGAGACGCCGGCCGTCTCGGCAATGTGATCGAGGCCGGTCCCTTCGTAACCATGCGCCGCAAACATCTCGGCCGCAGCCGCAACGATGGCGCGGTGCTTTTTCGTAGTCACCCTGTGGCTTGTCGTCGCGTCCGACACACGCTTGATCCTTCGCCTCGTCCACTTACTTAGACTGGACTGTCCAGTCCACAAGGGGTCACGGGTTCCCGCATGAAGCGCTTTGCCTTGCTTGCCGTTGCGCTTGCCGTCGTGGTCGCAGCCGTCATTGCGGCGGCGTCCTGGTTTTTCTGGAACCCGCAGATGGCGTCCTACTTGCCCGCACAAGTGCGCGCGCTGCTGGTCGACGGCGGTGCCGCCCGGGCTGGAACGAGCGCATCCACGGCGCCGGCCAGGGCCGCGCAGCCCGTCGAAACGGCCGCAGTCGAGGTCGGTCGGGTCGAGCAGCAGGTGGAGGCGCTCGGCACGCTCGCCGCCAACGAGACCGTCGTCATCGCGCCGGAGATCGCCGGCGTGGTGACGAAGCTCGGCTTCGGGGAAGGTGAACCCGTCGCCAAGGGTCAGGTGCTGATCGAGCTGGACGCGTCCATCCTGCGCACCGAGCTCACGCAGGCTCAGGCGGAGTTGCGGCTGGCCAAGGACACCTTCGAACGCTCGCGCCAGCTCGTCCAACGCGGCGCCGGCACCCAGGTCGCCCTCGAACAGGCGACGGCGACGCTCGCGATCGCCGAGGCGAAAATCGCGAACGTCCAGGCCCGCCTGGAAAAAACCACGCTCGCGGCGCCGTTCGACGGCGTCGTCGGACTTCGCAACGTCGCGGTCGGAACCTATGTGACGGTCGGCCAGAACCTCGTGACCTTGACCGATACCGACCCCATCAAGGTCGACTTCCGTGTCGCCGAGATCTTTCTGGGCCGGGTGAAGGACGGCCAAGCCATCGAGATCACCGTCGATGCCATTCCGGGGCGAGTCTTCCAGGGGCGGATCTATGCGATCGATCCGGTCATCGACGTCAATGGCAGGGCGATCAGGGTGAGGGCGCAGATCGCCAATCGCGACGGCATCCTCAGGCCGGGCCTGTTTGCGCGCGTCACGATCGTCACCGACACCAATGATGCCGCCCTGCTCGTGCCCGAGACCGCCGTGTTCCCCGATCAGGCCGGCAAGGCTGTCTACGTCGTCGAAGCCGGCAAGGCCCGGCTTACCAAGGTGACGACCGGCAAGCGCCTGGCCGGCAAGGTCGAGGTGACCTCCGGCCTGGCGGCCGGCATGCGGGTCGTCACCGCCGGACAGATGCGCCTGCGCGACGGCGCCGCGATCGACATTGCGCCCCGGCAGGCTGGGCTTCGGTCATGAGCCCCTTCGAGCTCTTCGTCCGCCGTCCGGTCCTGGCGAGCGTCATCAGCCTTCTGGTGGTGCTCACCGGGCTCGTGTCCTACACGCGCCTGGTCGTGCGCGAATACCCGAATATCGACGAGCCCGTCGTGTCGGTGCGCACCAACTATCCGGGCGCCAGCGCCGAGATCATCGAGACGCAGGTCACCCAGATTCTCGAGAATTCGATCGCCGGCATCGAGGGCATCGAAACCATCACGTCGCAAAGCCGCCAGGAGCGCAGCAACATCTCGGTCCTGTTCCGTCCCGACGTCAATCCCGATGTCGCCGCTTCCGATGTGCGCGACCGCGTCGGACGCGTGCGCGGGCGACTGCCGGACGAGATCGAAGAGCCGATCATCGCCAAGGTGGAGGCGGATGCGCAGCCGATCATGTACCTGTCCCTGACCGGTACCAAGCAGACGCGGCTCGAGCTCTCCGACTTCGCCGACCGCTTCGTCACCGACCGGGTGCAGAACGCCACCGGCGTCGCCGAGGTCCGCATCCTGGGTGAGCGCCGCTATGCCATGCGGATCTGGCTGGACCGCGCCCGCCTCGCCGCCCACGTCCTCACCGTGCAGGACGTCGAGGCCGCCCTGCGGGCGCAGAATGTCGAAATCCCGTCCGGCCGCATCGAGAGCAGCAACCGCGAGTTCACCGTCCTGTCGCAGACGAGCCTTGCCACGCCCGAGGAGTTCGGCAGGATCGTCGTCAAGGATGCGGGTGGATTCCCCGTGCGCCTGCGCGACGTCGCCAAGGTGGAGCTCGGCGCCCGGCAAGAGCGTAACGCCGCCTATTTCGGCGGCACGCCGTCGGTCACCATCGGCATCGTCAAGCAGGCGACCGCCAATCCGCTGGACGTGTCCGCCGGCGTCAGGGCGGTGCTGCCCGAGATCGCGGCCGATCTTCCCGCCGGCATGAATCTCGCGGTCTCCTATGACACGTCCATCTTCATCGACCGCTCCATCAGTGCCGTCTACACGACGATCGCCGAGGCGATCGTGCTCGTGGTCCTCATCATCTTCCTGTTCCTGCGCTCGTTGCGCGCCACCCTGATCCCGCTGGTGACCATACCGGTTTCGCTCGTCGGCGCGTTCACGCTGATGTACGTATTCGGCTTCACGGTGAACACGTTGACGCTTTTATCGATGGTGCTTGCCATCGGCCTCGTGGTCGACGACGCCATCGTGGTCCTGGAGAACGTCTATCGTCATGTCGAGGACGGCATGGCGCCGACGGCGGCGGCGATCCGCGGCATCAAGGAAATCGCCTTCGCGGTCATCGCCATGACGCTCACTCTGGTGGCCGTCTACGCCCCGATGGCGTTCTCGACCGGCCGCACCGGGCTTCTGTTCGTCGAGTTCGCCCTGACGCTCGCCGGCGCCGTACTGGTGTCGGGCATCGTCGCCCTCACCTTGACGCCGATGATGTGCGCCAAGCTCCTGCGCCACCAGGCGAGCCACGGCCGAGTCTACCAGTGGCTCGAGAATGGCCTCGACGCGCTGACCCGCGGGTACCGGCGGCTCCTGGGACACGCCCTGTCGGCGCGGCCGGTCGTCGTGCTTCTTGCGGTCGCGGTGGCGGGAGCGAGCTATTTCTTCTTCAGCGGTCTGCGCACGGAGCTCGCTCCGGTGGAGGACCGCGGCGTCATCAGCGTGTTGGGGGTCGCTCCTGAAGGCGCGACACTCGGCTTCACGGAAGAATATGTCCGGCGCGTCGAAGAGTTCTACCGGGACATTCCAGAGGTCCAGAGCTATCTGGTCATCGCCGGCTTTCCGGACGTGACCACGGCTCGCTCCTTCGCTTTGCTCAAGCCGTGGGAAGAACGCCAGCGCACCCAGCAGGCGATCGTCGCCGAGATCAATCGCGGTTTGGCGCGCATTCCCGGCATCCGCGTGTTCGCCACCAATCCGCCCTCGCTCGGCGGCAGCGGCCGCAGCCAGCCGGTCGAGTTCGTCCTGCGTTCGTCGGAAAGCTACGACAAGCTCAAGGGCTATGTGGATGCCGTGATCGCGGAGGCCGGAAAGTCCGCGGCCCTCACCAATCTCGATACCGACCTCATCCTCGACAAGCCGCAGATCAAGATCACGCTCGACCGCCAGCGGGTGGCCGATCTCGGACTGTCCGTCGAGGTGATCGGCCGGACCCTGGAAACCCTGTTGGGCGGCCGCCAGGTCACGAGGTTCAACCAGAACGGCGAGCAGTACGACGTTGTCGTGCAGGTCGCCGCCGAGGACCGCGACACGCCGCAGGACCTGCAATCCATCTACGTCCGCGGCCGCGACGGCGACATGATCCAGCTCTCCAGCGTGGTCACCGCGCAGGAGACGGTCGCCCCCAAGGAGCTCAATCGCTTCAATCAGCTGCGCGCCGCCACCATCACCGCCGTGCCGGCGCCGGGCCATACCCTCGGCGATGCGCTCGCCGTGCTGGAAGATGCCGCCGCCCGCGTCCTGCCGTCTTCGGTGCAGATCGACTATGCGGGCCAGAGCCGCGAGTTCAAGAAATCGGGATCGAGCATCGCGCTCGTATTCCTGCTGGCGCTCGGGTTCATCTATCTCGTCCTGGCGGCGCAGTTCGAGAGTTTCGTCGATCCGCTGGTGATCATGTTCTCGGTGCCGCTGTCGCTGACGGGGGCGCTCGCGGCCCTTTATTTGTCGGGCGGGACGTTGAGCGTGTTCAGCCAGATCGGGCTGGTCACGCTGGTGGGCCTGATCACCAAGCACGGCATCCTGATCGTCGAGTTCGCCAACCAGCTGCGCGAGCAGGGGCGCGAGACGGGCGATGCGCTGGTCGAAGCCGCGACGTTGCGGCTGCGGCCCATCCTGATGACCACCGGCGCCATGGTGCTCGGCGCCCTGCCGCTGGCAGTGGCGTCAGGCGCCGGCGCCGAGAGCCGCGCCCAGATCGGCTGGGTCATCGTCGGCGGCATGTCGTTCGGCACGCTCCTGACGCTGTTCGTGGTGCCGGTCGCCTACAGCTACCTGTCGCGCTCGCGTCACGAACGGCGCACTGACATGCCGGTCCCGGCGCAGGTACAGGCCGCGGAGTGACGGCTCCCGGAATTGTTTTACGGCGCAGGAGCTTGTCCAATCGCCCGCCAAACACGCGCAGCCAGTGAAATCACGCGCAAAGAATCCTCCGCGCCGTCGGCTGCGCCCTTCTCGAAGTCTCCTTCAACGCGTCCCATCTGATTGGTGACGTGCGCGAAGCACAAAACCGACCTGCCTCGCGCCTCGGCGAATGCATAGAGGGCCGCCGCCTCCATCTCCACCGCCAGCAATCCGGCTTTCGCCGCCGCCGCGATGGCGTCCTCGGTTTCCCGGAACGGCGCGTCGGTCGTCCAGGTCGCGCCGACTCGCGCGCTGATTCCTGATTCGGACAGGGCTGCGGAAGCCGCATTCGCCAGCGCGGTGTTGCCGGTGCTGTATTCGGCGGCCGGCAGATAGTGGTAGCTCGTGCCTTCGTCGCGAAGGGCGCGATCGATGACGATGAAATAGGGCGGCGGTTCGACGGGCAGGATCTGGCCCGCAGAGGTGACGCTGATCAGGAATCGGCAACCTGAAGCGAACAGCTCTTCGGCGACCAGGACCGCGAATGGTGCGCCGACCGCGCAGCCGACGATGCCGAAGTCGGCCTCGTCGTGGCGGAAGACATGGAGATCGGTGTGATAGCAGGCCCAGTTCGGATTCCGTATGGCCCGACCGCGTTCCCGTAGATGGCGAACGACGTCGCCGTCGGGATCGAGGATGCAAACGTCCGGTAACGGCATTACGGCGAGGTTTTTCTGCCGACGCGCCTCGCGCAACAGATTCTCGGGTGTGAACGCCGATTGCGCCTCATGACGCTTGTTGCGCAGAATTGGTGGCATCATCTGTCCGCTCGCTGTACCCGTATGATCCGGTCTTCTCTCTTCCCCGGCTTCGAACGAGCACGGATTCGAATAGGCTGTCGGTCGACTCCCGCTTTGCTCCTTGCCATCGACCGTGATACTAGGCCGTCGCGCCGGTCGGACTACGCCCTCATTGCGCATCCCACCGTCAGGGCAACGCCGCCGTCTCTAGAGAGTGACGACGCGGTCGCTGTCCAACACCCATTCGGCGAGCGCCTGCATGGTCGATGTCTCGGCGCCGTCGAAATAGGGTTGGTTCTTGTAGAGGCCGCAACGGGCCATGCAGGTCCCGCAGACCTTCACGGTGGTGCCGTTGGCGATCAGATGCTTGAGCATCTGCGATAGATCCTGATCGTACCCCTCGGGAGGGCGGCAGGAATCGCGGGCCAGGTCGACGGCGTCGTTCATCAGGAACACCCGCACCTCGGCGCCGTTCTCCCGCAGCTTGCCGGCAAGGCGCAGGCCGTTCCATGTCACGTCGGTGCTGTCGTAGGGTTCGCGGTTGAAGATGATCAGCGTTTTCATGGGTTGTGTGCTCGATGGGAAGATCGACGGCGGCCCCTCAGACCGAAATGAAACGGACAGCAGTCTTCGAGGTCGACGCACTCGATGGCGAGAAAGCCGGCCTGCCGCATCCAAGCCATGCAGTCTTCGGGACGGGGTCGGATGTCGAGCGGCGGGCCGCGGGGTGTTTCGATGTCGCTGCGCCAATGGGTGACCGAGAGGGTTCCCCCGGATGCAAGAATTCTGTGGGCTTCGGACAGCAAGCCGATCGGATCTTCGAGATGCAATAGATTGTAGATCATGGCGTGTGCCTGTGTGCCATCGCCGAGACCGGTGCCGTCGGCGACGAAATCGCGGATCAGCGGTCGGATGTTGGTCAACCGCGCCCCCTCGGCCTTCTGGCGCACCCGGTCCACCAGCTCGGCCTCGATGTCGAGTGCGCTCACCCAACCCGTCGTCCGTCGGGCGGCGGGAAGCGTGAAAGTGCCGTAGCCACTGCCGAACTCGACGGCATCGCCCTGCACACCGCAGGTCCCGAGCAGGCAGGCCACGGCTTTCTCGGCATCGAAGAAGCTCGCCCAGCATGCCTCGTCCGGCATCCCGCTTTCGCGCCCTTTCATGCGGCTTCTTCCTTAGTTCGCTCCACCGGCATTCCGGCCGCCGCCCATTCGCCGACTCCATCGGCAATCCGGCGAACGCGGAACCCGCGCGCAGACAGCAGTGCAACGGCATCCTCTGACAGGAGGCAGAACGGACCGCGACAATAGGCGACGATGTCCCGGTCGGGCGGAAGTTCGGATAGGCGGTCCGATATTTCAGCCAGCGGCATTGAGCGGGCAAAGGGCAGATGCCCGCACTGGAATTCGCCGACCGGCCGAACGTCGATGACCACGACTTCGCCCTTGCGGGCTTTTTCGAGCAGGCTCTCGCGGCCTTCGGCATGAAGTTCGTGCGGCTTCGTCACCATCTCTGCCAGGGCGAGCCGAAGCTCGGCGAGATGGTCTTCGGCGGTTCGCCGAACGGTGATCCACAATCGCGAGATATCGTCGCCGCTGAGCCGATAATAGATGTGCTTGCCCTCGCGACGAGTGTCGACCAGGCGCGCCTCGCGCAGCGCCCGCAGATGGGCGCTCGCCAGCCGAATGTCGATATCGGCGGCTGCTGCGAGCGTCTCGACGCTCTTTTCTCCCTGAACCAGGAGATCGATCAGCTCCAGCCGCTTCGGACTGGCAAGCGCTTTGCCGATCCGGGCGACTTGCTCGTAGAGGCGGCCTTTCAAGGGCGAAGAGCTCATGGAAACAATCTAACATTCGTTAGAATGTTTGTCTATGCGGCATGTCGTTCGGCTCGCTGCTGACGCAGGCAGCGGAGTGAGCCGGCCATGCCAGCCGTCGTTATTGATGACTCACGTTTACCGCCGTCCTGAGGTCGTGGTGCGAAGCACGGCCCTCGAAGGACGAACGGCCCGGGCCATCGCCCTTCGAGACCCGCTCGCTCATCGCCCGAACAGTACTTCGGACGCCAGCGTAAGGGCGACGATCGACAAGACCGCCGCATAGCCATGGTTGATCCACGACGGCTTGACCCCCCGCAGCATCATGTGCGCTCCCAGCTGCGAGCCGATCAGTACGGCACCTACGCCGAACGCGGTGAGGCTCAGGGGCACCGAGAATTGCGGGGCATATCCGGCGAAACCGGTAAATGAGCACATGGTCACCACGAGCGCGGTGGTGGCGGCCGTCCGCTTGGGCGGGAAACCCAACGCCATGAAAGCGGGCGCCACGATGAAGCCCGCGCCGATTCCGAGCAGGCCTCCAACGAAGCCGACGACCGTGCCGATGCCGGCACCGACAGCGAGACGATACGGTGACCAGGCCGGCGGCTGCGGCGGCGGTGCCGCGACGGCAGTGGCGCGCGCTGTCGAACGGGCGCTGCGCAAAGCCCGGATGGCGGCGACGCAGACAGCGCCGGCAAACAACACCAATACCGTCGCATGGTCGAACCGCGGTTGAGCGAGAGCGCCCAGCGGCGCTGTGGCGGCGGCGGCGACCGCCATGGGGAGGCCGTTCTTCCAATCGACCAGACCGGCGCGACCGTAAGGCACGAGGGCCAACAGCGTGTTGGTGCCGTTGAGCAGCAATCCGAGCGGGATGGCGACGCTCTGAAGGTCGTAGCCGCTCCAGTGCAGCAGCGGAACGAACAGAATGCCGCCCCCGAGACCGAGCACCGCAAATACCGCCGAAATGGCCAGGATCGCACCGGCCGCAATGGCAAGGTTCATGTTTGATTCTCGCGCTTTCAAGTCGCCGCGCCTTTTCGGGCGTCGGCCAGTCCGTCTCATCCCGCTTCGACGATCGCGCAACCCGGGGGGGGGCAATGGGGCGCCGCTTCCGCGGAAAGACGGCGGCGCCTCCTTCGACTGTTTTGATCGTCCGTTCGTTACCCTAGGTCTCCTTGATCGCCACCCAGAGGCTCATGCCTTTGGTCTCGCGGGACCACAGCCAGCCCCACAGGCCGCACGCCGCCGCTGCGACGGCCGGCGGAGAAAGCCAGTCCGACCAGGTCGCCGTCACCGGCAACCGCACGAGGCTTGCCGCGGCCCGGAAACCGCCGGTCGCGAAGTCAGCCGGGTTCTCGCCGCCCAGGCGCGCGGGAATCGAAACGGTGATTTGCCCCATCAATTGAAGCCCGATGGCCACGAGGACGAGGGCGGCCAAACCGGCCAGCAGGCCCTGGGCGAACATCTCGACGCCGACCTGGCGACAGACCTGTCCGCGGCTCCATCCGAGCACGCGCAGCAGAGCCAGTTCGCGGCGGCGCTCGGAAGCGACCCCGAAGACGAGCATGGCGGACAGCGCCAGGGCGACGGCGGCGCCAAGTCCGACCGCGACCGGGCCGAATCGCCCGATGGTCTGCGATACGCCGCCGAACAGTTGCAGCATGGTGCCGGGCGTGGCGACGGACGCGCGCGGGAGCCACGACGCGATGCGCTGCTTCACGGTCTCGGTCGCGGCGATGTCGGCGACCTTGAGGAAGACCAGGTTGACGAGCCCGGCCGGCAGCCTGGCGAGCGCCCGCGCCTCGTCGATATCCATGTAGAAATTCGAGGAGGCGATCTGGCTGCCTTCCCGCATCTCGACGATGCCGACCACCGTGTAGGTCTTGCCGCCGATGTCGACCGTGCGGCCGAGATCGAGCCGGTAGAATGCGCCGTAGTGACGTTCAACCAGGATTTCGGCCGTGCCCGGGATCGGCAGGCGTCCCTGGTAAATCCACTCGCGTATGCGGCCGGGGCCGAGTGCCGGGGTATTCGCGGTGAGCGGAACGCCGGTGATGGAATAGAATCGACCGGCACCGAGATTCCACAGCAGCACGAAGCCGGCCGACTGGGAGACGCCAGGTTCAGCCGCAAGCCGGGCGACCTCGTCGGGCGTGATCGGCTGGGCAGAATACGGCAGCATCACGCCCATATCCTTCGGCACCGCCGCCTGCACGGCATTGCGCTGGACGATCACATCGGCGCCGAGATTGCGGAACGGCACCGTCGCGACTTCGGCGAAGGAACGGCTCATGACGTCGAGCATGACAACGAGCGTGGCCGCCAGGGCGATGCCGCCGACCAGCAGCGCGGTCCGGCGCCAGCGATAGCCGAGTTCGTTCACCAGGTATCGCCAATGGACGAATGGCATCGTCGGATTCCTCAGGGGCCGATGGCCGCCCGGACCGCGGCTTCGAGGTCGGCCACGGTCCAGGTGCCGTTGAGCCCCATGGGGCTGCCGGATGCGGCGGGGAAATTGACGAAGTCGATCGTCTTGCCGTCGGCCCGCTTGAAGCTCTTGCTGCCGTTGACCAGGATGACGAGCGGAATATGGCCTTTCAGCCCGACGGATTTCGCACGCTTTTCCCCTTCGGGACTTTCGATGTCCATGTCGACGACACGGATGCGGCCGTCGTATTTGGCGAGCACCTCTCGAGCCGGCTTGAGCGCGTTCTGCACCGGCCAGTGGGCCATCGCCAGCACTTCGACGGTCACCGGGCCGGCGGCGCCGGCGTGCCCGAAATACATCTTGGTCGAGAACAGGACCGCACCCGCACCGATGAGAATCAAAGCGTCTCTACGCGTGGCCATTGAGTATCCTCCCGTCCTTCATTTCGATTTTCATGTCGGCCCTGGCGGCGATGTCGAGATCGTGGGTGACGATCAGCAGCGTCGCGCCGTTGATGCGGGTCATGTCGAGGAGAAGGCCGAGCACGTCGGCTCCGGTTTCGGCGTCCAGATTGCCGGTCGGCTCGTCCGCCAACAGGATCTTGGGATGGCCGACGAGTGCGCGCGCGATGGCGACGCGCTGTTGCTCGCCGCCGCTGAGTTGCGAGGGACGGTGGTGCAGACGGCCTCCGAGCCCGACCTGTTCGAGCAACGACACGGCGCGCGCGCGGCTTGCGGCGGCGTCGCCGTCGAAGAAGGTCGGCAGCAGGACATTGTCGAGCGCCGACAGTGACGGGATGAGGTTGAAGCTCTGGAAGACGAAACCGATCGTCCGCCGCCGCAGCTCGGCCATCCTGGCTTCGCTGTGGCCGGACAAGTTCTCACCGGCGAGGAGCACGTCGCCACCGTCCGCCTTTTCCAGGCCGGACATGACGGCGAGCAGTGTGCTCTTGCCCGAGCCGGACTTGCCGATCACGGCGACGAAGCGGCCGGCCGGCACCGAAAGGTCGATGCCTTTGAGAACCTGCAGTTCGCCGTAGCGCTTGGTCACGCCTTGGAGCTGGATGGCGGTGTCGGTCATGTCGGGTCCCTCTATTCGTTGCGCAGCAGCGACCAGGGGTGGGCCGGAGCGGATCTGGCGAGCGCGAACGCGGACGCGAGCGCGACGGCGATGCCGCCGAGCCCCGCAATGGCGGCGGTTTCCCACGGCAGCGAGATCGGAACGGTGATCGTCTGCGTGCGGTCGAGCGTCGCCTCGGGAATGAAATGCGGCGTCGACGACAGGTCCCACGGCAGTTCGACGCTGACCGATACTTCGCCGAGCAGGCCGACGAGGATCGCCGCCATGACGAGTCCGGCCCCCACGCCGGCGAGTGCCAGGAGACCGTTTTCGAGGAGAACCTGGCGGCGGACGCAGCGCCACGGCCATCCGATCGCCTGCAGCACGGCGAGTTCGCGACGGCGCTCGGCGACGGCGGACGCGGTCGCGCGCAACACGAAGGCGGCGGCGAACACGCCGATCACCAAAGCGACGATCAGCCCCATGCGTTGCGACAGGAAAAGGACGCCGGAGAGCGCGTCCCGCATGGACAACTCGCTCGAAACGATGCCTTTCTTGCCGAGCAGCGCCACGGTCTTGTCGACGACCTCTTCCAGATGTTGCCGATCCACCTTGACCAACAGCAGATTGGCGTCGCTGTCGCGGAACGGATAGAGGGCCTGTACCATGGGAGCGGCGGCGGCGAGGCGCTGGGCGGCAGCCAGCGGCATATAGACGTCGGCGCGCGCCACCTTGCCGCCGCGGGCGGCATCGACGATGCCGGCGACGGGAAACGTGGTGCCGGCGACGTCGATCTCGCCGCCCACCTTGAAGGCGGACTTGGCGGCAAAGTCGCTGTCGAGGATGACCGCACGATCGTCGGTGCGCAGTGGCCGGCCGTCGATCAGGCGGGCCGGAAACGATCCCAATCCCGCCTCGCCGTCGGCGAGGCCGAGAATGGCCGCATAGTGGTCCGAAGCCAGCTCCCACATGTAGACGCCGCGGGTCACCGAGATGACGCCGGGCAGTTGCGCGATGGCCGCGATGGCGTTCGCGGGCAGCAGTGCGTTGGGATGCGGGAAAACGATGCCCTTCAATTCCGGCGGAATATCACCCGTGAGTTGCACCACCATGTCGGCCCCGACGGTTTCCACCGGGGCGCGGACGGCGCGGGCGTAGGATGCGGCAACCGCGGTGAGCAACACCGCCGACAGCACCGAGACGGCGATGCTCAGCACCGTCACCAGCGAACGGCCGCGGCGATAGTCGAGTTCGTGAAGGGCGTATCGAAGGGACATCGTGTTTACCGCTCGGGGGCGCGCAACTGTCGCGGTCCTCGTTTTCCCGGGCTTCTCGTCCGGGCAAAGTTTTGTAAAGACGCGGATGTGCGACGGCGGAAAAGCATCGCCATTGGCGACCATACGCGTTGGCGGACGACGACGCATGTGATTACGATCATAAGTATCGGTCACCTGATGGTGAGAAGAAAGCATGAGTGTTCGCAGTCGCCTGCCGTCCAGGATTCAGGCGTTCGGAGTGGAGCGCACGCTGCGCCCCAACCAGGTGCTCTTTAGAATGAAGGGCACCGCCGAAGGCCTGTTCGAGGTGGTGAGCGGAAAATTGCGCCTGTTGCGGCGGGATGCGCTTGCCGGTGAGGAAACCATATCGATCGCCGTTGCGGGCGACCTGATCGGGCAGGGCTCGCTCGGCTCGGACGTCTATCACTGCGAGGCGGTGGCGCTGACGAGATCCAGGGTTAGGCTCTACCGCAAGGCGGCCGTTCTGGCCGAAGTCGAGCGCGACCCTGATTTGGCGCGCCAACTCATCACGATGCTCGCGGCCGAGGTCATGAGCCTGCGAACCTGTCTGCAGTTGCGCGCCATCCGCAATGCGCGGGAGAGGGTCCGCAGCTTCCTGAAGCTCAGCGCTGATTCCGAGACCCTCATCGTGACGCTTCCGGGCACGGTGAAGGACCTCGCGTCATATCTCGGCCTGACGCACGAGGCCCTCTATCGCACGCTGTCGGCGATGGTTTCGGATGGCGAGATCAGGCGCTCGAAAAACCACATCACGATCCGGGAGCTCGCAGTCGACCGAAAGCGCACAAGCTAGCGACGCCGGCGAACGGAATGGCTTGGACAAGCGAGGCGGGCGTACCGGTCCCGGCGAAGTTCTCTGATCGTTACGACCGAACCAGGACTAAGCCGGTCGCCCGAACCCGTACCGACCAACAGAAACGCCGCCGGGGCTGAGCCCGCGGCGGCGCCGTCGTTGTCGATTGATATGCCGCCTCAGGCGGCGCGCACGTCGGTGAGGAACTGCCTGATCTCGCCGTCGAGGCGGGCAGCCTGTTCGCGCAGCGAGGCCGCCAGCGTGTCGACGGTCTTGGCCTGGGTGCCGGCGCGGCCGATCGCCTGGCCGACCTGCGCCATGGCGCTCGCACCTTCGCCGGCATCGGCGGAGGCGTGGGCGACGTTCTGGGCGATGGAGCCGATCGCCGCCGTCTGCTCCTCGACCGCGGCCGCGACCGAAGACGCGATCGCCGACATGTCCTGGATGGTGGTGTCGACCCGCTTGATGGCCGCGACGGCGTCCTGCGACACG
>JAVDCA010000055.1 GCA_030848545.1 Astrobacterium formosum
GGGACGGACGTTGACAACGCCGCTCTACCCGGCGGCAACTGGAGCCGCTGTCTGATCAATGGCTTTGCCAAGTGCAAGGGTACTGATTCCCAAGCGGTCGCATTGCCGCTTCGGCGGCAGCGCACTTCGAGATGTTTCTGCTCCCAGAGTTAAGACTGGTCTCTAACGACATATTCCGCAGCGACTTCGCTTGCATAGAGCGCTTTAGCTGATCCAGCGCATTCAATCGCGGCGCGTGTCTTTTCGTTAGTAAGATCCAACACGCGGTACCTGTCATCGATCTTGGCGACTGCCTCCATCCGACGATAGCTGCTCGCGTTCGATTCCGCATATTTTGCCAAGCCTTTGAGCTTTGGTAGTGCGTCCGCCAGATGAATGCCATGCGGATCAACAATATCTGCAACAATGGTTCCGTCAGGCAGCTTGGCGAAGAAGATGAAGTCAGGGCGGACGATCTTCATCTCCTCGCCGTCTTCATAGGTCACCCCGAGAGAATCCTGACTGGCCCGGTCGGGGTTGCGATACCAAGCAATACACCCCTCGCGCTGTAGCTCGGCCTCGACGACTTTTCCTTCCCAGGAGTTGAAGTTAGCCGGGAACGTGCCGTCGCTGTCGCACAGCAGGTGCTTTTGGAAACGGGGAAGATCAAACTCTTTCCCGTTCGCCTCACGGGCAGTCGTCGGCTGCATCCATGTGTTAGGGCGAGCAAGGTCAACGTCCAGCGGGTGAACGCTCATTTCCCGGATTTGTCGATAAACCTCTTGGCGCTCGTCGGTCAGGTTCTTGATTGCGCTCTTGTGTTCGGTCAGCCAAGCGTTTGCCAGTTTCTCGGCTTCGGAATCGAGACGGTCCTTGATTGCTGGCACCAAGCCTGCTGCCGCGACAACCGTATGGGCCTCAATCAGTGCCTCTTCCTCATCGTCGCCATTGATCTTTGCTGCCAGATGTTCGCTGTAGGTTGTCGCCAAATCAGGACTGATGATGCGCCCTGCACGCTTGTAGGCATCTTCAATCACGACGTAGTCAGCGGCTTCCAAGAAGTCGTCGAATGTCATGGCTTTGGTCTGAAGGTCGGTCTTGACGGACTTGCCCTCAACCTCAAGGACCGTCTGGCGGGCCTTCTTGATTTCCTTCTCATACTGAGCCTGTGCGCTGTCCAGCACTTTATGCAATTCTGCGTGGGCCTTCTTGCCTGCGTCTGCAAGCAGTGCGTCCGCTGCCAACTCATGCGCCAGCGCCGTGAGCCGTTTTACCGGGCGGGACTGTCGCTTCGGCAAGGTCTGCGAAGGCAGGGAAAGCAGCTTCGTCCATACCTCTTCAGGGATGGCCGGATTAGGCTGCATCTCGCGGGGATTGATGAGGATACGGCGGATCGGCAGGTCTTCGCCGCTTTCGCCACCAGACATGAGCGCATTGACGACTTCCTGCACCGACTTCTTGTCGAAGCGGGGCAGAAGGCAATCGACGGAATTTAGACGATCATTGCCAGGAATGCGTCGGGCAAGTGGTGTTCTCACCATGCGTCCAAGTAGCTGCGTGATGTATGTCTTGTCCGTTGCCGCACGGAAAGACACCATGACCTCGGCACGTGGGCAGTCCCAACCTGTGCTGATGGCATCCTTTGCAATGAGTATGCGAACCCAAGTCGATTCCTGAACTCGCTGAGGTTCGACATAGGGCACGGAATGGCTGCCGAATGTCTCGGTCTTATGGTCACCAAAAACGTTCCCCACACAGCCTTGCGGCAAGTCGGACCATCGCTCGAAGATCGTATCGAGCGCTTGACCAATCTGGTTATAATCCGGGGAATTCGGTACCTGCAGAACCATGAGCGGCAGCACGGTTTCTGAATCGTCCTGCTGCTTGGCATAGTCTGCCCAAGCCTCAGATATTTCTTTCAATTTGTCGGCGCCACGGCGCAGAAGAACGGTAGAGAAGTCGCCCGTCTCATCTGGCACATCAAGAATGATCACATCCTTGAGAAGGCCGGAATCCTGAACCTTCTTCGAATCGACGACGACATTGGGGAGGGTGCTTCGTCCTTGCATCCCTGCCATAGCCTGATTGAAGCGGTCCACCGTGGCCGAGATGCCCCAGACCACTGGAATGCCAGGAACAGTGCCCGTGCCGTTGATGAGCTGCTTGACGATGGTGAGCTTGCCATCCCCGTTCGTTGTCTTGCTCTCTTTCATCCCTCGATGAGCTTCATCCAGCATGAGGTAGAGCGTTAGATCTGGGTTTTCGATTGTGTTCTGGATGATGTCCCAGATCGTGAAGGACCGCATGTCAGGCATGATCCGGAGTTGCGGGTCATCATTGCCTGCACTCGCATCGTGGCCACGCACCAGTAGGCTGTTCTTGCTGAGCTTCTGCGTGTTGAGGAAGTAAACCTTCCCCGGCTCAAGACTGTCCCGATTAAAAGTATTCTCAATTGTCACCAGGTCAGAGATTGTCAGTTTGTCAGACGCCTCTTGCAGTCGCCAAAGCGATTGCACGTTCAAGGATGGGTCGTCGCTGAACCAGATGACCACAGCACCTGGATCGGCCTCAAAATTGAAGTCGTCATTCCCATAGAACAGCGCCTCAAAGACGGCGGCGGCCATGACGGTCTTGCCTGCGCCCGTTGTCGCCGTGAGCGAGAAGGCGTGCTTATCACCATCGTCATGCCAGCGCTTACGCGCCTTCTTCAGTCTGTCGAGGACATCTTTGACAGCGTCTTCCTGATAATCCTTGAGCGTAAATTTCATGCCTTACCGCCCCATCGAGAACCGGAAGTTGGTGAGATAAGATTCGTAGAGCCGAATTGGCTCAATCGCTTCTGGCAGGCGGCGTGCAACCGATTGGAAGCGGCGCTCATCGTCGGTAACAATATAGGCAATGCGGATCGTGCGTTTGGCCCCAGCAGCCTTGCAGAAGGGTGCAGCCTTATCCAGGTCGATCAAAAGGCCATAGGTATCCGCCACCTCCCAGCCTTTAACCGGTAGTTTTTGAATCCTTCGCCCTTCGCTTCCTGCACGCATCCACAGCAGTGCTGCAATCCGCTCAAAGGCGCGGTTGTGACTAACGGCAACGGGCGTTTCATAAGTCAAAGTGAAGAACTCGGCGTTCTCCTCAAATCCCTCGGCCATCGGGAATTCGTCGGTGAACTTGTAGTCACCTTCGATGTCTTCGCCGTCGGGTGTTTTGCCTGTGATAGCTGCTTCAATGCGCGGCTTTGTGATGTAGTCGCAAATACCCCATTTTTCCCATTCAGCGTCGCCGGGACGAAGATTGCCCTTGCGGAGCTTGGCCTGTTCATCGGCGGCTACTTCGTTGTTTGTTACTAGGATGGATTGGCGGCGACCTCCATCCTGTTTGTTTATGCGCATTACCGCGTGAGCTGTGGTGCCAGAACCAGCAAAGAAGTCCAGCACCAGTGCATCCCGCTTCCCAACCAAAAATAGGCGCAGGACGTCTTCGACAGCAAAAAGTGATTTGGGAAATGGAAAGCGTCTATCAGGGAGCAACTTCAGCAAGAGCCGAGTCCCATACTGCGTAGCGTCATGCGAACCAATACGCCACTGGGTGCCCGGCACCGTCACGCGCTCTGTAGATTCAAGTGTCGAAGTTATCACCGAACCATCCTCGCGCTTTCCAATAACATCATATGTGCCATCTTCTATTTTCTGCCGCTCACCTTCAGCCAGATAATATATGGGAGTGCTTTGTCCTTTTAGCTCACCAATGCGTAAACACCCCGCTTTTAGGACTTCGCGCGCAGTTGAGGGTTTCAACCTCCACCGCCCTTCCGTGCCGTTCTTCCTAATAGGCCAAACGGCAATTGTTCCCTTTGGTGGCATAGTGTCCTTTCGATTGGCACCGACGCCGATAGGCTCTCCAACACTATGGAATTTCTTGCCGTCGCTGCTGATAAAGAACGGATAGAATGTTTCGGGATGCCCATCTCGCGTGGGACTCGAACCTGACTTTCTAAGCAAATCCCAGCGAATGTCGCCCTTGTGCGTTCTGCCTTTTGTCGTAATCCATTCTTCGCTTAACGGAGTTGGCTTTACTCCTGCTGCGCCAAACATGAGGAAGAAATAGTACTCGTCTGATCGGCCAAAGAAACCCGCGCGAGCAACAGCAGCCGGATTGATGGATACGCTGACCATTTGCATTCTTGCTTCAGGAAACGTTTGCTCTAATAGCAGCCCCAGCCGGAGGTATTCTTTTTCGTCGATAGTCACGACAAGGATCGAATCTTTTGGATTGAGAAGCTCTCTGGCTACTTTGAGACGCCTCTCAATCATGGCGAGCCACTTGGAGTGCCGATAGAGGTCTTCAGACTCAACGTAGTCGTTATTGTATTTCCAATCCTTCGCTCCAGTGTTGTAGGGCGGATCGACGTAAATCATGTCAATCTTGCCGCGATGTGTGAAAGTCAGCGCTTCCACAGCGTGGAAGTTCTCCCCGTTAATGACGGTGTGGAACGGTTTGTCGCCGCCGCGCTCTACCTTTCCGGTGCTGACAAGCCCGGGGTAAATGTAGTCCATGAATTCCGCAACGACGATTAGGTCTGCGGCGGCAACCTGTTGCTGCTCCGGCTCAGCCGCATCCAGTAAATCGACTTGGGCGGTTTTCTTGCCATTCACCGTTTCAAGCTTCAGGACTTTCCAGAGCCTTTGATCGCCTTTGGCGGTCGATCCTCGCGAGGGCAGGATGCGAACCTTGTCGCCCTTGCGGACTGGCCTGCCCGGCAGTTCGACGCTCTCAGGAAGATGCCGCTCAAAGTTCAGTCCGAATGAGCGGCGTGACGAGAGAACCTTGAATTCTCGCTCCAACTCCTGCCCGAGAGCCTGGTCTTTCGCTTTCGCCTGCGCGATCAAATCAGTGAGTCGGGACAATGAATTTCTCCCGCATTGATTGAACACGCATTTTCATCGTCGAACCCGCTGACCTGACCCATCTCTTCAACAAGCTTTTATCCGACCCCTCCGGATGCGGCTAGATGGCCGTATCGATCAAACCGCGCTGGGGTACGACGCCGCCATAGGCGAGAACACCTATTTGCGCTGAAGGAGTGCTTGCGATCCTGGAGGCGTTCTTGATTTTACAAAGCGAAGCGTCACACAAGAACCGACGAGAGGAAATGCGGCGGTCGCGCCACCCGTAACCGCGGGCATCCTCTCCCAGCGTCGTACGCCCCGCCTAAGGGGAATCATGCAAACAGGCTGCATTTGACGTCGAATATCTCTGGTGATGATTGCGGAGTTTTGCGAATAGGCAATCGTCTCTAGCCCGCCTTAGGCCATTTGGTGCGGTCCTTAGAGCGAATCACACCATTCTGGACTTCCGCTTTGGGTCAAATTTCGCCGAAGCGGACGTGCCTCTATTCGTCCGATTCTGTGTGGTTGTCGGACGCGAGCAATCCGACCACTTGCCGGCGTGGCCGCAACGGCCGCGCCTCCGAGGGAGCGTTTTCTTGAGGTTTCGCTCTCCCCATCGAGCGTCGCGCCCCCTCTATCCCGCCTTCAACCTCGCCCGCAGCAACGCCAGCACCGCCGCCTCTCCCGGTCCGAGCTTGTCGAGATCGTCGCGCAACTCGCCCTCGATCCCCGCCGCGATGCGCTCGGCCAATTTCCCGTCCAGATAGCTCGTCAAGATCTCCGGATGCACGTAGCACTTGCGGCAAATGGTCGGCGTGTTGCCGAGCCGCAGCGCGACGCTCTCGATCGCTGAGCGGACATTGCGCTTCGCCTGCGCGGCGCTGTCGAAGCTCGCGACCTCGCGGAGCGCCATGGTGGCGAGCACGGTGCCGGCCCAGGTGCGAAAGTCCTTGGCGGTGATGTCCGCGTCCGTGATCTCGCGCAGATAGGCGTTGACGTCGTCGGACAGGATGCGGCGCAGTTCGCCGCCGTCGTCGATGTATTGCAGCAGCTCCTGGCCGGGCAGTTCCTGGCAGGCGCGGATGATTTTTGCGACGCGGCGGTCGCGCAGGCCCACCGACCACACCTTGCCGGACTTGCCCTTGAAGCGGAATCTGACTTGCGCGCCGGTCACTTCCACGTGCCGGTTTTCGAGCGTGGTCAGGCCGTGGCTGCCGTTCTGCCGGACGTCGTCGTCGTTGCCGACCCGGATCAGCGTCGTCTCGAGAAGATGCACGACGCTCGCCTGAACCTTTTGGCGCGGCAGGCCGCGCCGCCCCATATGGGCCGAAACCGTCGCGCGGATCGTCGGCAGCGTCTGCGCGAACGCGATCATGCGCTCGTATTTGCCGCGCTCGCGCAGTTCGCGAAAGCGCCCGTGGTAGCGATATTGCTTGCGGCCACGGGGGTCGCGGCCGGTCGCCTGGATGTGGCCGTTGCCGAACGGCGAAATCCACACCTGCGTCCAGGCGGGCGGCACCGCGAGTTTTCTGATGCGCGCGAGCGTCGCCGTGTCGCTGACGCGGGAGCCGTCCGGGCGCCGGTAGGAAAAGCCCCTGCCGGCGCGGCGGCGGCGGATGCCCGGCCGGGCATCGGACACGTAGCGCAGTCCCGCCTCGGCGGCGGTCTCGCGCGGATCGGTTGCGGTGTCCGGTGCCGTGATGGTGTCGAGCACGCTGGCGTGGCCTGAAAGGCTCCTCCCGGGGGGCTCAACCGTGCGGGTAGGGCCGGGGTTCCGCGGGGGTGTTTTCCCGGCCGCGCATGTGGGCCACGGCCGAAGCCAGGATGCCTCGCCTGCTCCCTCCCCCGCAAGCGGGGGAGGGAACCAGGTGGGGCGTGGGTTTTTCGTCATCGCACACGCGCCCGCGGACGACCGCTTCGGCCCCCCTTTGTGCACGCGTTAAGCGAAATCTTTACCAACAGAGCCGAAGACTGATGGCTCCCCCGGCCACGCGCGGCGCCGTGGTCCCGAGCTGGTTTTTTTAAAGATGTCGAGTGGTGATGGCGTGATGGCATGGATCCGCCGGTTCGTGCCGGAGCGCTCGGGCGTGCGCCCGGTGCCGGCGCACGGTCGGCCGCAGCGACGCCGCAGCTTCAAGCCCACTCTGGGCCAGGGTCCGGGCGATATGAGCCGGCGGGCGCGCCGGCTGTGGGGCTGTCTCATCGCCATGGAGCTGCCGCGCGGCGTCGGCGTCATGGCGACGGCGTTGATCATCCTGTCGAGCGTCGCCTGGGGGGTGGTGCGCGGCGGCCACCTGGCGGTCATCGTCGACGAGTTCAAGGGCGCGCGCGATCTCGCCGCCAATTCGGTCGGGCTGCGCATCGCCGCGGTGGCGCTGTCGGGCAACAAGCACTTGACCCGCGAGGAGGTTTTGGCGGCGGCGGGCGTCAATGGCCGCACCTCGCTATTGTTCCTCGACGTCGGCGATGCGCGATTGCGGCTCAAGACCAATCCGTGGATCGCCGAGGCGACGGTGCAAAAACTCTATCCGGACCGGCTGCGCATCGCCGTCACGGAGCGCGAGGCCTATGCGCTGTGGCAGAAGGACGGCCGGGTCGGCGTCATCGCCGCCGACGGCACCGTGCTCGAGCCCTATGTGTCGCGCCGCTTCACCGGCCTGCCGCTGTTCGTCGGCGAGGGGGCGGCGGCGCACGCCAAGGAGTTTTCCGCCCTCATGGAGCGTTTTCCGGTCATCCGCGACGAGATGCGGGCCGCCGTGCTGGTGGCCGAGCGGCGCTGGAACCTGCGGCTCAAGAACGGCATCGACGTGCGCCTGCCGGAGGCCGACATGGAAGGGGCGTTGACCCGGCTCGCCGGCCTGGTGCGCGACAAGCAGTTGTTCGACCGCGACATCGTCGCGATCGACCTGCGGCTCCCCGACCGGGTGACGGTGCGCCTGTCCGAGGCCGCCGCGGCGGCCCGCGAGGAAGCCCAAAAGGCCAAGAAACCCAAGCCCAAGGGTGGCAATGCCTGACCCGGGCCGCCTTGTCGGGCAGCCCGGGCGGTGCGCCGTCCCTATTTACGCATGCACAGGCCGGTCGCCGGCCCGACGCTGCACTTGCCGCCGTCCGGCGCCCCCGAGGCGCAAACGAGCGACACCAGCACCTCGCCGTCGTTGCAGCTCACCTCCGCCCCCGTGACGAGCCGCAGCCCGCTCACCCCCGCGGCTCCCGCTGCCCCTGCGGGGCCGGCCGGGCCGGCGGGGCCGACCGCGCCCGCCTGGCCGGCGGCACCCTGCGGGCCGGCCGGGCCGACGTCGCCCTTGGGGCCGGCGGCACCCTGCGGACCGGCCGGGCCGATGTCGCCCTTGGGGCCGGCGGGACCCTGCGGACCGGCGGGGCCGACGTCGCCCTTGGGGCCGGCAGGACCGGCGGGGCCGGCCTGGCCGGCCGGGCCGGCGGCGCCGGGAGGCCCCTGGCGACCCTCGCATCCGGCGACCAGCAAGGCCGCGAGCGCCACGACGGGAAGAACGAGTTTATTCATAGTGCCACCCTCTGTTGCGCCCGCCCGGTGGCGGCCGTTCACGGCCGCCGCCGGGCCGGCATTGCCCACGCGTCATCATCGATTACCGCTGTCGTCACGGTCAAGCGCTCGCGCATTGCGGCGGGGGCCCGTTGCGAGCCGGGCGCGTGCCGCGGCGCGAGCGGACCCTCAGGTGCGGGTGATCGGAATATTGCCCAGATAGTCCAGCTTGCCGATGTCCAGCCCGAGCGAGCGCAGGATCGCGTACGCGACAGTGAGGTGGAAATAGACGTTGGGCAGCACGAAATGATTGAGATAATCGGCCCCGATCATGCGGCCCTTGTGGTCCGGGCCGATCGGAAAGGTGACCGGCGTGTCGATGGCGGCATCGATCGCCGCGGCGTCGAGGGTCTTGATGAACGCCGCCGTCCTGTCGAGCCGCGCCTTCATGTCCGCGAACGTCTTTTCGGTGTCCTCGAAGCGCGGCGGGGTCACGCCGGCGAGCCTGCCGGCGCCGTTCTTGGTGAGATCGGTGACGATCTGGAACTGGCGCAGCAGGGGAAACATGTCGGGGGCGAGTCGCCAGGCGAGCAGCACGGCGGGATCGATCTTCTTTTCGGTCGCATAGGCCTCGGCCTTGGCGAGGAGATGGCCGGCAACGTCGAGCACGACGGCGAAGACCGGCAGGGAGGCGCGGGACATGGAGAACGGCATGGGGGAGAACGGCATGGGGATTTCCTGAACATTTGGCGGTGCCCAGATGGGCACATGAAAACCATGTCGGGCAGGGGCAAACTTGGCAAGCACGGGCAAGCTCGTAGCCAGGCCGCGCCCCGACCCTCAGGTCCAGAAGCCATAGACGAACCGGGCGAGCGAATACACGATCGCGATCGCAGCGAGCCCCAGGAGCGCCCAGGCCGCGAAATCGACCTGGCGGCGGAACTCGGCAAACGCCTTCTGGATCTTGGGTGAGCGACGGAAGAACAACCGGTTGACGAACAGGATCACCGGAACCGCCGCCGCCAGCAATATGATCAGCTTGAACATCATCGGCCTCGGCGCGCCCCGGACCGGCGGGGCGCGTTCCGGGACACTTTATATCAGCGGCCGTCCCCGATGGCTCATGTTCCCCGCCGTCCTGAGGTGGCCGTGCCACAGCAGGCGCAACCTGCGTACATTTGGCTGCGTGCACGGCCCTCGAAGGACGACGGTCAGAAGGACGACGGTCAAAGATCTGCCCGTTGGTATCATGGCGCCACGGCGGTGATGGGCTCGCCTTCGAGGCTGGGGGCGAGGTCACAAACCCCACCCCCCGGGGGCGCGCGCCGCCTTCGGGCGGGTCTTCCCCTTTTCAGGGGAGGGTTCGAGTCCGCCCTGTTGTGCGTCGATCACGGAGTGTCACAGAGACGCAACAGAGTTCCGTGCGGCCCGGCCGGCGGGCCGACGCCGGGGAGAGCGGCCCTGGGGGGCGATTCGAGACTCGGTCGGCGGCCCCCGGGGGTGCTCACCACTTGTTAACCATACCGGCACTATCTTATTACGTGCGCACGACATTCGGGGGCGACCCTGGCGCGTGGGCGCGGCGCCGGAATCTAAGTCATCGCCCGGACTTGCCTTGCCCCAAAGTGGCGCAAAACGGATCGAATTGAGGCCAATTGAGGTAACAGTTGGTAAAAAAGCGTGAGTTGGCCTCCCTGTCGGACCGTGATTAAGCTTCCGGCCGTTAAGGGGCTTTTCCGCTTAAGGGAAGGACCAAAGGGGAGTGGCGGTCGTTGTTTCGCCACCTGGTCCACCACCCGCGTTCATGGCGAAAAGGCGTCTGACCAGAATGCCCTCGGGCGTATGGGCCGCGGCTTCGCGGCGGGGACGAGTGGGATCGAATGAAAACGGGTCGTCAGACGACGCTCGGTAACGATGTCGCGGTCAGTGGCGTCGGCGTCCATTCCGGGCTTCCTGTTACTTTGACATTGCATCCAGCCGATGCCGATTCCGGCATCACCTTTGTCCGTACCGGTCTCGAAGGCCGTTCCGATCGCGAAATCCGCGCCGACTTCCGTTCCGTCACCGCCACCGACTTCGCCACCGTGCTGGGCGACAGTTCCGGCCCGTTGTGCTCCACCGCCGAGCATGTGCTTGCGGCCCTGTCGGGCCTCGGGGTCGACAATGCCGTGGTCGAGATCGACGGCCCGGAAGTTCCCATCATGGACGGCAGTGCCGAGCCCTTCGTCGCCGCCATCGACCAGGTCGGCATCGTCTCGCTGGCGGCGCCCAAGAGCTACATCCAGATCCTCAAGCCGGTACGCGTCGCCAAGGGCGAGTCCTTGGGCGAGCTGCGGCCCTATGGGCGCGGCTTCCGCCTCGAGATCGACATCGAATTCGACCATCCGCTGATCGGCAAGCAGTCCTGCGCCCTCGACCTCGATCCGGCCGCGTTCCGCCGCGAGCTCGCCCGCGCCCGCACCTTCGGCTTCATGCGCGACGTCGCCAAGCTGTGGAGCGCCGGCTATGCGCTCGGCGCCACCTTCGACAACACCCTGGTGGTGACCGAGAACCGCGTCCTCAATCCGGACGGCGTGCGCTTTTCCGACGAGTTCGTGCGCCACAAGGCGCTCGATGCGCTGGGCGACCTCGCCCTCGCCGGCCTGCCGCTGATCGGCGCCTACCATTCGGTGCGCGGCGGCCACAAGCTCAACCACGCCGTCCTCTCGGCCCTGATGGCCGACCGTTCCGCCTGGACGGTGGTGGAGGGGGTGCGCCGCGTGCGCGGCCACGCCGAGCTCGGCTCCGGCCTCGCCGCCCCGACCTACGGCCCGGACGTGTCCTGAACGGGCAGCCGAAGCTCCTCATATCGGTTCATTCCGGTGCGCGGCGCGACAACGCCGCGCTTTTTGCGTGTGGGCGTCGGCGTGGGATTGTCAGTCAGATACCAACGGCGGTGGGGATCGGCTCACGTGATCCGTCACCCTGAGGTGGCCGCGTGAAGCGCGGCCCTCGAAGGGCGACGGCCCGGGCCTTTCATCCTTCGAGGCTCGCTTTCGCTCGCACCTCAGGATGACGGTCATAAGGGCGCTCCGGCGGTGCGATTGTGCACGACCTCGTCTCATCCCCCTGCGCGGCAGGCAAGCACGCATACCCAACTGGTTTCGCTACCCCCTCACCCCGACCCTCTCCCCAAATGGGGAGAGGGAGAAGGGGCGCCGTGCCATAAGCGACGGCCCTGCCTTTCAGGGGAGGGATGGCCCCGCCGCCATTGACCATCCGCCACATTGAAGGCCGATTGTGCGCATATCGGCATGGCGGGCCGGAGCGATCTCGGCTAGGAAATTTTTTAAACGCGCCGGCAGGCGTGCGCGGATCGGTAAGCAGGGGGCCGTCGGCGAATGCCAGGGCGAGTTTCGCAGCATCCAGTCGAAGCCAATGGGCTCCCAACGGGGCTCCCAACGGGGCGTCCAATGGGTCGTCCCGTGCGGCGCCGGCGCGCGTGGGGCCGCGTGGCCGCGGGTCTCGTGCTCGTCGCCGTCCTGTCGGGATGCAGCACCATCACGGACCTGTTCGGCGGCGACAAGGACAGCATGCTCCCCGACGAGCCGGCCGACCGGCTCTACAACGAGGGCGTATACCTCCTCAACGAGAAGCGCGACTACAAGGACGCCGCCAAGAAGTTCGAAGAGGTGGACCGCCAGCATCCCTATTCGGACTGGGCCCGCAAGTCGCTGCTCATGACCTCCTACGCCCATTACGAGGCCGGCGCCTACGAGGACGCGATCACCGCGGCCAAGCGCTATCTGACGCTGCATCCCGGCAGCCAGGACGCCGCCTATGCGCAGTACCTGATCGCCGCCTCCTATTACGACCAGATCCCCGACGTCACCCGCGACCAGACCCGCACCGAGCGCGCCATCGCGGCGCTCGAAGAAGTCGGCCGCAAATATCCGAACTCCGAATACGCCGCCCAGGCGCAGCGCAAGATCGAGGTGGCGCGCGACCAGCTCGCCGCCAAGGAAATGAACATCGCGCGCTATTACCAGGGCAAGAAGAACTTCATCGGCGCCATCAACCGCTTCAAGATCGTCGTGACGCAGTACCAGACGACGCGGCACGTGGAAGAAGCCCTGATGCGGCTCGCCGAATCCTACATGGCGCTCGGCATCCGCCACGAGGCGCAGACGGCGGCCGCCGTGCTCGGGCACAATTTCCCCGACAGCCCCTGGTACAAGGACGCCTACAACATCGTGCGCTCCGGCGGCCTCGAGCCCCAGGAAGACAAGGGCTCGTGGATGAGCAAGGCGTTCAAGAAGATCGGGCTGGGGTAGGGGCGAAGGGTCTGGACCTCGGACCCGCGGGCGCGACGGCGAAAGGGCCTCGTGCGGAGTTTTTCGGCAGCATCGGTTGAAAGGCGCGACGGGCCGCGGAAACGCGGCGCGGGCGCGAAGGTCGATGTTGTCCGGTAGCGGTCGTTCGGTGCGCCGCGGCGTTTGTCCGGGG
>JAVDCA010000056.1 GCA_030848545.1 Astrobacterium formosum
CTAAAAATCGCGAGTTATCAGTCCGAGCGGACGTTTGTCCGGCGGCGCGGTCCGAAATTGCCGCAGCCATCCTTTTATTTGGGCGAGCGAAACATCCATCCGCACTCCCCAACGCGGGCGGCTCGGGAAAAGAACATTATTCACCTGCAACAGACCAAATTCAATGAGCCCGTCGCTATGAAAATCGACCCCTATCAGACGGTTTGCGGTCGTTCAGTTCGCGCGATCCGCGATTTTCTCCTTTCAGTGACTGGCTGCATGTTCACCCGCAAGGCGGTAATCGACCGTTTCAACTGCGATCTCACCGAGCACTTATTGGCCGAAGGCCTGATCGAAATTTCATATTCTATGATAAACGGTGACGGGAATCACTACTATTGCCTCACATTCGCTGGGCAGCGGCTCGCCTCCGCCCGTTTGAACAAACGACTCCGTCGTCCCACGGCAGAAAAAATCCTGGCGGCATTCCTCGAGAGAGTTGACGCGGCCAATGCAAATCCCGACCTTCTACTCCGCGTATCTGACGTTTACGTCTTCGGAAGCTATCTAACCGATGAGCCCAGCCTCGGCGATATCGATATCGCCATCCGGTTCGAGCGCAAGTCGTTTCCCGGACGGGACTGGGTCGAACTCAATTTCGAACGTGCCCGCCAGTCGGGCCGCTGCTTGACCTTCCTGCAGAGACTCTACTATGGCGATGACGAGTTCATAAAACTATTGCGGAATCGCAGCGCCTATCTGTCTCTGCACTCGTACGATGAGTTAAAGCGGCTCGGCTGCGCCCACCGCCGGATTTTTCCACCGCCGCCGTCCCGCGAGGTGTCGTCCCAGCGGTGTGCGTCGCGCCCGCGTCGATCTATGGCGACGCCGTCCCGGCGGCGGCGGCGGGGCCGTGGTGCGGACGCCCAGTCCCGCGGGTAAGTTCGCGATCAAGCGAGGGGCTGGTCTTGCGCTGATACAACACCATCGAACCGGATTCACTGTGCCAGCTCGATTGATTCGGGAGGTCCAGAATGGGCGCAGTGGAGCTGCGGCAGGATATCGGGGCGGACGATCTTCGGCGGTTTGCGACGCGGGCCAAGGATGCATCGCAAGCGCGTCGCTTGTTGGCGCTGTCGGCGGTTCTGGACAGGATGAATCGAGCCGAGGCAGCCCGGATCGGCGGCACGGACCGCCAGACGCTGCGGGACTGGGCGCACCGCTTCAATCAGCACGGTCCTGACGGGTTGATCGACGTCAAGCCGCCGGGGCGGCGACTGCGGCTGTCGGACGAGCAGAAGCAGGTGTTGAAGCGGCTCGTCGAGGCGGGCCCCGACCCGGAGACGGATGGGGTCGTGCGCTGGCGTTGTGTCGACCTCAAGCGTGTCGTGCGCGAGCGTTTCGGCATCGATCTGTCTGAAGTCAGTCTCGGCCGTGTCCTCAAGCAACTCGGCTTCTCGTGCATCAGCGCCCGGCCGCAGCACCCCAAACAGGATCCTGCGGCGATTGAGGCTTTTAAAAAAACTTCCCCGCCCAGGCGGCGGAGGTCGTGAACGCGCTCGCGCCTGGAACGCCCATCGAGGTCTGGTTCCAGGACGAGATGCGGGTCGGTCAGAAGAACAACCTCGTCTACCAATGTGCCAGGAGAGGATCGCGGCCGCGCCAGCCCAAGGATCAGCGCTATCAGAACGCCTATGTGTTCGGGGCCGTCTGTCCGAGCCGCGATACCGGCGTCGCCCTCATCATGCCGCAGGCCGACACCGAGGCCATGCAGGCCCATCTCGACGATATCGGCAAAACCGTCGCCCCCGGCGCGCACGCGTTGCTCATCCTCGACCAGGCCGGATGGCACACCACCGGCAAGCTCGATATCCCCGCCAACATCACCCTCGTGCCCCTGCCGCCGGCTTGCCCTAAGTTCAACGCTGCCGAAAATATCTGGCAGTATCTGCGGCAGAACTATCTCGGCAACCGCGTTCTCCGACTACACCGCGATCCTCGATGCTTGCCAGGACGCATGGCGCAAACTCCTGGCAGAAGCCGGCCGCATCACCTCGATCGCTCAGCGCCAATGGGCGATCATCGGTCAGTCTTTATGAAGTCTGGTACTACCGAGCGCGCAGGCGAGCCAGGATTTGCCGGTCCCAGTGGGCCCGACGATGGCGAGGTGGTTGCAGTCGCGGATCCACTGACTGGAGGCCAGCGTCTGGAACAGAGAGCGGGCGTTGAGTCCTCCCCATTTGTGGGTCTCGAATTTCCCCAGTTTCCGTGCGGCGGCTGACTTCCCGGGGCATGCTCCGGGAGGTTAACCGCCGCGAATCGGCGCCGATGCTTCCCCGGTTGGCCGGCGGGAGGGGTACGGTGATCAAGCTGGGAGAACTCGCAATGATACTGGACCGTTCATCGGCAGGGATTGACCGTCTCGGTCATTGCCCGCCAGCTCGGCCTGGATCGCAAGACCGTGCGCCGACACATCGAGGCGGGGTCTGGAGCCGCCCCGTTTACGGCCCTCGGCCGCCCCGACCCAAGAGCACCGATCGGTTCCTGCCGTACTTGCACGATCGGCTGGCACCCCCCCCCTTCTCCAACCGAACGCTCGAGCGTCCGGGATATGGGCCGGATATTCAGCAACTGCGTTCCGGACACCTGCATCCGGCGCGCGCCGATCGGTTTGAGATCGCAGCGTATTGACAAGGCCGGCGCCGCGCCCTGATCTCCACCTGAGCAAATTGAGATTGATCGCAGGATGCTCAAGATGAACGGCCCGGACTTGCCCAAGCCTCAGGTTGCGGTACTTGTACCCGCGTTCAACGAGGGGTTGACAATCGAGAGCGTTGTAACAGAATTCGCGAATTGTTTGCCGCAGGCAACGATCTACGTCTATGACAATAATTCCACCGACCACACCGTCGAGGCAGCTAAAGCCGCCGGCGCAACCGTCCGGACCGAAAAGCGCCAGGGCAAAGGAAATGTCGTGCGCCGGATGTTCGCCGACATCGATGCCGATATCTATTTGATGGTCGACGGCGACGCGACCTACGATGCGACAGCCGCTCCCCGGTTGATCGCGGAACTGCTGTCGGGTCCATACGACATGGTGAACGCCGCACGCGTCGCCCGGCACGATCAGGCCTACAGGAGCGGACACCTTCTCGGCAACAGGTTGCTCACGAATCTGGTACGCTACACGTTCGGTAATGCTACCGACGACATGCTCTCGGGTTACAAGGCCTTCTCAAATCGATATGCAAAATCGTTTCCTGCCATGTCGCGCGGCTTCGAGATCGAGACCGAGTTGGTGGTTCATGCACTGCAATTGAGAATGCCGCTGTCCGAGATCGAAGCCCCGTACAAGGAAAGGCCTGTTGGATCGATGAGCAAGCTGAACACCTATCGGGATGGTTTCCGTATCCTCCGTCTCATCGGCTTTCTCATCAAGGAAGAGCGCCCGATGGCGTTCTTCTGCATCCTCTCGGTGATCATGGCGTTCCTGTCGATCACAGTGGGGACGCCGGTTATCATCGAATTCCTCGAGACCGGCCTGGTGCCGCGGCTGCCGACCGCAGTTCTCGCGGTGAGCCTCATGCTGTCGGCCCTACTGTCGGTGTCATGCGGTTTCATTCTCGATTCCGTCGCCCGCGGCCGGCGCGAGATCAAACGACTCGCCTACTTGCAGCTTCGTCCGCCCTGTCATACACCGAGGTAATCAATGGAGGCGTCGGGCAAAACCAATGTCGATGAGATCTACTATCGCGACGGCATGAAGCGCTCGATGGCGATGAGAACGCTCGTCGCTGCACGGAGATCGATGTTCGAACTCTTCATGAAGGAGTTGGCGCCCGGCCCCGCCACGACCGTCGTCGACATCGGCGTTTCGGACGATGAGAACGAAGGAGCGAACTATCTGGAAAAGCAATATCCGTGGCCGCGCAACATCATCTGCGCCGGCATCGGCGACGGTGAATTGGTGCGGCGGGCCTATCCGGACATCTCGTTCGTTCGGATCGAGCCGGGACATAGCTTGCCCTTCGAAAACGATCGTTTTGACATCGCTTGCTCGAACGCCGTGATCGAACACGTGGGCGGAGCCGCCCAACGACAAGCTTTCATCGCCGAGCATCTCCGGATCGCAAAGACCGCGTTCATCACATTTCCCAATCGCTGGTTCCCGATCGAACACCATACGGGCATTCCGATCCTGCACTACATTCCATCTCTCTTCCGAAAGGCGCTGAAGGGAACGAAGTATTCGTACTGGGCCGACCCGGAGCAGATGGATTTCCTCGACGCCCGGACCGTTCTGCGGGACTGGCCTCCCGGTCTGCCCCGGCCTACGCGAATTGTCACGACCGGCCTTCCCTTGGGGCCATTGAGTTCGAACATCGCAGTCATCTGCAAACGAGCTTGAGGAATGGCGGCTCGCGTGCGCAGGCCGCGGCCTGCGCACGGTTGCGACAGAAGCCCCGACATTCCAGCATCGACGGTCGGTCGCGCCCGACCGAAATGTCAGAGGGCCGGCGGCGCCTTGCGCGACCGCCACGGGACTTCGAGCTTGAACCTGCGGGTGACAAGATCGACGTCCGTTTTCGCCGGTTAGGCCAGCTTGATCTTGGCACCAAAGTCGATATCGATCTGGCCGCCCGACACTAGCCGCACGAACAGCATCCGCACGCCCTCGCGCACCTGAAACAGATGGAAATCGCGGGGAGAGCGCAACGACCGTTCGCCGTATCGCGCGCTCATATCACACCATTCCCGAAGCAGATTTCGGTCGCACCACCTTGTGACCTGCTCGCGCAGAACCGCGATGATCTGCTCTTCCGTGAACTTGCTTCGCTTCATCGGTCTGTCCTTCGTCAGGCCGGACTCTGACCTGCTCCCGGATTTTCGGACCAACGATAAGTTGAGAGACTGGCTCCCGATTCGGAGGGAGCAATGCGGAAGGGTCGGTTCACGGACGAGCAGATGGTGGCGATAATCCGGGAGGCGGATCGCGAGCCGGTGTCGACGGTGGCCAAGCGGCACGGGATCAGCGAGCAGACGATCTACGGATGGCGCAAGCGCTTCGGGAGTTTTCAAGCCGACGACGTTCGACGGCTGCGGCAACTCGAGGGCGAGAACGCGCGACTGAAGAAGCTGGTCGCCGAACGCGATCTCGAGATCGAGATCATGAAGGAAGTCGCCGCAAAAAAATGGTGAGCGTGCCGGCCCGCCGGCGGCAAGTGGCGTATGGCCGGGAGCGTGGTCTCTCGGCGCGGCGGGCCTGCACGCTGTTCTCGGTGGCGCGATCGGCGCTGAGTTACCGAAGCCGCAAGGCGGCGAAGGACGCGCCGGTGATCGCGCGGATGACGGAGCTGTCGGCGCAGTATCCGCGCTACGGCTATCGACGCGTTCGCATCTTTCTCGGCCGCGACGGGCATCGCATGAGCCCGGGCCGGGCGCATCGGCTGTGGCACCGGGCCGGGCTACAGGTGCCGCGTCGGCGACCGCGCAAGCGCGTGGCGATCGCGTGGCCGCGTCCGCAGGCGCCGAGCGGACCCAACCAGGTGTGGTCGTACGATTTCGTGTTCGACCACTGCGCCAACGGCCAGCAGCTCAAATGCCTGACGGTGACCGACGAGTTCACCAAGGAAGGATTGGCGATCGACGTCGACGGCCGCATCCGTTCGCCGCGCGTGATCGAGGTGTTGTCGCGTCTCGTCAGCGCGCGCGGCGCGCCGCGCTTCCTGCGCAGCGACAACGGCCCGGAGTTCGTGTCGAAGGCGCTGTTGTCCTGGATCGTCGCCCAGGGCATCGGCACGGCATTGATCGAGCCGGGCAAGCCCTGGCAGAATGGCGTCGCCGAGAGCTTCAACGGCAAGTTCCGCGACGAGTGCCTGAGCCTCGAATGGTTCCGCAGCCGCGCCGAGGCGAAGGTAATCATCGAGGCGTGGCGAAAGCACTTCAACGAGGTTCGTCCACATTCGAGCCTCGGTTATCTCACACCGCACGAGTTCGCTGCTCGTGTGGCCGACGCAGAGCCCCGTCATGCAACGGGCCGGGCCGCTGCGGTACATGGGGCCTTCGCGTCCCGGCCCGTTGCTCAACCGCCCCACGCGGGGCAAATGCAGCCAGCACGGGAGCCCGTCTCAAGCTAACCGTGGTCCGAAAAAACAGGGCAGGTCAGTTGGACGAGATCTTGTCCCCGGCGAGGCGCCGGTTTCCATCTCCGATCATGAGCGAATAGACGGCACGGCAAAAGTTGTCGTGTCCGCCCACGTCCGCGAAGAGACGAGTTCAAGAAATCGCCGATACCGTCGCCCCTTCGTTGGTCATGGAAATCGGAATGGTATTGCCGCTGCCGAAACGCTCGATGAATAGCGGGTGAATTTCCGGATCAACAAAGAAAAGCACAAAACCGCCCCCGCCAGCCCCGAGCAGCTTACCGCCCCAAGCTCCGAGTTCCCTTCCCATAAGATATATATTATCGACGTCAGAGTTTGTAATGCTTGAGCTGAGTTGCCGCTTCAGCCGCCAACCTTGATCTAGAAGGTCGGCGAAGCGAACCAAGACTCCACCATCATCCCCCTCCTCTTCGAGAATGTTTGCCCCAACACGCGTCATCTCGTACATCTCACCCAAATAGTCCTTGTTAGAGCCCGACTTGGTCCGTTTCTCCTGGGCTTCGACGATGGATGAAGCGCTGCGTTGCGCGCCGGTATAGACGAGCAGCATGGAACGATTGATGAGGCTTAACCGCCGCGACGTCAGACGCAGCGGTTCGATTCGAAAGGTTTCGCCGGTAAATTCATACCGTGAAAGTCCTCCGAAACTGGCATGAATCTGGTCCTGAACTCCTACATTCTCTTTCAAGATATTTTGTTCAATATGTATCGCTTGGCGCGCCAGCTCGTAACGCGTGAGTTCTATTCCTCGCATGCGATGCAGAAGATTGACAAAACCAACCGTGAAAGCAGAGGAGCTGCCAAGTCCGGTGCTGCCCGGAAGATCCGACATGGTTGCGATGTTGAGAGGGTCGCTCCAGCCGTACAGTTTCAGGGTCTCTCGTATCACCGGATGACGAATGTCATCGACACAATTCACGCTTTCTGTCGTGCGATAGGTAACTCGAAATCGTTGCTCAGCGATATGGGCGAGTGGCAGCGCGAAAATAAAGACGTATTTGTTGATGGTCCCTCCGAGGACAGCGCCGGGATTGGAACGAAAATAGGATGGATAGTCCGTCCCTCCACCCAAAAAGCTCGCTCTCAACGGAATTTTACTGATCCACATAAATGTTCCCCTATCGGACATGCGTCCGGACTAGTTCGAGCAGCGATCCGCTCGCATATCTCACGCCTGCGACACCCGTCGCAGCCGACGCAGCCATGCCTGTCTCAGTATCACTGATCACCACACTCCGGGTTAAGTCGACCGGCCAAGAAGCAGCGATATCTTCGATCATTCCCGAGAACGGCTTTTGCCGACGACGCATCGTTCGATCGCCTTCATGCGAGCCATCGACGGGATGCGAGCGCCACTCCATCCCATCGATGTGCGCGCCGATCTCGAACAACGAGGCCTGCACGGCGGTGTGAAAAGACCAGATATCCGCTTCCCCGGAACAGCCTTGGACCGTTCCGGATTGATCGGCCACTAAAAACACATAGTACCGCGCATCATTCGCATAACGGATCGCCTCCCTGGCTTCCGGCTGCCATACGAGATCCTCGTGGGAATTCGCGAATCTTCCGTCGACATTCAGCGTTGCGTTCCAATCCAGGATTAGCGCGGGTTTCGTCCGTCGCCGCAGCAACTCTTTCTGTGCACTGTCATAGGAGGCCGGCAAGCCGATATCGACGAAGTAGTCCCCGGCAGCTGTCACAGCCGACACACTGCCGCGGCCAATGAGCAACGGCAGGGCGTCACTTTCGAGCGAAATCGGCCGACCGTCGGGGATTAGATCCAGTATCTGCCGGCACATAATGTAGACGCCCGCATTGATGAATCCAGGAGCGCCGGCACCACCCGGAGATTTCTCGCGAAAGGCGACGACTTTCCCGCCGTCGACAATGACGCTTCCATACCTTCCAACATCCTGCACTCGCTGAAGCAGTAGTTGAACCGCGATCTGCGGATCAACCAGCTTAGCCTCTTGCCATCGCCGAACCAGCGAGACGAGGTCCGCCTCTACCCAGGAATCGCCATTCAAGAGGAAAAAAACTGAATCAAGTCGGTCGACAGCGTGCCGGAGCGCGCCGGCGGTCCCCATTAGGGTTGGTTCGACCACGACGTCGAGCCGACTCCCATACATTGTACGTCCATGATAGGCCTCGTAGATCTGGCCGCCGAACTTGCCTGCAAGCAGACATATATGTCCAATTCCGAAACGAGCGACGTCCTGAATGATATGTTCAATGAAAGGTCGCCCGGCGACTGGAAGCATCGGCTTGGGCGTGGAGGCGGTCAGATCCCCCAAGCGCGTTCCAAGTCCGCCACAAAGAATTACTGCCTGGGAGAACAAAGGCTTTCCTCGACAATTGCGCAGATTAAGTGGCCGATAACGATGTGAGCTTCTTGAATATGACTTGCGAATTTATGCGGTACTGCAATCAGGATATCCGACAGCGGAGCCATCTTTCCGCCCCCGCGGCCGGTCAGCCCGATGGTGGTGATATTCAAATCGCGCGCAGCTTCGAACGCTTCCACGACGTTTGCGCTATGCCGGATGTGGAAATACCGACCACCACGTCACCCCGAATACCGATTCCGCACAGTTGACGAGAGAACACCTTTTCATATTCGTAATCATTACCGATCGTTGTGAGCGCTGAAGTATCGACCGTCAGCGAAAGAGCAGGCATCGGTGCACAACAACTTTCGCTGATTCGGAGCCCCGATGCGCCTCAACACTGTGAGAGATGCGGGCTAGAGTTCGATCCTCAGCGTGGCCATGAGTCGCATGAAGCCGAACTCGATAGCGATCATCAATATAGCGATTCCTCCCAGTGAAATGATGCTGCTCACGGCAACCTCCTATTGGCTATGGGGCCATCATGGCAACCGTCGATTAATAATCGGTTATCCATACAAGCTGCTGGAAAGGCTCAGGAAGTCGGGACGTTCCAGCCGCTTGGCCATACATCTAGCTAGCCTGAAAGCCAAGACGCCATCAGCCGCCTCGGCCGGACCGAGAACAACCTGTTGAGATTCCACACAGTTCGAGATCAAAGAGATTGGAAATGCCCGCCTGCGCGCCCATTGGGCACCGGCGCTTGATCAAATTCGGCTGGGACGGACCAGAGGCTGGTCTGTCCGCCTCGCCGGACCGCAGTTCGGGCTCGGGTCAGGCGGCACCCGGCCCTTTTTGGAAAGCCAGCCGCTCGGATTGGAATAAGTGGACAGCGCGAGCGAGCGCCGCGCAAGTATCCGGCTCCGGACGCCATCCGAATGCAGCCAGACGGGCCGGACTGGCAATCAGTTCACCATCGAGGCGGTCCCACAGGTCCGAACGCCCGATCAGTCGTGCCGCCGTTCGGAAGACTGCCGCAGGCAGGTGAAACAGGCGTCGTGGTCGGCCGGCGGCTGAACGCAAAGCCGCGATGATATCGACGAGGGTGACGGGGACCGCATCGGCCACGATATAGGTCCCGCCGATGGTCGCGGCGGTCTCAAGGGTGAAAACGACAGCGTCGGCCATCGCGGCAACACTCAAGAGCGACCGGCGATTGCGCAAAGAGCCGAAAGGCAGCGGCACCGGCAGCCGGGCGAGCCGCGCCAGCGTGTCGAAATTGCCTTTCATTCCGGGACCGTACATCGCCACCGGGCGCAGGATTGTGGCGCCAATGCCGCTCGCCAGAATGTCCGCCTCTGCGGCAAGCTTGGAGCGCCCATAGGCGTCGGTGGGCCTGGGTGGATCGCCCTCCGACAAGGGATGGGTCGCGACCGGCCTGCACTGGGCACGGATCGAGGAGACGAACACGAAGCGGCCGATCCCGGCCTGGACGGCGGCCAGGGCCAGCGCGGCACTCGCCTGATGATTGACGAGATCATAGCGGGCCTCGGCAATATCGGCTCCGACATGGGCGATACCGGCGAGGTGAACGACGGCATCAACGCCGTCGAGGACGGTGCGCCAATCCCCCGTCTCACCGAGATCCGGAGCCGGCACGACCTCGATCCCGGCCGGCAGCGGCAGCCGCGGCGGCCGCCGGACGGCCGCATGGACCTCATGTTCTGCGGCCTGCAAGGCAACCAGTAAGGGCCGTCCGACGAAGCCGGTCGCGCCCGTGACCAGGACTCGCATCAGATTCGCCTCCGCGACAGCCGCCACAGCAGGCCGGCCACGAGCCCGACCCCGAGCACGACGGCCACCACTTGGCCGGCCACGTCGGCGCGCGCCGCCGT
>JAVDCA010000057.1 GCA_030848545.1 Astrobacterium formosum
CCAGGATCACGAACGCCACCGCCCCGACCGCGAAGCGGATGCCCGCCGTCCGGGTCATCTGTGCGGTCGCATGGGCGACCCCGGCTTCGGCCGACTGCTCGGCCGCGGCGGCGATTTGCGGCAGGATTTCGTCGATCTGTTTGCCGAGCGGAACGAGCCCGGTCGTGACGGTCTCGTTGGCCGCCTTCCAGGCCTTGACGCTCGCTTCCATGCCGGTCTTGAAACTGCCGACCGCCGTGAGAAGCTGATCGATCGCCCCCGATACCGCCGTGTCGGCAAGGCCCATCTTGGCTTGCCGGATGGAGGCCATCGCGGTCAAAATCAGCTGGTTCATGCGCCGCTCAAGCTGCATGTTGCCTGAGGTCATCAGATCCCAGAAGGCATTTCGTGCATCCATGAAGAGGCGGCCACCCTCGCGCAGGTTGGATTCGACGTCCTCACGGTTGTCGATGGTGGTGTAGCCCAGTGTCGCTTCCAGCTGTTCCCAACCCTTGTTCCAGCGGCCCGCGGCCTCGGTGAGGACGGTCTGCTGGTTGAGGTACTCGTTGCGCACGGTCGCCAGCGCGGTCGAGCGGGTGGCGAACTCGTCGAACATCGCCGCCACCTTGTCCATGCGCTCCTGGCTGGCCGGATCGGTGGAGAGCCGGCGCGCCGCCTCCATGCGTTCGCGCCCGTCGCTTGCCGCCCCCAGAAGCTGTCCGAGACTGCCCTGGACCTGCGCGGTTGTGCCGGCCAGACGCGTGTCGCGCATCGCGACCTCGGCCTTGCGGATTGCGGTAGCGCCGGCGGTCGCGTTCTCCACGACCTTCTGTTGCCGCAGGGCGTCCGCGTAGGCCTGTTCGAGACTGGCGCTGGAGAAGTGTTCGTTGGCGACCATGCCGGCAACCAGGAGCAGGCTGATGCCGGAGGCGATCGCGAGCTTGGTACTGACGCTGAAATTCATGAAATGCATGGTGACGCCATCGGAGTTGGATGCGACGGGCGATCATGCGTGTTTGGCTTTGAGAAACCGTAAAGCAACCTGAGATTGTCGTTAGGTAAGTGCAAGCTCAGATTGTATGCTTCGCTGTCGGTGATGAAACGGAAGCAGCCGCGCAGGGCCCCCTGCGCGGCTGCGGTGCGTCGCCCAGGTGCTCCCGTCAGGCGGCGCGAACGGTAGCGAGGAACTTGTCCACTTCCAGTTTGAGCCGGTTCGATTCGCCGGCGAGCTGACGGGCCGAGGCGAGTACCTGGCTCGACGCCGAACCGGTCTCGGCGGCGCCGTGGTTGACTTGGCCGATGGTGCCGGCGACCTCGTTGGTGCCCTTGGCGGCCTCGCTGACGTTGCGGGCGATCTCGCCGGTCGCTGCGCCCTGTTCCTCGACGGCCGCCGAGATGGTCGCCGTGATCTCGGAAATGTGCGAGATGGTGCCGCCGATTTCCTTGATGGCGGTGACCGCCGCCATGGTCTCGTTCTGCATGCCGGCGATCTGGCCCGCGATCTCGTCGGTCGCCTTGGCGGTCTGGGCGGCCAGCGCCTTGACCTCCTGGGCGACGACCGCGAAGCCCTTGCCGGCCTCGCCGGCGCGCGCCGCCTCGATCGTCGCGTTGAGGGCGAGGAGGTTGGTCTGCTCCGCGATGGCGGTGATCAGCTTGACGACGTCGCCGATGCGGGTGGCGGTGTGCGAGAGGGCGTTGATGCGGGCGTCGGTCGCGTGCGCCTGCTTGACCGCCTGCTCCGCGATGGTGGTGGACTGCGCCACCTGGCGGCTGATCTCGTTGACGGAGCCGGTCAGCTCTTCGGTGGAACTGGCGACCGACTGGACGTTGACGGAGGCCTGCTCGGAGGCCGATGCCACCGCGGTCGACAGCTGCTGGGTGGTCTCGGCGGTGCTGGTCAGGGTGCCGGCTGCTGCTTCGAGTTCGTTGGAAGCCTGCGACACCGTCTCGACGATGCCGCCGACCGCGGCCTCGAAGTCGTCGGCGAGCCTGTGCATGGTCGCCTTGCGCTCGGCCACGAGGTGGGCTTCGGCCTCGGCCCTCTCGGCCGCCTCGCGCTCGGCGATGCTGCGCTTCTCCTCCGCCCGGAGGGTTTCCTCTGCCTGACGTTGCTCGGCTTCCAGGCGCGCCTGGTCGGCTGCCTTGACCTTGAAGGTCTCGACCGCGCGCGCCATCTCGCCGACCTCGTCCTTGCGCTCGAGGCCGGGCAGTACCACGGCGAAGTTGCCGGAGGCGAGTTCCTTCATGCCGGCCGTCAGGCCGGTCACCGGCTTGACGATGCTGCGGGCGATCAGGAAGGCGAACAGAAGGCCGAGCACGAGCGCGCCGAGCGCGAGCGCGATCTCGACGGTCTGGCTGTCGTCGATGGTCCTGTCCGCGCTCTTCTGGATGTCGAGCAGGTCGCCGCGCTTGCGCTTGGCGGATTCCGCGACGTTCTTGGAGATCACATCGGCATAGCTCGTCATGTTGTTGACGATCCCGTCCTGCTCGATGCCGATGCTGCCGATGTCGACGAATGCGTTCGCGTAGATGTCGATCACATCCATCGTCTCGCGGGCGAGACGCCTGCTGTCGGCGCTTTTGGTCTTGGCCGTGAACTGTTCGACGAAGGGAATGAGCGCCTTGTGGAAGCCTTTGAAATTGTCGACGACGCGCTGCTCGGGCCGGCGCAGGAATTCGCTGAAGCTGAACGCCATGGCCATCAGACGCTGGCGGGCCTCGCCGGCGATCGCCGCCGCCTCGAATTCGCCGGCGGCGACGCTGTCCTTGATGATGTCGGTGAAGTTGTCCACCGCCCTGCCGCGCAACGCCGCGTATTCGCGGATGATCTTGGCGCGCTTTTGGGCGAGGTCGACGGCCTTGTCGAAATCGGCGGAGTAACGCTCGATACTGTCGGAAACCGCTTTGGCACCCGCTTCGTCTTGTTCGTCGTTCGCCTGGTAGGCCGCGAGCTTGGCACGCATACCGGCAATGATCTTGCGCGCGTTCGCGGCGACCTCCTCGCTGTCCGTTTTCACGAACACATAGACGGCGCGGCGCAGATCGCCGAAATCGCCGCCGAGGTCCATGACGAAAATGGTTTGCCCGTTGACCGCGACGAGGCGGCCGAAGGCGTCGTCGACATTGCGGAACCCCAGCAGGCTGGTGGCGCCGAGGGCGGCCAAAAGGAGAAGCGTCAGGGCAAAGCCGACATAGACGCGAACGCCGATCTTCAGTCGGCCGAGGAAATTCATGTTCATGACACGATTCGTTGTGTGGGATTTGATGCGAGATTCGCGGCCCGGCACCGGGAGTTCGCGAGCCGCGAGGACGAAAGGAACGATTGTTCGAGGCGATGTCGTCCTGAAGTTTGTATATCTGGACCGTTAATCGGATATAAAAATCGCGGACGTCGTGCTAACAATAACGGCACATATATATATGTTATCGAATACGATATTATTTCTTCATCGCCGAACCGAAGGCGGTATCACGGAAACGCAATCTCGAAGTTCGCATGTGCTCGACAGCTGCCGCGCTGGAATGCATGGCCGGTATATGCGGACGATATGTGCGGCCGGCGGATCTGCCGGGGCAAACATCATGGAGCACGACCGGACGGGTGTTCGCGTCAGGCGGCCCGCACCGTGGTCAGGAACTTGTCCACCTCGTCCTTGAGGCGGCTCGATTCACCGGCGAGTTGCTCCGCCGAGGCGAGCACCTGCGTGGAGGCGGAACCGGTGTCGGCGGCGCCGCGGCTGACGTCCATGATGGTGCCGGCGACCTGCGCCGTCCCCTCGGCGGCGGCGCCGACATTGCGGGCGATTTCTTCCGTCGCCGCTCCCTGTTCGTCGACGGCGGCGGCGATTCCGGCCGAGATTTCGGCGATGCGACCGATGGTCGAACCGATCGTCTTGATGGCGGAGACGGCGGCTCCCGTCTCGCTCTGGATGCCGCCGATCTGGCCGGCGATGTCTTCCGTCGCCTGGGCGGTCTGCGTGGCGAGCGCCTTGACCTCGTTGGCCACGACCGCGAACCCGCGGCCGACCTCGCCGGCGCGCGCGGCTTCGATGGTGGCGTTGAGGGCGAGCAGGTTGGTCTGCTCGGCGATGGCGGTGATCAGCCTGACGACGTCGCCGATGCGCGAGGCTGCCGCCGAGAGCGCGGTGACGCGAGCATCGGTCGCGCGCGCCTGCTCGACGGCGTCGCGGGCGATGCGGCTCGACTCCTGGACCTGGCGCCCGATCTCGTGCACGGACGCCGTGACCTGTTCGGCCGCCTTGGCGACCGACTGCACGTTCCCGGACGCCTGCCGGGAAGCGCCGGCCACCGCGTCCGACAGCGTTTGCGTCGTGCTGGCCGTGCGGCTCAGGCCGGCGGCGGCGGCTTCGAGATGGCGCGAGGTCGACGATACGGTGTCGATGATGGTGCCGATGGCGTGCTGAAACCCGTCGGCGAGCTCGTACATCGCCGTCCTGCGGGCGGCGGCCGCGTGCTCCGACGCCTCTCTTTGCCGCGCCTGTTCGCGTTCGGCGGCGAGACGAGCCGCTTCGGCTTCGCGGGCTTGTTCGGTCTGCAGCGCCGCGGACTCGGCATGCGCCTTCTCGGCGGACTTGACCTTGAAGGTCTCGACGGCGCGCGCCATGGCGCCGATCTCGTCGCCGCGGTCGAGGCCGGGAAGGACGACGTCGAATCGGCCACCCGCCAGTTCGTTCATGCCGGCCGTCAGGCCGACGAGCGGGCGCACGAAGCGCGCCACCAGCACGGTGGCCAGGATCGTGAGTGCCACCAGCACACCGGCCGTGACCATCGCCAACATGCCGGTGAGCCGCGCCACCATGGCGTCGGCGCGCTCCATGGGCAGGCCGACGAACAGCACCCCGGTGGTGGTGCCGTCCTTGCCGAGGATCGGTTGATAACCGGTGACGTAAGAGCGGCCGAACAGCACGGCGGGACCGTAATACGGCTGGCCGCGATCGAGGCTTGCCCTGGCGGGATGGTCGGCGGCGAGCGTTGTTCCGACCGCGCGGGCGCCGTTCTCGGTCTTGACGGTGGTCGAGATGCGCACCTGATCGCGACCGCGGGTCGCGAAGATGGTGGCGACGCCATCGATCATCTGGCCGGTCCGGTCGACGATTCCGTGGTCCGCGACCGCCGGCATGGCCTCCATCGCGACCCGTGCGACGGCATCTTTGTCCATGTCCACCCGGATGTTCTTGTGGGCCTCGCTGAACGTCAGGGCGAGGACCCGGACGGCGGCGCGGGCGCTCGCCTTCATCTCGGCTTCGACCTCCGTCCCGATCCAGACATGCGCGAAAGTGAGAACCGCAAGCGCGAAGGTAGCGAACAGCGCGACGATCAGCAGCGTGGCCTTGGCCCTGATCTGCAGCGAAAATCCAGTCATGGAGCGAAATCCGGATGGGTAGCGGCGGCGCGGTGACGCTCGGGCGGGGTTGCCCTCGGCATCGCGCGTGTTCGAGTGCACGCCTGACGCGACGGCGGCGAGGAAACACCAGCGGGCTACCGACACGGAGACGATATTGGCAAGGCGATGCTATCGCCGCCGCGCTAAGAGTTCGTTTAAATCTCAAGGGTTGAGGTGCGGAGATGGGGTGCTTCTTGACGTTGCCGCAACCCAGTGCCGGCTCTCGAATGCAGCGAGCGCGGGCATCCGTCCTCCGTCACGACTCGATCAGGCCGCACGGATCGTGGCCAGAAACCTGTCGACTTCGGACTTGAGCCTGTTCGACTCTCCGGTAAGTCGGTGGGCCGACGACAGCACCTGGGCGGCTGCCGAACCTGTGGCGGCTGCTCCCTGACTGACCTCGATGATCGTGCCGGCGACCTGCGCCGTACCCTTGGCTGCCTCGCCGACATTGCGGGCGATCTCGCCGGTCGCGGCTCCCTGTTCCTCGACGGCCGTGTTGATGACTTCGGCGATCGTGGAGATGCGCTCGATGGTCGAGCCGACCTCCTTGATGGCGGTGACCGCAAAATCGGTTTCCGACTGCATTCCGGCGATCTGGGCGGCGATCTCCTCGGTTGCCTTGGCGGTCTGTGAGGCGAGCGCCTTGACTTCCTGGGCGACGACCGCAAAGCCTCTGCCCGCCTCGCCGGCACGCGCCGATTCGATCGTCGCGTTCAAGGCCAACAGGTTGGTCTGCTCCGCAATGGCGGTGATCAGCCTGACGACGTCGCCGATGCGGTTCGCGGCGCGCGACAAGGAGGCGATGCGCTCGTCGGCCGTGCGCGACTGTTCGACCGCCGCCGCTGCGATGCGGCTCGATTCCTGCACCTGACGGGCGATCTCGCCGACTGATCCCGACATGTCCCCGGCGGCCGTCGCGACGGACTGGACATTGGCGGTCGCTTCTTCCGATGCCTGCGCGACGACGCCCGCGAGCGTGCGGGCGTTGTCCGCCGTGGAGGTCAGGGCCGTGGCCGACATTTCGAGTTCTCCCGCCGCCGCCGAAACCGACGAGACGATGTTGCCGACGGCGGCCTCGAACTCGCCGGCGAGGGCGTGCACGGCCGCCTTGCGCTCGACGCTCGCCTGCACTTCGGCGGCCTGCCGCTGCGCCGCCTCGCGTTCCTCGGCAGCCTGCCGGTCGGCGAGGGCGCGCGCTTCGGCGTCGCGGCGCTCGGCCTCCAGTACCTCCATGCGGTCGATATTGTCGCGGAACGCCTTTGCGGCACGGGCATTGTCGCCGACTTCGTCGCCACGGGTCGTGTAGGGAATTTCCACGTTCTTGTCGCCATCGGCGAGCCGCATGAGCACCTCGCCGATGCGGCGGATGGGCCGGCCGATGACGAGCGCGGAAAAAGCCGTGGCCCCGATCAAGATGACGACCACCGCGAGTCCGACGATGAGAACGATCTTCCGTGCGCCGACGCGCTCGCTGCGGGCATCCATGTTGCTCCGCGCCGATGCCTGGCCCGCCTTGTCGGCCAACTCGGCGAACGCATTGGTGGCGTTCTCGACGTCGGGCACCATCCGGTCGCGGATGATGTCCGCTTGCTTGCGAGCCAGTGCGGCGGTTTCGTCGACGACTGCCTTGAAGTTCGGAATGATCGACTGGAAGGTGCCGATACGACGGATCAACTCTTCGTCCGAGGCGAGGTCCTGGGCGGAAGCGAATGCCTCGACGGCGTCGTCTGCGAAGCGGTGGGCGGCCTTGATCTCGGCATCGTCACTGGTCGCCACGTAGGTCCATGCGGCGACCCGTGCCTCGGCGAACCGTTCGGCGCCGCGGCGAATCTCGAGTTCGATGGCGTCGCGGTTCTTTGCCTGGGCGAGTTCGCGCGATACCATCAATTGCTCGTAATCGTGCTTCACGGCATTGCCGATGGCATTGCGCTGTGCGTGCAGGGGAAAAACCGCCTTGCGCAGGCCGAGATTGATTTGGGCGGCTTCGAGATAGCTCTCCATTCGGGCGCGCGCGGCCAATGTCCTGGCACGGTCGTCGACGGAGCTCTTGGCAGCTGACGCTTCGATGTGGCCGACGAGTTCCGCTGCCACGGTCTTCATTTGTGCGAAAGCCCTGTCGGCTTCCGCAGCGTTGTTGGCGAGGCGCACCACCCTGTTGAGGCCGCGCAGGCTCTGGACGCCCATCTGCGCTTCGAGAAGGTGTCGATGGATCTCGTCCAGGATGCTGGAAGACTCCAATGCGGCTTCGACCCTGCGCTCGACACTCTCTTGATTGACCAGCATGCCCGCAACCAGCAATACGCCCAGCACGGTCGAGATGCCGAGCTTGGCGCCGATGCGAAATTTGCGATTGAGCATGCTGATGGCCCCTGCTTCGTGCACGACGGGGCGCATACAGAGTGAGTGGACCTAACGTAGCGTTAAGCCGGCGCGCTTCTTCGTGTTTGCACTTACCAGGCGTGGAGTTGCTCGCGGGCCATGCGGGACATATGGCGGCGTTTGTCGGCGAGCGTGTGGCGTGGCGCCACCTGGAGGCACCGCCGCCCGGCGCGTGCTCGGCGTGCGAGAAATCGTCCGCCGGCCGAGCTTTGAACGCGCCCCTCAGGCCGGGTCTGGGTGATCGGTTCCGTGCTGGAGCACAGCGCGGAACCGATCTGCCGGAGCCCGTATCAGGCGGCGCGGACGGTTGCGAGGAACTTGTCGACCTCGGCCTTGAGGCGGTTGGATTCGCCGGCGAGCTGGCGTGCCGAAGA
>JAVDCA010000058.1 GCA_030848545.1 Astrobacterium formosum
TTTGCCGACATTTCCAATGCGACGACCTATTCGACCACCGATGCCGACGTCGTCGCGAGCGGCATGTTGACGATCCTTTCCGGGTTGCAGCCACTGACGACCTATCAGGTGCGCGCCCGCTTCATCTCCTTCAATGGGTATTCGTGCGATTGGAGCCTGTGGCAGCCCGTCACGACACCGGACACGCGCGTCGACCGCGACGAGCTTTCTCGATCCATGGACGCTCGCCTTCGGCAGCTGGAAGAGCAGCTGCCCGACATCCTCACCGTCCGCAAGGAGCTGGACGCGTTGTCCGGCGCCGTCAACACCCAGGTCACGACGCTGGTCGAGCGGCTCGGACGGGTGAACATCGGCGCCGGTGCCCGCTACAACGAAAACAAGGCTTCCGTCGAACTGGCGATCGGCGCCATCGCGGATATTGACAGCGCCCTGTCTCAACTCTCCATCGACCTTACGGCAGAGATATCCGACATGGGGCAGGCCATCACGGCCGGCGGCCGCCTGCGCTTCGTTACGGCGGCGACTCCAGCGGGCGCCATCGCGAGCGTCGCGATCGAGGTGAACGTCGGCACGCCTGAGACGCCTTCCTGGAGCCGAGCCGGCATCTATCTGGACGCGATCTCATGAGCGGTCGCGTCAAACTAATCGCCGACCAGATTAGGTTGGCGACGAGCGAGGGCAGTGCCGGCGATCTCGTGTTCGAACCGGGGACCGTCGGCGGCGCCGCCGGCACAGTCCTGCGGTCGGCCCTGATCGGCGACCTGACGGTCGATACGCTCCAGCTGGAAAACCAGTCCGTCACCGTCCCGAATTTCGTCACATACAGCGGGCCGACCGGGTTGATATCAACACCGAACAGCTACTGGATGACGCTTCTCGAAGATGCCTTCACGGTGACGGCGCCTGCGGGCTCGCCCATCTACATGCAGGTCCAGTCCGATACATCAGGCGGGGGTCAGGACACGGACCCGGGGGTGTGGCAGTTCAATCGGATCCTGCTCAACGACAGCGCTCAAGTCGACTATTGGGCGCTGATCAGCGCCAAACGCGAGGTCAGATTCAACATCTTCGCGATCACGGCGACCGGATCGCCGCAGACCATCAATTTGAAGTGGCAGATCTACTGTGATTGGCCGGTCGCTGGCGGCGCCTCCACCTACGTGTACGGTGGCCAGCTGCTGCGCGTTGCACTGAAGCGGTGAGATCATGGCGTCGCGCATCAGGCTGATCGCAAATCTGTTCGTCGTAGCGGCGAGCGCCTCCGAGGCCGGAGCGCTCGTGTTCGAACCGATGACGGTTCAGGGTGTCACTGGGTTGGGCCTACGCCGCGCCCGCATACGCGATCTCTCGGTTCGGACGCTGAACCTCAAAGAGGGATCGGTGACGGTCCCGGCCTACACGTATCTCGCCTTGCCGTCTGCTCCGGTCAACAGTTTTACGACCTTCATGAGCACTTCCGTGACGACCAGAGGCGTCGCCGGAAGTCAGATCTTCGTCATGGCATTGTTCGACGGCAGCGCCACGCTGACGGTCGACCAGGGCTCGGTGACCGGCCGCTGTCTTGTCAACGGTGTCGCGGCTGGATCGTTAGCCGCATGGCAAATCGCCGATCGGGCCCGCCTTCCGAGCGGCTCCTATATCAGCCGGGCGCAACCGCAACGCGTCTTGATGGCGTCCCTGACGGCGACGGGCGCGCTGCAGACCATCACGGTTGAATGGCAGGCGGTCGGTGGCGGCGGATATGTCGACGCCGGCTCCGCAGGCTTGTCGATCGTCATGAAGAGGTGACTCGATGTTCGTGCACTACGATTTTGAGACCAATCGCGTCGTCCAGGTATCACACGCCGCGCAGCCGTTCCGGATGGCCGGCAAGGGTGTGGCTATTGTTGCCGGCCTCCCGACCGATCTCGGTGGTGGGTTCGCGATCGATCCCGCGTCGCTTCGTCCAGCGGTCGTAGACCCGATCTGTGAGACCGTCCTGGCACCCGAGCGCGCAGCGCGCACCATCGACCGCGACGACAAGACGTGGTCGTTCTGCTGCGACCAGCACTTCGTTCAGTTCGTGTTGATGAAAGACGCCGAATACCAAGGGTGGCTCGCGGAGCGCCCGCCGGAAGAGGCCTGGGAGTGCTGCGAGCTGGTCGCGCTGCCGCCGCCGCCGCCATCCATCATGGAGGTCAAGGCGAAGCGCAATGAAGAGCTGGCGGCGACGGATGGCGTGATGGCTTATCCTCCCGATCGCCCGCAACTGTCGGCTGAAGCGCTAGAGGCCTGGCGCGCCTACCGCCAGGCCTTGCGCGACCTCGGCGCGCTTGCGAGCGCGGCCGACATGATCGCCGCATGGCCGCTGCGGCCGGGCGGCCGTGATGCTATCCAAGTTTTGAGGGCGCGGGTCAATGGCTGAACGGTTCGTCTATCCGCCGACTGCGGCTCATCCGGCGCGCGTCTCGATCGATGCCGACGCGTCCGTCGCAATCTTCACAGATACGGCGCTTGCCAATCACGACTGGGCGGGCGCGCAGCTGTGGATCACGCCCGACGATGCGGCGCCCTACCGGGTCGGGACCATCGCCGAGGTGTCGCCTCAGGGCGCTTACGAAAACCTCGAACTGCCGTTGTTCCGGCCGTGGCGTGGTGCCGCGATCTCCAGTGCCAAATTCGAGTTGGTCGACGGACTGGCACTCGCCGGCGGCGCGACGCAAGCAGGCATCTACGCCCGCTTCGCTGCCTTCCTTCAACAGGCCATGGGCCTGGTCGGCAACAAGTCGGACACGATCGACTTCGCGCTGGTGCCGAACAACTCGCTCTTCGTCGACGACGTCACCCGGACGCTCTACCAGTGGCGCGCCGGCGTGCTCGAAGTCGTGCAGGTGATTGGTGCCCCCTGGGATCCGAAGGGCACCTACAACGGCGCGACGCCCTATGCCAAAAACGCCCTCGTGTCGAACGTGGCGGGTACTGGCGTCTTCATCTCGGGCCACGACACCAACACGGGCAATACGCCGCCGGCGGTCGGGGCCTCGAATTCGCACTGGACATATTTGCCTTTGCCGTCAGGGCCAGCTGGTGCGGACGGAAGTGACGGCGCCCCCGGCGCCGCCGTTGTCACGGGAACGTCGAACGCATCGCTTGCGATCGAGACAGGCCCAAAAGACTTCCCTGTCGTGGAGGCGCTGGCACGAGGTTGGGCGATTGGCACGCGCCTCCGGGCAACCAGCCCAGCCAATCCGACACGCTGGATGGAGGGCACAGTCACCACGTACAATCATCCGGCGCTTACAATCGACGTCGATAAGATCAACGGTTCTGACACGTATGCCGACTGGTCGATCAGTCTTGTCGGGCAGCCGGGCGCCGATGGTGCACCGGGAGCATCCGGGACGTCCACGCTTTCGCGGGTGCGTGTCGTAGCGACCACCAACGTGGCCATCGCCAGCGGTCTTGAGGCCGGTGACACAATCGACGGTGTCACTCTGACGACCGGCGACCTCGTACTGCTGGCCGGGCAGACGGCAGCAACCGAGAACGGTGTCTATGTGGTGCCGGCGTCGGGCGCGGCCGCGCGTCACACCGACTTCGACGCCTACAACGAGCTCGCGGGTGCCTACTTCTCAGTGATGGAGGGCACAGCGAAGCACGACACGCTGTGGTGCTGTACCTCTGATCGCGGCGGCACAATCGGCGTTACGGCTCTCGTCATCGCTGAATTCAAAACCGGCAGCTCGGTGGTCCCGAGCTACTTGACCGGTTTGACGCTGTCGAACAACGCGAGCGACGGGGCCAACGATATCGATATCTCCCCGGGCGCGGCGGCTGATAATGCCAATGCGGCGACCATGGCGCTGACATCCTGGCTCACCAAGCGCCTCGATGCGGCCTGGGCCGTCGGCTCAGGCAATGGCGGGCTCGATGCGGGAAGCATCGCCAACACGACCTACCACGTCTTCCTCATCCAGAGATCCGACACCGGCGTCGTCGATGCCCTGTTCTCGACCTCGGCCACTGCCCCGACGATGCCGGCAAACTACGACCGGAAGCGGCGGATAGGCTCGATCATCCGCGCCGCCGGGACCATCCGGCCGTTCGTGCAGAACGGCGATCTGTTCAGGTGGAAAGGCGCCGCGATCAACGACGGGACCATGACGAACCCGGGCACATCGGCCATCGCACTCGCGCTGAGTGTCCCCGCCGGCATCGTCGTGGAGGCTGATATCGTTGTGTTGGTGGCGGCGCTATCGAATCTCTCGATCCTGGCCCTGATCACATCGTTTGCGGAGACGGATAGGCCGGCGGGCCCTGGCGACTTCACTGTCGGTGTCGCGGGTGGCGCCGCCGGCAACCAAAACGGCCTTCCCGTGCGGGGCGTATATACCAACACGGCCGGGCAGGTCCGGGTGCGGCTCAACAACTCCGCCGGCAGCGACACCATCGTCATCCTGACATTCGGCTGGATCGACACACGGGGGAAATGATCCATGAAGTACGTGCAGCGGAATGCGGCCGGATCGATCGTCGGGGTGTATGCCAATCCCCAGCCGGGCTTCGCCGAGGAGACAATCTCCGATGACGATCCGGAACTGGCGCTCTTCTTGGGTCGCCTCGCGTCCGGGGTCGAGGAAATATCGGATCGCCAATTCTTCCAACAGCTGGCGGCCGAGGGCCTGATCAGTCAGGCGGAGGCGCTGGCGGCGGTGAAGACCGGCGACATCCCCGCGGCGATGCAGACACTGATTGATGGGCTACCGGAAGGCGAGCGCTTCGCCGCGCAGATGCTGATCGCTGGTGCGACGGTATTCCGTCGCTCACACCCGCTCACGTACGCGCTCGGCGTCGGGTTTGGCATGGCACCCGCCGAGGTCGACCGCCTGTGGGCGGCCGCCGCGGCGCTGTAGGTCAAAGTGCCGTCAGACCGGCTTCAATTGGGGGTGTCATTTGAACTTGCGCGCGGTGCCATTTGATTTTGCGCGCTACA
>JAVDCA010000059.1 GCA_030848545.1 Astrobacterium formosum
GGATGGGTGCCGTCGGGTACCGGAGCGTCGCTTTCCGTCATCGCGTCCAATCTCGCGATAACGAACGGCGCGGCCGTGCAGGCTGCAGGTTTATGGGATTTAGCGACGGCGGCGGGGGTGCTGTACAAATTCACAGCCGCTCTCATCGATCGATCCGATGGCGCCGCTGCACAGGCGCGCGTTGTCGAGGTCGGAGGCGGAAGCGCAGCGCTGTGCTTGGTCACCGCGGCCGAAGGGGGCGGCGCGAACACTCAATATTTCGTGGCGGTTTCATCGACTTCGCGAATTCAGCTATTTACAGGGAGTGGCTCGCTTGGCGTGGTGTCGCAGTGGAATAGCATCAGCACAAGAGCCATTCCCGGCTACGCAGCCCGTCAAGGCACGGCGGCGTTAAAACCGATCTGGCGCTCTGCCTTCGGCGGCTACGCCGATCACGACGAGTCAGACGACGTTCTGCCACAAACCTATCCGGCCGCCTTCACCGGCGACATCATGCTGCTCAAGCCCGATGGGTCGATCCTCGAATGGACGGGTCAGAACATCACGACGACGTTCAATCCTCCGGGGGTCGATCAGAAGGAATTGGTCGTCCGCTCCACCATGCAGGTCCGCGAGAAACAGGCACTCGCCGCATGGATGCGGGGGCGGCCGCTCGCTTAGTGCAGAACCAATCTCACAGGATCCGCCGACCATGCACGCCAGGCAACAGCTTCGCGAGGCGGTGAAAACCGCCGTGACGGGATTGCCCATCACCGGCACCCATGTCGAGACCGGCCGTACGCGGCCGTTGCCCGAGGGCCATCCGCAGACCCTGCTTGTCTACACGAAGCCGGAGAACAGCGATGTCGATGCGCAGGGCGAGGACGCAACCCTGATGCGCGACCTGCGGCTTGTTGTCGAGATCCGCGTCACCGCCGCGGAGCCGCCCGATGATGAACTCGACCTGATCGCCACCGATGTGGAAGCGGCACTCGCCACCAACGCTGCCGTCCTCGCGATGGTGCGCGAGATCACGTTGATTCGGAGCGACCCGCAGGTCACGGCCGAAGGCGCAAGCCATATCGGCCGGCTCGCCCTTGAATACCGCGTCGTCTACCGCACGCGCGAATCCGACCCCACCACCATCGTCTGATCCTCAACCCGACAACCCGCAAACAGGAGACAGCCGCCATGACCGCCCTGGCGATCACAGCCGCCAATGTCGTGTGGCAATCCGGGCCCAAGGCCGGCGACCAGGTCGCCGGCGAGGCCTTCGATGCCGGCGCGCTCATCTACAAGAGCCCGACCACAGCCAAGTGGCTCAAGGCGCAGTGCGACGGCACCGCCGCCGAGGCCGGCGCCGAGGATCTCGGTATGGCGCTCGCCACCGCCGACGGCGACGGCGCCCGCATCACGGTGGCGCTGCCCGATGCCATCGTCGCCGTCGGCGCCGGCGTCGCCGGCATCGTCTATCACCCGGGAGCGACGGCCGGCGCGCTGGTGCCGACGGCCGATCTCGCCTCGACCAACAAGGTGACGATCGCGGCGATCGGCATCGGGTCGAGCAAGCTCAAGCTCGCCCGCGTCTACGACGCCGGCGCCGTGCTCGCCTAACGCTCACCGCCCAAAAAGGAGACATCATCCATGGCCACCCATCACGGCAAGAGCGGCGTCGTCAAGGCCGGCGGCGTCACCGTCGCCGAACTCGACAGCTGGAATTATCGCGAGACGGTGTCGACCGAAGACGACACCGCCCAGGGCGATACGGCCCAGACGCACCTGGCCGGCATTCCGGGCTGGAACGGCTCGGTGAAGTGCCATTACGACCGCACCGCCGCCGGCCAGGAGGCGCTCGTCATCGGCGCCTCGGTGGTGCTCGCCTTGTACCCCGAAGGGGCAGGCTCCGGCGCCGTCTACCGCACCGGCACCGCGACCATCACCGAGATCGGCGTCGAGGTCGCCAAGGGCGCCGTCGTGTCGCGCGAGTTCAATTTCCAGGGCAACGGCCCCTTGACCCCGCAGGTGGTTTAGACCATGGGCACCGCAGCCGACATCATCATCTCGCACTACAAGAAGCACGCCCGCCAATGGGTCGACGTGCCCGAATGGAAAACCGCCGACGGCAAGCCGCTGCGCATCCACTGGCAGCTCATGACCGTCGCCGAGGCCGAGGACTTCGCCAAGTCCGACGCCTCCATGGATCTCGACATCTTCGTGCGTTACGCCCAGGACAAGTCGGGCCAGAAGATGTTCGACGCCGAGGACCGGCTCAAGCTGCGGCTCGCCGGCGACGCCCACATCATCAGCCGTATCGCCCGCCTGATGACCGGCCCGGCCCGTACCCTCGAGGACATGGTCGACGGGGCGGAAAAAAACTCGAAGGCGATCACGAGCGCTTGAGCTGGTTCGCGCTCGCTGATCGCCTGCACATGACCGTCGCCGAACTCAAGTCGAAATTGAGCCACGTCGAATTCATCGACTGGCTCGCCTATCTGCGCATCCTCGACCGCGAAAGCCGCTAGACGAAAATGGCCACCGCCGCTCCCGTCGTCCAGCCGATCGTCCTCGCCGGCGAATACCGCGCCGACGGGGCGTTCCGGGCCTTGTCGCGGGATATCACCACCGCGAAAACCCTCGGCAGCCAGGCGAAGACCGAGATGGTGTCGCTGTCGTCGGCGTTCAACAGCCTGTCGCTGCAGTCGGCGCGTTCCGGCACCGCGGTGATGGGCATAGGACGTTCGGCCGGCTCCAGCGCCCAACTGATGCAGGGCCTGTCCTTCCAGATCAACGACGTCGTCTCCGGCCTCGCCATGGGCCAGTCGCCGTTTATGATCATGACCCAGCAGGGCGGGCAGGTGTACCAGGTCCTGTCCATGCATCAGGGCGGCGTCGGCGGGGCGCTCTCCGAAATCAAGGAACGCCTGCTCGGCTTGGTCACGCCCGGCCGCGTCGCCTTCCTGGCCTTCTCGGCGCTCGCCGGCGCCGCCTATCTGATCTACCGCGCCGTGCGGGAAGAGCAGCCGACGCTGGAAGCCTCGCTCAAGGAACAGGCGCGCCTGGTCGGGCTGGTCAAGGATGCCTATCGCGACGCCAAGGACAAGGCGGGCGAGTTCAACACCGAGGTCAAGTCGGCCGTCGTCCTGCAGGCCAAGGCGAACCTGCAGCAATTGCAGGCGCAGCTGCGCACGCTCGGGCGCGGCGCCGTGTCCGATATGACGACGCCGACGGCGGTGCCGGGCGACTGGACCGTCGCCCATATGCCGGAAATGGCGGCAGGCCGCGCGACCTCCAGCAAATACCGCGAGTTCCGCGCCGCCGTCGACGAGCTGTCGGCAAGTGTCGACAAGGGCGAGCCGAAGATCGAGGCTTTCCGCGAAGCGGTGGCGAATCTCGGTCTCGCCAATCCGGCGCTGCAGAAGACCGCCCTGGAACTCCTCAAATCGACCGATGGCGCGCAGGAGCTCGCCGCGAAGATCAAGGAAGCGCAGGCGGCGCTCAATCTCCTGTCAGGCACGGGCGACGACAAGGACCGCAAGAGCCTCGGCCTCACCGTCGACGACAAGAAGACGGCCGTCGCCAAGCGCTCCTACGAGGACCTGAAGGCACGCACGCGCGACCGCATCGACGAGCTGAAGCTCGAAGCCCAGGCCTATGACTTCACCGGCGAGGCCGTCACGCGCCTCAAGCTGACCCACGACCTCGAGCGCGCGGCCAAGAAGGACGGCCTGGCGGTCGACGCCGCCAAGCGTAAGGAGATCGAGGGTCTCGCCGACGCCTATATCCGCGTCAATACCGCCGCCGCGGCGGCGCGGCTCAAGTCCGACATTCTGTTCGACCGCAGCCAGCTCGGCATGACCTCCGGCGAGGCGCAGATCGCCCAGACGCTGCGTTCGGCGCAGATCGACCCGTCATCCGCCCAGGGCGAGTATCTCGCCAAGCAGCTGCGCATCAACCAGGCCCTGACCGAGACCAAAGATCTGGCGAGCGACGCCCTCAAGGGCTTCATCGCCGATCTGAAGTCCGGCAAGAGCGAGGGCGAGGCTTTCGCCAATGTGCTGACCAAGATTGCCGACCGGGCGTTGAGCTTCGGCATCGACAAGGGCTTGTCCTGGCTGTTCTCCGGCTTCGGCGGCGGCACCGGCGGCGTCCTGCCGGGCGGGCTGCCCTTGGGCCAAGGCGGCATCGGCCACAATGCGTCGGGCACCGACAACTGGCGCGGCGGCCTGACCTGGGTGGGCGAGAGCGGCCGCGAACTCGTCAATCTGCCGAAGGGGTCGGAGATCATCCCGTTGTCGAAAATGTCGCGTCAGGGCGGCGGCACCGTCATCAACTATTCGCCCGTGATCGACGCCCGCGGCGCCGAAGCGGGTGCGGTGGCGCGCGTCGAGAGG
>JAVDCA010000006.1 GCA_030848545.1 Astrobacterium formosum
ATGACTCATGTCGACCGTTGTCCTGCGACGGCCATGCGAAGCACGCCCCTAGAAGGACACCCCTAGAAGGACGACGGTCGAAGTCCAAGACGGCTCGTGTCACGCCTCCCGCGCGTCGAGCATCGCCTTGACCGACACCCGCGACCACGGCGCCGAGCGCGCCTTGAAGCCCACATAGGAATCGTGCACGCGGCGCGACAGCGCATCGCGACCGCCGAGCTCGACGAGCACCTCGGCAGCGTGGCGGCGGCCGGCGGCGACGACGTCGGCCGGAAAACTCGGCAGCTTGACATGGTGGCGCTCGATGAGCGCCGCGAGGGCTTCGGCATTGAGGCGCTCCATTTCCGAGAGCGCGAAGCCGGCTTCGGCCGCGCAGGCATGGGCGACGATCGCCTTCATCTCGGCGTCGAGGCTCTCCCACAGCTTCAGGGAGACGATGCATTCGCCCGTGCCGTTGGGCTTGTTGAAGCCGGGGCCGATGTAATTGGGGGCGACCCGATAGAGGCCGAGCGCAATGTCGGTGCCGGGGCCCACGAACTCGGCGCCGTCGAGTACGCCCGACTGCAGCGAGGTCAGGATTTCACCCGGCGGCGTCGTCTGCGGTGTCGCACCGAGCCGACGGTAGACCTCTCCGCCGAGGCCGAGGGAACGGATTTTCAGCCCCTTGAGATCGTCCAGGCTCTTGATCTCGCGACGGAACCAGCCGCCCATGCAGACCCCGGTATTGCCGCCCATGAACGGCTTGGCGGCGAACGGGGCATACATCTCGTCCCATAGCGCCTGGCCGCCGCCGGCCTCGACCCAGGCAACGTGCTCCATGGGGGTAAGGCCGAACGGCACGGTGGTGTAGAACACCGATGCCGGCATCTTGCCCTGCCAGAAGAACGCCGCCGTATGGCCCATCTCGGCGACACCGCCGCCGACCGCATCGAGCACCTCGAAGGCGGGCACCACCTCGCCGGCCGCATGCACGGTGATCTGCACGCGCCCCCCCGACATGGTGGCGATGCGCTCGGCAACCCGTTCGGCCGACATGCCGGGCCCGGGCAGGCGCTTCGGCCACGATGTCACCATGCGCCAGCGCCTTGTCTGGGCGCGCGCGACCGCGGGCGCGGCGAGAACCCCGAGAGTGACGGCGCCGGCGAGCGAACGGCGGGTGATGGTGGTCATGGCAACGAACTCCTATCGGACACCGGCGGCAGTTCGGCAGCTACCACCAGGCGTGGAAGTGATGCACCGGCCCATGACCAGAGCCGATGGCCAGGCGGTCGGCGGCACCGATCGCCGCCGTGATGTAGGCCTTGGCCTCGCGCACCGCGGTCTCGAGATCGCGGCCCTTGGCGAGGCCGGCGGCGATCGCCGAGGAGATCGTACAGCCGGTGCCGTGGGTGTTGCGCGTCTCGACGCGGGTGGCGGTGAGACGGATCATGTGGGTGCCGTCGGCGAAGAAGTCGGCGCTTTCCGGTCCCTTGCCGTGGCCACCCTTCATCAACACCGCCTTGACGCCCATGCCGAGCAGCCGCTCGGCCTGCAGGCGCATCTCCGCCTCGTTCACGGCGATGCTCGTGTCGAGCAACGCCGCCGCCTCGGGGAGGTTGGGCGTGATGAGAAGCGCGCACGGCATGAGATCACGCTTGAGCACTGCGACCGCTTCCGGTGCGATCAGCCGGTCACCCGACTCCGCCACCATGACGGGATCGAGCACCACCTTGTCCTGCCGGAAGCGCTTCAGACCGGCGGCGACCGTTTCGATCACGGCGGGGGTCGACAACATGCCGATCTTCACCGCCCCGACGGCGAGGTCCGAGAACACCGCGTCCATCTGTGCCGCGACGAAATCCGGCGGCACGTCGTGGATGCCGGTGACGCCCTTGGTGTTCTGGGCGGTGAGCGCGGCGATCACCGACGCCCCATAGACGCCGAGCGCCGAGAAAGTCTTCAGGTCGGCCTGGATACCGGCGCCGCCGGAGGAGTCCGAACCCGCGATGGTGACGGCGATGGCGGTCATCGCACTCCCCTCTTCTCCAGAGCCATATCGACGATGCCCCGCAGGAGGGCCGCGGCCGCGCCGGGATCCTTCTGCAACGACAAGGCCGAGATCACCGCGATGCCGCCGGCGCCGGCGGCTATGACCTCGGCCGCGTTGGCGGCGGTGATGCCGGAAATGCCGCATACCGGCATACCCGGCGCCCGTGCGGCGAGGTCGTCGGCGATCGCCTTGAGGCCGAGAACTCCGATGGGAGAGTGGTCGAGGTCTTTGGACGAGGTCGCGAACACGCCGCCGATGCCGGCATAGTCGATGACGTCGACCGGCGCCTCGCGGGCCTGGGCGAGGTTCTGGATGGACAGGCCGATGATGGCGGCGGGTCCCATCAGGCGGCGCGCGTCACGCGCCGCCATGTCGTCCTGGCCCACATGCACGCCTTCGGCGCCGATCGCCAGCGCGACGTCGACCCGGTCGTTGACGATGAACGGGATGCCGAGCGGCGCCAGTACTGCATGGATGGCACGCCCCTCTTCGATCATGACGCCGGTCGCGCGCATCTTGTCGCGCAGCTGCACGATCGTCGCGCCGCCGGCGACCACCTCGCGGGCGAGTTCGGTCAGGCTGCGGCCGCCGGCGTGCTCGGGATCGACGACCGCATAGAGGCGCAGGTCGACGGGTGGCCGGTGGGATTGCGGGGCGGGCATCGTGATCCTCTCAGTGGTCGAACGGGAACACTCGCGTGGATGGTCATGACGGTCGCGTGCGGGCGCGTGCAGCGATGTGGCCGGCGTCAATCGCGTGCAGGGCGTCGATCACACCGATCGACATGGAACCCGGGCCGGCGGCGTGGGCGGCCGCCATTTCGCCGGCGACCCCGACCACCAGGAGACCGGCGACCGAGGCCAAAAAGGCATCCGGCTCGACCGCCAGGCAGGCGGCGAGGATGGCCGAGCCGGCGCAGCCCATGGCGGTGATCTTCGCCATCAGGGGATCACCGTTGGACAGGACGGCGCACCGCCTGCCGTCGGCGACGAGGTCGTCGCTACCGGTGAGCGCGACGACAGTCGACCACTTTTCCGCCAAGGCGCGGCACGTCGCCTCGCTCGGCACGGCATCCGCCAGGACCGTGAATTCGGCAGCGTTCATGCGGACCGCCGCCGGCGTGTTGGCGATCAGGCCGCGGGCGAAGGCGGCGCGCGGCGCCGAGCGTTCCACGAACACGGGATCGAGCACCCAGGGGCGTCCCGACTCGCGCGCTTCCTCGATGGCGATGCCCACCGCCTCGTGGCGCTCGGGATCCATGGTGCCGAGATTGACCAGGAGGGCGTCGGCGCCGGCGACGAATTCGCCAATCTCGTCGATCGCGACCGTCATGGAGGGCACCGCCCCGACGGCGAGCAGCGCATTGGCCGTATAGGCCTGGGCGACCGAATTGGTAATACAGTGCACCCGCGGCCGACGCTCGCGCAAACGCGCCAGCACGGAAGCTGCGATGGTAGGAAGTTCGTCCGGGACCCGCATCTCAAACTCCCTCCGCCGGCATGACCCGGATCAGGTTCGACGGGTTGGCTCGGATGAAGCCTCTCAGTCCGACGGCCCATTCCGCCGGACACCCCGTTGAGATTGCGATGCTTATGTAACGTGACCGTGCGCCTCCGGCAAGGTCTGGTGATGACTGGTGAAATTCCAGGTTCCCGCCACCCGGCGAGCGTATTCCCGCCGTTAAGCATGACCTCATGGGCCGGTAAATTTCCGATGGTTAGCCATAAATTAATCACCGTTTGAAAGTTTGAAGGCGACGGATTTTGCGAGAGGGGACTTGCCACGATGCCACGGAGCGTCAAGCGTAGGACGAATCGCGTGGGCGCGGGCATCGCGCTTCTGGGCGCTGCTGGTATCACCTGCCTGCTGGCGGGTTGGAATGCCGGCGGCACCCAGGTCGCGGTCCTGTCCGCCTCCGAGGCGATCGCGCTTCGCTTTCCGGATTCGCGCTACGACGCCTGGGACAACGTCTCCTCGCTGCCGGCGCAGACCGCTGCGGCGGACGATCGAATTTCCCTGTTTGATCCCAAGCCGACCCTCGCGCCGCCCCCCGTCCCCGTCGTCACGACCGTCTCGGTGACCCGGCTGGATCCGGCCATGACGCCCAAGGTCGAGGCCGGCAAGGTCGAGCCGCCGGTTCCCTCGGCGCCGCAGACGCAAGCCGCCAAGAATACCGGGCCGGCGTCGATGAAACTCGCCTCGGTGTCGACGAAGCCGGCGCCGGCACCGAAGACCCGGCCTGGCGCCGTCCTCAACGACGCCCAGATCGCCAGCATCAAGACGCGCCTGAAACTCACGCCCGACCAGCAGGAGATGTGGCCGGAGGTCGAGTCCGCGCTGCGTGAACTTTCGTTCGAGAAGAAGTCCGAGGCCTCCCGCCGGGCGGCCGCCTACACGGGCTCGATCGATCCCTATTCGTCGGAAGTGCAGCGCCTCAAGTCGGCGGCATTCCCGCTGATCATGAGCTTCTCCGACGAGCAGAAGCGCGAACTTCGCGTCATCGCCCACGTCGCCGGGTTGGAAAAGCTCGCCGCCCAGTTCTGACAGGCCGTCCCTCTTCCATCATTTTGAGCCGCAAGGCGAAGCAAACCACGGCCGCATGGCAATGAGCCGGATTTGCTTCGCGTTCGGCTTCCCGCAATGACGATCGCCCCCTCACCGCCCCAGGGGCGGCTGGCCCAATTGCGCGCGCACGATGCGTTCGCGGTCGCCCTTGAGCCCGATGGTGCGCCCTTCGGTGACCGCGGTCGCGAACGCAGCGCCTCGCACCGCCCGATAGAGCGTCCACATGGCGCCGACCCGGTTGGCGGACTGGCAGTGGATCAGCAACGGGTGATTGCTCTTGTCCTCGACGATCTTGGCGAACTCGACCAGTTGCGCCTCGGCGATCGGTACCGCCCCGATCGGGATGTTGAAGTAGCGCAAGCCCGCCTCGAGCGCGGCACGCTGTTCCGGCTGGGTGCCCTCCTGTGGGGTGCGCAGGTCGAGGATGGCGGTGAAGCCGAAGCCCTTGAGCTCCGCCACGGCACCCTCGCGGAGCACGCCGGCGCTGGCGATCTGCGGCCGCACCCGGGTGTAATTGGTCACCGCCGCACTGACTTTATCGGACGGCGGCACCTCGGTGGCAGTCTGGGCGAGCGCCGCCGGCATCAGCGCCAGAAAGCCGGCGAACGCGGCAGCAATGAGTTTCGCGTGCACGATCATCGAGTCGGTCCCTTCCATCGCGGGGCGCCGAGGGCGGCACCGGAGTGCCTCCCGGGGCGACGGGCTGTTTTTGCATCCCGGCCCCGCATCGACATTCTTCATGGCACGACCGTCTCCCCCCGGCGACAAAAATAGTCTAGAGCGGCGGAGGCTCGAGGAAGCGAACATGACCGACACCAAGCCTGCCTCCCTGTTTTCCGATCTGGACGTGCTGGAGCGCACCGATTTTCCCGAACTGGGCGAGCGCGTCGAAGGCAAGGTGCGCGACATCTACCTGCAGCCGTCGCGCCTCGTCCTGGTCACCACCGACCGGCATTCCTCGTTCGATCGCATCATCGCCCACATACCCGGCAAGGGCGAGATCCTCAACCGCACCAGCGCGTTCTGGTTCACCGAGACCGCCGACATCATCCCCAACCACGTCATCGCCCTGCCCGACCCCAATGTCACGGTGGCGCGACGCTGCACGCCGCTCAAGATCGAGGTGGTGATGCGCGGCTACCTCACCGGCGTCACCTCGACGTCGATATGGACTCATTACAAGAACGGCCGGCGCGACTTCGGCGGATTCACGCTACCGGACGACATGCGCAAGAACGACCGCCTGCCACAGGCCGCCTTCACGCCGTCCACCAAGGAGGCGACCCACGACGTCACGCTCACGCCCGCCGAGGTTGTCGAGCGAGGCCTGATGGGCCGCGACATGCTCGCGAAGGTCGAGGATACGGCGCGACGCCTGTTCGCGCGCGGCCAGGCGCTGGCGCTGTCGCGCGGCTTGATCCTGGTCGACACCAAATACGAGATGGGGGTGGACGACAGCGGCACATTGACCCTCATCGACGAGGTGCACACACCGGATTCCTCGCGCTGGTGGATGGCCGACACCTATGTGGACCGCATCGCCGCCGGCCGCGAGCCCGACTATTTCGACAAGGAATTCCTGCGCCAGTGGTTCATCGACCACTGCGATCCCTACAATGACGCCACGCTGCCGGAAGCGCCGAACGAGCTCGTGGCCGAATTGGCGACGCGCTACCAGAAGATCTTTGCCCGCCTGACCGGCGGCTCGCTGACGCCGCGCACGCCCGGCCACAAGCTGATCGAACGCATCCGCGACAATCTCGCGCCCTTCGCGGCGTGAGCTGCGGCACCGCGTTCACTCATCGGCGCCGAGCGAACGGCGCACGCCCCACGCCGCCAGCACGTGGCGGAGTTCGTCGGCGACGAAGTGGCGGGCGCTGTCCTGGTCGTAGTCCTGCGCCAGCAGTTCGTCGTAGTCGGTGAACACGTGGCGCCCATAGGCGACCAGCGACAGCCACGCCGCCTCCTCCGGGCTTGCCTGGCGCAAGCCGGGGCTGTCCATGGCGTGATCGCCGACGGCGCCGAATTCATGGGCCGGCAGGAGCGGCGCCAACCGCCTCAATGCGTCTTCGACTTGCGCTCGGCGCGACACGGTGCCTCCGTTGATCTTGCGATGCCGGCGATCAATTACAGCGCGAAGATGCCGACCTATCGCAGCCCTAGCGTGCAATGATACCATTCCGTCCGAGTGACGCGACGGGAGCGACCGATCGCCGGATGACTCGCCGTCTTCCATTGGTTACCATTTCGCCGACTCGAATGTGCAACTGTCCGGACTGACCCGGGTCGTTGCGGGCGCTCACCCCCCGCTGCAACGGACCGACATGAAGCAATCCCCTGCTCCTCCGCGGTGGTTCTTGTCGACCGCCGCTGCCACGAGCGGCGAACGGCTGGCGGCCATCACCGTCGTGATCGTCGCCTTTCTGGCATTTCTCGTCACTATCGCGTATGTGCGCGTGCCGCTGGCGCGTGTGCCGGCATTCATTCCGGCCTATCAATCGGCCCTGTTCATCATCGAGCTGATGACCGCCGTGCTGCTGCTCGGCCAGTTCGCAAGGTTGCGAGCGCTGGCGCTCCTGGCACTCGGCGCCGGCTACCTGTTCGACGCCGTGATGATCCTGCCGCACACATTGAGTTTTCCCGGCCTGTTCGCGCCCACCGGTCTGCTCGGCGCCGGCGAGCAGACGACCGCATGGCTCTACGTGTTCTGGCACGGCGGCTTTCCGCTGTTCGTCCTCGCCTATGCTTATTTCCGCAACAACGGCGTGGCGGCCGCTGCCGGCGAACATGTCGGGCTTCTCTGGGTCACTATCGCCGCAGTCCTCGCGAGTGCGGCGGCGCTGACGGTGCTGACCACGGCCGGGCACGACCTCTTGCCGCCGGTGATGCAGGGCAGCGACTATTCAATGCTGGTCACAAAGGGCGTCAGCCCCTTCATCTGGCTCCTGACACTCGTCGCGGCGATCGCCGTATGGTGGCGCACGAATTCAGTGCTCGATCTTTGGCTCGGCGTCGTCATGGTGGTGTGGTTGTTCGATATCGCCTTCGCCGCTGTGCTCGGCTCCTCTCGGTTTGATCTCGGCTTCTATGCCGGCCGGGTGTACGGCCTGATCGCCGCCAGTATCATCCTCGTCGCGCTTTTGTACGAAATGGTGCGTCTCTATGGCCGCCTCGCCGACGCTCTCGTTGTTGCCGAGACGCGCAACATGGAGCTCATCCGCTCGGGCGCCGCGGTGGCGACGGCGCAGCGCATGGAGGCGTTCGGACAGTTGACCGACGGCATCGCCCACGACTTCTCCAATCTGCTCACTGTCGTCGGCGGCAATGTCGACATGATCCGCAGGGACCCGCACGATGCGGCGCGAGTCGAACGGCTGGCCGGCAACGCCGATGCGGCAGTCCGACGCGCGGCGAGACTGACCCGGCAACTCATGACGTTCGGCGGCCGCCAGACCTTGCGGCCGGTCAGCATCGATGTCAGCCGCCTGATCCAGGATTACATCCCGGTCCTGCAACGCTCGGCGGAAGGCACCGAGCTCATGACGGGGCTGTCCCAGAACGTCCATCCGGTCTTCCTCGACCCGACCCAGTTCGAGACCGCGCTCGTCAATCTCATCACCAATGCGCGCGACGCCGCCAGCGGCAGTGGCCGTGTCATCATCGAAACCGGCAATGTGTCGTTGGTCGACAGACAATTCACCAATGCACCCGACGTGGTTCCGGGCGACTATGTCCTGGTCACCGTCCGTGACACCGGCCGGGGAATGTCGCCCGAAATCGCCGCCCGCGCCATCGAGCCGTTCTTCACCACCAAGGAACCCGGCAAGGGCTCGGGCCTCGGCTTGAGTCAGGTCTACGGCTTCGTCAAGAGCGCCGGCGGACTGATGCGCATCGACTCCCAGCCGGGCCGCGGCACGAGCGTGAACCTGTATTTCCCGAAGGCCGCGAAGGCCGAACGCGGCGATGAACAAGACCGCCAGACGATCTCCGCCGCCACCTCGGACGGAAAGACCGTGCTGGTGGTGGAGGACGATGCCGATGTCCGCGAAGTGACGGTCGCCGCCGTCTCGGAACTCGGTTACGTCGTCCGGGAGGCCGCCAATGCGCAGGATGCGCTTGCATTTCTGCGCCTGCGGGCCCCCATCGATCTCCTGTTTTCCGACATCGTCCTGCCCGGCGACATGTCCGGCCTGGACCTCGCCTTCGAGGCGCGGCGCTTGCGTCCGAATCTCAAGGTACTGCTCACCTCGGGAAATGCCGGCGCCATTCCGGCCCACGGGACAGGCGCCGCCGGCAACTTCGAGATAATCGAGAAACCATACCCGCACAGCGATCTGGCGGCCAAGCTGCGGACCGTCATGACGGCTCGTTAGCCGGCACAAGCCCCGCTCGCCATTGCGCGGCGGCGGACGGCTATGTTACCGCTCAATGGCCGTTGACCCAGGATCGATCCACCCCCCGTGCCCGAGCCAGCTCCATCGAACGCCGACACGATCGCCGCGCCCGCTGGGGCTGCTGAACGTTTCTTGCGCGGCGTGGTCGTCGCCGCCGTGGTGTTGCCGCTCGGCATATTCATCGGCGCCTCGATTCTGTCCTATCAGGCGCATTTCGCCGGCGCGCGCGAACGCCTCGGGCACAGCGTCGACGTCATCCATGCCCACGCCGCCAGGGTGTTCGAATCCCACCTCCTGGTCGCCGGCCAGGTCGATGCGCTTCTCCAGGGCATGGCCGACGACGATATCCGCGGACAGGCGGCAGCGCTCAATGCACGCTTCAAGCTGATTTCCGACCGCCTGCCGCAAATCGAGGACATCTGGGTCCTCGATGCCCACGGCCGGCCGCTGGTGACGGCTAATTTCATGCCCATTCCCGCCGGCCTCGATCTATCCGACCGCGACTATTTCCGCGCCCACCGGGAAGGCGCAGTGCCGCCCGGCCGCACCTATGTGAGCGAGGTGCTGCGCGGTCGCGCCAACCCCGATACGAGTTTCTTCCAACTCAGCACACGCCGCCCCGGCCTCGCCGACCCGCAGCAGTTCAACGGCGTGACCGCGGTTTCGATCGAACCAGGCTATTTCCGCAATTTCTTCGCCCAGGCTGCGGGAAGCGGTTTCGACTCGGTCGGTCTGGTGCGGGCGGACGGTTATGTTCTCGCCCGCCACGGTACCCGGCCGGCATCGTCCGACAAACTCCCGGACGACAGCCTGCTGCTCACCGCCATCGCCCGTGAGCCGACGCGCGGTATCGTCGAGGGACGCTCGCCTTTCGACGACATCGCGCGTCTCATCGCCTATCGGCGACTGCCCGACCACGATGTCTATGTCACGCTCGGCATCGACCGCGACCGGGTTCTGCGGCAATGGATCGGCGCCATGGGAAGCCATCTCGTCTTCGGCGTGCCGGCGACGGTCGCGCTCGTTATGCTGACCTTGATGGCACTGCAGCACACCCGCCGTGAAGCTTTGGCGCTCACGCAGTTGCGCGAGGAGGTCGTGCGGCGGGAAAAGGCCGAGGATCAGCTGCGTCAAGCCCAGAAGATGGAAGCGCTCGGCCGTCTCACCGGCGGCGTCGCCCACGATTTCAATAACCTGCTGACGATCGTCATCGGCTCCCTCGACATGCTGATGCGTCGCTGGACGGCGCCCGAACCCAGGCTCGCCCGGCTCGCCACCAATGCGCTCGACGGGGCCCATCGGGCCGCCGCATTGACCGCGCGCCTGCTCGCCTTCGCGCGCCGCCAGCCGCTCGATCCCAAGGCCATCGACGTCAATCATCTGGTGGCCTCCACATCCGAGCTGTTCCGCCGGACGCTGGGCGAATCCATCAAGATCGAGACCGTTCTCGCCGGTGGGCTGTGGCAGACTTTCGCCGATCCCCACCAGCTCGAAGCGGCCCTTCTCAACGTCGCCGTCAATGCCCGCGACGCCATGACTGAGGGCGGGCGGCTCACCATCGAGACCGCGAACGCCCATCTCGACGACGCCTATGCGGCGACCCACAACGATGTGCGCGCCGGCCAGTACGTCATGGTGGCGGTCACCGACACCGGCCACGGCATGTCGCGCGAGGTCCTGGCGAACGCCTTCGAACCGTTCTTCACCACCAAGCCGGCGGGCCAGGGCACGGGGCTCGGCCTGAGCCAAGTCTACGGCTTCACCAAGCAGTCGGGCGGACACATCAAGATCTACAGCGAAGTCGGCCAGGGCACGACCGTCAAGTTCTACCTGCCGCGCCATAGCGGAACGGCCGATGAGGCGGTGGCGGCGCCCGCCGCCCTCACCGCGGCGCCGACCACAGCCGGCACGATTCTGGTCGTCGAGGACGAGGAGGGTGTGCGCCATTTCACCGTCGACACCCTGCGCGAGTTCGGCTACCGCGTCGTCGAAGCGGATGGCGCCGAGCCGGCACTGCGGCTGCTCGACGCCGCAACGGACGTCAGCCTGATGGTCACCGACGTGATCATGCCCGGCCTCAACGGCCGCAAGCTCGCCGACGAAGCCGTACGCCGACGGCCCGGTCTGAAAGTCCTGTTCATGACCGGTTACACCAGCAATGCCATCGTCCACAACGGCATGCTCGATCCCGGCGTGGCGCTGATCTCCAAACCCTTCACGACCAGCCAGCTCGCGGCCAAGATCGAGCAGGTGTTGAAGTAGACGGCGCGGAGGATCCTGAAGCTCGGTGGCCGTCACACCGGCTTCGGCCGATCAGTTCGGCGGTTATTCCGGGGCCGTCGCCATCGGCGCATTCACGCGTGTCTTCAACACGCTATGGCGGCGAGCCCCTCGGCTCCCCCGGAATGGCCGCATTAAGTCCACAGCATTCGGCATCACTGCGCGTCGCCGAGCGCCTCGCGCACCTTGGCGGCCAGTTCGGCCTTGCGGTAGGGCTTCGTCAGCACCGTGACGCCGGGGTCGAGCCGGCCATGATGCACGATCGCGTTTTCCGCATATCCCGTCGTGAACAGAACTTTCAGGCCCGGGCGCCGACGCCCGATCTCATCGGCGAGCTGACGGCCGTTGAGCCCACCGGGCATGATCACGTCCGTGAACAGAAGGTCGAATTGAGTTCCGGCCTCGACCAGCGCCAACGCCGCATTTCCATTGGCGGCGGCGAGCGTCGAGTAGCCGAGGCTGGCGAGCTGGGTGACCACATAGGTTCGCACCATGTCGTCGTCCTCGACCACCAGGATCGTCTCGCCGCCACCGCGCGGGGACTCGGGCACGACGGATGCGGGGTGCACTTCCTGCTGATCGCTGCGCGGCAGGTAGAGCTTGATGGTCGTGCCCTGGCCTTCCTCGCTGTACAGCTTGACGTGCCCACCGGACTGCTTGACGAAGCCATAGACCATGGACAGGCCGAGCCCGGTGCCTTTGCCCGGCTCCTTGGTGGTGAAGAACGGCTCAAAAACGTTGTCGATGATCGCCGGCGGAATACCCATGCCGGTGTCGCTGACGGCCACCGTGACGAAAGCTCCCGCCCGGGCGTCCGGATTGTCGTGCGCGTAGTCGCCGTCGAGAACCACGTTAGCGGTTTCAATGGTCAGCCTGCCACCGTTCGGCATGGCATCGCGGGCGTTGACCGCAAGATTGATGAGTGCGGTCGACAACTGGCTCGGGTCGATGTCGGCCGGACAGATCTCAGCGCCCAGCACCGCCTGGATCTTGACGGTCTCGCCGAGCGTCGGCCGCAACAGGCGGGTCGTCTCGATCACGATCGTGTTGACGTCCGTACGCCGCGGCTGCAGCGCCTGCCGGCGCGCAAAGGCGAGGAGTTGCTGCGTCAATGACGAACCGCGAGTCGCGGCCTCGTCGATGAGCCGTGCGATGGCCGCGAGCTTGGGACGATCGGCGACCCCGTCGGCCAGAATCTCGATCGTCCCGGTGATTACGGTCAGGATATTGTTGAAGTCGTGGGCAACGCCGCCGGTGAGTTGGCCGATGGCGTCCATCTTCTGGGAATGGCGCAGCTGCCGCTCGGTCTCCTCCATCTTGGTGACGTCGCGGAATACGATCACCGCTCCTTTCGAGCCGCCGGGACCGGCCTCGAGCGGGCGCCCCATCATGACGAGCTGGACCAGCCGGCCGCCGTCCAGGCCGCGCACCGCCACGCCGAAATTGTCGACGTTTTCGCCTTTGACCGCACGGGCGGTCGGCCATTCTGCCACCGGGATCGGAGTCGTGCCGTCGGGCAGGAACACCTCGTAGGCATTCGCCCAGTCGTCGAGGCCGGTGTGGGCATGCTCACCGAGCAGTTCCTCGGCGGTACGGTTGGCGAAGATGACCCGGCAATTCTCGTCGACCAGCAGCACCGCATCGGCCATGCTCGCCATGATGCTGGTGAATATCTCCGCTTGGCGGCGGATCTCCGCCGTTTTTTCGGTGAGCTCGGTGACATCCCGATAGACGATCACGGCGCCATCATAGCGGCCCTTGTCGTTGCGGATGACGCGGCCGGAGGCGACGATGCGGATGGTGTCACCGCTCGTGAGGCGTTGGCAGACGACTTCGAGATTGTCGAAGCTCTCGCCGCGCACCGCGTGACCGATCGGACTCTCCTCCGGCGGACAGGGCGTGACACCGTCCGCACGGTAACGATGATAGTGCTCCTGCCATTCCTTGGAGCCGATTTCATAGCGTTCGCCGAACAGTGCCGTACAAGCCGGATTGGCGAACAGCGTACGGCCGGTCGGATCGAGCACGAGGACGCCGTCCGACATGCTCGCGAGGGTCTTGTCGAGCAGCTCGGAGGAGCGTCGCGCCGCTTCCGACTTTTCGTCGAGCAGTTCGGCCATGCGGCCAAAGGCGCGCGCCAGCATTCCGATCTCGCCGCCGGCATTGACCGGAATGGCCGGTGCGGCACCGCGGCCGAACGCCTCCACCGCTGCCGTCATCTGCAGAATCGGCCGCCTCAGGCTGCGCCCGAGGAAGAAAGCGATGAGCGCCGCCGCCAGCACGGCCGCCGCACCGACGATGAGACCCCTCTGCCAGACGGATGCCGCCGGCGCGACCAGTGCCGCGTACGGGGCGGTGACGAGCACGTTCAGACGCTGCCCGCCCGGCACCTGCAGGCGGGCGGCGGCGACCCCATGAAGCGCACCGGCATGGTCGCTCACCACGCGGGGGGGCGGGACATGGTCGCCGCCCAGAACACCGACCAGTGATGGAAACTCATCCTGAAGGCGTGGCGCCGGTACCGACTCAGGCGGCACAAGATAATGCCCGCGAGCGTCAACGACGTCGACGCGCTCGGCATTCGTCCCGGCCTGCCGAAGGCCGGACACCAGGGAACGCAGGTCGGGGATGGCATCGCGCCCGCCGAATGGCCCTTCCACAAGGCGACTTTCGAGCTGGCGGGACAGGATGGCGGCATGGCGATCGAGCTGCTCCAGCCCCTGCGCCAGCATCGCCTGTTCGGCGGCATGGGAAACGACAAACACCACCGTTCCGGCGGTCGCCACCGCCAGGCCGATCAGCGCTATCGACAGGCGGTTGAAAAGCCCCACGCTCGACTCTTCCGCGCAATTATGACTGGGCCAAACTACGCAAATCTACCGTTATGGTTCTGACATATAACAAATCGTGCTGTAAGATCCGGTAGTTAGATTTCCAATTGCAGTACGTGAAAATACGAATTGAACATTCTTCCACACTTATCCGAAATCAGAGTGCCAGATTCGCAACCCGAGATTGACGGTCATGGCCCGCATTCTTGTCATCGACGACGATAGCCTCGTGCTGTCGTCACTGCGAATTCAACTGGAGGCGAATGACCACGAGGTCATCACCGCCGACAGCGGACACGCCGGCATCACCATGGTGTCGCGCGATGCATTCGACGTCGTCATCTGCGACGTCTTCATGCCGGACATGGACGGTTTCGAGACCATCCGGGCCATTCATGAACGCGACCCGGACGTGCCCGTGATCGTTATTTCCGGCTTCACATTCCGGCACACCACGGTGCCGACGCCGGACTTCCTGGCCATGGCGACCGAACTCGGCGCCGCTTGCAGCCTGCGCAAGCCGTTCCGGCCGAACGAGCTCCTGCGCGCCGTAAACGGTTGCCTGCGCGGTCGCGCGCCAGCCCTGGCGGCTGTCAACGGGTGACCCCCAATCAATGCTGGGGGGGCTTGACGAGAAAGTCCGCGCGGTCACCGGACTTCACGACGATGCGGACGGTGCGGCCGTCGCGATAGATCGCAAGCGGTATCTCCGCGCCGGCTGGGCCCAATGCCCAGATGCGGCGGTACATGTCGGCGAGATTATTCACCTCTCCGTTTCCCACTGCCAGTATGAGGTCGCCCGTCTCGATGCCGGCGCGGCGCGCCGGACCCTTGGCGGCTATTCCGGCGACCACCACCCGATCCTCCACCTCGGTCGCGTAGAGACCGAGCCAGGGCCGCGGCGGACCGGCCGGACGCCCATGGCTCAGAAGATCGGCGAGGACCGATTTGAGCAGGTCGATCGGCACCACCATGTTGAAATGGACCGGCCGGCCCTCGCTCGCCTGCTCGACCTGGAGGGATCCGATGCCGATGAGATCTCCGGCGGCGCCGATCACCGCCGCGCCACCCCAGTTGGGATGCGACGGCGCGGTGAAAATGGCTTCCTCCAGGAGATATTCCCAGTAACCGGCGAATTCCTGCTTGGCGACGATGTGGGCGGCGACAGCCCGGCTGCGCCCGCCGGCGCCGGCGACCACGACCGCATCGCCGAGGCGTGTCCGGGACGAATTGCCCAACGCCAGCGAGGGGAACTCGCCATGATCGAGCACCTGAACGAGGCCGAACCCGCTCTGCTGGTCGTAGGCGAGCGCGTGGCCGGGCCGGGTGCGCCCGTCGGCGAAGCCGAGCCAGATGGTCTCGGCCTCGGTGATCAGATAGCCGATGGTCAGGACGAGTCCGTCCGGCCGGATCAGGACGCCGTGGCCGGCGCGCTGTACGCCCAGGGTCTCGACCGTGAAGGCGTTTTCCGGCACCTGGCTCCTAACGCTGACCACGGCGGAGAGTGCCAAGTCGAGATCATAACGGTAGTCTTGCGGTTTCGGCTGCGCCGACAGCGGCAATTCCCAATCACTGGAGACTGACATTCCAGGCCTCGTTGCGCCTCTACCCCCAACCGCCAGGATACAAGCACCGGGCCAAGGAGAAAACCGGACTGCGGTCACGGGACCGGCATATGGGACTGCGGCCGCAGCGTCGCAAGCGTTGGCGCTACGGCTTGTCATCGGGGCGGGTTTTTGCTGGATTGCGGCTCGCGTGTCCGGCGGCACGCGCGCGGCCTTGACCGCGCGAGCCTCAGCCGCCCGACAAGGAGATGCGTATGATTCCGTTCTTCGTGCAGATCAAATGCCAGCTCGGCCGCTCCTACGAGGTCGCAGCCGCACTGGCCGATGCGGAAATCGCTTCGGAAATCTATTCCACCGCCGGTGAGTTCGACCTGATGGTCAAATTCTATGTGGAGGCGGGCGTTGACATCGGCCATTTCGTCACCGAGAAGGTGCAGCGCCTGCCCGGCATCCAGGACACGCGCACCATCATCACCTTCAAGGCGTTTTAGGTCGATCCAGGACCGTCGGCGTGCGGCTGGCACAGTCGGCTGGGCACGCCATTCGGCCGTTCGCATGCGAAAAACCCCGGGCCGCTGGCCCGGGGTTCATTCGACGCCTCGTTTCTATGGAAATGGCGGTTCAGTAGCGGGAGGTCACGATCTCCGGCCCGCCGAACTTGTAGCTCAGGCCAGCTCGCACCACCGTAAAGCGGTTCTTGAACTCGACCGAGCCGCCCGGAGCCGTCAGGGTCTCCTTGCCGACATCCATATAGAGAGACTCCAGCCGGGCCGACCACTGCGATCCCAGTTCGGTCTCGATGCCGCCGCCGAAGGTCCAGCCGATTCGCGTGCCATCGACGCTGTAGCGCGTGGCGCCGACCACGACGCTATTTTCCACATTGACGGCGGCGAGACCGCCGGTGGCGTAGAGGAACGCCGGCCCGGTTGACGTGCCGACGCGCGCCCGCGCGGTGGCATACCAGTCCGTCTCCGTGCCCGGCTGGTAGCCGGGGTTGTTCCAATTGGAATAGTTGCGGCTGAGCCCCATGTAGCCGATGTCGCCCTCGACGCCGGCGACCCAGTTGGAGAACACCAGCATATTGTAGCCGACATGGCCGCCGCCCGCGAAGCCGGTGCCGTTGACGTCGCTTTCGCCAGTCGAGAAGGTATTGGAAGGCAGGTGCACGTTGGAGATCGCCCCGCCGAGATTGACGCCAGCATAGAAGCCAGCCCAGCGCTGCGGCGAGGACAGCGGCGCCAGGAAGATCGGCAGCTCGAAGGGCTCGCCGAACTTGTAGTTCAGGCCGGTCTTGATGACGTGGAACTGGTTGTCGTAGTTCGCCGTGAGCGTGGTAGCCGGGGCCGCAAGGCCGGCGACGTTCGAGGAGCCGAGATCCATGTAGAGGTACTCGGTCTTGGTGGTCCAGCTGCGCGACAGCTTGGTCTCGATGCCGACGCCAGCGGTCCAGCCGGTCTCGGTCTCCTTGGTGACGGAGACCGCCGCCGGAATTCCGAACGATTCTTCCGCGTTCACCCAGGCGGCGCCGCCGGTCACATACAGAACCGACGGACCGGTGACGTAGCCGAGCCGGCCGCGCAGGGTCGCGTACCAGGTCGACTTGACTCCGAACGTCTGGGTCGAATCGAAATCGTTGAAAATTCGCTTGGTGCCGAGCCAGCCGAAGTCGCCTTCGATGCCGACGAGGCCTGTGGGGGAGAACTGCCAGTTGTAGCCCAGCGTGCCACCGGCGGTGAGGCCGGTATCGTTGAGATCGACCGAGCCCCCGACGACGTCGGTCGTCGCTTCCGACTGGGACAGCGAGGTTCCGTAGTAGGCGCCGACATAGAAACCGGTCCAGTTCCACACCGGTGCGGGCGGCGCCTTGACGGGCATCTTGCGCGGCAGGTCGGCAGCCTGGGCGGCCCCCGCCATCAAGACGAACGCGGCACCGAGCAGCAAAGTCCTTTTCATCACGTCCCCCGAATCCCGACGAGCACGACCCGTCGACGGAAACATAGGGAAGAGCCCTTGAGCAATCGACAACAACCCCCACCGCCGGGGGGAAACGCAGCATATTTCCGGGCCGCCGTGTTGTTTACGCCACAGGACTCGCGGGGCGCGATTACTCCATGACAATCAACGGCTTGGATGCACAAGGCCCGCCCCAGGATGCATGGCGCAAGGACACGTCGCAACTGCTGGTTTCAAGGTCCCGCGGGCGGCCCTTTGATGGCGCTGCGGCGCCGGCGTTCGATGCCGCGGCGGTGTTCGCGCCAGATCACGAACAACCCGGAGGCGACCACGATGGCGGAGCCGATGAAGACGTGCACGGTCGGCAATTCGCCGAACAGCCAGAAGCCGAACAGGAACGCCCACAGCATGGCGGTGTAGTCGAACGGCGCCACCGTCGAGGCCGGCGCCCAACGGAAACTCTCGGTCAGCAGAATATGGGAGGTGCCGCCGAGCATGCCGAGCGAGACGAGGGCGACGAGTTCGGACACGCTTGGCGTGTGCCAGGCGAAGGGCAGCGTCACGGCGCTGAAGCAGGCGGCGTAGAGCGAGAAATAGAACACGATCGAGGCGGTGGTCTCGCTGTCTGTGAGCCGGCGCGTCTGGATGACGGAGGCCGCGTTGGTGAAGCACGAGCCGAGCGCGCAGGCGGCCCCGATGGTGGTCGCCGCCGATCCGGCCGTGATCAGGTGCGAGATGTTGAGATAAGGCCACAGCATGACGATCACGCCGACGAATCCGATCGCCACCGCCGACCAGCGATAGACGTGCACCCTCTCGTTGAGAAGCAGCGCGGCCAGCGCCACGGTGAACAAGGGCGCGGCGAAGCCGATCGCGGTCGCATCCATGAGCGGCAGGCGGGCGAGCGCCGCGAAATTGAGGAACATGCCGACGACGGAGATCAGGCCGCGGCCAAGATGACCCAGCGGCCTCTTGGTGCGCACCACGGTATCCAGTTCGCCCCGCCAGGCATAATAGACGACGACCGGGATGATGCCGGAGACGCAGCGAAAGAAGACCGTCTCCCCGACCGGCACGCGCGTGCCCAGCCACCGGATCGCCGCCGACATGGCGGCGAACAGAAGCACGGAGACGAGCTTGAGCAGGATGGCGTGGAGAACGTTCATGGCGATTTCACGGGGGCAGGCGCTTCTTGTCGCACACCCTGCGAATCGGCGATAGGCCCCATGAATGGTGCCGTCGTCTGCAATCCGTGCAGGGCGGTCATTGGCCCGGCGTCGGGCGGATTGCGCCCAGTTCGGTCAATTCGAAGCCTGGCGCATGTCCACAGCCCGCTTGAGGGCCGCCGTGCTCTCGGCATAAACTCCATTCTATATCATGCAAAAGCGCCCATCGATCTCGACGTCCGAGGGCGGCCTTCTTCCTTCACGCTCCAGACCGCCCGCGCGGCAGCATTCGACCCAACAGCGCCAGCGGCGTATTCAAAGCGCACGGCCCCTCGGGGATGGATGGACGCTTCAGAACCCGAAAAGGAAACACTCGATGAGTTTGCCGGCATTGCGGGCCCTTCCGGCCTGGGCGTCGCTGGAACAGCACCATCGCAAAATCAAGGGTGTCCATCTCCGGCAATTATTTGCCGATGACCCCGCGCGCGGCGAAAGACTGACGATCGAGGCTGCCGGCATCCATTTCGACTATTCGAAGAACCGCATCACCGACGAGACGCTGCGCCTACTGACACAACTTGCCCGCGAATCCGGCCTTGCGGAAAACATCGAGGCCATGTTCCGGGGCGAGCGGATCAACGCCACCGAGAACCGCTCCGTGCTTCACGTCGCCCTGCGTGCCCCGCGGGGCACGACCATCCTGCATGACGGCCGCGACGTGGTGGGCGACGTGCATGCGGTGCTGGACAAGATGGAGGCGTTCACGGCTCGCGTGCGCAGCGGCGCCTGGACCGGCCTTACCGGCAAGCGCATTCGCAATGTCGTCAATATCGGCATCGGCGGCTCCGATCTCGGCCCCGTCATGGCCTATGAGGCGCTTCGTTTCTACAGCGACCGCAGCCTGACCATGCGCTTCGTCTCCAATATCGACGGCACCGATTTCGCCGAAGCCGTGCAAGGTCTGGATCCGGCGGAAACGATGTTCATCGTGTCCTCCAAGACCTTCACGACCCAGGAGACGATGACCAATGCGCGGACCGCGCGCGATTGGCTGCTCGCCGGTCTTGCTGCCGGAGAAGCCGCCGTCGCCCGGCACTTCGTCGCCGTGTCCACCAACGCGGAGGAAGTCGCGAAATTCGGCATCGATACGGAAAACATGTTCGGCTTCTGGGACTGGGTCGGCGGCCGCTACTCGATGGAGTCTGCGATCGGGCTCTCGACCATGTTGGCCATTGGGCCGGATCACTTCCGCGCCATGCTGGCCGGCTCCCGCGAGATGGACGAGCACTTCCGCACGGCACCGTTCGAACGCAATCTTCCCGTGCTGATGGGCCTCTTGACGGTCTGGTACACCGATTTCTTCGGCGCCGAGACGCAGGCGGTGCTGCCCTACGAGCAATATCTCAAGCGCCTTCCCGCCTATCTCCAGCAGCTCACCATGGAGAGCAACGGCAAACACGTCACCCGCGACGGCCGCCTCGTCGACTACGCGACCTCGCCGATCTACTGGGGTGAACCCGGCACCAACGGCCAGCATTCCTTCTATCAGCTCATCCACCAGGGCACCCGGCTTGTTCCGTGCGACTTCATCGTGTTCGCGAAAGCCCTGAACCGGCTCGGCCGGCACCACGACATCCTGGCCGCCAACGTCTTCGCCCAGGCCGAGGCGCTGGCTTTCGGCAAGACCGCCGCGGAGGTGGAAGCCGAGGGCGCGGCCGAGCGGCTCGTGCCGCATCGAACCTTCGAGGGCAATCGCCCCTCGAACCTGCTCCTCATGGAGGCATTGACGCCGGCGGCCCTCGGCAAGCTGGTCGCCCTTTACGAGCACAGCACCTTCACCCAAGGCACGATCTGGCAGATCAATCCCTTCGACCAGTGGGGCGTGGAATTGGGCAAGGCCCTCGCCCAGCGGATCGTCCCCGAACTCGAAAGCGCTCAGGATCCGGAGCTCGGGCACGACAGTTCGAGCAACGCCCTGATCCGACGCTATCGCAAGCTCAGGGACGCCTGAACCGAATCCCGCCGACCCGCCCTCAATTCGCCTTGGCCGGACGCGGCGGGCCCTCGATGCTCGGCAGCGACTTGAGATAGGCCGCCATGGCGGCACGATCGGCGGCGGAGAGGCGCGACGTGTTGCGGATCACCGCCGTCATGCTGCCGCCGACGGAATCCCCCTCGGGCGTGTCGCCAGTTTCGAGCAGATAGGCGATCTCGCCCGCCGACCAGGCGCCCAGGCCTTTTTGGGTGATGTTGGGCACCCATCCCTTCCCCTCCGGGTCCGGACCGCCGGCGAACCGGCGTCCGCCGTCGACGCCACCGAGCGCGTTGCGGGGCGAGTGGCACTCGGCGCAATGGCCCGGAGCGTTGACCAGATAGGCGCCGCGATTCCATTCGGCGCTCTGGCCCGGGTCGGGCCGGAAACGCCGCTCGTCGAGGAAGGCGAGCTTCCACAGGCCGAGGCCACGGCGGACATTGAAGGGGAACGGCAGGTCATGATCCCGAGCCCTCCCCTCCACGGCCGGCAGCGTCTTCAGGAAGGCGAACAGGTCGCGCACATCCTCTTCGCGCATGTGCGTGTAGGAAGTGTACGGAAAGGCCGGGTAGTAGTGTCGCCCGTCCGGCGACGTGCCCTTCCACATGGCGGTCAGGAACTCGGCCTCGCTCCAGGAGCCGATGCCGTCGCGCGTATGCGGCGAAATATTGGGAACGTAGAACGTGCCGAACGGCGACACGAGCGCAAGCCCGCCGCCGAGGCGCGTGCGGTCGTCCTGGTTCGGCGTCGCGTGGCAGGACGTGCAACCGCCGGCGAAGAACATCGTGCGGCCGTTGTCGAGGTCAGCGTTGCGGGCGACGAGCGTCGTCGCCGCCACGGCGTCCGGGCGGGTCAGGAACCAGAAGGCTGCCAGAGCCGCCACGGCGGCGGCGGCAAAGATGATGATCAACTTGCGCAGCATGATTCCTCACGAAGCGACGAATGTCGTCTCGATTCGTCATTGCGAGCGAAGCGAAGCAATCCAGAAGTCCCAAAGAAGGACTGGATCGCTTCGTCGCTTCGCTCCTCGCAATGACGAACGGCCTCGCCTTCACACGAAGCCGTCCTGCTCATCTCAGCTGCGCCTTGCCCGGTAGGTCTCGTGGCAGCCGCCGCAGCTCCTGGTCACTTCGGGAAACGCCGCCTTGAAGCTCGCCTCGTCCTTGACCTTGGCGGCCGCCTCCTTGGCGTCGGCGCCGAACTTGGCGAGTTTGGCGTCGAAGTCGGCCTTCTTCTCCCAGACCGCCGGCAACGAAGCGGTCTCGCCCCCGGTCTTGGAATTGTCGGGCCACAGGGACTTGCCCTCCTCGGCGGTCTTCTGGAACTGGGCGAAGATCGCCTTCGCCTTGGCGAGATCGAAAGGTTCTTCACCGCGCATGAACTTGGCCCCCTGGCTGGACTGACCACCGGTCGCCTTCATCAGCGCCTTGCGAGTGGCGATCGGATCCTGCGCAGTCGCCACAGAAACTCCGAACACCAGTACGGCGACGGCCAGCATGGTACGCATCATCGTGCAATCTCCATTGTCATGTGCGGGCGGATGATCCCGGCATCACTTCGGCGGCCCGTGCGAATGCCGCCCGCTCCCCCAAAACACCCGAGCCGGCATATTCACCACCATGTCCTCGGCAGCAAAACACTCCGGCGGAAAAACAATCACATGTCGGTGAGGCATTTGCCGTGATGCAAACGTATTTCTGCACGGGCGGCGCACGCCGCCGCTATAGCGTATGCATGCGCTTGGCCTCGGCGATCGCCGCCCAGACCCGCTCGGGCGTCGCCGGCATGTCGAGATGGCGGATGCGGTAGGCGCGCCACAGGGCGTCGACCACCGCGTTCATGATCGCCGGGCAGGCCCCGATGGTGCCGGCCTCGCCGGCGCCCTTGACACCGAGCGGATTGGTCCGGCAGCGGACATTGCGGGTCGCGAAGGCCAATGCCGGCATGTCGGCGGCACGCGGCAAGGCGTAGTCCTGCAACGAGGCCGACAGGAGCTGGCCGGAATCGGCGTCATAGGCGGTGCGCTCCATCAGGGCCTGGCCGAGCCCCTGGGCGATGCCGCCGACCACCTGGCCTTCGAGCAGCAGCGGATTGAGCGAGACGCCGAAATCGTCGACGACGACGTAGTTGACGACGGCGACGTCGCCGGTCGCGGGATCGATCTCCACCTCCACCACATGGGTGCCGTTGGGATAGGTCGCCTCCGGCGGCGTGAAGGTATCTGTGGTGGTGAGGAGGGCCTTGTCGGTTTTCGGCGAACGCGCCAGATCGGCATAGCTTACGGCCCGGTCGGTGCCGGCGATGCACAGCCCGCCATCGCCGATTTCGATGTCGCCTGCCGCGGCCTCGAGACGATCGGCGGCGAGCTTTTTGAGATTGTCGGCGAGCTTTCGGGCCGCACCGGCAACCGAGGCGCCGCCGCAGGGGATCGAGCTCGATCCGCCCGATCCGCTGCCGGTCGCAATCCGATCCGTGTCACCCTGCACCAGGCGGATGCGCTCCGGCGGCAGGTCGAGATGCTCGGCGATCAACTGCGCATAGGCGGTCAGGTGCCCCTGCCCGCTCGATTGGGTGCCGATCAGCACGGTGACGCCACCATCGTCGTCGAGATGCAGCACGGCGGGCTCCGGCGCCATGGCACCGCACGCCTCCACATAGGTCGCGAGCGCGATGCCGCGCAGGCGCCCGCGTTTCTTGGCGACAGCGTAGCGTCGTGCAAAGCCCTTCCAGTCGGCGGCATCCATCGCCTGCCCCATATGGGCGGCGAACTCACCCGAGTCGTAGGTCTTGCCTGTCGCGGTCGTGTACGGCATCGCTTGGGGCTTGATGAAGTTCTTCTTGCGCAACACGTCCGGTGCAATGCCTGTTTCGCGCGCTGCCGTGTCGACGAGCCGTTCCAGCACATAGGCGGCCTCCGGGCGGCCAGCGCCCCGATAGGCGTCGACCGGCACGGTGTTGGTGTAGACGCCGCGTATCCGCACGGCGCACAGCGGCACGTCGTAGACGCCCGGCAGCAGCAGCGCACCCGCACATGGGATGTAAGGCGCGTAGCAGGATAGATATGCGCCCATGTCGGCGACGAGATCGAAATCGAGGGCGAGGAAGCGGCCCTTGTCGTCAAGGGCGAGCCGGCCGGTGGTGACGTTGTCGCGGCCATGAGAATCGCCGAGGAAATGCTCGCTGCGTTCGCCGATCCAGCGCACCGGACTGCCGAGCCGCTTCGCCGCCACGGCGGCGAGCGCGTATTCCCGATAGGGAAAGAATTTCGTGCCGAAACCGCCCCCCACGTCCGGCGTCAGCACCCTGAATTTGTCCGGCGCGATCTTGAAGATGTTCTTCGCCAGGACGTCGCGGATAAGATGCGGACCCTGGCTCGACAGCGTCAGGGTGAAGCGCTCCGCCGCAGCGTCGTACTCGGCGACGACGCCGCGGGTGTCGAGATAGTTGGTGACCAGGCGCTGGTTGACGACCGTCAGGGTAACGACTTTGGCGGCCGCCGCGAACGCCGCTTCGGTCGCCGCCGCGTCGCCAATGGATACGTCGAAGGCCAGATTGCCGGGTTTGTCCGGCCATACTTGTGGCGCCGCGACGGCGAGCGCCGCGACGGCATCGATCGCGTGCGGCAGCGCCGTCCAATCGATCTCGATGGCCTCCGCACCGTCCTTGGCGGCCTCGACCGTATCGGCGACCACGAAAGCGACGGCGTCGCCCACATGGCGCACTTCCTCGCGGGCAAGGACGAGATAGGGCGGCGCCTGCGCCTCGGCGCCCAGCGGGCCGGCAAGGCACGGCAGCGGCCCCAGATCGGCAACGTCGTCGCCGATGAGCACGAGGCGCACACCGGCTATCTCACGGGCGGCCGCGGCATCGATCGAAAAGCCCGCATGGGCATGTGGCGAGCGCACCACCACGGCATGGAGAGCGCCGTCTGCGACCACATCGGCGACATAGCGACCCTCGCCGCGCAAAAGCGGGACGTCCTCGCGGCGCCGCACCGGCTGGGACATGCCGAATTTCGTCTGGGCCATCGAGCCTCCGTCCGCTCCACCGCATGCGTTCTATTTCGCATGTGAAGATGGGGAGGTATCGACGTCAAGTATCGGGTTGGTGATGCCGGCGACAGGTCCAAAGGTCCGCACCATGGAAATCGCTGTCGCGGCAGGGCTCGCGATCCATATTACAGGGACAGGCGGCTATTTGGCTTCCAATCCATTCTTCCGGACAAAGGAAGGAACCGGGAACGGCACAGTCCCTCCCGGGCAAAACGCCAGGGAGGGACCTCAGGCGTGCCCTATTCCGCCGGATGCGCCGCGGCCTGCGGCCGGCGGCGCTCGAACTTCTCCACCACCCAACGGTCGACCACATAGAACACCGGCGTGAAGATCAACCCGAACACGGTGACGCCGATCATGCCGGAGAACACCGCCGTGCCGAGCGCCTGGCGCAGTTCGGCGCCGGCGCCGGTTGCCCATACGAGCGGGGTAACGCCGAGCACGAAGGCGAGCGAGGTCATGATGATGGGCCGAAGCCGAAGCCGCGCCGCCTCGCGGGCGGCGGCGAAGCGGTCGCGTCCCTGATCCTCGAGCTGTTTGGCGAATTCGACGATCAGGATGGCGTTCTTGGCGGCGAGTGCGATCAGGACGATGAAGCCGATCTGGGTGAGAATGTTGTTGTCCAGGCCGCGCAGGATGACGCCCGAAATCGCCGCCACAAGGCACATGGGCACGATCAGGATGACGGCGAGCGGCAAGGTCAGGCTCTCGTACTGGGCGGCGAGCACCAGGAACACGAACACGACGCCGAGCACGAAGGCGAACATGGCGGTGTCGCCGGCGCGGATCTGCTGGAAGGCAAGGCCCGTCCATTCGTAGCTGATCCCCGGCGGCAGCGTCTCGGCCGCGAGCTTCTCCATGGTCTGGATCGCCTGGCCTTGCGAGTAACCGGCGGCGGTGTCGCCGTCGAGTTCGGCTGCCGGATAGATGTTGTAGCGCGGCACGCGGAACGGGCCTGAGCGGTCGCTCACCGTGGTGAACGAGCCGAGCGGCACGGTCTCGCCCGCCTTGTTGCGCACGCGCAGTGCCAGCACGTCCTTGGGCTCCAGGCGGTAGCCGGCCTCGGCCTGCGCCTGGACCCGGAAGGTGCGGCCGAACAGGTTGAAGTCGTTGACGTAGGACGAGCCGATATAGACCTGCAGGGCGCTGAAGACATCGGCCATATTGACGCCGAGGAGCTGCGCCTTGGTGCGGTCGATGTCGAGATAGAGCTGCGGCGTCGAGGTCTCGAACAGCGAGTAGACCTGCTTCAAGCCGGGCGTCTGGGCCGCCCGCCCCATCATGGCGTAGACGGCGCCCTGCAGCGTCTGCGCGCCGACACCGGCGCGGTCCTGGATCATCATGCGGAAGCCCGAGGCGTTGCCGATGCCCTGCACGGGCGGCGGCAGCGCAACGATCATGAACGCCTCCTGGATCGCTGCGAGCTTGCCGAACAGCACTCCCTGGATAGCGGCGGCGGTCTTGCTCGGATCGCCGGTACGCGACGCATACGGGTCGAGAATAACGAACATGGCGCCGGCGTTCGGCGCATTGGTGAAGGTCGCGCCCGAAAAGCCGACGATATTGACGACGTTGCCGACCCCGGGCGTGCTGCGCACCAGTTCGGCGGCCCGCTTCATCACCGTATCGGTGCGTTCCAGCGACGCCCCCGGCGGCAACTGGGCGGCGACGATCAGGTAGCCGAGGTCCTGCTGCGGGATGAATCCGCGCGGCGTGCGCGTGAACTCGTTGAGCCCGAAGCCCAGAATGGCGGCGTATCCGATCAGCATGACGACGGTGATACGCACGACCCGCGCCACCACGAAGCCGTATCCGCGCGCCAGCCCCTCGAACCCGCGATTGAACAACCGGAAGAAGCCGTGGATGGGGCGCTCCCACCAGCTCTCGCGATGGCGGGGATCGTGCGGCTTAAGGAGCACCGCGCACATGGCCGGCGACAGGGTCAGCGACACGACGAGCGAGATCACCGTGGCGCTGGCGATGGTGAGCGCGAACTGGCGGTAGAACTGCCCGGATATGCCGGTGATGAACATGGACGGGATGAACACCGCACACAGCACCAGCGCGATAGACACGAGCGCGCCCCCGACCTCGTCCATGGTCTTGCGTGCGGCGTCGCGCGGCGCCAGGCCGGCGGCGATGTTGCGCTCGACGTTCTCGACCACCACGATGGCGTCGTCGACGACGATGCCGATGGCGAGCACGAGGCCGAACAGCGACAGGTTATTGATGGAGAATCCAGCCGCGCCCATGACGAAGAAGGTCCCGATCAGCGAGATCGGGATGGCCAGGATCGGAATGAGGGCAGCGCGCCAGGTCTGCAGGAACAGGACCACGACCAGCACCACCAGGATCACCGCCTCCACCATGGTCTCGACGACGGCGTTGACGGATTCGGCGATGTATTTGGTCGGGTTATAGAGGACCTGATACTTGACCCCGCTCGGGAAATTCTTCGACAGCTCCTCCATCGTCGCGACGATGCTGTTGCCGGTCTTGAGCGCGTTCGAGCCCGGGCGCTGGAACACGCCCATGGCGGTCGACGGGTCGCTGCCGATGTAGGAATTGGCCGAATAGTCCTGCGCCTGAAGGGCAACGCGGCCGATGTCCTTGATGCGCACGACGGCGTTGTCGGTCTGCTTGACGACGATGTTGGCGAAGTCGACGGGATCGGTGAGACGTCCCTGCGTGCGCACCGCCACCTGGAAGGCGAGCTGGTGCTCGACCGGCGGCTGGTTGAGAACGCCGGATGCGACCTGGACGTTCTGCGCCTGCAGGGCGGCGGTGACGTCGGCGACCGTCAGGTTGAGCGCCTGCATGCGGGCGGGATCGAGCCACACCTGCATGGCGTAGTCGCGCGCCCCGAACACCGTGATCGAACCGACGCCGTCGACGCGCGAGAGCACGTCCTTGATCTGGATGTTGGCGTAGTTGGAAATGTAGAGCTCGTCGCGCGAACGATCGGGCGAAAATAGGTTCACCACCATCAGGATGTCGGGCGACGCCTTGTTGACGGTGACGCCGATCTGCTGCACCTGCGCGGGCAGGCGCGGCGTCGCCACGGCGACGCGGTTCTGCACTTGCACCTGTGCGATGTCGAGATTGGTGCCGATGTCGAAGGTGACCGCGATCGAAAAGCGGCCATCGGCGGTCGAATTGGAGGAGATGTAGACCATCCCCTCGACGCCGTTGATCTGCTGCTCGATGGGCGCCACCACGGTCTCGGCGACGATCTCGGCCGAGGCGCCGGGATACTGGCCGGCGACGTTGATGGTCGGCGGAGCGATCTCCGGATACTGCGCGACCGGCAGCCGGAAGAGCGCGATCGAGCCCAGGATGACGATGACGATCGCGACCACCGAAGCGAAGATCGGGCGATCGATGAAGAAGTGGGATATACGCATGGGCGGAACTCCGTCGTCTCGGTTCAGCCCTTGGCCTGCGGCCCGGACGCCGCCGGCTTCGCACCTTCTTCCTGCGGCGTCACCTTGATGCCGGCGCGGGCGCGCATCAGGCCGTTGACGATGACGCGCTCGCCGGCCTCGATGCCGGTCTTGATCACCCGCAGTTCGCCTTCGAGCTGGCCGAGGGTGACGAATTTCTGCTTCACGGTGTTGTCGGCGTCGACCACGTAGACGAACTTGCGGGTCTGGTCGGTGCCGATCGCGGTGTCGGGCAGGAGCAGCGCGTCGTAAGCCGGCGAGCCGGGCACGCGGATGCGCGCGAACATGCCCGGGGTCAGCATGCCGTCCGGATTGGAAAACACGGCGCGGCCGCGAATGGTGCCCGACGAGCGGTCGATGACGTTGTCGACGAAATCCATGCGGCCCCTGTGGCCGAAGTCCTGTTCGTCGATCAACTTGAGGGAGACGACGACGCTGCCCTCGCGGCCGGTGACGTCCTTGCCGGTGCCCGACAGGCGCTCGTAGCGTAGATAGGAGGCCTCGTCGAAAGTGAACTCGAAGCGGATCGGGTTTATCGACACGATGGTGGCGAGCAGCGTCGGGGTGCCGCCAGTGCCGCCGGCGACGAGATTGCCGGGGGAAACGCGGCGATCGCCGATGCGGCCGTCGACCGGCGCGCGCAGCTCGGTGAACTCCAGGTCGAGGCTCGCCTGCTTGACCGCCGCCTCCTGGGCGGCGACCGAGGCCTCGGCGACCTTCTTGGCCTGGGTGCGCTGGTCGAAGGTCTGCTCCGTGATGGTCTTCTCGCGCACGAGCTGGGCACCGCGGGCGAGATCGCTCTCCGCGAAGGCCAGATTGGCGCGCGCCTGGGCGAGGTTGGCCTTGGCCTGCTCGAGGGTGGTCTGGAACGGACGCCGGTCGATGGTGAAGAGGAGATCGCCCTGCTTGACCATCTGGCCGTCGGTGAAGTGGATGCGGTCGAGATAACCGGACACGCGCGCACGCACCTCGACGGAATCGACGGCGACGAAACGGCCGACATATTCGTCGTAGTCGACGATGTTGCGCTTCACCGGCTGGCCGACGGTGACCGTCGGCGGGGGTGGCGCCGCCGGTGCTGCCTGCTGGTTCTGGCCGCAGGCCGTGATCAGGAAAAGAAGCGGGAGAGCGGCGAGACGCGCCGCGTGAGCATGCTGCATGGGCGTTGTTCCGACCGCGACTGAAACGATTCGCGGCGACCCGTTTCGAATGGTCGACAAACCACGGATCGCTCCGGGGGTACGACGGCGAAGATAGGCGCCCCCCTCGGCCTTTCGGCAGCAGCGCCGACATTCACATATCTCCGCCCGCCGCGCCTGTCCATTGCGACGGGACCAGATGGCAAACAGACGCATACCGGGCGCCCACGTTCTTGCCACCCAATTGCCATGTTCGCCCGACCACGACCATGGGGCGAGACGCCTGTCAGGCATCCGCACCGGGCGTCCGGCGGCGCAGCAGCGCCAGCCATTCCGACCCGAACAGCATGGCCACCATGCCGCCATACGTGATCATCCCGATCGCGGCCAGCATGGCGAGCAGGGTCTCGTCGCGCAATGCCGGCCACGCCGACAGTGCCGGCGTCAGCAAGCGGGCGCCCAAATAGAGCGAAAGGGCGAGCACCACGCCTGCCGCCACGAGCTTGACGATCGCCCGGCGCAGGCGGGCATCGACGGCAAGATAGCCGGCCCGGCGCGCATACCAAATTACCAGGGAGATATTGACCCAGGCGCCGGCCGCGGTGGCAAGTGCCAGTCCGACCTGGGCGAAATCGTGCATCAGGGCGATTTTGAGGGCGATGTTGACGACCACCGAAGCCATCAGGGCCTTCATGGGCGTCGCCGTGTCGCCGCGGGCGAAGAAGCTCGCGGTGAGGCTGCGGATGAGGACGAACGGCAGCAGGCCGAACGTGTAGGCGGCGAGCGTCGCGCCGGCGGCGGCCGCGTCGGCCGCCGTGAAGGCACCGCGGGCGAACATGGCCCGCATGATGAGATCTGGCACCACCAGGAAGGCGACCCCGCACGGCACCGACAGAAGCAGCGTCAGCTCGACGGCGCGGTTCTGGGCGTGGCTTGCACCGGCGGCGTCGCCACGGGCGAGCTTTCCGGCCATGTCCGGCAGCAGGACGGTGCCGGCCGCGATACCGATGACGCCGATGGGCAGCTGGTTGAGCCGGTCGGCATAATAGAGCGCCGACACGGCACCGGTGGGCAGGAAACTCGCGATGATGGTGTCGGCAAAGAGCGCGAGCTGGGTGCCGCCCGACCCAAGAGTCGCCGGTCCGAGCGCCCGAAAGAAGCGGCGGATATCGGCATCGACGACGAGACGCCGAAATCCCGGAAGGACGCCGTGGCGCTTCGCATCGGCGGCGACGAGTGCCGCCTCGAGCACGCCGGCGATCAGCACTCCCCAGGCGGCCGCATGCCCGGCGGTGGGGAAAAAGACCGCGAGCGAGAGCGCCGCCATCATGGACAGGTTCAAAAGGATGGGTGCGGCGGCGGCGGCGGCGAAGCGGCCGAGCGCGTTGAGGATGCCGCCGTAGAGCGTCACCAGGCTGACCAGGAGGAGATACGGGAAAGTGATTCGCGTGAGCTCGACCGCCAGCATCCAGCGGCCGGGGTCGCGGGAGAATCCGGGTGCCAGGAGCCCGATCACCGCCGGCGTGAAGAGCAGTGCCAGCGCGAGCAACACGGCTTCGGCGGCCATCAGCAGGGTGAAGACCCGGTCGGCGAACAAGGCGGCGGCGCCGCCCTCGCCGCGGATGCGCGCATAGGCCGGCACGAATGCCGCATTGAAGGCACCTTCGGCGAAGATGGCGCGAAAGTGGTTCGGCAGCCTGAGCGCGACGAAGAAGGCGTCCGCGGCCGGCCCGGCGCCCAGGATGGCGGCCAGCATGATGTCGCGCAAAAAGCCCGTTACGCGCGAAAGAAGCGTCAGGCCGCCGACCGTCAGGAAACGTGAAAGCATGGCGCGATCCGGAAGGGGCGGCGAATCCGCCGCCCCGAGGCGCACCCTAAGGGAGGCGTCGCCGGTGTCCAGAGGCACCGCCTTCTCCCTCTCCCAGCAAGTGTGGAGAGGTGAAGGAAAGGACGCCGTGGACCAAGGTTAACTTTTCAGGGCCGCCCGCACGGCTTCAATGACACGCGCCTGCGTCGGTTCGTCCAGATAGGCATGCATGGGCAGGCTGATGACTTCGGCGGCGAGGCGATCGGATACCGGCAGACCGCCGGCGGCGGCGGGGAAATGCCCATAGGCGCCCTGACGATGCAACGGCTTGGGATAGTACGCTGCCGTCGGGACACCCCGCTCTTTCATGGCCGCCACGAACGCATCTCGCCGGCCAGGCCCGAGCCGCAACGTGTACTGCGCCCACACCGACGTATAACCTTCAGGCACGAGCGGCACCGCTGCGACGTCGGCCAGCGCCGCATTGTAGCGCGCCGCAGCCGTGTTGCGCGCGACGATCTCGTCCTCGAAGATCTTCAGCTTCTCGATCAGGATCGCGGCCTGGATGGTGTCGAGCCGGCCGGTAATGCCGATGCGGACATTGTCGTACTTGTCGTCCTTGTTGAAGCCGTGCACACGCAGGCTGACGATGCGATCGGCGAGTTCATCGTCGTTGGTCATGACGGCACCGCCGTCGCCGTAACAGCCGAGCGGTTTGGCCGGGAAAAAGCTCGTCGCGCAGGCATCCCCGATTGTGCCGAGTTTCTTGCCCTTGTAGGTGGCACCGAACGCTTGCGCGGCATCGTCGAGGACGAACAGCCCCTCCGCCGCCGCGACCTTGGCGATGGCATCGTGGTCGGCCGGCAGGCCGAACAGGTCGACCGGAATGACGGCCTTCGGCTTCAGGCCCTGCTTCCTGGCGGCGGCGACGGCACGTTCGAGGCTGGCGACGTCCATATTGAAGGTCGCCTCGTCGACATCGGCGAACACCGGCGTCGCACCCAGGAGCGCCGCCACTTCGGCGGTGGCGCAGAAGGTGAAGGACGGGCAGATCACCGCGTCGCCGGGCCCGATCTCGCGAGCGAGCAACACCAGTTCGAGCGCATCGGTGCCGCTCGCGCACGAGATGGCGTGGCGCGCGCCGCAGAAGGCCGCGAGATCCTTTTCGAGCTGCTTGACCTCGGGGCCGAGGATGAACTGACAGTGGGTGGTGACGCGGGCGATGGCGTCGTCGACACTCTGTCCGAGCCGGCGCCTCTGGGCGGCGACATCGATGAACGGAATCGGCTTCAAGTCGATGCGTGTGTGCTGGTTCATGGTCCTGTCCCGTCAGACGGCGCGGCGACGCGTGCGCGCGGACGCCTCGATGATCGGTTGCGGCCGCTCATCGAGACAGCGGATGGCGATCTCGAGGCTGGCGATCCCCTCTTCGCCGGTGACCGCCGGCCGCGATCCCGTCCGGACGGCGTTGACGAAGGCGGTGAGTTCGGCGCGCAGCGGCTCGGAATGGCCGACCGACAGGTGCCGCATGGAGTAGCTGCCGTCGGGCTGGAAGCCGAAACATTCGGTAACCTGGCGGGTCAGGAGATCGCCTGCGATGTATTTGCGCCGCGTGGCGACGTGCACCGTGCGGGCTTTGAACGGCGTGAGCCAGTTGGTGTTGATGTGGGCGAGAACGCCCGAGGCGGTGCGGAATTGCAGCAGTGCGATGTCCTCGCGCTCGGCTTTCACCGAGGTCATCTGCGGCTGCACGTCGATGATTTCCGATCCCGTGAACCACGAGATCAGGTCGATGTCGTGCACCGCGAGGTCGATGACGACGCCGACATTGGACATGCGCGGCGGAAACGGGCCCACGCGAGTGATGCCGATGGACAGGATATCCTCGTCCCGCAGCGCGTCCTTGATCGCCTGCACGGCCGGATTGAAACGCTCCACGTATCCGATCATCAGCGTGACGCCGGCCTGGCGGGCGGCGATGATGATGTCGCGCCCCTCTTCGACCGTCGGAGCGATCGGCTTCTCCACCAGGACATGGACGCCGCGCTCGACGCAGGCGAGCGCAATCTCGCGATGCAGATGGGTGGGTGCCGCGATCGACACCGCATCGACGCCGGCGTCGAGCAACGGCGCGAGCTCCGGATAGGTCGCGCAGCCGAGTGTGCGACCGACGAATTCCGCCTGTTTGGAGTCGGGATCGACAATGCCGGCGAGCGTGATACCGGGCAATTCGGCCAGCACTCGTGCGTGGTTGCAGCCCATGACGCCGACACCGACGACACCGAGTCGAAGAGTTTTGTCCCCCGCCCTGTTCGCGGATACCATTACGCCTCACCCCCAAGCTTGATCGTGACGGAGCCTCCCCTAGCACGCTCCCGGATGGGAGGCGACCGTCAACGGCATGTTAACCAGACACGAATGGTGTCAAACGGTTACATCGGCATTCGATGTCCGCATAGGCACCCTTGGCAAAGCACTTTCGCGTGCGGGAAATTCCGGACGCGGTACCGACGCGGACGGCCGAGATCGCGAGCCGCCGGATGGAACACCTGCTACACGTGGTAGTGCTCACGATACCATTTCACGAAATGGCCCACGCCGACCTCGATCGGCGTTCTGGGCGCGAATCCGACCGCGGCCGACAACGCCTCGACATCGGCATAGGTCGCGTGCACGTCGCCGGGCTGCATGGGCATGAGCTCGACGATCGCTTTTTTCCCGACCGCGTCCTCGATGACCCTCACGAGCGTGCGGAGGTCGATCGGCGTATGGTTGCCGATATTGTAGATCCGCCAGGGTGCGGCGCCCGAGGCCGGGTCGGGCTTCTCGGATGACCAGGCAGGGTCGGCCGCCGCCGGAGTGTCGATCAGGCGGACGATCGCCTCCGCGACGTCGCCCACATAGGTGAAGTCGCGTTGCATGTCGCCTTCGTTGAAAAGGCGAATGGGTTTTCCGGCGACGATCGCGGCGGTGAACAGCCAGATCGCCATGTCGGGCCGGCCCCACGGACCGTAGACCGTGAAGAAGCGCAATCCCGTGCAAGGAATCCCGAACAGATGCGCGTAGGCATGCGCCATCAGCTCGTTGGCCTTCTTGGTGGCCCCATAGAGGCTGACCGGATGATCGACGTTCTGCTCGGTCGAAAACGGCATGCCGGTGTTGGCGCCGTACACCGACGAGGAGGAAGCGTAGACCAGATGACCGCAGTCGTTGTGGCGGCAGCCCTCGAGGATATCCAGAAAGCCAGTGATGTTGGCATCCACATAGGCGTGTGGGTCGCTCAGTGAACGGCGCACGCCAGGCTGGGCGGCGAGGTGGACGACGCGCGAGAAACGATGCTCCGCGAACAGGGCCGCCGTTGCGGCGCGGTCGGCGATGTCGAGCTCGACAAAGCGGAACTCGGGATGCTGCGCAAGACTGGCGAGGCGTGCCGTCTTCAGCGCCGGATCGTAGTAATCGTTGAGATTATCGATGCCGAGTACCGACCGGCCGCTCTCCAACAATCTGGACGCGACGTGGAAGCCGATGAAGCCGGCAGCCCCGGTCACCAGAATGTCTTCACGCGACATGACGTTCACACCGCTTTCTTGAGGCTGTCGGTGTCGAGGCCGAGAATCCGGGTGATGGTGGCGCGTTCGTCGCGCTCGATCGCCCGGGCGAGTTCGTCCAACCTTTTGCGCATGGTCGCCAGTGGCGGGCGAACCGGGCGCGCGGCGACGACACCTTCGATGCCGATGTCCGTGGCCGGTTCCTCGCGCGCGAACAGAATCTCGTTGAGCCGTTCGCCGGGACGCAGTCCGGTGAAGACGATCTCGATGTCGTGGCCCGGTTCCAGGCCCGAGAGCCGGATCATGCGCTCGGCGAGTTCGACGATCTTGACCGGTTGGCCCATATTGAGCACGTAGACCGCGACGTCCGATCGATCCGGGCCGAGCGCATGGCTCGCAGCCGTCAAGACGAGGTCGCAGGCCTCACGGATGGTCATGAAATAGCGCACCATGTCGGGATGGGTGACGGTGAGCGGCCCTCCCGCCTCGATCTGCGTTTTGAATTTCGGCACGACCGATCCGTTCGAGGCGAGCACGTTGCCGAACCGTACCGAGATCAGCCGCATCGGGCGCTCGGTGCCGGCGCGGCCCACGAGATCGGCATCGAGCGCCTGGCAGTACATCTCGGCGAAGCGCTTGGTGGCGCCCAGTATCGACACCGGTTCGATCGCCTTGTCGGTCGAGATCATCACCATGGCCTCGGCCCCTGCCGCGGCGGCCGCATCGGCAACGTTGACGGATCCGAACACGTTGGTCTTGACCGCCTCGCCCCAGTCGCGCTCCAGGATCGGCACGTGTTTGAGGGCGGCGGCGTGGAAGACGAAATGCGGCTTGAAATCCGCGATCACCCGCGTCAGGCGCGTGCGATCGCGGATGTCGGCGATGTGGCCTTCGATCTGGACATGCACCTGCTTGCCCTTGAGCAATTCCGTGACGGCGTGCAAGGCCGGCTCGGAATTCTCCAGCACCAGCAGGCGGGACACCCCGAATGCCACCAGACGGTCGCAAATCTCAGACCCGATAGAACCGCCGCCGCCGGTGACCACCACCGCCTTGCCCTTCACCAGGCCTTTGATTCGTTCGTAATCGATCTTGATGCTCGGGCGCAGCAGCAGATCCTCGACGGCGATCGGCGCCAATTGCAGCGCTTCGCCCGCCTCCAGCGAGGGCAGGCGACTGGTGGAGAGGCCGAGACGATGTGCGCGCACGAGGACCGATTCGGGCTTGGCCTCCTCGGTCAACGCGGAGGCGGTCAGCACCAGCCGGCTGATCTGTATGCCGCGCGCCGAGAGATCGGCGACGATGCGCTCGAGATCATCGAGTTCCCCCAGCACCGGCACGCCGCGGATCGACATGCCGCGATCGGCCCGCGACGGCGAAAGGACACCGGCGGGCTGGATTTGGCCGACCGCCCCGCTCTCGACTCCGCGCAGCAGTACGTCCGCGTCGGCGGCGCGGCCGAGCACCAGGGTCGGCTGCGAACGCCCGGCACGCGCGCGCTGGAGCGTGCGGGTGTAGCGGAAGTAACGGTAGAATGCCCGCGGCGCGACCAGGAAGGCGGTCTGCAGGAACCAGTACAGGGCGATGGTGATGCGGCCGAAGAAGAAGGTGCCGAGCATGTTCGGCGCCAACAGCACGTAGTCGATCGCCAAAAGAGTCACCGCCAGCACGGAGCTGGCCTTGATGATCGTCATGACGTCGGGAAGGGAAATGAAACGCCACTTGGTCTTGAACAGCCCGAAGGCGGCATAGACCAAGCCGGAAAAGGCCACAAAGGCCGGCAGCACATAGACCAGCAGCGGCGCCCGCTCGGCGAGGCCCTCCTCCTCAAAGCGCAGATAAAAGGCCGCGAGCACCGCCAGCGCCGTGGCCAAGAGGTCGTGCACCAGGATTGCGCCCATGCGCGATGTCAACCGTTCCCAGCGAATCATCCTCGGGTCCTGTCGTCAATCATCGGAAAACTCTTCACTATCCGGCTTTGCGCTGCGATGCCACCACGTTCGCCGGCGGCCAAGGCCTGATCGATGGCCGATATCACCGACTCCGCCGAGAGTTCGTCGAGGCAGCGGCTGTGGCTGTCCAACCGATGGGCGCAGCCCTCACCCTGGCAGGGCAGGCACGCCAACGGGTTCTGGACGAGCCAGACATTGCCGCGCTGCTGCACCCGGCCGGCAGCAGCCCACGGGCGCACCAAACCGCCTCGCGGCCACGGCCCCCACAGGCGCGGATCGGTCGGCCCATAGAGCGCGACCGTCGGGCACCCGGCGGCTGCGGCGAGATGCGTGACCGAGGTGTCGGGTCCCACATACACCCTGGCGCCACCCAAAAGCGCGGCGAGTTCCCGCCACGTCAGGCGACCGTCGAGCCGGACGATCTCGGGAACAGCGCTCCACAGCAGATCGAGGAACTGGCGTTCCGCTTCGCCCGGGCCGCCGCTGGCGATCACGGTCAGGCCGCGCCGGCTCAAGGCTTGCGCCACGGCACGCCAGCCGTCCGATGTCCAGCGCTTGTATCGGAACATGGGCTGCGCATGGATCACCGCATAGGCGTTCTGCGGCGTCAGCTTCGGCGGCAACTCACCGCGGGGGCAGACGACCTCGTCGACGGCCGCGATGCCGAGTGCACCCGCGAGTCGCAGGCTGTCGGGCACCCGGTGCAGGTCCTTTTCGGGTGGGACGGTATAGCCGAGCAGCGCTTTCCGAACTGCCCCGCGCATGCCGCTGTCCACCGGCCCGGCATGGCGGCGCCCGGCCAGAAGCGCAAAGAACGTCGGCCGGTCGCCGCTCTGGGTCGACACCGCGAGGTGGTAGCGTTTGAACAGCCGCCTCGCGACGGCAAAGCTCTCGCCGAAGCTGGGCCGGGCGGGCAGGACGACGACTCCATCGAGATCGGGATTGCCGGCCAGGATGCCGGCCGTGTCGGCGAACACCAAAGCTTCGATCCTGGCGTTCGGCCATGCGCGCCGCAGGCTGCGGATCAGCGGCGTCGTCAGGAGCACGTCGCCGATGCGCCGCAACACCACCACCAGGATGCGCGCGCGTTCCGGCAGCTGGACAGTCCCGGCCCGCGACTCGAGCGAAGGCGGCGGGCCTCCCCAGGCGTTTTTATTCGGTGCCGGTGGGGAGCTCATCGGCGTTCGCCCAGCGTGACGACCCTGCCGTCGCGCCGCGTGACTTCCATCAACCAAGAGAGGCCGCGTTGTGCACGCACACGTTCCCCGGCCAGGAGTGCTTCCAGCTGGCGATCATTGTCGACCAGGCGGGCGCGATCGGCTTCCGGATGCCACAGGTGCAGCACGCCGGGACCGAAGCGGCCGTCCTTACGGCGAATTCCGGCGCGGATCATGCGCACGAAAATATCCGAATCCTCACGGCCCCAGCCCGTAAAAGCGGAATCGAAGCCGTCGACGGTTTCGAGGTCGTCGCGCCAGAATGCCATGTTGGAACCGCGCGCGCCCTGCCAGCGTCGCGGATGCAGCTTGCGCAGGAAGCCAAGCCGCAGCGCCATCAGCGGGGCGAACCGGTTGATGCCGCGGCGCGAGTGCTGCGTCACCCAGCTCGCGAACCCCCATTGTTCCGGTTCGAGGCCGCTCTGGAGAATGCGATCGGTCAATTCGCGCGACAACAGGATACGGTTGCCGGTGACGAACCAGCCCGGCTCGGCGAGGCGACGGTGAAAGGCGACGAAATCCGGTCGCGCCAGGCAGTCACCGTCGAGGAAGACGCAATAGGAGCCGCTCGCCGCCCGAATGGCGCGGTTTCTGATCTCGGCGAGACGGAAGCCGCGGTCCTCGTGCCAGACATGCTTGAGCGGCACGCCCAACCGCGACACCCAGTCGGTGACCACCCGGGCGGTGTCGGGGCCGGAGCCGTCGTCGGCGACGATCACCTCGAAGTCGAGATCGGATTGCCGCGACAGTGACCGCAGCACGGCCGCCAACGCGTCGGCACGGTTGTAGGTGGCGACGATCACGCTGATGAGGTCAGCCATCGCGACGCCTCGCAAGCCAAGCTTTCATGTAACGGTAATAGGTCCCCTCGGCGTTGGCCACAGCCAGCAGGAAACCCTCGCGGCCGTCGAGAAAACCCAGCCGCAGCACATAGGCGCGCAGGAAGGACCATAGGCCGTGCGTGATTCCCGACGCAAAGGAGACCTTCCGCCCGGAATCGACCAGCATGGCGGCGCCTGCCGTCGAATAGCGGTCGACCCGCGACAGCGCCTGTTCCAGACGGCCGACGGAGTGATGGTGCAGCGTGCCGACGAGCCGGCCGACCTGGCCGTCGCAGATCACCCGTTCGTGGACGAGATCCTCGGTAAAGCGGCCGCGGCCGCGCCGGAACAATCGCAGGACGTAGTCCGGATACCAGCCCGAATGGCGCATGGGACGGCCGCAGAAATACGACAGCCGCGACACCTCGTAGCCGTCGAAGCCGGCGTCGGCGACCGCCGCCTTGATGGCGGCGGCGAGTTCGGTGGAGACGCGTTCGTCGGCGTCGACCGACAAGATCCAGTCACCAACCGCCTGCGATACCGCGTACCCCTTCTGCCTGCCGAAACCATCAAACGGACGGAGGACGACCCGGGCGCCCTTGGCGGCCGCGACCGCCGCCGTCGCGTCCGTGCTGCCGCCATCAACGACGATGCGCTCGTCGCAGAAGGCGACGCTGTCCAGACAGGCGGCGATATTCGCCTCCTCGTTCAGCGTGATGATGACAGCGCTCAAGCTCGGCACGTCCGGTCGCAGTCCCTCTTGCCCTGTCTATCCCCCTGAAGGGAGGACGAATGCTCGATCAATGCCCCGTCCCGTTGCCCCCGGATCGCTTGACGATGTCGGTGGTCGAGTGCCCGGGCACGATATCGATCAACAGCACTTCGCCGCCATAGGCCTCGACGACGTCGTAGCCGACGACCTCCTCGCGGCGATAGTCGCCGCCCTTGGCAAGGATGGTCGGTTTGACGCGGCGGATGAGTTCGAGCGGCGTGTCCTCCTCGAACACGACGACGAGATCGACCGCCTCGAGCGCAGCCAGGACGCCGGCACGGGCATGGACGTCCTGGATCGGCCGGCCCTCCCCCTTGAGCCGCTTGACCGACTGGTCGCCGTTGAGGCCGACCACCAGGCGGTCGCAGGCGGCGCGCGAGCGTGTCAGCGAATGGATATGGCCGGGATGCAGGAGGTCGAAGCAGCCGTTGGTGAAGCCGACCCGCAGGCCCTGGCTCCGCCATTCGGCGATGCGCTCCTCGGCGACCGCCCAGTCGAACACGATCTTCTCCTCGGCGGCCAGAGAGGCCGCGGGCAGGATGCGGGCGCGCAGTTCCAAGCCCGAGCAGGTGGCGGTGCCGCGCTTTCCCACCACCACCGAGGCGGCGGCATTGGCGGCCCGCATGGCGGGCTCGAACGGCGCGCCGGCGGCGAGCATGCTCGCCAGCACGGCCACCACGGTATCGCCGGCGCCCGACACGTCGCGAACCCTGACCGGATAGGCCGGCACGTGCACGGTGCCGTCGCCGGCCATGTGGAGGAGCATGCCGTCCTCCGAGAGCGTCACCAGCACGACCTTCGCCTGGACGATGCCGGCGAGCAACGCGGCGGCCGCCTCCGCTTCCATCGGCGTCGTCACCGGGCGCCGGGTCGCCTCGGCGATCTCCTTGCGGTTGGGCGTGATGACGGTGGCGCCGCGATAGACCGTGTAGTCGGGCGCCTTGGGATCGACGATCGTGACCTTGCCGCGCGCACGCGCGCCATCGATGGCGGCACGGATCACGCGTTCGGTGAGCACGCCCTTGGCGTAGTCCGACAGCACGACCACGTCGGCGCGCGGTAGCAGTTCCTCGATACGGGCGATCAACGCCGCCTCGACGGCGGCGTCGACCGGAGCGGCGCGCTCCCAGTCGGCGCGCAGGAGATGGCTCGAATAATGCTCCGACACGAACCGGGCCTTGCGGCTGGTCGGGCGCGAGGGATCGACGACGAGATGCGGCTCGATGGCGCCGAGGTCGGCGAACTGCGCCTCGACCATGCGCCCGGCCTCGTCGTCACCGATGACGCCGACGAACAGGCAACGGGCACCGAGGCCGGCGATGTTGCGGGCGACGTTGCCGGCGCCACCGATCACCTTCTCCTCGCGCTTGACCGCGATCACCGGTACCGGCGCTTCGGGAGATACCCGCGACACGTCGCCGTAGAGAAAATCGTCGAGCATGAGATCGCCGACGCACAGGATGGTCTGCGCCGACAGTCGCTCGAGGGCCTGATCGTAATCGAACATCTGGTAGAATTCCGGCAGCTTCGTCAGCGATAGCGATCGGGCGTGTCGAGATAGGAGACGACGTAGTGCCTGACCGCCTCCTCGAGCGGCGTGAAGCCGCCGTTGTAGCCGGCCGCGCGCAGGTTCTCGACCGCGGCTTGCGTGAAATATTGGTAGGTGTGTCGGATCGACATGGGCATGTCCACGTAGTCGATCAGCGGCGTGCGGCCCAGTGCCGCGAACACGGCGCCGATCAGGTCGCGGAAGCTCCTCGCCCGACCGGTGCCGACATTGAAGATGCCCGACACATCGGGGGACTTAAGGAGCCAGCGCACCACCGAGACGACGTCGTCCACATAGATGAAGTCGCGCGCCTGCTCGCCGTCGCCGACGCCGTCACGATGGGACTTGAACAACGTCACGGTGCGGCCGGCGCGTGCCTCGTCGAAGCGCTTGGCGACGAGGCTCATCATCTCGCCCTTGTGGTACTCGTTGGGCCCGAACACGTTGAAGAATTTCAAGCCCGCCCATTGGGGCGGCAGCTTCTTGTGCGTCCTTTCACGCTCGATCAGTGCCTGGTCGAACAGGTGCTTGCTCCAGCCATAGAGGTTCATGGGTTTGAGCCGGGCGAGCGCCTCGGGCGCCGGGTCGTCGACGAACCCCTCCTCGCCATCTCCATAGGTCGCTGCCGAGGATGCGTAGATGAAAGGCGTCCTCGTTTCGGTGCACCAGTCGAGCAGCATCAGCGACAGGCGGAAATTGCTGTCCATCACGGCGTCGCCGTCGATCGCCGTGGTCGCCGAGATGGCCCCCATGTGGATGACGGCGTCGAGTTTTCGCCCGTCGAGCCAACGGGCGAGGTCGGCAGGCGGCACGAAATCAGCCAGGCGGCGCTTCTGCAGGTTGCGCCACTTGCCTTCCGAGCCGAGCACGTCGTTGACGACAATGTCGTTACGGCCGGCCTCGTTGAGGCCGGCGACGATGTTCGAGCCGATGAATCCCGCCCCGCCGGTCACCAACAACATGACGCACACGTCCCCCGGCACCTCGAACCGAGGGCCGTATGATCTCCTAGTGCCCCACTCCGCCGTGAGGCGCAACCTCGCGCTCGGCTGGGGTCAAATGCGCAAGCCGCCGCCGCGATGCTGGACAGGCCCCCTGAGGGCAGGCTAACTGGCTGAGGCATCGGGGAAAACAATCCGACTCCTGGCGCCTCAGATCAAATGAATCAACACTCAGAACATATCTCTACCGACGCTCCGATCCTGATCGTGCCGTATATGTGGATCGGTGATTTCGTCCGCTGCCACACCGTGGTGCGGCTTCTGAAGGCGCGCTATCCGGCGGCGCCGGTCGACGTCCTGGCCACCACCAACGTGGCCCCCCTGGCCGACTACCAGCCCGGTGTCCGCAAGGCGGTGGTGTTCGACCTGCCCCGCAAGCGCCTGGCGCTTTCCAAGCATCGCGCCCTGGCGGCGCTCTTGCGCGCCGAAGGCTACGGCCGGGCGCTGGTCATGCCGCGGACCTGGAAATCGGCGCTTGCCCCTTGCCTCGCCGGAATCCCGGAACGGGTAGGCTTTGTGGGCGAGCTGCGCTTCGGCCTGCTCAACGATCTGCGCGCGGGCGAAAAGGCGTTGCCCCGCATGGTCGACCGCTGCGCCGCACTGGCGCTGCCGCGCGACTCCGCCTTGCCGAAGGACTGGCCGCTGCCCCAGCTCGCCGTTCCGGCGGAAGAAATCCGGCAATGGAAAGAGCAACTTGGCTTGAACGACCAGTCCCGGAGAGCGATCGTGCTGGCGCCCGGGGCGGTGGGGCCATCCAAGCGCTGGTCGTATTACGCCGAAGCGGCCAAACATCTGGTGAATCAGGGCTATTCGGTCTGGATCACGGGCGGGCCGATGGAGCGCGAGACAGCGGCCGCAATCGCCGCTCAAAACCCTTCACGGATCAAGGATTTGACCGGCAACGACCTGCGCCAGGCGATCCTCGCCCTGGCGGCCACGGACGCGGTTTTGTCCAACGATTCCGGGCTTTTGCATGTGGCGGCGGCGATCGGCACACCGACCGTGGGGATTTTCGGGCCCACCAGCCCGTGGCATTGGGCCCCCCTCAATCCCATCGCGGAAGTGATTGAAACCACGACCGAAGTCGCCTGCAGGCCGTGCCACAAGCCGGTCTGCCGCTACGGCCACCACCGCTGCATGCGCGACATCGGAGCCGAACGGGTTGTCAAAGCCGTGACCCGAGCGATGGGCTGAAGCCGACGCCCGGGCTCGCCAGGGCGTCGACGGCGGCCAGCACATCATCCACCTGCGGGCACTGCCCCTTGCCGCCTGTCACCGCGATCGGACCGGTGCCGAGCGGGCCGGTCAAGCCCGGCTCGGTGCCGACAAAGATGGCCGCCAGCGGCACCGCCAGCGCAGCCGCAAGGTGCAGGAGCCCGGTGTCGACGCCGACCACGAGGGCGCAGGAAGCGATCAGCCGGGCGGTTTCATCCAGCGGGCGGCGTTCTGGCACGCGGGCACCTGGAATCTCCGCCGCCAGCCGCTCGGCGCGCGCACGCTCGACGGCGTTGCCATAGGACAACAGCACTGCGAGACCGCGGTCAGCGAGCGTTCGGCCCAGCGCGATCCAGTTCTGCTCCGGCCACTCTTTTTCGGCACGGGCGGTGGCGTGCAGGAGCAGGGCCAGCGGCGGCGACGCCGGCGCAGTGCCGGCGAGCGCACCGCGGTCGAGCCCATAATCGAGCGGCCCCGCCGGCTCATAGCCGAGCGCGAGGCCGGCCAGCATCCGGTTCCTCTCGATGGCGTGGCGATCGCGGGAGACCGCGTGGCGCACGTCATAGAACCACGACGCCGCCGGCTCGCGAATCGAGTTTTTGTCGTAGCCGTGCCGGCGACCGCGCGCGAACCAGGTCATCAGGCCGGTGCGCAGCAGCCCTTGGGTGTCGACCACATCCCCGTACGCCTTGCGGCGCAGCGCGGCACGGAAGGCGAGGATCTCCCGCAAGGTCGACGGCCCGGTCAGCGCCCGCCGCCATCGCCGCGAGGCGACCGGAATCACCTCGTGGGCGGACGGGTGCAGCCGGGCGAGCGGCGCAAACGCCTCCTCGACCACCCAGGCGAAGCGGGCGTCCGGCCGCGCCCGCGCGGCGTCGGTCAGGGCCGGCATGTGGTGGATGACGTCGCCGAGGGACGAGGTCTTGATGAACAGGATGTCGGCCATGGTCTTCCGCTTGCGCCCCGCTCCGCATAGACGAGCCCGCCGCCCTTGTCACCGCCCGGCGGTGCTGTCATGCCGGGAGTAACCGGATGTTCAGGGCTCGGAGGGATAGAGTGGCGACGATCCACCCCTCACCGCTCGCCGGGAGGGCACCTCTTCTCCTTCTCACCGCTTGCTCCACGCTTGCGGGAGCAAGCGGTGAGAAGGAGAAGAGGTGAAAGGCACGGGGAGACTATGCGATGACGGTCCTGGTCACGGGCGGCGCCGGCTATATCGGCTCCCACATGGTGCATGCGCTTCACGACGCCGGCGAGCGCGTCGTCGTGCTCGACAACCTGTCGACGGGTTTCCGCTGGGCGATCCCCGATACGGTACGCCTCATGGTCGGCGAGACCGGCGACCAGGAGTTGGTCACGAAGCTCATCGCCCAGCACGAGGTCGAGGCGATCATCCATTTCGCCGCCTCCATCGTGGTCCCCGACTCGGTCGCCGATCCGCTCGGCTACTACAAGAACAACACCGTCAATTCGCGCGCTCTGATCGCGTGCGCCGTCGAGGGCGGCGTCAAGGCTTTCGTGTTTTCCTCGACCGCGGCGGTCTACGGCAATCCGGCGCAAGTGCCGGTCGCCGAGGACGCCACGCTTGCGCCCATGTCGCCCTACGGCTCCTCCAAGCTGATGACCGAGATCATGCTGCGCGACGCCGGCCTCGCCCATGGCCTGCCGCACGTGATTCTGCGCTATTTCAACGTCGCCGGCGCCGACCCCAAGGGCCGCACCGGCCAGTCCACCAAGGGGGCGACGCACCTGATCAAGGTCGCGGTCGAGACGGCACTCGGCAAGCGCAAATCCATGAGCGTGTTCGGCACCGACTATCCGACCCCCGACGGCACCTGCGTGCGCGACTACATCCACGTCGCGGACTTGATCGCGGCCCATCTCGACGCCCTCAAGTATCTGCGCGCCGGCGGCGCCTCGGCGACCATGAACTGCGGCTATGGCCGCGGTTTTTCGGTCCTGGAGGTGATCGAGGCGGTCAAGCGCGTCGCCAATACCGACTTCCCCGTCGAGATCGCCGAACGGCGGCCGGGCGATCCGGCGACGATCGTGGCGCAGTCCGACAAGGCGCGCGCGCTGATCGGATGGACGCCGCAATACAACGATCTCGACGTGATCGTGGCGCATGCGTTGGCGTGGGAGAGGGAGTTGGGGCGGAGGCAGAATTAGCGGTCTTCGCGCCGGGCCGATGCCGCGATCGCCGAGGATTGCTTCGGCGGTCTGGACCGTTGAAGCGCCGGAGTGAGCAGAGCCGCCGTGGACCTCCGATTTCCTATGAACTCCCCGGCGATTCGCCCGGCGCGGTGAGACGCCGGCGCATCTCGGCGGCCTGGGCGTCGGTGAGACGCGGTTCGCTCCTGTCCTACTCCTCCATGAGGGCGACGACCTCCGCCACGTCAGTCTGCCGTTCCGATGGCCACGTCATAACGCGATCGAGGAATTGTCGGACCTGCTCTTTGGCCATGGGTTCATTCTAGCCGCGCTCACCGCACGGCCGAGCCCGCGCGAGCGTTAGGTCGCTGCGCGCTCAAGTCCCCGCTCCTGAGAACATGCCAGCCACTTGACCCGAACGAGATGGATATACATTGTACATGTCGTATATCCACAGGAGTCCGTCATGCAGGTCGCCAAATGGGGCAACAGCCTCGCGGTCCGGTTGCCCGCCGCGGTGGTGGAGGCGCTCGGCCTCAAGGAGGGCGACGAGATCGAAATCCATGTTGCCGACGCCCGTCGTTTCGCCGTCGCGCGCAGGCCCGGGCGAGACGAGCTCTTGAAACGCCTGCGTGCCTTCCGGGGCCGCCTGCCCGCCGATTTCAAGTTCGACCGGGACGAGGCGAATGCCCGCTAGCTTCATGGACAGCAATGTTCTCGTCTATCTCGCCTCGGCCGATGCCGCCAAGGCGGATCGGTCCGAGGCGATCGTCCGTGCCGGCGGCGCGATCAGCGTCCAGGTCCTCAACGAAGTCGCCAATGTGCTGCGGCGAAAACTCCACTTTTCGTGGGCGGACACGCGCGCGTTCCTGGGCATGCTACGCGAGTTGCTCGTCGTCCATCCCCTCACCGTGGAAACTCACGAGACCGGCCTCGAACTCGCCGAGCGCCATGGCTTCGCGACCTACGACGCCATGATCGTCGCGGCGGCCCTGCAGGCCGGCTGCGACACGTTGTGGTCGGAGGACATGAAGGATGGGCTCCTGGTCGACGCAAGGCTGCGGATCGTCAACCCGTTTGCCCCTGCGGGCTGACGACGCGGCGCGCCCTTCGTTTCGACCGGACGTCAATGCCCGTGCGCATGGTGGCGGAAGCGCGACGCCACCGATCTCACTTCACCCGCGAACACGGCGAGAAGCGCGAGGCCGATGAGCCCGGCTGACAAAAGCCCGAACCACAGGGCGTCCATCAGGAGGCCGACGACCACATAGGCGGCCAGCGTCGAGATCAGGACGAAGCCCGAGACGTCACTGCCTCGCTCCCCGTCCGCCCCGGAGCGCATCAGCCACAGCGCGGCTGCGAATATCAGATAGGCGACAGCCGCCACCACAAGCGCCGCCGCAACTTTGCCGGCGCCGGACGAAACCGCATGGATGAGCGGGGAAAGATCAAAACCGACCGCAACAAGCATGGCACCCCTCCTGCCATGCGCCGGGCCGAAAAGACGCCGTCAGCCCGGCGCCGTCTGTATTTCCGCGAGAACCAGCCTACACCCGGGCGCACCGACGTATTTGTCCCACATCAAGCGGAACCGGTCCGGCCAGGCAGCGCCAGAGGGGTCGCTCGCGCCTTGGCCAGAAAGGCGGCGTGTCGGCGTTGTGGCAGATCGTGCCGCCTTCGGCGCGGTTCAAAGGCGATGAGCCTTCGCGTCTCAGCCACTTTCCCCTTCTGCTTACAGCCCGCGTTCCACCATCGCGACGACGCGGCGTCCGAGCGCGTCGAGGCGTTCCGGTGCGGCGCCCGCGAGCGGCCCCTCGATGATCAGCATGGCAAGGCCGTGCACGGCCGACCAGGCGAGATGCTCGGCACCGGCGCGGCGTTCCGGCGGCAATATCCCGGCCGCCACCAGGCGGTCGAGGGCGACACCGAGGAGTTGGAACGGGTCGAGGCCGCCCGGCCCTGCCTTGGCGGGGTCGGGCGCCGGCCAAGGCGTGCCGGCGGCGAACAGGGTGCGGAATAGTCCGGTCTCGGTGCGCGCGAAGGTGAGATAACCCAAGCCGACGGCGGCGAGGCTCGCACGTCCCAGAACCGCCGCCTCGGCGCTCGCGTCGATGCGTGCGAGTTCGACCTCCATGGCGGCGGCGAGACGCGACAGCGCTGCGACCCGCACCGCCTGCAGGAGGTCGGCGCGTGAAGAAAAGTGCCGGTAGGCGGCATTGGGCGCAACTCCGGCCCGCCGCGTCGCCTCACGCAGCACGACAGCGTCCGGGCCGCCGGCGCTGGCCAGTGCGATGCCGGCCGCGACCAGTACGCGGCGCAGGTCACCATGCCGATAGGTCTGCCGCGTGACGGAACCCGGACGTTGGGGGCTCATATGTGGACAGGGTCCATTTTCTCTGGCATAGGATGTGGACAGTGTCCACAATGACACTGAACACGGCCGGCGTCACGGCCGAAATCGAGGAAACCGGGACAAGGAGAGCAAACCCATGCAGGTCGAGCCCTATTTGATGTTCAACGGTCGCTGCGAAGAGGCGGTCGACTTCTATGGCGTCGTGCTCGGCGCCGAGGTGGAGATGCTTCTGCGCTTCCGCGAAAGCCCGGACGAGCCGCCGCCGGGCATTATGCCGGCGGACTGGCACGACAAGATCATGCATTGCGCCCTCAGGATCGGATCGACGCGGGTGATGGCGTCGGACGGCTGCGCCTCGGACGATGCCGGCTTCAAGGGCGTCTGTCTCACCGCCTCGGTCGCGACCGAACAGGAAGCGGACCGTGTCTTCGCGGCGCTCTCGGAGGGCGGACATGTGACGATGCCACTCGGGAAAACCTTCTTCTCGCCGCGCTTCGGCATGCTGACGGACCGCTTCGGCCTCGGCTGGATGGTGATCGTCGAGACAAAGGACGCCGCGTTGGCGGCGTGAGGAGCCCGTTTCGACTCGCGAAAGACACTCCGATCATTCGATGCGGCGCGGGAGAAATATCCGTTCGTCCATTCCCGCGCCGATCTTCACCCTAAGGACGCAACCCGCATGGACCACTCCCGTCGGGCGGGTTAAACAGGTTTCACCCCTCATGTTTCCCAGCCACACTCGGGAGTATCACGTATGAAACGACGTCAATTCATCGCGGGGGCGGGCGTTGGTATCGCGGCGGCCACACTGGCCGCGCCGGCGATCGCGCAGTCGATGCCGGAGGTCAAATGGCGCCTGACCTCGAGTTTCCCCAAATCCCTGGACACGATCTACGGCTCCTCCGACGTGTTCGCCAAGACGGTCGCCGAACTCACCGACAACAAATTTCAGATCCAGACCTTCGCAGGCGGCGAGATCGTGCCCGGCCTGCAGGCCCTCGACGCCGTCACCAACGGCACCGTCGAGATGTGCCACACCTGCCTGTATTATTTTCTCGGCAAGGACATGACCTTCGCGATCCTGGCGTCGCTGCCGTTCGGGCTCAACGCGCGCATGCAGGACGCCTGGTTCCTGCATGGCGGCGGCACCGATCTCACCAATGAATTCCTGAAGCCCTACAACGTCATGGCCTACCTGGCCGGCAATGCTAATTGCCAGATGGGGGGGTGGTACCGAAAAGAGATCAAGGAGGTCGCCGACCTCAAGGGTCTGAAATTCCGCGTCGGCGGTTTTGCCGGCCGCATCCTGTCACGACTCGGCGTAGTGCCGCAGCAGACGGCGGCGGGCGATATCTATCCGTCGCTGGAAAAGGGCACCATCGACGCCGTCGAATGGGTCGGCCCTCACGACGACGAAAAGCTCGGCCTCTACAAGGTGGCGAAATACTACTACTACCCGGGCTGGTGGGAAGGCGGATCGGCGCTGCACAACGTCTTCAATCAGGAGAAATTCAACGAACTGCCGAAGCTCTATCAATCGGCGCTGCGCATCGCCTCGGCGTATCAGAACGATTGGCTCGGCCCCAAATACGACGCCCTCAATCCGGCGGCACTCAAGCGGCTGGTGGCGAACGGCGCCATCTTGAGGGCGTTCCCGCAACCCGTGCTCGAAGCCTGCTATCAGGCGGCCACCGAACTCTATGCCGAGGAGTCGGCCAAGAACCCCTGGTTCAAGAAGGTGCACGACTCCATCGTGGCTTTCCGGGCCGACCAGTATCTGTGGTGGCAGGTGGCCGAGTATTCGTACGACACGTTCATGATCCGCGCCCGCTCGCGCGGCTGATCAACCAGGAAGGCGGGCGGCGCTGCCGTCCCGCCTCCTCCGGCCGACGGTACTGGGCGGGTTTCCTCCGGATCGCCCGAGATCACTTCAAATTTACATTTATCTCCAGCAATTTCAAAGCGTTGATGCCGGCATAAAGCGCAGCGCTTTTTTAACATCACCATGCGTAAGCTGGTGTTTGTCGAGCAGCGCCGACGTTTCCGGGCGCACGAGAGTTCGCTCCGGTCCGCCATTCGGCGCAGGGTTCCTCAGGGTCGAGGGATACCGCGTCAATGCTGTCCGATGACGTGGCAAGCAATGCCGCGTCGGCGCGGAGAGCCTGATGGCCAAGCCGACCAAGGTCAGGAAAGGCGGACGGCGCGGAGCCGGCGGCGGTGGCCATGGCGGCATCGGCACTTGGTTCATCACCTTCGCCGACGTCATGGGGCTCCTGGTGGCGTTCTTCGTCATGCTGGTCGCCTTCTCGACCCAGGACAAGGCCAAGCTGATGGCGGTGGCGGGCTCCATGCGCGAGGCGTTCGGGGTCCAGAACCAGGTTCGCTATTCGGGCTTCATCGAACTACCCGGCCTGCCGTTGCGGCCGCGGCTCAAGAACGCCGCCCATATCCCGCCCGAAGAGGCCTCGCTGACGCCGGACGAAACCCAGCACGAGCGCAAACTCGACAACGCCACGCGCGCGAAGCTGGACCGCGATTTCGCGCTCGCCGCCGCGACCCTGCGCCAGGCCCTGCAGGACATGCCGGAGATCAGCGAGATCTCCAAAAACATCATCATCGAGGAAAGCCGCGAGGGCCTCAACGTGGAGATCACCGACCAGGACGGAAGATCCATGTTTCCCGAAGGCTCGGCGGAGCCCTACGAGCACACCCGCAAACTCGTCCAGCGGCTCGCCCGCGTCGTCAAAGCCTCCCCGTTCCGCCTGAAGCTGACCGGCCACGCCTCGGCGGCGCGCCCACGCTCGCGGCCCGGTCTCGGACACTGGGAGATATCCGCCATGCGGGCAGTCAAGATTCGGCAAATCCTCGCCGAGGAGGGCGTACCGGACGACCGCTTCTTCGCCGTCACCGGCAAGGGCGATACGGCACCTCTTTTTCCCGATGACCCCTTCATCGCCGCCAACCGGCGCGTCACCATCACGCTGATGCGCGAAGCGCCGCCGATCCCGGCCGACTTCAAGCCGTAACGGAGGCGCACGGCACGGCGTGAGCGACGCGAAAGCGCGACGAGCCCCAAGCTCACATCAACGTGCGGCTACGGCCGAGTTCGAGCAGATGGGAACCGCGTGTGATCAGGCCGGCCTTGTAGCGTAGCACCGGCAACCGAGACAGCGCCTCGACGATGCCAAAGCACAGATAGCAACCCTCCGGTGTCACCTCGTGCCAGCGCAGTTCGCCCTGGCACGACCAGGCTTCCTCGATGCGCTCGCGGTCGACGACGCCGCAGATCTGCGACACGGCTTCGTCGGCGTAGTTCGGCCCCGCCATCGTCTTGCAGGTCATGCGCAGGAAGCCGTTGTCGAAATCGGAGGCCCGTTCCTTCGACAGGCGGCAGCAGGATTCGTCGGACACCTTGTCGAGGCGCTGCAGCGTGCCTTCGAGGAAGCAGAAGCCGTTCTCCGATACGCGCCAGCCGCAGTCCTCGCCGTCCTGCCAGAAATCGTCGATGTCGACCACGAGGTTCGGGGCGCCGACGAGGTCGCGGCCGATCATCGCCGGGGCGAACTTGTTTTCCCAGACCACCAGCGACAGGTCGCCCCGGCAGTGATCGCGGATGCCGTGGAATTCGGCTTCGACACCGACCCGGACCATGTTGTAGCCGTCGCCCCCCATCTCGTGGACGCCGCGGCACATCGCGTAGGTGACCGTGACGGTCGGCTCCTCCGGCACGCTGATGCGTTCGGGCAGATAGGGCAGAAGCGCCTGACGGCTGGTCACGAAGGGAATGTGAAAGCCGGTGGTCTCGCGGCAGTGGAGCGTGCGCTGGTCACCCCAGACCGGATTGGCGGGGAACAGCGTCGGCATGGTCAGGCTGTGATGCCGCTTCATCCTCTCCTCCCGGCTCGGCCGCTCGGAAACGGGATTTGACGGCGTTTCGCAGCACGAGCGGCATTCGTGTTTCTACAACTTCGGATACCGCGATCCAGTCGCCGCGAAGCCGCAGGCCCGGCGGGCGGCGCTATTGCAACTCAGGCGCGGCACCCGAAGGCAACCAGCGCCACAACCAAAGATGAGTCGATGCCCAGATGCGCACGCGAACGCATTTAAGCGTTTCACCTCATGTTTGCGCCATCGTTTTGTCATCGGAAGATCGGACGTTGCTGTGGTGTGCTCTCGATCCTCGTGATCCTCGTGCAACTCTGTTCTCGTGTAAATCCATCCTCGTGTAACATTGCGTGTGAGTGGCGTATGTCGGCGTATCCTCGACGAATGTCAGCGGAGCTGATGAACAAACTGCATCGATGGGCGGAGCGGAGGCAGGTGCACTTCTCCGAACTTCAGCAATCCGGGCGGTGGCGGCGCTATTACTCCGAAGGAGAGTTCGCCGATCTCAGACAGGATGCCGACCGTTCCGCCGAGAATTGGCAACGTCTGGCGCAAGCTGACTGACGGCCGCGGCGCGCGCAAAAAGCTGCGCTGACATCACCGGCTCAGACTCCTTCGCGACTTCTTCGGCTTCGACTCCATTGGCGAGGGGCATGGTCAATGCCCCTCGATACGGCGCATTGGCGTTCGACATCTCCGGTGCGCCGTCAGGTGAAAACCGACGTGATGGTCTGGAATTGGTCGAGCGCGACGCTGAGCAGCGCATCGTAGCTCGTCTGCCCCTGCGCGGCCGCCTTGAGGATGCATTCGGCGAGATAGGCTTTCACGGCCGGCGTCGCATATTCGAGCGGCAGGCGCGCCGCGGCCTGTTCGAGCACGTCCCGCATGGTCTGGACGAGTTCGGGGGCGAAATACGGCATGATCTTCTCCTCACCGGTGAGCAAGTGTTCGGTGTGCAAGTGTTCGCACCATGAGCCACGATGCCGGCGAATGCGCGACGCGAACCGGGCATCTTTGCGCAAAAGCCGGTGAACGGACTCAAATAGGCGGTGATGTGACGGCGGCGCGACCGACGGCCTCGGCGTATGATCGCCGATGCAGGAAGGGAGTCTCTCGACATGCGAATGCCCAAGAAAGCCGAGTTTCCGCTGTCCGAAGTCCGCCGCTATCTCGAGCCCGGACCGGTCGTCCTGGTGTCGTCGGCCCACAAGGGCCGAACCAACATCATGACCATGGGCTGGCACACCATGATGGAGTTCACGCCGGCGCTGGTCGGCTGCGTCATCGCCGAGTCCAACCACTCGTTCGAACTCATTCGCAAGAGTCGCGAATGCGTCATCAACCTGCCGACCGCCGACATGGCCAAGACGGTCGTCGATATCGGCAACACGACAGGCGCCGAGATCGACAAGTTCGAAACATTCGGGCTGACGCCCGTGCCGGCCGAACGGGTGAAGGCGCCGCTGATCGGCGAATGTCACGCCAATTTCGAGTGCCGCCTTCACGACGCCCGGCTGGTGAAGCGTTATAACTTCTTCATCTTCGAGGTCGTGGCCGCGCACGTGGCGCCGTCACCGAAGAATCCGCGCGCCATCCACTATCGCGGCGGCGGCGAATTCATGGTAGCGGGCGCGTCGATCAGCCTGCGCCGGCGCTTCCGGCCGGGCATGCTGTGAGAGACGACGACCGAACGCGAAGGCCCTATCGGCCAAACGCCGCTGAACCGAACCGGTAACTCGCCTGGACGAACACACCGTAGCGGCGGGTCGCCCAGTCGGAAGGCTGCGGTTCGGCATCGACGCCGACGATGTGGCCGTCGAAATGGGTGGTGCAATCGCTCTTCATGGACCAGATGCGGCCGCCGACGCCGACGCTCAGCGCGTCGGTGACCAGATAGGACATGACGGCTTCCAGCTGATAGCCATTGCCGCTGCCAGTGTCCGGGACCGGGCCGGTGAAGTCGCGGAAATTGCTGCCGATGCGCAGCCAGTGCGTATCCTCGCCATCGAACCACGTATAGGGCACCCAGGCGGCATCGACGGCGACGCTCAGCCGCTCGGTGACGTCGAAGCGGCCGGCCACTCCGAGGCGCAGCGAATGCCAGCGGCTGTCCTGCGAGATGACGTTGACTGAAGACGCCTCCGCCGGATCGCAGATCGTGGAGGTCGCGATCTGGCGGCACCCCATGGCGTTCAGGCGCTCGGAGAAATAGTGATAGCCGACGAAACCACCGATGCGGACACGGCCGGAGCGCCAGACGTCGTAACCGACATCGATGCTCGCATAGGTCATTTTGCCGTCTCGCAGATCGCTGAGCGTGCTTGAATACGGATCGGTATCGGGCGGGAAATCCTCGTCGTTGAGCTGGCCGCCGGCGAGCCTGCCGAGGCCGACATATCCTTTCACGAACAGGTTGGTGGCGAGATGGTCGAAGCGGCCGAAGGCTTCGGCCGCGTGCCCATTCGGATTCTTGTAGGTCAGCCGCGACACCATCGCGTCGCCACCGACGCCATAGAGATCGAGGGCCGTGCGGCCCGAGCTGTACCAGTAACGCGCGCCGACATCCGCCTGCCAGATCGGCAGCGGCTCGGGTCGCGGCAACACGAGGTCCGCCGCCGGCGCCTGGGCCGAGATGCCGAACATCGCTCCGGAGATGAGGATCGCGAAAACCGCACGCCTGACGATCATTCCATCCCCCGACAAATGTCCCATCGTCGCCCTCCGGGCGATTTGCGAAGCGTGCGGGGGTCAAGAATCAAGTGAGCGTTCAAATGGTTAATTAACTCCAAATGGCCGCGGCCTGCCGTCGAGCCCGCGGGCCCACCGGTGCGCCCCGATCCGGCGCAGCCGCGGGGGAGCGGCCACACAAGCATGGCGAAATCCCGCCTCGCTCTGCAACGCACGCGGCGGGCCCCGGTCCGAGCCGGGTAAGCATCATCCCGCAACCCAACGGGTGGAAATTTATAGCGACTCCGGGCGCCGACACTTGTAAATGTCATGCGCGCAGCCGCCTTCGCCGGCAATTTTATGAGCGGAGGGCCCGCCAGCCGCAGGGTGCAGCCCATGTTTCGGTAGTTCCCTGACGGCAGTCCCGCTTCGGCAGCTCTCCTGTCGCACAAAGCACGAACGAAGAGGAAGATCATGAGACCGACATCGATCGCGAGCGTCGCCGCCGTTGTTCTGGCAGCGCTGACCGCTCTGCCGGCCGCGGCCCAGAGCCTGAAATCCGAATACAAGGTTTCGACGGTGCTCGGCGCCCCCTTCCCGTGGGGACTCTCCGCCCAGCGCTGGGCCGACATCGTCAAGGAGAAGTCGGGCGGCCGCATCAACCTCAAGGTCTATCCGGGCGCCCAGCTGGTGGGCGGGGACCAGACCAAGGAATTCACCGCCATGCGCCAGGGCGTGATCGACATGGCGGTCGGCTCGACCATCAACTGGTCGCCGCAGGTCGCCGAATTGAACCTGTTCTCGATGCCGTTCCTGATGCCCGACTTCAAAGCCCTCGACGCCATCACGTCTGGGCCCGCCGGCAAGAAGCTGTTCGAGATCATCGCGTCGAAGGATGTGGTGCCGCTCGCCTGGGGCGAGAACGGGTTCCGCGAACTGTCCAATTCCAAGCGCGACATCAAGAAGCCGGAAGACCTGAAGGGCCTCAAGATCCGCGTCGTCGGCTCGCCTCTGTACAACGAGACCTTCACCGCGCTCGGTGCCAACCCGACCCAGATGAGCTGGGCCGACGCTCAGCCGGCCCTGTCCACCGGCGCGGTCGACGGCCAGGAGAACCCGCTGTCCGTCTACAACGTCTCCAAGCTGCATACGGTCGGCCAAAAGCACCTCACTTTGTGGGGCTATGTCGCCGACCCGCTGATCTTCGCGGTGTCGAAGCAGGTGTGGACGACATTCTCGCCCGGTGACCAGAAGATCATCACCGAAGCGGCGCTCGAGGCCGGCAAATACGGCAAGGAGATCGCGCGCAAGGGCATCACGCCCGAGGATCCCTCGCTCCTGAAGGAGATCGAAGGCAACGGCGTCACGATCACCCGCCTCTCCGCCGACGAGCAGAAGGCCTTCCAGAAGGCGACCGTCGCCGTCTACGACAAGTGGAAGGCGAAAATTGGCGCCGACCTCGTCACCGCCGCCGAGAAGTCGGTGGCGGCACGGTAATCGACAAGGACCGACCACTCAGATAGGTCCCCTTTTCGCCGGCCACGCGCAATCGAAATGACCAATCACCTCTCCCCGCAAGCGGGGAGAGGTGAAATCTCAGTTTCCTGCTTTGAGTTCAAAATGTCCGACCCCGGCAATCCCCTCTCCCCTCAAGACCCGCCGCTGCGCGTGCCGATCACCTTCGAAAAGGTGCTCGCCGCCGCCAGCATGGCGGCCTTGTGCCTGATCACGCTCGGCAACGTCGTGACCCGCTATCTGACCAACGTTTCCTTCGCGTTCACCGAGGAATATTCCATCGCCCTGATGGTGGTCGTCACCATGCTGGGCACCTCCATCGCGACCGCGGCCGACCGCCAGATCCGCATCACCTGGTTCGCCTCGCTCCTGCCCCCCGCCGGACGACGCGCCGCCGAAATTTTCTCGACCTTGGCCACTATCGCGATGTTCGTGCTCGTGCTCGTGCTCGGCGGCCGCCTGGTATGGGACGAGTATCGCTTCGAAGTGACGTCGCCGGGTCTCGGCGAGCCGCAATGGATCTACACACTCGCTTTGCCGCTCCTGGCGGCCGTCGTCATCGGCCGAGCGATCGGCCATCTCGTTCGTGTCCTCAAAGCGCGTCGCGCGCCCAGTCGAGACGCCATCGAGCCTCTGTGAACGGATCAATTTCGTGTTTGCCACCGCCCTGTTCGTCAGCTTCCTCGTTCTTTTCGTCGCCGGCTCGCCGGTCGCTGTGGCACTCGGGCTGGCCGGCTCGCTCGCCATCTGGCTCGCCGACCTCAATCTCCTGGCGGTGCCGACCAACGCCTATACGGGGATCGCAAAATACCCCCTGCTCGCCGTGCCGATGTTCGTCCTGGTCGGATCGATTTTCGACCGCTCGGGCGTGGCGCTCCGGCTGGTGAATTTCGCCACCTGCCTGATCGGCCGCCGGCCCGGTTCGCTCGCCGCCGTCACGGTGCTGGTGTCCATGTTCCTCGGCGGAATATCCGGCTCCGGCCCCGCCAATGCGGCCGCCGTCGGCGGCGCCATGATGGGTGCCTTGTCGCGCGCCGGCTATCCGCGCGCCTTCTCGGCGAGCGTCATCGGCGCCGCGGCCGCGACCGACATTTTGATACCGCCATCGATCGCGCTGATCATCTACTCGGTCCTGGTGCCGCAGGCCTCGGTACCGGCCCTGTTCGCTGCCGGCATGATCCCGGGCATCCTCGCCGGTGTCGCCCTGATGGTGCCGATCTTCCGCGCGTCGAAGAAGCACGGCTTCGGCCTCGCCGAAAAAGACCTGCCATTGCCTCCGTTCTGGCGCTCGCTGCGCGAAGCCATGTGGGGCCTGATGGCGCCGGTGATCATTCTGGGCGGCATGCGGATGGGCTGGTTCACGCCGACCGAAGCCGCCGTGATGGCCGTCGTCTATGGCCTGTTCGTCGGCTTCGTGATCTATCGAACGCTCACCCTCACCGACCTCTACGAGATGTTCGTCGAGGCGGCGGAGATTTCCGGCGTCATCCTGATCGTCGTCGCGCTCGCGTCCATCTTCGGTTGGGCCGGCTCGACGCTCGGCGTGTTCGACCGCGCCGCCGCCGCCATCGTGGCGACCGGCGCCGGCGAGTACGCGATCCTCGCCATGCTGATCCTGATGCTGATCGTCATCGGCATGTTCCTGGACGGCGTCTCCACCTTCCTGATCCTGTTGCCACTCCTGATGCCCATCGCGGCCCGCTTCGACTGGGATCCCGTGTGGTTCGGCATCATCCTGACCCTCAAGATCGCCATCGGGCAGTTCTCGCCCCCCATGGCGGTCAACCTGATGGTGTCGTGCCGCATCGCCGGCGTGCCCATGGAAGCGACGCTGCGCTGGGTCGTGCCCATGATCGCGGCGATGTTTGCCGTGCTCCTGGCGGTGATCGCTTTCCCGGAACTCGCCCTCTGGCTGCCGCGGGTGCTGGGGTATTGAGGTTCACGGACAGCACCAAATCCGCCATTGCGAGCGAATCAAAGCCACCCGGTGCCTTCTTTGCGGCCCCGGATTGCTTCGTCGGTTGCGCCTCCTCGCAATGACGGCATGACGGTTTTCCTTGAAAAACGCCCCCCGGCCGGGCAAGACGGGACCATGACCCCATCCTGGTTCAGCGCCCAATTCGCCGACCCGCACGGAACCCCCGCGCTGGCAAAGCGGCTCCTGGCCGAGAACGCGCTTGCCCATTGGAAGCGCTATGCGACCGCCTTCGGCCTGATGGGGATCGCCGCCGGCTGCACGGCCCTGTCGGCCCACCTGCTCGGCGAAGTCATCAACCAAGCCTATGTGGACCGCAACATGCGCGGCGTCGTCATTCTCGGCGGCGGCACGCTGGTGCTGTTCATCGTCAAGGGACTGGCTACCTATGGCCACGCCGTCATCCTGTCGCGCATCGGCGCCCGCATCATCGCCACCAACCAGCGGCGCATGTTCGACAAGCTCTTGAACGAAGGCCTCGGCTTCTTCGCCGACCGGCATTCGTCGGAATTCGTCGCCCGCCTGACCACCGGCGCCAGTTCGGCGACCTACGTGATCAACCTCCTGATCACCGCCTTCGGACGCGATCTCCTGATGCTGATCGCGCTCTTGATCGTCATGGTGTCGAAGGAGCCGATGATGTCGCTGGTCAGCGTCCTCGTCGTCCCGCCCGCCATGGTGGTGCTGCGCAAGCTGGTGCGGCGCATCAAGGGAATCGCCCGCAACCAGTTCACCGGCTCGACCCGCATCATCGAGACCATGCAGGAGATGGTGCAGGGCATCCGCGTCGTGAAGGCGTTCACCCTCGAAGAGGCCATGCGGGCGCGGCTCGACTCGAGCGTCGAGGCAGTCCAGCACGAGTCCATCAAGCTCGCCCGCGTCGCCAACCGCTCCAGCCCTCTGATGGAGACTCTCGGCGGCATGGCGATCTCGATCGCCATCGTGTATTGCGGCTACCGCGTCATCGTCACCGGCGCGAGTCCCGGCGAATTCTTCGCCTTCATCACCGCCTTCCTGCTCGCCTACGAGCCGGCCAAACGACTGGCGCGGCTCAATCTTGACCTGAATTCGAACATGGTCGGCGTGCGGGTGATGTTCGAGATCATCGACACGGTACCGACCGAGCCGATCGATGACGGCAAGCCGGATCTCGCGGTCGGCCCTGCCCGCATCGAGTTCGAACGCGTGAGCTTCTCGTATCGGCCGGGCGAGCCGGTGCTGCACGAAGTCTCGTTCGTCGCCGAGCCGAGCCGGATGACGGCACTCGTCGGCCCGTCGGGCGGCGGCAAGTCAACCGTGCTCAACCTGATCCTGCGCTACTACGACGCCCAGGCCGGCCGCATTCTCATCGACGGACAGGACATCGCGGCGCATGGCCGCCGATCGCTGCGCCGCCAGGTCGCTTTCGTGGGCCAGAACGTACATCTGTTCTCTGGAACGATCCGCGAGAACATCGCTTTCGGCCGGCCGGGCGCGACGGAAGCCGAGATCGTCGCCGCCGCCAAGGCCGCCTACGCCCACGACTTCATCATCGCCTTTCCCAACCGCTATGACACCCAGGTGGGCGAGCACGGATTGCAGCTCTCGGGCGGCCAGCGCCAGCGCATTGCCATCGCCCGCGCGCTGGTGAAGGACGCACCCATCATCCTGCTCGACGAGGCGACCGCCGCCCTCGATTCGGAATCCGAGCGCTACGTCCAGGACGCCATCGCCGAACTGTGCAAGGGCCGCACCACCCTGGTGGTCGCCCACCGGCTGTCGACCATCATGCATGCCGACAAGATCATGGTGATCGAAGGCGGCCGGATTTGCGAGACCGGCCGCCACGAGGAACTGTTGCGCCGCGGCGGCCGCTACGCCTCGTTCTTCCGCCTGCAGCTGCAGCACGACGCGCCGGAACGGCCGGCCGCGGCGGGGTGAATAATGCCGCGGCCGGCACATTCGACCCCGGCCGCGCCCCCAAATAACGGAATCATCCGACCGAATTCATTACGATGCGTTTTCTCCGGAAAACCGTCGCAGCCTCGCCGGAGGACACCATGGTGTCCGGCATGGCATAGGGGACACAAGGTGAGATGGCCGGGCGTCAGTCCCCCGCACGAGCGTGACGATGATGACGATTCATACCAGCCTTCATGGACCTTGACCGTCATCCTCAGGTGAGAGCGTGAGCCGAGCCTCGAAGGGCGATGGCCCACTGGGGTGTGCGGACCGTACGCGGCGCTTGCCATGCCAATTGCCGTGAAACGAAAAACTCCCCGGACCTTGGATCCGGAGAGTTCTTTTCTTCCGCAGGCAACCGGGCTCAGGTCACTGCCCCAGCACGAAATACGGCAGCCACGTCGAGATCGCCGGGATATAGGTCACAAGGCCGAGGACGACGAGCATGGCGAGGTAGAACGGCCAGATCGTCTTCGTCACCTGCTCGATCGAGACCTTGCCGATGGCGCAGCCCACGAACAACACCGATCCGACCGGCGGCGTCACCAGCCCCATGCCGAGATTGACCAGCATGATCATGCCGAAATGCACCGGATCGACGCCGAACTTGACGACAACCGGCACCAGGATCGGCGCGGTGATCAAGAGCAGCGGGGCGAGATCCATCAGCGTGCCGAGGAACAAAAGCAGGATGTTGATCAGCAGCAGGATGACATATTTGTTGTCCGAGACGGTCAGGAAGAAGTTGGTGATCTTGAGCGGCAGCTGCATCAGAGCGAGCAGATAGCCGAAGCTCGACGCGAACGCGATCAGGATCATGACCATCGACACGGTCTTGATGGTGCGATGGATCAGGAGGTGCAGTTCGCCCCACTTGTAATCGCGGTAGATGAACATGGTGACGATGAAGGCGTAGACGCAGGCGACGGCGGCGGCCTCAGTGGCTGTGAAGATGCCGCCGATGATGCCGCCGAGAATAATCACCATGGTGCCGAGGCCCCACAGCGCATCGATCGCGATCGGGACCGCCTCTCGCAAGGGAATCGCCCGCCCTTTGGGATAATTCTCGCGCTTCGCGATGAAAAGGCAGAGAAAGATCAGACAAATACCGAGCAAGAGGCCGGGAAAGAAGCCGGCGATCAGGAGATGCGCGATGGAGACGCTGCCGCCGAGCGCCATGGAATAGATCACGGCGTTGTGGCTCGGCGGTATCAGAATCGCTTGCACGGAACCGCAGATCGTCACGTTCACCGCGAAGACGCGCGGATAGCCGGCCTTCTCCATCTGCGGGATCATCACCGAGCCGATCGAGGAGGTATCGGCGACCGACGAACCGGAAATGCAGCCGAACATGCTCGATGCCAGGATGTTGACGATCGACAGGCCGCCGCGGATGAAGCCGACGAGGACGTGGGCGAAGTTGACCATACGCCGCGCCATGCCGCCTTCCGCCATGATGGCGCCGGCGAGCACGAAGAAGGGAATCGCCAGCAGCGAGACTTTGTTCACGCCGTCGGAGATCTTGATCATGTTGGCTTCGAGCGGAAGATCGATCCAGAACGCCCCAACGATGGCGGCCAGGCCGAGAGCATAGGCGACCGGCACGCCGATGGCGATCAAGGCGAACAGGCTGCCGAGAAGAACAAGCGCGTCCACGAGAGAACTCCCGAAATCGGATTAGTTGCTGGTCGGTTCGCGATACATGACCGACTCGGGGCCCGGTGGGCCGAGCCAGACGAGCTCGATGATGAACAGGATCGTGATGGCGCCCCCGATCGGGATCGGCATGTAGGAGAGGCCCACCCACACCCAGGGAAGTTCGGCGATGACCTGGTTCCAGGTGATTTGCACGAGCGCCGTGCCCCAGATGATCATGAAAAGGCACAACAGCACGACCAGGCCGGTGACGAGCCATTCCGTCAGCCGGCGCCCAGCATCGGGGAGCTGATCGACGAACATCTTGACGGCGATGTGAATGCTGGCGCGGTAACACGCCGCGCCGCCGATGAAGGTGAACAGAATCATCATCTGGACGGCCAGCGGCTCGGGCCATGATGCCGCGGCGTTCACGACGTAGCGCATGAACACTCCGTACGGAATCGACAATGTCATGATCACGATTGCAGAGCCGGCGATGATCGCACAGACGAGATAAAGCGCCTCCATGGCGCTCCGGTACGCAGTTTTCATGCGGGTCCCCATTCGAAATATGGAGCCGGCGCCACTCGTGGTGGCGCCGGCTGTCATTCGCGTCAGGACACGATCACTTGACGTCCTGGATTTTCTTGATGGTCGCCTCGAGGGGCTTGGCGTACTTGTCCCACACCGGCTTCACGGCGTCCTGGAAGCCCTTCTTGTTCTCGGCCGGCACCGTGTTGATGACCGCGCCGTTCTCCTTCATCTTTGCGATCGCCTGCTGCTCGCGCTCTTGCCACAGCTTGCGCTGTTCGAACTGGGCTTCGCGGCCGAACTTTTTGACCAGGTCCTGGTCTTCCTTCGACAGCCCTTGCCAGGACCGCTTCGAGAACACCAGGATTTCCGGGATCATCAGATGGCCGGTGTACGAGAAGTACTTCGCATAGCGGTAGTGCTGCTCGGACGCGTAGGTGGGCTCGTTGTTCTCGGCACCATCGACGACGCCGGTCTGCAGGGCGTTGGCGAGTTGGTCCATACCCAGACCGATACCGTTGCCGCCGAGAGCGTTCATGGTGTCGATGAAGATCGGGTTGCCCATCATGCGGATCTTGAGACCCTTGAGGTCCTCGACCTTGGTGATCGGGCGCTTGGAATTGTAGACGTTGCGGGTGCCGCCATCCATGTATGCGAGGGCAATCAGGCCGGCAGTCGGATGGTCGCTGAGCTTCTGGAGCAGTTCGGCGCCGACCGGGCCGTCGAGTACTTTGCGCTCGTGTTCGACGTCGCGGTACACGAACGGCAGCTGCAGGGCATTGAGCTCCGGCACCAGCGGGCCCATCGGGCCGAGGCTGATACGGGCGATCTGCAGGGCGCCGACCTGGGCCTGCTCGATCATTTCCTTCTCGCCGCCGAGCTGCATCGACGGATACATCTGGATGCTCAGACGGCCCTTGGTGGCCTCTTCGAGCTTCTTGCCCATCCGGACCACGGCTTCGACGGTCGGATAGCCGAGCGGGTGCACGTCGGCCGCCTTGAGTACCATCTTCTGCTGCGCGAACGCGGGAGCGCCGACGCTCGCGGCCGCAGCCGCGGTGACGGTAGTTTTGAGAAACTGACGCCTGTCCATCTATCTTCCTCCTGATGCCAAATTGCCGCTTAGTGCGCCCTCCCCGGGCACGTCCGGTTGAGCCCGGACGTACAGGAACGTTCGTCGACGGACGCAACCCGCTTGCATCGACGGCTCCCACCCCCGTGGAGAAGTCCTTCGGTTACAAACGAGAATAAAGTTCCACGTCCTTGAATAACGCTCTCGTGAGTGCCATCATATCATATGATGACATGACGAGGGAACCTCGAATGTCGAACTCTACGCATAAGGCCGGGGCGGGGCTGGCGAGCTTCCAGCCCCTGACCGCGCCCCGGCGCCTAGGCCACGAACTGGTCGAACGCATTACCGCCGACATCGTCAGCGGTAAACTGCCTCCTGGTGCCCGGTTACCAACCGAGCAGGAGATCATAGCCTCGACCGGAGTCAGCCGAACGGTAGTCCGCGAGGCTGTGGCGGCATTGCGCGCCCAGGGGCTCGTCGTGACCCGCCAGGGCGTCGGAGCGTTCGTGGCCGAAGATACGCGCCGCCCCTTCCAAATCGACGAGGATAAGCTGCGCTCCATCCAGGAGTTGCTGCAGGTTATCGAATTGCGGATCGGCGTCGAGGTCGAAGCGGCGGGCTTGGCGGCCGAACGGGCGAGCGAAGCCGATCACCGCGCCATCATCGAGGCCTGCGCGGCGATCGATCAGGTCATGTCGCGCAGCGACAGCTTCGTCGAAGAGGATTTCGCCTTCCACCGCGCGGTGGTCGCGGCAACCGGAAATCCGCAGTTCGTCAACTTTCTGCAGTATCTCGGCGGCCTCCTGGTGCCGCGGCAGTTGCAGCTCAAATCGCCCCATGAAATCGAGGCGAAGCGGGCCTACTTCGCCAAGGTTCAACGCGAACACTACGACATCCGCGATGCGATTCGCGCCGGCACCGCCTCATCTGCACGCGCGGCCATGCGACGCCACCTCGAGAACAGCCGCAAGAAATACCAGAAGCTCGCCACCGAACTCGGCGAAGACTGACCGCGCGGGCGGCTGCGCTCCGCCGGTCGCTGCACCGGAGAGTTACCTCCGCGGTTTTAGTAATTGAGAATCCCGCGTCGCGGGCGGATGCCTCATTTATAGTTTGTCCGACCCCTCGACGACCGCAGCCGGCGTCGCACCCGGATTACGGCCTGTCGGCAGGTCGGCCGATCGGCGCCCGATGCGCCGGCCCAGACCATGCACGCCCATCCCCCGATCGGACGAGGAGACGGCACGTCGCGCAGCGTCGATCGGTCATCATGGACGCAATCAACGGACTCGCACCATGGCACGCAGAAAAATCGCCGTCATCGGATTGGGCCTGGCACTGACGCCGCATGCCAAGAGCCTGGTCGATCTGTCCGACCGTGTCGAAGTCGCGGCGGGCTTCAGTTACGAGGATCGCCATCGCAAGGCCTGGACTGAGACCTACGGCTTTCCGGCGACCGACGATCTCGACGACATCTTTGCCGACAAGAGCATCGACACCGTGATCGTGCTCACGCCCGCCACCACCCATTACGACGTGGTCAAGCGCGCCGCCCTGTCCGGCAAGAACGTGCTGGTGGAAAAGCCCCTCGAAGTCACCTACGCCCGCGCCAAGGAGTTGGTCGATATCTGCCGACAGGCCGGCGTCACCTTCGGGGTCTGCCTGCAGCACCGCTACCGTCCCTCCGGCCGCAAGCTTGCCGGCATGATCGCCGCTGGCGAGCTCGGCCGGATCGTCTGCGCCTCGGCACATGCCCGCATGTGGCGCCCGCAGACCTATTACGACGAGCCCGGCCGCGGCACACTCGCCCGCGACGGCGGCGGCGTGCTCCTGACCCAGGCCATCCACACGCTCGACATCATGCTCTATCTATGCGGCCCGTTCGAGAGCGTGAACAGCTTCGTCACCACGACGCCGATACACCGCATGGAGACCGAGGACCTGGTGTGCGGCTCGATCAAATTCGTCAACGGGGCGATCGGGGTCGTCGAAGCCACCACCGCCGCCTACCCGGGCTATCCGGAGACCGTCGAGATCATCGCCGAAAAGGGCTGCGCCACCGTTGCCGGTACCGCCTTGAGCGTACGCTTCCACGATGGCCGCACATTCGACATCGCCTCGGACGCGACTTCCGGCGGGGCCGGCGCCAACCCGATGGATTTTCCGCACGACTATCACCGCGACCTCATCACCGATTTCCTCGACGCCATCGAGGAGAAGCGCGATCCGAATGTCAGCGGCGCCAAGGCGCTGGAAGTGATCCGCCTGATCGATGCTCTGCTCGGAAAGTCGTGAACCCGGCGGGTGGCCACGCGACCGCGCCGGACGCCGGCATGTGAACCCCAGCTCCCACCGAGGGATTTTCCGGGGCGGGAGGCGCCGCCCGCCCTGCCGAGTTGACGACATCGCCCGCGGCCTCTAATCCGCTCACCGCTTCGGTGCGCGCGGTACGGGGGCCGGCCGCCATGGGTTGTCCTCTCCCTCCCCGCGGAAGAAATTCATGAGCGCAGATCGTTTCGTCATTCCTCCGCCTCCCCAGGCGGCCATCGCGGTCGCGGGATCCGATCAGGTGTTCCCGGTGCGCCGCATCTGGTGCGTGGGCCGCAACTATGTCGAGCACATCCGCGAGATGGGCCAGGACGAGCGGCTGCCGCCGTTCTATTTCGCCAAACCCGCCGATGCGATCGTGGCCGACGGCGGCATCGTGCCGTACCCGTCGCTGACCAAGGACATGCACCATGAGGTCGAACTCGTGGTCGCCTTGAAGTCGGGCGGCCGAAACATCCCGGTCGCCCGCGCCCTCGATTGCGTCTGGGGGTACGGCGTCGGCATCGACCTCACCCGCCGCGACCTGCAGATCGCCTCGCGCAAGCTCGAGCGGCCGTGGGAGATCGGCAAGGCCTTCGACCACTCGGCGCCCTGTGGCGCGCTCAAGCCGGCATCACAAGCCGGCCATCCTAGCAAAGGGCGGGTCGTCCTCAAGTGCAACGGCACGGTCCGCCAGGACGGCGATCTCGAACAGATGATCTGGAACGTGCCGGAAATTATCTCCAACCTATCGGAAATGGTGGCGCTCGAAGCGGGCGACATCATCATGACCGGTACGCCTTCGGGCGTCGCCGCGGTCGTCGCAGGCGACAAGCTCGAATGCGAGATCGAAGGCGTCGGCACCTTGACGGTGACGATCGGTCAACCGCTGAAGTGACCAGCGCGGCATAATCGACCAATGGTACAACGGGCCGCGGCGACGATCGCCACGGCCCGTTTTCTTTTGGCTTCGAGCCGTCGGCGCTCCGAGCGCGGAGCACTTCGCGCCTTGCCGTGCAATTCCTTAGGTTGCATCCCGGGGTTGCGATTCTGCGGCCACACGGCACGGTGGTGCCGATTGGAACCCGTGAAGCCGGGACATCGTTAAGCAATCGTTGAGACGGACCGGCCAGAATGGCCGGCCGGCATTCCACAGAGGGATCGCCATGGGACGAAGCACCGGCACACAAGCCAAGCACTCGGCGCGCAAAACCGGCGCACCGGCCCTGGTGTCCGTCGCCTCGGCGAATGACGGGGTGGTTCGGGACGACGTCCTTGCCGCCATGGCGGCGGCCGTCGTCGATGAAAATCCCGGCTCGACAGCGGAAGCCTTGCGCACCCTGCGGATGGCCTACCCCGATCACCCGCTCGCCTTGCGGCTCGCCGCGCTCGCCATCGCGATGAAACGCACCTCCACCGGCGACGGCATCGAATTCGCCGCGGTTGACCGCTCTACCTAGGTTTCCGTGCCTCAATAATGTGGCGGCGGCGGTTCCGGCACGAACTCGCCGCGGCGATCCTCCGCCTGCTGCAGGCGTTCGGCGAGGCGCGCCACCTCACGGGTCAACGCGTCGATCTGCGCCCACTGCGCCGTCGCCGCTTTGTCGAGATCCTCGATGGTCCGGTCCTGATAGGCAACACGCGCTTCCAGGGTCGCGACGCGCTCGGCGAGATCGTCATCCATGTCCGGGCTCATCGATTGAGGGAAGCGTCCTCGACCATCCAACGCACCAAGTCGTCGAACGGGACGCCGGCGTGGGCCGCCATGTCCGGCACCAGCGAGGTTTCCGTCATACCGGGTTGGGTGTTCACCTCGAGGCAGGCGAGCACCCCGGTGGCATCGTCGAACCGGAAGTCGGCCCGGCTGACGCCGCGGCATCCCAGCGCCTGATGGGCGGCGAGCGCCTGGCGGCGGATTTCCTCGTACACCTTCGACTCGACCGGCGCCGGCAGAAGGTGCTTGGAGCCGCCCGGGGCGTATTTCGCCTCGTAATCGTAGAATCGCACCGCCGGCACGATCTCGATCACGCCCAGCGCCCTGTCGCCCATGACCGCGCAGGTCAGTTCCTTGCCGGCGATGAAGCGCTCGCAAAGAACGAGGTCGCCGAATGGCCAATCCTCCCGCATCAATTCCTGGGGCGGATGGGTATGCGCCTCGGTGACGATGAACACGCCGACGCTCGAGCCTTCCGCGACCGGCTTGATCACATAGGGACGCGGCAGCACGTGCTCTTTCGACGCCGCGAAGCGCGACACGACGACGCCGTCGGGTACGGACACTCCGGCGGCCTTCATGATGTCCTTGGCGCGGTCCTTCTGCATGGCGAGCGCCGAGGCGAGCACGCCCGAATGACTGTAGGGGATGGACATGATCTCCAGGATGCCCTGGATGGTGCCGTCCTCGCCGGGGCGGCCGTGCAGGATGTTGAGGGCGACGTCCGGACGTGTCGCGGCGAGCACCGCCGCGACGTCGCGGCCCACATCGATGCGGCTGACGCGGTAGCCTTTTCGGTCGAGGGCGTCAGCGCAGGCCGTGCCTGAGCGCAGCGACACCTCCCGTTCCGCCGACCAGCCCCCCATCAGAACGGCGACATGCTTGCCCGTCGTCATTGAACCCCTCCAGACCCGATAGGCACTATCGCCGATTCGCCTCTTTGAACAGCATGCAACCGGACGGTCCGCCCCGGCCCGATCGGGTTGCAGCGCCGAAGCCGCACAAGTGATCCAGGCTTGGCTCGAACCTGTCCACCGTACCGATCTTCGTCGTCCTGGTCCTCATCTATGGCGCCAGCGGGGCAGCGAACCATCGGCTCGCTGGCCGAGCGCACAGATCGAGCATCGGCTCAGGGGAATGATGGTCGGGTGAGGCCGCGTCACCCGTCGCTTAATTCCTGCGGAAACAGGTGGAAATACGGCTTCGCCTCGGTGATCGCACGGGCGAAGGACGGCCGCTCCATCAGGCGTTCGAAATAGGCAGCCAGATGGGGATGCTGATCCGCGAAGGGCTGCACGCGGTCGGCATAGAACAGTGCCGGCGCGGCCGCGCAGTCGACCATGGTGAAATCCCCGCCGACCGCCCAGCCCCTTGGCTGTGTCGCCAGATGGCGGTCGAGAACCCCGTAGATCGTTTCGAGCCGCTGGCGCGCCTGCGCAACGCCGGTTGCATCTTCGGCACCGGCCGACCGCAGCCGATCGGTGACGATCTTCTGCATCGGCTCGTTGACATAGAGATCGAACACGCGATCGTAGAGACGCACCTGCGAGGCGAGATCCCCGTCGGCCGGGATGAAGCGCGTGCGCCCGGAATGGTGCCGGTCGAGATGTTCGATGATGATGCTCGACTCCGGAATCGTCCGCCCGGCTTGGGCGTCGACCAGCACCGGGAATTTGCCCACCGGCCATATCGTCACGAATGCGGCGTGCGCGGCCGCGTCGCCCAGATCGACGAGGTGCGGCGTAAACGGCGTCTCGTTCTCGTAGAGTGCGACGAGGACCTTCTGGCAGAAGGACGAAAGCGGATGGAAATGGAGCGTCAGCGACATGGCGGCCTCCCTCATGCCGGCACGTAGCGCAGGATCACGATGCCGGTCGACAGCGGCTTGGCGTCCACGAGCGTCAGCTTGAGCCGCCGCGAGGATGGCTTGAACAGCGGCGTTCCGCCCCCGAGAACGTGCGGCGAGAGGCCGATGCGGAATTCATCGAACAGGTCGTGGGCAATCAGGCTCGCCGAAAAATCGGCACTGCCGAACACGAAAATGTCCTTGCCGATGTCGCGCTTGAGCCGCGCCACCTGCTCAGGCGCGTCGTCATGAAAGAGCGTCGTGTTGTTCCAATCGGCGCGCGTGAGCGAGCGCGAGAACACGAATTTCGGAATCCGATTCATGAAATCGGCGATGTCGCCCGTCTCGCCGGGCCAGTAGCCGGCCATCAGCTCGTAGGTAAGGCGGCCGAACAGGAGCGCACCGGCGCTTCGGCCCTGCTCCATGGAGAGACGCTCGAGCTCCTCGCCCCACACGTCCTCATGCCAGGAGAGGTCGTGACCCGCCCCCTCCATCATGCCGTCGAGGGTCGACAGATTCCACATGATCAGCTTCGCCATGGGGTTTCCTCTGATTGTCTTTTGCAACCAGTTGCAGGCTAGGTAATCCGGTTTTACTTTGCAACCAGTATTTTGAGGTTGCGCATCCATGGACGAACGCCGCTCGGGCTGTCCCATCAATCTCACCCTTGAGATGTTGGGCGACAAATGGAGCCTTCTCGTCATCCGCGACATGATGTTCGGTAATCGCCGGCATTTCCGCGAATTGCTGACGAAGTCGGAAGAGGGCATCGCCTCCAACATCCTCGCCGATCGCCTCAAGCGCCTCGTCGAGCAGGCGGTCATCAGCCGCTCCGACGATCCGACCCACAAGCAGAAGGCAATCTACAGCCTCACCGAGCAGGGCATCGCGCTCCTGCCGGTGCTGGCGCAGATGGCCGCGTGGGGGAACAGGTATCTACCGGTCACCGAGGAGCTCAGCATCCGCGCCGAACTCCTCGAACGAGGCGGACCGAAACTGTGGGCTGAGTTCATGGAGGAACTGCGCGAGACTCACCTCGGCGTCAAAGCCCGGTCCCGACGCGGCCCGTCGGTCGGCGCGCGCTTGCAGGCGGCCTACGAGGCGGCGGTGGCGAAACGCGCCGGAAAATAAGTCGGCATTGCTTGCATGCCGGTTCCGCCCGCGTGACGCCGCCGCTTCGCGAGCGTGTGCCGCTACACCGTAACCATCAACTTGAAACCGCCGAAGATCATCCGCTTGCCGTCGAATGGCATTGATTTGCCGTTCATCATGTCGGAAAGTCGCAGATCCTTCATCACTTTGGCATTGACCCGGTCGCGCTGAGCCCGCGACTTGTAGGTGATGTAGGAGAACACGACCACCTCGCCGGCCTTGAGCTTGACGCTCTGCGGAAAGGACGTCCACTTTCCCGGCTTGACGTCGTCGGCGACGAATTCGCGGAATTCGAGCGCACCATACTCGCGCCACACCTTGCCGGCCTTCCGGGCCAGCGTCTGGTAGGCTTTCAGGTTCTTCTTCGGCACCGGCACCACAAATCCATCGACGTATTTCATCTTTTCCTCCTCACACTTTTTCAGTTTCTACACATGACCGACGACGATCGACGGTCACGGGTGGGGCGACTGCCGGCCTGCGCGGCCGCCCCAGGGCTATCCTAACCCCAGGGCTATCCTAACCCTACGTCTCTCGCATCGTCGCCATGCATGGTGACGCGCCTCTTCGGTGAGATTGTGGTCGGTCATGTCGCAGCAACCCTGATGGATAACGCCAAGGCCGAACAGGTCCGCCGGTGCGACTGGGCACCACCAACCCGGGTTCCGGCACTCCGGGAATGGCGGGCAGCCGACACGAAGCATTGCCAAGTCCCGCGATTCGACGGCACTTAGCGGTCTCAAGCTACGGATCCGGACCACGACCCATGAGCGCGCCGATCAACCTGGAAAGCTACAGCGATGCTCTGGTCGTGCTGGGGACCGCAGGCGTCGTGGTGCCGCTGGTCCGCCGCCTGGGATTGAGCCCGGTACTGGGCTATCTCGCCGCCGGCGCCATCCTGGGGCCGCTCGGCCTAGGTTCATTCATCCACACGGTTCCGCTCCTCTATTGGTTCACGATTGTCGACGCCAAGAACGTCGCCGGCATCGCCGATCTGGGGGTCGTCTTCCTCCTCTTCGTGATCGGCATGGAATTGTCGTACGAACGCCTCAAGGCCATGCGCTATCTGGTATTCGGCCTCGGCGGTCTGCAGGTCCTCTTGACCACCATCGCGATCGGCGCCGCCCTGATGGTCGCCGGCATCGACGCCGAGCCGGCGGCGATCCTCGGTGCCTGTCTGGCCCTGTCCTCGACCGCCATCGTGGTCGAAGTGCTCGCCGGCAAGGGCCGGCTTTCCACCACCTCAGGGCGCGCCAGCTTCGCGGTGCTCCTGGCCCAGGATCTGGCCGTCGTGCCTATTCTGGTATTCATTTCCATCGCCGGCGCCGATACCAGCGACTCGATCGGCGTCAGCATCCTGCTCGCGCTGGCCCATGCGGCTGTCGCCATCGGCGGCATCGTGGTCATCGGCCGCCTGCTGCTGCGGCCGCTGTTCCGGCTGGTCGCGGCCACCGGCTCGCGCGAACTGTTCATCGCCGCGACCCTGTTCGTCATCGTCGGCACCGGGCTCGCTGCCGCGGTCGCCGGCATGTCCATGGCGCTCGGGGCCTTCGTGGCCGGCCTCCTGATCGCCGAGACGGAATTCCGCAAGGCCATCGAAGTCGCCATCGGACCTTCCAAGGGCCTGCTGCTCGGCCTGTTCTTCTTCACCATCGGCATGAACATCGACTTTCGCGAGCTCGCCCGCGAACCTCTCGGCTTGGCGGCGGCGGTCGCCGGCCTGATCGCCCTCAAGGCCATGCTGATGATCGCCCTCGCGCGCGCCTTCCGTCTGCCGTGGGCGGCGGCGATCGAAACCGGCCTCGTGCTCGGACCGGGCGGCGAATTCGCATTCGTGGGCATCGGCATGGCGGCAGCGCTGGGCGTCGTCGATGCCCGCATGTCGAGCTTCACGCTCGCGGTCACGTCCCTGACCATGGCGCTCATCCCGGCACTCGGCGCCCTGGCGCGCCGGATCGCCGGCCGCCTGCAACCACCGAAGCCGCTCGACCCCGAGCTGACGGTGGCCCCGCGGGTCGCCAAGGGGCACGCCATCGTGGTCGGATACGGCCGCGTCGGCCGCGTTTTGTGCGCCATGCTGGCACGGCATAATTTCAGCTATGTGGCGGTCGACAAGCAGGCCGACGCCGTCGCCGGCCGCCGCGGCGACGGCCACGAGGTCTATTACGGCGACGCCACCGATCCGGTCTTCCTCAAGGCCTGCGGCGTCATGGAGGCGGTCGCGGTGGTCGTCACCATCGCGGCCCGGAAAGAGATCGACGAGATCGTCGCCGAGGTCCTGCGGCTGCGTCCCGACATCGTCATCGTGTCGCGTGCCCGCGATGCCGCCCATGCGAGCCATCTCTATTCCATCGGAGTCACCGATGCGGTGCCGGAGACCATCGAGGCGAGCCTGCAATTGTCGGAGGCGACGCTGGTCGGGCTCGGCGTTCCCACCGGTCCCGTGATCGCCTCGATCCACGACAAGCGCGACGAATTCCGCCGCCAGCTCCGCCAGGCGTCCGGCCGCGACACCACGCGTTCGCTGCGCGCCACGACCCGCAAGCCGTCATTGACGAAGAACGACGGGTGATCATTGGCTGTTGATCACTCGGGCTTCCGACCCGTCATGCCCGGCCTTGTGCCGGGCATCCACGTCTTGAAGCCCCCTCCACGCCGCAAACGTAGATGGCCGGGACAAGCCCGGCCATGACGTAGGAAGCGCAGGTCACAGGCGACGACCGCTGTCACCCCGGCACGCCAATGCGCTTGATCTCCCAATCGAGGTCGATGCCGGAATTCTCCTTGACGCGGCGGCGCACGGTCTCGCCTAGCGTCTCGATGTCGGCGGCGGTGGCCTGGCCGCGATTGATCAGGAAATTGCAGTGCAGCTCGGACACCTGGGCGTCGCCGACGACGAGGCCGCGGCAGCCGGCGGCGTCGATCAATTGCCACGCCTTGTGGTTCTGCGGGTTCTTGAAGGTGGAGCCGCCGGTGCGGCTCTTGACCGGCTGAGTCGCCTCGCGGGACTCCGTAATCTTGTCCATGGCGGCGGCAATCTCGGCCGGATCGCCAGGACGGCCCTGAAACAGCGCCTCGGTGAAGATCACGTCGTCGGCGACGCTGCAATGCCGATAGGTGTAGCCCATGTCGGCATTGGCATAGACGCGCACGCCCCCGGCCCGGTCGACGCCGCGAGCCTCGACCAGCACGTCCTTGGTCTCGCCCCCATAGGCGCCGCCGTTCATCCGCAAGGCGCCGCCGACGGCGCCCGGAATGCCGCGGTAGAATTCAAGTCCCGTGATGCCGACCTCCTGGGCGGCGCGTGCGAGTTTCACGTCCGGCACCGCGGCGCCGACGCGAACACGCTCGCCCTCCTCCACCTTGATATCGGAGAAGCCGCGCCCCAGCCTGATCACCACGCCCGGCACGCCGCCGTCGCGCACGATCAGGTTGGAGGCAAGCCCGATCACCATCACGGGCACATCAGCCGAAAGATGCGCCAGGAAATAGACGAGATCGGCCTCGTCCTGGGGCATGAACAGGACCTGCGCCGGCCCACCGACGCGAAACCAGGTGAATTCGGCGAGCGGCTGATTGGCGGCGAGACGCCCGCGCAGCTCGGGCAGGCGTGATTTGAGGTCGGGAACAATGTCGGGGAAGGTCAACCCATTACTCCGTCATGGCCGGGCTTGTCCCGGCCATCCACGTCTACGAAAATAGCAGGATGGCAAGCGGTTACATCTACATTCTGACCGACCGGCCCAATGGCACGCTCTATGTCGGCGTGACGAATGACCTGCTTCGCCGCATCGGCGAACATCGGGCGGGAGTCGTCAAGGGATTTACCAAACGGTATGGGCTGAAGCGTCTCGTCTACTTCGAACAATATGACGACATCCGTACGGCCACTCAACGCGAACACAATATGAAGCACTGGTCGCGCACATGGAAGGTTCCTCTGATCCTCACCGGCAATCCGGAATGGCGTGATCTCTTTGATGAACTCGCGTGAAGACGTGGATGGCCGGGACAAGCCCGGCCATGACGAATTCAGTGGGACTGGGCGTTGACCACCTGATCCGCGTGCCGATACCACGGCCCTCCACCCTCAATCCGCGAACGCCGCGTCCAGCCATGCCCCGAGCACGGCGCGGCCGGCGGTTGCCGTTACAGGTCCCTGCGTCACGGCATCACGGCGCAGCACGCGCGGATCGATCCTCGCCGCCGCCAGCTCGCCGCAATGGCCGATCAGCCAGCGCTCGATCTTCGCCGGATCGGCCTCGATGTGGAACTGGAGAGCGAGCGTGTGGCGGCCGATCGCGAAGGCCTGGTTCGGGCAGGCGGCGGTCGCGGCGAGCCGCACGGCGCCGGCGGGTAGTTCGAGGTTGTCGCCGTGCCAGTGCAGCACGGCCGTGTCCGCCAGCGGGGCGAGCGCCGAGGCGCGGCCCTCTGCGCTTAGTTCGATCGGCGCCCAGCCGATCTCCTTGCGCGGGCCAGGCGCAACGGCGGCGCCGAGCGCCTTCGCGACCAGTTGCGCACCCAGGCAGATGCCGAGCGTCGGCCGGTTGCGGGCGAGACGCGCCGCAATGGCGGCGGTTTCGGAAACGAGAAACGGATAGGCGTCTTCCTCATAGACGCCGATCGGCCCGCCCAGGATGACGACAAGATCGGGGGCAAGGAGCGTGTCCGCAGTGATCGCATCGACGCCGGCGTCCACATGGCGAGCCGAAAATCCGCGCGCCGCCAGGAGGTCGTCCAAGAGTCCGAGATCCTCGAAGGCGACGTGCCGGACGGCGATGCAGCTGCGCATGGTCAGGCTCCGGCGGCCAACTCACCGGGCAGCGCATAGGCCCACTGGCTGATACTGCCGGCGCCGAGGCAGACCACGTAATCGCCCGGTCGCGCCATGCCCTTGACGATCGCGGCCAATTCCTGCGGACCCGCAAGGGGGCGCACGTCGCGATGGCCGTGGGCGCGGATGCCGGCCACGAGGGCATCGCGGTCGACGCCGGCAATGGGCGCCTCGCCGGCGGGATAGACGGGAGCGATGATCACGCTGTCGGCATCGTTGAAGCAGGTGCTGAATGCCTCGAAGAGGGATTGCAGGCGCGTGTAGCGATGCGGCTGCATGACTGCGATGACGTGGCTCTTGGTGGATTCCCGCGCCGCCTTGAGAACGGCGGCGATCTCGACCGGGTGATGGCCGTAGTCGTCGATAACGGTGACGCCGTTCCATTCGCCGGTCTTGGTGAAGCGGCGCTTGACGCCGCCGAAGGCGGCGAGCGCCTTGCGGATCACGTCGTCGCCGACACCCAGCTCGCGCGCGACCGCGATCGCCGCGGTGGCATTGAGGGCGTTGTGGCGGCCCGGCATGGGGAGCGCCAGATCGTCGATGGCATGCACCTCGGTGCCGGCGCGATCGCGGAAGTGCACCGAGAAGCGCGAGTGGCCGTCCGCATGGGCGAGACCGGCCAGCCGCACGTCCGCTTGCGGGTTCTCCCCATAGGTGACGACGCGGCGATCCTCGATGCGGCCGACGAGCTGCTGCACCACCGGATGGTCGGTGCACATGACCGCGAAGCCGTAGAACGGCACGTTCTCGACGAAGTCCTTGAAGGCCGCCTGCACGGCCTCGTAGGTGCCGAAATGGTCGAGATGCTCGGGATCCACATTGGTCACGATGGCGATGTCGGTCGGCAGTTTCAGGAAGGTGCCGTCGGACTCGTCGGCTTCGACCACCATCCAGTCGCCGCCACCGAGCCGCGCATTGGTGCCGTAGGCGTTGATGATGCCGCCGTTGATCACCGTCGGATCGAACCGGCCGGCATCGAGGAGCGCCGCCACCATCGAGGTGGTGGTCGTCTTGCCGTGGGTGCCCGCGATGGCGACGCAGCTTTTCAGTCGCATGAGTTCGGCGAGCATCTCGGCGCGCCGCACCACCGGCAGGCGCTTGGCGCGCGCGGCGGCGAGCTCGGGATTGTCGCGCTTGATCGCCGAGGAGACGACGACCACGTCGGCGCCATCGAGGTTTTCCGCCTTGTGGCCGATGGCAACCGAAACGCCCTTGAGGCGCAGGCGCTTGACATTGGCGTTCTCGGCGACGTCGGAACCCTGCACGGTGTAGCCGAGATTGACCAGCACTTCGGCGATGCCGCTCATTCCGATGCCGCCGATACCGACGAAGTGGATGGGTCCGATGTCGCGCGGCAGTTTCATTCAATTCTTCCTTTCGCCGGTGAGGCCGGCGATCTTGAACACGAGATCGGCGAGCCGCTCGGCGGCGTCGATGGCACCGAGGGTCTTGGCCGCCGCCGCCATGCCGGCGAGCCGCTCGGGAGCGGTCGCGAGCGCGGCGATTTCGTCGGCGAGCCGTTCGGGCGTGAATACACCCTGGTCGAGCCGGATGGCTCCGCCAGCTTTTTGCAGGAAATTGGCGTTGGCGAGCTGGTCCTGGTCGAGCGCGTGCGGCAGCGGCACCAGGATTCCGGGCCGCCCGATGGCGGCGAGCTCGGCGACGGTCGAAGCGCCCGAGCGCGACACCACCAGATGGCTTTGCGCGATGCGTGCCGGCAGGTCGGGGAAGAACGCCGCGACCTCTGCGGGCACTCCGATGCGCGCATAGTGGGCCTTGACCGCATCGAGGTTTTCGGCACGGGCCTGCTGGGTAACCCGGACATGGACGCGGACGGCGACCGGCAGGAGCTCGATCGCGCTCGGCGCGACGTCGGCCATGATCTGCGCCCCCTGGCTGCCGCCGAAGACGAGAATATTCAGAGGCCCGGCCCGGTCCGGACGCGCATAGTCGATCTTGGCGGCTTCGGCGACAGCGGCCCGCACCGGGTTGCCCGTATGGGTCGCCTTGGCGGCAAGGCGTTGATCGCGCGCAAGCACGTCGGGGAAACTGGTCGCGATCGCCGTGACACGCGGCGCCAGCAGCCGGTTGGCGCGCCCCATGACGGCATTCTGCTCGTGGATCACCGTTGGGATACGGCGCAGCACGGCGGCGGCCACCGGCGGGATGGTGGGATAGCCGCCGAAGCCGACCACCGCGGCCGGCTGGAGGCGCCCGAGCAGGCCGAAGGCGCGGCCGATCCCCTGGCTGAGGCGGGCGGCCGTGCGCAGGATCGAGACGACGTCGCGGCTCCGCATGGTCGCGCTGGGGATCACATGAATATCGCGGGCCGGAAAGCTCGTGCCGTAGCGGGTCGCCCGTTCATCGGTGGCGAGGTCGATCGTGACCCCTTTGCGCGCCAGGGCGGTTGCCAGCGCCTCGGCGGGAAAAAGATGGCCGCCGGTGCCGCCGGCAGCAATGACGACCAGCGGGGCCTTTTCGGCTTCGCCCATCACGCCCGACCCGGGGCGAGGATGAGCCCCTCGCCCACCAGTTCGGCCTTCGGCCGCTCACGGGTCAACGCCAGCAGCATGCCGGTCCCGAAGGCGAGCGAGATCATCGACGAGCCCCCGTAGGAGATGAACGGTAGCGTCATACCCTTGGCGGGGATCAGCGCCAAGTTGACCGCCATATTGATGGCCGATTGCATTCCGAACAGCATGGCGAGGCCGGCGGTGGCGAAGCGCGCGAAGGCATCCTCGTTGCGCATCGCATTGGTGAGCGCGCGGATGACGATGAAGGCGAACAGGGCGACGATGATCAGGCAGAGCACGATGCCGAACTCCTCGGCGCCGACCGCGAACACGAAGTCGGCGTGACTGTCGGGCAGGACGCGCTTGACCGTACCCTCGCCAGGGCCGCGGCCGAACCAGCCCCCGCGCATGAACGAATCGATCGCCATATCGACCTGGAAAGTATCGCCGGAGGCCGGATCGAGGAAGCGCTTGATACGGCGGGCGACGTGCGGAATTGTGGCATAGGCGCCGAGAAGACCGACCGCCGCCGCCCCGAGTAGCCCGGCAACCCAGATGAGCCGCATGCCGGCCATGAAGAAGAGGGCTCCCCATACCAGCGCGACCAGCATGGCCTGACCGAAATCCGGCTGCAATACCAAAAGGGTAAGGACGCCGAGCAGGAGCATGAGGGCAAACGTATTGGCGGGCACGTCGGGCTTGCGGGCGGATTCGGCGAACAGCCACGAGGTCAGGATCACGAAGGCGGGCTTCAAGAACTCGGACGGCTGGATATTGACGCCGAGGATGACGATCCAGCGCCGCGCCCCCTTGATCTCGGCGCCGAAGAACAACGTCGCCACCAACAGGATGATGCTGCCAACGAATACGGCCAAGGACAGCCGGCGGATCTGGCGCGGCGACAGGAAGGACGTGGCGATCATCACCGCGATGGCCGGCAGGATGTACATCACGTGGCGATTGACGAAGTAGAAGGCGTCGAGGCCGAGCCGCGCCGCGACCGGCGGACTGGCGGCAAGCGACAGCACGACGCCGGCCAGCATCACGATCAGGACAGCGGCGAGCAGCAGGCGGTCGACCGTCCACCACCAGGAGACGAACGGCGTGCGTTGGGCGCGGGATACCATGTCTGACCGCCTCCGGTGACGGGGCAAAGTGGATTTGGCGGAATGACTATGGTTTCCAGGCTGTTAAGAAAAAATTTCGATTTGGCGCGCGAACCGCAAATAGGTGGGTTCCGGTCGCGCTTGGGAAAGGCGGAACCAGGCCCGGATCAGGCGGGCGAAGCGCCCTTGTCCGCCATGCCCGGCAAGGCCTTGACCAATTTGCGGAAAGTGTCGCCGCGGACCTCGAAATTCTTGAACTGGTCGAACGACGCGCAGGCGGGGGACAGGAGCACCACCGCATTGGCGAGGCCCGACGCCTCGGCATCGCGCGCCGCCATCTCGGTGGCTTTGTCGAGCGTGCCGGCCATTTCGTAGGCGACCTTGCCGTCCAGAGTCGCGGCGAATTCCTCGGCCGCCTGGCCGATCAGGTAGGCCTTGCGGATGCGCGGGAAGAAACCGGCCAGCGAGGCGATGCCGCCGGTCTTGGGCTTGCCGCCGAGAATCCAGAACATGTCCGAAAAGCAGGCCAGCGCCTGGGCGGAGGAGTCCGCATTGGTCGCTTTGGAATCGTTGACGAACAGGACATTGCCCTTGCGGCCGACCTCCTCCATGCGGTGGGCGAGGCCGGGGAACGACCACAGGCCGTTCTGGATCGCCTTGAGGTCGAGGCCCAGGGCGAGCGCCGCCGCGGTGGCGCAGGCGGCATTCTGGGCGTTGTGGCGACCGCGCAGCGAGCCGATGCCGCCCAAGAGCGCCGCCGGCTTCGCGGTGCCGCCGGCCGCGAGCATGATCTGCTCCGCCTCCACATAGATGCCGTCCGGCAGCGGCCGGCGCACCGACACCCGCACCACCTTCCGGCCGGAGCGCTCCAGCCGGTCGGCGATCGCCTGGCACAGATTGTCGTCGACGCCGACGACCGCCGTGCCGCCATCCTGCACGCCGGCAACCAGGCGCTCCTTGATGGCGGCGTAGTTTTCCATGGTGCCGTGGCGGTCGAGATGGTCCTCCGAGAGGTTGAGAAGTACGCCCACCGACGGATCGAGGGTCGGGGCGAGGTCGATCTGGTAGGAGGAGCACTCGACCACATGGGTGCGGCCGGCGCGCGGCAACGCAAGGCTCAGGATGGCGGTGCCGATATTGCCGCCGAGCTGGGCGTCGCGGCCGGCGCTGGCGAGGAGATGGGCGATCAGCGCCGTGGTGGTCGACTTGCCGTTGGTGCCGGTGACGGCGACGAACGGCGCCTGCGGCGCGTGGGCGCGGCGCTCGCGGCAGAAGAGCTCGATGTCGCCGATCACCTCGACGGCGTGCGAACGGGCGAGCCCGACGCTCCAGTGCGGTGCCGGATGGGTGAGCGGCACGCCCGGCGCCAGCACCAGCGCCGCGACGCGCGACCAGTCGATTTCGCGCAGGTCGGCGGTCGGGATGCCGGCCTGGGCGGCGTAGGCGACCCGTTCGGGCTGGTCGTCGAAGCCGACCACGTCGGCACCGCCGGAAAACAGCGCACTCGCGGTGGCGAGCCCCGAACCCGCGAGGCCGAACACCGCGACCTTCCTGCCCTCGAACGTCGTGACCGGAATCATGCCCGCCCTCCCGGCTCAGCGCAGCTTCAAAGTCGACAGCCCGGCGATGGCCAAGACGATCGCGATGATCCAGAAGCGGATCACGATCTGCGGCTCGGTCCAGCCGAGCTGCTCGAAATGGTGATGGATCGGCGCCATCTTGAAGACGCGTTTGCCGGTCAGTTTGAACGACACCACTTGCACGATCACCGATACGGCTTCGAGAACGAACAGCCCGCCGATGATGGCGAGCGCGATCTCGTGCTTGGTGGCGACCGCCACCGACCCGATCATGCCGCCGAGCGCCAGCGAACCGGTGTCGCCCATGAAGATCGACGCCGGCGGCGCGTTGAACCAGAGGAAGCCGAGGCCGGCACCGATGACGGCGCCGCAGAACACCGAGAGCTCGCCGGTGCCGGAGACGAAATGGATCTGCAGATAGTCGGCATAGAGCGCGTTGCCCGACACGTAGGCGATGAAGCCAAACGATCCGGCCGCGATCATCACCGGGCCGATCGCAAGCCCGTCGAGACCGTCGGTCAGGTTCACGGCATTGCCGGCGCCGACGATGATGAAGGCGCCGAACACGACGAAGAACCAGCCGAGATCGATGATGAGCTCCTTGAACAACGGAAACGCCAGCGAGGTCGAAAACGGCGGCCGGCCCAGGCTCATGAAGGCGAGGCAGGCGGCAAGCGCAATCAGGGTTTCGAGGGCCAGCCGCGACCGGCCCGCGAACCCGCTGTGGGTCTGCTTGGTGACCTTGAGATAGTCGTCGTAAAACCCGATCAGGCCGAAGCCGAGGGTGACGCCGAGCACGATCCACACATAGGGGTTGGTGAGGTTTGCCCACAGCAGAATGGATACGAGTGCACCCGACAGAACCATCAGGCCGCCCATGGTCGGCGTGCCCTTCTTGGTGAGGAGATGGGACGCCGGTCCATCGGCGCGGATCGGCTGGCCCTTGCCCTGCTTGATGCGCAGCTGATTGATGATCATCGGCCCGAACAGGAATGCGAAGACGAGCGCCGTCATCATCGCCCCGCCGGTTCGCACCGTCAGGTAACGGAAGACATTGAGCACCGAAACGGTGTCTGAAAACGCGGACAGCCAATACAGCATCTTGTCTCAACCTTGCGCCGGTTCGGGCGTCGTGAAGTGGCGCGCCAGTTCCTTGACGATCGGGCCCATGCGCGATCCGTTCGAGCCCTTGATCATGATGACGTCACCGTTCGCGACGGCGGAAAGGACGGCGCCCTGGAGTGCGGCCGCGGTCTGCGCATAGCCGCCGCGGCGCTCGGAGGGAAGCGCCTGCCACAGCTCGTGCATCAGCGGGCCGGCGCAGAAGACGAGATCGACATCGTTGTCGATCACCGCCTGGGCGAGATCGCGGTGCAGCTCGCGGCCGGCGGGGCCGAGTTCGAGCATGTCACCGAGTACGGCGATGCGCCGGCCGCGGGCGCCCACGGGCGAAGCGCCGAGAAGTGCCAGTGCCGCCCGCATGGAAACCGGATTGGCATTGTAGCTTTCATCGATCACGGTCGCCGTGCCGCCGGGCACCTCGAGGGCGATGCGCGCGCCGCGCCCCGCCGCCGGCGCCTGTTCGGCGAGCGCCAGCGCGGCGAGCGCGAGGTCGGCACCGGCGAGGCTCGCGGTCGCCAGGACGGCGAGTGAGTTGTCGACCAGGTGGCGACCGGGCGCGCCGATCTTGTAGGTGACGCGCTCGCCGAGGATGTCGGCCTCGACCGTGGAGCAGTCGGCGCGCAGCGAGCAGGCGAGCAGCCGTGCGTCGGCGAGTTCGTGCTCGCCGAACGACACCACGTGCAGCGCGTGCTCAGACCGGGCGGCATGATCGAGGAGGCGTTGGAAATGGCGGTTGTCGCGATTGAGGACCGCTGTGCCGCCCGGTTCGATGCCGAGGAGTATCTCCGCCTTGGCGTCGGCGATCGCCTCCTCGGAGCCGAAATATTCCAGATGCACCGGCGCGACCGTGGTCACGATGGCGATATGGGGGCGCAGGAGCCGGGTCAGCGGCGTGATCTCGCCGGCATGGTTCATCCCGATCTCGAACACGCCGTAGCGCGCGGAGGCCGGCAGGCGGGCGAGCGACAGCGGCACGCCCCAATGATTGTTGAACGAGGCGACCGACGCGTGGGTCTCGCCGTCGGCGCCGAGCGCAAGCCGCAGCGCCTCCTTGGTCGAAGTCTTGCCGACCGAGCCGGTGACCGCGACGATCTTTGCGTGCGAACGCGCGCGCGCCGCGCCGGCGAGCGCGATCAGTCCGTCGAGCACGTCGCCGACCACCAGGAGCGGCGCATCGGCCGGCAGTTCGACGCGGCCCGGCGCCACCACGGCGAGCGCGGCGCCGGCCCGAAGCGCGGCGGCCGCGAAGTCGTGGCCGTCATGGGCATCGCCCTTGATGGCGAAGAATGCTTCGCCCGGCCGGATGCTGCGGCTATCGATGGACAGGCCGGTGACAGGTTCGGGCAGCATTCCCGCGGATTCGGCCCCCATGGCCGCCGCCATGGCATGCGATGTCCACAGCGCGTTCATGCCTTCTCCTTGATGGCGGTGATGACTGCTTCGTGGTCGCTGAACGGCAGCACCGTGCCGGCGACGATCTGGCCGGTCTCATGGCCCTTGCCGGCGACCAAAAGGACGTCACCCGTTTCAAGTTCGCCGACGGCGCGGCGGATCGCCTCGCGCCGGTCGCCCACTTCGAGAGCGCCGGGGGCGGTGGCGAGAATTGCGGCCCGGATCGCCGCCGGTTCCTCGCTGCGGGGATTGTCGTCGGTGACGATGACGCGGTCGGCCTTTTCGGCCGCGATGGCGCCCATCAGCGGCCGCTTGCCCTGGTCGCGGTCGCCGCCGGCGCCGAACACGACCACGAGGCGTTTCTGGACATAGGGCCGCAGCGATTCCAGCGCCTTGGCGAGAGCGTCCGGCTTGTGCGAATAGTCGACGAATACCGGCGCACCGTTGCGATGTCCGACCAGTTCGAGACGGCCCTTGGCGCCTTCGAGGCCTTCCAGCGCGTTGAACACGGCGGCGGGATCGCCCCCGGTCGCGATGGCGTGGCCGGCGGCCACGAGCGCGTTCTCGACCTGGAAAGCTCCCACCAGCGGCAGGCGGACCCGGTACGCCTTGCCGGCATGGACAACCCGCAAGGTCTGGGAGAAGCCGTCGATGGCGGCGTCGTCGAGGCGGATGTCGTCGCCACGCCGGCCGACCGTGACGACGCGCAGGCCGCGCTTGCGACCCGCTTCCACGAACGCCGCCGACGCCTCGTGATCCGCCGCGATCACCACGGCGCCGCCGTCGGTGACGATACGATCGACGAGGATCAGCTTGGCAGCCAGATAGGCCTCGAACGTCTTGTGGTAGTCGAGATGGTCGCGGGTGATGTTGGTGAATCCCGCGACGGCGACCCGCACGCCATCGAGCCGGTGCTGGTCGAGCCCGTGCGAGGACGCCTCGAGGGCGAGATGGTCGATGCCGTCGGCGGCGATCCTGTCGAGGGTGCGATGCAGTTCGACCGGATCTGGCGTGGTCAGCGACCCGTAGGTTTCCTTCTTCGGCGTGACGAGCCCGATGGTGCCGATGCTGGCGCTGGCATGCCCGAGGGCGGCCCAGATCTGGCGCGTGAAGGCGACCACGGAGGTCTTGCCCGACGTCCCCGTGACGGCCGCGATCACCGCCGGCTGGCGCCGATAGAATCGTGCCGCCGCGAGCGCCAGCGCACGGCGGACATTGGCCGTCTCCACGAAGGCGACGCCTTCGGGAAGGGCCGTATCCGGCCGCCGCTCGGCCATCACGGCGGTGGCGCCGGCGGCGAGCGCCTGGGGCAGGAAAGTGAGCCCATCGGCCTTGGTGCCCGGCACGGCGACGAACAGGTAGCCGGGCTTGACCGCACGGCTGTCGGCGGCGAGACCCTTGATGGGGAGCGTGTCGAAGCGCCCCTCGCAGGTTGCGCCATCGGACAGGAGATCGCGGAGACTGACGGTATTTGCGGCCATCGCGAATTCGAACCTTCCGCTCGTCCCCGCGAAGGCGGAGATCCAGGAGCCGAAGAACGGGATTCCCGCTCGCGCGGGAATGATCTGAGTATGGGCCCGGCCTGAACTCGACCTAAAATAGCACCACTCCAGCCGGCGAACCGTCGGCCGGGGGCTGTTTAGCGCGACTCCCGCGCCGAAGCGAGGATCAATCGATCGGCCGTCGGCAGGTCGAAACGCGGTTCCAGGCCCAGAAGCGGCCCAACCCGGGCGATCACCTTGGAGGCGGTCGGTGCCGCGTTCCAGCCAGCGGTGGCGAAGCCATGGGTATCGGGCGCCGCCTGCGGCTCGTCGAGCATGATGAGGAGCAGATATTTGGGGTCGTCCGCCGGCAGCACCGCCATGAAGTCGGTGAGCAGCTTGTTCTTGGCATAGCGACCGCCCACCACCTTCTCGGCGGTGCCGGTCTTGCCGCCGATATAGTAGCCGTTGACGTCGGCCTTTTTGCCGGTGCCTATCTCGGCGTTGAGGCGCATGAGATAACGCATCTTCAGGCTGGTATCCGGCTTGAGCACCTGCTTGCCGACCTGCATCGCCTCCTCGGGCGAGCGCTTGAGGAAGGTGGGCGGAATGAGATAGCCGCCGTTCATGGTCGCGGCGACGCCCATGAGCGCCTGCAGTGGAGCGACCGAGAGCCCGTGGCCGAACGCGATGGTGACGGTGTTGAGCTCGCCCCAGCGCCGCGGCAGGATCGGTTCGGCGCTCTCGGGCAGCTCGGTACGCAGTCGGTTGAGCTGGCCGAGCCTGCCGAGGAAAGCGCGGTGGTTGTCAACTCCGAGCGAGAGCGCCATGCGGGCGGCGCCAATATTCGACGAATAGGTGAAGACCTCCGGGACCGTCAGCATGCGCCCCAACGGATGATCGTCCTTGATCGCGAAGCGACCGTAACGCAGCGACTGGCGGGCGTCGAAGGTGGAGGCGAGCGATATCTTGCCGGAGTCGAGCGCCATCGCGACCGTGAACACCTTGAAGGTCGAACCCATCTCGTAGACGCCGGTCGTCAGCCGGTTGATGCGGTCGGGATCGAGGGCCTCGCGCGGATTGTTGGGGTCGTAGTCGGGCTCCGACACCATGGCGAGGATCTCGCCGCTCTTGACGTCGAGCACGACGCCGGCGGTCGCCTTGGCCTTGAACTTGGTGCGCGCCGCCATCAGTTCCTCGCGCAACGCGTGCTGGACGGCGAGATCGACCGCGAGCTCGATCGGCTTCTGCTGGCGATCGGTGGCGAAGCCGGCCAGATGCAGGTCGGCGAGGCCGCGCGAGTCGAGCCACTTCTCCAGGCCGGCGATGCCCTGATTGTCGATGTTGACGTGGCCGATCACGTGCGAGACTTCAGGCCCGCTGGGATAGACGCGCTTGTTCTCGGTCAGGAAGCCGACGCCCGGAATGCCGAGGCGATGGATTTCCTGCTGCTGCTTGGCTGTGATCTCGCGCTTGAGCCAGACAAAGCCGCGTTTCGATCCGAGCCGCTCGCGCAGTTCGTTGGTGTCGAGATCTGGCATCACGGCGGTGAGGAGTTCGATCGCCTCGTCGACGTCGATGATGCGGCGCGGTTCGGCGAACAACGACGGCATCTTGACGTCGGTCGCGAGGATGCGGCCGCGGCGATCGAGGATGTCGGGGCGTGCAGTCGCGACCGCATCCTGGGCGCGGCCGCGGCGGGCGACGTGGCTCTCAGGCGCCACCGCGAACACGACCAGCTTGGCGGCGATGATCATGTAGACGATGGAGAACCCGAGAATGGCCAGGCCGATGCGCGCCTTCGCCTTGCGATGGCGGTCGACATTGCGGCCATAGAGGAGCCCCTGGATCACGCGCCGGTGCCAGGGCATCGGCCGCGCGGCGGCGATCTCCAATGGGCTCGGGATTTCGACCTGTTCGTCCATCGTCACCTCGCGGGCGCGGCCAGCCCGAGGCCGCCGGTGGGAACGTCGTCGTCGATCATGGCGCCGATGGGATCGACAGGATCGGCGGGCATGGTCGGCGGCCGCATCGGCAGGCGATCGAGACTCTCGATCTGGAACGTTTCCACGGGGCGCAAGGTCAGATGGCGCTTCGCCATGCCTTCGATGCGCGAAGGATTGTCGAGCTTGGACCACTCGGCCCTGAGTGCCGCGACGGCGTCGCGCTCGCGCCTGATGTCGGTGCGCAGCCGGGCGACCCGAGCGGCTTCGACGGTGGAATCGAATTTGATCTTGTAGACATAGGCTGCAGCGAGCACGAGCGCGACGACCACGATGATGTTGACGATGCGCATGTCATCGCCTCCGCGCCAAACTGTCGCGTGTCATGTCGTCGAGGGAGGGCAGCACCGGCTCGATGGGCGTGTCGCCGGCGCGGGCGGGCGCCTCGGTGCGCTCCGCTGCACGCAGCTTGGCCGAGCGAGCGCGCGGATTGTCCGCCAGCTCGGCATGGTCGGCGACGACGGGTTTCTTGGTGAGGATCGAGAAGGTCGCGGCCGGACGGGCGACTTCCGGCCGATGCCGGGAGCCCGCCGCCTGGGTGGAGCGCGACACCAGAAAGGCCTTCACCATGCGGTCTTCGAGGGAGTGGAACGAGACCACCACCAGCCGCCCGCCGGGCTTAAGCGCGCGCTCGGCGGCGAGAAGTCCGCGCGAGAGTTCGCCGAGCTCGTCGTTGACGAACAGCCGCAAGGCCTGGAACGTGCGCGTGGCCGGATGGATGTCGCCGGGCCGGTGATGCACCACCTTGGCGACGAGGTCGGCGAGCATCCGCGTGGTCGTGATCGGGGCCTCCCGGCGCGCCGCCACGATGGCGCGGGCGACCGCACGCGAATGGCGCTCTTCGCCGAGCAGGAAGACGATGCGGGCGAGTTCGGCGTCGGTCGCACGGGCGACCACGTCGGCGGCGCTCGGGCCGTCGCCACCCATGCGCATGTCGAGCGGGCCGTCGAAACGGAACGAGAAGCCGCGCTCCGGCGTGTCGAGCTGCATGGAGGAGACGCCGAGATCGAGCATGACGCCGTCGACGCTCGCATACCCCATGGACGACGCGATTTCGTCAAGTTCGGAAAAACGGCCTTCGCTCACGGTCAGCCGCCCTTGGGCGGCGTCGACCAGCGAAAAACTTCCCGCCACCGCGCTCTGATCGCGGTCAATGCCGACGACGCGGGTGCCCGGCACCGCCAGGACGGCGCGCGTGTAACCGCCGGCACCGAACGTACCGTCCACGTAGACGCCGTCCGGCTTGGGAGAGAGGAATTCGACAACAGGACGGACGAGCACGGGAATGTGACGGGCCGGTCCGCCACCGACGTCCGGATTCCCGGAGTCGTGGCCCGTCGTCATTCCCGTGCTCCCGGATCGCTGTCCGGGCTGTGGGATCCGAGCCGCCGTGTCAACGCGCGCACCGTCGCCGTGGCCTTGGCGAGATGGGCGCGGAAACGCTCCGGTTCCCACATCTGGAACTTGTGACCCAGTCCGACGAACGCAACGGAGTCGACGATGCCCGCATGGGACTTCAACTCCTCCGTCAACATCACTCGACCCTCGCCATCGATCTTCAGCGTCGCGCTGCGGCCATACAAAGCCACCCGCAGCTCTTCCCGCTCCTGCGAATAGGGCGGGAAGCGTCCGATCAAGCTGTCGATCTCCGCCAGCAACGCATGGCCGCCGGCATCGATCGCCGCCTGGTCGAGAGTCGGATAGCAGTAGAGCCCATCGAAACCGTCGCGCCCGAGCACCGAGCGGAAGGACGCCGGGACCGAAACTCGACCCTTGGCATCCAGCCGCGACGTGGTGTTCGACACGAAGCGGTCCATGACCTGCCGTACTCCGACTCGCCGCACGCGACGCCGACAAAACCCGCGAAGGCACTCCGCACGCCACTTCAGAGCCCGGCCGATTGTCACGTTCCGCCAGCCTCTTAGGGCGGATCATCAAATCGATTGGGCAATTATGGGATAACATGGGTGTTTATGGGCGTCAATGGAAGCTGTGGTGTTCTTGTGGTCGTCGCCCATGGGGCAGATCAATGTGATTAACGGCTGTTAGACTTAAAGAAACGTTGCGACTTCGCCTTTCCCGCGAGTTCCCTTCATGCGCATCGCGCTGATGACCGATGTCCACGGCAACCGGGAGGCCTTGTCGGCCTGCCTGGAACACGCTGAGCGCCATCGCGTCGATCGTTACGTGTTCCTCGGCGACTATGTGGGCTACGGGGCCGACCCGGGCTGGGTCGCCGATGCCGTGATGGCGCGGGTCGACGCCGGCGCGGTCGCGGTGCTGGGCAACCACGATGCGGGGGTGACCAATCCGGACGAACGCATGAATGACGTGGCGGCCGAGGCGATCGCCTGGACGCGTACCCAGCTCTCGCCCGCCCAGGTGGATTTTCTCTCCACCCTGCCGCTCGTCGTCGAGGACGGCTCCCGCCTGTACGTCCATGCCAGCGCCTACGCGTCGGCCGCGTGGCCCTATGTGACCGACCTCTATTCGGCCTCGAAAAGCCTGATGGCGACCACCGCACAGGTGACGTTTTGCGGGCACACCCATGTGCCGAACCTGTTTCATATGTCCATGACGGGAAAATTCGCCGGCTTCGAGCCGGTCGACCGCGTCGAGATGCCGTTGACCCGCCAACGGCGCTGGCTCGCCGTGATCGGTGCCGTCGGCCAGCCCCGCGACCGCAATCCCGCCGCCTGCTACGCCGTCCTCGACGACGAGCGCGATGTACTCACCTACTTCCGGGTGCCCTACGACATCGAGGCGGCGGCGAGGAAGATTCGCGCCGCCGGCCTGCCCCCGATCCTCGCCCAGCGTCTGTTCCAGGGATTCTAGCTGTGGCCATCGACGTGCGTCGCCTGGAAGCCGGTCAGGTCATCGACGGCTTCCATCTGGTTGAACCGCTCGATCCGGGCGGCATGGCGAATTTCTGGCGCGTCACCAAACCCGGCCTCGACCTGCCGATGGTGATGAAGATTCCGCTGCTGCGGCCCGGGGAGGACCCGATCACAATCATCGGCTTCGAAGCCGAGCAGATGATCATGGCGCGCCTCACCGGCCCGCACGTGCCGCGTTTCGTCGCCGCCGGCGATTTCGAGAGCCCCTATGTGGTCATGGAGTTCATCGACGGCCGCCCGCTGCGATCTCTGCTGCCGCATATGCCTTGCGCCGCCGAAGAGGTTGCGGAGATCGGCATCCAGGTCGCCTTCGCGCTCGACGACCTGCACCGCCAGAACGTGCTGCATCTCGACGTCAAGCCGAGCAACATCATCTTGCGCCCCAACGGCATCGCGGCGCTGATCGACTACGGACTGTCCCACCATACGCTGCTGCCGGACCTGATCGGCGAGGAGATCGACGGGCCGGTCGGGACGGCCCCCTACGTGGCCCCCGAACAGGTGCTCGGCGACCGATTCGAGCCGCGCAGCGACATCTTCGCACTCGGCGTCGTCATGTATTTCCTCGTCACCGGCGAGCGGCCGTTCGGCGACCCGCAGCGCGCACCCGAATGGCGCCACCGCCTGTGGCGCGATCCGCACCCGCCGCGCCACTGGAACAAGGCTGTCCCGCCGTGGCTGCAGGAAGCAATCCTGCGCTGCCTGGAGGTCGACCCCGACGCACGCTATGCCACCGCGGCCCAGCTCGCCTTCGACCTCAAAAATCCCGACCAGATGGTGCTCACCGAACGCGCCCGGCGATTACGCCGCGACGGCGCCATGACGGTCCTGCTGCGACGCCTAGCCTCGCGGCGGCTCAAATATGTCCGGCGCGTACGCCATCAGCCCGCGCTCACGCGCGCTCCGATCATCGCCGTCGCGGTGGATCTCTCGCCCCAGGCCGAAGCACTGGACGGTCCGCTCCGGCAAGCCGTAATGCGCGTTCTCGCCACCGAGCCGGCAGCCCGGCTCGCCTGCGTCAACGTCCTCAAGACCGCCCGCATCGGCCTCGACCCGATGGAGGACGCGCAGGGACGCAATCCGCACCTGCAGCGGCTGGTGGAGCTCAGGCATTGGGCGCACACGCTGCCGATCGATCCCGATCGCGTCACCTTCCACGTGCTCGAAGACACCGATCCCGCCCGCGCCCTGGTCGAGTTCGGCCTCAACAGTCGCATCGACCATATCGTCATGGGAGCGCGGGGGTCCTCGACCATGCGCCGGTTCCTCGGCAGCGTGTCGGCGCAAGTGGTGGCTCAGGCACGCTGCACAGTCACCGTCGTGCGCGCGCCGCAAACCGGCCTCGCCATCGGGGAACCGGGCGCGCTTCAGCTCGGAACCGACTCCGACCTCGGGGGTTAATCCCGTGCCAGGGCCGCAAGGCGACCTGGGAAAACCCTTCATGAGGAGGATCATATGAAACGCACTCTCATGGCCGTCGCGGCCGTGGGCGGCCTGATGGTGTCCACTGCATTGGCTCAGAACCCGTCGCCTCCGAGCTCGACCACTCCGGGCGCTTCCCCGAGCACCGGTTCGACCCCGAGCACCGGCTCGACCATGTCGACGGGGGCCTCGCAACAGACCATCACGCAGCAGTCTTCCGGCCAGTGGCTGTTCTCCAAGTTCAACGGCACCGACGTGATCGGAGCGAACGACGAGAAGATCGGCGACGTGTCCGACGTCCTGTTCGACAAATCCGGCAAGGTCGATGCTCTCATCGTCGGCGTCGGCGGATTCCTGGGCATCGGCAGCAAGGACGTCGCCCTGCCGGTCACATCGTTCCAGGTCGTGCCGGGCAACGATGGCGCCGCCGAGAGGCTGCGCCTGTCCATGAACAAGGACCAGCTCCAGCAGATGGCCGAGTTCAAGCCGCTCGGCACTTCGGCGACCACCACCGGGGCGGCGACCCGCACGGCGCCGGCCGGCAACACCACGGCTCCGTCCGGCAACACCACGGCACCAGCCCGCTGATCGAGACGCCCCGCTGATCGAGACGCGTTGAACGATCAAGACGGCCCGCTCCCGATCGGGGGCGGGCCCTTTGGTTTCTTCGGGGGACGGTCTTTGCGGCTCTGCCGTGGATTGCTTTAAGCTGGCGGCATGCCGTTCACCGCCGATTCCCCCCTCGTCACCGACGTCGTCCTCTCGCCCAACCACGAGCCGCGGCGCGCCGCGATCGATATGCTGCTGTTGCACTACACCGGCATGGAATCGACAGACGAAGCCCTGCAGCGTCTGGCATCGCCGGAGGCGAAAGTTTCCTCGCACTACCTCGTCCGCCAGAATGGTGCCGTGGTCCAGCTGGTGCCCGAGGCCAGGCGGGCCTATCACGCCGGAGTATCCTCGTGGGACGGCGAGACGGACATCAATTCCCGTTCCATCGGCATCGAGATCGCCAATCCGGGCCACGACTTCGGCTGCCCGCCCTACCCGGAGGAACAGGTCGCCGCGGTGGTCGGTTTGTGCCGCGACATCCTCACGCGCCATGCCATCCGGGCGGAGCGCGTGCTCGCCCATTCCGACGTGGCGCCGGCGCGCAAACGCGATCCGGGCGAATGGTTTTTCTGGCGCGAGCTCGCCGAGGCCGGCATCGGCCTGTGGGTGCCGCCACATCCGGCCATGCCCGGTCGCGGCCTCGCCCCGGGCGACAGCGGCGAGGCCGTACTGGCGCTGCAGCAATCGCTCGCCCGCTACGGCTACGACCTGGTGCCGACCGGAACGTTCGACGCGAAGACCCGCGATGTCGTCGCTGCCTTCCAACGCCATTTCCGACCCGCACGGGTCGACGGACTCGCCGATCCATCGACGCTCGCAACCCTCGACGATCTCACCGCGGCACGGACGGCGCGGGCCTCCTGAGAGGCCTCACCAGGCGTCCTTTTCGGGCAGGCGCACGTCCCATTGCCGCCACGGGGCGCCCTTGAAGCGGTCGACCACGAAGTCGACGAAAGCCCGCACCTTGGCCATGCGATGGCGTCCCTGTGGATAGACGGCGGTGACCGGCAACGGCTCCGAGACGCTGACGCCGACGAACAGGGGCACCAGAAGTCCGCGCCGGACCGCCTCGCCCACCAGCATGTCGCTGACGCGCAGGATGCCGGCGCCGGCGATGGCCAGCCTGAGCGCCACTTCGGCGTCGTCGACCACGATCTTGTTGTTGACCTCGACGATGCGCACGCCGTCACCGTCGCGGAACGGCCACCGGTTCACGGCCGGAACCGAATTGACCACGATGGCGTCGTGGCGGGCGAGTTCATCCGGGGTCGCAGGCGTCCCCCGCCGGTCCAGATATGCGGGAGCGGCAAAAATGCCGCGCTCGGCGTCGGCGATCTTGCGGGCCACCAGCGAGGGATCGGTGACCAGGCCGGTTCGGATGGCGACGTCGGCGTTCTCCGACAGGAGATCGACGACCCGGTCCGTGACCGACAGGTCGATTTCGATCTCGGGATAGCGCGCAATGAAATCGGGCAAAGCGGCGACCAGCTCGTGCAGCGCAAAGGCGGTGCCGGTATTCACCCGCAACCGGCCGCGCGGCGTCGTGCCGAGCCGCGCCACCTCCGCCTCGGCGTCATCGATGGCGGACAGAATCTCCTGCGCCCGCAAGTGATAGGTCTCGCCCTCGGGGGTCAGAGCGAGTCGGCGGGTGGTGCGATGCAGGAGGCGGATGCCTAATCGATCCTCCAGCCGCGAGACCAGCTTGGAGATCGCCGACGGCGTCATCGCCAGGTCCTCGGCGGCCGCCGAAAAGCTGCCCCGCTCGACGACCCGGACGAACACCCTCATTTCCGTTGCCGCATCCATACCTGTTCCTGGCCGTCATGAATGATGTGAAACCTGGAGGGATTATATTTCAGCCCCAGATGAATACACTAGCCTTGTTCAGGGACCTATGGACCCAGACAGGAGTACCCCCGATGACTGAACTTGATTTCTCGACTCCCCGTTATAGCCCCGCCGAACTGATGCGGCTCGCCGACATCGAGCGGGCGAAGTACCTCAAGGCTTTGTTCAAGAAGCTGTTTGCCCGTTTGTCGGGCCGCACCACTGCCGTCACCCCCCATTTCGGCGGCGCTAAGGCCTGATTTTTTCGGGCAAAACTCCGCGGCATACCCCCCTACCCCCGACTGCCGCGCGAAGGCCCCGGGTGCTCCTCCCACCCCGGGGCCTTCATCTTTTTTATCGGCCTTGACGGACCGTCCGCCGGTCCCCATTGCTAGACCGTCAGTCGGCCGGACGGCCGCTCCGGCAACGGCCGAAAGGCTGCCGGGGAGGAAAGTCCGGGCTCCATGGACATACGGTGCCGGATAACGACCGGCGGGGGCGACCCCAGGGACAGTGCCACAGAAAACAAACCGCTCCCGGCGCGAGCCGAGAGTAAGGGTGAAACGGTGCGGTAAGAGCGCACCGCGCGGCCGGCAACGGACGCGGCACGGAAAACCCCACCGGGAGCAAAACCGAATAGGGACGGCGCGGGGTTCGCCCCGGGATCTGTGTCTGGATCCTGCCGTCCGGGTGGGTTGCTGGAGGCGCCGGGCAACCGGCGTCCCAGAGGAATGGCCGTCACGTGCGGGGGCCTTAAAAACCCCTGCGCCTTACAGAACCCGGCTTACAGGCTGGCTGACGCTCTTTGAACGAGGCCCGGCGGGATGACCGCCGGGCCTCGCCAGTTTGATTTCCGCATCCCGTTTTCGGGCAAGCCGGGTCGCCGTCCTACATCTTCTTATAGGCGTCGATCACCGCCTGGCCGTCGGCGCCGGCACGCTTGAGCCAGTCAGCGGTCAATTGATCGCCCACTTTCTTGAGCCCATCGCGCAGGGCCGGGCTCGGCGGCTGCACCTTCATGCCCTTGGCCTTGAGCTGGTCGAGATACCAGTTCGCCTTGTCGGGCCAGATGGCCCACGCGTGATCCTCGGCCCGTTTGGCGGCGGCGAGAACCGCCGCCTGGCTCGGCTTGTCGAGGGCGTCGAACGCCGCCTTGTTGACGAAGACGATGTTCTTCGGGATCCAGGCCTGCAAATCGTAATAGTGGTCGATGGTCTCCCAGATCTTGGCGTCGTAGCCGCTCGAACCCGAAGTCATCAGGGCGTTGACGACGCCGGTGGCGAGCGCCTGGGCGAGTTCGGCCGCCTGCACGGTGACCGACTGGGCGCCGACGAGTTCGCCGATGCGCGCCGTGCCGACGCTGTAGGAGCGCCATTTGAGGCCTTTGAGGTCCTCCACCGAGTTGATGTCCTTCTTGGTGTAGAGGCCCTGCGGCGCCCACGGGGCGGCGTACAACAGCATCAGGCCCTGGGCGGCGAGCTTCTTTTCCAACACCGGCTTGGAGGCGAAATAGAGCTTCTTGGAGTCGGCGTAGCTCGTCGCCAGGAACGGCACCACGTCGATGCCGTAGATCGCGTCCTCGTTCTCGTGAATCGAAGCCAGCACCTCGCCGGCCTGCGCCTGCCCGGTGGCGACGGCGCGCTTGATCTCCGGCGCCTTGAACAGCGACGCACCCGCATGGACGGTGATCACAAGCTTGCCGCCGGTCGCCTCGGCGATCTGCTTGGCCATGGCGGTGAGCGTCTCGGTGTGCGGATTGTCGGCCGGATAGGCGGCGGGCAGGTTCCATTTAGTCTGCGCCGACGCCGGAGCGGCGGCGAGCACGGCGGCGACGCCGAGCGCGAGAGCCAGTGTACGTCTCATCATGTCTACCCCCTGTTGAACGAGCGCGTGTGGTCAGTCCGGGAAAGCGAGCTTCGGCAGCAGCATGACGATCTGCGGGTATTCGGTGATGATGAACACCTCGAACAGCATCAGGAGGAAGAACGGCGTCGCCGCCTTCGCCACCGCGAAAGTGTCGCGCCCGCTCATGCTCTGCAATACGAAGAGATTGAACCCTACCGGCGGCGTGATCTGCGCCATCTCCACATGGATGATCAGGTAGACGCCGAACCAGATGAGATCGAGGCCGGCCTGCTTGACCATCGGCAGGACGACGACCGCCGTGAGCACGATCATCGAGATGCCGTCGATCAGGCAGCCCAGGATGATGTACATGACGGTGAGATAGAGCGCGAGCATGCCCGGCGTGAGGTTCTGGCCCTGGACCCAGGTGGCGAGCGCGGCGGGGATGCCCGTATAGGCCATCGCCGCGGTGCAATAGGCGGCACCGGCGAGGATCAGCATGATCATGCAGGTCAGCCGCGTCGCGCTCATGATGCTCTTGGCGAGTGTCGTCCAGCTGAGCGTGCCGCTCCACCAGGCGAGCGCGAGCGCGCCGGTGACGCCCCAGGCGGCGCATTCGGTCGCGGTGGCAAAGCCGAGCACCAGCGAGAAGAAAACCGCCAGGATCAGCAGCAGCACCGGCGCGAGCTTGGCCGACCGCTTGAGCTTGTCGAAAAGCGGCATCGGTGGATCGCGCGGCGGCACCTTGGCGGGATGGAGCAGTGACCAGCCGCCGATATAGCCGGAATAGAGTGCCATCAGCAGGGCCCCGGGCAGGAAGCCGCCAAGAAAGACCTGCAGGACCGAGACGTTGGCGGTGACCGCATAGACCACCATCGGGATCGACGGGGGAATCAGGAGCCCCAGCGTGCCGGAGCCGGCCAGCGAACCGAGCGCAAGGTCGGGGTCATAGCCGCGCTTGGCGAGTTCCGGCAGCGAAATCTTGCCGATCGTCGCGCAGGTCGCCGCCGACGAACCGGACACCGCCGCGAAGATGCCGCAGCCGACCACGTTGACGTGCAGGAGCCGGCCCGGCAGCCACTGCACCCACGGTGACAGGCCTTCGAACATCTGCTCCGACAGCCGGGTGCGGAACAATATCTCACCCATCCAGATGAACAGCGGCAGCGCGGCGAGCGTCCACGACGCGCTCGATGCCCACACGGTGGTGGCGAGCACGGAGCCGATCGGCACGTTGGTGGTCAGCACCATGGCGACGAAGCCGACGAGGCCCAGCGCAATGGCGATCCACACTCCGCTCGCGAGAACGAGAAGGAGGAAGCCGAGCAGAATGAACGACAGTTGGATCAGGCTGAGATCGGGGAACATGGCTTAGCCATTCTCCCCCGAGGCGACGCGGTCGACGAACTCGTCGGGGGTGGCGGCCTTTTCCTTTTCGTAGCTCGGTCGGTTGCCGCGGGCCACGATGACGATCTCGTCCAGGATCGCGATCGCGAGAATGATGAGACCCGAGCAATAGCCGAGCTGCGGGATCCACAACGGTATCGCGAGCACGCCCTGCGCCATGTCGTCGAACCGCCAGGAGAACCAGGTCAGCTGCACGGCGTGCCAGGCGAAGTAGACGATGAACGCGAAGGCGACGGTCAGCGCGAGAAGTTCGAATGCCTGGCGGGTGCGGCCGGTGAGGCGCTCCATCAACAAGCCGACGCGGATCATCTCACCGCGCTTGAAGGTATGGGCGAGGCCGAGGAAAGCCAGTGCGACCATGCACCACGACACGATGTCGTCACCGGCCGGGACATTGAGCGCCACTTCGCGCCCCAGCGACATCGCCATCATGAGGATGAAGATGAGCACCAGAAAGCCGCCGGCGGCGATGCCGGAGAGCAGGTAGAGACGGTCGAGGCAGGCGCGGATCATCGCAGACCGGTCGGACGGGGACGGGATCACCAAGCCGTCGGCCCGCTGACCGCGAACCGCCGAGCCATTGTGGCGAGCAAGTCGGGAGTGTTGCAAGGAGCCCTGGGACACTACGCAGAATTCCGGATCGGCCGTGCCAACGGTTGCTCCGCGACGACCGGCGACGCCCGGAGCGACGCTCCTTGCCATACAAATCCGCGGCGCGAAAGCCGGAAACGAAACGGAACACGATCACACCGAGGCCGCTCGCGCGTGCTGCCGTCCGCCCCTTATCTCGCGTCGAACATCGTCGACGGCAGCCACAAGGCGATCTGCGGGAATGCGATCACCATCCCGACCGCGACGCACATCAGCAGAAACAGCGGCAAGGTATAGCTCGCGATGGAAAAGATGTTGCGGCCGGTCATGCCCTGGAGGACGTAGAGGTTGAATCCGACCGGCGGCGTGATCTGCGCCATCTCGACCACCAGCACCACGTAGATACCGAACCAGATCAGGTCGAAGCCGGCCTTCTCCACCAATGGCATGATGACTGCCGTGGTCAGCACCACCATCGAGATGCCATCGAGGAAGCAGCCGAGCATGACGTAGAAGAACGTCAGCGCGGTCAGGAGCTGCCAGTTGGCCAGATTGAAGGCACCGATCCATTCGGCGAGCGCCCGCGGGATGCCGGTGAACCCCATGGCGGCGGTCAGATAGGCGGCGCCGGCGAGGATAAAGGCGATCATGCAGCTCGTGCGCGCGGCGCCGAGAAGGGCGGCGCGGAAGTTCGCCCAGTCGAGGCTGCCCATCCACCACGACATCACGAGGGACAGGAACACGCCGACCACCGCCGCCTCGGTCGCCGAGGCGATGCCGCCGTAGATCGAGCCGATGACGCCGAGAATGAGCAGGATGAGCGGGATCAGATGCCGGCTGGCGACCACGCGGTTGGCGAAGCTGGTCACCGGATCGGGCGGCGGCATGCGGTCCTTGTTGAGGAGCGCCCAGATCATGACGTAGCCGGAGAACAGCGTCGCCAGCATGACGCCGGGCAGGACGCCGGCGATGAACAGCCGGGCGATCGACTGGTCGGTCGCGGCTGCGTAGACGATCATGATGATCGACGGCGGGATCAGGAGGCCGAGCGTGCCCGAGCCCGCCAGCGTACCCAGCGCAAGTTTGATGTCGTAGCCGCGCTTCAGGAGCTCCGGCAGCGAAATGCGGCCGATCGTGGCGCAAGTCGCCGCCGACGAGCCCGACACGGCGGCGAAGATGGCACAGCCGACCACGTTGACGTGCAGGAGCCGTCCGGGCAGGCCCTGCACCCACGGCGCCAGGCCTTCGAACATGTCCTCGGACAGGCGGGTACGATAGAGGATCTCGCCCATCCAGATGAACATGGGCAGCGCGGTCAAGTCCCAGGAATTCGACGCCGCCCAGATGGAGGTCGCCAGGACCTGGCCAGGCGGGGTTGCCACCTTGGTCATGACGGCGACGAGGCCGACGCCGGCCAGTGCCAGCGCGATCCACATGCCCGACGCCAGAATGGCGAACAGCAGGACGATGAGAATGGCGGCGAGTTCGACTATTTCCATGGACTTCAGCCCTCCTTGCCCAGGCTGATGGCGTCCTCGGCGCTGCGGAACGAGGGGCGGCCGCGCCGCACCACGCTCACCAGCTCGTCGACCAGCGCGATCACCAGCATCGCCGCACCGAACGCCATCACGGCCTGCGGATAGGCGAGTTTGATCGGCACGACGCCGGAGGACACTTCGTTGAACGTCCACGAATAGTAGGCGAACAGGGCGAGCTGCCAGGCGATGTAGGCCGAGAACAACGCCGCGGCTCCGAACGCCCACATTTCCATGAAGCGCCGAAACCCGTCCGGTAGCGCCGCAAGCAGCATGGTGACGCGGATATGGGCGCCGGCATGCAGGGTCGCGGCCAGCCCCAAGAAGCTCGCGGCGGCGAGCAGCGCGCCGCAAATCTCCGCCAGCGACAGGATGACGATTCCGGACGGCGGCAGGCCGACGAGGGCCGTCAAAAGATCGAAGACGCGGCCGGCGATCTGCAGCCCGACCAGGACCGCGATGGCGACCAGGCACAAGGCCGAAAGCCACAGGCAGAAGAGATAGAGCCCGTCGAGGAGGCGCCGCATGGTGCTGCCTTCGCTTGCTGCGGCAGGTCCGGCTTCGTTCGACCGCTGGGCGGTCCGACCGAATGCGCCGCGAATGGCCGCGTTTGGGGATGGCTGGGAAGAAACAAGTCACCCGTCATTGCGAGCGAAAGCGAAGCAATCCAGAGCCGCGAAGAAAGGACTGGATTGCTTCGTCGCTTCGCTCCTCGCAATGACGATGAATAGTTTCATTTCCTCACCGGTCGACAAAGGCCGGTGCCGAACTCACGATGCCGGGGTGACGGCGGAAGCAGACCGCCCTCGCCCGCCGCCGCAACCGTCACTTCCGATAGGCGTCAAGGATCGCCTTGCCGTCGGCGCCCGCCGTCGCGACCCATTCGGACGTGATCGTCTCGCCGATCTTGGAGAGGCCGGTCTTGAGCTCCGGAGAGGGATCCTGGACGGTGATCTTGGCCGCGCGCAGCGCGTTGGTCTTGATCGTCTTCTCTTCGATGGAGGCCTTCCAGCCGCGCTCCTCGGCGATCTTGGACTGGTCGAGAACGGCCTTCTTCTGCGCGTCGGTGAGCTTGTCGAAGGCGGCCTTGTTGACGAACACCATGTTGCGCGGCAGCCAGGCCTGGATGTCGTTGTAATGGGAGAGATAGTCCTCCGCCTTGGTGTCGACGCCGGTCGACGCCGAGGTGATCATGACGTCGACGCGGCCGGTCGCGAAGGCGGTCGGGAGGTCCGGCACCTCGATCTGGGTCGGGATCGCGCCGGCGAGCGCCGCGATGCGGCCGATGATCGGATTGTAGGTGCGGAACTTCAGTCCCTTGAGGTCGTCGACGGTCTTGATCTCGCGCTTGGAGTAGAGCCCCTGCGGCGGCCACGGTACCGAGAACAGCAGCATCAGGCCTTCCTCGGCGAGACGCTTCTCGAGCGCCGGACGGTGCGCCGCGTAGAGCTTCTTGGCGGCCTCGTAGCTGGTGGCGACGAAAGGCAGCGAATCGACCGCGTAGATGGGCGACTCGTTGGTGGCGAGCGAGATGATCACTTCGCCGATCGGTGCCGTGCCCTGGCGCACCGCCCGTTTGATGTCGGCGTGCTTGATCAGCGAGCCGGCCGGGTGGACCGTCATCTTGAGCGAACCGCCGGTCGCCTTTTCGACGTCCTGGGAGAACTGGACGACGTTCTTGGTGTGGAAGTTGCTGGCCGGATAGGGAGTCGGCAAATCCCAGGCCGTCTGGGCGGCCGCCATCCCGGTCATGGCGAAGCCGGTCATTGCGAAAGAGAATGCGACGGCGAGCGCCGTCCGTCCTGTCGTCGTCATTTGTCCCGTCCCTTCTGTCGTAGATTGCTGATTGATTGCTGCTGATTGAATGCAGTCGATTGTCCGACGGCGCCGCCACGACCGGCCGTCGCTCGAACACGAGCATCGCGCGATCCGGCGGCCGCTGGCAAGCTCCGGTTAGCGCCGGAGCGAGGCTTATTTCGCCGCTTTCGCTGCCGCCAATCTGCACGCACGAGTAGAAACCCGCCGCGATGGCACGACTCAGGTTTCAGTGCCCGTGCGGAACGCACCCCGTCCGGTCCCGACCGTTCAGCGACGGGCCCAGACCTCCCTCCCCAACTGCCGGCCGCCCGAAGTTGCCCAGCAACAAATGCCAGCGGCAATCGCACGGATCATCATCCCCTCCCCCTTCGTGAGCCTTCGGGCCTCACCTCCGGGGGGCATGTCACGATACGCGTCGTATTTGCAATATCCGCGCCACTCGCCTCGAATGTGAGGGCGACAGGGGGGCGCGACCGGCGCGGGATGCGAGACGGCGACGGACTTGATATGCGAACTCCACAGTTTCCGTCGGCGCCGCGCATGCTTTAATGCTGGGCGGCGATGCCACCGAAGCGAGAAGCCACCATGCGTCTGCTGCCACTTGGAGACACGGCCTGGACAGTCGAGTTCGGCGACCGCGTCGACCCCGCCCTGCACGGGCGCGTGCTCGGCCTCCTCGATGCGCTCGAAAAGGCCAAAGCCGACGAAGAATTCGTCGGCGTCGTCGACCTTGTGCCGACATTCCGTTCGCTGACGGTGTGCTACGACCCATCCGCCTGCGACGGCGCGCGCCTCGGCGAGACCTTGCGGAACCTCGCCGAAAAAGCCGGCGCGGCCCGCCGCGAGGGACGCCACTGGCACATCCCGGTCTGCTTCGACGACGACCTCGCGCCCGATCTCGCCGACCTCGCACAGGCCAAGGGTCTGACGCGCGAAGCCGTCATCGACCTCCTCACCCGTACGACCTTCCAGGTCTACATGATCGGCTTCATGCCGGGCTTTCCCTACATGGGCGGGCTGCCGGCCGAACTGGAAATGCCGCGCCTGTCGACGCCGCGCCAAGCCGTGCCGGCGCGTTCGCTGGCGGTCGCCGGCGCCATGTGCGCGATCTATCCGTGGGAAAGCCCCGGCGGCTGGCGCCTGCTCGGCCGCACGCCTGTGCCGTTGTTCTCCGCCCAGAACGAGGCTTCGCCGTCGCTTCTGGCCTCTGGTGACGAGGTCCGGTGGCGTGCCATCGCCCGCAGCGAATTCACCGAACTGGAAGCCGCGGCCGCGCGGGGCGGGCTTTCGCGCGACAGCCTGCTCGTCAAGGGGTGAGCGCCATGAACGATCTCGGTAACGCTCTCATCGAAGTCGCCAATCCCGGCATCGCCAACAGTTTCCAGGATCTCGGCCGGATCGGCTATCGGGGCATGGGCCTCGCAGTGTCCGGGTGTCTCGACCCTCTCACGGCGCGTTGTGCCAACGCGCTCGTGGGCAATCCGCCAGCCTGCGCCGTGATCGAAGTCCGCGCCCGCGGCCCCATTCTTGCCGTCAAGCAGGATCCGGTCCGAATGGTAATCGCCGGTCCCCTGACCGCCAAGCTGATCCGAACCGATGGCAGCCAGCATGACGTCGCACCCTGGCGCAGCGTCACGCTCGATGTGGGCGAAAGGCTCCAGGTCGGGGTTCTGACCGGAAAGACCGCCTATATCGCGGTGTCCGGCGGCTTCGCGACCCCCGTCCAACTGGGCAGCCGCTCCCTCTATCAGCGCGCCGGCATCGGCGTCGCCATCACCAAGGGCCTCGAAATCCCCTGCGCGGGCGTGAGCGACGGCGACAAGGAATTCTCGGCGCCCCCATGGTCCCATGACGACGGCCCGATCCGCGTCATGCTCGGGCCGCAGGACGATCACTTCAAGGCGGAGTCGGTCGCCGCCTTCCTGGCCAATGCCTATACGGCAACGGAAGCACGCGACCGCATGGGCATGCGGCTCCAAGGCGTCGCGCTCGCCCATGCGACACCGGCCGCGGCGGACATCACCTCCGACGGCGTCGTCCCCGGCGCCGTCCAGGTGCCGGCCAACGGCCAGCCCATCATCCTTCTGGCCGACTGCCAGACCGTCGGCGGCTATCCGAAAATCGCCACCGTGATTTCCGCCGACCTTCCGCGCCTCGCCCAGGTCAAGCCGGGCGAGACGATCGGTTTTGCTGCGGTCGGCCTCGTCGAGGCCAAACAGGCGCTCACCGCCCTGGAGGCCCGCTGGAAACAGTGGGCCGGACACATCATCGACGAATCTGCGGCGACGGACACGGACGACGAGTCCGATCTATTCCAGCCCATATGAGAAGCGAAATGGCAAAGAAGCTGAATCTCAATTCCGACCTCGGCGAGAGCTTTGGCGCCTGGAAGATGGCCGGCGACGACGCCATGCTGCGCATCGTCAATTCCGCCAATGTCGCCTGCGGTTATCACGCCGGCGACCCTCTGGTGATGATCAAGACCGCCGGGCTCGCCAAGGACCACGGCGTGAGCATCGGGGCGCATCCCTCCTTCCCGGACCTGCAGGGCTTCGGCCGGCGGCGCATGGACGTTCCGGCGCCCGAGCTCGAGGCCATGCTGATCTACCAGATCGGCGCGCTCGAAGCCTGCGCGCAGGCGCAGGGCACGAAGGTCACCCACGTCAAGCCGCATGGCGCCTTGAGCAACATCGCCTGCGCGGACCGCAAGGTGGCGGACGCGGTGGTGCGCGCCGTGCACCGTCTCGACCCGGCGCTGATCCTGCTCGCGCCGGCGGCGTCCCAGATGGCCATCGCCGGCAAGGAAATCGGCCTGCCGGTGATCGAGGAGGTCTTTGCCGATCGGGCCTATCTGGACGACGGCAATCTCGTGCCACGCAGCCGACCGGACGCCATGGTGCACGGCGCCGAGGCGAGCCTCGCTCACGTCATGCGCATGGTCGAGGAAAGCGCGCTCGTCTCGGTCACCGGCAAACGCATTCCGGTCAACCCGCAGAGCATCTGCGTGCACGGCGACAACGCCGACGCCGTCGCGACCGCCCAGGCGCTGCGCGACGGCCTCGTGAAAGCCGGCTTCAGCCTGGTGACCATTCCGGAACTCTAGGCCGGTCTCGGCCTGCCGGCGTCGCTGTTCGCGAAACGTGGCAGCTTAAAATCGCAATGGCCGCGCGACACTGAATGTGTATCGCGCGGCCGTGACGGCCCCTACCGCGTGCTCCCTATGCGGCACGGACCGTATCGAGGAACTTCTGCACCTCGGATTTGAGCTTGTTGGACTCGCCGGCGAGTTGCTGGGACGAGGAGTGCACCTGCGCCGACGCCGAGCCGGTTTCGCCGGCACCTTGGTTGACCTCGACGATGTTGCTCGCCACCTCCGCCGTGCCTTTGGCGGCCTGCTGGACATTGCGGGCGATCTCCGTCGTCGCCGCGCCCTGCTCTTCCACCGCCGCCGCGATGGTCGCCGAGATGTGTGAAATCCGGCCGATCGTCTCGCCGATCTCCTTGATGGCGGCAACCGAGTCCTGCGTCGCCAATTGCATGCTGGTGATCTGGTTGGAAATGTCGCCGGTCGCCTTGGCGGTCTGCGACGCCAGCGCTTTGACTTCCTGCGCCACCACCGCGAAGCCCTTGCCGGCCTCGCCGGCGCGTGCCGCCTCGATGGTGGCGTTCAGCGCCAGCAGATTGGTCTGCTCGGCGATGTCCGTGATGAGCTTGACGACGTCGCCGATACGGCTGGCCGCATGCGAGAGTTCGTTGATGCGGGTGTCGGTCTTCTGGGCCTGATGGACGGCCTCGTTGGCGATCGAGCTCGATTCCGCCACCTGGCGGCTGATCTCCCCGACCGAACCGGTCATCTCCTCGGTCGCCGAAGCGACCGACTGGACGTTCGCCGACGCCTGCTCGGACGCCGTGGCGACGGTGGTGGAAAGATGCTGCGTCGTCTCGGCCGTCTTGGTCAGGGTGCTGGCCGCCGCTTCCAGTTCGGTGGATGCCGACGACACGGTGTCGATGATGCCGCCGACCGCCTTCTCGAAATCATCGGCGAGCTTGCGCATGGCCGCCTTGCGCTCGGCCGCGGCGCGTTCCTCCGCCGCCTTCTTCTGCTCGGCATCACGCTGCTCGGCGAAGCGCTTCTCTTCCGCTTTGCGGCCTTCCTCGGCCTGGCGCTCCTCGGCCTCGCGGCGAGCTTTGTCGGCCAGTTTCACCTTGAAGGTCTCGACCGCCTGCGCCATCTCGCCGACCTCGTCCTTGCGATCGAGGCCGGGCAGCGCCACGCCGAAATTGCCCGCGGCGAGTTCCTTCATGCCGCCGGTCAGACCGGTCACCGGCTTGACGATGCCGCGGGCGATCACGAACGCAGTCATGAGGCCGAGTATGAAAGCCCCGATGGCGATCAGGATGGTCGTGGTCTCGGTCCGCCCGATGGTCATGTCCGTGGCGGCTTTGATGGCGGCCATTTCGTCGCGCTTCCTGGCCCCGGCGCTCTTTTGGAACGCCGAGGTTTCTTCTCCGGCGGCGATCATCGCAGCGATCAACTTGTCCTGCTCGATGCCGATACGGCCGATCTCGGAAAAGGCCTTCGCGTATTTGTCGATTTTTTCGACCGTGTCGCGGACGAAGCGCTTGCGTTCCGCGTCCTTGGTCTTGGCGATGACCTGGTCGGCGGTCGCCCGCAGCTTTTCATATTGGGTCTTGAAGGCCTCGATGGTGCGCTGCTGGGGATTACGCAGGAATTCACTGAACGAAAACGACATGGTCATCAGGTGCTGACGCGCCTCGGCGGCCACCATGGCGGCTTCGAGTTCGCCGTCCGCGGAGGCATCCTTGATCGCCTTCGTGAAACCATCGACGGCCTGGCCGCGCAGCGCCGCGTATTCGGCGAGCAGCCTGCGGCGTTCGTCGGAGAATTTTGCCACGGTTTCGAGGTCGCCGCCGTAGCGCGTCAGCGAATCGCTGAGCTTTCTCACCGCGGCTCGGCCGGTCTCGTCGGAGGATTTATAGGAGGCGAATTCTTCGAGCCTGGTGGCGATCAGGGCACGCGCCGCCGCGAGCGTCTTGGCGTCTTCGGTTCTCGTGAAGACGTATGTCAGGCGCCGGGTTTCCGAATTGCCGTTTTCAGCCGACAACGTGAACAATGCCTGGTTGCTGGTCCTGGCGAGATCTCCGACGGAAGCCTCGATCGTCCGCAGGGCGAGTACGCTCATGATTCCGAGCGTGGCCAACAACACAAGCACCAGGGCAAAACCGGCATAGATGCGGGTGCCGATCCTCGCCCGGCTCAGGATTCCAGTTTTCATGATTTCGCCGTTCCATATTGTTCGTCGCGGCGGCTGCCGTGATTACACTCCCCGATCACGCCTGCTTTCGTGCAAGCGCGCTGGGAATTCCGCACGGCTCGGCGCCATATCGCAACGCACATGAAACTGTCGTGTTTTGGTTAACAAAAGTATAATATTGCCGTCGACTGATTATAAGTTATCGAACTCGATTACATCCCGGAATCGAGCGAAAAGACGAGAATATGGTTGCAACGCCGGCGTCAACTTCACTTTGCGGGAGCATTTAGTAAATTCGTGTTTTCGACTCCGAATAATATAACCGATGCGAATTACGTCGTGGAATTGAGTTCGCTGCGCCCGCCGATTGCGCCGGCACGACCTTGCGTGTCCGCACTCCCGAATTCCCCTCGCGGGCCGCGCCGCGTGTGCTTTAATGCGGTATCACAGGGAGGGTCCGCATGGCTGGGCAATGGGCGTTCTGGATCGATCGCGGCGGCACGTTCACGGACGTGGTCGGGCGCCGGCCGGATGGAACGCTCGTCGCCCACAAGCTCCTCTCCGACAATCCGGAAGCCTATTCGGACGCCGCCGTGCAGGGCATCCGCGACCTCCTCGACCTCGCGCCCGGCGAGGCGATTCCGGCCGCGGCGGTCTCCGCCGTCAAGATGGGCACCACCGTCGCCACCAACGCGCTCCTGGAACGCAAGGGCGAGCGCACGCTCCTTGTGACTACCCGAGGCTTCCGCGACGCGCTCAGGATCGGCTACCAGGCGCGCCCGAAGATTTTCGCCCGCCACATCGTCAAGCCGACATGCTGTTCGAGCGCGTCGTCGAGGTGGACGAGCGCGTGCGCGCCGACGGCACGGTGGAGCGCGCGCTCGATCTTGCGGCTGTGCGCCGCGCGCTCGACGAGGCGCGCCGCGACGGCATCCCGGCCCTCGCCATCGTGTTCATGCACGCCTATCGGTATCCCGCGCACGAGCGCGTCGTTGCCGCCCTGGCGAGGCAGATGGGCTTTGCGCAGGTGTCGGCCAGCCATGAAGTATCGCCGCTCATCAAGCTGGTGAGCCGCGGCGACACCACCGTCGTCGACGCCTATCTGTCGCCCATCCTGCGCCGATACGTGGCGCAGGTGGCCGGAGAGATGGAGACGGGCGCGACCTCGCCGTCCCCTCCCCCGCTTGCGGGGGAGGGTCAGGGAGGGGGCACCACGAACGCCGAGCAAGAGGTTGCCCCCTCCCCGGCCCTCCCCCGCAAGCGGGGGAGGGAGAAGGAAGCAGCAGCGGGTGAGGAATCAGCCATCCCCCTCATGTTCATGATGTCGTCGGGCGGGCTCACCGCCGCCGACCTCTTCCACGGCAAGGACGCGATCCTGTCCGGTCCGGCGGGCGGCGTCGTCGGCATGGCGCAGACCGGGCGCGAGGCCGGTTTCGATCGCCTGATCGGCTTCGACATGGGCGGCACCTCGACCGACGTCTCCCATTTCGACGGCGATTACGAGCGCACCTTCGAGACCGAAGTCGCCGGCGTGCGCATGCGCGCCCCCATGATGCTGATCCACACCGTCGCGGCCGGCGGCGGCTCGATCCTGCATTACGACGGCATGCGTTTCCGGGTCGGCCCGGACTCCGCCGGCGCCAATCCGGGACCGGCCTGCTATCGGCGCGGCGGCCCGCTCGCGGTTACCGACGCCAATGTGATGCTCGGCAAGCTGATGCCGGACTTCTTCCCGAAGATCTTCGGGCCCGACCAGGACGAGCCCCTCGACGCCGAGGCGGTGCGGGCGGGGTTCGCCGCTTTGGCCCGCGGGGTCGGCGACAAGACGCCGGAAGAGATCGCCGACGGTTTCATACGCATCGCGGTCGAGAACATGGCCAATGCCATCAAGAAGATTTCGGTGCAGCGCGGCTACGACGTCACCCGCTATGCGTTGAACTGCTTCGGCGGCGCCGGCGGCCAGCACGCCTGCCTGGTCGCCGACGCGCTCGGCATGACCAAAGTGCTGATCCATCCGTTGTCGTCGCTCCTGTCCGCCTACGGCATGGGCTTGGCCTCCATCCGCGCCATCCGGGAGCAGGCCATCGAGGAACCCTTGGGCGAGGCGGCGGGCGCGATGCTCATCGAACTCGGCAATCGCCTCGGCGCCGAAGCCCGCGACGAGGTGACCGGCCAGGGCGTCGCGGCGGCGGACGTGACCGTGCATGTGCGCGCCCATATCCGCTATGCCGGCACCGACACCGCCCTGGAGGTGCCGGCATTCGTCATCGAAGCCTCGCCTTCTCCGTCCCCGGCCCCGCTTGCGGGGGAGAAGGAAGCCCCCTCCCTCGCCGCCATGAAGGCCGCTTTCGAAGCCGCACACAAATCCCGCTTCGGCTTCGTCGACGACACCAAGGCCGTCGTCGTCGAGGCGGTGTCGGTCGAGGCGGTCGGCGGCGCCACCAAGTCCAGCGAGAAGCGCCACGCGACCACCACCGCGCCGCTGCCGGCGCCGGCGCGCACGACGCGCTTCTACTCGCTCGGGCGCCGGCACGACGCCGCGGTCTTCACCCGCGACCAGCTTTCGCCCGGCCACGTGGTCAGGGGGCCGGCGATCGTCGTCGAGCCCCACCAGACGATCGTGGTCGAGGACGGCTGGCGGGCCGAGCTGACGGCGAAGAACCACCTCGTGCTCGCCCGCACGGTGCCGCTCGTGCGCGAGCGCGCCATCGGCACCGACGCCGATCCGGTGATGCTGGAAGTGTTCAACAACCTGTTCATGTCCATCGCCGAGCAGATGGGCGTGGCGCTGCAGAACACGGCCTATTCGGTCAACATCAAGGAGCGGCTCGACTTCTCCTGCGCGGTGTTCGCCGCCGACGGTTCGCTGGTCGCCAACGCCCCGCACATGCCGGTGCATCTCGGATCCATGGATCGCGCGGTGGAAACCATCATCCGCGAGAACGAAGGCGACATTGCCCCCGGCGACGTCTTCGCCATCAACGCCCCCTACAACGGCGGCACGCATCTGCCCGACATCACGGTGTGCACGCCCGTGTTTGCTGGATCTTTCTCGGCGGGCGCGGCTCCTGTGTTCCCTCCCCCCTTGCGAGGGGAGCAAGCCGAGTCTGCGGCGACGGCAGTCCCAAAAATCCTCTTCTGGGTCGCCTCGCGCGGTCACCATGCCGATGTGGGCGGGGTCGCGCCGGGCTCCATGTCGCCCAACGCCACTTCCATCGAACAGGAGGGCGTCTACATCGACAATTTCAGGATCGTCGAGCGCGGCACTTTCCGCGAGCGCGAGCTCCACGACCTTCTCGTCGGCGGCCCTTACCCGGCCCGCAATCCGGTGCAGAACATCGCCGACCTCAAGGCTCAGATCGCCGCCAACGAGCGCGGCGCCCACGAGCTCGCGAAGATGGTCGACCAGTTTTCGCTCCCGGTGGTCGAAGCCTACATGCAGCACGTGCAGGACAATGCCGCCGAGAGCGTGCGCCGGGTCATCGACCGGCTGCACGATTGCGCCTTCGCCTACGAAATGGACCAGGGCACGGTGGTCCGCGTCACAATCACGGTCGACAAGGCGAAGCGCGAGGCGACCGTCGATTTCACCGGCACGTCGGCGCAGCAGCCCTCGAACTTCAACGCTCCCGAACCGGTAACGCGCGCAGCGGTGCTCTACGTCTTCCGCGTCATGGTCGACGACGACATCCCGATGAATGCCGGCTGCCTCGAACCCATCCGTATCGTCATTCCCAAGAAGTCGATGCTGTCGCCCGAATATCCGGCCGCCGTCGTCGCCGGCAATGTGGAAGTGTCGCAGGCGGTGACCGACTGCCTGTTCGGCGCCCTCGGCGCCCTCGCCGGCGCCCAGGGCACCATGAACAATCTCAACTTCGGCAATGCCCGCTACCAGTACTACGAGACCATCTGTTCGGGCTCGCCGGCAGGCCCGGGTTTCCCCGGCACCGACGCCGTCCACACCCACATGACCAACACGCGCCTCACAGACCCGGAAGTGCTCGAATTCCGCTATCCCGTGGTGCTGGAGGATTTTCATATCCGCCCGGGTTCGGGCGGACGGGGCCGATGGAGCGCCGGCGACGGCGTCAGCCGGACCATCCGGTTTCTGGAAAAGATGGAGTGCACCATCCTGTCCGGCCACCGCCGCGTGCCGCCGTTCGGCCTCGCGGGCGGATCGCCGGGCGAGGTCGGCGAGAACGCGGTGCGACGACCGGACGGCCGCATCGATAAGCTCGCAGGCTGCGATGCCACCATTCTCGAGGCCGGTGAGGCGATCATCATCCGCACGCCGACGGCCGGCGGCTATGGGGCGCCGGAATAGAGCGGCTTCGCTGCCCACGAATGCGGAGGACGGATCCGCCCACACCGGGACATGACCGGCCTATCCGCTCGTCATTGCAAACGAAGCGAAGCAATCCATGTGTCGCGGAGAAAAGAGCCGCATTGCCTCGTCGGCTTCGCCGGCAATGACGGAGATGCCAGGAGGCCAGACTATCCGCGGACGGTCATCGCTGCTGATGACGCCGCATCAGCTCGGCCGCCCGAGCCGCCGGCAGGCTGTCGCGGTCCTCGGCCCGGATGACGCTTCCGGGGTCGCGCGGCATCGACACCCACGCCGCCGGGTCCTCGGCAACGACGACGCGATTGCGGCCGCCGGTCTTGGCCTGGTAGAGGGCGATGTCGGCGCGCTTGAGCAGGCTGTCGATACCCTCGTCCGCCTCCCACTCGGCGACACCGAAACTGCACGTCATGGACAGAACCGCGCCTGCGATCGGCACCTCCGTGGCGGCGATGCGCGCGCGCACCCGTTCGGCGAGGACGAGGGCGTCGGCCGCCGACCAGTCGGGCAGCAGGAAGGCGAACTCCTCGCCGCCGAGCCGCGCGAACACGGCTCGCTCCTGGCCCGCCGCCTGGACGGCGGCCCGCAGCGCCACGTCGCCGCTGTCGTGGCCGTGGATGTCGTTGATCGTCTTGAAGCGGTCGATGTCCATCATGACGACGGCCAGCGCCGCGCCGCGACGGGCCGCCTCGACGGCGTCGTGCGCCATGGTGAAATAGGCGCGACGATTGAGGGCGCCGGTCAAAGGATCGGTGGAGGCGAGCTCCATGAGATCGCGCTCCAAGCGTACCAGACGCTCGGCGGCGCGCATGCGGGCATAGAGCTCCTCGGTGGCCGGCGGCTTGCCGATGAAATCGTCGGCGCCGGAATCGAGGGCTTCGCAGACGACCTGCTGTTCGCGCCGCGACGACATCATGACGATGTACATGGGCCAACGCCCGGCCGCGATCAGCCGCGCCTCCCAACACAGCTCGAAACCGGACATGCCATTCGGTTCCGTGGAAGTGATGAGCGCGTCGGCGGCTCCATCGCGCAGAAACGACAGCGCACTCGCACCATCGGCGAAAGCAAAGACTTCGTGGCCGCGCGCGCGCAACAGGCGCGTCACCACCTTGTGGACGGTGCGACTGGGATCGGCAAGAACGACGCGCATACAAGCCCTCCGCCGACACCCTAAGCGAGGATGTGCTGAACAATGGTTGAAAAGCGTCGATTTTCAACCTAGGAAGTTCACCCGATCAGGATGTTACGGACGGGTGTCGCACGGATACATTGTGCTCCCGCACCGCACGGTGCAGCCGTTGACGACAGGGCGTGCGTTCAGCGGCTCGTGCGCGCCGCGGCGACTGCCGGCACGCACCGGCGGGTGGCGGCGAGTTCGGTTTCGTAGAAGCCGACGTCGGCGAGGAGCAGCGGATTGTCCTCGGCCATGGCGCGCGAACGCTCAGTGGCAAGGGTCAAGACCTTGACGACTTCCGTATGCTCTGTCGGCTTCGGGCAGCGCGGGAAGGTATTGGCGGTGGCATCCGAGAGGCCGGCGAAGCCGGCGACGGTGATCGTCAGCGCAAATGCGATACGGCGGATGCTGGCCATGGCACGTCCCCAACGATTGATGGCGTGATGTCCATTGGTCGCGGCGACGTGTGGAAAGGTTCAATTAGGGTTAACGGCGTGTATGGAAAAATACGGCCGGAGCCCAAGGCCCCGGCCGTATTTCTTACAAAGCTCTGACAAAGCTATTGTTTATCAAGCCTCCTGGACCGCGGAGACGATCCAGCGGCCGCCTCGGGCGCGCCGGAAGGTCCACAGTTCCGTCACCTCTTCGGGCTCGCCGCCTTCGACCACTTTCTGCGACGTCCGCTCGATCATGCGGTCGGTCAACGCGAACTTCATGGCAACGGTGGCGTAGTCGGCATTGTCCTCATGCCACGCTTCGGCAAGGTCACCCTGCAAGAGCTTGACGTCGCTGATCTTGTTGACGACGCCACGGCTCGCATTGGCGGTCAGGTCCTCGGAGAAATACGACACCATTTCGGGGGTCGCGAGCGCCTTGAGCTTGGCGATGTCCTCGTCCGAATAGGCCGCCTGGGTCTCCGACAGCAGCCGCTCGAACTCGTCGTAGTCGGCACCCGAGATGCCGATTTCGTCGGACGGCTCGGCCTTGGCGGCGCCATAGCCGCCGAGCGCGCTGCCCATTGCGCCGCCGGTGGGACGGTAGGACTGCGGCTCAGGCGCGGAATTGTACAGGGACGGTCCCGACGCCGTCGCCGGCTGGTTGCGGCGCTGCCACCACCCCCAGGCGAGCCGGGCCACAATGACGACCAGGGCGATCTGGATGATGAAACCCAGCATCGAGGCAAAGCCGCCGATTCCCGACAGGAAACCGCCGCCGAACAGCATGCCGATGAGGCCGGCACCGAGGAAGCCGGCGGCGAGGCCACCCAGGAGGCCCATGCCGGGCCGGTTGAACCAGGAACCGCTCTGCTGGGCCGCCGGCCGGCTGGCCGCCGGGCTGCCGGGCTGGTTCGGCTGGGTGATGGTCCGCTGCAGGGGCGCGCTCTGCGTCGGCGCGGTGCGGGTGACCGGCGGAGCGGAGAATGTCCGCGATCCGCGGCTGCCGCCGCCGCCTACGCGGGCATCAGCTTCGGCCACCAGCCAGCCGACCGATACGATCACGGCCAGCACAGCCAACAAGGCGCGAATGGAACGGCGCATCAAAATGTCTCCCGGCGTTGTCGTCAGGCACAAGCGGCCCACCTTCAAGGCGCAGATATGGAGAGTTCCGCGTCGATTGAGAAGGCCCCCCGGTGCCCCTGCCGCTTAGTGTCGCAGCAGAGTTAGCGGGTTCAGATGACTGCTCGCAGACATTCGCCCAGCCGCCCATGGCATCATGCTACCTATCCCACCCAAGACGAACGACCGATCAATCCTCGCCCGGCACCGCCTCGGGCAAGCGGCGGCCGTCGTCGTCCTCGTCCTTGGTGGCGTCCGGCAAAGCCCGGCGGCCGTGGGTGCGTGGCATGTAGGAGGAGACCGAGCCCGTATAGGACGGTTCGCCCTTGCGCCCGGCATAGCGGGCGCGAGCCTTGGCGGCCACCACTTCGCCGGGAATCGCCGCCGGCTGGCAGATGCGGCGGCCGCTCGCCCGGCGCATCAGATCCAGATGGATGTGATCGTAGTGGAAGACGTTGGACCCCGGCGCCAGCACGGTGGTGAACTGCTCGCAGGCGGCGAGCTGGACGTCATGCAGGAATCCCTGCTCCTCCGGCGTTCCGCGCCAGCCGCCCTTGACCGTTATGACGTGCCCATCGGCGAGCTTGAAGGAGGCGATGTCGAGGGCATTGCCGAATGCATGCTCGGAGATTTTGGGGTTGGCACTGCCGTTGTTCATGCTGCGGCACGAATAGGCGGAGATCTGTTTGATCTCGACGACCGGCTGGGCGAACCAGCGCAGCGCCATCGGCTGTACGGCATCGACGATCCAGCGGTCGAGGGCGGAGACGATCGGACAGGCCAGCGTGGCGCTCGGCGTCACGCTGGCAGGCCCGATGGAGCCGGTCACGGCGCGTGATGGCGACAGGGGCACCCCAGGGGCAGGCATGGGAGTCCCCGGTCGGGTCTGCGGCGGCGCGAGCGGCGCCACGTCATAGTCGCGCCGCGCCTGCACAGGCGCCGGTGCGGTGCTCTGGTAGATGCGTTGGGTCGGCACGCGCCGGGGCGCGTCGTAGTCCGGCGCCGGCGTACCGTAGCGGGGTGTCGGCGTCGCGTAGCTTCCCGGCGCGTCGGAGTCGGGAAGCTCGACACCGGGCGGCGTCAGTTGGATGGGACCACCGCCAGCGCCGGGCGGCGCGACCGGCGCCCGATAGACGGTCCCGGCCCCGCTCCGCGGCGGCAGCCGCGTATCAGCAGGGTAATCGGGATTGACCGAGAACGGGCTGTTGGCCGGATAGCCGCGGGGTTGTGCCGCCCCCGGAATAGAGCCTGGCGGGCGCAGATCGTCTGCATAGCCGGAGGCGAAACTCTCGCCCAGGGACGTTACCTTGATGGGATAATCGGCGCCGCACACGCCGGGTCCAGAGATGGGCCTGAGCATGGTGAAGCTCGGGCCCTCCTTGATGGTTCCGGATTTCAGGCACGCTTCCTCGGCCTCCCGACGCCATGGCTCGCGTTCGGAGAACCAGCTGCGGCCGCAGCCGGCGAGTACCAGCACCGCAACGCTCCCGATGATGACCCAACGCCACGCACGCCACATGGTCGCGACAATGCGAGCGCCTCCGTTAACGAGGCATCAACGCTAAGGCGCCCGTGGTGGTGGCAATCACGCACGCTCGCACGCATGGTTAAAGAGCATTAAGTGGGAACCCGGGGGACAAGCCCGCCATCCGGGCCGCATGCATCCGGCGAATCGGTTGCCGATCGGCTAGAATCGCGTGCAGGTGGCGGGAATGGAGCACCGCAGCCGCACGAACGCCCAATCCGAGGGCATTTCGCGGACGTCGCTACCAGTTGCAGCATTTCGGCGCAGGCACCATGCGTTCTATGCAAGGGGATTGGTGAGGCAGATCAAATTGTCGGTCTCTTAAATCGGGCAGTTTGCGCGCCGACGCGAACCATGCGCGAGGAGGCCGACCGCATCGTTCGCAAGCGGCTGCGCGCCTTCGTGGGTGCCGGTCCGTCACTCGTCTTTGGCGCCGACGCTTCCCGCCGGACCGCGAGAGACAGAATTTCATTAGCGACGCGACGCTGTCGGCAGCGGTCGTGTCGGCTCCGACAAAGGATCGAACATGCCGGTCGATGAAAAACTGCGTGCCACGCTCGCAGAACGCCGCCAGAAGATCATGTCTCCCGGCAGCCCAAAGAAAGTTGCCGAACGGCATCAAAAAGGTCTCCTGACGGCGCGCGAGCGTCTCGTCGGCCTTTTCATGTCTGAAACCTTCCAGGAGTACGGGGCCCATATTCGCCACGGATGCACGTCGTTCGGCATGTCCGAGCGCGAAATCCCTGCCGACGGCGTCCTGGTCGGCACCGGCCTCGTCGACGGCCGCCAGATCTCCGCCTTCAGCCAGGACTTCCTGACGGTGGGCGGCACGCTCGGCATCATGCATGCCCGCAAGATCGTGTGGGCGATGGACTACGCCGCCAAGAACGGCACGCCGCTCGTCGGCTTCAAGGACTCCGGCGGCGCCCGCATCCAGGAAGGCGTCGACGCGCTCGCCGGCTACGGCGAAGTATTCTATCGCAACGTCGCGCTCTCGGGCGTGGTGCCCCAGATCGCCATCATCGCCGGGCCGTGCGCCGGCGGCGCCGCCTACTCGCCGGCGTTGATGGACTTCATCATCATGACGAAGACCAACGCGCAGATGTTCATCACCGGCCCGCAGGTCATCAAGGCGGTCACCGGCAAGAACGTCTCCATGGACGATGTCGGCGGCGCAGCGATGCATGCATCCGTGTCCGGCAATGTCCACATTCTCGCCGACGACGACCGTCACGCCATCGAGCTGACCAAGAAGCTGCTCTCCTACCTGCCCAGCAACAATTCCGAAGATCCGCCGCACCACGTGAGCGAGTCGATCGACTGCAACCCCGATCCCGGGATGGAGGCCTTGGTCAAGTCCGACGCCTCCGAGCCGATGGACATGCACGCGATCGTCCGTCGCGTCGTCGATGGCGGCGAATTGTTCGAGATTCACGCCGATTTCGCCAAGAACCTGATCGTCGGTTTCGCTCGCATCCAGGGCATCGTGGTCGGCATCGTCGCCAACAATTCGATGGAAAAGGCCGGCTGCCTCGACATCGATTCCTCCGACAAGGGCGCGCACTTCATCCGCTTCTGCAACGCCTTCAACATCCCGCTCGTCACCTTCGTGGACGTGCCCGGCTTCCTGCCCGGTATCGACCAGGAGCGCGGCGGCATCATCCGCCACGGCGCCAAGATGTTGTTCTCCTACTCCGCGACCACCGCGCCGAAGATCACCGTCGTGACCCGCAAGGCCTACGGGGGCTCCTATCTCGCAATGTGCGCCCAGGAGATGGGTGCCGACATCGTGTTCGCCTGGCCGACCGCCGAGATCGCGGTGATGGGTGCCGACGGCGCCGTCAACATCCTGTTCGCCAAGGAGCTCGCCGCCATCGACGACGCCAAGGAGAAGAAGGCCAAGCGCAAGGAGTTCGTCGACTACTACAAGAAGGAGGTCGCCTCTCCCTACGTCGCCGCCTCCAAGGGCTACATCACCGACATCATCGAGCCCGAGATGACACGGGCGTCGATCGCCCTGTCGCTGCGCAAGCTCCTGACCAAGCGCGAAGTACGGCCGCCCAAGAAGCACGGACTGATTCCGCTGTGACCGGACCGAAGTCGCTGATGAGAAATCCAACACGTGCCGCAACGGGAGTTTGGGCATGATCCGTCATCTACGCATCTCACTCTCCGGCCGCGTCTACGAAGTCGTCGTCGAGGACGTCACGGCGTCCTCGGCGCAGACCGGCGCTTCCACTGCTGCGGCCACCACCACGATGATGCCCATGCCCGGCCCGTTGGTGCCGCCGTCCAAGCCGGAGCCGGTGAATGTCGCTCCGGCGGCGGCGCTCTCCCAGCCCGTCGTCGGCGGTCCGGACGACCAGACGGCACCGCTCGCCGGCATCGTCCACGAGATCAACGTCAAGGTCGGTGACGTCGTCGCACTCGACGATCCGTTGTTCGTACTGGAGGCGATGAAGATGAAGACGGTGGTCGGCGCCCACAAGGCCGGCCGCGTCGCCGCCATACTGGTGGCCGAAGGCGACGCTGTCGATGCCGACCAGCCGATAATGACGATCGCCTGACATGACGAACAGGGCCTGAGAGTTTTGTTCGCCGGAACGCAACGGAACGCACCATGAAAGCGATGATCGTCGCCAGCCTGACCCAGGCCTTCTATTCTTTCGCCTTGATGGCATTCATTGCCGTCATGTGTGCGGGCGTGATCAAACTGATCGTGACCGTCCTGGCGCGCTCGGCACAGCCGGCCCAGCCCAAGCCGGCAGCTTCGGCGAATCCCGCGCCGGCGCCAAGCGTGGCGTCAGCCACGGCGGCTGCGCCGGACGTGATTACCGACGAACTCGCCATCATCATTGCCGCCGCATGTGACGCGGTCATCGGCGCTCACCGGATCGTCTACGTGGCGGAGGCCAGTCGTCCCGCCAACTGGACGTCCGAAATGAGAGCGCGTCACCATCTCTCGCATTTCCCGCATCGCTGAAGCCGGACGGAACGAATGTCGGAATTCCATATCCTCGACCTTTTCCAGGGCTTGGCGACGCTGGTGGCGGCAGAGCCGCATATTCTCGTCGGCCGCATCTTCCTCATGGCGCTCGGAGTACTGCTCGTCTATCTCGGACAACGCGGCATCCTCGAGGCGCTCCTGATGGTGCCCATGGGGCTTGGAATGGCGACGGTCAACGCCGCGGTCCTGTTCCTGGCCCACGGCAAGACCGGAACGCTTTTCCTCGACCCGCTGGCCTCCGGGACCGACGAGGTGATGACCGTGCTGCAGATCAACTGGCTGCAGCCGATCTACACCTTCGCGTTCTCCAACGGCCTGATCGCCTGCCTCGTATTTCTCGGTATCGGCACGCTCTTGGACGTCGGCTATGTGATGCAGCGCCCGTTTCGCAGCATGTTCCTGGCGATATGCGGCGAGCTCGGCACACTGTGTGCGTATCCCCTCGGAGTTCTGATGGGCCTGCCCGCGAACGAGGCTGCGGCGGCGGCGACGATCGGCGGAGCCGACGGACCCATGGTCCTGTTCGCGTCGCTGATTCTCGCGCCGGAGATTTTCGTTCCGATCACAGTGGTGGGTTACCTTTATCTCGGCCTGACTTACGGCGGCTATCCCTACCTCATCAAAATCCTGGTGCCGGAGCGCCTGCGCGCCATCCAGATGCCGGACGAACGGGTGAGGACCATCACCGCCAATGAGAAGATGGTGTTCGCCGTCGTCATGTGTTTGCTGCTTTCGTTCTTGTTCCCGGTCGCGGCGCCGCTGTTCCTGTCCTTGTTCCTCGGCGTCATCGTCCGCGAGAGCGGCTTGAACTATTTCTACGACCTGTTCTCCAACCAGCTTCTCTACGGCGCCACCTTCTTCCTCGGACTGGTGCTCGGCGTGCTCTGCGAAGCGAGCACCATTCTCAATCCGAAGGTGCTCATCCTGCTGATACTCGGCATTTTCGCCCTGACGATGTCGGCGATCGGCGGCATCTTCGGCGGCTACGTGCTCTACTGGCTGTCCGGCGGCAAATACAATCCGGTGATCGGAATCGCCGCGGTCTCGTGCGTGCCGACCACCGCCAAGGTGGCCCAGAAGGTGGTTTCGCAGGCCAACAACAGGGCCATCATCCTGCCCCACGCGCTCGGTGCCAACGTCAGCGGGGTGATCACCTCCGCGATTTTCGCCGCCGTTCTGGTGACGCTGCTGCGGCCCATGGGCTAATCGGAATCAGGCGATGACAAACGAGATGCGGAGAACCTGATGAACGAATTGAATTCCATGACATTCCTCGGATACCCGGTCGGATTGCTGGCGGTGACGATCGTCATCACGGTGATCGCGTCCGCGATCGCGTCGTCGATCTCCGCTGTCCTCGCCGTTCGGCTGATGGCCGACAGGCTCGGACCGCTGGTCCCGGCGGGCGCGACTGCCGCCGCTGTTGCCGCGCCGCGAGCCCCTGTGGCTGCGGAAGGCGTGAGCCCGGCCGTGATCGCCGCCATTTCGGCGGCCGTCTACTCCACCTTGGGAACGCATCGGATCGTCTTTATCGGCGGGCCTCGTGCCGGCACGACATGGACGAACGAACTGCGCTCACAGCACCACACCTCGCACGCCGTCCCGCGCGTGCATCATTCCAACGACTAGAACCAACGTCGATTTCGAGGACGATACCGCCATGATGAAGCAACTCCGTGTCACTGTTGACGGCAAGTCGTACGACGTGGTCGTCGAGGAGCTGGGCCAGAGCGGCACTGCGCCGGCCGCCTATGCGGCTCCCGCCCCGGCAGCGCCGCCGGCGCCAGTCGCAACTGCGCCCGCTCCGGCGCCTGCGCCCGCCCCGGCTCCGGCCGCCGCGCCGTCACAAGCCACACCCGCCAGCGCCGGTCCCAATGACCGCACTGCCCCGCTCGCCGGCGTCATCGTCGAGGTCTCGGCCGCCGTCGGCGACGTTGTCGAACTCGACCAGCAGGTCGCTGTCCTCGAAGCCATGAAGATGAAGACCCCGATCGGCGCCCACAAGGCCGGCAAGGTCACCGCCATCTATGTGTCCGCCGGCGACGGCGTCGACGTCGATCAGCCGCTGCTGTCGATCCAGTAAGGATCGGCGCTCAACAGCGGCTTTCGACCAGGAAGCCGGGGAGATAAGCGATGGACAAGTGGTCGTTTGGACTGACGATGATGATCGTCGGCATCAGTGGCACGTTCGTCACGATGGCGATCCTCATCGGCGCAATTCAATTGCTCAAAAAGATCTTCCCTGCCGAAGCCAACGGCGACGCGAAGAAATCCTGAAGGCGGGGACCCAATGTTCGAACACATGTTAGACGGCCTCGACGGCCTGACGCTCGGCGTCAAGTTCCTGTTCACGGTCGGTGGACTGAAGAACTTGGTCATGCTGGCGCTCGCTGGCCTGCTCATCTATCTCGGCGTCTTCAAGGAAGTCGAACCGCTGCTCCTGGTTCCGATCGGGTTCGGCTGCCTCCTCGCCAACATTCCGTACAGCGAACTGATGGTGCAGGGCATCGATCCCGGCGCCAAACAGGTGATGGAGGCCATGGGTGCGGCCGCGCCCGAGGCGCTCAAGCATCTCGCCAAGGACGATACCGGGTTCATACGAACCATCTACAATATGGGTATCGCCAACGAGTTGTTCCCGTTGTTGATCTTCATCGGTATCGGGGCCATGACGGACTTCACGCCGCTCCTGGCCAACCCGCGCATCCTCCTGTTCGGCGCTGCCGGCCAGTGCGGCATCTTCCTGACGCTCCTGCTCGCGCTCGCACTCGGTTTCCCGCACCTGCAGGCGATGGCGATCGCCATCATCGGCGCCTGCGACGGACCGACCGCGATCTACGTCTCCTCGCAGTACGCGCCGGAACTCCTCGGCCCGATCTCGGTCGCCGCCTATTCCTACATGGCGCTCGTGCCGATCATCCAGCCGCCGATCATGAAGTTCATGACCACCGACAAGGAGCGCAGGACGCGCATGCCGGCGTTCAAGAACGCCATCTCGCCGACCACGCGCCTCCTGTTCCCGATCGTCGTCACGATCGTGACCGGCCTGATTGCGCCCAAGGGCCTGCCCTTGATGGCCTCGATCATGCTCGGCAACTTCATGCGCGAATGCGGCGCGGTGTCGCGTCTCGTCAAGGCGTCCGAAAACGAGATCGCCAACGTGGCGACCCTGTTCCTCGGCATCGCCATCGGCTCCACCATGGCGGCGGACAAGTTCCTGCAGCCGACGACGCTGGCGATCTTCGCCCTCGGCTTCGTCGCCATCTGCCTCGACACCGTGGTTGGCGTCGGCTTCGGCAAGATCATGTACTTGATGACGGGCGGCAAGGTGAACCCGCTGATCGGCTCCGCCGGCATCTCGGCCTATCCGATGGCGGCTCGCGTCGTCCAGCAGGAAGGCCAGAAGTACGACAAGCAGAACTTCCTCCTGATGCACGCCATGGGCGCCAACACGGGCGGCCAGATCGGCTCCGTCGCCGCCGCGGCGGTGATGCTGGCGCTGGTGGACGCCCTCCGGCATCTCTTCTGAGCGAACTGACTCACTGAAAGACGACGGGCCGGAGCATCGCTCCGGCCCTTTTTCTTTGCCCGTTCCTCGATGATCGTCGTGCGGCTTGGATATCAGCCCTTCGCCGTCGCCTTGTCGACGAGCGCGACGAGGCCGCGCAGGAGCTCGATCGGCCGCGGCGGGCAGCCTTTGACGTGCAGGTCGACGGGCACGACTTTGTCGACGGCGCCGATCACCGCATAGCTGTCCTCGAAGACGCCGCAGCCGCAGGCGCAGTCGCCCACCGCCACCACCCATTTGGGATCCGGCGTCGCCGCATAGGTACGTTCCAGCGCCACCTTCATGTTGCGGGTGACCGGGCCGGTCACCATCAGGACGTCGCAGTGGCGCGGCGAGGCGGCGAATCGCAGCCCGAAACGCTCGCAGTCGTAGACCGCGTTGTTGAGAGCGTGGATCTCGAGCTCACAGCCGTTGCAGGAACCGGCATCGACCTCGCGGATCGTGAGCGAGCGGCCATAGAGCCGGCGGATGCGACCTTCGAGCGCATGGCCGACCTCCGTCAACGCGGCGTTCTCCGCCGACGGTGCGGCGATCGTCACCGGGCGTGCGAACAACGATCTGAGCAGGAGCGTGCGCATGGCCGGTCTTTACGTTGGAGCATGATGCTCACCGAAAACCGGGAGCCACTTTTCGGGCATCATGCTCATAGATCATGCCCCGAATACGAACAGTTGAACGACTTGTTGCACAGCGGGAAGTCGGCGACGATGTTGTTCTCGATCGAGGCTTCCAGGAGCGGCCACTGGAACCAGGAGGCGTCGCGTATGTGGCAGCGCGCCACGCGGGAGCCGTCCAGCCGCAGCCACACCAGAAGGTCGCCGCGGAACGCCTCGGTGACGGCGACCCCCTCGCCGGCGGAGGCGCCGGTCGCCTGCGTGCGCACCGGCCCGTCGGGAAGCGAGTCGATGAGCATGCGGATCATCTCCATGCTCGCCTCGACCTCGCGGATCCGCACGCGCACGCGGGCGTCGACGTCGCCGGCCATGAACACCGGCACCAGGAAGCCGAGGTCGTCATAGGGAGCGTAGGCGAGATTGCGGCGGGCATCGAAGTCGCGTCCCGAGGCGCGGCCCACATGGCCGCCGGCGCCCCATTTGACGACCAGGTCCGGCGTCACCACCCCGGTCGCGCAGGTGCGGTCCTGCAGCGAGGGGGTGTCGTCGTACTCTTCGACCACATCGGCGAACAACGGCGCGATGTCGTCGAGCATGGCCAGGATCACGCCCAGTTCGGCCGGCGATGGATCGTGGGCAACACCGCCCGGCACGATCTTGTCCATCATGAGCCGATGGCCGAAGACGCGATCGCAGGCCGCCAGCACCTTTTCGCGCAGGATGCCGCAATAGGCGAGGATGAGAGCGAAGGCCGCGTCGTTGCAGACCGCGCCGATGTCGCCCAGATGATTGGCGATGCGCTCGAGCTCGGCCATGATGCCGCGTAGCGCCACGGCCCGCGGCGGCGCCGAAATACCGCGCGCGGATTCGAGCGCCCGCGCAAAGGCGAAGCTCGCCGCCACGGTCGAGTCACCCGACACCCGCGCGACCAGGCGTGCCGCCCTGTCGATGTCGCAGCCGGTCGTGAGACTGTCGATGCCCTTGTGGACGTAGCCGAGCCGCTCCTCCAACCGGGCGATGATTTCACCATTGGCGGTGAAGCGGAAATGCCCGGGCTCGATGATGCCGGCATGCACCGGCCCGACCGGGATCTGGTGCAGCCCCTCGCCGTGCACGGGCGAAAAATCGTAGGCGACCGGGTCGGCGAGCGGCGCCGGCGCCCGTGACCCGAGCGGCGCAGTGATGCCCCAGGCGCCGTGGTCGAGCCATTTGCGGGCGTCGGGCGCACCTGCCGCCGCATAGCCGTAAAGATCGCAGACCGCGCGTTCGAGCCGGATCGCCGGCGGGTGATGCTTTCCGACCGACGGGAACGTGCCGTCCGGGACCGCGAGCGTGACGATCGCGGGGGTCGGGAGTGTCGGCGCCGACAGCGCCATGTGGACGAGGCCTTCGTCGCCCCACAGGCCGAGCAGCGTGCCCTCCCCCGCCGCGAGCGCCGCACCGAGGGCGTCCCACGTGGCGGCGTCGATCTCGTAGCGTGGCCAGGGCCGGTGCCCGGCGATCGCCGTACGGCCCTGCAACAGCGTCTGGAGCGTTTCACTCATCGGCGTCACCCCAAGAGCGCCGCGACGGTGCGGAACCAGTGCACGATGGTCTCCGGCAGCCACAGACCCGCCATCAGCACCAGGGCGAAATGGATGAACAGCGGCACCGACGACGCCTTGACGGGATCCGTGGAGCCCTTGGGTTCGCCGAACACCACGTCCTGCAACCGCAGCATCAGGGCGCCGAACGAGACCAGAAGGCCGATCACCAGCACCACCGCCAGCAGCGGCTGGCGCGCGAAGGTGGTCGACACCAGCATGAACTCGGAGGTGAACATGCCGAACGGCGGCAGCCCCGCGATGGCGATGACGCCGAGGGCGAAGCCGAAGGCGAGCACCGGATGGGTCGTCGACAGGCCGCCAATGTCGGCGAGACGTTGGGTGCCCTTGACCTGGGCGATGTGGCCGACCGTGAAGAAGATCGCCGACTTGATCAGCGAGTGCATGGTCATGTGCAGGAGGCCGGCGAAATTGGCGAGCGGCCCGCCGATGCCGAACGCGAAGGTGGCCAGCCCCATGTGCTCGATGGACGAGTAGGCGAACAGCCTTTTGATGTCGCGCCGGCGGTAGAGCATGAAGGCGGCGAACAGCAGGCTGACGAGGCCGAGGGCCGCCATGATGGCGCCGACATTGAGGGTCGCCGGATTGGCGGCGAGCACCATCTTGAAGCGCAAGAGCGCGTAGAGGGCGACGTTGAGCAGGAGGCCCGACAGCACCGCCGAGATCGGCGTCGGGCCTTCCGCGTGGGCGTCCGGCAGCCAAGCGTGGAACGGCGCGAGGCCGATCTTGGTGCCATAGCCGACCAGCAGGAACACGAAGGCGAGCGACAGGAGGTGCGGCTCGAACTGGCCGGCGGCGCCCACCAGGAGATCCCAGCACATGGCCTGCAGCCCCTGGCCGATCACGTCCTGCGCGACGAGGTAGACCAGGATGGTGCCGAAGAATGCCAGACTGATGCCGACGCTGCCGAGAATGAAGTATTTCCACGCCGCCTCGATCGCCTCGGGAGTGCGGTAGAGGCCGACCATCATGACGGTGGTCAATGTCGCGACCTCGACGCCGACCCACATGATGCCGATATTGTTGGCGAGTAGCGCCAGGTTCATGGACCACATCATCGCCTGGTACATGGCGTGATAGAAGCGCAGGAACGACGGCGTCAGCCGGCCGGTCTCCAGCTCGTGGGCGATGTAGGTGGCCGAGAAGATCGAGGTGGTGAAGCCCACGAAGGTCGTCAGCACGACGAGGAAAATGTTGAAGTCGTCGACGATCAGCAGGTCGCTGCGCACGCGCTCTGAGGCGAGCAGCAGCAGGCCGGCCGCGAATGTCAGCCCGGACGTGGCGACGTTGATGAAGGCGCCGGCGCGATAGTTCGTCACCAGCGCCAGCACCGGAATGGCGAGCGCCGGGAGGATCAGGACGACGTCGATCGCGGCGATCATCGCTCTCTCCTCTCGCCGCGGAAGCGATCGAGAGCGCTGACGTCGACGGTGTCGAAGCGTTCGCGAATGCGGAAAACGAACACGCCGAAGACGATGAGCGCGATCAGGACCGAGAAGGCGACCGACACTTCGACCACCAGCGGCATGCCCTTGGCGCCGGAGGCGGCGAGGATCAGGCCGTTCTCGATCGACATGAAGCCGATGATCTGGGTGACGGCGTTGCGCCGCGTGATCATCATCAGGAGGCCGAGCAGGATGATGGCGAGCGCGAAGGCCAGGTCCTCGCGGGTCAGCGTTCCGCCCGCCTCGCGCACCGGCTGCACGAGGAGGATCGCAAGAGCCACTAGGGCGAGGCCGGTCAGCATGGTCGGGCCGCCGCCGATCACCTGCTCGACCTCGCGGTGGATGTCGAGGCGGCGCACGATCCGATGCAGGGCGAACGGGATCAGGAATCCCTTGACCACGAGGGCGATCACCGCGGTGGCGACGAGATGCGGCGCCTCCTGGACGATCGACTGCCAGGCGACCGACAAGGAGAGCGCGATCGCCTGCCAGGCGAACACGTTGATGACGGCGGTGATGCGGTCCTGGTAGAGCAACAGGAAGCTCAACACCAGCATGCCGCCGGCGAGCAGATGGGCGAGATCGAAGGCGAGCGTGCCCATCAGAATCCCCGCGACACGAACAGGAGGAAGACGGCGAGCGCGCCGGCCGCGAAGGCGCCGCCGAGGAAGACCGGATAGCGGAACACGCGCATCTTGGCGAGCGCGGTCTCGCCGACCGGCAACAGCGCCGCCAAAACGAACAGCTTGGCGAGATAGACCGCCATCGCGAACGCGAAGGCGGCAAGGCTGCGCTCTCCGGTCGCCATGCCGAAGGGCACGAACAGGCAGATGATCAGCGAGAAGTAGAGGACGAGCTTGACCTGGGCGGCGGCCTCGATCATGGCGAGGTGACGCCCGGAATATTCGAGCACCATGGCCTCGTGCACCATGGTGAGCTCGAGGTGCGTCGCCGGATTGTCGATCGGAATGCGCGCATTCTCGGCGATGCCGACGAACATCATGGCGAACAGCGCCAGCGCGAGCGAGACGCGCAGTCCCACGGCCGCGGTCGAGAACAAGGCCGCGATCGAAGACAGTTGCGTCGTGCCGGCGACCAGCGCCACCGTGAAGACGATCAGCAGCATGGCGGGCTCGGCCAGCGAGGCGATCATCATCTCGCGCGAGGAGCCCAATCCCCCGAAGGCGGTGCCGACATCCATGCCGGCGAGCGCGAGCGAGAAACGCGCCGTTCCCAGAAGCGCCACGATGGCGATCAGGTCGGCCGACCAGGAGAACAGCAGGCCGGACGCGTAGGTCGGGATCAGCGCCGCCGCCACCCAGGTGACCGCGAAGACGAAATAGGGCGCGACCCGGTAGATCCACGACGCGTTGTGGGCGAGCACCGCCTCCTTGTGCATCAGCTTCCAGATGTCGAAATAGGGCTGGAGCAGCGGCGGTCCGATGCGGCGCAACAGATGCGCCCTCACCTTGCGGGTGACGCCCATGACGAGCGGCGCGATCAACACGACGATGAACATCTGCACGCCCTGGAGGGCGAGTTCGTAGAGGAAGCCGAAGATCATCGCCATGCCGCCACCACCACGAGCAGGAGGATGAGGGCGCAGAACACCAGCGTCAGATAGCTGCGGATGGTCAGGAACTGGAGGCGGTCGAAATGCTTGGCGAGCCAACCGATCCCGCGCGCCAGCGGTCCGTAACCGAACCGCCACACCGGATCGATGACGCGCACGCCGAAATGGCCGGCGCGGGTATCGCCCGGCTGCGGCATGTCGAGCACCTCGTGGACGCGGAACACGACCGTGCCGAACACGCGCCGGATCGGCTGGGCGAAGCTCGACGGGGTGTACTGCGTCTGCGGAGCGTCGAGCGGAAAGCCGCAGTCCCAGATGTCGCTCCTGCGGGTGGCCCGGGTGGCGAAGCGGTGGATCGCGAGCGCCGTCAGCGTGCCCGAACTCACCATGAACACGAAGATGATGAGGCCGTTGTAGGAACTGCGGCTCTGCTCGACCGGCACGATGGTGAGCCACGCCATGGCCGACTGCTTCGGCATCACGCCGCCGACGAGCTGGGCGACCGCGGGCGCCAGCCCGTCGATGACGATGCCGGGCAGAATGCCGGCGAACACGCACAGGCCGGCGAGGATGAACATGGCCGCGAGCGAGAAGCGGTCGACTTCGACCGCATTCGCCGCCGCCGGCGTGCGCGGCCGGCCCAGGAAGGTGGTACCGAACGCCTTGACGAAGCAGGCGGCGGCGAGCGCCGCCGACAGGGCGAGCAGCGCCCCGACCGCCGGAATCGTCAGCTTGAGCCCCCATTGCGGCAGCTGCGGGCTCGCCAGAATGGCCTGGAAGGTCAGCCATTCGGACACGAATCCATTGAGCGGCGGCAGCGCCGAGATCGCCATGCAGCCGATCAGGAAGGCGATGGCGGTCTTGGGCATGCGATGGATCAGGCCGCCGAGCCGTTCCATGTCGCGTTCGTGCGTCGCCGTCAGAACCGCGCCGGCGCCGAAGAACAGCAGGCTCTTGAAGACCGAATGGTTGAACACGTGGAACAGGGCGCCCGTGAAGGCGAGCGCGGCGGCGAAATAGATGCCGTTGGCACGAAACGCGAGCGCGAGGCCGAGCCCGATGAAGATGATGCCGATGTTCTCCACCGTGTGATAGGCGAGCAGGCGTTTGAGGTCGTGCTGCATCAGGGCGTAGAGGACGCCCAGGAAAGCCGTGATGCCGCCGATCGCCAGGACGACCAGGCCGAACCAGGGCGACGGCGAACCGATGAGGTCGAAGACGATGCGGATGAAAGCGTAGACGCCGACCTTGGTCATGACGCCGGACAGGAGCGCGGAGGCGTGGCTCGGCGCCGCCGGATGGGCGAGCGGCAGCCAGACGTGCAAAGGCACCAGCCCGGCCTTGGAGCCGGCGCCGATCAGGACCAGGATGATGGCGAGGCCGCTCGCCCAGGCGGTGTGCTCGGCGCCGCGGATCGACGCGAAGGCGAAGCTGCCATTGGCACCGGCCAGAAGACCGAAGGCGAGCAGGAGCGAGAGCGTCCCGAAGCACGCCATCAGGAGATAGATGTAGGCGGCGCGGACATTGGCCGGCTCGCGATGGTGCGAGATGACGATCGCCCACGAGGAGAGCGACATGAACTCCCACGACAAGAGGAACGCGAAGGCGTCGTCGGCGAGCACCACCAGGTTCATGGCCGCCAGGAAGGCGGGATAGTACGGCAGGACGCGCATGGGCGCATCCTCGTGGCGGCCGTAGCCGAGCGCATACAGGCTCGCCACCGCGCCGCCGAGATCGATCACGATGAGGAAGAAGGCCGACAGCGCGTCGAGACGGAAATGCGCCCCCAGCACCGGCAGGCCGAACGGCATGCGCACCGACAAGGTCGGGCCGCCGGCGATCAGATGGGCGAGAGCCGTCAAAAGCAGCACCGTCGAGATCGCCAGCGAGGCAGCGTAGACGGTCGTGGTGGGATCGCGGCGCTGGCCCAGCGCAGCCGCCAGCACCGCGACCGCGAAGAACGCCGCAATGCAAAGGAGCGCGACGACCAATGGCATCAAGCTACCTCACCCATCCGACGAGGTCTCGTTCAACGCCATCACGGACCGCGCCCCATGGCGCTGATGACAACCGAGTCCTGGCTCAACAGGTCCTGGCTGAATACGTCCTGGCTGAACACGAGGGTGCGTGCCGAATCCGGCCACGTCGGAACGAGTCTTTTTTAAGTGAGGAACGGTGCCGATGAAAGGATTTCGTCCACAAAGCGCCCGGCCGCCTGAGGCATGGCTCGGGGTCGGTGGCGGCATCGCTTCTCCGTCATTCCGGAAGCCGCGAAGCGGCCGTCCGGAATCCATAGCCACAGCGCTGCGGGCTATGGATTCCGGGCTCCTCGCCATAGCGCGTCGAAGACGCGCGTGAACGCGCTAATGGCTCGGCCCCGGAATGACCAGAAGGACGGCATTCTGCGGGCTGCGCCATCGCTCTCAGCGGGACAGGACGATGAAATCCGTTTCCAGGCCGGTCTCGTGACCGAGCCCCTGGTCGGAAATGATCAACGACGCCCCGGGGGTGATCAGGGCGGCGATCCTCTCCACAAGGTCGGCCGAAAGGTCGACCCTGTCGAGCGCCTCGGAGGCACTGGAGGGCGGTACGGGGGCCATGTCGGTCACGTTACCGCGCGCGGCTTCGGCCTTGGCGCCGCGACGGCGCTCGGACTTGGATGCGGACCGCACGGGCTTCGGCAACTCCGCCGGCAGGCTGACGGCAATCCAGCGCAGCGTTCCCGCCTCCCCTTCGGCGGCGGTGAACACATGGGTGCCGATGGGCTGGTCGGCCTTGATGGCAACCGGCACCGAGAATAACGGGTCGAAGCGCTTGCGGACGTAGAGTCGGCCGTCCTTGCGGCTGATGAAAACGCTCACGGGCCCGGCGCGCAGCGACCGCGCCGGACGATCGGGCGGCACGAAGACTTCGTCGAGCGGCAGGGCCGCGACGTTCGACGTGTCGGCGGGCGGCGGGGCAATGTCGATGACCGGCGAAGGTTGCGGGGTTTCGGCCGGCGCCGAAGCCGGCACAGCCACCGGCGGCGCGGCTGACGGCATGGCGAGATCGATGGCCGACGTGGTTTCGGGGGCAGGCGCAGACTTGAGCGAAAGCGAAGATGCAGGCTCGGGCGAAGGGGAAGGCTCAGGCGAAGGCGCCGCGTCCGGTGCCTTGGCGGCGGCAAGAGGATCGCCATCGTTGACAACGGTCGGATCGGACGCTTCGGCGGTCCGCACGCCCTTGGCTTTTGTAACGTGCTCCCCCGCTCCAGGAACAAGGCCGGGGCGGAGCGCGTCGACGCGCTGCTCTGGCGTCGCCGCCAGCGTGGGCGCATGCAGGGCGGCGAGCCGGGCGTGCGAAATCGCCACCGGAGTGACGTCGTTGCGGGTGACGATGACGCGCGCGCCGAGCCTGGTCATGCCCCACAGGCGGGCGGCGAAATCGTTCGGCAGACGGATGCAGCCGTGCGAGGCCGGATAGCCGGGCAGCACGCCGGCGTGCAGCGCCACGCCCGACCAGGTGATGCGCTGCATGAACGGCATCGGGGCGCCGCTGTAGATATTGGAGCGGTGATGGCGGTTCTTCTGGATGATGCTGAACACGCCCGTGGGCGTCGGGTGGCCGGCGGTGCCGCTCGACACCGGCGAGTGCGCGACCGCAACGCCGTCGTCGTAAACGGTAAGTCGCTGGCTGCCGAGGGAGACAGCGATGATCAAGGACCCCTTGATGGCCGCCGGCGGCGGATCCTTCTTGGCGGCCTTGCGTTCGGCGGCGTAGCGGCGCGAATAGCGCGCGTCGACCGGCTCCGCCATAACGGCGAGCGCCGCGACGGCGACCGAGGCCGCCATCAGTGCACGCAGCCATCGGCTGCCGGCACGGTTTCCCCCCTTGACGGCGCAGCCGCCTGCTTCCTGTCGGTTCACGGCATCCCTCAAACGCGGTTTCACCATCGTCCGCTTCGATTGCACGTTATGCGAGCGGACGTGGCGGTGCCACACCGCAAGCTTTCTATGCGCCGCCTTTTTGAAGCTAATCTTAATATTCACCGTCTCCCGTCACTTCAAACGAGCGTGGGCGATTCGTTAAGCACGATGTCGGCGACATATTCGCTCTGTTCTTTCAGCGGGTGAAGTCGCCGCGCGGATACCGGCCGGTTCGGTTCACAAGCCCAGATAGGCCTGCCGGACCCGGTCGTCGGCGAGGAGCTCGGCGCCGGTGCCCGACAGCGTGATACGCCCGTTTTCGAGCACATAGGCGCGGCTGGCGAGCTTGAGCGACACGGCGACATTCTGCTCGACCAGGACGCAGGTGAGCCCTTCGGCATTGAGGTCGCGAATGGTGCGGAGCACGTCCTGCACCACGGTCGGAGACAGGCCGAGCGAGGGCTCGTCGAACATGACGAGCTCCGGCGCTCCCATCAGGCAGCGGCCGATCGCCAGCATCTGCTGCTGGCCGCCCGAGAGCGTGCCGGCGGCCTGGGAGGCGCGCTCGGCCATGATCGGAAACAGCGCGTAGACGCGCTCGAGCTGACGACGGCGCAGCGCCTTGGCGCGCGGCAGCATGGCGCCCATCTCGAGGTTTTCCAGGACCGTAAGCGAGGGGAACACTTGTCGGCCCTCGGCCACCTGGCCGATGCCCAGATTGCACACCTTGTGGCTCGGCCAGCCGGCGATGTCGACGCCGCGGAAGGTGATGCGGCCTCCGGCCGGCCGGTGCATGCCGGCGATGGTGCGGATGAGCGAGGTCTTGCCGGCGCCGTTCGCCCCCACGATGGCGACGATGGCGCCGTCCGGGACCTCGAGCGAGACGTCGTCGAGGGCGCGGGCGTCGCCGTGGAAGAGATCGAGGTGTTCGACGCTGAGCATCAGCCGACCGCCTCCGCGCCGAGATAGGATTCCACCACCGCCGGGTCGCGCACCACCGCGTCGGGCGTGCCGAGCGCGATCTGGGCGCCATGGTGCAGCACCAGGACCCGCGTCGCCAGCGCCATCACGGCGCGCATGACGTGCTCGATCAGCAGGATGGCGACGCCCCTTTCGCGATTGATGTCGGCGAGGATCGCGACCATGCGGTCGGTCTCGGTCGGCCGCAGGCCGGCCATGACCTCGTCGAGCAGCAGGAGCTTCGGCTCGGTGGCGAGCGCGCGGGCGACTTCGAGCCGCTTGCGGTCGGGCAGCGTCAGGGCCGATGCGGTGAGACCACGCTTGTCGAAGAGGTCGAGCCGCGCCAGCACGTCGCGCGCGTGCCGCCTCGCGGCGGCGACGTCGGAGCGGTGCAACAACGCCCCGATCACGACATTGTCCTCGACCGTCAGGGCCGGAAAGGGCCGCACCAGCTGAAACGTGCGGCCGATGCCGCGCCGGCAGACCGCGTCGGAGGAGAGCCCTTCGATGCGCTCGCCGTCGAAGGTGATAGCTCCCTCGTCGCCGGCGAAGACCCCCGCGATGATGTTGAACAGGGTCGTCTTGCCGGCCCCGTTGGGGCCGATGACGGCGAAGATCTCGCCGCTTTCGATCTCGAAGCTGACGCGGTCGACGGCGAGGAGGCCGCGGAAGCGCTTGCTGACGCCGGCAACGGTGAGGAGCGTGCTCACGGCTTGCGCTCCCAGACGCCGAGCATGCGGGCGAGCCAAGGCCAAAGGCCGGCGGGCCGCAGCATGATGATGACGATCAGCATCGCGCCGTAAAAGACCGCTTTGGTACCGGGGGCATTGAAGCCGAGACGCTCGGTGGCGGCGATCAGCAACTCACCCATGGGGGTGAGCACGAAGGCTCCCACCACCGGGCCGAACACGGTGCCGAGGCCGCCGACGATCGGCGCCATGATGATCTCGATCGAGCGCCCCATGTCGAACATCTGCGAGGGGAACAGGGTGTTGTAGTAGAACGCATAGAAGACGCCGCCGACCGCCGTCATGGCCGAGGAGATCAGCATCGCCTTCATCTTCACCGCAAAGGCGTCGATGCCGAGCGCACGCGCCGCCGTTTCGTCCTCGCGGATCGCCACCCACTGGTAACCGAGCCGCGAACGGGCGAGCCAGGCCGTGAGCGTGACGGCGCCGGCCGCAAGCAGAAGGGCGATGTAGTAGTACATCCACTGCCCGCCGCGCAGGTTCCACCACTCGCCGAGGCGCTTCTCCTCGTAGGGGATGAACAGGCCGCCGGCGCCGCCGGTGAACGCCATGTTGTCGAAGCCGATGCGGGTGAATTCGGCGAACGCGATGGTGAGGAGCGAGAAGTACACCCCCTCGATGCCGAAGCGGAAACCGAGCCAGGCGATGACGGCGCCGAACGCCATCGCGACCGCCATGGCGGCGAACACGCCGATCCACGGACCGACGCCGAATTCGAGCCAGAACAGCGCCGCGACGTAGCCACCCAGGCCGATATAGAGCGCATGGCCGAGGGAGAGCTGGCCGCAGAATCCCATCACCAGGTTCCAGGCCTGGCCCACATAGGCGAGATAGAGGATCAAGGTGAGCACGGAGAGGAGATAGCGGTTGGCGACGAACGGTGCCGCCGCGAGCGCCAGAAGGACGATCGCCGCCAGGATGCGCCCGCGCACCGGCATGTCGTCGAGGATGGCCTTCATGTCCGCCGCCCCATCAGGCCTTGCGGCCGCAACACCAGGACGAGGATCAGAAGCGCGAAGGAGAACATGCTCTTCATCGCCGGCACCAGGATGAAGCCGGCGAGCGCCTCGGAGACGCCGATCAGGACGCCACCGACCAGGGCCCCGGTCATGGAGCCGAGCCCGCCGATGATGACGATGATGAAGGCGAGCAACGTGTAGGCGGGCCCGAGACTCGGCGCCGCGTCTGCGATGGTCACCATCAGGGCGCCGGCGGCGCCGACGCAGGCGAGCCCGATCCCGAAGGTGAGCGCGTAGAGCTTCTTGACGTCGAGGCCGACGACGCCGGCACCGGTGAGATTGTCGGCGCAGGCGCGGATCGCCGTGCCGGTGCGGGTGTGGCGGAAGAACGCGAACAGCACGGTCGCGACCGCGACCGCGGCGACCGCCGCGTAGATGCGCGACTTGTCGACGATCACAGGGCCGATCAGGAAGCTGTCGAAGCCGTAGGACAGGTTGACGGGCTGGGCATCGGGGCCGAACTGCATCAGCAGGACATTGACGATGATGATGGCGACGCCGACCAGGAGGATGAACTGCTGGGTCTCGGGCCGCCCGACGAAGCGCTGGATCAAGGTCGCCTGCAGGATATAGCCGATGACGAAGAAGCCGGCCGCGATCGGCAGCATGGTGACGAGCGGATCGAGCCCGAGGCGCGAGAACAGGATGAAGGCCGCATACATGGCGACCACGGCGAATTCGCCATGGGCGAAGTTGACGACGCGCACGACGCCGAAGATGACCGACAGGCCGAGCGCCATCAACCCGTAGATCAGGCCGGTCAACAAGCCTTGAATGACGACGTTAACGTAGAGGGATGCCAAGGGACCTGCCTATTCACGCACGGCTATCGCCGCCGGGGGGTTACCCGTCCACCCGTCATTCCGGGGCCCGAGCGAAGCGAGGGAGCCCGGAATGACGGAGGTTGGGTCATTCGTGAGACATGCAACACAAGTGATGAGCTTTCACATCTACGTCCAACTCCCATCAAGTCCGCCCTTGCCAGGGCGGCATCGGCAGGACGGGGGCCATCACGGCGGCTTCCTTGGGCAGCACCACAGTGGGGACGCGGTTGCGGTTCTGCATCACCGCGGAGGCGATGTTGTTGTTCTGGCCCTTGTCGTCGAAGCGGATCGGCCCGCCGATGATGACGTGGTCGGCGATGTCGGTCGTCTTCAGCGCCGCCATCAGGGCCGCGCCGTCGCTCGCGCCGGCGCGCTTGAAGGCGTCGGCGGCGATCAGGATCGCTTCGTATGTGAAGCCCACATTGAAGCAGTCGGCGGCGAAGCGATTGTTGGGATGCGCGGTCTTGAACGCGGCTTCCAGCGCCTGGGTCATCGGCGCCTTGGGATTGACCCACGGGATGTTGACCATATGGTAGTCGGCGAGCGGACCGAGCGCTTGATAGAACTCCTCGTCATAGAGGCCGGGCGAGCCGGGCGAGATGATCGCCTTGGGCTCGAAGCGCTGGCGCACCATGTCGCGCACGAGCTTGATGGCGTCGGGCGCGCGGGTGATGATCAGCACGAGATCGGGATTGATGGCGCGGATCTTGGTCACTTCGACGGTCAGGTCCTGCGCCTTGGGATCGTAGGCGATCGACTCGGCGAGCGTGAACGGCATGCCGGCGGTCGGGAACGTCTTGTCCATCGCCTGGCGCTGGCCGGTCCCGAAGGTGTCGTTGGCGTGCAGGTAGACCGCCTTCTTGAACTCGACGCCGGTCGCCGCCATCAGGTCCTTGATGGCGCGCAACCCGTTGGCGAGGAGCTGCGGGTTGGTCTGGAAATTGCGCACCAGGAACTGGTAGCCCTGCTCGGTGATCTGCGGCGCCGAGCCGAGGCTGACCACCAGCGGGACCTTGCGCTGTTCGCACACCTGCGCGACCGCCAGGGTGGCGGCGGACTCGAAGGCGCCGACGATGACGCTCGCGCCTTCGCTGATCACCCGCTCGGCCTGGGTGCGCGCGACGTCCACATTGGTCTCGGAATCCACATGCATGAGCTCGACCCGGTAGCCGTAGTCGGCGAGCACCTTGGGGGCGATCAGCGCTCCCCGGTGGCAGGCCTGCCCGGGGGCGGCAAGGTAACCGGAGCGGGGGGCGATATGGGCGATCTTGAGGGTGGGGGTCTGGGCGCGGACGATGGCGGGCGCCGACAACGCGATGGCGGCGGCGCCGGCGAGCAGATGGCGGCGGCTGACGCCGGAACGAATGCATGAAGACATGATGGTATTCCCTGACCGGACGGGTACGGCCGGCGGTCCCCGGCAGCCGGCATGGGCTTTTCTAGAAGCTCGGGCGAAAGAAGCAACGATGACGTGGGCGCTGGCTGGCCTGCCGCGAAGAAAGCCGAAGCTGCGAACATCCCTCCCCTGAAAGGGGAGGGTCCGCCCGAAGGGCGGGGGTGGGGTCAAGCGGCATCAGCCACAAGCGCGAACGCACGTTTTGGGGCAAGAGCCCCCCACCCGGCCGCTTCGCGGCCACCCTCCCCCGCGCAAGGGCGCGGGGGAGGGATAAGGGGCGTTTACGCCCGCGCCTGCCAGCCGGGCATCGGCAAGACCGGTGCCATGGTGGCAGCTTCGGCGGGCAGCACCACGGTCGGGGTGCGGTTGCGGTTCTGCATGATGGCGGTGCCGATATTGTTGTTCTGGCCCTTGTCGTCGAATGCGAGCGCTGCGCCGATCATCACGTGGTCGGCGATGTTGGTCGCCCGGATGGCCTTCATGAGTTCGGGCCCCGCCGCCGTGCCGGCGCGCTTAAAGCCGTCGGCGGCGATCAGCAGCGCCTCGAAGGTGAAGCCGACATTGAAGGCATCGACCGCGAAGCGGTTCGATGGGTGCGCCGCCTTGAAGGCGGTTTCCAGCGCCTGGGTCATGGACGCCTTGGGATTGGTCCAGGGCAGGTTGTAGATGTGGAAATCGGCAAGCGGACCGAGCGCCTGATAGAACTCCTCGTCGTAGAGGCCGGGCGAGCCGGGCGAGATGATCGCCTTGGGCTCGAAGCGCTGGCGCACCATATCGCGCACCAGCTTGATGGCGTCGGCGGAGCGGGAAATCAACAGAATGAGGTCGGGATTGAGCGCCCGGATCTTGGTGACCTCGACGGTCAGGTCCTGTGCCTTGGGGTCGTAGGCGATCGATTCCAGGAGTTTGAACGGCATGCCCGCCGTCGGGAAGATCTTGTCCATGGCCTGGCGCTGGCCGGTCCCGAAGGTGTCGTTGGCGTGCAGGAAGGCGGCCGCCTTAAAGTCGACTTTGGTCGCCGCCGACAGGTCCTTGATGGACTTGAGCCCGTTGGTCAGGAGTTGCCCGCCGGTCTGGAAATTGCGCACCAGATACTTGTAGCCCTGCTCGGTGATCTGCGGCGCCGCCGCGATGTTGATCACGAAGGGGACCTGGCGCTGCTCGCACACCTGCGCGATGGCGAGCGTCGCCCCGGACTCGAAGGCGCCGACGATGACCTGCGCCCCCTCCCCGATCGCCCGCTCGGTCTGGGTGCGGGCGATGTCCACATTGCTCTCGAAATCGATGTTCAGGAGTTCGACCCGGTGGCCGTGGTCGGCGAGCACTTTTGGGGCGATCAGGGCGCCGCGGTGGCAACTCTGCCCGGCCGCGGCGAGATAGCCCGAGCGCGGCAACAGGACGGCGATCTTGAGCGCCTTCGCCTGCGCCCGTACCGCCTTGGGGGCGGCCAGAAGCGCAGCGGCGGCGCCACCGCCCGCGAGAATCCGGCGGCGGCTGACCCTTGAATGTGCGATCGTCATGACGGCAATTTCCTCCCCGACTTGTTCACGCGTTCACGCAGCCGGGCCAACGCCGGGCCACATGCCGTTCCGCCATTTTGTGCGCCTCTCGGCCGGCGGGGACCGATACGCTAGAGGGCGTGCTGAACCTCAATCTAGCTTAGAATACTCGCGTCCGGAAAGCCGAAACGCAGAGGAGTACCATCCCGGCTCCTCCGGCCCGGCCCCACCGCCAGCGGGACGCCAGGTTCGACCGGCGGCCTAGTCCCACGACAGCTGATTTTTCGGCAGCCTGCCGCCGGGATCAAACACCCTGACGCGGTGCGGCAGGCTGTCGTTCCACGTCCACAGCACCAGGTTCTGATCGGCTTCCGTGGCGCCTGGAGCAAAACTGGGAACGATGATGCCCGCCATTCCTTCCGCCATCAGACGGTCGGCCCTGCGCCATGACGGGGGCTCCTGGCCCGAGGCCGCGAGCGCAAACCAGGCACAGTCCAAGTCGGTGATCTCGACCTTATGCACCGTCCGTCCCGCATCGGTGCGCAGATCGGCCACGTCGGCGCAGTCGACCTCGTAGGAGCACAGCACACATGGGTCGATCTTGAAGGCAAACCCCTGATTGGCCTCCCGGACGGCCGTCTCGATGGAAAGCGCCAGATAGAGCGCCGGCAGGCCGCGCCTGTTGAAGCGGCCACCATGAACGGCGGCGCCATCGCCCGACAGCGGCTTGAACGACCAGCGCGGATCATGGGCGCGGTAGCAGGTGCGCGCGAACCTCACGCAAAGCCGCCCATGGCGATGTGATCGAGATAGTCGCGGACTTCGGACGCCCGCCCCGACTTCACCAGCGCCTCGGCGGTCCGCCCCCCCAAGGCGGCGATCGGCTGGGCCCGGTACCACGCCAGCGCCTGATTCTCCCCACCGGCCCACTGGGATACGCGGCCGACGATCTCGAGCATTTCGCGCATGCGTGACTGCGTCTTGTCGGCCCGCAACCGGGCGCTTTTGTACAGCGTTTCCGGCTTGAGGCCCGCGGTCTCGGCGAGTTGGACCTTGGACATGCCGAGCAGACGCAGGACGCGGTCGATCGCGATCAGGCCCGAGCGATCGATGCTGCGGACGACCAGGGGAACACCCTGCTGGCCCATGGCAGCGGCCTGGGCGCGCGCGCCTCCACGGGTGCGTGCCGGAATCGCGGCAGTTTTTTTGGCGTCGTTCGGCATGCCAGTTCCTTTGCCCTAAATATAAGACAATCTATATGGAATCGCAATGGACGCGAAATTCCTGACTCGGCGGCCATGGCATGTCGCTCAACCATCACGGGCTCGTCATTCGTCAGACATCCGAACCGTCCAAGAAGGTCCGCATACGGCCATCAGGAGGAATCGAATGCGCGCCATAAAAATCGCCGCCGCATGCATCGCCGTTTTCGCCGCCTCGCCGGCGCTCGCCGCCGACGAGCCGTTTCCCGCCATTCTCGACGGCCACATCGTCATTCCGGCCGCGACCTATCTGGATCCGCCCGCGGACGCGCCGGCCGACTTCAGGAATCCGGGCAAGTTCACCGCCGGGCCGCGGCTTGCTCCCGGCGCCAGCATCGAGGGCACCTCGGGCGGCCGGCCGACCGGCATCAAGGTTCCGCTGCCCGGCCAGCCGGTGCAGGGCCATTCGGGCATCAGGAAGATGGCCGACGGCACGTTCTGGGTGATCACCGACAACGGCTTCGGCAACAAACTCAATTCGCCCGATGCCATGCTCTATCTCAATCATTATCGGTTCGACTGGGCGAACGGCACCGCCGCGCGGCTCGGCACCATCTTCCTCTCCGATCCCGACAAGAAGGTGCCATTCCGCATCGCCAACGAGGCGACCGATAAGCGCTATCTCACCGGCTCCGACCTCGACACCGAAAGCTTCCAGCCCATCGGCGACAAGATCTGGATCGGCGACGAGTTCGGCCCCTACCTGATCCGCGTCGACATGACCGGCAAGGTCGAGGCGGTGTTCGAGACGCAGGTGGACGGCAAGCCGGCGCGTTCGCCCGACCATTTCGCGGTGACGGCGCCAGCCGCCCCCAACGCCGCGGTCGCCTTCAACGTCCGCCGCTCCAAGGGCTATGAGGGCATGGCAGCGTCCCCCGACGGCAAATTCCTCTATCCCCTGCTCGAAGGCCCGCTGTGGGACGCCGACAAGAAGGATTTTGAGAAGACCGCCGACGGCAAGACCTACCTGCGCATCCTCGAATTCGACGTCGCGGCGGAGAAATGGACCGGCCGTCACTGGAAGTACGTCCTGGAGGCGAACACCCATTCGATCGGCGACTTCAACATGATCGACGGCTCGACCGGCCTGATCATCGAGCGTGACGACGGCGAAGGCACCGCCGACAAGGCCTGCCCGGAAGGCGTCAAGCGCCCCGACTGCTTCCACGACCTCGCCAAGTTCAAGCGCATCTACAAGATCGAGATCAACGACGCCAATGCCGGCCAAGCTGCGCGCAAGATCGGCTCCATCGATCTCATGAAGATTGCCGACCCCGACAAGAAGGCCAGGAAGCCGCTCACCAACGGCGCCCTCGCCTTCCCGTTCTTCACCATCGAGAACGTCGATGTGGTGGACGCGAGCCACATCGTCGTCGGCAACGACAACAACCTGCCCTATTCGTCGAGCCGCGAGCCCAACAAGGCCGACGACAACGAGTTCGTACTGCTGCGCGTCGACGAGTTCCTCAAGGCGCGCTGAGCCTGCCCGCCATCGTCATTGCGAGGAGCGAAGCGACGAAGCAATCCAGGGCCGCGAAGAAAGAACTGGATTGCTTCGCTTCGCTCGCAATGACGAGGCCGGAATACCGCCGGTACAAGACCTGCCCTCCTCCGCCCGCTCCCCACGCGGGCGGCTTTTTTTTGCGCTGACCGAATATCCCTCCCCTGAAAGGGGAGGGTCCGCCCGAAGGGCGGGGGTGGGGTCACGCAACATCAGCCACGAAGGTCGACACAAGAGGTAAAGCCAAGAGCCCCACCCGGCCGCGTCGCGGCCACCCTCCCCCGCGCAAGAGCGCGGAGGAGGGATCAGGCGCGGCCGCCCTTGACGACGCCGTCATGCTTCGAACAATTCGCTCCCCAAAGGGAGTGGAAACGCCATGCAGAGCGAACCGATCCTCGATATCGCCCATCTCGCCCATGTGGAGATGCTGACGCCCAAATTCGACCAGAGTCTCGACTTTTTCACCCGCGTGTTCGGCCTCACCGTCGCCGAGTACAAGGACGGCTCCGCCTATCTGCGCGCCTATGACGACTACGAGCGCTACAGCCTCAAGCTGACCAGCGCCAAGACCTCCGGCATGGGCCACATGGCGTTCCGCACCAGGAGCCCGCAGGCGCTCGAACGGCGCGCTATGGCGCTCATCGGCTCCGGTCATGAGGTGGGCTGGAGCGAGGGCGATGTCGGTCACGGCAAGACCTTCGTGTGCCGCGACCCGGACGGCCACGTGGTTGAACTCTATTACGACACCGAATGGTACGAAGCGCCGCCCGACCAGGCGCCGGCACTCAAGAACCAATCGCAGCGCTTTCCCGCCCGCGGCATCAACCCGCGCCGCCTTGATCACTTGAATTGCCTTGCCGTCGACATCAAGGCCAACCGCGAGTTTTACGAACACTACCTGGGCTTCCGCCTGACCGAGCAGATCGTGCTCGACGACGGCACCGAGGCCGGCATGTGGATGACGGCGACCAACAAGAGCTACGACTTCGCCTTCACCCGCGACGCGACCGGCACCAAGGGCCGCTTCCACCACGTCACCTACGCGCTCAACTCGCGCGAAGAGATCCTGATCGCCGCCGACGTCTTCCTGGAGAACGGCGTTTACATCGAGACCGGCCCGCACAAGCACGCCATCCAGCAGACATTCTTCCTCTATGTGTGGGAGCCGGGCGGCAACCGCGTCGAGGTCGCCAATGCGGGCGCCCGGCTGATCCTCGCCCCGGACTGGAAGCCGATCGTGTGGACGCAGGCCGAGCGCAGGAAGGGGCAGGCCTGGGGGCTCAAGACCATCGAGACATTCCACACCCATGGCATGCCGCCGGTGGAAGACGGCGGACACTGAGGCGAGCGACCGCAGCACTTTACCCTGCGAAATCAGTAACAGCCCTTACGCGCAGTGATACCAAATACGCGGATTGGTTGACGGTTGATTAGAAGATTTCCGGCAATTCTCTTGGTCTTCGTCATCAATGGTGAGAGCCGAACCATGTCGTCCGACTCCCTTTCCGTTCGTCTATCCTTCCTGGAGATCGATGACGAAACCCGTCGAGATCTGAAAACCCTCCAGCCGCTGATCGCTCAGCGCTTGCCCGGCATTCTCGACGAGTTCTACCGTCACGTCGTTCATTATCCGGACATTGCACGGCTGTTTCCCGACCCGGCGCTGATGCGCCACGCCAAGGAAATGCAGTTGCGCCACTGGGAACTGATCGCGTCGGCGACCTTCGATGCCGCCTATGTGGCTTCGGTCAACCGCATCGGCGAGGCCCATCGCCGTCTCGGCCTCGAACCGCGCTGGTACATCGGCGGATACTCGTTCCTGATGACCCGGCTCGCCGGCGTGATCGAGCGCGAACCGAAGCTGGATTCCGAACGCAAGGGGCATCTGCTCGGCGCCTTCATGCGCGCGGCCCTGCTCGACATGGATTTTGCGATCAGCGTTTATCTCGACGCCGGACTGAGGGTTAAGCAGGAGACGATCGACCGCATGAGTTCCTCGTTCCGGGGCGTCATCCAGTCGGTTTCGGCCGCATCTCAGGAACTGGAAGCGACCGCCACCACGCTGACCGGGACGGCAGGCCGGACCAAGGAATTGTCCGGCTCGGTGGCCGCGGCCTCCGATCAAACGGCCTCCAATGGCCAGGCGGTCGCCGCCGCCGCCGAGGAACTCGCCAGTTCGGTCGGCGAGATCGCCCGTCAGGTGCGCAGTTCTCATGAGATCGCCGGGCAGGCGGTCGCCCAGGCCAAGGCCACCGACACGCGCATATCGGAACTGTCGCAGGCCGCCGCCCGCATCGGCGATGTGGTCAAGCTCATCAACGCGGTCGCGGCCCAGACCAACCTCCTCGCCCTCAACGCGACAATTGAGGCGGCGCGCGCCGGCGAGGCCGGCCGGGGATTCGCCGTGGTCGCCCAGGAAGTGAAGGCACTTGCTGGCCAGACCGCCAAGGCGACAGGGGAAATCGCCGGCCAGATCGCCGCCATCCAGGAGGCGACGCGCGAATCCGTCGCCGCCATCAAGGAGATCGGCGCCACCATCGGCCGGATATCCGACATCTCGACCGCCATCTCGGCCGCCGTCGAGGAGCAGGGCGCGACCACATCCGAGATCGCCCGCAACGTCCAACAGGTCGCCGCCGGCAGCCGCGACATCTCCCACCACATCGGCGCCGTGAGCGAGGGCGCCACCGACACCGGCGCGGCGTCAGCGCAGGTGCTGGCGGCGGCCCGCGAACTGGCGATTCAAAGTACGCACCTCAACACGCAGGTCGACGACTTCATCGCCACGGTGCGGGCGGCCTGAGTGCCGCCTGGACGAAGTCAGTTTCGCGGGGAAGATGGCCAGCCCTGCAGCGCCGTGTGCGCGACTTCCCGAAGGTCACGCAGGCTCGCGCCGCCGGCGGCGAGCACAGCCATGCCGTAGAGAACTGCCGAAAGGTAGCGGGCCAATGCGGCCGGATCGGCGTCGGGCGGCAGATCGCCTTCCTGCTTCGCACGCCTCAGGCGTTTGCGGATGGCCTGCTCTCCCGCCGATCGATGCGAAATCATCTCCTCGCGGATGCGGCCGGATTCCGGTCCACAGGCGAGCGCGCCGTGGACGCCGAGACAGCCGGCCGGATTGGACTTGTCGCCGTGCAAGGCGGCGGCGCCTTCGAGCAGCCGACGCGCGACCTCATATGCGGTCAGCGCCGAAAGCGCCCGCGGCCGATAAGCCCCGGCCCGCGCCTCGTAGCGCTCGAGCACGCGTCGGAACAGCGCTTCCTTGTTGCCGAACGCCGCGTAGAGGCTGGGCCGCGTGATCCCCAACGCATCGGTGAGATCGGCGAGCGACGTTCCTTCGTAACCCTGGCGCCAGAACAGTTCCATCGCGCGCTCAAGCGCCAGCTCGGCGTCGAATTCACGTGGCCGACCCCTGGCCATGAACAATCTCCCGTTTTCTAGACCGTCCGGTAGGTAATTCGCTTGACAACTGCTGTCCAGACCGTCGAAATACATACCGCTCGGTATATATTTTAACCCTCAGGAGCCACCCCCATGTCGAAAGCGTTCAGACAGGCCGCTGGCCAATGGCCGCGCCGCATTGCCGTCGCCGTAATCGCGATGGCGGCCGTCATCAGCGCCGCGGCGGCGCAATCTCCCGAAAGCCGCTTCGCCAACGTCAATGGAACCAGGCTCCATTATCTCGCTGCCGGCAAAGGCGAACCGATCATCCTGTTGCACGGCTATGCCCAGAACAGCCACATGTGGCTGCCCTTGATGGCACAGCTCGCCAAGACCAACACCGTCATCGCGCCCGATCTGCGCGGCTTCGGCCAGTCGGCCAAGCCCGACGGCGGCTACGACAAGAAGACGATGGCGCAGGATATCCACGCACTCACGTCTGCGCTCGGATACAAGCGCGTACGCATCGTCGGCCACGATATCGGCCTCATGGTCGCCTACGCCTATGCGGCGCAGTATCCCGCCGAGACCGATCGCATCGTGCTGATGGACGCGTTCCTGCCGGGTGTCGGCGACTGGACCCATGTCTGGCTGCTGCGCGACCTGTGGCATTTTCATTTCTACGGCGAGACGCCGCTTAAGCTCGTCAATGGTCGCGAGCGCATCTATTTCGAGCACTTTTGGAACGACTTCGCGGCCGATCCCAAGAAGTCGGTGTCGGAACGCGACCGACGCTTCTACGCCAAGTCCTACCATCAACCGGGTGCAATGCGGGCCGGCTTCCAGGTCTTTCGCAATTTCGAGCAGGACGCCGAGGACTTTTCCGGCTTCGCCGCCAGCAAGCTGAAGATGCCGATGCTGGTGCTGTCAGGCGAAAAAGCCGGCGGCCAGTTCCTGATCGATCAGGGCAAACTGGTGGCCGCCAACGTCGAGGGTGTGATCGTCAAGGGTTCCGGTCATTGGCTGATCGACGAGGCTCCCGGCGAGGTCATCCCGAAGCTCGTCGCATTCCTGACGCAGTAGAGCACGATGACTTGAGCTTGATCGCGCGTCCCGTCGCGCGGCCCCTGGATTGCTTCGCTTCGCTCGCAATGACGTCGTTGAACGTCATTGCGAGGAGCCGAAGGCGACGAAGCAATCCAGGGGTCGCGCGGCGCCGCGATTCCGACCAACTCATCATGGCCTGGCCTCACCGGCCCGGGCTCGGGTTGGGGCGGAATCCGACCCGCCGCGACGGCCCGGGCTCGCGCGGCATCGCGCCCAGCCGGTCGAGGCGCGCCATCCAGCGTTCCCAGGCGCGTGCCTGACCAGTCGGGCCGGCGGCGATCTTTTGCGCCGCGACGATTTCGCCCGGCGACAGCGGCCGCACGGTGCCGAGGGCGGCGGCACGGGCCTGGAATTCGGCGTTGCGGCACGCATAGTAGCAGCGGAACACGAGGTCTTGCACGCTGGCGCCGGTGACGGTGACGCCGTGATTGCGCATCAGCACCATGTGGTCGGCGCCGAGCGCACGGGCGAGCGAGGCGCCCTCCTGTGGCTCGACCACCAGGAGGCCGGTGTCGCCGAATTCGGCGCGCTGGTCCCAGAAGGGCGGCTTGGCGCCGCCGGTGGCGCCGAGGTGGAACACGGGCACGTAGTCGGTGCCGGTGATCACGAACGGCATGAAAGCCTCGGCGTGATGGTGGCACACCGCCATAACGTCCGGCCGTGCCCTGTAGATTTCGCCGTGGATCACCCGCTCGGAATATTGCGCAGACCCCGTCTCCTCGACCGCCGTCGAGTCGAGCCGGTATTCGATCAGGTCGGCCGGGCCGACCAGCTCCGGCGCCCGCGAGCACGACAACAGATAGCGGTCGGGATCGTCGGGATGGCGCACGCTCACATGCCCGAAGGCGTCGAGCACGCCCTCATAGGCGAGGATGCGGTTGGCGACGGCGACGTCGAAGCGCGCCTGTGCGAGCGGATCGGACAAAAGGAGGCCTCGGGCGTTGTTGCAGCAATGGTCCGCCAGCAAAGCGGAACGACGGCGCCAGTGCAAGGCCGCCGGCGGCGACGTTGACGCCCGTCAATGCAAAAGCCGGCGGCGACGCCCAGTCTCTGCCCAACCCCCGACAGGTCCCGTCAGGCCGTGCCCGGGGATCCTTCCTCGGCGCCGCCACCGGGCGTCATCCGAGGGAGAGCGACATGAGTTCGGTTACGACTGATCCAGGCGCGACACCCCTATCCCACAGTCAAGATCCGGGTTCGCGCCGCGCGCGCCAAAACGCCCTCAAGAACCTGAGCCTGCCCAAACCGCTGCCGACCGCCATCGCGGTCGGCCTGGCACTCGTCATCTGGTTCGTCATTCCGGTTCCCGCCAAGGTGTCGCCGCACGCCTGGCATCTGTTCGCCCTGTTTATCGGCACCATCGCGGCGATCATCGGCAAGGCGATGCCGCTCGGCGCCCTTTCGGTCATCGCCATCGCGCTCGTCGCGCTCACCCAGGTCACCAATCCGGGCAAGCCGGCGGCGGCGCTCACCGACGCGCTGTCGGGCTTCGCCAATCCGCTCATCTGGCTGATCGTCTCCGCCGTCATGGTCGCCCTGTCGCTGACCAAGACGGGCCTGGGCAAGCGGATCGGCTATTACTTCATCATGCTGCTCGGCAAGAAGACGCTCGGGGTCGCCTACGGCCTCGTCGCCTCCGAACTCGTCATCGCGCCGGTGACGCCGTCGAACACGGCGCGCGGCGGCGGCGTCATCCACCCGATCATGCGATCGATCGCCGACAGCTACGACTCGAGCCCCGAGAAAGGCACCTCGAAGAGGATCGGCCGCTATCTGGCGCTGATCAACTACAACGCCAACCCGATCTCCTCGGCGATGTTCATCACCGCCACGGCACCCAACCCGCTGTGCGTCGAACTGATCGCCAAGGCGACCAACTCGTCGATCCAGATATCATGGGGCCAATGGGCGCTCGCGGCGCTCCTGCCTTGCCTCGTCATGATGCTGGTGATGCCGCTCGTCCTCTACGCGCTTTATCCGCCCGAGATCAAGGAGACGCCCGCCGCGCGTGAACTGGCGACGCGCGAGCTCGAAAAGCTCGGGCCCATGAAGATCGAGGAGAAGATCACCTTCGCGGTGCTGGTCTTCATGCTCATCGTGTGGGCCGGCATCCCGGCCTGGATCTTCGGCAGAGCCTTCACGCTCGACCCGACCACCGTCGCGGTCGCCGGCCTGTCGGTCCTGCTCGTCAGCGGCGTCCTCGAATGGGAGGATATCCTGAAAGCCCGCAGCGCCTGGGACACGCTGATGTGGTTCGCGGCGCTGGTCATGATGGCGACCTTTCTGGGAAAGCTCGGGCTCACCACCTGGTTCTCGCAGACCATCCAGGCCGGCATCTCCGGCATGGCGCTCGACTGGAAACTGTCGGCCGCCCTCCTGGTCGCCGTCTATTTCTACGCCCACTACTTCTTCGCCTCGACAACCGCGCACGTCACCGCCATGTTCGCGGCCTTCTTCGCCGCCGGCATCGCGCTCGGCGCGCCGCCCATGCTGCTCGGGCTGCTGCTCGCCTTCTCGTCGTCCCTCAACATGTCGCTCACCCACTATGCGACCGGGACGGCGCCGATCATCTTCGGCTCCGGCTACATCACGCTCGAGGAATGGTGGCTGGCCGGCTTCGTCATGAGCCTGGTCAACATCGCCATCCTGGTCGTGGTCGGCGGCGTGTGGTGGTCGATGCTCGGCTATCTGTGAGGATTTGAATGGACGGACCGTGTCCGGCCACGGTCCGCTCCTTTGATCTCCACAGCCCCGAACCGGACTCCCCCGCCGTCGCCGGCATTGCTATAGTCCGGTGACAGCGGAGGTTCCCATGCGCCTGCTCGCCATTGCCGGTTTCGCGGCCACTCTCGTGTTCGGCTTGCCCGCCGCTCCCGCGCAGGCGCGAGTCGACTGCCATCCCCATTGCGATTTCAACCACGACTACGGGCCCTACGATTACCGTTGGGCCCGTCCCGGGCTGATGTGCTATCCGCTGTGCGATGCGCGCGGGCGCTGCGCGCCGACGCCCGCCTGCGCCATCGTGACCGGCATTGCGGGCGCCGGGCCCAACGTGACCGGCTGGCTCGATGGCCGCCGGCCCGCCGGCCGCGTCACGGTGCGGCCGCGCCGACCGGCGCGCTGAAGACCCCATCCCTGTTGCAACGGCCGCACCGGAAGCTGTGCAAGCTTCGTGATGCGCCCCCCGAGGCCGCGCCCCCGCTTTCGCGGGGACGGAGCCGCAAGGATGCGTTCAGCGCAAGTTGCCGCAGAAGCGCTGGATGCGCTCGCAGGCTTCGCGCAAGAGGTTGGTGTCGGTCGCGTACGAGACGCGGAACGCCGGACCGAGCCCGAACGCCGAACCGTGCACCACCGCGACGCCCTCGGCTTCCAGAAGCTCGGTGACGAAGTCCTCGTCGGTTGCGATCTTCTTGCCGGCCGGCGTCGCCTTGCCGATGGTGCCGGCGCAGGACGGGAAGACGTAGAAGGCGCCTTCCGGCTTCGGGCACACGAGGCCCTTGGCCTGGCCGAGCATGGAAACGACGAGGTCGCGCCGCTCCTTGAAGATCTTGTTGTGCTTCGGGATGAAATCCTGCGGACCATTGAGCGCCTCGACGGCGGCCCATTGCGACACCGCCGCCGGGTTGGTGGTCGACTGCGACTGGATCATCGCCATGGCCTTGATCAGCGGCTCGGCGCCGCCGGCGTAGCCGATGCGCCAACCGGTCATGCAGTAGGCTTTCGAGACGCCGTTGAGCGTCAGCGTGCGCTCGTAGAGCCGCGGCTCCACCTGCGCCGGCGTGGTGAACTCGAAGTCGTCGTAGACGAGATGCTCGTACATGTCGTCGGTCAACACCCACACATGCGGATGCTTCATCAGCACATCGGTGAGCGCCTTGATGTCGGCGCGCGTGTAGGCGGCGCCGGTCGGGTTCGACGGCGAGTTCAGCACCACCCATTTGGTCTTCGGCGTGATCGCCTTGTCGAGCTGTTCGGCGGTCATCTTGAAACCGCTCGCCTGCGAGCAGGTGACGATCACCGGCTCGCCGCCGGCGAGCAGCACCATCTCGGGATAGCTGACCCAGTAGGGCGCCGGGATGATCACCTCGTCGCCGGGATTCATGGTCGCCATGAAGGCGTTGAAGAGCACGTGCTTGCCGCCGACCCCGACGGTGATCTGGCTCGTCTTGTAGTCGAGGCCGTTCTCGCGCTTGAACTTGGCAACGATCGCCGCCTTGAGCTCGGGCAGACCGTCGACGATGGTGTATTTCGCGGCGCGGCCTTCCTGGATCGCCTTGATCGCGGCTTGTTTGATGTTGTCCGGCGTGTCGAAGTCCGGCTCACCGGCACCGAGCCCGATCACATTGCGTCCCGCCGCTTTGAGCGCGCGCGCCTTGTCAGACACCGCCACCGTCGCCGACGGCTTCACGCGCTTGAGCGACTCCGAAAGGAAAGCCATTTGAGGTCTCCGCCATTGGACACACATAAACACCGGCCGGTCCCGATGGACCCGTCGGCCTGACGCACATCGGATTGCCGCGCGCGAACGAACGGGCAGCAGGGCACCGTCGGCCGTTCTCGCGATCATGGAGGTGCGATTGTTCCTAGAGCGCCTGTTGCGCCGCGGCAAGCGTGAAAAGGTGATATCCCGAATCAAAGTCGTTGATGGACCAGCGCTGGGAAAGCCACGATCACGATCATCCCTGTGGCTTGCGGTGGCCTCCCCGCAGGCTCGCGTCAACCTCCCGTCCACGAGCGCCGTTCCAACGAATTCCAAGCTGCGCCCGCATTGAAGTTCGAGCAGCTCGGCCCCATGTCGAGTGCGGTCCGGGGGCGGCGTCCAGGTGCGCCGTGTGCTCCGGCGTGACCGCGCCCAGCCTGTCGTCGGGGAGCCAAGCGTGTACACCCTCTATTCCATGCGACGCTCGGGGAACTCGTACAAGGTGAGGCTCGCGCTGTCGCAACTTGGCATCCCCTACGACCTCGTCGAGGTCGACATCCTCAGGGGAGAGACGCGCACGCCGGAATTCTTAGCCAAGAATCCGAGCGGCCAAGTCCCTCTCCTGGAGGTGGCGCCGGGCCGCTATTTACCCGAATCCAACGCCATCCTGTGGTACATTGCCGGCGGCACGCCGCTCGCGCCGGACGACCGCATCGACCGCGCCGAGGCGCTGCAGTGGATGTTCTTCGAGCAGCACAGCGTCGAGCCCAATCTGGGAGCGGCGCACTTCTGGCTAACGCTCGTCAAGGGCGGCCGCGACCTGCACACCCATGCGCTGGAAGGCTGGACCGAGCGCGGTTACCAGGCCCTGCGGGTCATGGAGCAGCACCTGGAAAGCCGCCCCTTCTTTGCGGCCGGCCGCTACACGATCGCCGACATCGCGCTGTACGCTTATACCCACACCGCCAACGAGACGGTGTTCGACCTGACCGGCTTTCCGGCCATTCGCGCCTGGCTCAAGCGCGTCGCCGACCAGCCCGGCTACGTGCCGATCACGTGGGAACCGGCAGCGCTCGCGATCGCGGAGTGAGACCGCCCTGCCGCCGTCTTGGCCGCCGGCGTTAACCACGGGTTAACCATACGCCACAAATTTGCCCTAAGGATTCAAGGACCTCGCCGCATTCCCGCCGGTTCCCCGCCGGCATCGGACGACATTCTCCTAGGCTGTGCCGATTCGAGTTTTGCGAAAGCCTTGCAGGTCATGCGTTCCATTCCCAGCCACGGCGCTCCCAGCCAGGGTGCCGTATTTCTCCCCGGCAGTCCGTCGCAGTGTGCCGGCCGCCGCCGGCGGGCCGTAATGGCTCAGCTTCTGACCAGCGGGGCCCTGCTCACCTGTGTGGTGGTGGCGCTCAGTGCGGTCCTCACCAATATCGCCGGCGCCGCCCCCGCCCCACCCGTTCGCGGCAGCAGCGGTGCCGCTATCGCGATCTTCGTCGTGACCTTCGCGGCGGGCCTCGGCGGCCTGGCGGCAATCTCGTTCCATCGATGGCGCGCGCGCCGCAGCTGAGGGCACGAACGTCCGATCGTTCCTCGATTGCGTGGCCGTGTCGCAGCCCGGAACGGCCTGCGCCCCGTGAGGTTGTCGTCGCGGTCGGCCACCGCCCGACCGGTCACGAAGGGAACGCATAATGGCCGCCGCCAGATTTCTAGCCGCCCAGATCCTTGCCGCACTCGCTGTGCTGGTCCCCTCGTTCGCATGGGCGCAGAACTCATCTTCGTCCGCCGGCGCCCTCAAGGTCGAAACCTTCGCCCGCGGCCTCGACCGGCCCTGGGCCATCGCGTTCCTGCCCGACGGCAGGCTGCTGGTGACCGAGCGGCCCGGCCGCATTCGCGTCGTCGCCACGGACGGGCAGGTGTCGGCGCCGCTCGCCGGGACACCGGGCGTGTTCGCCCGCGGCCAGGGCGGCATGCACGACCTCGTCCTCGATCGCGAATTCGCGCAGAACCGCACCATCTATTTTTGCTATGCGGAGCCGACCGCGGGCGGCGGCCGCACCGCACTGGGGCGCGGCCGCCTCGCCGACGACGCCACGCGCATCGACGACGTCAAGGTGATCTTCCGCCAGGAAGGTCCGTTGTCGAGCGGCAATCACTTCGGCTGCCGCATCGCGCAGGGTCGTGACGGCAATCTCTTCCTCACGCTCGGGGACCACTTCAATCATCGCGACGAAGCCCAGAACCTCGCCAACCATCTCGGCAAGATCGTGCGTGTGACGCCCGACGGCGCTGTTCCCGACGACAATCCGTTCGTCGGCCGCAAGGATGCGAAGCCGGAAATCTGGAGCTACGGACACCGCAATTCGCAAGGCGCCGCCATCCATCCGGTCAGCGGCCGGCTGTGGATGCACGAGCACGGCCCGCGCGGCGGCGACGAACTCAATATTCCCGACGCCGGCAAGAACTACGGCTGGCCGGTGATCGGCTTCGGCGTCGACTATTCGGGCGCCAGGATCCACGAATCGACCCACAAGGCCGGCATGGAGCAGCCGATCAGGCAATGGACGCCGGTGATCGCCGCCTCCGGCATGGCGTTCTACCAAAGCGATCTCGTGCCGGCATGGAAAGGCAGCCTGTTCATCGGCGCCCTCGACGGCAAGGGCGTGGTGCGGCTGTCTCTCGACGGAGAGAAGGTGACGGGCGAAGAGCGCCTCCTCGGTGGCCTCGGCGAGCGCATCCGCGACGTGCGCGTCGGTCCCGACGGCGCCCTGTGGCTCGCCACCGACAGCGCCAGCGGCCGCATCGTGAAGGTGACGCCGGAGAAGTGATTCAAATGTCGATATCGTCGAAATCGCGTGCGCCGTGCACCACGCGCACGATATCCACGACGTCATCTGCGTCGCGATACAAAACCACCCAGGAGCGAACCGCCAGGCTGCGGATTCCCGGTCCAATTTCGGTGCGCTCCCGGCCGATCCGCGGATAATAGGCAAGGTGGGAGAAGATGGCGCCGATCTCAGTGAGCAGGCAGTCGGCCGCAGCCGAGTCGTGTTCGGCAATGTAGAGCCAGATATCGAGAAGATCGCGGCGGGCGGCCGTCGATCGGCGCACCACAAGCGGGCGCGCCGCGTTCATGGCGCAGCTTTTCTCGCCGCCAGTTCCGCACGGCCCTCGCCGATGATGCGTTCGACCTCGTCGGATCCCATGGGCTCGAATCCCGACGCAATTCCTTCGTCCACCAGCTGCCGCAATCGATGCAGCTTGACGGCACGAACCTCTTGCTTGACCTGCCAGTCGGCCAAGGCCTCAACGACCACGTCCGCCGCGACGAGGTAGCGGCGCCCGTCGACAGCATCGCGGACCGTGCGGGCTATGTCGGACGGAAGTTGTATGGTCAGTGTTTCCATGTCCTGCATCACGACCTCGTATTCGTCCCAACACCTAACACGTCAGCGCAGCGGTTCCCAGCGGCCTTGGATCGCGAGCCCGGGCCGAGAGCTCTTGCGCTCCGCTGCGTCACAACGGCCCGCGGAACACGAAGAACGCCCCGATGATGATGAAGGAAAAGCCGATCACGTAGTTCCAGGTGATGCCCTGCTGCAGGTAGACGATAGAGAACACCGCGAAGATGACCAGCGTCACCACCTCCTGGATGGTCTTGAGCTGGGCCGCCGTGTAGACGGCGCTGCCCCAGCGATTGGCCGGCACGGCGAGGCAGTATTCCACGAAGGCGATGCTCCAGCTGATCAGGATGACGCCCCACAGCGGCATTCCCTTGAACTTGAGATGCCAGTACCAGGCGACGGTCATGAAGACGTTGGAGGCGATCAGCATTGCGACCGGCAAGACGTAATAGGGCAGCGTCGTGGGGGTGGGAAACATGGGAGGTCCTTTGCGGAGAAAAACCCGCGTCCGCCAAGGCGGGGGTCGAATCCCTGACCTATAACAGACGCGGCCGATCGTTGCCGGCAGGGGCCGGCCGCATGGCGGTCGCAATTCGGCGTCAACATGGTTGAAATTGTGTCTGACGACGTGAAAACCGGTTTGCCGAAGTCCCCCCGTCAAGCCAGGTTCCGGGGCGTGATTCGATTCCCATCGATCGGATCGTGCATTAGAATCGGACGATCGTGCCGGGCAAGATCCGGCCGGTCGTTGCCTGGCCCGAACGCCCATTCCGGAGACATTCCGATGCGCCGCATGTCCGCCCTCGTGTTCGCCGCCGGTCTCGCCTACGCGGCGCCGGCACTGGCCCAGTCGCCGGCTCCGCCGCAACAGCCTCCGGCGGCGCAAACCCAACCCCCGGCCGCGCAGACGCCTCCCGCCCCCAAGCCCTACGCAACCATTGCGGTCAAAGTGACGCCGCCACCGGCCGACCCGAGCTTTGCGGGCTTCCGCAAGCAGCTCGGCGACATTGCCGCCAAGAAGGACCGCGCCGCGCTGGCCCGCCTCGTCGTCGCCAAGGAATTCTTCTGGGACACCGATGATGGCGACAAGGCCGACAAGAAGAAGTCGGGCATCGACAACCTCGGTGCCGCCCTGGGTGGTTTTTCCGGCCAGGAGGCGGCCGGCTGGGAGACGCTGGAAGCTGCCGCCGCCGAGCCGACCGCCGAGCCCCACGCCGAGCGGAAGAACGTCGTGTGCGCGCCATCGGTGCCACAGTTCGACGAACAGGCCTTCGAGAAGGCCATTCAGGACACCGGGTCTGAACCCGGCGAATGGGGCTTTCCCATCGCCGAGGGCGTTGAAGTGCGCGCCTCCGCCGCCGCCAACGCGCCGGCGATCGACCGCCTCGCCATGGCGCTGGTGCGCGTCCTGCCCGACGATGCTGCGACCCAGGAGGTGCCGTTCGTGCGCGTTTCGACGCCCGCCGGCAAGACCGGCTACGTTCCCCTCGATGCCATTGCGGCGTTGGCATCCGATCAGATCTGCTATCTCAAGGACGGCACCGGCTGGAAGATCACCGGCTATATCGGCGGCGAGTAATACCGGCGGTCATTGGCGATGCCTCATGCCGACCGCCGTCATGAGGTGGCCATGCCACAGCAGGCGTAGCCTGCGTACGCTTGGCTGCGTACACCGCCCTCGAAGGACGAACGGCCTCAGAACTCGGGCCTGCCCGAGTTCGGCACGTTTGAGAACCGACGTCCCCTGAACGCGACCATCGCCCTTCGAGGCTCGGCTCACGCCCGCACCCGCGGGACGACAGTCGAAGCCAAGGCGGCTGGTATAAGCCCGGCGTTCCGCTCACCTGCCGCTCGCCCCTTCCCGTGGAGGTCGCCGGTGCGGCATTTGCTGCGCTGCATTTGGCTGCGCCCGACACCGCAATCGACTTGATAAGGGCTGGCGTCTCGCACCCCCGCAAGAACATCGGCTGGATGATACCGGCTGACCAAAGGTAATCACTATTCGAGCACTTGGCGGTTTTCCTTGGGAGAGGCGTTGCATACGCTATTCTCTCACCAGGAATTCTTAGGCAACAGCCGAACATCTGTTTTCATAGATAAATATTTACAAATTTAATCGATTCTTGCTGTGCGTCGTGCCGGCGCTGATTTCGAGGACCTTTCGATGAACTTCCACTCCGTCAAGTTCAAGATTGTGGCTTTGTCGGCCCTCTGCGTCGTCGCCGCGACCGGAGCGTTGGTGGGCTATGGCATCTTTTCCACGGGCCGCACGTCCGACTACGTGACGCAGCACGTCGAGCAGCTGCTCGACCGGAGCAGCAAGGAATCCCTCGAACGCCTCGCATCCATGCAAGCCGGCATCGTCCGCGCCGAAGTCGACTCCGCTTTCGACGCCGCCCGCAATATGGCGCGCAGTCTGGAAGTGGTCGCCTCGGCGTCCAAGACAGCCGGTTCACCGATGGACATTCGCCGCGCCCAACTCAATGACATTCTGCTCGGCGTCCTCAAGGACAATCCGCGCTTCAACGGCACCTACAGCGCCTGGATGGCGAACGCCATCGACGGCAACGACAAGTCTTTCGTGGGTCGCTCGGACATCGGTTCCGACGCCACCGGCCGCGCCCTCCCCTACTGGACGCGCGACGCCGCCGGCAAGATCGCCCTGCAGCCGCTGGTCGAATACGACAGCACCGATCTCCACCCGAACGGCGTCATGAAAGGCGGCTGGTTCATCAATCCCATGAAGACCGGCAAGGAAAACATCCTGGCGCCGCTGCCCTACATCGTCCAGGGCAAGGCGGTCTATCTCGCCACCATGTCGGTGCCGATCACCGTCGGCGGCAAGTTCCTGGGTGTGGCCGGCGCCGATTTCGACCTCGCTTTCGTGCAGGCCCTAGCCGAGAAGGTGAATGCGTCGATCTACGGCGGCAAGGGCTCGGTCGCGTTCGTCTCCAACGACGGGCTCGTGGTCGCGTCGTCCGCCAATGCGAGCGCCATCGGCGGCGCGGCGAGCAAGATCGATCCCAATATCGAGAAGGACCGCGACATTCTGCGCGAGGGTCGCGCCGTCGTCCAGGTCGACACCGAGCACGACACGGTGCGAGTCTATTCGCCGGTGCAGCTTGGCCGCACCGGGCTCGCCTGGTCGGCGGTGATCACCGTGCCGCGCGCCGTCGTGATGGCCGAAGCCAACAGCTTGTCCGCCGATCTCTCCTCGCGCGGCGGCGCCGACATCTTCTGGCAGATCGTCGCCGCCATCGCGGTCGCGGGTCTTGCGGTCACCGCCATGGCCTTCCTGGGCCACGGCATCTCCAGCCCGATCGCCAAGCTCACCGAGGCGCTGGGCCGGCTCGCCAAGGGCGAGACCCTCGCCGAGATCGCTGGCGCCGAACGCAAGGACGAGATCGGCGACATCGCCCGCGCGGTCGAGCAAATCCGCATCGGCGCCGAACAGGAGGCGCAGCGCAAGACGGAAGCCGCCGCCGCCGAACGCACGCGCCAGCAGGATGCCGAGCGTCGCCAGGCGGAAACCGCCGAGGCCGAGCGGCAGCGCCAGGAGCAGGAACGCCGCGACACCATGTTGCGCCTGGCCGACGATTTCGAACGCACCATGGGTGACGTGGTCAAGGGCGTGGTACACGCCTCCGGCCAGTTGCAGTCCGCCGCAAAGTCCATGACGGCGGCGACGGAAAAGGTTGCCCACCAGTCGGAAGCCGCCGCGGCGGCCTCCGGTGAGGCAGACACCAGCGTCCAGACGGTCGCGTCGGCCGCCGAGGAGCTTGCCTCTTCGATCGGCGAGATCAAGCGCCAGGTCGACGAATCGGCCCGCGTCGCCGGCCGGGCCGTCACCGATGCCGAAAAGACGGCCGGCCAGGTGCGCGACCTGTCGAGCGCCGCCACCAAGATCGGCGACGTGGTCGGCCTGATCGACAACATCGCCAGCCAGACCAATCTCCTCGCCCTCAACGCCACCATCGAGGCGGCGCGCGCCGGCGAGGCCGGCAAGGGTTTCGCGGTCGTCGCCGCCGAGGTCAAACAGCTCGCCGAACAGACCTCGCGGGCGACCTCCGAAATCGCGTCCCAGATCAGCGATATCCAGGAGTCGACGCAAAAATCCGCAGCCGCCATCGTCGGCATCACCGAGATCATCGAGCAGATGAACAAGGTCACATCGGTGATCACCGAGGCCGTCGACCAGCAAGGCTCGGCGACCCACGAGATCGCCCACAGCGTCACCCGGGCATCGCAGGGCACCCGTCAGGTGTCGGAAAACATCCTCGCCATCAACAACGCCGCCGGCGATTCCACCACCGCCGCCAACCAGGTGCAGGCGGCCGCCGGCGACCTCGCCCGGCAGTCGGACACGCTGCGGACCGTGATGGACCGCTTCCTGGCGACGGTGCGGGCGGCCTGAGAGCCGTTCCGCCCCGCGGCCGAAAGTCCATGCGGGCACGACCCTTCAGGCGATCTCCGGATTGGGAGATCGCCTGAATATGGGCTATTCTTGTCCCATGTCCGCCATGGTCGCACCCCGCCGCCTGACCTGCCCGCGCTGCGGCGCCAGCTTCGACTGTACGCTGTCCGACGTCTGCTGGTGCGCCCGCCAGCCCATCGGCCTGCCGCTGCCCGAGGCGGACAGCGGCGAGGACTGCCTGTGCCCCGACTGCTTCAAGGCACGCGCAGAAGCGATGCGTCCGGCCTCCGCGTCCGACTGACCGGCACCGCGAACCGGCAAGCTCATACCGAATTCGGCTGATCATTTCCTTCGCGCCCAGGGCACGGAAGCGGAACTAATAAGCCGAATTCGGTATCAGCCGTACCGGAGCTTGAGGCCGATGATCACCAGGATGAGCGACAGCGTCACCGCGTTGGCGGCGATCAGCGGCCACTTCATCAGCGCGATCCCGTAGGCGAGCCAGAGGACGAGGCCCGCCGCGAACAAAAGCGTCGCCGGCAGCGAGATGGCGCGTGTCTCCCGGTCGCGGATGGTTTTCACCGCCTGCGGCACCCAGCACATGGTGGTGAGGATCGCGGCCGAAAAGCCGATCAGTTCGGTCATCCAGTCGTTCATGGCACCGTCACGTGGTCGGGAATCATGCCGCGCCACATGACATCAGGAACCCGGACGGCGCAATGACGGTGCCGTCCGGGTCGCGGCTCATCCAAAAGTTCCTATAATGTCATGCAGTTATCACGAATTACGTTTTGCTTTCACAATTTTAATTTCTGAAATATAAATGTTACGATACCGATCAGACTGCGATTTTCCGTCCGATCAAGGCCGTGAGCCATGTCGAGCGCCGTAGCCAAAATCATCGACGATCTACGCGACCGCGGCGGGCTGAAAGGCACCGACGTCGCCAACATAGCCGCCGTATCGCCGGCGACAGTGTCGCGCTGGACCGCCGGCAAGGCCTTCCCGCATCCGAAGACACAGCTCCTCATTTCCGACCTGCGCTACGTGGTCGACCGACTCGCCGAGTTCTATTCGCCCGACGAGACGCGCCTGTGGCTCTACGCCAAGCATCGCCTGCTCGACGGACGGCGCGCCATCGATCTCATCCATGACGGCCACGCCGACGAAGTGCTCGCCGTCATCGAAAGCCTCGATGCCGCGACCTACACCTGACCATGTCGGAGCGCATCCATGACCGGCGGCTCTTGGACGGGTTGGAGGCGATTGCGCCCATTCGGTTCGAAGGGCGGGTGTGGCGCGTCGCCCGCCGCGGACTCGATCCGCTGCGCGGCTCGATCGCCACCGGACGCTGGAGCCCGCAATGCGAGTTCGAAGTGCTCTGTACGTCGTTGGAGCGTGACGGCGCCTTGGCCGAGGTCGGCTATCGACTGTCCCTGGAACCCGTGTGGCCGAGCCGCTTGATCCATGACCTGCACCGCCTTGCGGTGCGCTCTGAGCGCACGCTGCGACTGGCCGATCTCGACGCCCTCACGCCCCTGGGCATCGATGTCGCACGCTGTGGCGGTTTCGATTATACGGCGACCCAGGCCGTGGCGGCGGCGGCGCGTTTCCTGGAGTTCGACGGGCTTCTGGTTCCGAGTGCACGGGCGCGGGGCATGAATCTCGTACTATTCCTCGATCGGATGACCGCGGATGGCCGCCTCGACATCGAGGCGACCGAGCCGGTCGATTGGTCGGACTGGCTGCGGAAACATTGATCGGCACTCACGCCGCCCCGATCCACCCCTTGCCGTCGGCATCGACCGCGATGCCGACTTCGGAGAAGCGCACCGACATGTTCGCCCCGTGGCTGTCGGCCGACAGGCCGGCATATTGCGCCACCACTTCCTGGGAATTGGCGCTCAACCGGTAGGCGCGCTGGAACTGGAGATGGCCACCGTTCTCCAGCGCGTGGGCGTGCGACGCCACCGCGGTGGTGTTGCGGATGTCGCGCACGAGGTCGGCATCGTTCGCCACCAGGGCCTCGACGGCGGCGAGATCGGAGCGCTCGCCGCCCGCATGGATGGCGCCCTCGCCATCGACCGAGAACGAGATCGGCGGGTTGGCGGCGATGCCGGCGGATTTGAGCCGCGCCGCAAGCTTGTCGGCGACGCCGGCGGCAAGTTCCTCGACGGCCTCCCGGGTCGGCAGCACCAGCCGCGCCGCCATGAGGGGCGAACGCACCGTCGGCGGCGGACCGGCATTGCGCGCCGACTGGGCGAGCGCGAGTGCGCCGGCGAAATCCGAAGAACGACCCGAACTGGTGCGAGCGGCATCGGCGCGGGACGCTGACGTCGCCGCGACGGAGAGGACATTCATGGCACTTGGCTCCGAAAGACTTGCGAGACGATGATCAGCAAGTCCCGTGCCGTCGCGGAAAGCCGAGAAAATCGCCGGTTTTTCAGCCCTTTCTCGCCGCCGGTCGGCGGTATCGGCGATCATTAATTTCCGCCCAGGCAGGATTTGCCGACCGTCTCGCGGCCGCCGCCCTCACGGCGCTATGCTGGGGCCGGAAGCCGGTTCGAGACCACGCCCCTTGGGAGGCCAAAATGCACGCCTTCATCTGCACCACTTGCGGCACCCAATACGCGCCGAGCGTGGTGCCGCCGGCCAGTTGCCGCATCTGCACGGAGGAGCGCCAGTATGTGCCGGTGACCGGCCAGGGCTGGGCGACGCTCGAGGCTCTGGCGCTGCGCCACGTCATCGGCTGGCGGCAGGCGGAGCCCGGCATTCTCGGCCTCTGCGCCGAGCCCGCCTTCGCGATCGGCCAGCGCGCGCTCCTGTTGCGCACCCCGCACGGGAACGTGTTGTGGGACTGCATCGCGCCTCTCGACGCCGCCACGGTGACGCTCATCAACGCCCTCGGCGGCCTCGACGCCATCGCGATCTCGCACCCGCATTTCTACACCAGCATGGTGGCTTGGGCGCACGCCTTTTCGGTCAAGGTCCACGTCCATGCCGCCGACCGCGAGTTCGTCATGCGGCCCGACCCGGTGATCGCGCACTGGGACGGCGAGACCAAAGAGCTCCTCCCCGGCGTGACGCTGATCCGCTGCGGCGGACATTTTCCCGGCGGCACGGTGTTGCACTGGGGGCGCGACGGCGGTCGCGGCATCCTGTGTTCGGGCGACATCCTGACGGTGACTCCCGACAGAAAATTCGTCAGCTTCATGAGGAGCTATCCCAACCTCGTCCCGCTCGACCGCACGACGGTCGAAGGCATCGCGGCGGCGCTCGCGCCGTTCGACTACGACACCATTTACGGCCACGCTTCCGATCGCTTCATCGCCACCGGCGCCAAGCAGGCGATGGCCGCCTCGGTCGTGCGCTACATCGCCGCCATCGGCGGGTGACGCCAACGATTCTCCGGAGGTCCCGACGGGCGACGCTGCACGGCGCCGGTCTTGGGTTCCATTCATTGCCATTCAATTGCCGCCATTCGATCATCTGCTCTCCGCAGATGGGGCGGCGGCTTCGGTCGCCGATTGTCGCGGGTGGGATGGGCGTGGCTGCGATCGATGGGCGGCGCGAACGTGAATTGATTCTCGGGATCGTCCGCACCCTGGCGGTCGCCGAGCGCCGGGTCCGCGCCGACATGCGCGTCGTCGGACGGTTGCTGCTGCACGGAGGATTGTGGCCGCGCGTGGCCGTCGCGGCCGCAGTTGCTCTCGTGCTCGTGCTGGCCGGCGAGCTCCTTCCATCGCAACGCCCGCACCCACCGGCACCGCCGCCTGAGCCGCTGCTCGCCACCCCCAAGGTCGATCGCCTGGACGCCTATGCGCGCGAGACCGCGGCGGCCGACGCCTTGGCGGCGCCCGCAACCGGCAGCGGCGCCCTCGACTGGTCGTCGGCGAGCCGGCGCATCGCCACCCACACCCTCACCGGCGCCAATGGCGAGCGCATCTATGCGATCCGCGTCACCCTCCCGGAGGGCACGCCGGTGCGCGCAGCCGCCGACGGCACCGTCGAGTTCGCCGGCGACGCCGCCGACGGCCTTGGCGCCAAGGTGGTGTTGGGCCACGGCGCCGTGAAGACCGTCTACGCCCATGCGAGCGATCTTCGGGTCAAGGTGCGCCAGCGGGTGCGCAAGGGCCAGGTGATTGCGCGCTCGGGACAATCGGGGTTCGCCCCTTCGCCGCGTCTCTACCTCGCCCTCGTTTCCGCCGATCCGGGCGTGGACCCGGTCGGCTTTTTCGCCGGCGCCGTCAGCGGCAAGGCGGAACCTTGCACCAACGCGGCTTGTGACGACCGCACACCGGGCAGGGGAGGCGCCGATCCGCTGGCGCCACGCCGGCCGGTGCCGCCGGCCGAAGTCCCGGCCAGCCTCCCGCGATAATCCATATGACACGGCCGTCCCTGCGGCGCCGTCATCGTCCTGTCATGGGCGGCAGTCCCCATGGAACCGGACATCGATGAATGGTCGGCATGGTGGTCGAACAACAACCCGTTTCCGGCGCGCCGGTCTCCGGCATCATGTGGGTCTACCGCTTCGGCGACGACGGCAGTGCTGCGTCCCTGCCGTGCGAAGGCGTCGAGACGGCGCTGGCGACACCGGGCGGGTGGACCTGGGTGCATGTGGGCCTCGCCGACGCGCGTGCGCGGGCGTGGCTGTCTCGCTTTGCGCCGGTTTCGGAAGCGGCCCGCGAGGTCCTGACCGGTGCCGACGAGCACCTGCGTCTCGACATCGCGGGCGGCGAGTTCCTGGGCGTCATGCCCGACCTGCACCAGACCTTCGCCCATCCGACCGAGGATCTGGTACGGCTGCGCTTCGCCATGACCGACCGCCTGCTGATCACGGCGCGGCGCCAGCCCGTGCACGCCCTCGAATTGACGCGGCGCTCCGTCGAGGCGGGCCGGACCTTCCCGACGCCGTTCGCTTTCGTGGATGCCGTCATCGACCAGTTCGCCGACGTCATCGGCAAGCTCACCGCGGCCATCGGCGACGAACTCGACGAAATCGAAACCCGGCTGCTGCGCGAGGATCTCGGCGACGAGCGCTCGCGCCTCGGCCGCATCCGCCTGCAGGCGGCGCGGCTGCACCGCCAGCTCGCCCAGTTGCACGCCCTGTTCCACCGCCTGGAACCCCGCGCCATGGCGGAGAACCGCCAGATCGGCCGCGGCGTGCGCGCCCTGGCGCAGAAGCTCGACGCCATCCGCCACGACAGCGCCGTCGAATACGAGCGCGCCCGCCTTCTGCTCGACGAGATCGGCGGCCGCATGACCGAGATCACCAACCGCCGCCTGTTCACCCTGTCGCTTCTGACCGCCTGCCTGTTGCCGCCGACCCTGGTCACCGGCGTCTTCGGCATGAACACCCGTGACCTGCCGTTCCAGGACATTGCCGGCGGCACCTGGTGGGCGCTCGCCGCCGCCGCCGCCGCAGGTGGCGTCGCCTATTGGCTGCTGGCGCGGCTGCGGGCGTTGTAGCCCTCGGCTCTGCGCCCGGACAAGGCCGCCGTCAGTCCCGGCCTCAGGCCGCGACCTCGCGCAGGAACCCGTCGACGGAGGCCTGCAGGCGCCTAGCCGCCTCGGCGAGTTCGCCGCTCACGCCGTTCACGTGCGTCGCCGACGTGTTGACCTCGTCGATCGCCGACGTCACCGTGACGATGTTGGTCGCGACCGCGCTGGTGCCGGTCGCGGCTTCGGCGACATTGCGCGAGATCTCGCGCGTGGCGGCCGCCTGCTCCTCGACGGTCGACGCGAGCGATGTGGCGAACCGGTTGATCTCGTCCATGGTCGACGCGATCTTGCTGATGGCGGCGACGGCATCGTTGGTCGACGCCTGGATGCCGGCCACCTGCTGGCCGATGTCCTCGGTCGCCTTGGCGGTCTGGCCGGCGAGGACCTTGACCTCCTGGGCGACGACCGCAAAACCCTTGCCGGCTTCGCCGGCACGCGCCGCCTCGATGGTGGCATTGAGGGCCAGGAGGTTGGTCTGCTCGGCGATCGCCTTGATCAGATCGACCACGTCGCCGATCTTCTGTGCCGCCGTCGCGAGCGTCATCACCTGCTCGTTGCTGCGTGCCGCGAGCCCGGTGGCGTCGGCGACAATGCCGTTGGCCTTATTGACCTGCCGGCCGATCTCCTCGATCGACGAGCCGAGTTCCTCCGACGCCGACGCGACGCTCTGCACATTGGCGGCCGCCTGTTCGGAGGCCGCGGCGGCGCCGGTCGCCTGCCCGGCAGCGTCGCGCGAGACCGTAGTCAGGCGTGCGGCCGTGCCGCCGAGCGCTTCCACCTGGGCGCCGACCAGGCCCAGCACATCGCCTATGGTTTGCCGGAATTCGGATATCAGCGCCTCGACCCGGGCATGGCGAGCGGCTTCCTCGCGGCTCGCCTGTTCCTTGGCGGCGACGCGCTCGGCCTCTTCGGCACGGGCCTTCTCCTCGACCGCGGCACGTTCGACAGCGTCGGCGCGGGCCTTGTCTTCCAGGGCGGCGCGGGCCGCCGCGTGTTCGCGGAACACCTCGACGGTACGTGCCATCTCGCCGATCTCGTCCTGGCGGGCGACGTCGGGGACTTCCGAAAGGGCACGGCCCTCGGCGAGGTCCAGCATGGTGGCCCGTAGCCGGCGCATGGGTAGTACGATGCCGCGCCCGACCCAGGCCGCGATGGCGGCGAGCGCGAGCACGATGGCAGCGGTGACGCCCGCGGCCTGGAGGGCGGCCCGGCGGACCTCCGCCTGCAGGTCGTCGATATAGACGCCGGTCGCGACCATCATCTTCCAGGGCGCATAGACCTTCAGGTAGGTCGTCTTTTCCACGTTGCCGGAGGCACCGGGCTTCTTGGTCGTGTAGGTGACGAATCCCTGCCCCTGCGACCTGGCGAGATCGAGCATGTCGCGAACATAGAGGCGACCGTTCTCGTCCTTCACGTCGTCGCGCTTCTTACCCACATTGGCGGGCGAGTTCGGGTTGACGATGGTGATCCCGTCGCCGTCGCGGACGAAGAAGTAGTCGCCGTTGCCGTAGCGGAGTTCGTTGATGATCGCGAGGGCGCGGTTCTTGGCTTCGTCGAGCGTGATCTTGCCGGTCTCGGCGAGCTTGCGATGCGCGTCGAGGACGCTGATCGCATTGTCGACGAGCTGCTGCAGCGACAGTTGGCGCGCCTGGACCGCCCGTTCGCCTTGAATCCAGATCAGCGCTGCGGCGAGCCCGGAACTGCCAAGGGCGAACAGAACCACGAGAGTGTAGATGCGTCCACGAATTCCAAGAGCCATGATGATCATCCCGCTGGGGAAGGTGCGCAGCCGATGCGTATTCCTCGGCGAACGGCCGATGTCCGGATGGTGGGGGTCGCTCAATATCAAGCTTCGGTATTAACTCCCGGTAAGCGCCGTTCCGCTCCAGCGACCGTCGACGGTACGCCTTCCCGCTGACGAGCCGAGGTTGCGCCAGCGGTATTGTCGCGCATGCGTTCCAGCTGGCTGCGGCTTTCCTTCCCGCCCCCGCAAGCCCATATTGTCCCTATGGCGAAATCATCCGACGACTCGACCCGACCGCCGAAGAAGGCGAAGGACCCGGCACGCCCGACCCGCGCCAAGGCGGCACGGCCCGACATGCAGCCGCTCGCCCCGGCGCTCGCCGAATTGCTCAATCCCGCCATAGCCCGCGGTACCGCCGGCGTCGGTTCCCAGACCGGCCTGACGCCCCCGCCCGACAATTCCCGCGACCGCCGGGCCGACTTCGCCGCCGCCCATACGGCGCGCAAGTCGGCGCGGCCCCACGACTCCAAGAGCCCCCTCCCCGACCCTCCCCCGCAATCAGGGGAGGGAGAGAAGGGCTTTGCGGAGGCCCCGCAGGACTTCTACCGCGACGATGCCGAACTGCGCGAAGCCTCGCCGGAACTCGCGCGGGCGCTGGGCCTGACCGACGACGAGGCGTCTGCCTCTCCGCGCTCTTCTCCCTCTCCCCGCATGCGGGGAGAGGGTCGGGGTGAGGGGCTCCCGCCCGCCGACGAGTTCCGCGACGCCCCCAAGGGCCGCCGTCCGGTAATTCCGTCCGGCGAAATCGCCAGCATCCCGAGCCAGCTCGCCCTCGACCTGCTGCTGCGCGAGGGCCGGGCCGAGTTCCGCGGCGACGACGGCGGCGGCAAGGTGTGGGCGCCGCACCGGCCGCCACGGCCGGAGAAATCCGAAGGCGGCGTGCGCTTCGTCATCAAATCCGATTTCGAGCCCAGGGGCGACCAGCCGACCGCCATCCGCGATCTGGTCGACGGCATCACCCGCCAGGATCGCACCCAGGTCCTGCTCGGCGTCACCGGCTCGGGAAAAACCTTCACGATGGCCAAGGTGATCGAGGAGACCCAGCGCCCGGCGCTCATCCTCGCCCCCAACAAGACGCTGGCGGCCCAGCTCTACGGCGAGTTCAAGAACTTCTTTCCCGACAACGCGGTCGAATACTTCGTCTCCTATTACGACTACTACCAGCCCGAAGCCTACGTGCCGCGCACCGACACCTATATCGAGAAAGAGTCCTCCATCAACGACCAGATCGACCGCATGCGCCACGCGGCGACGCGCGCGCTCCTGGAGCGCGACGACGTCATCATCGTCGCCTCGGTGTCGTGCATCTACGGCATCGGCTCGGTCGAGACCTACACCGCGATGACGTTCTCGTTGAAGCGCGGCGACCGCATCAACCAGCGCCAGCTCATCGCCGACCTGGTGGCGCTGCACTACAAGCGCACGCCCGATTTTTCCCGCGGCTCGTTCCGGGTGCGCGGCGATACCATCGACATCTTCCCGGCCCACTACGAAGACCGCGCCTGGCGCGTCTCGCTGTTCGGCGACGAGATCGAGAGTATCGAGGAGTTCGACCCGCTCACCGGCCACAAGACCGACGAACTGTCGTTCGTCAAAGTCTACGCCAATTCCCACTATGTGACGCCGCGGCCGACCCTGATCCAGGCCATGACCAGCATCAAGCAGGAGCTCGCCTGGCGCCTCGCCCAGTTGAACGACGCCGGCCGCCTCCTGGAGGCGCAGCGGCTGGAACAGCGCACCCAGTTCGACCTGGAAATGATGGAGGCGACCGGAAGCTGTGCCGGCATCGAGAACTATTCGCGCTACCTGACCGGCCGCCGCCCCGGTGAGCCGCCGCCGACCCTGTTCGAATACGTGCCCGACAATGCGCTGATTTTCTGCGACGAAAGCCATGTGACGATCCCGCAGATCGGCGGCATGTATCGCGGCGATTTCCGCCGCAAGGCGACGCTGGCCGAATTCGGCTTCCGCCTGCCCTCGTGCATGGACAACCGGCCGCTGCGCTTCGAGGAATGGGACGCCATGCGGCCGCAGACCATCGCCGTGTCGGCGACGCCCGGCGGCTGGGAAATCGAGCAGTCCGGCGGCGTCTTCGCCGAGCAGGTGATCCGGCCGACCGGCCTGATCGACCCGCCGGTCGAAGTGCGCCCGGCGCGCACCCAGGTGGACGACGTCATCGGCGAGGTCCGCGCCGTCGCCCAGAAGGGCTATCGCTCGCTCGTCACCACGCTGACCAAGCGCATGGCCGAGGACCTGACCGAGTACCTGCACGAACAGGGACTGCGGGTGCGTTACATGCACTCCGACATCGACACCCTGGAGAGGATCGAGATCATCCGCGACCTGCGGCTCGGCGCCTTCGACTGCCTGGTCGGCATCAACCTGCTGCGCGAGGGCCTCGACATTCCGGAGTGCGCCCTGGTGGCGATCCTCGACGCCGACAAGGAAGGTTTTTTGCGTAGCGAGACCTCGCTGATCCAGACCATCGGTCGCGCGGCGCGCAATGTGGACGGCCGCGTGGTGCTCTACGCCGACCACATCACCGGCTCCATGGAGCGCGCCATGGCGGAGACCGATCGCCGGCGCGAGAAGCAGACCGCCTACAACATCGAGAACGGCATCACGCCGGAGAGCATCAAGAAGGGGATCGGCGACATTCTGTCGTCGGTCTACGAGCGCGACCACGTGCTGGTGTCCACCGGCGGCGGCATCACCGGCGTCGGCGAGGAGGACGCGGCGACCATCGGCCACAATTTCGAGGCGGTGATCAAGGACCTGGAAACCCGCATGCGCGAGGCCGCCGCCGACCTGAACTTCGAGGAGGCCGCGCGTCTGCGCGACGAAGTCAAGCGCCTGCACGCCACCGAACTCGCCGTGGTCGACGACCCCACCGCCAAGGTGGTGAACATCGATGCCAAGGCGCGCGACGCAAGGCGGGGCAGCGCGCCCTCTCCCCGCTCCCCTTCTCCCTCTCCCCGCTTGCGGGGAGAGGGCCGGGGTGAGGGGCAGCCCCGCGGCACGGGCTCCACCATCCACAAGCCCGACCTCGACGAGATGGGCATCGCCCTCTACCACGAGCGCGCCCCGCACCGGCCGGGCGCCAAGGGGCCGCGGAAGCCGAACCTGGACGAGATGGGCCCGGGCCCGGAGTCGGCGCCCTATCGCGGCGGGCCGCGGTCGACCATGGGGCGGCCGGGGCAGCGGGGTGGGTTCAAGCCGAAGCGGCGGTGACCGACGGCAAACCGACAACCTTCTGATCTCGCTCAACGAATGAAGGTCCATTGCGGCTCCGGCCATCTTGTAATACGGTGTATTACAAACGAGGTCAGCGATGGGCAAAAGCAACGAACTCTCGGACCCGATTTCTCTGAGGCTACCGGTGGACGTGCTTGCAGCCATCGAACAGGTGGCGACGGCGACCGACCGCAGTCGGAGTTGGGTCATTGTTCGCGCCCTCAAGCGATATCTCATGACGGAAGGGGCGCAGATCCTCGACGTGGTCGAGGGCCGCGCCCAGATCGCCGCCGGAGATGTTCACGACATGGATGACGTCCTCGACGAGGTCGAGCGGATCGTTCGTTCGCCGTCCGGCGAAGCGGCTTGATGTCCAAGGTCAGGCTTTCCAGGAACGCGCGGATTTTCATCCAGCGTGAAGCCAAATATTTGCGTGAGAGAAATCAGGCCGCAGCCGAAAACTTTCTCGGTCGGCTCCGGCAGGCCAGACGCAACCTGGCGCAGTTTCCCAGGATCGGCCACGAAAAAACCTCGCTGCCGATCGAAGGCGCGATGCGTCTCGTCGTCGGCGACTACATCCTGGACTACGACCTCGACGACGAGGGCGTCGCCATCACCGCGATCCGCCACGGCCGCCAACAGGACCCCGACCTCGAAAAGGACGAGGATTTCGACTTCGAGGCGGACGCCTCGCCGCCGAAAAAACAGACCCGGACTTAGTTGAGCCCCGGGGCCGGAAGCGACGCCCTATCGCGGCGGACCGGGGTCGACGATGGGAAGGCCGGGACAGAGGTGGGTTCATGCCGAAGAGAAGGTAGCTCCCCCTTTATGACCGAGCTCGTCGGGCGATTATACGCCGACGGCCTTGTGTTTTCTGACGGCGGCCATCCATGAGAGCGGCTATCAACGTATACTCATCTCCGAGCGCCTCATTTGTGCCGATAGCTCAACTGCGCATCCGGGGCACGAGAAAACACCGGGAAGCCGGATTTGCCGTGAGACGGCCGGAGCTTCGCACCGCCCCCCTCTACACGCTCCCCCGCTCCACGAACGCCAGTTCCAGAACGCGCTGCCGCCTGACCGAGGGTTCGTCGCTCCAGCGGTCGAGCAGCATCGCTCCCGCGTTCACCCCGAGGGCGCGGGCGTCGAAGGTGACGGTGGTGAGTCCCGGCGACATCTGGTCGGCGGTGTCGTTGTCGCCGAAGCCCACGATGGCGAGCCGTCCCGGCACCACGATGCCGCGGGCGCGCGCCTCGATCAGGGCGCCGGTGGCCAAAAGATCGTTGGCGCCGAACACCGCCGTGACGGCAGGTTCGCGCTCCATCAGGGCCGCGAAGGCGTCACGACCATCGGACAGTCCGGTCACCTCCGGCACCGTCACCACATGGACGACGTCGAGGCCGAGCTCGGCGGCGGCGGCGCGAAAGCCGGTGAGGCGCAGCGCCCCGCGGCCGCCGGCGCGGCCGATGAAGGCGAGGTGGCGATGGCCGGCGGCGGCGAGCCGGCGGGCCGCGAGCGCGCCGGCGTCGTAATTGGAGATGCCGACCAGCATGTCGATGGGGTCCGGCGGATAGGCCCAGGTCTCGACCACCGGGATGCCGAGCCCGCGCAATGCCTCGCGGTTCTGTTCGAGCTCGATGACGCCGGTGAACATCACCGCCGCCGGCCGCAGGCCGAGCAGCGACTGGATCATCGCCGATTCCTTGGCGTAGGAATACGAGGTCTGGCCGACCATGACCTCGTAGCCCTCCGGCTCCAGCACCGAGGCGAAGCCGCGCACCGCGAGCCCGAACTGCTGGCTCAGCATGTTGGACACGAAGGCGACGACGAGGTTGGAGCGCCCGCTGCGCAGCGCCCGCGCATGCGGATTGGAGGCGTAGCCGGTCTCGGCGATGACGGCACGCACCCGCTCGAGGGTCTTGGCCTTGACCTTGTCGGGATGGCGCAGCACCCGCGACACGGTGACGGGGGCGACGCCGGCGCGGCGCGCCACCTCCTCGATGCGCGGCGGCCGTCCCGCCGCCGTGGCGTGCTCGGCCGGCACGCGCACGACAGCGTCATGGGTCGGACCAGTCTTCGCCTCATCGGCCATCACGGTCTCCGGCGCCGCTCGACGTGCACGACGAATCGGCGTCGCGGGGTCGTCAGCTATCCGCCCAGGGCCTCGGCCCGTGTCAACAGCCGCCCCACCTGCACCAGGCAGTCGCCGCTTTCGCTGTCCGTATGCAGGCGCTGCGAGATCACGATGCCGTCGGCGGGGAAGCGCAAGGTCTCTTCCGCTTGGTCCGGGCGCTCGAAATCGTGGTACCAGCCGGCGACCTCGCCGGCTTTGACGCGCGCGCCCGGCAGCACGGCCGGCTCGAACCAGCCGCGACGGGTGGCGAACACCGCCTGGTCGTGGCTCTGCAGGGCGAGGAGCTGAGTCGGGGCATCGACGGCCGCATGCGGCCCGAGCACCGGCGCCTCGACACTGCCGAGCGCGATCAGGAGCCGGTCGATGGCGCGTGCGGTCAGCGCCATGCTGGCCGGCGTCACGGTGGCACCGCCGCCGAACTCGCCCGAGACCCCGATGGCGCCGGCGCGCGCCGCCGCCGCCATGGAGGTGGGCGCGGTGGCGCCGTTCTCGGCCACGAAGGCGAACGGCATGCCGAGGCCCTCCATCAACTCAAGCGCGCGCGCCAGCATCGCCGGCGTACCCTGCTTCTCCATCAGGGCGCAGGGCAGATGCGCCATGGTGGTGCCGCCGGAATGGATGTCGAAGACGACGTCGTGGCGGGGAAAGAGCTCGTGCTCGAGGAAATGGGCGAGCCGGAAGGTGGGCGCGCCGGCGGGATCGCCCGGGAAGGCGCGGTTGAGATTGCCCTCGTCGAGCGGCGAGCGCCGCCGCGCCGCCATCATGGCGGGCCGGTTGGCGAACGGGACGATGGTGATCTCGCCGCGCATCGCGGCGGGATCGAGCCGGCGCATCAGGCGCGTAAGGCAGATCTCGCCCTCGTATTCGTCGCCGTGATTGCCGGCCATGAGGAGGACGCGCGGGCCGGTACCGTTCCTGATCCGGCACACCGGCACCTTGACCTGATAATAGGGCGAGCGATCGATGGAGAACGGGATCCCGAGATGGCTGAGATGTTTGCCATCGGCGGAGAAATCGATCTGGTGGAATAAACCTGTATGCATCCGGCACCTCGCAGCGACGGCGCCACCGCCGTCGGGCGTTGTTGGTCAGGGAAACGTTGGTTGCGGCATGTGAGGCATGGGTCGTTGGATGCGGGCACGGATCGTCAGCGAGCACGGCCGGCCCCCTCTCCCCATTTGGGAAGAGGGATGGGGTGAGGGGGTAGCGATCTATCGATAGGCCGGAGCCCCCTCACCCCAACCCTCTCCCCTCCGGGGAGAGGGAGCCCCGCTGTGCCCGCCGAACGTCCATGCCCCGATCCTTAAATCCTCACACCGCCGCGATGGCGGTCATCTCGACGCGCAGGTCGGGATCGGCGAGGCGGGCCTCGACGCAGGCGCGGGCGGGCGGGTTTTTGGGATCAATCCAGGCGTCGTAGACCTTGTTCATGGCGTCGAAATCGACGATGTGCGGCAGGAAGACGTTGACGGCGACGAGCTTGGAGCGGTCGCTGCCGGCCTGCTTGAGGAGGGCGTCGATCTTGGCGAGCACCTGGGCGGTCTGGGACTCGACGCCGGCCTTGCGGTCGTCGGCGACCTGCCCGGAAATGTGGACGGCGCCGCCATAGACCACAGCCTGGCTCATGCGCGGGCCGACATCGAAACGTTTGATCATCGCAACAGACTCCTTTCGGGGGAATGACCACCCCGCGCTTGCCGGCGCGGAGTGGTCGAAGCATTCGTGCAAAGCACGCCTCACAGCGTCGGCAGGGCCTGCTCTTCCTTGAACCACTTGAGCTGCAGGGCGCCGAGCTTGCCGTTGAGCTTGTTGGCGAACAGCGTCGTGTTGACCCAGTTGAGCAGGTTCTGCTCGCCCTGGCGCACGCCCACATGGGCGGGCGACTGGCGGATCACGAACTTCATCTCGACTTCCTTGGTCGGGTTCTGCTCCATCACCTTGATGGCGATGGCGCTGTTCTCCGCGAAGGTGTCGGCCTGGCCGGCGAGATAGGCGGCGATCGCCGCCGGCGTGTCCTCGAAGCGCACCACCTTGACGTCCTTGGCATTGTCGGTGAGCCAGAGGTCGAGCGTCGTGCCCTTGGCGACCGCGACGGTGCGGCCCTTGAGGTTGTCGGGCTTCTTGCCGGTGGCGGCGGGGATCGACTTCGGGCCGTAGACGCCGAGATTCACCACCGCGTAGGGCTGCGAGAACATGATCTGCTGGGCGCGCTCGGGCGTGGCGCCGAGGCCGGCGATCAGGATGTCGATCTTGTCGGACAGGAGGCTCGGGATGCGGGCGGCGCCGGTCACCGGCACGAGTTCGAGCTTGACGCCCATGTCGCTGGCGAGAAGCTGGGCGAGGTCGGCGTCGAGGCCGGCGATCTCGCCCTTGGCGTCCTTGAAGCCCCACGGGGCGGCGTCGGTGAGGATGCCGACGCGCAGCTTGCCGGCGCTCAGCACGCCCTGGAGCTTGTCGGCGGCCCGGGCGTCGGGGGCCGCGAAGACCGAAAGCGCCATCGCGGCGGCGGCGAAGAGGACCTTTAGCTGCGTCATGCTCTCTCTCCTGGTATCGGCGCTGCGGCCGGTTTGAGGAAGTGGCTCTACTTGACGGAAGCGATGAAGCTCTTGAGCTCGGGGGTCTTGGGATGGGCGAAGAGTTCGGCCGGCGGCCCCTCCTCCCAGACGCGGCCCTGGTGCATGAAGACGATGCGGTTGGCGACGTTGCGGGCGAACCCCATCTCATGGGTGACCAGGATCATGGTCATGCCCTGGCGCGCCATCGCCTCCATGACCTTGAGAACCTCGCCGACGAGTTCGGGATCGAGCGCCGAGGTCACCTCGTCGAACAGCATCAGATGCGGCTTCATGGCGAGGCAGCGCGCGATGGCGACGCGCTGCTGCTGGCCGCCGGAGAGTTGCTCCGGCCAGGCGTCGATCTTGTCGGCCAGCCCGACACGCGTCAGCACGTCCTCGGCGAGCGCGCGCGCCTCGGCCTTACCGATGCCGCCGGTCAGGAGCGGCGCCAGCGTGACGTTGCGCTCCACGTTGAGGTGGGGAAACAGGTTGAAGGCCTGGAAGACGATGCCGACGCGCTGGCGGAACTGGCGCAGGTCCGGCATCTTGGCATGAATCTGGCGGCCCTCGACGCGGATCTCGCCGCCCTCGATGGTCTCGAGCGCGTTGATGCAGCGCAGGAGCGTCGACTTGCCCGAGCCGGAGCGGCCGATGATGGTGACGATCTCGCCCTCGGCAACGTCGAGGGAGACACCCTTGAGCACTTCCACGTGCCCGAACTTCTTGTAGACGTCGCGGATCTCAACGAGCGCCATTGAGGCGGGCCTCCAGAGAGCGGGACCACAGGGTGAGCGGCAGGCACAGGGCGAAGTAGATCGCCGCCACCACGCTGTAGGTGAGCAGGGGTTGGAAGGTGGCGGCGCTGGTCACCTGGCCGGCCCGCGCCAGTTCGACGAAGCCGACGATGGAGGCAAGCGACGTGCCCTTGATGAGCTGGACCAGGAAGCCGACCGTGGGTGGCGTCGCCATGCGCAGCGCCTGCGGGCCGATGATGTGGAAAAACTGCTGCGTGAGCGACAGGCCGAGGCAGGCGCCGGCCTCCCACTGCGCCTGCTTCACCGCCTGCAGGGAACCGCGCCAGATGTCGCCGAGGAAGCCGGCCGTGTAGAGCGTGTAGGCGACCGTGACGGCGATCAGCGCCGGCACCTGCAGGCCGAGAAACACCGGCATGCCGAAATAGAAGAAGAACAGGAGGCCGAGCAGCGGCACGCCCTGGATGAGCTGGATGATGCCGGACGCGGCCCAGCGCAGCGGCGCGTGCCGGCTGATGCGCGCGGTCGCCAGAGCGAGCCCGAGCGGCGCCCCGAAGACAAGCGCCAGCACGACGAGCAAGACCGTCCACTGCACGGCGGTGACGAGGGAGACGAGATCGACGAAGGCGAAGGAGCGCATCGGTTCGCCTCCGTCACTGCCGGCGCGGCCAGCGGAACGCGGTCGCATCGATGACCGCGAACAGCGCCTTGAAGGCCATTACCAGGGCGAAATAGATGACGCAGATGGCGGCATAGACCTCGAAGCTCCTATAGGTGCGGCTCTCGATGAAGCTCGCCACGTGGAAGAGCTCGCCCGCCGCCACCTGCGAGGCGAGAGATGTACCGAGCAGGAGGAGAACGAACTGGCTGGTGAAGGCCGGGTAGACGTTACGCATGGCCGGCGGCAGCACGATGTGGCGGAACACCTGCCAGCCCGTGAGCCCGAGGCACTGGCCGGCCTCGATCTGGCTCTTGGGGATCGAATCGAGCCCGGCACGCACGATCTCGACCGAATAGGCGCCGAAATAGAGCGACAGCGCCACCGCCGCCGACTCGAACGCCGGCAGTTTCAAGCCGAAGCTCGGCAGCACGAAGAAGATCAGGAAGATCTGGATCAGCGACGGCGTGTTGCGGAAGAGTTCGATATAGGACCGCACCAGCATGCGGGCGGGCCGGAAGTTGCCGCGCAGCGCCACCGCCCCGGCCACTCCGATGACGAGGCCGACGATCGCGGCGACGAGCGTCAGGGCGAGCGTGATCAGCACGCCCTCGATGAGCTGGTCCTGGTAGCGCCACAACGGCTGGAAATTCATGCGCCCGTCCGTCAGCCGAAATGGGTGGTGAGAGCGCGTGTCACCGTGCCGTCGCCACCGAGGCCGAAGACGACCCGCCAGCGGTCGAAGCAGGTGCAGGGATGGGAGATCCCGAAGGCCAGGATGTCACCGACCGCGAGCCTGCTCGCCGCCGGAACGGTCAGGAAGGCGTGCTGGTCGTTGAGCCGCGCGACCGCAAGCCCGTCGGCGAGGCCCGCCTGTTCGATGCCGTCGCGATAGACCCGGAGCACCACCGGCAGGCCCTGGTCGAACGAGACGTCGCGCATGCCGAAGCCGCAGATGGCAAGGTCCGGCTGCGGCCGCGACAGCACCTCGGCCCACAAGGTCAGGGCGGGGCGAAAGCCCTTATGCGCCGACACCGGCGCGCCATCGACGACGAAGCCGCCGCGCGCATCCATGGCGGCGAAACCTTTGGCGTAGATGCCGTGGTCGGAAAAGAAGATCGCCCCCGAGCGCAGTATCAGCACGGCATTGCCATCGCGCTCGACCAGCGGGCCGAGCGCGGCGACGACGCGGTCGAAATGCAGCGAGCCGCCGGCGGTCACGATGAGATGCCGGCCGGGCGCCGCCATGCGCACGCGGGCGAACGCATCGGCGGTGCACGTCATCAGCGCCGCGATGGCGCGGGTGGTGGCATCGGGATCGGCGACGGCGGCAGCCCCCTCGTAAGTGGCGACGCCGCCCAGCACCAGGCCGTCGGCAGCCAGGACGGCTGCGATCACCGCGTCGACGGCGCCGGCGTCGCGCGCGCCGGCACGGCCGGCGCCGACTTCCACCAGCACCGACAGCGCGGTGCATTTTCCCACCCGCGCCGCTTCGGCATAGGCGGCGACCGCCGCCGGTGAATCGGCGAACACATGGATTTCGGCGTCCGGATAGGTCGCGAGCAACGCCCCGAGCCGGCGGCCGGCGGCGAGGCCGCCGATTTCGTTGGCGAGGATCAGCCGCCGCTCGCCGCTTGCGAGCAGCACCGCCGCCTGCTGGATGCCGGCGACACTCGCCCCCCAGGCGCCGGCCTGGCGCAGCGAAGCCGAAAGCTCCGGTGACATGGGCGTCTTGGCGTGCGGCGCCACCAGGGCATTCACCGAGGCGCAATAGCGCAGGAACAGGTCGCGATTGTGGACGAACGCCGCCTCGTCGACGGTGAGCGCCGGCAGGCCGAGATCGCCGCTGGCGGGCGACCATTTGCGCGCGCCCACGGCCTCGGCCGCGATGCCCTCGACCAACGGCACGCCGCGGGTGGTGGCGTCGAGATGGATGGAATCGGGGGACAGAGGGAGGCCCATGGCGGTTCCGCAGACCGTTGGAGTTGACCAGACGTAGCAGGCGGAAATCGAAATGGCAACGTTGTCATTTCTGCGGATGGGCAGGCGGGGGCGAAACAGATTGACCGCCACGGCGGCCTCTTCTTCCTCTCCCCGCTTGCGGGGAGAGGCCGGAGTGAGGGGAATCCCACGGTACGGATTCACCGTCGAACATCCCCAGGCCTGACCGCGACCAGATAAGCATCGCCTCTTCCACGAGCGTGCGCCGGACAGACCGACGGACGTCGAGATGACCGACTACCATGAGGAGAATCGACCATGGCGAAGCGACTGCCGCCACTGCATCCCGGCGAAGTGCTGCGCGAGGAATTTCTGGTTCCGCTCGGCCTCTCGGCCGGCGTACTGGCCAAGGCCATGGGGGTGCCGCGCACGCGGGTCGAGCGCATCATCGCCGAGACGACCGGCATCACCGCCGACACCGCCCTGCGGCTCGCCAGGGCGTTCGGCACCTCGGCGCAGCTCTGGCTCAATCTGCAAAACCGCTATGATGTGGAAACCGCCGAGCGCGCCATCGGCAAGGAACTCGCCCGAATCGAGAGCGTGACCGGCGGCGCGGCCGCTTGACGCGCCGGGCCGAGAAATCCGAACCTGGACGATCGGCTACGCCCGTTGCGTCCGTTTGCTCGTCCCCGCCGTGGGTTCGAGCCGGATCACCAGCCGGTGCCCCGTCGCCGCCGCATAGTTCTCCAGCGTCCGCGTCGACGGCTTCACGCGTCCGCCCTCCAGCCGCGCCACTGCCGTCTGGGTCGTCTTCATGCGCCGCGCCACCTGCGCCTGAGTGAGGCCAGCGCGGGTACGGGCCTCGAGCAGCGCCGCCACCAGCGCGTATTCTTCCTCCAGCGCCTCGTAGGCGCGCCGGTACGCCGGTTTGCGTAGCCATTCCTTGTGCAGGTCGTCGGCCTTCACCCGCTTCATGAAACCTCCTTCGCCCGCCGCCGAGCGACGTCGAGTTCGCTCTTCGGCGTCCTCTGCGTCTTCTTGATGAAGACGCGCACCACCACGACGCGCCGGCCGCGCGCCGTCACGTAGATCGCCCGGGCGATACCGTCGCGGCCGCTCAGGCGGATTTCCCACAGGCGTTCGTCCAGGTGCCGGATCCACGGCTCGCGCATGCGTTCGAGCCCGAGGGTCTGGATCATCTGCACCATGCGGCTGAAATGGGCCCGCATGTCCTCCGGCAAGGCACGGAGTTCGGGCACCCCGGGCCATTCATCGACCGGGCCGGCACAAGCGCCGCTCCCGGCGCCACTGTGCATATCTCGGCCCGCCGCCGTGACGGCCGGTCGCAAAACGTCCTAAGGCGCCGGCCTGTCCGGCCTGACGCTACTCTCAATCTCCCGCTTCAGGTCGGCGGCCGTCGGCGTCGCCGGGGCGCTTGGGGCCGATACGACCGGCGGCGCGGCGCCCGCCGGTCCGGCGGGGGCCGGCGCGGCGGGTACCGGCGGGCTCGACGCATCGGCGCCGGGGCCGACGACCGGTGGTTTTGCCACCGGTGCGGGGCCAGCCGAGGTCAGGCGATCGCCCAGCGCCGCCACCGCGGCCTCGAGGACGTCGGGCCCGACCACGATGCCGAGGCGCAGCGCGACGATGTCGATCTTGATCGCCTCGGGCACGTCCGGGTCGGCCATGACCTTGGTGATGGCGTCGCTCAGGTCCTGGCTCGTGCGTTCGTCGACATTCTGCATCAGGGCGAGGCTGTACTTCGTCAGCATCTTGGCGACCACGACGGGATCGCGCACTTGCGCGACGAGCTCGGTCACGTCCTGCGCCCGCGCCACCGCCTCGCGGCGATCGACGCCGCGGTCGGCCACCAGCAGCAGCGTGTCGAGGATGGCGGCCGGGCCGATGCCGATGTCGGAGTCGCCGATGCGCACCTTGAAGAGCGACGAGCGCATGAAGACGAGCGAGCCGAAACCGGCCGTCAGGATGTGCGTCAGATCCTTGGCGACGGCGCGCCCCTCGAAGACCTTGAATTCGGCGAGCATGTAGTAGGCCGCCCAGGCGGCGCCGATATTGATGAGGATGTACAGAAATCCGTTCCAGGTCAGCACGGCGCGAAACGGTGCATGGCGGTAGCGGCCGAGGATCTCGACGGCGCCGACCATGCCGCCGATGGCCATGGCGGCCAGTTCGTGGCGGCCGAGCAGACCATAGATGACCGCACCGACCACAACGATGACGATGGCCAGGACCACATAGACCGTCGCGGCCTGGGACCACAGCTTGCGCATCGCCCGCGCCCGCGGGTGCCAGCTGCTGTTCGCGTCCGCACCCATGTCTCGGATCCCCCCGATTTGTCGTCCCGCCGTTGAGCGATCAGCCCTCCGCCAGCGCCACCGTCGTCCGGTCTCCCTCCCTGGAAAACTTCAGCACGCCGGTCTGGCCGCCGCGCGCCAGCGCATTGGCGGTCTTGTCGGAGTCCCAGCCAAGACGTTCGGCGACCGCGGCGACCGCGAGCGCCGTCCCGGCCCCGCGCAGCACCTCGGCGATGGTGGCCAGTTCGTCGTCCATTGCCGTGGGCGCCGGCGCACTGCCGACGTCGCTGACACTCACATTGGCGATGTTGCGCAACGACTCGATCGCCAGTTTTTGCGCCGCGCTGCCGCGCACGTCATAGTCGCCGGACCTGCCCTTGCGTCCGAACCCGGATCTGCTCACCACGTCGATCCTCCGTATTGGTGATCATACCATGGCGGCGAAAACGACCAAAGTCGATCATGGTCGCCCCTTTCGCCCGGCGAGTTTCGAGCCGAGCGCGCCGGCCGCGGTGTCGTCTATCATGGCGGCCCACGAATCCCCCGGGGCTTGTCCGTGCGCCGTCCTGCCTCCTTCGTCTTCTGGTTCCTCGCCGTCGTTCTGGTCGCCGCCGCGACGCAGGCCGGGCGCGATCTCCTGTCTGGGCGCACTTGGACGTCTTCTTGGACGTCCTCCTGGAAACCGCCGTGGTCGCGCACGGTGCCGATCGGGGCGCCGCTCTCGGGCCGCGCCCGCGCGGTCGACGGCGACAGTCTCGATATCGCAGGCGAGCGCGTGCGCCTGCTCGGCATCGATGCGCCCGAGCTGCACCAGACCTGCACCGACGCGACGGGTGACGATTATCCGTGCGGACGCGACGCCGCCCGCGTGCTGGCCGATCTCGTGCGCCGCAAGACCGTCACCTGCACGCCCCTCGACCACGACCGCTACGACCGCGATGTGGTGCGCTGCACGGCCGGCGGCCGCGACCTCGGCGAGGCCATGGTGCGCTCGGGCCACGCCGTCGAGCTCGCCCGTTTCAGCGGCGGCGCCTACACGGCGGCACAGATCGAGGCCCGCGCCGCCCAGCGCGGCCTGTGGGCCGGCCGCTTCGAGGAGCCGGCCGCATGGCGGCGCCATCACGCCCGCTGAATAGGATCGTTATCACATGTCCGTGAAAAGTTATCCCACACCCCCGGGTGTGGCCGTATCATGCGCGGGTTCCGTTCGTCCGAGGGGCGCTCTCATGAGGCATCACGAAGGCGGGACGGAATGCGGCGCCTGCGGTCGGGTCTTGCACACCCGGCCCCGGGGGCTTCGGGAACCCGTCGCGGCGGCACTATGACCGCCGTGCGAGGAGCTCGCTGAGGGACCCATGACCGAGTTCCCATGAGGGACAAGGGGCCGGTCCCCGAAGCAGGGCCCGAAGTCCTAAAAACGCCGGTGCGGAGCGCCGCAAGGCGCGGGTGTCCCGAAAGGGCACCCCCTCTATCCGCCGACTACGGCAGCGCCAAACGGCGCTCCGTTCCCCTCGGTCGTCCGAGGGGGAGAAAAGGAAGGGAAAGACAGGCGCGGCCCGCGCCTCATGACAAACAACAGGGCCGGCGGAGCGTTGGCTTGATGGCAAGCGAAGACGATCTCGAAGCCGTTACGCCGGGGCGCGAGCCAACAGCGAGCTTCGCAGGGCGGCGGCGGGCGCGCCCTACAAACGACGAAGGCCCCGCGCAAGCGAGGCCTTGTCGTCGGCGCGATGGACGCCTCCCGTCAATCGCAGATGCGCTTCGTGGTGTAGACCACGCGACCGCTGGGCCGAATGGTCTTGGTGCGCACCTCGCGGCAGTCGCCGCGCGCGTAGGAGCGATCGTGGCGCCGATAGGTGCGGGAGTGGTGGCGGTCGGGACCGCCGCCGATGCGCACATCCACGCCCGGCCCGTCGAGATAGACCTGGGCACCCGCCGGCGCCGTGAAAGCGAGCGCGGTGACGCCCGCGAGAATGAACAGACTCGTCCGCATGGTTCATGCCTCCGTTGGATTGCGAGGTGCGCAATCCAGGAGCAAACGCACGAGACCGCCGCCGGTTTCCCGGGTTCTGCCGTCTGGCCGACAAAGGACAGCCAAAAATTTGCCGCGCATCGGGAACCTGGCCGATTTGCGCGGCGCGGCAGGCGGCGCATAATGGCGGCGACGGGAGTTTTTTTAATGCACAGATACGGATCGCCCAGGTGGCGGCACCCAACGCGTGCCGGCGGTGCGCTCATGCTGCTTGCGGTGTTGTCCGCCTGCGCCGGCACTGCGGGTCTCTCGACACCACCGCCGGAGACTTCCGCCCCGCCGGCGGCCGCGGCTTCCCCCGCCGCCCCGCCGCCCGCCCCGGCACGTCCGGCCGCCCCACAAACGGCCGAACAGATCAACACCGAATGCTGGATGCGCTCCGACGCCGACAGCCGTCTGCGCGACATCGACGCCCGCCTCGCCTATGTGAAACGCTGTGTCGCCGAACGCACGCCGCCGCGTTGATGCCGGCCGCTAAGTCGAAAGCAGCACGGCCCGGCGGCGACGCCCGCCATGACTTCGCCCCATTTGGGGGGCTGACACGCCCATTCGATTGCCGGCTGCGACGTTTGCCACCCGCACAGACGCGAGCCGTCAAAATCGCCCGCTTCGGCGCCTGTGCACGCCGTTCATCGCCGGAGTTCTCCTCCCCATGATGCCGATACGCCTGTTCGCGGCCGTCTTCACTCTCACGATTTTTGCTGCGACGCCGACGCGCGCCGCCCTCTATTGCGACATTCCGCAGAACCCGGATGGCTTTGTGGCGTTGCGTGACAAGCCGAGCCCCAAAGGGAAGGTGATCGTGCAGATGAAGGCGGGCGACGAAGTGCAGCTTCTCGAAGGCTCGCGCGGCAAGTGGGTCGAAGTGCTGCACTGGCACGCGCAGGACCGACTCGCGCCGGGCCGCAAGGGCGACACCCGGCAAGGCTGGGTGCAGGCGCGCCTCATCGGCGCCTGCGGCTGAGGAACAAGGGTCCGGGGCGCCGCGCCAGCGTGTGCTGCGCCAGCGTGAGCTGCGCCCGACAATTCGCATTTTTTCGCGGGGTGCATTTCTGTCATTGACAGGCGAAACGGCCGGACATCTGATGATCGTCAACCCCCAAGGCGCATCCCATGCCGGATGATCTGCGCCACAGGATCGTCGACCTCTACGCCGCCTATGCAAACGGGCGCTTTGCGCCCGTGCTCGATGCCTGCGACGACGAAATCGATTTCCTGAGCTACGCCCCGCGGGATGTTTTTCCCTATCTGGGTCATCGCCACGGCAAGACGGCACTGGCCGCCACCTTCCAGGCGGCGCGCCTGCAATTCGAATACATCGTCCTGCAACCGCTCTCCGTGGTGATCGAGGACGACAATGCCGCCGTCATCCTGTTGTCGCGTCAGCGCCAACGCGCAACGGGCCGCATCATCCAGCTGTTCCGCGCCCAGTTCCTGCGCTTCCGCGCCGGCCGCGTCATTCGCATCCGCGACTTTCTCGACAGCTTCGATGCCGTCCAGCAGGTGCTCGGCCGCGAGATCGAGATCGACATGGCGTCGTCCCGCCGCAGGTTCAGCTAGTGTCCGGCGTGTCTTAAGAGGCGGACGCGGCGGCGAGCGCCGCGCCGGCCCGGTCGGCCACGCCCTCGGCCGATTGAAGGACATCGTAGTCGCCGCGTAGCGCCTTCAAGCCGTGGCGCTCACGCTCGATCTCGCGGGCGGTGCGAAAGCCGAGGCGGCGCAGGACCGGCAGCGGTGGACACCAACCCTGGATGGCATGCTGGAGCAGGAAGGCTCCGACCGCCGCCGGCAACAGGAGAAAGCGCGCGCCGCGGGATCTGGCCAGCAGGACCCCGATCACCGTCGCGGTCGCGGCGTTCGCTTCGAGCGCCCGCTCGACATCCCACTCGGCGTCGAGTTCGGAGAGACGCTGCGGAATTTCCTCCAGGTGGTCGGCGAAGTACAGGAGATTGCGATCGATCTGCCGCTCGATGCGAGCATTGATCTCGGCATCTGTATTGCGGCGCACCCGCTCAGTCGTTTTGGGCAGAGCGCTCTCGGACAAGCTGGTCTTGTACAAGCTGGTATTGGACAAGCTGGTGGTGGACATACACAAGGTTCTCCTGGTCAGGGGCGAGGTTGGGATTCCACGTCACCGCCGGCCTTCCCGCGCGGGTCGTGGTATGATGGCTGTCGGCTTCGCCGCCGCCCGAGACACCCGAATGGCACCATCGTTTAGTGTCTCGGCCGGCTTGAAGAAGCCCGCTGATCGAGACACCAACACCTGCGCCGCCGATCCGGTTCCTGCCTTCCGTGCCGCGCGAGCGAAACAAGAGCTCAGCCATGATCCCCGTTCCGGAACGCGCGCATGCCAGGACGGCTTCGCGTCGACGCCTCTATGCCCTCTCGCTCGGCGTCTGGTTCGGCCTCCTGGGGATCGCCGTCGTCAATGGCGGCCTGCGCGAACTCCTGTTGGCGCCGCGGCTTGGCTCGCTCGCCCTGTCTGTCTCCGGCCTGACCGCCATGGCGGCTTTCCTGGTCGTCATCGGTACGTTCGTTCACGTCACGAGGCCGTCCGTCCCCGCGGCCTTGCGGATCGGCCTTCTCTGGCTGGTGCTCACGCTGGCCGCCGAAGCCCTGTTGACCCTCGCGGCGGGCCGGCCGACCCTGGAGGTCCTCTCCGCGCTCGGACCGGCCGCGATCGCCTCCGGGAACCTGATGGCCCCTCTCCTCGTCATCGTCACGCTGGCGCCGGCGGCCTTCGCGGCCCGGCAGAGAGACTGAGCGCGCAAGCGTAGATTTGCGCCGGCTTGCACCGGCTTGCGCCACCATGGTTCCCGGATCAGGAGAAGCCCGATGTCCGAGCCCCAACCGCAAGTGGAGATCGTCTGCAACCGCTGCGGACACCGCATGAGCCGTACGCCGGCACGGCTACGGCGGGAGACACCGGTGGTCTGTCCGGCCTGCGGCGCCGAGGTGGTGCCCGCCGGCAGTGACCCGCCGCCGTCCGCCACGGACTGACGATGCGCAGTGGAGACAAGGGAAAATACGGGTGCTGCGACGGCAGCGAATTTAGTAGTGTTGGCTAAGCGGCCACTGTCGACATGCTTGGTCGGCGCGGCCCGCGTTTCGGTGCATCACATCGATTGCTCAAGATGGAGGGCTCCATGGCCAAAGGTCAGCAGCGCAGCACCAAGGAAAAGAAGAAACCGAAGTCCGACAAGAACAAACAGAAGAAGCACCAGCCGTTCGGCGGCCATGCGGCGAGTCCGAGCCAGGATCACCCCGGCTTCAATCCGTTCGCCAAGAAGGCCTGAGTCGGCCGTTCTTCTGGAAAGCTCCCGCCGCCGTGCGGCGAATCGGTCATCGGAGCGGCATCACGATCGGCGGTGGGGTTGCCGGCGTGGGTAGGTCTTTGACAACGGGCGCGTCCCGACGCAAGACACGCCTCGGCGCGATCGGCATTGTCTGGCCCGCGCCGAAGGGTTTCGAATGACCATGGGGGGTTCCTGATGACCACACGCCTGATCGTGACCCTGTTCGTGACCAGCCTCGCCGCCGGCCTCGTTCCCGCGGCCGCCCAGACCCCGGGTGAAGTCGGTGCGCCCCGGGTACGGCTGGCGCAATCCGGGCCGGTTCCGCCGGTGGCCGAGGAAGACCAGATATCCCCCCGCCAGATCCAGCAGGAAAACCGCCGCCCGACCCGCACGCCCGCGACGCAGACATCCGCCCCCAAGCCGGCCGCCCCGATGCCGGCACCGAAGCCGCGCGCTGCCCAACCGGCACAGGCGGATGCTCGGCCGACGACTGGCGCCACGGCGGCCGCGGCCGCCGCCCGGCCCGCCGCCCGCATATCCGCGCCGCGCACCATCTCCTGCTCCGGCGTATTCGGTCGCGAATCCACCCACCTCAAGCTCGCCATCGCGTTCGACTCCAAGAACCTGGTGTTCACCGAGGTGGACGGGCCGGAAGGCAGCAAGCTCAACGCCTCGGTGCTGTTCCCCAACGACCCCAAGCGCCGCCTGGAAGTGCTGTGGCAGAACGAGGCCTCGCGCGCCGACACGTCGCTGATCGTCATCGGCGGCAAGTCGCAGTGGACCGGCCCCAAGAACATGAGGCTCGGCATGACGCTCGCGGCACTCGAAAAGGCCAACGGCAAGCCGTTCTCCCTGTCCGGCCTCGACCAGGACAATGGCGGCTCCGTGCTCGACTGGAAGGGTGGCGCCATGGCGTCGCTTCCGGGCGGCTGCAAGGTCGGCGTGCGTTTCGCCGCCGACGCCAAGGCGAAGGACGAAGCCCGTGCGGCCGCGGCCGGCAAGGAGCTCAATTCCAATGACGCCGTGCTCAAGCCGGCAAGATTGACGGTCACCGAGATCATCCTCGGCTATTGAGCGCCAGCTCGTCGCTGCAAGCCACCGGGCCTTCAGCCGGCCCGATGGCAGGTTCCGCGAAACAATTCGGGTCCGGGACACCGCGGCCGAGGCCTCCTCGCAATGACGAGGAAGATCATGGCTTTCGCCATCACCCGTCGCGTTCGCGCGTACGCACCGACTGGATGACCTTGGCGGCGAGGTCGGGCGGCACCGCGAGATAGTCCTTGAGCACGGCGCCGGGCGCCGCATGGTCGCGCCGGCGGCGGTTGCGCAGCCGCAGCGTCGCCGAGAAAGCGTTGACGTCGAGCCCGGCCGCACGGCAGATCAGCATCGTCAGCGTGACGTCGGTCCCGAACAGGTTCGACACCACGATGTCACTGCCCAGCTTCAGCCGGCGCGCGAACAGGGCGGCGACGTCCACGATGTGATCGGCGTCTGCGAGTTCGACGACGGCGGCGGCGAACGAGAGATCGCCGCGATCGATCAGCCTCACCAGCACCTCGAGGGGCCGCGACGGCGTCGCCGAGGCGCGCAGGCGCGCGGCGAGCAGGCTGCGCGCCTCGCCGACCAGGTCGCAGGCGGCCGCGACCGGAATGCCGACGTCGAGATTCTCCAGGCGCGCATGCATCGAGGCGGCGAGCACCGGCAGGAGCTCGGTCGCGACCTTGTCCGGCAGGTCGCGGCGCATGATGAGGAGGTCGAGTACGTTGTCGTTGGCGACCGCGTGCCGCGCCAGGATGGCGAAGCCGTCGTCGGACATGCGCGCGCCGTCGTTGCCGGCGAGCGCGCCGGCGACATTGTCGTTGCCGTGGGAAACCAGGACGTCGGTGACGCGCTCCGACAGCAGACGGCGCCGTGCGATCGCGAGCAGGTGCGGTTCGCTGCGGCGCTTGGCGATCGGCACGAGGTCGTCGTCGCCGAGTGCGGGCGAGTTTGTGAGCAACGATTCGGCGACGTCGATCTCGTCGCCGGCCAGGCGCAGCAGGGTGCGGCGCGGCGGGGCGTCCATGGCGGCGAGGCGCTCGGCGAGCTCGCGCCGCGCCACCGGCTCCACCTCCTCGAGCACGAGGTCGAGAATGTCGTCGAACAGCGCCGTTTCGGTGGTGCTGCGTTCCGCGGATGCGAAGAACATGTCGGCGATGGCGCGCAGCAACGCGGCGCGTTCGTCGTGCGAGCGTCTGCCGGCCAGTTTGAGCAGGCGATCTACAGGTCCCATCATGCGCTCGCTGTTGTCGGCGGCACGAATAACCCCGACATGAAGCGAATTGGCTAACGGAACCGCAGGAAAACCGTTGACGGACGTTTACCATCTTCGGCGCAGGTGAAAGCACGCGCGAGAACGCGCATGCGGTGTGCAACACCATGATGCGCCCGCACCGGACCGGACGACGGCGTGCGCCGCGCGTGCCGAACAATTGTCGGCAATGTTCCGCGCATGGGCCTCGTTTCGCCGCACGTTCGCCGTGACCTCGTCACAGTCCCATGTGGCAATCACGCCGCGCCTGGGGTGGCGTGATGATGCCGCAACCTGTTCGGGAACATCCTGTTCGGGAGCATCCTGTTCGAATGCATCGCGGACGGTGGAGCAAGGAGATGGAAATGACTGCGATCAAGACCGACAAGCCGGCCAGCGACCTCGCGGCCGACAACGTCACGGCCGCAGCCGGATTCGAGGGTGAAATCCGCGAATTCGTGCGCCGCGATGTCGCCCCGTGGCGACGGCGCGACGGCACCGGCGATCCGGGCGCGGAAAACGTCAATCTTCTGGTCGAGCGCGTCGCCGGCGCCTCGATGACGGAAATCGACAACGTGATCGCCGAGTTGCAGAACGTGCGCGAAATTCTCCGCCAGGAAGGCGAACGGGTCCAGCGCGAGGTGAGCGGCTATGCCAATCTCAGCCAGGCAGCGATGACCTCCATGAAGATCATCGCCGAAAGCATGACCCAATGGCGAGCCGCCGCGGGCCAGCCGACCGTCGCCGCCCGCCAGGAGTAGTGTGACCGGCCAGCGGGCTGTGATCGCCCATAAAGGGTGATCCGACACGACGCGGTTATCCACCGGACGCGTTATCCACCGGAAAGAAGTGTGCTCTCAAAACGCCGCGAGGCACGGCTGCCGTCCTGCCGTGCCTCGCCTTACGCGTCTATTCTTGCGACTTGTCTTTTGCGACTGGTCTCTCTCGCGACTTGCCTCTTGCGACTTGCCTCTTGCGACTCGTCGATGGGCGTACCGCCCACTTCATAAGCCGTCAACGCGAAGCGGCGCCGGAGGTTCCTGCGTTCTTCGATACGCGGACGTCGCGGTTCCTTGGTCATCAAATTGCCCGAGACCTCCGCCAATATGAACTTGAGTGTGGTTGCGGAACCCGGGCGGTTCCCAACGACTGGTCACAATCGGAAATTCAAGATCCCTTTCGACGCATGATCCGCCACACCCCGCTTCCAAAGCTTGTGACGGGCTGCGCGCTCGTCGTGCTGCTGACCGGCGCGGCCACCGCAGAACCCGCCAAGACCAAGAGCCGGATCGGCGACGATGCGAGCGCTCTCATCACGCGCCGCACCGATAATCCGGACGGAACCACCGCGCTCCGCATCGGTCGCCGCCTGCCGACCGAGTGGGAGACCCAGGTCGGTGTCGATGTCGGCCTGGACAGTTCGGATGTCTCGCCGACGATCGAATCCCGCCTGGACGGCTCGTGGCAACAGGACCGCTCCTCCGGCGCCGGCTGGGCGACCCTCACGGTCCCGGCGGCGCCGCTCGGCTGGGACAAGGCCGCCATCGAAGCCCGTATCGATCCCACCCAGGATCAGGGCAAGGTGTCGACGACGCTGAGCAAGTCCATACCGCTCGGATCCAAGACACGGCTCAATGTGAAGAACGGCTACGCCGTCACGGAACCCATTCCGAACCCGGTGGGATCGAGCCTGACAGCGGAGGATGCAAACGCGACCTCGCCGTCGTCTACCGTCGCGACCGAGAACAGCGTCAGCCTTCAAATCCTCCCCATGGCGACCACGCTGTCGGCGGGCGCGACCCTGTCTTCCACCGATGATCGCTGGTTGGGCTCCATCGGAGCCGAACAGAAGCTGTTCGGCGGCCCCGTGAGCATCACCGGCACGCTGAGCGAGCGCGCTGACGGCGCCGTGGACGGCAGCCTCAAGGCCGGCTTCAAGCGCCAGTGGTGAACGCACTCATTCGGGGGCGGCCTGAAGGCCCACGAGCCCGGAATCCATAGCTCCGCGATGACGAAGTGATCACTCGGTACCGCCTCATATCAAGTTCGGCTTATTAGTTCCGCTTCCGTGCCCCGGGGCGCGGCGCAGTACGCAGCGGAGCGAAGCGCAGCGGAGTGGTGTGACGCTGAACCGGGGCCTCGCGCTGGCGCTTGCCGGGGCGAATGCTGCGGCAAGGCCCCGGCCCTGCGATGCAGCAGACCGCCAAGAGCGGTCCGCCGCCAAGAGCGGTCCGCCGCCGAGAGCGGTCCGCCGCCGAGAGCGGTCCGCCACATCGCGTCCGGGGCACGAGGGAAGTGATCGGCCGAATTCGGTATCACAACGTATGCGGCGGACCGTCCTGCAATTTGAGCTTGGCCCGCAGGGCGTCGATGCGGCGGGACGCCTCGGCCTTGCTCAGGCCCGGCGAAAACGCATCGAGTTCGTGGGCCTGTTCGGCGAGCGTCTTGAGATAGGAGGCCTGGGCGCCGGTCATGGGATCGTCGCCCGACACCCATTCGGACGGATCCTTCTCGGTATTGGACGCGGGCTCGGGTGCGCGCTTGGGATCGTGGTCCATCAGTGAGCCTCCGTCATCACGGCGACAACCTGCCGGGTCTTGCCGTCGACGATCATCACCTGCTTTTCCACCATGGCGACCGAGAGCCCCTGCGCCTGCGGAATGAGCGTCGCGAGCGTATCGGGCATCTCCGCGAGTTCTATGCCGTCGGGAACACGGGCGCCGACCGAGACCCGGAAGCCGGTCGGTGCGGCATAGTTTTTCTGCGTCTTGCTGACGCTCTGGAAGACGGTCTGGCGCTGCGCCGTCGATAATTCCAAGGCCGGCGCCGCGGCGGCATCCTGGGTGGCGCTCTGGGCGCTTGCGCCGGGCGCGGCGCCCGACACGGCCAGGACCAACAACCCGATGATGAGGTAGATGGAGGGAATGCGCCGCCGCACCTAGTGCCGTCCTCTTGCTCTCGCGTTTTTTTCGCGGGAACAACGCCGGGCGCGCGCGCCAGTTCCGGACGCAGCCCGTTACCGGATGACGGTGGGGGCGCGCGCGGAGGCGAGCGGGCGGACGATCTGGGAGCCGGCGTCGAGGGAGAGTTGGCCGTCCACATGGCCTTTGACCACGATGCCGCCGATCATCACCACGATCGCAGTCACGAGACCAAATGTCACTCCGACGACTTCAAGTCCTTTGCGATCGGCCATGTCACCCCTCCTTGAACACCTGTTGGTCGCCCCACGGGCGGGCCGGTTCAAACCTGCAGGGAAAATAACCGGTCCCATGTTCGTCCCGCGCCGATAACGCGGCCCCCTCTTGCCCGTTCCGGCCGCCGAAGCGCACCGCAATGGCGTGCAGGCATTTGTTAACCATCGCTGCCGACACTCGACGAAGGCAGACCCGCGTCCACCGGGACTTTCGTCCGGCCCCGGCGTCCCGCCGAGATTTTTAGTCCCGGCGAGATTAGCGCAATTCTGTTGCTTTTTTGCTCTTGCATCGGAGTGCGCCCGTGAAGAACCATGGGCGTGGGGAACGGGGATGAAGGCATGATTTTCCCATCGCTCACCGGCCTGTCGCTACTCGTCCTGGCGGCGACCGGACCGATTCATGCTCCCGACCCGACCGATGCCGGCCTGACGGCACGCGAAAAAACGGCCACCATACGCACCCTGGTCGATCGTGCGACCGAGTGCATCGCCTCCCGGGTCGCCGCAGACGCGCGTTACGCCACCCGGGTGGCGGCCGGAAAGCTGGGCGATCTCATCGTCGAATCCGTCCCATCTTGCATCGAACCGGTCCGCGCCATGATCGACGCCCATGACCGTTTCTACGGAGAAGGATCCGGCGAGGCCTTTTTCATGGGCCCCTATCTCGACGTATTGCCGCGCGCGGTGGCGCAGCGCCGCCGGAGCGAGGTCCGTCCGGATGGCGCCACCGCCAGTACTCCGGCCGCGGCACAGTGACGCCTTTGGGGCCTATTGGTTGATCACTTCGACGACCCGCATGGTGGTCGGGTCGACCAGTACCACCTTGCCGTCCAGGACCACGAACCTGAACATCTTGGCGATCGGCACCTGGATCAGGGCATCGTCGGGCAGGGTGTAGAGTTCGATCGCCGGCGGTACGTCGGCCCCCACTTCGGTGGGGAACTTGGCGGTGGCCGTCTGGGTCCGGTTCTTGTCCTGGCGCACCGCATTGACGATTTTCGAACGTTCCTCGTCGCTGAGGTCCGGGCGCTGGCCCGGGCGCGGAGCTGTCGTGCCGAAGTCGGTCGTCGCCGACGGCGGTGCCGGCAGGCCGGGCGAACCGGACGTCTGGGCCGCCGCGGCGGTCGTCACGGCCCAAACCGTGAGCAGGGCAAACAGGATTCGTGCTGGCATCAAGATCTCCTCCATGTGTCCTGATGGCTCAACGCCGCAAACGGCGGAACGGATCGCATCGGGTTCCGTTTTTTCGGCCGACGAAGGAGACCTGCCCGGCGTCAACGCACCGGAAAGTCGAAATAAGTGTCGGGGAACGGCTCGCCCGCAAGGGTGAAATGCCACCATTCCTTGTCGTAGGGCCGAAAGCCCCGCTTGGTCATGGCGGCGGCGAGCAGGGCGCGCATCGCCTGTGCGTCGACGCCCACGCTCTGGTCCGAGGGCCAGGAGCGCGGGCTGAACAGGTCGAAGGGAGTTCCCATGTCGACCTCGATCGCCGGCTTGTCGCCGTCGCGGCGGACCAGGGTGATGTCGACGGTCGAACCGCGCGAATGGCTGGAACGCGCCGCGATATAGCCGTCCCGGAACAGGTCGCGCTTGTCGACGTCCGGGTAGAACTCGGCCTTGCGGCGCTCGTCGGCGAGGTCCTGCGCCCAGCGCACGAAATGGGCGACGGCGCGCGACGGCCGATAGCAATCGAATACCTTCAGGCCCATTCCGTGTTCGGCGAGGTCGCGCTGCACTTCGGCGAGCGCCATGGCGGCCGGGCGTGTCAGGAGGCACAGCCGCCGCCGGTAGCCGTCGATGCGGGCGCCGACGAAATTGTGCTCGCCCGCATAGCGCATCTCGACCACGAGGCCGGGCACGAACTCGCTGGCGTCGACGAAGTCCGGCGAGCGCTCGCCTGCCGCCGCCGGCAGGACGGCGCACAGGCTCACCAGGACGGCGAATAGGCGCATCAAGCTCATGCGCCACACAGACAACGGCCGGCGCCGGCCCGCAAGAGCGGGCAAATCTGTATCGTGCCGGCCATTCTCAGCCGCTGATCCGGGAGATGTCGGCCCCGCAGGCGGACAGCTTGTCCTCGAGGCGCTCGAAGCCGCGGTCGAGATGGTAGACGCGGTTGACCATGGTGTCGCCTTCCGCCGCGAGCGCGGCGATGACCAGCGATACCGAGGCGCGCAGGTCGGTCGCCATCACGGGCGCGCCCTTGAGCCTCTCGACGCCTTCGATGGTCGCCTTCTCGCCGTCCAGGTGGATGCGCGCGCCGAGGCGGGCGAGCTCCTGCACGTGCATGAAACGGTTCTCGAAGATGGTCTCGGTGATCTGCGAGGTGCCCTTGGCGCGGGTCATCAGCGCCATCAGCTGTGCCTGCAGGTCGGTCGGGAAGCCCGGAAACGGCGCCGTGGTCACCGTCACCGGCGCGATGCCGGCGCCGTTGCGGACGATGCGGATACCCTCGTTGGTGGCGGTGATCTCGGCGCCGGCCTCAACGAGAACGTCGAGGGCGCTCTGCAGGAGCTCGGGGCGGGCGCCCTCGAGCAGGACGTCGCCGCCGGTCATCGCCACCGCCATCGCGTAGGTGCCGGTCTCGATGCGATCCGGCAGGACGCTGTGGCGGGCGCCGGACAGGCGCGCGACCCCCTCGACGACGATGCGCGAGGTGCCGGCGCCGGTGATCTTGGCGCCCATCTTGATGAGGCAATCGGCGACGTCGGTGATTTCCGGCTCGCGGGCTGCATTGTCGATGATGGTGGTGCCGCGGGCGAGCGTCGCTGCCATCAGCGCCGTATGGGTGCCGCCGACGGTGACCTTGGGGAAGACGACATGGCCGCCGGTGAGCCCCTTGGGAGCCCGCGCCACCACATAGCCGCCGTCGATGTCGATTCTGGCGCCGAGCCCCTCCAGGGCCTTGATGAGGAGGTCGACTGGCCGGGTCCCGATGGCGCAGCCGCCCGGCATGGAGACCTTCGCCTCGCCCATGCGGGCGAGCAGCGGCCCGATCACCCAAAAACTCGCCCGCATCTTGGAGACGAGTTCGTAGGGGGCGGTGGTGTCGATCACATGGGCGGCGGAAATCTCCAGCGTCTGGCCCTGATAGGCGGTATCACCCGGCCGCTTGCCGGCCACCATGACGTCGACGCCGTGATTGCCGAGGATGCGCTGCAGCTGGATGACGTCGGCGAGGCGGGGTACGTTGTCGAGGATGAGGCGGTCCGGAGTCAGGAGGCTCGCGATCATCAGCGGCAGGGTGGCGTTCTTGGCGCCCGAGATCGGGATCGTCCCGTTCAAGGGCCGTCCGCCGGCAATGCGTATGCGGTCCATGTCTCTCGTCTCTCCGCAGCGCCTGGCGGCGCCAATAGCCGGCGGCGGCCACATGGGCGGCCGCGCCCCTCATCCCCGCCCGACTGCGACCGGGCCGTTTCATGCCGCCAGCCGCAGGGCCGGCGGCGGGCGCCTATAAGCGTTTTCCGGCAAAGTCGATACCGGTTCGCCGAAGAAAACCCATCAATTCGAGATCCTAGCGGCCGCTCCGCTTGCTTCCATTCGGGCCCGCGCTCTAGTCAGGCCGCGATTGCGGCGAAAGTCGGGTATCGGAAGGCGCCTCCTCGACGCCGTCCACCGGCACCGCCGGCTCGTCGGCGCGGCCGCGCGACTGGGCCTTGCGACGCTTGAGGTTTTCCCGCAGCGCCCGGCCGAGTCGCTGCTGGCGGGCCTCGCGCTCCTTGGCTTTGGCCGATTGGTCCATGGGCAGCCAGTTTAGGGCCTGTTCGGCGAAGTGGAAACCCACCGTTCCCCGGGCCCGGATGAAGCCTGATCGAAGCGCGAGCCGAGACCTGCGATTGAAGGCGGGGAACCATTCTCCTGGCGCGGGCCATGGGCCGCCCCTCCGACGGCGGGCAGGCCGTGGAAACCCGCCTGCCAGCGACCTCTTGCTTGCGCCCCCCGCCGACCTGTGGCAAGGAACCGCCGGACGCCGCCAAGGCGTTCGTTTCCGCTGCCGTAGCTCAGTGGTAGAGCACTCCCTTGGTAAGGGAGAGGTCGTCAGTTCAATCCTGACCGGCAGCACCAGCCAAAAGCCCCGAAAAATCGACGTTTTTGCAGGGTTTTGGGGGATTCTGCAGATCCCCGACCGAACGCACCCGAATGCCTCCGGACGCCCCCGAACGCCGGGTCATTGGCACAAATCTGACACAAGACCTCCGGCCGATTCCCGCTTCGTTCCTGGCCGACAAAAGCGGCGGCCGCCCGGTCACCCGGGACGGCCGCCAGTCACACGCCGGCACCCGACCAAGGACCGCCGGCGGGTTCCGTCACTCAACCTTGGTGAAGTCCAGATAATAGACCTCGCCCTCGGCGAACTTGCCGAGCAGAGCCTGATTGGCGACCGTGAGGGAAAGCATCCCGGACGGCGAGAACTTGGCGAAGGTATTGTCCTCGTCGCTGCCATCCTCCGGATACCTGGAGGCCGATACCGGATTGAAATACAGTGTCTCGTATCCTTCGTTGCGCTTGTCGATATGGTTGAGGCGCATCTTGGCGCGCATGGCCGGCATGGATTGGTCCTTCCTGTTGGCAATCGCCCGGTGCCGCCGGGCGCGGTCAGTCCTCCAGTTCCGCGCGCAGCTCGCGCACGGTCATGGATTCGTCCGGCAGCTCGGCCAGGAAGGAGATCACGACGCGGCGGACATGGCTGATGCGGCGCGCCGACGGCGCCGCGTGGGTCGCCGGGCCGGGCCATCCCGTGATCGCCGCATGATCGGCGCCGGCCGCAACCTCGATCGCGGCGTCGAGATCATCGCGTCGTTCGGCCGCCTCGCCCTCCCGGCTCACCGCGGCACCCGCTCGCGCAGCGTGCTGTTCTCGGCTTCCAGCCGCTCGATCGCCCGGCGTTGCTCCTCATAGGTGCGCCGTTCCCCCTCCTCGACGCGCCGGCGCACGGCGACGAATTCCTCGCGCGGCACCAGGCCGCCGATCGTGCCGTTGATGCGCACGAGATCGCTTTGCACGGGATCGAGCGCCTGCCGGCCGAACATCGCCAGCACGGTGACGATCAGGCCGGCGGCCGAGATCAATACGACCCATTGCGGTTTCTGTTGCTGGCCCAATTGGGCCGTGAGCGTCGCCACCGCCTCGCGCAGCTCGCGCCCGAATTCGGCGAAGCCGTGATCGACTTTCTTGTTTAGCCCGATCAGGCCGTCGCGAAAATCGTCCACCGACTTTTCCAGGCCGTCGACCCGCGTCGACAGCGCCGCTTGTCTCCCCCCGTCCACCACCCCCGCCCCCTTTCTACTCTCCGGCGACCTGTCCCGCCGCGTCGAGTTCGGCCCCGACTGCCTTGAGCCTGTTGGCGCACCGCTGCCCCCACACCTCGGTGCGATCCTCGTAAGCAGCCGCCGCCGAGCCGCCGCGGCGATCGACCTTGCCGGGATCGGGCGGCACCGGCTTGGCGCCGCAATCGAACCGGCTTTTGGCGAAGGCCGGCCCCTGCACCGTGACGGCGACAGGCACCTGCGGCGGCGGCACGCTCGCGCATCCCGCGACGAGCACCGCAAGCGAGACGATGAGCGATCTCATTTGAGCCCCCTTTCCTTGCGCTTGCGCGCCCAGGCGTCGAGGAGGACGCGCGGCACCGGCCCGTCATCCGCCGGCGCCGCCTCCAGGATCGCGGCTTGCTCGGCCGCCGAGGCCGCATCCGCCGCCGCGTCGGCGCGATCGAGCACGGCTTGCGCTTGCGCCGCTTCGCGCCGTTGACGCGCCAACTCGTCGGCCCTGGCGCTCGCGGCATCGCGCTCGCGCGCCGTCAGGCAGGCCGGCAAGGCGCGCTCGGCCGGCGCGCGCGCCGGACATCCGTAGGCGGCGGCGAGCGCGTCCACCTCGGCCGCCAGCATCCGATAGGCGACGCGGTCACGCTCAAGATGTTGCACATGGACCGTGAGGCCGACCGTCACCGCCACCACGAGGACGAGGCCGGCGACAATCGCCAATACCTTGACGGTGCGGTTGCCGGCGAGGCCGCCGGCCCAGGCGATGGCGACACCGAGCGGCCCGCCGGCGAGCGCGAGCGGGCCGAGGGCCGCGAGCTTGGCGGCGAGGAACGAAAGCGCGATCTCGATCATGGTCCGCGCCCCCGCAATCCCGCGAGGCAATAGTCGCGCTCGGCGCGGCGGCGATTGTCGAGCCCCTTGACCACGCGCCCGCCCGCCCGGTTGAACATCAACAGCGCGTCGCACGCGGCGGCGAAGTCGCCGGCATTGACCAGGCGCACGAAGGTCGACTTGCACACGGCGCCGGTGCCGACATTGTAGGCGAGCGAAATACCGGCGACGTGCACGCTCACCGGAATGTCGGCGCGCGTCACGCACCGCATGAAGCCGGTGTCGTAGTCGGGCAGGCGCCGCACCAGCATGTCGCGGCACTCGGTCGGCGTGTAGGCGCGCCGCTTTCCCTCGGCGACCGCCGCCTTGTCGGTCTCCCCGATACACACCGTGTCGACGCCGACGATATCCTTGTAGGTGGTGAGGCGGACGCCTTCCCACGGCGTGATGAAGGCCGCCGCCGCCATCATCACAGCCGCCGCCGTCGCCGACTTGCCGGGATGTTTCTTCACGGTCTGCAGCATGGTCTAGACCCCCTGAAATCGTTTCTGCGCCACGACACGCGCGACCAGCGCCGCGATCGTGACGGCGAAGATCGCGACGTAATTGACCCAATGCGGCCAGGGAAACACGTCGTCGTAGCGCTCGACGACGAACGGCATCGCCGCCTCGGCGCCGCTCAACAGCGCCAGCAGCACGAGCAGACGGATCGACCACGCATAGCGCACGATCCGCACCCAATCGTCATGTAGCTTGAACACCGTCGCCCCCCCCCTGTCTTCCCGTGCGTCGAAACGAAAACGCCGCCCCAAAGAGGACGGCGCCAAAAACAATCCGTGCGAAGGTGATCAGTATGCTGTCTGGACCGCCGCAAACGCCGCGTCGATCTCGGCCCGGGTCGCATACTCGGCAATCGCGCCGACCACTTCGGCCTCTTTGACGAAACAGGCCTGCACGTGCGACCCGACCGCGAGCGCCAGCCCCGTGATCTGGGCAGCATCGAGCTCGACAAAGCCAGCCGCCGTTTTCCATTGGATGACCGCCGCCGGATTGGCGACGACATACGCATGCGCGCCGATGATCATGGCTTGGCTTTCACGATCGGTGACGATCGACAACCCGCCGATCGTGATGCCGCCGGTTTCCTTGCGCCAGCGGGCAACGGCCACGTGAATGATCAGATCGGCTTGCGTCGGCGCCGGCGCGGGCGGCTCCGCCTCACTCAGCCCGTCGACGGCATCCGCGCCGATCTCGTCGATCGCGACCGGATCGCCATGGCCGCGCCACCACGTCTCGCCGCGGTGATCTTCGACCAGTGACCAGATGCCACTGACAAAGACGCGCGCAAAACCCACCACCGGGGCAGGCGGTACGACCGGCGTCGCGAATGCCGGCACGAGCCATTGCCCCTCGGCGAGCGGATCGGGATCAGCGGCGGTAATGCCGACATATTCGCCAGTGAGCCGATCGAAAGCGTAAACATCCATGATGACACCGCTCAATATTTTATGCAGGCGAGTTTTGCGACATTGCGCGGTCGCGTCTCCGCGCCGCCGGTAACACTCGTGACGATATTTGATCCGGTCGTCGGTCCAAAATATGTTTTATAGGCATTTCCGCCGGTGTTGTTGTCGAGCGGTATAGTCGTGTCGTGATTGTGTGAGCGCAGCAGATCTTGTTGCGCAGAGCCCAGCAAGCGACCTGTATCGGCCCCGCGGCCACTGTCGAGCCCACGCACAAACTCGCCGCGTGCGTCAGGGATGCGAAAATTTGTGCTGCCGTCGCCAGACGAAAAGGCGCCCCAGTCGGCAACCGTCCAAGCGGCTTCGGACACGACGCGGCCGGACGCCTCGGCATAAGCCCACAGGGACGCATAGGTCGAGCGCGAGACAAGAGCGCCGTTTTCCTTGAGAAAGCCGGCCGGCGCCGACGAACCATTGATCCATATCGTCGCCCCAACCGGCACCACCCCCAAACCCGTCAACGCCGACCCGTCGAGCGTCGGCAATTTTCCTCCAGCCTGCACCTCGACGACATTGCCGAGATCAGTGCCGACATCCTTAGCCGCTGCCGTTCCGACGCCGACGACCTGGGATAAAGGGTGCGTATGATTGTCAAGCGTCGCCTTTGCGGCCAATTTGACGAACTTTGCAGCATCGAAACTGCCCCCGGCTTCATGGGGCGTGATGCACAGGAACGTTTCTCCATCATATGTCACGACGGTCGCCGGCGCCGTGGTGACGCAGACGAGGCCTGTTGCCCAGGCGACCGGCAGCGCCCAGGCCGCCGGACCGGCCGGCCCCGGCACGCCCTGCGGACCGGCCCCACCCTGCGGACCAGGCGGACCCGGCACGCCTTGCGGACCGGCGTTACCCGGCGCGCCCTGCGGGCCCTGTTGCGGCAATAGCAGCACGGCCGGATCATTTGCCTCCGCGGTCACGACCACCGCGCCGACATCCTGGGTGACGACGATCTCGCTCATCGCGCCGGCCCGCAGCTATGGGTGACCGTTCCCTGCCACAACTCCTCACGCAAGCCATCCGGACGGATGCGCACCAGCGCATGCACATACTCGCCCGCCGCCATGGCGTTGCGCAGCGTCGGCGAGGAATGCAGGCGCAGCGTGAGAGTGTACGCACCGGCGGCGGCATCGGTGACGACGATATTGCTAGTATCCGGGCCGACCTCGTCGCTACGGATCATCACCAGCGCCGTCGCGTCACAGGCGCGGCGGCGGATGGCGTAGACCAGCACGGAGCCGTCGAGATCGAGCGCCGGCCGCGCCGTCGCGGTCCATTTGGTGCCGTCGGTGCCGGGCTTCACGTCCTGAGACGTCGCCGCCGCCGTCCACGCCTTGCCGCCGAAGTCGACCAGCTCCGGCGCCGCATAGACGCGATCGGGCGACCACGCCGGATAGCCGACCGCCAGCACGAAGCCGCGGACGAAGTCAGCGTGGTTCGCGGTCACAAAATCCACACGCGCCATGTCGATCACCCCGCTAGACGTATTGACCGCCGGTCGCGGAGACGCCAGCGCCGGTACCGGGGAAGAAATTGACGCTGCCGCCATTGCTGACGATGACGCTATTGAGCGTCACGGAATATTTCTGACCGGTCAGATTGCCGGCATTGGAAATCGAATTGAATGGCAGGCTGGCGACGGCATTGTACACGGCGTTGACGAAGCCGGTCACAGAGACAGGATTTGTGATCGACAACGTGACGACGGAGCCGGCGACGAGAGACACGGACGCATTGGTATAGGCCTGGATCGACCAGGCGTTGCCGTAGGCGTTGGGCGTACAGCCGCCGGAAATCACGATGTTGCCGAACAAGCTCAGTTCGGCGCTGTGCCGACAGGTGAGGTGACCGCCTTGACACACACCGAAATCGATATTCCCGATCACAGCCGTGCCGCCGCCGTCGAGCCACACCCCGAAGCCGGGATCAATGGCCCCCAGATTCGGCGCCGCCGACTGGACCCTGAAACCATCGAACGTATAGCGAGGCGCCAGATTGAGCGCGGTTCCGGTCGCTGCCGCGATGACGACATCGGCCGGCGCGGCGGGGTTGCCGACGACGACAATGCCGCCGGCCCCGTTCACGGTCGGACACCTGACGGGACCATAGACACCGGCCGCCACATTGACGGTCACCGTGTATCCGGTGAGGTTGAACCCGGCGATGACGTCGAGGGCGCGTTGAATGCTCGCGAACGGACCGGCGAGCCCCGACACCGTCGGCGACGAACCATCGTAGAGCGTATCGCTGCCCGTCGCCGCATTGACGTAATAGGTCGTGTAGACGGGCGGCATGTTGATGCCGACGCTATTCCACTGGAACGACGCGCCGTCGTAGATCAACGGCACGATCGTGCCGGGGCGCAGATCGCCCGGACGCAGAGCGCGGCCATTGGCGACCACCGGCTTGCCGCCCAACCCGTTGAGATTTAGCGTGACCGCGGTCGTGTTCGGATTGGTGACGAGGATGCGGACTTCCATGCCGGCTTTGTACTCGGCTGCCGGAGGCGACAGCGCCGCCACCAACGCATTGGCCGTGCCGCCCGCGACCCCATAGCACGGCTGCCCACGCTGCAAGAGGTGCTGGATCGCCAGAAGAGCCATCGCGTCGGAGTTGTTCTCGGCGACGATCGAGCTGCCCCCGCCGGCATTGCCGTTACCGCGGATCAGGGTGCGAAACAAGCCGAGCACGGCGTTGAGCCATGCGGCTTGCACATCGGTCCCGTCATTGGCGATCGACGACGTGCAGTCCTGAAACCAGGTGTCGAGGTCCCCGAAGCTGCGGGTCTCACTTGGACGGACGGTGACCGCCCCGACCGCATTGGCAGGGCCGACGATATCGCTCATTGGATGACCTCATAAATGATCGACAGTTCAGCGTGGACGATGCGCTCGATGATGCATCGCAGCGGCGTCAGGTCAGGCCCACAAGTAAGCGGGCGCCCGGCCTTGAGCCGGCCCGCGAGCGGAAAGGCCCTCTGCCCGCCGGCATAGGCCGGGCTTTCGCCGAGATCGACGACGACCGCGAGCAGGCTGGACAAGCTCCGCACCCCCGGCTTGAAACACCCCGCCCGCGCCGCTCCGGCGGTGCCGCCGCAATGGTCCCGCCCAGCCCGGCAGGTGACCGACCACCCCGCCCGCGCCGCCACCTCCGCGTAATACTCGCACCGCGTGCCGCCGATCGCCGCAACCTTGGTGCACAGGTCCGGGAAAGGATCGCAGGCATCAGGCAACCCATACTCCTGCATCCACAGATCACGGGTTTCCGTCATCGTGGCGCACCAGAATTCGAGCCGCAGGGCGCAGAGCCGCGTTTCGAGAAAATGACGCACGGCGCCGATCGCCGACACATAGCCGGCCTGCACAAAACCGAACGGCCACGCGGTCGGAGCCGGCGGCGCCGCCATGGCGACGAGCCACGCCCGGAAGCGCGCCAGGATGGCGCCACCGTCGTTCGCGGGCCACGCCCGGCCGCGCGGCAACAGCTTGGCCGTGGCATCGATAGACTCGTCGAGCGTCGGGCACCGCAACGGCGCCGGCCGATCTGCAGGACAGGACATGCGGGACCTCAGATCAGGCCAGGAACGTGACGGTACCGAGCACCGGCAACTCGCCGGTGTGCAACGACACGTCCGCCGCCGGCTGCACGATCACGTGCCGTTGCTCGCCGCTCGCATTGGCGACCGCCTGCCAAATCCACGACCGCGAGAATGATTCCGGCGCGGCCAGGAACGGCATGCTTGCGATCGACACATCGCCACCCGCCACGCGTGACAGCCGGCGGAACGCCGCCCTGAGTTCCGCCAGAACGGATTCACGGACGTCCGAAGTGTCGGGATAGAGCCCCGATATGGTCACATCGACAACTCTCGGCGTCGGCGCGCCGACCGTGACATAAGCTCCGGCCGGGGCCTCCGACTGAATGAAGGCATCGACATGAGCGAGCGTGGGCGCCGGCGGAATGCCGTCCGGATAGAGATCGTCCATCAGGACGAACACCCGCACGGTCCCGGGGCCACCCCACCGGCGTTCCACGAATACCCGCGTGACACCCGAGACCGACGTCGCCCACATCACATAGTCCGCCGGCGCGCCGCCGTGCGGCGGATTGCGCTTGCGGAACAAGATGCGGCCGCGGAAAGTACCGAGATCGCTCGTCCACTCCGGCCCGTCCGTCTCGACATCGGCGCCGCCGACAATGCCGCCGGAGGCGACCTCGGCCAACACATCGGCATCCGTCGTCACGCCGGAGGCGATCACCAGCGGCGTCGCCGCTTCGGCATTAGCCGCCTTGCCGTCGATCGCCGCCACCACCTCGATATCGATCGCGCCGGCCGTGGTGAGTTGCGCCGGCGCAGTCGCGCGGTATTCGACGCCGTCGGCGCGCACGAAGCGGGCGCCGGCGTCGACGGTGACGCTCCCCGCCGCAGTCAAGGTGACGTAGCCCCCCGCCGGCGCCGCCGGCCGCCGCGCCAGGCCGTATTCCTGCCCGTGCAGATCGAGGTTTTCGCCGTCGGCGAGGCCGGCGAAGCGCTGGCGATAGATGTAGTCGGCAAAGCCGAACACTTCGAACACCATGCCGGCCAGTACCTTGGCACTGGCATAGATATTGTTCGGCCACAACCACGCATCCGAGCCGGGCAGATTGACGCGGAACGAACGCCGCGAGCGCTCGGTCAAGTCTCGTAACGTCGGAATGGCGAACATGTCGGCTACCCGATTTGATCCCAGACGAGTTCGAATTTGCGATCGTAGACATTGGCGCCATCGCGCCCGAACAGGCTCACGGCGAGATCGAGACGACTGGCGATCTCGTCGACGCTCGCCGTGACCTCGATCCGCGTCACCGCCCGCTGGGTCAGGAGCGGCGCCAGGGCGTCGCGCGCAAAGGTCTCGGCCCATCGCGACATGGAGGCGCGGAACGTCAACGGCGCCCGTTCCAGGAGCCACAAGAGCGAGCCGAGCTCGGCCTCGTGGAGTTCGCCGACGACGTCGACGCCGTCACCCCACCATCCGCGCGGGTCGCCGTCGACGAGCCACGCCAGCGGGTGGTCCGTCGGCACGCGCCGATCGGTGAACAGCGCCAGCGTGACGGCGGTTTCAAGCGCGGCGTCGGACGCGAGCCCGCCGGCGGACAGTCGCCAGTCGGCGCCGCCGCGTGCCGGCGACCAACTGGAATTCCACAACAGGAACGGGTCGGCGTCGCAGCCCTCGGCGGCGCGGATGACGACATCGGCCATTTGGCTCACACCTTGGCGTAGACGTTGATGGACGGGCCGCTTTCGGTCACGACACGCGCATAGGTGCCGTCCGCGCCGTCGCCGCCGAGAAACACATTTTGGCCGTCACCGGGTTTGACGGTGACCTTGCCCTCTTTGGCGTGCACCGCGATGCCGTCACTGCCCTTGACGTAGACCACATTGCCCTTGTCGTCGTAGAGGACCGCCGCGCCTTCCGGCAGGTTGCGAATGCGCTTGTCCTTGTGCTCAAACCCGAGCGCGAGGATGCGGTCGGAACGGCCGCCGAGGGAGAGGAACACGCCCTCGGATTTCTGCGGCGCATGGGACGTGAAGCCGTGCGGCTGCACCCGTACGATCTCTTTCAGATCCTCTGATTTGAGGCCGGTGACGTCGAGCAACTGTTGCGAGCCGCGATCGTCGGTCTTGACCAGCGTGCCGCGGCGCAGTTGCGCCACAACGCCCTCTTGTCCTTCCGGAAACCAGAGCCACATGGCTATTCGTCCCCCGCGCCGGTTGCCCAGCCTTCGCCGGACTTGCCGCCCTTGGACTGCCCGCCATGGGCGCGCGGATCGGTGAGCGTCAGCACGCTTTCGCTACCTTTGCCGCGCTCCTGCGAATAGGTGACCTTCTCGATCACCATGTCTTGCGCGAGGACGAGGAACGGGCTTTCCGTCCACACCAGCAGGCCGGGCGTCCATATCTGCCCGCCCTCGTCGCGAAACCCTTGCGTGGTCGCGTTGGCGCGCAACGAGTTGCCGGCCTCGCGGTCGCGCCGGGCGCGGGCGCGCTTGCCGGCGCGCTTCTTGTCGGTATCGTCATCCTGGATCACGATCACGGGCCGGTTGCGCTTGACCGAGGCATCGCGCGCCACCGCCTCGATTTCGAGCGCATCCGGGCCATGACCGAACGGGCGTTGCCCGCGCACGATCACCTTGGAGTGTCGGCCGCTCCAGTTGTGATCGGCCTCGCCGATCTTCATGTTGCGGCCCTCGACGAGGGCGCCGGCATGGCGCTTGTTGCTCGCCTTGGTGATCTTGATCGAGCCGTCGGGCTGGCCCGACAGGGTCACGCCTTGCGCCCGGCACAGCTTCTCGATGCAGCGAAACACGGTCTCGCCCGGCGTGAGCTGGTATTTTTCGACCTTGTCCAGTTGCTGGTCAGTGGTGAAGCCGACGCCGGAGCGGTCCAGTTCCTGGCCGATCTCCAGGGGTGTCTTGTTGCGGAACCGGCCGGTCTCATGCTCGGCGGCGGAATCGATCAGGTCTTGCCCTTTCGAGCGGCCCGATACCGCAATCTCGGCGGTCGAATGCTCGCCGATGCGCGGTTGATAGCGATCGACGTAACCGCTCAGGACGAGATCGCCACCGAAATAGATTTCGACCGGTTTGCCGGCAAAAAAGGCCGCGACCGCGTCGCCGGGCGAGTCCTCGGCCGCGATCTCGATCCGGAACGAGCGCGCCGCCTCGTTGATCGCCGCGTCGACCATGACGCGGCGGAACGCGGTCCAGCGGCGACCGCCGGCGACGACCGTGACGTATTCCTCGCCCATGTGCCTGAAACCCTAACTCGCCAGTGCCTGGAACCGGCGCGGCATGAAGGACGGATGCCGCACCGTGTTGCGGGAGACCAGCTCGCCCGCCCGCGCCGGCGTGGCGTAGAGCCGCCACGACCACCACAGGGACGGCATGACGGCCGAGGATTCGACCGTGACGACCGGCGCGAGGTCGACGATCAAGGCCGTCAGATAGTCGACCACCGCATCGCGCAACGCCCCGATGGCGATGTAGAGCGCCGCGTCGGCGGCGCCGAAGCAGGCCGCCATTTCGTCCTCGAAACGCTCGGCCGCCTCGCCGCGTGCCGTCACGCCGTCCGGGCGGCTGGCATAGCCGCGCCGGATCAGCGCCTCGGCCCAGGCCGTGAGGCCGGCGAGACGGGCGAGGCGCGCCACCTCGGCGGCATTCTCGGCGGCGCGCGCCGCCGTCGGCGCCAGATAGGTTTCAGCGCGCGCCACATCGTGGGCGCCGATATAGTCGGCCATGGCGGCTTGCGCCGCCGGCGCCGGCATGGCGTCGGCGAGCCGGCGCACCGCAGCGACCAGGCCGGCGGCCAGCGCCTCGGCGCCGGTCGTGGCGCCGATCTCCGGCAGCACGGCGAGGAGGTCGCTCGCCTCGCCGGGCGTATCCGATCGCGACAGCAACAGAGGCGCCGAGGCGACCAGCGCCGTGACACCTTCGCGCACCTTGGCCGAGGTCGCCGGATCAACCGCATTCTGCAGCCGCACCACATCGAGCGCCGCCGCCGCCGCCTGGACACCCTCGACGGCAGCCGCGACGACGAAATCCGGCTGCGCCAGGGTCGCGACGCGGCGCGGAAACAGACCCGCAAGCGCCGCCGCCAGACGATCGGCCGCATCCGTCACCAGGCGCGCCGCATAGGGCAGCGACACCAGCGCGGCGGCGGCGCCGTGGCGGACGAATTTGGCCGTATAGGCCACATAGCCGAGCTTGTCGCGCTGATGACTGCGGCGGAATTCCTGGCAATGCACCGCGACCGGGCCACGGATCGGCAGCACCAGCGAGCCCGGCCCCTTGCCGGCAAAGGTTTCCGTCAGCCGGGCGGTTTGAGCGTCGACGTCATCGCCATGGATATAGATCGCGCCTTCGAAGAAGCGCGGCGCCTCGCCGAGGTCCTCGACGAACGGGTCGTCACGGTGCGGGAATTCATGGACGACGAGGCCACGGCCGCCGCTTTCGTCGTCGCTTTCGAACCAGAACGGCACGCCCTTGTAGGAGCCGAGCCACAAGGACGTCAGCCAGTCGCGACATTCCGTCATGGCGCCGGCCCCGCTTCCGGCATCGCCTTGCCGGTCGATCCCGCCGTACCGCTCGGCGGCGCACCGTTGACGCGCACGTTCGTGATCGCGTTGGAAATCATGCTCTGTATCCGCGTCATAAAGTCAGCCGAGGGCACCACCTCGACCTTGACGTTGACATCGGCATTGCCGGTCAATTCTGCCTTTGCGGGCGGCGCCTCCGCGAGGCCGTCACGCACAGCCTTGGCCCAATTGGACGGGTCCCAAGCCGGGCCACCGGCGGCAGAACGATCCCAAGCCGACGGGTCGATAGGCGGTGCGGCGGGCGGCGCCGCGGGCGGCGGCGGTGTCTGCAGCTCGGGAAGGCCGAGGCGCGCGCGCTCGGCATTGAACGCGCGCCGCCGCGCATCATTCATCGATCCACCGCGTTGACCCCGCAGACGTTCGCCGCTGGTCAGGCCTTCATACGGCTTGGTTTCGTCGTGCAGCGTCCCGATGGCGCCGGCAGTCAACAGGCCGCCGGCGACAACCGGATTGGCTGCGGCCGGCGCCACGGCAAGGATCAGTTTGGACAGCACGCCGGCGGCCGACGACAGCTTGCCGACGAACCAGACCAGCGGACCGATCGCGACCGCGGCGCCGGCCGCGTAGGTGGAGAACTCCAGTATCTTCGGATTGAGCTCCGCGATCGACTTCAAGCCGGAGGCCAGACCATCCATGGTCTTGATCGCCGCGTCCGTCATGCCGGTCTCGCCGATCGTCTGGACGAGGTTCTGATACGAGCCGCGCAACTTGTTCTCGGAATCGATCAGGCCGGAATTGATCTTGTCGGCCATGTCGCGCGAGACCGAGCCGCCGCGCTCGCGCGCCTTGGTCAACTCCTCCTCCATTTGCGTGAGCATGTAGGTCACGCGGGCATTGTCGAGATTAGCGAGACGCACCGCCTGCCGCTGGTCCATGAACTGGGCCATGAAGGCGGCGAAGTTCGGCGCCTTGCCGGCGGCATCCTTGAGGAACCGCATGATATCGATTTTCTCGATCGCGGTGCCCATGATCCGGGTGGCGAGATCGCCGGCGGTGTCGGCGTCCTTGAGATCGCCCTTGCCGATGCGGCGAATGGCGGCGATCAGGCCCTTTTCATAGCCCTCGCCTTCGAGGCCGCCGAGTTTGCCGAGATCGCCGAGCAACCGGCCGCGCTGCTTTTTCGACAGCGTGCCGGTCTGTTGCTCGACGGCGCCGAGGATGTTCTCCGGCTTCAAGAGCTCCGGGTTCTTGATCACATAATCGTCGATCTTCATGCCGATGGCCGAGGCGGCGGCAAGTGCCGGCCGGGTCGGCTTCAGGAACCGCACCATCATGGAGCGCAGCGCCACGCCGGCCTCCGGGCCGAGGATACCGGCTTGCGCCAGGACAGCCGTGAACGCGCCCAATTGCTCCGGCGCCACCTTCAATTGTGCCGCGGCGGCGGCGGCATATTTGAAGGTCTCGGAAATCCCCTCGATATTGCCCGGTGCGACCTTGTTGAGGATGGCGAACAGGTCGATCAATTGCCGCAGATTCGTGTTGAGTTCGGCCGCGCCGAGCATCTTGCCGGTCTTGTCGTACATCTTGCCGAAGCCCGCGAGGGCGAAGATCGCCAGTTCGGACGCCTTTGGGATTTCGATCTCGGCCAGGGTGGCAAAGTCGAGGATCGGTTTCTGGATCGCCTCCAGGTGGCGCGGTTCGAACCCGGCCTTGATCTGTTCGACCATACCCTTGATGACCCCTTCGGGCCCGAACGCATAGTCACGGCCGTAGCGCTTCGCCGTCTCGCGGGCGGTCCTCAATTGCTCGTCGTTCAACTCGCCGAACGCTTTGAGCTTGTTCGACGCCAATTCGAAGTCATGCAGGCTGTGCAGGATCGAGCGTCCAGCCATGGCGGCCGGCAGGCCGATACCGACCGTCATGCCACGGCCAACCGCCGTCAGCTTACGGCCGGCAGCGCCGGCTTTCTCACCGATCGCGGCCAGCCGGCCCGAATAGCCGTTGACCGCGTCGCCGGCGCGGTTGATGGCACGCATTTTGTCGGCGATGCGGCCGAACACATTGCCGGTGCGATCGGTCGCGGAGATCCGTGCCTCGGCTTCAAGAACGCGCGCCATGGGCGGTCATTTCCGTTTGAGCAGGCCGAGCTTGTGAGCCCTTAACGCCCACCACTCGATTTCCGACAGCGTCATGCGTCCGCAGGCCTCGGCGTCGACGACGCGGAGCACGAACACGAGGAGATCACACAGCGAGGTCAGCCATTCGTCGCCGTCTTGTCCGCCGGCGCGCCGCCGCGCGCCGCGAGGAAAAAACCGAGCAGCGCCGCCTTGACGGCGATGCCATCCGCAAGCCCCATCTGCTTTTTCGCCAGCAGCGGGTCCGGCTCGACGATGCAGCGCTCCATATAGGCATCGATCGCAGCGTCGTTCTCGATCGAGTAGACGGTGCCGTCCGGATTGCGGGCCAGCACCTGCGGCTCCCCGAGGGCAAAGTAGTCGGCTGCGGTCGGCTCGCGCACCACCACGGCGGTGACCTTGCCGCCGTGGCCTTCGATTGGTTCGGACAGCGGGACGCGTGTTTGACGTGCCATGATGTTTCACCCCACCCTTAAGCCGCCAAGGCCTTGTAGTTCGGCCCCTCGATCTTCATGCCGGAGACCTCGCCACTGGAGAGGTTGACCTCCGGCGTGCCGGTGATGCGGGCGGCCGTAAACATATGGGTGCGGCCGTTGTCCTCCTCCTCGATCGTCGCGTCGATCTTGCATTTGAGGAGCAACTCGCTCCACGCGATACCGCAGTTGTTGCGGAACTTGATATCTGCACTCGGCAGGCGCGGCTTGGCCATGAAGGCGGCGGAACCGTCCTGATTAGCCTGCGCCGTCACCTCGCGATTGGCCGGCTGCAGCGTAATATCGGCCTCGCTCGGCGTGTAGCGCACGCCGTCGATTGCGATCGAGACACGACCGCCGAATGAATTACAGCAATCATCCGCCATCGGATGGCCCTTTCAGTTGATGGGTTGACGGGAGACGGCGCCGGAGAACACCGGCGCCGCGTGCAGCCTCAGACCGCGACCGCGCCGCTCGGCGTGCGGTACTGCAGGAACGCGGTGATGTTGGCGGCGAACACGCGCAACTGATTGACGACGTCGATCGGCAGCGCCGCATTGACCCGGTTGGCGTCGAGGGCGTCGCGCTCGACGACCACATATTCGGCGAACAAGTCCGGCTTTTCGGCGACGCCGAGGGCGACGAGGTCGTTATAGGCGTGAATGAGCGTTGCCTTGATCGACTTCGGCGTTGCCACATTGGAGACGTTGAACGGGTTGTCGTCGGCGAGCGCCTGGCGGGCATGCCGATTGAGGATCGCCGAACGGAAATAGCGCGTCACATACATCAGTTGCGCCATGGTTTCGACGTCCCGGAAGGTGCCGTCGGGCGCGCCGGCGTTCGTCTGTTGATAGGTGGTCGTGACGCGGTCGATCATCACCGAGCCGTCGACCGTGACTTTGTAGCCGGACATGCCGTCCGCATAGAGCGCCTGCCGATCGTCGATATCCCACCACTTGGAACGATCGTCCGGCGGCAACACGCCGTCGAGGACGAGCGTCTGCAGAGGCCGGGACAATTCCGGGGCGTTGCCGAGGTGCGCACAAGCCTGTGCGGCGAGCGCTGCCGCCCATTCCCACGCCGGCGTCGGCGAGGCCTGGCTCGCCATGATCGAGACGTGGGGGTCGTTGCGGCCATTGCCGAGCGTGACATTGGCCGACAGGGTGCCGAAATTCGCCGTCACGTAGTGGCCGTAAAGCTGTTTCGTCGGCGACCAGCGGCCGGACGAGCCGTCGAGAAAATCCCGCACCGCGTCGAGCGACGTCGTGTCCACATACGGACCCGCGATCCAGTCGTATTCGTCGTCACCCAGATTGGCGAGCGCCGGCGCGAGATCGGGACTGCCGGAGCCGCCCGCCATGGCCGTGATCGTCACGTTGGACGGCACCAGGGCATTAGCCTCGTCGGCGACGAGCTTGACGTCGATCGTGTTGCCGGCGGTGCCCACATGGCGGGCCGTGAGATCGCACTCATAGGTATTGGTACCATTGACGGCCGCCGTCACCGGCAGCCCCATGGCGTTGATGGCGGCGACCAGGGCCGCCGCGACCGTCGCCTTGGTGTCGGCGGCGTTGACCTGGATCACGACCCGGCGACCCATGATCCGCACGATGCCGGCGCCGGTGACACCGGGATTGGCGGCCAGCGAAATCTTGCCCGCCGCGGCGGCGCCGGCCGGATCGGCAAGCGGCAGCAACCAGATTGGCTGAAACGGGGCATTGCGCCGCCCGATGCGATACATGGTCTGCAGCATGGAGCCGGCGCCCGCGAGTGCAATGACCTCGGCCTCGGACTGCACCGGGCCGATCGGCATGCCGGCAGTCGCCGTGCCGGCACTGGTTTTCTGCCCCACCAGAAGAAGGCGGGGGAAATTGACGTAGGGCGTCCCGCCCGAATTGATCTCCGCATAGAACAGCGGCACGAGCACATTGCCCGGGATCGTATTGAAGCCGACCGACATTGTCGTTCACCTCCTCATGAGCGCGAAAGCGCGGGTTCAGGGCTCGACGACCGGCAGCGCCGGCGCCGGCGCGGCCTCGCCGGCGGCGCCGGTCGGCGGTGCCGCCGGCGGCCGCTTCGGCCTGCATTTCTCGACGTCGCGATCCCGCAGGCGGCGCAACCAGAAGGTCGACGCCGGCTTGTTCTCACCGTCCGCCGACAGCGGCACGCCCGAGACCGGGTCGCGCACGAAATAGCGCTCGCCCGTCGAGGGATCGACGGCCGGGCGGATGAACAGGCTTGGCATGGATCAATCCCCTTGCAGGTTGTCGGCGACGGCCTCGACGGCGCCACCCGGCTGGCCTTGCGGATCGGCGACGTCGAGCCGCAACGCCACCGCGTCGAGCGACACCGCCGCCGGCATGGCTGGCACCGCCGGCGCGATCCCTTGCGCCAGCTTGGCGCCGTACGACGTCGCCGCCAGCGCGATAATGACGCCGCGCAAAGGCTCCGGCAGGCGATCATTGCCGGCCTCGGAGCCGCTCGGAGCCGGATCGTAACAATCGTCCGGGATCACCAGTTTGATGCGTACCGTCCGCAGCGCGAGGCGGTCCCCCTCCTCGCTGGTGCGATGCGGCAGCGAATGGATATCGATCACCTTGCGGCCAGTGAGCTTGCGCCAGATCGCGCCCGTCGGCCCGTAATGGAGCGCAAAGCGCGCTTGCGCTTCGAGGAGATCGAGCTCGATCTCAAGCTCGGCGTCCGTATAGGCGGTGCCGACCACATAGGCCTCTTCCTCGCCCTCGCCGACGAGGCCGAGCGCGATCACCGACAGCTCGACGACGAGATCGACGATGCGCTTGTAGGGCGGGCCGCCCGCCTTTTGCGCCGGGTCGCTGTTGTCCTCGTCGGTATAGATCACGATCACCGGCCGACGCTCGGAGGCGGCGAGATCGTCGACGGGATCGATGCGGGAATCATACACGCGGGCACCCGCCAAGGTCGGCCACGGGCCGCCGGCCGGATGGGTATCCGACACGATCGCGGCCGTCGGTCGCAGCGCTTCGAGGGTCGCGATCCGCAGGGCCGCGCGCGCGAGGGACATGGATCAACCCACTCGGTTGAGATCGAGACGCGCGACGCCGAAACCGGGCAGGATTTCCGCCACCCGGTACGTCACGCCGGTCTTGTCGCGGATGGCGTGGTCGCCGTCCGCCGGGGCATAGGGCAATTGATCCAGGCGGATGGAAATGAACGGGCGATTGTTCGCGTGTGCGGCCCGGTCGGCATCGACGCCGACCGTGCGCACCGGGCCGCTGCCGAGACGGGCCGAGGGCTCGCCGTAGATGGCGAGAATTGTCGTCGCCGCCCGCGCCGTATCTGGCGCCGGGCGTCCGTTGACGTCGTGTCCGCGCGTCATGGGCCGATAGTGGAACAACTCGGCCATGACCGCGTCGCACGTCACGGCGGCGGCGGCGAATGCGGCTTCGAACGGCGACGACATGGTGACCCGTCAGATATTGGAGTTGATCTTGGCGAGCCCGACCGCGTCCCCCGAGGCCGCCACCGCGACCGCGACGGCGACCCGCGTGTTGCCGGATGCGGTGCCGGTGAGCTTTTTCGCCGTTGCGTCCCAATAGAGCGCGTCGCCGATCGCCCAGGCGGCGCCGGTCGCCTTCGGGAGTTCGAACACCCCCTCGGTGTCGAGCGCGACGTCGGCGCCCGCCGCTTCGGTCGTGACGGCGACGCCAAAAATCTTGCCGATGAGCGCCGCCTCGCCGGACGCGATGCCGCCGGCCGGAGCCGGGGCCGTGAGAACGGCGCCCTGCATGATCTTGTTCTGCATGGTCCTTGCCTCTTGCTGGCTGAAAGCTGGTCAGAAACGACGACGGCGGACGATCGCAATCGCCCGCCGCCGTGAGTAGCGTCACCGCAACGCCGATCAGGCGCCGGGGTTCTTGTACACGCCGCGCCAGTCGATCGCCTTAGCGGCGAAGTCGACGCGTCCCTTGACCTCGATGCCGTCGACCTCGAAACCGATCCGCTGTTCGGTGTAGAGGCCCTCCTCGCCATCGAGATAGGCGTACTCGATCGTGTCGATCGTCGCTGGATCGGCCCACAGGTACCAGGCATTACCGGAGAGACGTGCCTCGGGCATGAGCGTGAGGGTTCCAGTGAAGGGATTGACCTTGCCGCCCTCGCCCGGAACGATGGTGGCGAGGAACTGTTGCGCCTGCGTTTCCTTGTCGGGGCCGACGATCAGGAACGCCGGCGCAACGTTGAGCGGCTCGGCGTCGGCACCTTTCTTGGCAAAGCCCTTCTGTTTGCGCATGGCCGCCCGGCCGGCACCGAGCGAATCGACGGCGATTGCGGCGCCGGCAGCGGCGAGATTGCCGTGATCGGCGTGGAAGATGGCGACGCCATCCGCCATGGCCGGGTTCACAGTGACGATCTGCCAGAAGATGCCCGCTTCCGTCTCGGCCGCGGCCCGTCCGAGCAGGGTCGGCAGACGATCGAACGCGCCCATGTCGTCATTGATCAGCGTCTGGCGCGTGATCGAGACAATGCGGCCATAGGTGGACAGCGCATACTTTTCCTGCCCGTCGGCGAGGGCCGCATACTGATACTCGGCCCCTTCCTTGACCTTGACGAAGGTCGGCAGGTTCGAAAGCTGCGTCACCGCCTTTTCCTTGAAGTCGGGCGAGTTGGACTGGCGGGCGAGCCGCTTCCAGTTGCTCGGCGCCGTTTCGTAGGCATTGCGCAACCGCTTCACCACCACATTGGCGAGGATCGCCGGAAAATCCGACGTCGACATGCCACCGCGCATCCCCGTTTCGAGGCCGAGGAGGCGCGTCGCCAGCCCCATGGGCGACAAGCCCCGCAGCCGCTCGCCGGTCGCCTCCTCATGGAACGCGCGGCCCATTTCCAGGAGGCGCATGCCGCGCCACTGCCGCGCCGGCGAATCGTCGGCGATGGTGACGGCGCGCGGATTGGCGCGATGAATGATCGCCGTCTCGACGGCATCCCGCAGCGTGTCGCCCTCATCCTGCAGCACGGTCACCCGCGGCGAAATCCGCGCCGAGCGCGACGCGACTTTTTCGAGCACCAGGCGGCGCACCTCGTCGAGCGCGGTTCCGCCGGAGATGTGCCGGGTCGCGAAGTCCGCCGGCATGGCGTGGCGCGTGGCGAGCGTCGTGATCTCGCTCGCCCGCGTGCGCTCGGCCGCAAGGTCGACCGCCGGAGCCGGCGGCGACGCCGGCGGCGGCGCGGCCCGCCGCTCCTCGGCGGCGATAGCGGTGTCGACCGTGGCGACATTGGCGAGGATCGAACGGTGCTGGTCCTCGATCGTCCGCACCGCATCGGCGGACATGCCGTCGGTCACCTCGGCCATCTTGGCCGTCGCCTGTGCCTGCAGATCGGACCGCTGTTGACGCAGACCGTCGAGGCCGACCGCGAGCACGAATTGCGCCAGGGCCGCCCCCGGCGTGACGTCGGCCGGAATATCCGGGTGCGCGCCGACCGCGAGGACGTCAGGAACCAGGATCGCGACGGCGACCAGCGCGAGCGCAACGGTCAACGCCGCCAGTTTGGCAAGTTTCATCACGAAACCCCCTTTTCGAGTTGAACCGGAGCGCGGTGCGCCTGATGTCCTGCGGCTCCGGAGTTCGCAGGCGGCAGAGGATGGGCCTAGAGCCCGGCAGCGCGGGCGCGCATGCGCATGCGCGCGGCGGCGAGAACGATCCCGCTCACCGGCGCCCGCGTCATGTGGAAGGGAAACACGGCGAGTTCGTCTGCCCGCACTTGCGCGCCACGATCGGCCGGCACGGTCACGAACGAGATTTCAAACGGCGTCCATCGCGTCACGATGCGCTTTTCGATCTCGCCGGATTTCTGCGGCGCCTCGACGCGCACCTCGTTGATGGTGTAGCCGACCGAGACGTTGCGGATGATCTTTTCGCTCACCAGCGCATACATGCGATCGGACGCCGGATCGACGCCTTGGGACGGGAAGCGGATCGCGGCCCGGCCCTCGCCCTTTTCCAGCCAGGCGCGCTCGACGACCCCCACTTGTGCCGCCGTCGACCACATGGAGTGGCTGTCGAGGGCGGGCGCGCCAGCGCGCAACCGCGCGAGATCGACCGCCGCATCGGTGACGGTCAAGACCTCGTCGAAGGGGATGCGGGTATCCCAGCCGATCCAGCGCACGCGCCGGACCGCCGCGCCCGTCGTGAACGTGACCTCGATCGTACGCGTATCGGCGTCGATCGTCGTCACCGGCGCAAGGCGCGTCTGCATCGGCAGCGCCGACGGGACTTCAAGCGTCTTGATCGTCATCGGCATTGTCCTCGTCTTCCGTGTCCTGGCCCTTGTCCTGGCCCGCCTGTTGCTCGGCCGGCGCCGGCACGCCTTTGTTGAGCGCCACCCGCGGATCGGTCTCCAGCGTGATCTTGCGGCGATCGAGATCGCGCATCCACGCCTCGATCTGATCGAGTTGTTCCTCTGGATCGAGGCCCCAGGCGGCGCAGAATTGCGGGTATGTCATGCGGCCGGAGCGCACCGCGGCCACATCGGCCTGCATATCCTTGAGCGGGTCGATCGGCTCGACGGCCGGCATGATCCATTCGACCGGATAGCCGCCGGCGCGCCGCGGCAGGACGCCGAAGTCCTGTGCGAAGGCGCACCACTTGTCCCACAAGGGATCGAGGAACATGGCGACGAGCGTCAACCACTGGAATTGCTCGATGATGCGCCGGAATTCGATCTTGCCCGCCCGCAGGGATGAGTAGTTGGCGCGGCGAAGATCGCCGGTCAATTGATCGTAGGTGACGCCGGCGCCGGCGGCGAGCGCCAGCCAGTTCATCATCAGGATGGATTCAAACGCCAGCGACGACGACGGCGACACCGTGGTGATGTCCTCGCCCTGATCAAGATATTTGATCATGCCGGGCGACAGCGTTTCGATACGCCGCGAACCGTTGTTGGCCGTCCGCTCCGTTTGCGTCCGATTTGCCAGCGTGGTGCCGGAATTCGTCGTCTTGATGAAGGCGGCAAGACACGCCTCGATCCGGCCTTTGATGACGACGGCCTCTTCGAGGTCGGCGGTGTCACGCCCCTTGAGTGCGATCGGGGCGAGCCACGGCACGCCGCGCCCCTGTCCGATGCGGTCCTTGCGATAGGCGTGCAAGATTTCATCGGCCGGCACGCGCATCGAGGTGCCGCGCATCAACAGCCCGCGGGCGCCGGGGTGTTCCGGCAAAATCCAGTAAGCCAGCCGCTTACCCTCGGTGTCGTATTCGACCCCTTGATCGACGACACGGAGCGCGCCGTCGAGCCGGACCGAGTCGCGGCTGACGTCGAGGTGGTCCGGCTCCAGGAGCTGCAGCTCTAGCGGCACATGCGCGGGGTCGCGCTGCGCCACCACATTCAACCGACCCAACACCTCGCCGGATTCGACGATGCAGCCGGTCGCCAGCGCCACCAGACCGTCGAAATTGAGTTGCCCCTCGGCGTCGCACGTGCGGCACCATTGGCGCCAGGCGGCCAGCGCTTTCTTGTTGAGCTTCTTGTTGCCGGTCTTGACGATCGGCGTGATGCCGGTGCCGACCGCGTGCGCCTTAACCACACTGACGATACGCGCACCCCACCACGTGTTGCGCACATGGTCGCGGGAGCGCGCCCGCACCCGCGCCAGCGTGCCGCGCGTCGTCTCGTTGGCTGAGGCATTGGTCGCGCGCCAGTTGGCGGTACGTCGCCCCACCATGGCAGCGTCGTAGTGCCGGTATTGCGCCAGCGCCATCCGGGCAAGAGCGCGCCGGGCGCCGCTCTCCGGCGCAAACCAGGAAATGGCCTCGTCGAGCAAGTTCATCGCCGGTCCTGTTCTCTACTCGCGCGAATGCGCGACGTACGACACACGCACCGGCGCCGCGCCCGCCGCTTCGGCCGCCACCATGTCCAGCGTCGCCCGCATGTCGGCGAGCGAGCGATACTTGACCGTGCGCTGATCAGGCCCGGCGCCGAACGTCACCTCAAGGGCGCCGGTCGCAATCGCGGCTTTCAGCGTCGCGACGTCGTTCTGTGTCCAGACCATTGCGCGGTCCTACCGTTGTAGCCAATCAGGCCGCGGAGAAATCCAGCCAGATTGTGCGTCCGCTTCACCCCCCTCTACGGGAGATACCCGATCGTGCGGCGACACCGGCGGGGAAGCCCCCGAACCCGCCGGCGCCGCCGCGGTCTCCAGGGCAGCGTCATGGCGCGCCGCAACAGCCGGAGACATCGGAGCCACTTCCGCGACCGCCGGGACGCCGCGCGGCTCCGATTGGATTTGCACCGCGAGAGGACGCGGCGCGAACAGATCGCCTTGCTCGATCGAGCCGGCGCGCTCGCGGGCGAGCACGCGCCACTCGTCCTCGGTCATCCGCGAGAGGCCGAGGTGGTCGGCGAGCGCCATGCAGTAGATCGAGCAATCGAGAAAATGGTTATCCTCTTTGCCGCGAGGCTCCCACGCCTTGGTGACACGACCGCGCACGCGCTTCTCGACGAGGGCCTCGGCCGTGATCTGGCGGAAATAGACGTCGTCGAGCCACGTGGCGAAGTGCCAATAGCCGGCCGGATCAACCTCGCGGCCGGCGGCGCGGCCCTCGCGGCGAAGATCCTCGTAAAAGTGTCCCTTGAGCGACCATGTGCCGACGCCCCACAGGCGCGTGCCCTGCGAAATTTTCTTTCCGCCGAGGTCGATATCGACCAGCTTAGGCGTGCCGAGCGCCGGCCGCGACCACCCGTCCTCGCCCTTGACCGCGTAGGCCAGATGCCGCGTGCGGCACCATTCGTAAACGACATGCGAGCGGAAGCCGGAATCGACCGCAAAACCGTCGACACGCCGGCGACCGCCGAACGCATCGTGATATTCGCGATTGTAGACCGTCGCCAGCTCGGCGAAGGCGCCGCCATAGGCATCCGTCGTGTCGCCGGCGATCAGGCCAGCGTCGACGACCCACGCCTCGCGGTTCGGCGCATAGGCGACTACCTGCCAATAGATGCCGCGCAATTGCACGTCGGCGGCGCCGACCAGCATCAGGCCCCGCGGCGGAATGTGCCCACGCTTGAGGTCAGCCTCGCGGCGTTCCATCAACCGGACATGATCGGGTGCGTCGCCCTTCATGTCGTAGGGCTCGCCGAGCGTGAGATTGTAGAACGCTTTCAGCTTGGCCGGGTCGCTCTGCGCCTCGATCCAGCGTTGCGCGATCTTGTCCCACGGGACGAACGGCGAGGACAGCGCGTCGAAGTGATACGACGAGAACTTGCCCGGCGCCGGCGCCATCGCGATCCATCCGCCACCATCACGGGCGGCGTTGCGCACCAGCGCGAATTTTTCGTGCGCTTCGACGACCGAGCCGCAGCACGGCATGACGTAATGAGCTTGGTACGGATACGTCTCGTTGAACCGGAAGTGTCCGCCGAAGAACTTGAATACCTGCTTTGAGGCGCAACCCGGGCAGACGACATGCCAGCGGCGTTGATCGCCGCGCTCATACTCCTCGGAAATGTAGCAGGCGCCCTTGATCGTCGGCGTCGAGACGTCGAGTTCTTTCCACGACCCGGAGGCGAGGAACGATTCGTAGCGCGCCTCGATCATCGAGTGCGGCGAGCCTTGGCCGTCAAGGTCGGCCAGATACTCGCTCGCCTCGTCTTTGAAGATTTTCTTCTTTGTCTTGGACCGAAGGTCCGCCGTCGACGAGGCAATCGCCATCGTCAGCGATCCGCCCGCATAGCGCTTCGAGTAGGTTGTCGACCCCTCGCCGGCGCGCGACTTCTGCGGCAGAACCTTTTTCTTGAGCGCCGGCGTGTTCTCGATCGCCGGGCCGAGCTTGTCGCGGTTGAAGTCGTTCAGCGCCGAATCGGTCGGCTGAACAACCATCATGCCGCCGTTCGGGTCGCAGTCGATCGTGTGCCCGATCCAGGCAATTCCAAGTGTCGTGAACCCGGTTTGCGTGCTCTTGCAGACGACGACCTTGTTCTCAGGATCATCCGGCCCGAGCTTGTCGAGCGGCTCGACGACGTACGGCGTCAGGCTGGGGTCCCACTTTTCATTCGCCCGCTCGCCATCCGGAACAATCAGCGTGTTGGCCGCCCACGCCGACGGTGTAATCGCGTCCGGCGGCGTGAACACGGCCGCCAGGGCGCCGGCGACGATCGCGATGGCCGATGCCTTTAACGCCATCATGACGGCATGTCCGGTTGTTCGTCGCTGGCATCGGCGCCGGCGGCGAGGAGCTTCATTTGATCGGCGAGGACCTGGCGCAGCTCGCGGCACACGCCCTTGAGGGCGCCGCGTACGCCGATTGCGCCCTCTTTGGCCGCGATGCCGGCGAGTTCGTCGGCACGCGCCGGCAGACGATCGAACGCCCGCACGATCGCCTCCGCGCATTTGGTCATAGCCGCGGCGACCTCGTCGACCGGCACCAGCCTGCCGAGCTTTTCCTCGACGGCGATGCGCTTCAGTTCGGCGTCGTAGACGGCGCCTTGCGTGCGCGCATCGCGAAACGTCGGATCGGCCGGAGAAACCGCCCCCTCCCCCCCGACGCCGAGCGGCAGACCTCCCGCACCCTCGCGCGCAGGCGCGCCGGCGAGTGCGCGAGCGTCCTCGGCCTTGGTTTCCCGCCCCGCTTCGCGGGCCGGATCGCCGACGGCGCCGATCGCCTTGTCGTAGGCGACGAGATTGACCAGCCTTTCGCGGCCCTTGCCGGCGCGGATTTCGAGGCGGCCGTCGGCGGCGAGCGATTTCACGCGCTCGTGCACCGCCTGCCGGCTCACGCCCTTGCGGCGCGCGATCTCGGCCGTCGTCATCCACACGGTTTCGAGAGGCGGCGCCGGAGCGGCGGCCTCGCCGAAATCGAACTGCGCCGACATGGGGCGAAAATCCTTGTCAAGCCGGAGGCTTGTGTCAGGGCTGTCAAGTCAGCTTGACGATGCTGCAGCTACCGATATCCCGGGCCGCCGCGCGGGCGCATGGGGTGGGGGGCTGGGAAGGACCCGGGAATTCAGAGCGGGCGGCCGGTCATTTGGTGAGGATGCGGCCGAGTTCGTGGTCGAGGCGCTTGGCCAGGACGACGGGCACGGTGGCGTGGAACGTGGCGGCGCTTTGATCGCGAGGAAGCTCGCGCGGGATCGCCGGGCCATAGAGCTTGTGGATCGGGAAGCGCGGCTTACCCATCCGGACATAGACGTTGCCGCCCCACTTCTTCACCATGAACGAGGCGGGAAACACGCGCCGCGTCCCCCACGGGGCGGCACTCACGCCCTTGCGCGTCTTTTTTGGCTTGAAGGCGCTAAGGGGCATGAACCCACCCCGGGCGATGATCGACGCCGAAAGGTGCCCGACGCTCGCCGGTGTGGTGCTCAAGGCCTTGCGCACGACGGCGTACTTAGCGCCCGTCTGCTTGACGAGTGCACGCGCCACGGCCGTGCGGGTTTCCGTCACGGTGCGATTGAGCGCCCGTGCGACCGCCGCCGGTACGAGCTTGGCGGCCTCCTCGATTAGGTCCGCCAGCTCGGCAATCTCGCGGGTATCGACGCGGATATCGAACGCCGCGGCACCGGGCTTGAGATCGGCGACACGGCCGATCTGGTTTCCCTCCCGATCGACCACCTGGCCGTATGTACGCCGCCGGCGGCTCACACCGGTTACCGTGTCGCCGACCGCCCGATCGATAGCCGTTCTGCCTGCCATCACCGCCGCCCCAGCGAGCCCTTGAGCCGCGCCAGTTGAGACGCCGCCGCAGTCCGCAAGGCGCCCGTACGGGCATCCTGGACCGCCGTACGGGCCACATAGCCGGCCGAGGTCGCGACGGTGCGAAGATCACCACGGGCGAGCGCCGAGGCGCCGCGGACGATCGCTTGCGTGCGCTCTTTGCAGTGACAGCCCATGACACAACCTCAACCTCGAATGGACGCGCCGGACGGGAGCGTAGCCGCCGGCGCCGCCGCGCGCCCTGCCGGCTCGCGGCCGGTTCCGGGACGCGGTCTTTGACCTGGCCGAAGGGAAAGGCGGACGCCGGGAGGGCAGCAACCCTATCGGCGCCCGCCCCTCACAAGGCGCGCGGACGCACACGCTGCTAAACGCGCACCGCACGGAACGGAATTTCGGGAGATCAAACGCGAAAGCCCGGCGCGATCGGCGCCGGGCTTCCTTCGATCCCTTTTGGGACGGTTCGGACCTTTGTCAAATTCCTAGCCCATGTCAAGCCGCGACCCTGACACGGCGCGCGCGCCTTGACGTCGCCTTGACGTCGTCTCCTGAAACACGTTGAGGGCGTTCCAGACTTGGCAACACCCGCGCCGGCGCCGGCTCCTCGTCGACGAGCCACGGCTCGACGGGCGCGACCGCCGCCACCACCACATGGTCGCGCAACGACCAGCCCTTAAGTGATTCGTGCACGAGATCGAGGCCGGTGCGCCACACCATGTATTCGGCCCGGGCGAGCGCGACCTCGTCGAGCGACGGCACCAGATCGAACGGGCAATGGGCGCCCTCGTCGTATTTTCCATGGCCGCGGTGCCCGATCACGATCGGCTTTCCGTTGAGGCCGATCCGCTTGTGACGTTTCACCGGCGCACACCACCACTCAGGCCGCGCCTTCATCTTGGCGTGGGTCATGACGCTGGCGCGCATGTTGAACGTGAACGTGGAGGTGTAGACCCGCGCGGCCTGATAATTCCACAGGTCGGCGAGGATCGCCTCGCGGTAGAAGTCCCAATCGATCGGAAAGAACTCCGGCAACACCCGCAAGGCTTGATCGACCACGAGGGCATCCGGATGCGGCGCCCCGGCACCGATCGGCATGCCCGACCCATAGCCGTCGTCGCGCCCCCCGATCCGTTCCGTCAATTGCCACGACGAGGCGCCGGCGCTGACGTCCTTTTTCAGCAATTCCGGGAATGCCCATTGCAGGAACAATTCCACGTCGATCCGTCTTTTCGTGTCCATGAGAAGCCCCGTGCCCGAATGTTGATCTTTTAGGCTTGCGAGGGTGCGAGGGTCGCGCGAGGGTCATTCGCGACCCTCGCAATCGGCTATTCTCTTTATTTCTCCTCTACTTCTCTTCTCTCTTGCGAGGGTGCGAGGGTTGTAGAGAAGATATTTAGATTTTTTCAGAGAGAAGAACCGGCCAGCCCACCCCGCACCCCAAACGCCTTACGCGTACGCGCGAACAACCCTCGCACCCTCGCAAGCCGACGCCTAACGCACGCACGCAACACGACTATTCGGTTTGCGAGGGTTATCCGCGACCCTCGCGCGACCCTCGCACCCTCGGTGGCCCAGAAGCCACACGCGCGCGCCACGCGGCCCGCGCGTCATCCGCAATGACGATGTTCTCGCCGACGCGATCGCCGGTCGGCGAGGTCGGATCGGCGCCGCAGCGGCGCAACAGCGCGACGAGCTCGGCCGCCGACCAGTTGAACCGGGATGCCTTGAGGGCGGCCCGGGTGCGCGGCCCCAGGCTGTCGAGCGCCGCCATGTCGGCGCCGCGGTCGCACACGACGGTGCGCGTCAGATCCCCGTCACGCGTCTGGTTTCCGCCGCTCATCCGGGAAACTCCCGGTCATCGGGCGGCGGCGGCACGTCGTCGCCGCCACGGCGTTCGCGTTTCGGTACGTCGTGGAGCCGCACGTCGAGATAGAGCCGCACACGGTCATTGGTCTTGGCGAAGCCTTTTTGCGGCATCGCCAGCCCAAAGCTCTTTTCCTTCCACGGCCGCACCGCGTTGGCCTCGCACCACGCCACAAAGGCTTCGTACATTTCGCGCGCCGTCACGGTGGCGCGCTTGCCTTCCTGCCCCTCGACGAACGGCACACGCTCGACGCAATCGCGGGCGAAACCGCCGATCGGGTCCATGTCCTCGCGATACTCTGCCGTGGCATCGATGATCTCTTGCGGCACCTTGAGGCCTTGCTCGAGATAGTGGAGAACGCCGGCGACCAGCCAATTAAGGATGCCGGCGCCTTCCTCTTTGAACTCGCCGAGGACCTCCTCTTGCGGGCGCATTTCCTCGTTTGAAAGCGTCACGTTCCACGGCACCAGGCGCATGCGGCGCCAGATGCCGTGATCAACGCCGCCGATCTCCGGCTTGTGGTTGCCGCTCAAGACGAGCTTGAAGATCGGCCGGAATTCGAAGAACCGCGCATGCAGGTGCCGGGCGAGCATGGGCTCGCCGCCGGTGAGCGATTTCAGCAGCGCTTCCTTGAACTGCACGCCCCGCTCCGGCTCGCTGGCGCGCACCAGGCGGGCGCCGGGCAGGCGGGCGAGGTCCGGCGTCGCCTGGTCGCCGCGCCGGCCCGTCTCGCCGGCAAGGCTTTCGAACGACAGCGTCAAGGCGTAGTTGCCGAGGAGGCGGCAGATTGCCTCGATCAGCGTCGATTTTCCGTTGGCGCCGAGCCCATGGAAGAACACGAGCGATTGCTCGCCGGTGAGGCCGGTCATGCAGTAGCCGAGCCACACCTGCAGAAAGAGCCGCATTTCCTCGCTCGGCTGAAAGCGTTCGATGAACGCCGTGAAGCGCGGACACTTCGCCGTCGGGTCGTAGTCCACCGGGGCGAGCTTCGAAATCAGGTCGGAGCGCGTATGCGGCTTCAATTCCACATGTCCCGAGACGTCCGAACACTCCGGATCGCGCCGGCGCGAAAACACCAGCGTGCCGTTCCGGCAATTGAACTTGAGCGCGTCCTCGTCGAGGGCCTCCGGGCCGACGGTGTTGTGCGGCAACGCCTGTTCGATCATGCCGTTGAGCTTGCCGGAATTGCCCGACGAGATCGCGTATTTGCGCCGCCCCACCCGCCGGCCGATGACGGCGGAGCGCGCCTCCTCGCCCATTTCCTTGGCGCGCATCATGTTGGCGGCGCGCGCCTTGTCGTCTGGCTTCCATTCGGACTTGCGCGCTTCCAGGCGCGTCAATTCCTCGGCCGCCGCCTCGCCCTCTTGGATCGCCTTCGCCTCGCGCGGCGACGCGGCAAGGTGGTCGGCCTCCAAGGCGATGCGCTCGGCGGTGCGTTGCGCGAAGCGCAGCACCGCCTCGTCGCCACCCTCGCTCTGCCAGTGGGTCCCGTTCCACACAAACCAGCCGACCTCGCGCACATGCAACATGTCGTCGCCGAAATGGGCGAGCAGCCGGCGACCGTTGCCGGTATCGTTCTGCGGCTCCTCGGCGCAGCGCTGCAGGACCGCCGGCGAAACCTCGTCGCGCTCGCTTTCGCCGACCGCCTCGGGGGCGTTACCGTCCTCGTCGTCGCCGGTCCATTCGGCCCCGAAGTCGGGCGGCGGCGGTGAATTGAAGGCCTCGCCGCCGATCGGCGCGCGGGGACCCCCCACCACCGGGGGGGCGGGGGGCGGCGGCAAAGACCCATAATAGGCGCGACGCGACGCCCGTTCGGCCGCACCCTCGCGCACATGGGCAAGGTCGGCTGGTTCGCTGCGGCCTTTGGCGAGGCCGGATTCGATCGTCTTGATGGATTTCGGCAGATCAGGCCACGCCTCGGCGACATCGATCAACGCCGCCTTGACCGCGCCTTCCGACAGGGCGCCGGCGCCGACCAAGTGGCCGAGTTTCAGGGCCGAGGTGTTGAGGGTATTGTTGCGCGTGCCTGGCACGGCGCCGGCGACGATCCGCAACTCGTCGTCGAGGGCGGCGAGCGCGTATTTCCGCACCGCCTCCTCAACGGCGTCGCCGGCACCCGCGGCGCGGGGGGAAGACGAGCGGAGCGGCGCCTGCGGCGCCGCAAGTCTTGTTTCCTTCTGCCACTTGCCGCGATGCAGGAGCCTGTCCATCAGCGCCGCGGGCGCGGCGGCGATCGGCGTTTCGAACGGCGCCCGTGCCCACTGGTAGCGCCGGCCATCGGCGCGCATGGACGGCGGCACAATCACATAGCCACCGGTCGAGCGGATATCCACGTGGTCGACGATCCCGGCATTGCCGCCAACGCTGTTCTTGGGATACTCGCCCGCCGGCGGCGCATACCACGAATGCCGGCCGCCGCGCGGCGAGATCATGGTCACGGTGTCGTCGGTGAGGCGCTCGCCGATCTCGCGCGCGACGTCGTCGACCAGGCCCTCGATCGTAAAGACCTCGCCGGTCTCCTCGTCGGTGCAAACGTCGTAATCGACCACGAAGGCGCCGACGGGCGCCCCGACCGCGACGGCGATCATGGCTTTCGGCCATTTCGTCCACCACTCCCGGATCGCGTCCGGATCGGTCGACGCCTTTTTGACGCCGCCGGTGTTGGGGATCGGCTCGCCGTGGCCGTCGCGATCTCCGACGACCAGCGGCCGCTTGTTCTTCGGATTACACGGGAACACCGGCCATCCGCGCGCCGCATAGGCGAGTGCCGCGTCGAGAAGTTCATTTGCCATTGACGGCCCCTCGCAACGCCCGCGCCGCAATGACCATTTCGTCCTGCAGATCGGCGTTGTCGGCAACGAGACTGATCAGGCGCATGGCGGCGGCGAGGGCCGCCATGCGGTCGGATTGATCGGGCGTGAGGTCGCGGCCTTCGCGCAAGCGCAGCCGTTGCCAGCGGGCGTAATGGAGCCGTTCGTGCAGGATCGCCGCCCACATGTCCGCATAGGTGACGACTGGAAAGCAGGCCCGGCGCTCGCCGCCGGCGCGCCAGCCGACACCGCAGCGTTCGCATTGCACGACGCCGTCGATCTCGACGGCCTCGCAATCCGGCCGCGCCACCACGGCGCCCCGCGCGTCCGCTTCGCTCACGATGGCGCCTCGACACTGACCCGCACCTCGGTGCCCGGATCGAGGAGCCCGGCGCGCTGCAGCCACTCGCTCATCTCATCCTGGATTCGCCGCCGCCCCACTTCGAACGAGGCGGCGCCGCCGCCTTGCACCGGATGGCGCGGCAGCGACACCCGCCAGGACACCGCCGGCCGCACGCCGGGCGGCAGCGGAATGATCTCGCCGACGATGATTTCCCCGAGCCGCGCCACTTCGCGCGCCATCGCGGGCGACGACCGCCGGAAGGTGAGGAGCGGCGTGGTCATGACCCCGCCTCACGATCAGCGAGACGATCGAAACGGTCGATCTCGGCGAAGATCAGAGAAGCACCGCGGATCAAGTTCCTCCGATAGTCCTTTGGTTTCCAATCATCACGATGGCCGGGCCACCCGATCGGCGGCTCGCCGGCGTTCATATCAGCGTCCGATTTCCAAACCGGCGCAACGTAGCAGCCCGCCGCATAGGCAAGCTCCATGTTCCTGAGATCATCGTCACTCGCCGGCGTAATGCCTTCGGATTCATGCCGCCGCCGCTCCAGAATGACGTCCATTTCCCCACGCGAAAGCGTACCCTCGAAACGCTCGCTCATGACGCACCCCCTGTAGTGCCATCGAGCCGCAGACATTGCGCGATGGCATCGGCTTGTGTGTGGAACCAACCCACGATGGCCCGCGACACCATGGCGACGTCGCCATCGGGGCGCAGCCAGCGGCGCACGCACACCACGGCCCACTGTCCGCCCCGCTCGCCGTCGCCGCCTTCGGCGCAGTGGTAGACCACCGGCGCGCCGACGGCGTCGGCGGTGACCGGCACGCCGAGCGTCACCATGAACACGGCCCCGACGCCGTCATGGGTGCCATCGGCGGACAATTGCCAGCCACAGGCGAGATGGGCTTCGACTTCGCCCGGCGGCACGAACATGCCCCTATGTCGGCTCACGGCACGCCCTCCCGATGGCCTGGACCGTCAATGTGTGCGCGTGCGCGTCGTCGGCGGCACGGATGCGCGCCCGCCATGCCGGCACCTCGATCATGTCGTTGCGGTCGCCGCTTTTGGCGGCGCGGGCGGCGAGATACGGCATGGTGAAGTAGCGCCGCACCTTGACGATGCCCTCGGCGTCCTTGCCGGCCGTGGCGCACAGGGCGCGCGCGATCTCCTCGATCGCCTCCGGTGCCGCCGGATTGAGCGACCAGGCGGCGAAGCGGGCGCGATCGTCGGCGCGCGTCAACAGGCGCCGTTGGCCGGGCGGGATCAGATGCACATGGGTGCAGCTTGCGCATTCGCCGGCGAGCCACACGAACCAGGTGTAGGAGGTCGCCGTTGACGCGTCGGGATCATAGCGGCCCTTGACCATAGGGACGCGCTCGACGAACGGCGCAATCAGCGTCGGGGGATAGGGGCGAAACAGGCTCGTATAGCGCTCGGCGCCTTCGAACCATTGCGACCGGCACAACGCCGCGACGCCGACCCGAGCCCGCCGCAAGGCAAGGCGCACGAAGGCAGCGGCGTCACGGAATGGTGGATTGATGATGTACCAATCGGGGTCCGCGATCACCGGCGGCATCGTGTCGTCGAGAAAGTCCGCCGGTCGCTTGCGGCCATAGCCGTAATCGAAAATGTCCGACGCAATCACCGGCATCAGTTCCGAAACGTATTCGGCGGTGACCGCCGCCATGTGGCCTTCGCCGCAACACGGGTCGGCGGCGATATGGACGCGGTCGATTTTGAGGACGGGCTTGAACACGCATTCGAACAGCGACCGCGTCGCCCATGGGGGCGTGGCGAAGAAATCGAGACTGTCCGCCGGTTCGATGCGTGCCGCCATGACGGCGCCGGCGCCGCGCGCGAGGGCCGTGTTCATGCCTTGTAGCCTTTCAGGCTTTCATAGACGGCGATCATTTCGACGAGATCGCCGGACACCATGGCGCGCGCGGCACGATCGAGGTCCTGGCGCATCATCGTCAGGGCGAACGCGCCGACGGGGCCTATCGAGGTGTAGAGCGGGATCAACTCGTCGCGGACACGCGCCATTTCGCGTGGCAGCGCATCGCCGAGCGTCTTGACTTCCGTCGTCATGCTGCATCCCTTTCCGCTTCGCAGACAGAACCCCATTGATCGGCCATCGCCGCTGCGATGCCGGGATAGAAGCGCGAGCGCTCACGCCACCGCGTCGCGGCGTGGCGCCCCCAGCCCGTGGCGCGATGCACGCGCGCGGCGCGGCCTTCGACCACATGGGTTGGAACGAGTTTCGGCAGGCTGCGGAGCCACAGGCAGATTGCCTTGGTCTCACCGTGGCCGTGCTGCCACGGCTGCACCGTTTGGCTGGGTTGCTGCCAATCGACGATCCGGGCTTGCGCGTGGCGATGCATCAACGGATTTTCGACACACACCCGCGCGATCGGCGCGCACCAGAATGCGGAGAACAGCGCCGCCGCCTCGTCGAGTTCGCGCCACATGGACGCCAGCGTGCGGCCCTTCGGCGGAGCGTGCAGCCAGCGCAGCCCCGACTTGCACAGCCGCGTGCACGGCGGATGCGCGACGATCAGCAAATCCCAGCCGTCGGCCAGCACGTCGCGCGCGTCGCCGACAATGTGCTGATTGCTGCCGTCCTCGGCCGGCAGCAAGTCGCACGACCACGCATCGTGTCCGCGCGCCGCGAAGGCGCGGCGGACGATGCCGGAGAATTCGCAGGCGACGAGGACGCGCATCAGAACGGTGCCTCCTCGATCAACGCTGGCGTAGTCGCGCCAAGCCCGCGCACGATCTTGTCGAGCGTCGGCACCTTGTCGCGGGGGATGCGGTTCAAGCGATTTTCGCGCGGCGTCAGCCAGCGCAGATTGACGCGGCGGTTATCGAGCGACTGGCCGTTGATGTGATCGCCATGCAGCGCGCACGTCTGTGCGAGCGTGCGCGGATCAGCGCGCAACAGGATTTCGCGGGCGAGATAGACGGTCGAGCGCTCGGGGCCGACATTGCGCTTGGCGTAGTACTTCCATGGGGTATTGGCGTGCCAGCCGTAATTCCAGGTGGTCTCGACGATCCACGGCCAGTCCGCGCGGTCGACCAGACACCAGATGTCGTGCCGCTCGGAGAGCATCAGCCGGCACCACGGGGTGCCGGCGAGGATGTCGTCGAGGTCGGGCGGCGCCGTCACCGCCGCGGCCTCGACGAGTTTGATGGAGGGGGAGAACGTCACCGCGCAGACCTCAGAAGGGGATTTCTTCATCCGCGACGGTGGCAGGCCGCGGCGGCTCGGCGGCTCGCACCAGGCGTGCGCCGGGCATGCTGGCGAGGTCTGGCGTCGCCTGATGACCGCGTATCAGTAGGCGAGCGTGCGAGACTTCGGTGAACAGGTTCCCGGACCACTTCGCGAACCTGATTGCGTGCTCCGGGGACCGTGAAGCCTTGGCCAACTCACTCGCCAAGGTCAGGTGCTCGGCACTCATCTCCGCATATTGTGCGAGCCCATCCAGACATTCTGTGAGTTGCTTCGCCCGCTCCTCAGCAGCCGCCAGCCGATCGTTCGCACACTTCATCGCGTCGGCGGCTGGCCCGGTTCGCACGCGCGCGTCGAGGTAACACAACGTGCGGCCTTCTCCGCGCGTCCAGATGCCTTTGCTGGCAAGCGCTTTGACAAACGCCTTCCGGCTGCATGGCCGCTCCCCATCCACCTCCCGCCATTGGCGGTAAGCCTGATACATCGCAGCCACCGACACCACGGCGCGCGGAGTGGTGGCATTCGTGGGCATCGGCACCCGCTCGACGCATTCGCGGATGAACGCGCCGATCGGGTCGGCGGCGCGCGCCTTTGCGTCCGCTAGGGTTTCATTAAGGCGGCGCGTGAACCGCCGTCGTGGCTCGACCACGCGCGCATGTATCTGCGCTTCCTTCATCGCGACATCCGCCTTCAATCTAGCAAGCTTCGGATCGCGGGACTTCTTCGCTTTCGTCATCTGGGGACCTTTCTCAGAACGGAATTTCATCGTCCATGTCGTCGCGCTTGCCCGCGACGGGGCGGCGCGACGAGCGATCATTGTCCGGCGCGCCGAGCGCCGAGGTCGGGCGTTCGTCGTCGCCGGCGGGCGGCGGCGCGTTGCCGGGCAGCCTGTCGAGCATGGTGAGGGTGGCGTTGAAGCCCGAGAGGACGATCTCGGTCACGTAGCGATCGGCACCGTCGTTGCCCTGATATTTGCGGGTGCGGATGATGCCTTCGACGTAAACCTTGGAGCCCTTCTTGAGGTATTGCTCGACGACCTTGACGAGGGCCTCGTTCCACACGACCAGGCGGTGCCAGTCGGTGTGTTCCTTGCGCTCGCCGGTCGCCTTGTCGCGCCAGCTTTCCGAGGTCGCGAGCGAGAAGGTCGCGACCTTGTTGCCGCCTTGCGTCGAGCGGATTTCCGGGTCGGCGCCGAGATGGCCGACCAGGATCGCCTTGTTGACGGTGCCGGCCATGGCCTAGAGGCCCGTCGTGTTGCGGTCGGCGCGCTGGATACGCGACGCCGCCATGAATTCGACGATAGAGGTGCGTTGCCCGTCGCGCTCGACGGTCAGCTCGGCGAACAGCGCCTCGCGCGCCGCGTCGACCTCGGCGGCGACGAGCGCCACCGCCTGCCGGGCGATGGCGTGGCTGTCCTCGACGACGGCCGCCGCAAAGGCGCGCGCCGAGGTTGCGAGCGCCTCGTCGAGGACGCGCGGCGCCGTCACCTTCATGGCGCCGAGGGTCGTCTCGATGCGGTCCGGACAAAAGTCCCGCATCACGGTCGCGAGACGCTCTTGCGTCTCCGCGTAGTTGAACACCAGATCGTCGAGTGACATTTGCACCTCCCGTGCGTTGCAGAGCTCTAGGGTGTGGGGTGTTGCTCGGCTTCGAACGCCGCCGCGGCGTTGGCTTTGATGACCGGGATGATCAGGCGGACGATGTCCGGCCAGGGCGCCCGCCGATGGACGAAATCCATGCGTGCGATGGCGTCGAGCGCGATCACCAGCACGCGCGCCTCCTCGCCGATGAAGCGCTCCCCATCAGCCGGGCGGGCGATGGCGGCATGAACCTCGGCCGCCATCGCCTCGATCTCCGGGCGAACGCCCAGCACGATGTACCGACGAGCAACGATTTTCTCGGCGAGGGTGGCGAGATCGAGGAGCATCCTCGACAGGGGTGCGGGGACCGCGGCCGTCATGGCGCCACCCATTGGTTACGCCCGACCCGTCGGCCTGCCCCACGCTGCAGGGTCTGCCGGATCTTCGGGCGCCAGTTTGGATTGCCCCGGGCTTTCGAGTGGCCCGCAAGAACGCGGTAGAGGTCCGCGACTACAACGGGGCCGTTCTGGCATCGCAGCCATCCCAAAACGACCTCCCGCCAAGTCGGCTCGATCGCAGCGACGAGGACGGAGCGCGGGATACGCAGCGGCACGAAGTGGCCGGCGATGCCGCAGAGGGCGAGCACATCAGCATCATCCATGCCGAAGGCGGCGAGGACGACAGGAGCGCCCGAGTTAGCGACCTTGCCGAAATGCTTCGCCTCCGGATTGACGATGCGCAGATGATCGCCATCGGGCGCGTGGAAGATCACCCGGCCAGCGAGGAACAGGAGCGCCGAGGCGTGCCGCCAGATGCCGCCGAACCAGTCGGTTTCCGTGCGCACGTGCACAAGCGCCGTGCCGCGGCCGTGCCGCGTAAGGCGATCGATAAAAGCACCGACAACCCGGCGATCGAACGGCGGGTTGAGCCACACGCGGCCGAACCAGTCGCGCGCCAGCCCGTCGTCCGCTTCGGTAAATGTCACCGTGGCGCAGTCCCACGGCCGCGGATCATTGCCGCAGGGGTCGAGATCGAAAGCGCCAAGTGGGTCGAGTATCCATCGCGGCGTAATCGCCACTTGGCTCTTTCCGATTGTCGTCTGATGGGAACCGAGGGTCATCCCAAGTCCCCGATCTTGAGATGCGCGCGCAAGCGCAGCCGCAGCGCCCGGAAGCGGCGGCAGTCGTCGCCATCGCACGACACCACAGCCCAGATCAGGGCGATGGCGAGCACGATCCCGGCGACGAACACGAGTGTGGCGAGGTTCACGACACACCCCCGTCGTCGTCGCGCGCCACCGCGTCGCGGCCCTCGATCGCCGCCATGCCGGCCGCATCGAGCGGCGCGCACGAAGCGGTTTCGTCCTGGACAGGGCCGCGCACCGGCACGAAGCAATCGACGCCGCCGGCCGCGTCGGTGATGACCCGCACCGCGGGCGAGGCGGCACTCGTTGCGCTCGCCATCGCGAGGGCGCCGATCAGCTTGATGTCACGTTCTGACATTGAACCCTCCCTTTGTTTTCAAGGTGTTTCAGCAGGCGTTTCCCGTGAAACCACGGTCGGCGCTGGCGCCGCGAAGGCTTGCACGTAGTAGTGCGGCGACACCCCGATGGCGGCGACGAGGGCGAGATAGGCTTGCGCCGAGAGTTCTTTGCCATTCTCGGCGCGCGACACCGTCGCCGGCGACACGCCGACTTGAGCCGCGAAGTCGCGCACGCTGGCGTCGCCGGCGAGGATGCGGGCGCCGCGCACGCCGAAAGCGAAGATCGGCCAGTTGATCTCGGCCGGCACGCGCAACGGCGCCGAGGCCGGCAACGCCTCACCGGTCGTGGCGTCGATCGCGAGGGCGCCGCACATTTGCAGATAGGCCAGCGCGTGCACGTCCTGGCCTTTGGCGGCGCGTGAGACGAGGCGCGCCGCCTGTGTGCAGGTCACCACCCGTTTGATGACGGCGCGGCGCTGCACGGGCAGGCCCTGCAGGACGGCGGCGAGCTTGGCAGAAGCGGACATGCGGGCGCACTCCGGCGGACCTCGCGGGATCGCGCGAGGCGGCGAACGCACAAGAACGCGGGGTGTTTGGATCAGCGCTCGCCCGCCCCCCTCGGCGTGCGGGGCGCGGGGGCGTGGGTGCTCAACCAGGCGCGACGAACATCGAGCCAGTCCTCGGCCGTGACCTCTCCCCCCGAGAGGTCACGGTAAGCGTCGATCACCGCCACCGGCGCCGGGCTTTCCCCGGTCTCGTAGCGCTGCAGGGTGCGGTTCGGGTTCCTGCCCGTGATACCGATGCGACGGGCCACAACCCCTAGTGATAGGGCCTCGCGGGTACGCCACATGTCGGGCTTGATGCTCATTGCATCGGTATAGCGTGATTCGCTAGACTAACGTCAAGCCCTTCGCTTCGATCAACGCGGTATGCAATGGTTGCTTTTCACACCGATGGCTATGGCGGCGAACCGATCCACCGGTTTCCGCCAGCCATGCCGAAAAGCACCAAGCCGCGCCGTCGCAAGAAAACGCTTCTTCGGGACGAGTACCCGAACCGGATTGCCGAGCTGTCCGCGCTCCGCGGCCTCACCTATGCGGATATCGCCGAACGGGTCCGCCCGGCCGTGCACGAGAACACGATCGCGCGCCTCGCGGTCGGGCAGATCGCCCTTAACCAGGATTGGATGACGCGCTTGGCCCCGGTTCTATCGGTCACGCCGGCGGAGTTAATTGTTCCCCTACCGGCTACCGACATGAGGCGCGTCACAGTCATTTGCGCGCTTCAAGCCGGCATTTGGGGGAACACCGCCATGCTTGAAGAACAAGAACGTTTCGACGTCCTGATACGGGACGTTCCAGAACTTCTCGGCCTTTCGCTCTATGCCGGGGAAGTCCGCGGACAGGGCATGAACCAGCGCTATCCGCCCGGCGCCGTGGTGGTGATCAGCCGCCTCACCAACCGCCCGAACGAGATCGTGGAGAACAAGCGCTATCACGTCAGGGTCACCCGTGCCGACGGCATGATCGAGGAAAGCGTACGGCTTTTGGTCCGTCACGAAGACGGCCGCTATTTCCTCAAGCACGAGTCCTCCAGCCCGGAATTCCAGGAGTGGCTACCTCTAGATGGTCCTCCCGGGTTGACAGTCGAGCTCGTCGGCCGGGTTAGATACGCTGTGCATAGCGAGGATTGAACCGCTTCCGAACCCTCAATATTCGGCGAGCGGGTCGGCGAACCACCGTTATCCGCTAATCTTGCGAACCAAGTTTGTTTAGCGTAACGTGCTATGCGTTCCACCTGATGAGGAACGCATGGCCCTTCACATCGCGCCGACCCTCTGCCTCGACGTCTACTCAACGCCGGCCGCCGGCCGCCGCGTTCTGATCGCCCGCAGCTTTAAGTTGCCGGACGATCCGCGCGCTTGGTTCGCCGCCATGACCGAGGTCGGCAACGGCTTCACGGTCGAGCTGCGCCTCCTCGGTGCCGACGACGGCGGCGGCCCCTTCGTCGCCTTCGACCACCGCAGCGCCGCGGGGCGGGCATGAGAACGGCGACCGCCACACACCTACCTAAAGCAAGCCGCGCGGACGCGATCGATCGCCGCCGCCGCGCCGTCCAAGCCAAAATCGAGGTCGACCACCTCGCCGTCGCCGATCACCCGTACAGCCGCCACTTTGCCGCGCTCCAGCGCCTCCCACACCTCGATCCGCTGCGCCACCTGAAAAGCGTCATTGCCGAGGTGGAAGGCCTGCAGATCAAAGACCCGGCCATCGTCGACCCGCAGCCGCAGCTTGATCGCATCGCCAGAGCGCAGCGCCGATCGCTGCAACCTGACGCCGATCGCCAAGCCCGGCATCTTGCCGATGCAACGGGCGGCCAACATGGCCCCACCTTGCGCGGTCGACGCCACCACTCGCGCCAGCCCATCGAACTTATCGACCGACCGGTGCACTTTCCAACGGCCGAACCGCTCCTCGGCCGCCGCACCGACGATGCTCGCCACGAGCACCGCCGCCACCATCACCCCCCGCATGGCAAATCCCTCCGTGAAACATGGAGCGCCATTATTCCGCCGCGCACGGCCGCCGGCAAATCCGTTGATGGGGGCAAGTTGTGACCGCCACCGTCCACGACATGCCGGATCTCGTCGCCGCGATCGAGGACGCGGCCAGGACACACCACTATCTGCGCTATGCCGACCACGCCGACGGCAATACCCGCACGAAGGCCATTGCCGCCGCCAGCGCCGCCATGCGCCGCGCCGTCCGCTATGCCGAGCGCGCACCCGGCTATCGCGATGCCGTGATCTCGGCCGACGGCCTCCTCGTCATCCTGTGCGTCGCCCGCGAGACGGCCCGCGGCGGCAAAGGCGTCATCATCACCGCCGAAAGCCTCGTGGCGTCGCACCGCTACGCGTTCGCGACCACGCGCGCCGGGCTCGCCTTCCTGGACGATGCCCAGACCCACGGCCTCGGCGTCGCCGCCCATCGCCGCGGCCTCGTCGCGACGCCCGCCCTGGCCGGACAGGCCGACCTGTTCGCCCCCGTCCGTGCGGAGTGCCGGCCATGAGCGAGCGCGCCCGCAGGATCGCCTTGACCATGATCGCGCTCGCCTGGATCGCGACCTCGTGCGCGCCGGCGATCGGCGTCCTCGCCGAGCGCGCCATGCACAGCCTGCCCAGGCCCACCACCGCCCCCGTAGCATTCCCCGCTAGGGTCCACTAACATGGCCGAGGGCGACCTCCTCTTTACCGAGGTGTGCCGCTTCCTGCGGGTTGCCGAGCGCACGCTCGACAAGTGGCTCGCCGCCGACGCGCGCCGGCCCGTCGACGATCGGCGCTTTCACTTTCACGCCTATCGGGGGCAGCGGCGGATATGGTCGAAGGCGGCGGCGACAAGCCTACAAGAGGCGATCGAGCGCGAAAGCCTGCCGGGCGGCGTCCTCGCCGGGGGGCGCACCTCGTCAAGCGCGCCGGCCATTGGTACGCGCACGGCACCATTTACGCCGGCCGACGTGCAATCCGCCTGCGACAAAGTCTTAAACTTCCCGTTGCGACCACGAGCGAGCGCGACGCCCAAATTGCCCTCGACGATCTCGTCTCGGAGATCAAAGCCGAAGCGAGCGGCGAGCGTCGGCGCGGCGACCCCGTCGCCATAGCGGCAACCGCCTATCTGTCCGTCAAGCGTGCCCGCCCGCTCGGCGCCTCGACGATCCGCATCGTGCGCGAGATCGTCGCCCGGTTCGGCCCGCGCCGCCTCAACGAGATCGACGCCACCGAATGGCGCCAATGGATCGACGGCCAGGACGGCGACGGCGGACGCATGGCCGGCAACAAAGCCGAGACGCGCGAGCGCTTCCTCTCCGGCGTGTTCGGCTTCCTCGCCTTTGCCAAGCGGTTCCATGGCCTCGACACCCTGCCCACGTTCGAGCGCAACAAGGCCGCGCGCAATCCCAACCGGCGCGCCCGGAGACGGATCGAGGACCTGCGGCCGGACCTGATCAGGACCCTGTTCGATTGTGCCCATATCTCGCTCCGCGCACAGCTCGCCGTCGAGTGGTCGACCGGCGCCCGCGTGTCCTCGATCCTCTACGGCGCCCGCGTGTGCGACTTGATCCTCGCGCGCGGACGCGAGCAGATCATTTTTCGCGGCACCAAGAACGGCCTCGACGTCACCGCCGCCTTGAACCCGACCGCCGCCGCGATCTTGCGCGACTACGTCAAATGGCGCGGCAAGCTTCACGAGCGCGAGGCGCCGTTGTTTCTCACCTTCCGGCGCAAGCCCTATGCGGACAACGGCAAGAGTGCCGGCGGCCAGAACAAGACGGCGTTTGCCGCCGCCAAGCGCCGCGCCCGCAAGGCGATCGTCGCCGCCGCAATCGAGGAGGCCCGCCGCTTGCGCGCGGCCGGGCGCCGCAAGGCCGCCGAGGCCCTCCTCGATCAGGCCAAGTCTGATGCCGACTTGATCGGCCGCGTCACCCAACATTGGTTCCGCCACCTCCTCGCCACCCGCCTGATGCGGGCCGATCCGCGCGCCGCCATGGAGCAAGGCGGATGGCTCGATATCCGCTCTGTCATCGGCTATTCGGCCGACATGCCGGAGCACCGCCGCCGCCTCGTCGCCGATCTCGACGACTTGCGCCCAGCCCACGAATACAAGCCCGGCAAGTCTTCGTGAGGCGCGAATACGCGCCAACGAGCTGCTCGAGGATCCGCCAGGCGCGCGGATAGACTTGGCGAATACAGATTTGGCGGCGGCTTGCCGGCAAGAGGCGACGCCGGCAAGGCTATAAAGCAGACGACTATTCTGGTCACCACGGAGCGCCCATGGCACGCCGACAGCCGGACCGCAGCGACAGCCTGTTTCCGTCCGAGGCCGAGATCGCCCGTCGTCTCAGCCAGGACCCGATAGACTGGCGCGCCAAGGCCATCGTGCTGGAACGTTCCGGCCTCCCAAGGATCGACCCCCTCATGGGCGGGCGGTATTGGCCGGCGGTCAAGGCGTTCTTCGATCGCCTCTATGGGCTCCGTGACAGAGATGTATTCCAGCCCGACGGTGAAGAGAACCTGGACGCCCTTTGAAGCCGACGGAAGAGGTCACCACCATGCCCCGCAAACGCCCCAGGAAGCCCACCCACGGGCCGGCGCGGACGGGTCCAACTTTGTCCGGACGATCGCCGTGAGCGAATCAGGCCCCTGCCTCCGGGCTTCGCGCCGGCGCACTCGCGCCCGGCCAGCCGGCCGCCGCCGCGATCATGCCGCCGTCGGCGCGTTGGATGCGTTCCCAGGACCAACGCGACCTGTTCGGATAACCCCGCATGCGCGATGACGATCTTCCCTTCGCCGTCGAGGAATGGACGGACGACGAGAACGCCATCGCCGAGGTGCTGGCGCGGGCCACAAATGCCCTGATTGCCCGCGGCGCCTTCGAGGCCGCCGTGCGGCTGCGGCCCGCTCGGCGCATCCTTTTGCGCCACGGGTCATATGTGATTGCCCGCCACGTACCCGACCCCACCCCCAGCCTCACCCGGCCGACGCCGTTTCCTGGCACGGCCCGGGTGGTCAATCTGTTCAATCCCAGCCACAAATCTCCGCCGGCCTTCCGGCGCGACGACCCCGACCGCGACGGCGGCTAGCCCGACACCACCCCAAAGGAAGGCGCCATGCCCCGCAAACGCCCCAGGAAGCCCGCCCATGCGTCGACCCGGACGGGCGCGAAACGGGGCCGGGCATTGACACAGAACTGACACAGCCCCTCGGCCGCAGGCGCCAGAAAGCCCCGTGGACCGGACATAACCACTCCCTTGATCCGCGCCCTTGGTAAGGGAGAGGTCGTCAGTTCAATCCTGACCGGCAGCACCAGAAATCCTGATTTCCGTAGCTATTGGCCTAAAACATGATCGCCGGCCCACCCCGGCGTTTGTACTTCAGCACTCGCGCGCGAGTTCGCGCGCAACCTCATCCAATCGCTCCACCGCCGGCCCGAGGCTGGCCATGGGCTTCCGGCACAAGGGCGTGCGGATGACGCCGAGCCGGGCCAGGAGATATTTGAGCGCCGGAAAGACACCGAGCTCGACCAGGAGATCGATCACCTGGTTGCATCGGGACTGCATCTCGAAGGCGCCGCGCACGTCGCCGGCCTCGAGGCGGCGGCGCATCTCGACCCAGCGGTGGCCCATGATGCCGTAGGTGCTGCCGATGCCGCCATTGGCGCCGGAGACAAGGCCCGCGAGCAGCATCTCGTCGAAGCCGTTGAGCAGCAAGAGGTCCGGATAGGCCCGGCGCAGCTGCTCCATCTGGTACATGTCGACCACGGTCTGCTTGACGCCGGCGACGCCGGGCAGGCTGAGCAGGCCCTTCAGGTCGGCGAGACTGAACTGGATGCCGGTCATCGCCGGGACATTGTAGATGATCAGCGGCAGGCCGCCGGCCGCCTGGACGATGGCCGAGTAATAGTCGCGCACGGCGGACACGGAATGGCGGAAATAGATCGGCGGGATCGCCGATACGGCGTGATAGCCACTCGCCGCACAGCAGCGGGCGAGCCGTTCGGCGTCGCGGGTCGCGATGGCGCCCACATGGCCGATGAGCGCGCCACGCCCGGCCGCCGCCTGTGCGACTTCGCGGAAGACCAGTTCGCGCTCCGTGACCGAAAGGAGAAGCGATTCGCCCGTCGATCCGCCCACATAGATGCCATCGAGCCCGTGCCCCAGCGCACGCTCGACGAGGCGCGCGAGGCAGGGTTTGGAAATCTCCCCGGCCTCGTCATAGGGGGTCATCAAAGCGGCGTGCAGGCCGGCGAGCCTGACCGGCCGAGGTGTCCGTGTGGTCATGGTTTGCAGTCCGCTCCTTCCGCGGATGGCTTTCGGTTGATCGCGTAAAGGCTCACCATGCGGTGAAGCCACCGTCCACCACCAGGTTCGAGCCCGTCATGTAGGACGAGGCGTCGGACGCCAGGAAGTGGACCGGGCCGCTGAACTCGGCGATCTCGGCCTGGCGGCGCATGGGCACGCGCTCGAGGAACGCGTCGATGAACTCCTTGTCGAAGTTCGCCGTCTTGACACCCCCGAAGGTGATCAGATTGACGCGCACATTGCTCTCCGCCCAGTAGGTGCCGAGATAGCGCGTCAGGTTGAGGAGCGCCGCCTTCGACGCCGCGTAGGAGATCGCCTTCTTGAAGGGCTTGCCGTCGCGCTTTTCGCGATAGGCGTAGAGTGCCTGATTGGGCGACACCATGCCGTACATGGAGCCCACATTGATGATCGAGCCGCGCTTTTCCGCCGCCATGCGCGAGCCGACCACCTGGCAGCACAGCATGACGCCGGTCAGGTTGGTCTCGATGATCTCGTCCCAATACTGCTTCGGATAGACCTCGAACGGGCTGTTCTGGTCGGCCGAACCGGACGGCTTGGAATCGATGCCGGCATTGTTGACGAGCACGTGCGGCACGCCCCAGTCGGCGATGAGCGCCGCGGTCGCCGTTTCCAGCGCGTCCTTGTCGGCGACGCTCGCCACATAGACCTTGATGCGGTCGGTCAGGCCTGGAAATTTCCTTGCGAGGTCGTCGGCGCCGAACGGCCGGCGGCTGTAGATCGCCACCTTGGCGCCCGCCCGTGCGAGCGAGGTGGAGAACTGGGTGCCGAGCTGACCCAGACCGCCGGTGACGATGCAGACGCGATCCTTGACGCCGAACATGTCGCCCATCCGGAATTCCTTCGTGGTTTGTGGCCGCAGATCGGACCGCGACGCCGAGAGCTGATCACTCACTCGGTGACGGCCTCCTCGGCCTTGCGCTTGCGGGCTTCGTTGCTGTTGCGGCGGATCACGGCATAGAGGCTGAGTGCCGCGAGGACCAGGATCAACAGGGCGATCGGGCGGTGCAGCATGATCGCCGGGCTGCCGAGCCCCATCACCAGGGTGCGGCGGAGATTGGATTCCATCATGCCGCCCAGGATCACGGCGAGCACCAGCGGCGATACCGGGAAGCCGTTGCGGTACATGAGCCAGCCGGCGACACCGAAGAACAGCGTCACCCAGACATCCATCGGGTTGTTGTCGATGGCGTAGGCGCCGATCAGGCTCAACAGGCACACCAGCGGCACCAGAATGCGGCGATCGATCTGGACGACTTTGGCCAACAGTCGCGCGCCGAGCAGGCCGACGATCATGAACATGAGGTTGGCCGAGATCATACCGGCGAAGATCTGGTGGACGAGATCGGGCCGTTCCTGGAACAGCATGGGGCCGGGCTGGAGATTGTGGATGGTGAGCGCGCCCATGAGCACGGCGGTGGCGGCATCGCCGGGCACGCCGAGAGTGAGCATCGGCAGGAGGTCTCCGCCGGTCGAGCCGTTCTCCGCCGCCTGGGCGGCGGCGACCCCCTCCGGCGCACCCTTGCCGAACTGGGATGGATCCTTGGAGGCGCGCTTGACTTCCGCATAGGTGAGGAAGCTCGAAGTCTCGGCGCCGACGCCGGGGGCGATGCCGATGATCAGGCCGTAGACGCAGGCGCGGACATAGACCGTCCACATGCCGGCGATCTCCTTGAATCGCGGCAGCACGTTGCGTATGGCGGGCGGGACCGGCGGCATGGTGTCCATCTGTTCCATCTGCCGGAACGCTTCCGACAGCGAGAACAGCCCGATCATCACCGCGACGAAATTGAAGCCGCCCGATAGTTCGGAGAAGCCAAAATTCATGCGCTGGAAGCCGCCGATCGGATCGATGCCGATCATGCCGATCGTGAGACCACACAGCACCGAGAAGAAGCCGCGCAGAAGCGAATTCCCGGACAGGCTCATGGTGACGACCAGTCCGAAGACCGCCAGGCTGAAATATTCCGGAGCCGAGAAGCTCAGCGCCACGGTGGCGAGAAGCGGCGCGAACAAGGTGAGCGCACACGCCGAGAACAGACCACCGATGCCGGAGGATATGGTGGCGATGCCGATGGCCCGGCCGGCCTCTCCCTTTTGGGCCATCGGATAGCCGTCGAGCAGCGTCGCCGCCGCGGCCGGCGTGCCGGGCGTGCGGATCAGGATCGAAGCGACGCCGCCGCCGTAAATGCCGCCCGCATAGATGGCGAGCAGCATGACGATGCCCGAGATGGGATCCATGGCGAAGGTGAACGGAATGAGCAGCGCGATCGCCATGGTGGCCGTGAGGCCCGGAATGGCGCCGACGACGATCCCCATCACCGTTCCCAAGACCAGGAAGGGGAACACCTTCAGGCTGGCAATGGTGGCAAAGCCCGCAAACAGCAGCTGGGGATCGAACATGATGGAAAACCGCGTTGCCCGGGAATTAGGAGAAAAGCCACTGCCAGATCTCGCCCCTCGGCAAAGGGACATGCAAAACCGTGACGAACACGAGCCAGATCGCGATCGGGGCTCCGATGGCGAAAGGAAGCGCCTTGCGCCAGGGAGCTCCGGCGAGGCGCTGAGCGGCGAGGACGTAGACGATCCCGGCAGTCACCAGTCCCACGGTCTCGAGGGACAGGGCCATCAACATGGTCAAACCGATCAGCAACAGGGTTCGCAACGTCCTGAGTTCACCCGTTCCCTCCTCCCTGGCGGGGGGAGGCCGTGGGAGAACGAAGAGCGCCAGCCCGCTCGCGAACATGATCGCCGCCAGGGCGCGCGGGAACACGGTCGGGTCCCCCGCCACGTCTCCGGAGGACGGCCATGTGGTGGACTGCTGGACGATGACAGCCGCCATCACCCAGAGCAGCGTTCCGGCGACGGCGTCGCCGGAACGAACCTGAAGCTTCATGGGACGGCTCAGATCTTCTTGAGGAGGCCGACCTCCGCCAAGCCGGGCTCGAGCGCCTTTTCGATGTTGTCGAGGAATTCGCGGAACTTGTCCCGCTCCGCGTTGGCGCGCGGCAACGCCATCTCGTCCATGAGGCGAATATATTCGGGATCCTGGGCCATCTTGCGGAAGCCGACGGTCAGGACGTCGAGGATCTCCTTGGGCGTGCCCTTCGGCGCCGCGATACCGCGCCAGTCGAGCAGCAAGGTCTGCAGCGGATAGCCCGCCTCGGCGATGGTCGGCACGTCCGGGAAGGACGAGTGGCGCTCGTCGCTGTTGAGGGCGAGGAAGCGCAACTGCTTGGACTTGTAGAACTGCAGCGCCTCTTCCGAGTTCACCACCAACATGGTGACATGGCCGCCGAGCACGGCCGTGCGCGCCGGCGCGCCGCCGTCGAACGGAACGAACGTGACCTTCAAGCCAAGCTGCTTGGCGAGGAGAGCCGTGGAGAGATGCGGGACCGCGCCGGCGCCCGAGGTTGCGACGGTCACGACCTGCGGATTGGCCTTCGAATAGTCGACCAGGTCCTTCATGGTCTTGAACGGCGAATCGGCTTTGACCAGGAAGCCGGTCGGCGAACGGTTCAGGAGCATGACCGGCTCGAAGTCGCGGTAGGACAGTTCGCTCAGCCCGCTCAGGCGATAGCTGGAGAGATGGAACGTGATCAGGCCGAGCGTATAGCCGTCCGGCTTGGCCGTCGCGACCGCCTTCATGCCGGCGACGCCGGTGCCGCCAGGACGGTTCACGACCGTCACGCCGACGCCGATATACTGCTTTGCGTTCTTGGTCAGTGTGCGCCCGAGGGCGTCGGTGCCGCCGCCGGCTGCCCACGGGACGATCAATGTGATGTCCCGCTCCGGGTAGGCCGCCGCACGCAGCGGCGAAATGCCTGTGGTGATGAGTCCGGCCGAGGCTGCGGCCGTCGATACGAAACTGCGCCGAGTGATATGCATGACTGTACGTCCCCTGAATCACTGACTGACTTCAGCTCGAAACGATGCGACTAGGTGCGATTAAGGATGTCCCTATCGGATTGTGAACTCGTATCCCGGAATACAGGATACAACGTTGAAATTGGCTGTCAAATCATTGCGCCAAGGATCGACAGAACTCGACGGCAATCGACCGGCGAGCCTCGCCCCAAGCCTTCGCGCCGGGGGTGATGATGCGGCCGCATTCCCGGATTGCGACGGGCCTGTTCAACTCGCGCCCGGAGTTCAGCTCGCGCCCAGGCGCCGCGAGATCTGATTGGCGTTGTGAATGACGATCTTCGAGAGTTCGTCGGCCTTCTCTATCGGGATTTTCCACGCCGGACCGTTGACGCTGATGGAGGCGAACACGCGTCCGTTCTCGTCACGAATGGGCGCGCCGATGCACAACAGTCCGGGCTGGTGCTCGCCCTCGTCGAGGGCATAGCCCCGCTCGCGCGTGCGCTTCAACTCCGCCAACAGGGCCGGCCCGGTGGTGATGGTGCGCTCGGTGAACGGTTCCAGGCCGCGCTCGATCACATGCTTGACGACGTCCTTGGGCTGGAACGCGAGGATCGCCTTGCCGAGGCTGGTGCAGTAAGACGGCGCGTTCTCGATCAATGTCGACGGCCGGGCGACACCGTTCGACGACTCCATGCACCGCACCACGACGGCGCGCAAACCATCGAATACGGCGAGATGGACAGTCAGGTTGGTCAGGCGCTGCAGCGCCTCCACGAACGGCGCCGCCTCACGGTGAAGATCGAGATTGGCGAGCACCGTGTTGCCATATTCGAACAGGCGGATTCCCAGTCGATAATTGCCGCGCTGCTTGTCCTGATCGAGCAGGCCGACCTCCCGCATCGAGGCGAGGAAGCGGTGCGTTGTGCTGCGCGGATAGTCGAGCATCGCGCAGATCTCGGCCAGGGACAGCGACCGACGGTCGGTGGAAAAACAATTGAGGATCGCAACCACCTTGCTGAGAGATTTGAGGTTATCCTCTTGCGGCCTGCTCGTGGTCGGACTTTTCTTGGCGGTCTCGGTCGTCATGCGGCTATGTTGTCCAGGGATCTACGACAAACGATGGCGCGCACCCCTTTGGCGATCATCAGGTCGATCTCCGACTTCAGCCCGTACGCGACCAGATTGGCCTCCCGATCGACCGGCATGGCAATGGCGGCAAGATGCGGTGAGACTCGTGCGCACCGATCTGGCGATCTCGTTGCCCATGTTGGCCTCCAGCTCTCGTTCGTCCCGCCATGCCTTGCCGTTGCGCGCCGGCCGCAACGATCTTCTCGCCGGCCCGTTCACCCCACTATACGGGATTCATTTCCGATTAAAGGGTGCCGCCGCGATCATGTCAACTGCCGACCTCTTCCCGTCGGCCGCATCGGCTTCCGGTGGGCGACGTTTCCGGATCACGACACTTGGACAGGCGCCGGCGATCAGCGCCGACGGGACCGCCGCGGTTTGTGAAGCAGTCGCAAGTTGGCAGGTCTAGATGGCGGATGGGCGGGGCCTGTCCCGAGGGGCCCCGCAACGGGGCCGGCACCGGGTTTCTTCGCCGGGATCAGAGCCCGGCATGGGGGTGCTGGGTTTCCATTCCGGTGTCCCGGTTGCAGGGCTAGCCGCGCTGAACGGAGATCGTGCCTTCGCCCTCGCGGTAAATCATCTTCGTACCGTATGCCTCGCTCATGCGCTCCATGTGGCGCGCAATCTCGGCCCCGAGTTCTTTCGACGCCACGGCAGGCACTCCGCGTTCGGCGTGGCGCGCCCGGTTGAGGTCGAGGTCCAACGGCAGAAGCTTGACTGTCGTGCCGTCACCCTTGAAATCGCAGACCGCGACACAGCCCATCGAAAATCGCGGGTCGGCATTGAATCCGATCGGCCGGCCCGCCGCGTCCTGCGCCCGCGACATGTGCAGATGCGACGGCAGCGCATCCTTCTTCAACCCGTAATTCTCGTACATCTCCGGAGACATGCGCTGCTCGCCGGCTTCGAATTCCATCAGCAGGCTGCCGAGGCTGTAGAAGATCGGCCGCCCCTTGTAGATTTCTATGCCGCGCAGCATATGCGGCCCGTGGCCGAGGAATGCGGCGGCTCCCGCGTCGATGGTCGCGCGTGCAAAGTCCTCGATGAAGGCCGGCGCCCGTGGCGAATACCAGTTCTCGTCGACGCCCTCATGGGTGTGCAGGCTGACGAGCGCGTGGTCGGACCGGGCAGCGGCGTCGCGCACATTGTCGAGAATGGCATCGCAGTCACGCTGGTTGACGAAGTAGCGCACATGCGCGCGATCGCCCCGCTCGACCAGGACCGAGCCTTCGTAGAGCGATCCGAACTTGATCACGTCCGGGCCCGGATCCGGCATCGCCTCGACGCGAATGACCTCGCGCAGGCTGGCCGCCGTGCCCAGCAACTCGTCGATCTGGCGAAGCTGGCCGAACTCGCGATCGGGAAGCACGAAGGCGCGGCCCCAGCGCAGCGGATTCAACCCTGCGCGCGCAGGAATTCCAGTCCCCGCCGAACTGGCCCGAAATTCGTTCGAACGCGTCGAGCTTGCCGCGACGATGCCGACCCGTCCTTTGGGCGTATCGAGAAAGCGTGCCGCCCTCGCTTCCTCGAGGCTACGCCCCACGCCGCAGGGTATCAGTCCCCTGCTTTCCGCCGCCACGATGGTGTCGACCGCGCCTTCCCAACCGAAGTCGCCGGTGTGATTGTTGGCGAAGGACACCAGTTTGATGTTGAGATCGCGGAATTCGTCGAGCACCTCCTGCCGCACCGCGGTGAGGAAGGGTCTCGGCATCGGTGGACGCTCGTAGGCCGGACAGCAGAACTCCGCGTTGGCGAACACGGCGTCCGCACCGGCGAGTTCGCTCACCAGGGCGGGATCCAGTCTGTTGACCAGGTTCCGGCTGGAGAACAGGGCGTCACCACACGCCAGAATACGCATCTCAAAGTCCCCTGAATTGGCTTTAACCAGCTGCCGTCACCGATGACTCACGTTGACCGTCGCCCTTCGACGCTCGGCTCACGCTCGCATCTCAGGACGACGGTCAAGGTCAACGAAAGTTGGTATTACTTGCCGATGCCCAAGCCGGCGTCGGTGATCACCTTGGCATATTCGGCGATATCGTCGTCGGCGCGCCTGCGGATCGTCGCCAGATCCTCGATGGCGGGCACGAGCCCGATATTGGAGATCCGCTGTTGCACGTCGGACAACTGCAAGAACTCATTGAACAGTTTGTTCAGGCGCACCTTGATCGCGTCCGGCGTCTTGGTGAGGACCGTGATCGTGTGCCAGCTGCGCGGCGTCCAACCGCTGATGCCACATTCCGAGATGGTCGGAATGTCAGGCGCTTTTTCCCAACGCTTTGCCGACAGGGCCGCGATGCCGGTGAGTTTCTTGGCGCCGATGAGTTCGCGCGTCTCGGGGCCAAACACCAGCTGGACTTCGTTGCCAGCACTGGCCTGCATGGCCTGCGGCGTGCCATTGTACGGTATGTGCAGGAGCTGAACGCCGACTTTGCGCGCCAGCCATTCGCCGCACATGTGCCCGATCGAGCCGCGACCGGCGCTGCCATAGGCGAGCTTCCCGGGCCTCTCCTTCGCGTAATTGACGAAGTCCTGGAACGTCTTCGCCGGCACCGACGGATGAATCGCCATCAGCATCGGCGCTTCGAGGGCGATCAGGGGCGTGAAATCCGATTTCGGATCGTACTCGACCTTCGTGACACGCGGGATGACGGCGTAGAACCCGTTGGTCGAAACCAGAAGCGTATGGCCGTCTGGTTTTGTGCCCAGGTAGTAGTTGGCGGCGATCGCTCCTCCCGCACCCGCCCGATAATCGTTGATGACACTCTTGCCCGTCGCCTTCGCGAGTTTTTCGCCGAGAATGCGGGCGATGTTGTCGCTCATTCCTCCGGGCGCATAGCCGATCACACAGTTGATGTCCCGTGTCGGATAGTCCTGGCAGAACCCGATCCCGGGAAGGCCAGCGGTCGCAAATAGCCCCGCAGTCCCCGACAGGACGGCGCGGCGGGACAGTGTTGTCGACATGACGGCACCTTTCATTGTTTCAGTGCTGGGTTGCAGGAAATCACGAAGTTCACGTGTTCACGAAGTTCGCGCACGGCGTTCCGCGCCGGATCGAAGTTTCGAGCTGGTCGATATCCGCCATCAATAGCCGCGCTGCGCATCGACGACGTCCAGAAGTTCTCTGCCGGCCAGGAAGCGATCGAGGTTGTCGAACAATTTGGCGGTCAGGCGATCGACGGCGTCGTCGGTGCACCAGGCGGAGTGCGGCGTCAGACGAACGCACGGATGCCGGTACAGCGGATCGCCCTCCGGCAACGGTTCCGGTGTAGTCACGTCGAGGGTCGCAGCGCCTATCTGGCCATGATCGAGGGCGACCAGGAGCGCGTCCTGATCCACCAAAGCGCCACGCGAGACGTTGACGATGTGGAGCCCCGGCCTGGCCTGGGAGAGAATTTCGGCACCGATGATGCCGCGCGTCTCGCGCGTGAGCGGCGCCGCCACGACGAGATGATCGCTTCGCGCGGCCAACTCGGCCACCGACCGCACGATCGTCACGCCCGCCTGCCCGCCCCCGCTTCGCGTGGTGGCCAAGACGGTCATGCCGAACGAAGCCGCACGCCTGGCAACCTCGCGGCCGATGGCGCCGAGCCCGACGAGACCGAGAGTCTTTCCATGCAATCTGCCGAGCATGCGCGGCTTCCACATCGCCGCACCGGTCACACGTATGCCGTCGAAGATCTGCTTTTCATGGGCAAGCATCGCGGCCAGGGCGTATTCCGCGATTGCGATCGCCCCGACACCGCGACCACTCGTCACCGGCGGCCCTGTGAAGAACCAGTCAGGAAACGCGTCGATGCCGGCCGCCGCGATCTGGATCCAACGCAATCGGAAAGGCCAGCCGGGCGGCGGCTCGGAAGGCGCGCCGGCCCAGCCCCGATAGTAGGTGAACACGACATCTGCCGTGGCAGGAATCTCCCAAGCCGGCCGATCGAGCGAATAGGGAACGATACGTGGCCCGCGCGGATGCCGGGCCAAACGCTCGTTCTGGACATCGTCCAGATTGGTCGCAATGACGAGAGGCGCGGCATTCTCGGCCGCCGCCTCATTCATCGCCGTCCCGCCTGCTTGATGCATCGATCGCAACCTCGGTGGCCTGCGACGCACGCGGCACCTCGTCCATGCCGGTGCCAACACTTCGCTATCCGCGGGGCGTCACTCGGACCACGTCGCCGTCGAGCGCCACCCAATCGCCCGTCTTGATGACGGCAACGGGGTCCCGCTCCAGCCGATCAACGGCGGGAATTTCAGCCGTGATAACGCCGAGTGCCAAGACCGGCTCCATTTCAGTGCACACGATGGCGAGTGGAGCGTTGCCGGCCTGTTTGGCCAGCCACGCGACCGTCGGTCCACCGCTTGAACCCTTGCCGCTCGGACAGACGAGAATCTTGTCCCTGACGCAGACGCCGGAGACTTCGGGATCCGCCACCGACAGTTTGCCGGAATCCGCCGACAATTCGCCGAGGAACGAAAACGGCGTCTTCAGGACCACCGCCTCGCCGGCGACACTACCCGGGAACACGCTGCGTCCCTTTAAAACCACGTCCGTCATCGCTCGCTCCGGGATGTTGCGGCTTCGAGGCACGCGCCGGCATCCGCGTAGACGATCTTGACCTTCCAATTCGTCATTCGCTGGATGTAGTGCGCTGCCCGCGCCGAATTGGTCATGACCGTCTTGACGCCGGTCAGATAGGCGAGCGGATTTCCGACCGATACGCAGATGTCGGCGAATTCACCGCCTGCCGCGGCGATCGTGTCGACAAATCCGGCCTCCTGCGCCAGCCGTTGGATCGGCCCCGCCGTCGCCAGCAACAAACGAACGCCTGTGCGTACCCGCCTGTCGTGCAAACTCGCTGCTGCGAGCTCCAGCTCGCCGATCGTCAGATGCGGACATCCGAGAATGACGAGGTCCGGTGCTTCACCGGTCGCTGTCTGCAGGCGCTGGCGGACTTCGTCCAGGTCCTTCGGGGTGACGACGACGGTTTCCTCGGCCGTTCGCCCCAGCAATGCCTGCTCCAGGGTGGCGGCCTCGGGCGTGATCCCCACCAGATGACAGAGTGCGCAGCCTCCGGACACCGGCATCGGCGACATCAGGTACTTGCACTGCTCCATCGTCAATCGCTGCGGCAGCCCGACCAGCGCGGCGTTGCGCGTCCCCGCCACCGACCCGACCAGATATCCGAGCGCGCCATAATCGGCGATCCCGAAACGCGAGAAGTCCAGCTGGCTGACTTCGAACACGACCTGCGCGAAGCGATTTGCGTCGTGCAGCAATCCGAGTTGCGGGGTCACGCCCGTGACGGCGCTCGCCAGGGCGCTGGAATGGCCTTCGCGGTTGGCCCTGGCACCGAACACGGAGTTCGAGATCACCTGACCGGACGATCCGGTCAGGCACAACACGTCTCCTTTGCGCGGAACGAAGCCGATCAGGTAGGGAACGCAGGTGGACGTCGGCAGGAATCCGAGTTGCCGAAAGCGCGCCATCCGCACCGCATAGGCGTCCCGGTCGAGCGTGACATAGCCCTCCGCAATACTGTCGGTCGGCGTAATCGGCCGGCGGATCATCTTTTCGGCCGCTTCCGGGTAGAGACACGGATGCAACGTGCATCGTGTCGCTGCCTTTTCGACGCCCTCCGTCAGGTTTTCCAGGAGATCGTTGGGGACATCCGGACTGAGATGGCACTGCGTGACCGGCACCATTCGCTCCGCGCCGAACAGTTCCCCGTAGCGGACGAGGAGCGACATGGAGCGTTGCATGCCGGGACCATACTCGCCCGCGGCCATGCGTTGTTCTTCCGTCGTCAGAAACACCAGTCGGATCTCCTGTTTGACCGCGGTTCATCCCGTTCGCTCGGCGCGAGCGAATCCAGGTCGACTAGACCTTGGGTGCGAATTGGTCGAAAGCTTCCAGGGCATGGTTGGCGTACATCACGGACGGGCCGCCGCCCATGTAGATCGCCATGCCGAGCACGTCGTTGACCTCTTCGCGGCTCGCCTTGGCGTCGATGACGGCCTTGACGTGAAAGGCGATGCAGTCGTCGCAACGCACCGCGACCGCGATACCGAGCGCGATCAGCTCCTTGGTCTTGGTGTCGAGCGCCTTGGGGGCGAGCGCAGCCTGGGCGATGCCCGAGAATGCTTTCATGACGTCCGGCGTACCGGCCCGCAGCACCCGCAATCCGCCACTGAGTTCCTTGGTGAGGTCCGGCCAGTTCAGGTGCATCTCGTGTCTTCCTTACGTTGGGGGTACGAGCGATTTCTTTGGGAGAGCGGCGGTGACGGCGGGGGGGTTAAGTCCGGCATGCCGCACATCGGCGACGCGCTTGCCTCGTTCTCGTGTGTCGGGGTCAGGCGATGAGTTTCTCGACCTCTGCGATCGAGACGATGCGCTGCTCCCTGGAGGATCGTGTCGCTGCCTCGGCCATGATCTGGGAACGAATCCCGTCGTGCACGGTCGGCACGGCCAGGCGTTCCGGCGTGGCGAAACTGCCGACGAAATCGACGAAAGCGGAGATCGCGGCTTCGTAGCTCGGCGCCATGCGGATCATCGGATCCTTCGGCAGCCCCTCGGTGAGGATCTTGTCGTCGAGGATACGCATGATGCTGCCCTCGGTGATGCGGGACGATTCGATCAGTCCTTTGGTACCGAACACCTCGACACGATCGTCGTAGCCGTAGACGGCACGACGGGCGTTGTCGATCTGGCAGAGCGCGCCGCTCTTCATGCGGACGGTCGCCACGGCGGTGTCGACGTCGCCGACGTCGCGAAACACCTCATCGGCGATGACCGAGCCGAGGGCGACGATATCCACCGGTTCCTCGCCGGTCAGCCAGCGGACCATGTCGAAGAAGTGGATCATCTTGTCGAAGAACAGGCCGCCCGACACTTTGAGATAGTCGACGGACGGCACGTTGTTGGGTCCCCGTGAGGTGATCTGGATCGTCTGTACGCGACCGAGACGGCCAGCGGTGATATCCTTCTGCACGGCGGCATGATTGCGGTCGAAGCGACGGTTGAAACCGACCATGACACGCTCATGGTCCTTGCCGAGAGCGTCGACCATCTGCCTTGCCTCGGCCAGGGTCGGGGCGATCGGCTTCTCGCAATAAACGCATTTGCCCGCCCGCGCTGCCGCAATGGTCGCCGCGCTGTGGGTTTCCGTCGACGAGGCAACCACCACGGCATCGATATCCTTGGCAGCGATAACCTCGGCAGCGTCCTTCACCACCCTCGCGCCATGCTCGACGGCGATCGCCCGCGCCCGCGACATCTGCGGATCGGTGACCGCGACGATCTTGGCGTGAGGATTGTGCCGCAAATGACTCGCATGCACGGAACCGATGCGCCCGGCGCCGATCAGGCCGATGGAAATCACTTTCTTCTCCCAAATCAAAATCGGTCAGCCCACTTCCATGGGCAGGTCAGCCGCGGCGGCCCACTCGGACAGCGAGGCGTCGTAAAGCAGGACATCCGGATGGCCGAGCATCGTCAGAACGAACGCATCGGCGCTCGCCGCCACCCCTTGGCCGCAGTAGACGATGACGCGTTTGCCCTCGAGGGCGAGATGGGCGAACTTTGCTCGCAACCGATCGGACGGCAGAAAGGTGCCACTTTCGGAATCGAAGAGCGCAGCGGCAGGAACATTCTGGCTGCCGGCGATCCGACCAGGCCGGCCATAGTCATTGCCGTCCCGGCCGGCAAAATGAGAGGGCGCGCGAGCGCTGATCGTGCACACGGCAGGGTCGCCGATCGCGGCAGCCACGATGCGGCGGTCGGCGAACAGCTCCATCCGTTGTCGCGGGATGAATGCCCCCTTCGGGCGGGGATGCCCGAAGCCGGTTTCGATCCGACGCCCCTCGCGCTTCCACTTCAGAAACCCACCGTCGAGAACGGCCGCATAGTCGAAGCCAAAGAAGCGCAGCAACCACCAGACCCTCGTCGCCCACCATGGGTCTTCGGTGCTGTAGAGGACCACGCGGGCGTTGGGGTGGACGCCCAAACGTTCCATCGATGCCGCGAAGTCTTCTGCTCGCGGCAGCATGAACCGACAGTGATGCGTGTTGTCGGAAAGGTCCTTCTGGATATCGATGTATTGAGCGCCGGGGATGTGGCCGGCGGCGAAGACAGCGCTCGTCGCCTCGTTGCGATAGGGCGCGCCGTCCTTGCGCACACTCAGGGACGTGCAATCGAAAACGAAGACGGCCGGATCGGAAAGGTTCGCATCCAGCCATTCGGTCGACACCAGGAGGTCGGGATGAGGAACGCCGATCGTGCAGTCATCTTTACTCATCTGCGATCTCTTCGCGCCGCAATGTATTCTGCTGATCACGACCAATATTAAGTCGCGATATGGCTGCCCTATACTGAGCGGCGACTAGGGAAGGAGAATAAGCCCAACCCCATCGGGGGTCAACAAATAATCACAACTCTGTCTATAGTTGTGATAAAAGCAACATTATGAAATGCGGGGCAGACCTGAATTTAACGTAAATATTGGTGAATCTGTCACCGCGTGCGTATGGCTCGGCTCATGGAGTTGTTATAAACGCAACTTTATGGATTGCCGATCGCGCATCCCAAAAGGCGGCGCGACGTCCGGTTCAGCGGCAACCATTCCAATTATTACTGTCGCGGCGGCGGACAGAACGCGCCCTTTCGCCGCCGTCAGACGATGTCGACCACATCCGCGTTCTTGTAGACCTCATCGGTGAGGTCTTGCCCCAGACCGGGCAGGTCTGGAGCGCGATAACGCCCCTTGATGGGCTGATAATCGTACCGGCAGAGATCGATGTACTCGCGCATCAACGCCTTCTGGTGATGCTCGTGAATGATGAAATTGGGAATCGCGGTTTCCAGATGAAGCGAGGCCGCGAGTGCGATCGGGGTCCCGGCGACGTGCGCCTGGACCGTAATGTCGTAGGCATGGGCCATGTCGGCGATCTTCTTGCCCTCTGAAAGGCCCCCGCACGTTCCGAGATCGGGCTGGGCGACATCGATCGAACGGCTTTCGAAGAACGGAACGAAGCCCCAGCGGCTGTACACACGTTCGCCGGCCGCAATCGGGATATCGATCTTGTCCTTGGCGTAACGGTACAGTTTCGGATTGAGCGACGAACACGGCTCTTCATAGAACATGATGTCGTATTCTTCGATCGCCTTGGCGAGTTGGATAGCGCTCGTCAGATCAGTGTGGGCGTGATTTTCCACGATGATGTCGATATCCGGCCCGACCGCCTCCCGGATGGCCCGCACACGACCGGCCGACATGCGAACCACGTCGGGAGACATCACGCCTTCCAGGCGCTGGCGTCCCGCCTTTCCTTCGCGATCGAACTCGACCACGTCGACCTTGATCGCGTCGTAACCCTGCGCCACGGCGATCAGGGCCTGCTCGGCATACTCTTCGTCGCGTCCACAGATCTTCCTGACCGGACTCCAGGCCAGTTGGATCTGCGAGGCATAGACACGCAGATCGTCTCTGCACTTGCCGCCGAGCAGCTGGTAGACGGGGACGCCAAGGGCTTTTCCCTTGATGTCCCAAAGCGCCATGTCGATGCCGCTGATGCCGCCGAAGATCACCGTTCCGCCACCCTGCCCCCAGAAGGTTTTCTTCAGGAACATTTCCCAGATGGACTCGATGTTCATCGGGTCCAGACCGATGATCATGCCGGCGAGATCCTGCAGCATGCCGAAGGCGGCCCGGCCGCCGACGCCATAGGCCATGCCGACTTCGCCGATGCCGTAGATGCCCTCGTCCGTCTCGATTCGGATCAGGATCGGCCGCTGACCGGCCTGGGTGGGCGCGGTCCGGATGGGGTTGATATGCAACACACGAGCTTTGACGATCTTCACGACGCAACTCCCCTGCTTCCACTCCGCAGCCGAGTGGAAGCGCCGAATCCGGAACCCGTCGAGGCGGAGACGCGATCGCGCATTCCGCCGGCGACGATGACGGCTATTTCGCCGCCAGTCCGGTCTCCTTGATCAAGACACCGTATTCGGCAATGTCGCTGTCGGCGCGCTTGCGCAGCGTCGCCAGATCCTCGTCGGCGGGCATGAGCCCGACGGTGGCGATTTTTTCCTTGATGTCCGGCATTTGCAGGATCTTGCTGACGATTTCGAACATCTTCGCCTTGACGGGTTCCGGCGTCTTGCTGAGCACGATCATGGTGTGCCACGAACGCGGCGCCCAGCCGGCGAGCCCGCATTCGGCGCTGGTCGGCAGGTCCGGCAGCTTGAACCAGCGCTTTTGATTGGTCAGAAGGGCGAGCCCGGTCAGCTTCTTGCTGACGATGAACTCGTAGGCCTCCGGGCCGAACACAAGCTGGGTTTCGTTCGAAATCGTGGCCTGCATGGCCTGGGGGGCGCCGTTGTAGGGAATGTGGAGGAGCTGGATGCCGGCTTTACGGGCCAACCACTCGCCGCACATGTGGCCGACGCCACCTTTGCCCGCGCTGGCATATGCGACCTTGTTCGGATTTGCCTTCGCGTAGGCGATGAACTCCTGCATGGTCTTGACCGGAAGGGACGGATGAACCGCTGCGACCATTGCGGAATCCAACGCCATCAGGGGCGTGAAGTCGGTCTTGGGATCGTACTCGACCTTCATGACCGCCGGGATAACGGCGAAGAAACTGTTGGTGGCGACCAGGGCCGTGTAGCCGTCCGGCTTCACGCCCTTGAAAAAGTTGGCCGCGATCGCCCCGCCGGCGCCGACCCGGTAGTCGTTCACGACCCGCCTGTTGGTGATCTGGAAGAACTTGTCGCCGAAAAGTCGCGACAGCGTGTCGCTCATGCCTCCGGGAGCATAGGGAACGACGAAGCTGAAGTCCTTGGCGGGAAAGTCATCCGCGCGTGCCAATGTGGGGAACTGGGATGCGGCGAGTAGACCGCCCATCCCGGAGACGAGTGCGCGGCGATCGATCTTCATGGACATGATCATCCTCCGTAAATATTCATCGAATTGAAAGCTTCGCCTCGCTCACTCGGCGAAGGCCTTCTGCCTGAGCGTTTTGACGTGTGGAGCCGCGATGCTGACCATCATCGCAATGATGAGGACGAGCATCACCAGACTGATGGGGCGCTCGACGAAGATGGACAGGTCGCCACGTCCGACCAGCATCGAGCGGCGGAAGTACTGCTCGATCATCGGTCCGAGCACGAAGGCGAGGACGAGCGGCGCCGGCTCGCATTTCCACTTCGACAGCAGGTATCCGAACACGCCGAAGATCGCGGTCAAATAGACGGCGGATGCGGAATATTCCACTCCGTACACCCCGACGATGCTGACCACGATGATGATCGGATACAGTAGCCGGTACGGCACCTTGAGCATCTGGACCCAGATGCCCACGAGCGGCAGATTGATGACCAGGAGCATCAGGTTGCCGAGCCACATGCTCACCACCAGGCCCCAGAACAGGGCCGGCTGGCTGCTGATCACGCGCGGCCCCGGCACGATGCCGTGGATGAACATGGCGCCGGCCATTACCGCCATTGTGGCCGTGGACGGAATGCCGAGCGTGAGCAGCGGCAGGAACGAGGCCTGCGCACCGGAATTGTTCGCAGCTTCCGGCCCAGCGACCCCGGCCGGATGACCATGGCCGAATTGTTCGGGGTGCTTCGACAGCCGTTTTTCCAGACTGTAGGAGCCGAACGAACTCAGCATCGCGCCGCCGCCGGGCAATATGCCGAGGAACATGCCGAGCAGCGTTCCCCTCACCATGGCCGGCGCCGCCTGGCGCGCTTCTTCCCTGGTCGGCCACAGGCTGGTGATCCTGCCGACCACCGGCATGACATCGTCGCGCACGGAGCGCTCCAGCGCCACCAGGATGTCGGCGATACCGAACAAGCCGACGACGACGGGCACGAAATCGACACCGTTGAGCAACTCGTAGAAGCCGAACGTGAAGCGGTACTGTCCGGAATTGAGGTCGGTGCCGACCATGCCGAGCATCAGGCCGACCATGATCATCGCCAGCGCGCGCAGCACCGAACCCTGTGCCAGGATGACGGACGCGATGAGACCCAGCACCATCAAGAGGAAGTATTCCGGCGCCCCGAAGCTCAAGACCGCATCGGCGATGTAGGGAGCGCTGACGGCGATGAACAGCGTGCCGACCGTGCCGGCGAAGAATGAGCCGACGGCGGCGATCGTCAGCGCGGCCCCTCCCCGTCCCTTCTGGGTCATCGCATATCCGTCGAGGACGGTGACCACCGAGGCGACCTCGCCGGGAAGGCGCAGCAGGATCGACGTGGTCGACCCTCCGTACTGCGCCCCGTAATAAATGCCCGCCAGCGTGATCAGTCCGGTGACCGGCGGGAAGGTATAGGTCAGCGGCAGCAGGATCGCCATGGTGGCGGTCGGCCCCAGGCCCGGCAGGACACCGACCAGGGTGCCGATCAGGCACCCCAGCAGGCAGAACAAGAGGTTCATCGGATCGGCCGCGACCCCGAGACCGACTGCCAATCCGTGCAGAATGGAAAATTCGTCACCCATGGTGCTCATAACCTCGGCAGAATGGGCGTCTCCAGCCCCAGCAGCGTGACGAAGAGAACGCAGGCCGCGATCGTGACCGCCATCGCGAATACCAAGGTCGGCATCAGGCGGACGCGTTGGCGTGCGTAGCTCACCAGCACCACCAGCACGAATACGCTGATCGCCAGCCCGAGACCGCGAACGATGCTGCCGAATAGAACAATGGCGCCGAGGATGAACAGCATGACCCGGCCGGTGCCGAGCAGACGTTCGATACCGCGCGCCTCCGGCTCGGACTTTTCTGTACTTGCGTCGGCGGCCTTATGGGCGGCGGCGCCATCGTCCTTCGCGAACCCCAGCCCGATGAGCAATCCGAGAAAAACCAGAATGGCGGCGACGGCCGTCGGCACAAAGCCCGGCCCCATCGACGTCAGCGTCCCGTAGGGATAGTCGAGTGCGATCCAGATCGCCCCGCCGCCGAAGCCGACGCAGAACAGGCTCAACGCCAGACTCGGAGTCAACGACAGGAATTTTGACCGACAATTGCCAGCGCTCAATTGCATCCCGTACTCCACCGAAACAAGTCCGTGCCGGAGCGCCTCCCTGGCCGTATTCTTCGAAGCCTAGGGGGGCGACCATAGGGCCGCGACCATACAGCGTCAATAAAATACGCAACTATCGTTCATGTTGCTTTTATAGCAACTTTTGTGACACACTGATCTGCTAGCAGCCCTTTGAGCAGGAGGCCCATTTGACAATCACCGACGGTGCCCGCTCCGATCAGGACGGCACGGACGCACGCAAAGAACCCGCCGGCAGCAATCTGAAGACTCTCGCCAAGGGGCTGAAAGTCCTCGATCTTTTGCTGAGCAGCAAGGCTCTGCGCACGAGCGATGTGGCGACGATTCTGGGAACCGACAAAGGAAGCGCATCGCGTCTGCTGCAGACGCTGGCTCAGGCCGGTTACGCCCAACAGGCCGAGGGACGCAGCTTCAGTCTCGGGCCTAAACTCGTTAGGCGCCCCATCCCGAGCCGCCCCCGCCGGAGCCTTCGCGAACGCGCCCGGCCAATCCTCGAACGGCTGTCACAAAGGACGAGCGAAGCGGTGCATGTCTCGATTCCAGCCGACGAGAACGTCCTTTATGTGGACGCCATAGACTCGTCTTTCCCGTTGCGCGTCCACAATCCGCCCGGGACGCTCGGACCCTTGGAATGCACGGCCATGGGGCGGATTTTCATCGCTCTCGCACATGCCCCGATACCGGACCAACTCAAGGCGTACACGGAAAAGACGATCGTTGATCCCGTCCAGTTCAAAGCAGAATTGCAACGCATCGTTGAGCAGGGTTACGCCCTGCAGGACGAAGAATACCTCGTCGACATCCGCGGTGCCTCCGCTCCGCTCTACGACGAGACGCGCGCTGTGATTGCCGCCATCGGGGTTTCGGGGCCGGCGAGCCGCCTCCGGCAGGGGGATTTGCACGATCTCGGCAAACTCGTGCGCGAAGAGGCCAATTTATTCAAGCCTGACTGAGACCCATGTGTTGCTATATCCGCAACACATGGACATGTTATTGACTCCATGCTGGTTTGATGGATCCCCGCCCCAGTCGGCGGCGGGCCTTTCCTTCGCCGCCGACTGGGGGGCGATGACCGAGCAACCTACAGGCTGGCTACGGCGGCACCGGCGACGTAGGTCCGGATGTTCTGCGTCAACGCCTGCGCGACGAACGCACGCAACACATCGCCGAGGTGCTGCTCGTCCACATACGCAACGGTGATGTGATTGCTCTGGTGGCCCGCCATCAGATTGTCGCGTGTCACGCCATCGAGCACCACGTTCATCAACGGCCATTCCCACGACGTTGCGCGGCGCCGCCGCTCGAACTCGTCGGCCGGCAGCTCGGCGGCACGACCGGTGCCGATGTGCATCACGACTTCCGTCCCCTCGTAGTGCGCGCGCGCCCAGATGAAGGGCCCCGCCTTGCACTGGCCGGTGATCGTCGAGCCGCCGCGCGGGAAATACATCTGCGATTGACGATAACCGCGCGAACCCGCGATGCCATCCTTGATGTGCGCGAACGGCACCGCGCCCGAGATCTCGAGGTCCCAGTAGAACGTGCCCTGATACTCGCTGCCCCAGCGGATGTCGTGCAGCGTGGTCTCTGCCGGCAGCCCGAGCGAATCGAGCAGACGCCACAGCATCGTCTGAGGAATCGCCGAGCCCATGTCGACTTCGTTGACGCACGGGATTGCCTTGCCGGCGCGCACGATGCGCCCGTCGACCGTGGGGATCGGAAAGCGCTCGGCGTTGCCGATCGCGCCTTCGGCGAAGTCCGAGGCCGCGCAGCAGCGTGCGAGCCCCTGCTGGTACTGCACCCCGATGGACGTGAGACCAAAACGATCGGCGAAACGGCCGAGCGCGATCAGCATGGCGCATTGCTCGAGCACCTGTTCGCGCGTGAGCTCGGTCTCCGCGTCCTTGCCCCAGGCGAACTTCATACCACGCGCCTCGTACCACTGCAGGCACTGCTCGCGCAGGTCGGTGGGCACCAGCGCCATCTCGGCGAACAGGTCCGACTGCGACAGCGCCTCCAGTGGCATGCCGATGTCAGCAAGCGCCTTCTGGGGGAAGACGCCGTTGATCATCCCCATGCAGAAGGTGTCGAACAATCCCATAATCTCCTTGTGGCTCAGCACATAGCGTCCGACCTCGACGCCTGCCCCGCCGGCCGCCGTGGTGGTCACCGCGTGGTCGCGGCCGATCGGATGCAGATAGCTCGTGTCGTGCCGAATCGTGCCGGTTTTCAGCCACGACTCCAATCCCTTGACGAACAGTTCGTCGTCGAAATTCTCCGACCACAGCCGCGAGCACGAACGTCCAAGGCTCGTCAGCGTCGCCGCCATGCAGAGCATGCCGACGAGGCCGGGCCACGTGCCCTCGAAATTGGCGAGCAGCAGAATCGGGCCGCGATGGTGCACGAGGCTCGGTGCGATGTGGTGCGAATACTGCCACGCCGTCAGGAGCACGATCACCGGCGCCTCCGGATCGATGCCCGCAAATACGTCGCTGCCTTCCCGTTGCGAGCTGATGAAGCCGTGGCCTTTGTCGGCCTTGAACGGATGCGCGCGACGCACCGCGTAGCCGAATCGCTGCGAGAGTACGCGCCCGAGCGCTTCTTCGAACCGCGCCTGAACCGGCCAGCACTTGACGTTTGCGGGCTCGCGCAGATCGGCGTTCGTGACCAGCACGACTTCGTTGCGGCCGGCCTTGATGCTCGGCCGTGTTGCGGGGAGAGTGAGGTTCAACATCGTGTTTCCTTTTCCATTCCAATCATTGCCACTTGCTCATTGCCTGCAAGCAGCGCTGCTGGTGGTCGTAGAGTGAACAGAAGACCTGGTACTTGGCGTCGTGGAAGCCGCGTTGCTCCTGGCGGAACCGCACGCGCGACCCCGGACGCACCATCGCCGCCGCGGCTGCGCGCAGGTCAGGGAACAGGCCGCCGGCAGTGGCGGCGAGCAGAGCCGCGCCGAGCGCGACCGCGTCTTCCTCCTCGACCAACTCGATGTCGCACCCGAACGCGTCGGCATGCTCCTGCATCAGGAGCGGATTCTTGGTGCCTCCGCCGCACATGACGATCCGGTCGATCCGGTGGCCGGCGGTGTTCATCGCGTCGACGATGTCACGCGTGCCGTAGGCGAGCGCCTGGATGGTGGCGAGGTAGATGCGTGCGAGCCCGTCCTTGCCCGTCTCCAGCGTCAGGCCGCTGACGAGGCCGCGCGCGTGCGGGTTCGCCATCGGCGACCGGTTGCCGTGATGATCCGGCCGCACATGGAGATGACGGGTCGGAAGCGGCTCGCGGGCGACGAGATCCGCCACCCACTCGTTGAGCACCGCGTAGACGTTGCACTGGGCGCGTTCGGCTTCCTGCTGCGCGAGCGGCCAGGCATCCGACTGGCGGATGGTCCAATCGAGCAGCGCGCCGGCGGCGCTCTGCCCTCCCTCGTTCAGCCACATCCCCGGGATCATGGCGCCGAAATACGGCCCCCAGACTCCCTTGACCATGACGGGTTCGGCGCTCACCGCCATATGGCAATTGGACGTTCCGCCGATCAGAGCCAGCGAGCCTTGCGGACGCGAGCTGACAAGCGCCAGGCCACCGGCATGGGCGTCGATGATGCCGGTCGCCACGACCGTCCGCGTCGACAGCCCGAGCGCGTGCGCCGCCGTCGGTGACAGCGGCCCGGCCGCGGATCCGAGCGGCAGAACCCGCCGCGGGACCTTGCCGATGAGGTCGGCGAGATCGATCCGTTCGATCAGACTGTCCGGAAAGCGGTTCTCATGTGCGAGGTAGTTCCATTTGCACGTGAGCGTGCAGACGCTCGCAACATCGGCATCCGTGCAGCGCCAGACCAGCCAGTCGGCGAGGTCGAAAAAACGCGCCACCCGGCGATATCGATCCGGAAAGCGCTTCTTGATCCACAGGACCTTCGGCAACTCCATCTCGACGCTGACTTCGCCGCCGACGTAGCGCAATGCTGGATCACAGGTCGCATTGATGGCGGCCTGTTCCTCGCCGGCACGGTGGTCCATCCACATGATGATGTCGCGCGCGGGCTCTCCTTCCGGCGATACCGAGACGGGCACACCGCCCTCGCCGACGGCGACCAGGGAGCAGGTTGCATCGACCCCGATCGCGGCGATGTCGTCCGCGATCGCGCCCGCACTGGCGAGCGCCTCATGCACGGCGTCGCAGGTCTGGCGCCAGATGTCCGCCGAGGACTGCTCGACCACGTCGGCGCCGGTGTGGAATTTCTGGATCGGACGCACTGCGAACGCGTGTCGGCGACCTTCGGGGTCGAACACTCCGGCCCGGACACTCGCCGACCCGACGTCGATGCCCATCACCAGGCGAGAGTCTGCCCTATTCATCAATCGCCTCCTGCCCAATGTTCATAGAGCCCGTCACCATGAAGTTGGTTCTCCCGTGCCCATGTCACGCACTCGCGGACGAGCCCTTCAGAGCCTCCCAGAGGATTTCCGCCGTGTGCCTGGCCCGGCGCCCGGTGCCGTCGGCGATCTGATGCCGGCAGCTGGTTCCAGAGGCCGCAACGATGTCGTCCGGCCCCGCGGCGCGAACCGCCGGAAGCAAAACCTGTTCGGCGACCTTCATCGACAGGTCGTAATGATGCTTCTCGTAGCCGAACGCCCCCGCCATGCCGCAGCATCCGCTCGGGATTGCCGTGACCGTGTAATTGCGCGGCAGACCCAACGTCCGCACCACGGGGTCGATCGACGACAGCGCCTTCTGGTGGCAGTGGACATGGACCCGCACGGTCCGTGCTTCGTCGGTAAACGCATCGGATCCGATCCGGCCGCGTTCCATTTCGGCGGCAATGAATTCCTCGAACATCAGGCTGCGCCCGGCGAGCGCTTTTGCCGCCCCTTTGAGGGATGGCGACACGAGGTCCGGATATTCGTCCTTGAAGCAGGCGATGGCGGACGGCTCGATCCCGACCAACGGGGCATCGTCGTCGACAACACCACACAGGGACTTCACGTTGATTTCGGCCAGTTCTTTCACTTTTTTCAAAAAGCCCTGGGAGATCGCCGCCCGGCCACTCGCCGCCGGCCGGACCAGGAGGACGTCGTAGCCCAGCCCGACGAGGAGCTTCACCGCGCATATGCCGACATGGGCGTCGTTGACGTTGGTGAACTCGTCGCAGAAAAGATGCACCCGACGGCCGCTCCGGCCGCGCACGGCATCGCCCTGCCCCTTATACCAGTCGTCGAACGTCACGCGGCACAGCTGCGGCATCGAACGCGCCGGTGCGAAGCCGAGCGCGGCCTTGACCACCACCGATGTGACCGGGTTCCGGGCAAAGAAGTTGAACAGCGGAGCGACCGGCGTCAGGAGCCCCATCAGCGACGCATAGTTGGCGATCAACCTGGTGCGCAGAGGAACCGGATGTGCGTCGTGCCATTGCTGCAGGAACTCGGCCTTGAGCTTGGCCATGTCGACGCTTGCCGGGCACTCGCTCTTGCATCCCTTGCAGGCGAGGCAGAGATCCATCACGTCGTGGATCTCCTGGTGGTCGAAGGGGTTGGGCTTCTTCGAATGCGTCAGGAATTCGCGCAACACGTTGGCCCGCGCCCGTGTCGAGTCCTTCTCCTCGCGCGTCGCCATATAGCTCGGGCACATCAGGCCGTTGCCGACCTTCTTGCACTCCGCAACCCCGTTGCAGCGCTCGACCGCACGCACCACGCCGAGGTCACGGCTCCAGTCGAAATAGGTTCGCGGTTCCGGCGTCGGCCAGTCCGGCGAGTAGCGCAGCGCCGCGTCCATCGGCGGGGCACGCACGATTTTTCCCGGATTGAAGATCGCTGCTTCGTCGAACAGGTCCTTGACCTCGCAGCAGAGGCGATAGTTCGCCTCGCCGATCATCTTCGGCAGGAATTCCGCCCGCATCCGCCCATCGCCGTGTTCGCCCGAGAGCGAGCCGCGGAACGACTTCACGAGATCGGCGACGCTCGCGAGCGTCGAGCGATACAGGCGCTTTCCCTCCACGGTCTTCGGATCGAGAAACACGATGGTGTGCAGTTCGCCGGCCCCGGCATGCGCCGACTGGGTAAAACTCACTCCGGAACGCTTGAGCATCGCTTCCAGCCGTTCGACGTATTCCGGCAGATCGGCGACGTCGATCGCGCAATCCTCGATGAGATCGAAGGGCTTCACGTCCCCCGGCTTCGAATTGTTGATCCCGCCGAGCGCGCGGCGCAGTGTCCAGATCTTCTCGGCATCGTTGCCGAACCACAGCGGCCATGCGTAGCCGAGACCGAGGCCGCGGACCTCCTGCACCATTGCGCTCGCCCGCGCTTCGACTTCATCGCGCGTCGCACCGGCGAACTCGACGACGATGACAGTGTGTGGCTTGCCTTGGATCCAGCGGCTGCATTGGCCGACGATGTTGTTCGGGTTCACTTTGTTGTTGGCGAGCGCCTGCTGAATGTGGAAGTCACCGATGAGTTCGCAGGCCGTCGGTTTGTGGCGCAGGGAAACGAGCGTGGCTCGAGTCGCATCGGCCATGCAGTCGAAATGCATGGTCACCAACCCGACCACCGGCGGTAGCAGCGGTACGAGGCCCAGCGTCGCCTCGACGAGCAGGCACAGCGTGCCCTCGGACCCTGCGACCAGCGAGCACATGTTGAAGTCCGGCCCGCCCGGAGTGAACACGTTCGAACGCAGCAGGAGATCGACCGCATAGCCGTTGTTGCGGCGGCGGATCTCGGGCTTGGGGAACCCGGACTCGATCTCGCGACGCACGTCCGGGTCCGAGAGCCGGCGATAGAGCCGGTCGTAAATGCGCCCCTCGAGTGTCGGCAGCACGCGTTTGGCATGGAACGCGTCCGGCGACAGCGCCTCGAACACTACTTCGCTTCCGTCGGCGAGGATCGCCTTGCACGAAACCAGGTTGTCGCGCGTCGTCCCCAGCACCAGGGAATGCATCCCACAGGAGTTGTTGCCGATCATGCCGCCAATGACGGCACGATTGGCGGTGCTGGTCTCCGGCCCGAACATCAGGCCGTGCAGAGCCAACCAGTCGTTGAGCCTGTCGCGGATCACACCCGGCTCGACGCGCACAGTCCGCGCCTCGACATCGAGCGCGAGGATGCGGTCAAACGCCCGCAAGTCGACGACGAGGCCGTTGCCGACCACCTGGCCGGCGAGAGACGTACCGGCACCGCGCGGAATGAGCGCCAACCGATGCTTCATCGCATGTCGGACGATCTTGCGAAGATCTTCCACGCCGGCCGGCATCACGATGCCCATCGGGAATTCGCGATACGAGGACGAGTCGCTGGCATAGATGACGCGATGCATGCGATCCGTCAGGATCCGCCCCTCGATCTGGTCGGCGAGTTCGCGAAGCATCGGCGGCAGGGCGGCCGGACTCACGGCAGGAAACTCTTCGGCGATCATTTCCATATCGATCGATACCCTGTCGGGCGAACGGAAGCGCCCGTTCCGATCTCACCAACCGCGACGATCCCGATGGCGAAGCCGTGAAGGGCCCGGCACTCGAATGGAATGCCGGAACCGCCGTTTGCGGCCTGCGCGCCTCGACAGCTAGGTCAGGCCCGCATACTTCAACGCCGCCTTCATGGCTTCGAGCTCTTCACCGGTGGGCATCACACTCGGCAGCCGCGCCATGCCGACCTTACGGCCCTGCAGATCGAGCAGCGCCTTGACCTTTCCGGGATAGGGCCGGTTCGAGTAGGCGCGCACGACGGGCAAGAGCTTTCGCTGGATGTCCATCGCGGTCTTCTGATCCCCGGCCTTGAACGCGTTCCACTGCTGCACGCACATCGCGGGCGCGACGGTGACCAGCGCGGAGATCGCTCCCGCGGAGCCGGACACGTATGTCCCATAGAGCAACTGGTCGCACGCGCTGTAGATGCGCGCCTTGTCGACCGAGGCGCACAGTACGCTGGTTTCGGCGTGCTTGACCGGATCGACCTGCTTGATTCCGAAGACCTCCTCGATCTCGAGGAGTTTCACGAAATCGTCCGACCCGATGACGTTGGTCGGGACGACGTTGTAGACGATGATAGGGAGCCGCGTTTCCTTGCCGATGGTCTCGAAGAACTGGAAGTTGCCGGCGAAGGTCGAGCCGAAGTAGAAGGCCGGCGTAACCAGCAGCCCATCGACCCCGAGTTCCTTCGCGGTCTTCGCGCAGCGCAGCACTTCCAGCGTCGAATTGCGGATGACGCCGGCGAGGACCGGCATCCCGGCCGGCCTTTCCTCCATCACGATCTCCAGGCAGCGCCGGAGCTCGTGGTCGGAAAGCACCGCGCCTTCGCCGGTGCTGCCGCCGCAGCTCATGCCGTGGACCCCGGCCTTGATCAGGTAACGCAGGTCCGTGCGGAACGCCTTCTCGTCGATCTCCCCATCCGCCGTGAACGGGACGACGACGGGAGGGATCATTCCCTCGATGTTTGCGCAAGCCATCATGTTCTCCCGAGTGCCTAGATGAGCCCCAGGCTCTGCATGACCTTGCGGACGTTCGCAACTTCCTCTTGATTTCCCCGGGACAAGGGCAGGCGCGGGATGCCGGCGTCGACACCGTAAATGCGCATCGCATCCTTCCACAGGGCAACCGGGTTGGTCCGGTTGTTCTGGCCCATGATCTTGAGCAGGGGATAGATCGCGCGCTGCATCTTCGCCGCCGCGTCGATGTCGCCGGCCAGGAACGTGTCGATCATCTTTCGGATGCGGTCACCGATGACGTGCGAAGCGCCGCTGATGACGCCGCCGATGCGCGCCTCGCCGCCCTGGGCGAATGCCTCGAGGATCATCGTGTCGTCGCCGTTGTAAATGATGAAATCTTCCGGCGTCGCGTTGAGGAATGCGGTGATCTGCTTCGGATTGAGTTCCGCCTCTTCCTTGATACCGACGATGTTCGGAATCTTGGCGAGCCGCGAGACGGTCGCCGGATCGACGTTGACGCCCGTGAAGATCGGAATGTTGTAGAGCAGCAGGTCGATGCCGATGGCGCCCGCGACTGCGGCGAAGTGATCGTAGAGCTCAGACTGGTTGGGCTTCGCGTAGTACGGCGCGACCGCCATGACCAGCTTGTAGCCGAGCGCCTCGGCCTTCTTGGCGAGCGCGATCGTTTCGATGGTCGACGCCGCGCCCACACCCGCCATCAGCGGGATTCGTTTGCCGACCGCCTCCATCATGACCTCGAACAGCTTGACCCGTTCGTCGAACGTCTGGGTGTGGAACTCGCCCGTCGTGCCCGACAGGATGAGCGCGTCGCATTTGCGCTGATCGACCAGCCAGTTGCCGAGAGCCGTCGCCTTGGCGTAGTCGACCGACTGATCCTCTGCGAACGGGGTCACCATCGGGATCAGGATCTTGCCGTACACGTTCTTGTCGAACTTGCTCACAACTTTCTCCATGCTAGAGGTTCGAGTCTCTCATTAGGTTATCAGACTGTCAGCTGTCAGACAATCCGTCACAAACAAGGCCGCATTTCGATCGCTTCATATTCGCTTCACTTTTCGACCACGGCCTTCATGTCGGCCAGAGAAACTTCGAGGTGCCGCTGCAAGGCGGTGATCGCCGCCTTTTCGTCCTTGCGCACGATCGCCTGCACGATCGCCTCGTGCGGTTCGAGGGCGTGTACCGCGTAGTTCCGAACCGCGAAGGATCGCGTGCGATATTCCATCAACCCGTCGGCTAAAATCCGACCGATCTTGACCAAGATGGGGTTGTTGCCGGCTTCGATGATCGCGCTGTGGAACGATTCGTCGAGCGTGGCGAGGTCGAGCGCGTTCTTCTTCGCGACCGCCTTCTTGAAGAGCTCGTGGATCTGTTGGATCTGGGCGATCTGCTTCGGCGTTCCGCGCTGGATCGCAAGGCGGATGGCGACCGGTTCGATCGCCATGCGAACTTCCATCAGCTCGCTGACCTCCGATTCCCTCTCGACGAACCAGCTCTTGATCGTTTCGTAGGTCGAGTCGTTGACGCTGCGGACGTAGGCCCCCTTGCCCGTTATGAGCTCGATCTGTCCACTGGCCTGCAGGACACGGAAAGCCTCTCGGATCGTGGAGCGCCCGACCCCGAGCTCATCGCACAGCTTGAGTTCGGCCGGCAGCTTGTCCCCGACGGCGAAGTTTCCGGACGTGATCATCTCCCGGATCGAACGGATGACCTCGTCGATCACGGAAATCTTCTCGATCTTCGCAAGGCGATGTTTTGTCATCGTGGTTTCCGCAAGGTGACGTCCGGTCGTTGCGCGAACCTCGATTCTATCTGATTCGGGCGCGGAATGAGGGGATTGGGACGGCGGCTCACATCAACCCCATCAACCGCGGCGCAAACAGGGCCGCGCTCGGGAACAACGTCATGACCACGATGACCAGCATACCGATGACCATGTACGGGAGGGTCGCTTTCGTGACCTTGACGAAAGACTCACTGCCGACCGCGGACACCGCGTAGAGCACGACGCCGACCGGCGGAGTGATGAGGCCCACGGTGAGATTGGTGATCATGACGACCGCGAAGTGGATCGGGTCGATCCCGATCCTGTAGGCAATCGGTGCCAGGATGGGTGCGAACAGAACGATGGCGGCTGCCGTCTCCATCCACATCCCGACGATGAGCAGGACGACGTTGATGATCAACATGATCAGCAACGGGTTGTGGGTGAAGCCCAGCAGGCCTTCCGCAATCTGGTCCGGCACGTTCTGCGCCCCGAGCGCCCAGGCGAACACCGACGAGAACGAGATGATCATGAACAGGTTGGCCGAGACCAGTCCCGACTCGAGCAGCCCCTCGATCACCGTCGCAACGCGGAGATTACCCCAGATCACGAAGCCGACGACCAGCGCATACAGGCAGGCCACTCCGGCCGCTTCGGTCGGCGTGAAGAATCCCTTTACGATCCCGATAAGGATGATCGCCGGCATGACCAGCGCGACCATGCCGTCCTGGCAGATCTCGAACTTCTGCTTCAGCGTGAAGCTCTCACGGCCCTTCGGCATGTTGAGGCGCTTGCGGTTCACGAAGATCCAGAGGACCTCAAGCAGCGCCAGAACAAGTCCCGGAACGAATCCGGCGATGAGCAATGTGCCAACCGACAGGCTCATGATGCCACCGTAAAGCACCGCGATGTTGCTCGGCGGAATGAGCGGAGCCTGGACGGAGGCGCCGGCCGTTAACCCACATGCGAAGTCCCGGGTATATCCCTCCTTCACCATCCCGGTGATGTTGACTTTGCCGAGGGCCGCAACGTCCGAGAGCGCAGCGCCGGAAATCGCGCCGAAGATCGTCGCCGAGAGAACATTGACGTAGGCGAGCCCTCCCTGCAATCGACCGACGAACACCTTGACGAACTGGAACAGCTTGTCCGAGATGCCGGTCTTGACCATGATGTCGGCGCCGAGCACGAACAGCGGAAGCGCCATCAGAATGAAGGAGTCGATACCGGCGAACATCCGCAAGGGAATCACCGACAGGTTTTCCGGCATGGTCATCAGCATGTAGATGATAGTCGTCATGCCGATCGCGAACGCGATCGGCAGTCCGGCGATGATGGACGCCATCAGCACCGCCGTGACGATCCAGAAATCGGTCATTGTTCGCCCTCTTTGCCGAACACCTTCGCGTTGAACAGATCGTCCAACAGGACACCGAGATTCTGGAGCACCATGAGCAACAGTCCGGCGATGATCGACGATTGCGCCCACATCATGTTGACACCCATTGCGGCGGTCACCTGGTTGCCGGCGACGGCCGGAATCACTTCGGCGGCAAGCAGCAGCGTGTAGAGAAGAACGGAGAAGACGATGAGCTTCTGGACAAAATAGGCGATGCGCCGCCTGCGTGACGCGAGCTTGTCGATGAAGAAGTCGACATAGATGTTCTGCCACTTCTTGATGACGCAGCTCGCGCCGACGAACGCCATCCAGATCATCAGGTAGCGGGCGAGCTCTTCCGTCCAGATCAGGGGGTCTTTCAAGATGTACCGGAACAGCACCTGCACGATGATGGTGAGCGTCATCGCCGCAGTCACGGCGATCAGGAACTTGCGGACGATCTGGTCGACGAATTCCATGAACTCCAGGTAAGTATCGACGAAGCTTTCCATCATCGCTGTCCTTCGGAAGTTCGGGCGACGGCTCGACCTTTCCCCGGGAGTGTCGCCGTGACGACCCGAGCGTGGCGAGGCGCATGCGTTCGTGTCTCGCGCGCCGGAGTGAGCGATCGTCGCTCGCTCCCGGCGCCGACGACCAGCCGACGGTTACGCCTTCTTCCTCTTCCCGAAGACCGCGAACAGGGCGATCAGGACGACGACCACACCGGCGATCGTGTACATGGTGCTGTTCGAACTCCCGCCCTGCGCTGCCTTGGAGTCGGCGTTGGAGGTGACGGCGCGCGCCTGGCTGCCGGTATGGACTGCGGTGATGAGTTCTTCGACCATGGCCTTGTCGGTGTTGGCCTTTAGCCATTCGATGGCCGATGCGCCGGTCTTCTCCCAGGCCGCCTTTTCCTCGGCCGTCGGAACGTAGATCTCCATCCCGGACTTGCGCAATTGCTCCATGGCGAGATTCTCGGTCGCACGCACGGTGCCACGTGCCGCAATCGACGCTTCGCGACCAGCTTTGTAGAACGCCTCCCGCAGTTCGGGCGCAAGGCTCTTCAGGAATTTCTCGCTGGCGACGAGATATGCCGTGCCGAGCACATGCCCGTTGAGCACGTAATACTTCTGCACTTCCTGAAGGGAGCCGCCCAGGATCGTGATCGGGGAGTTCTCCTGGCCGTCGACCACACCGGTCTGAAGCGCCGAATACAGCTCCATCCAGGCGATCGGTGTCGGCGCTGCACCGGACGCCTTCACGGTTTCCATGTAGACCGGGCTGTCCATGGTCCGGATCTTGAGGCCGTTCATGTCGGCGGGTGTCTTCACCACCTTCTTGCCGTTCGAAAAGTTGCGGAATCCGCCGTTCTCATAGGAAGCGAGCACCCGCAGCCCGCTCTTCGCCGCCATGTCGTCGAACATCTTCTGGCCGAACGGGCCGTCGAGGACGTCGTAGGCCTGGAGCACATCCTTGAACATGTAAGGCGCCGACATCATCTGGATGTTCTTGTAGAATGGCGCGATACCGCCGTCGGGCGGAGTCCCCGCCCCGAGATTTCCGGACAGCACCTGCTCGAGATTCGACTTGACGTCGCCCAACCGGCCGTTGGGATAGAGCTCGACGTTGACCTTGCCGGGCGCGTAACGACGCATGGCGTTCTGAAACGCGAGCATCGCAGCATAGGACGGATGATAGGCTACCCCGTCGCCGATCTTTATCGTCGCACTATCGGTGAATGCGACCCTGAACGTGATTGGCTCGTCGGCCGCCGAAGCAGCCCCGGACGCGAATAGCAGAAGGCCGATACCTGCTCCGAATAGTGCACGCTTCATCTTCACCGGCATGATCATTCCCCGACAGTGGACTGCAGTGATGAAACGAAGGAGCCAAAGCCGTTCGCAGCCGCTCAGACCGCAGTAGCCCGCAGAACCGCTCGGCCATGGACGACATGGCAAATCCTGGCGAGAAACCGAGGAAGAGCATCTGAGACGTAGGCCCGTAATTGTCTGACAGCAGACTATTGTGCCGCCAACGGCCTGTCAATCGCCCGAAGTCTCGCGCCGGCCATGCTCGTCGACGAGGTGAGGAGCGTCGAATTTCGGCTGCGAGGCGCAGTGGCTTCGCGGCGACACGTGAACACGCGCAGGATTCATGGTCGACGGCACGCAGACAGGTTGCGAGGCGCCTTGAAATGGCGATGCGGCGTACGACGCAATCGTCTTGGCCCGGATGGGTACCGACTCGCTCGGCTGCCCGCGGCTCGACTACACGAGACCCGCAATGACATCAGCCGCGTGTTCATCGAGCGCGTCCAGGATCGCGACGGTTTCGATTCCCGCAAAGTCCACTCGCCGGTAAACCCCGGTACAGATCGCCGCGAAGGGGATGCCGGCGGCGGCGGCGGCGCTGCCGTCCAAAGGCGTATCTCCCACGATCAGCAGCTTGGTATCGGGCCAGGCCTGCCTTGCCGCGCGGGCGAGGTCCGGCCGGGTCAAACTTCGCGATCCGAAGAACGAACAATCCCAATCGATCCGGCCGGGATCGAGGCCGGCACCGGTGAGCTTGTTGCGGCTGCGCAATTCGGAATTGCCGGTCAAAAGGCCATTGCGCAGCCCGCGCTGGTGCAGCCGCCGCAGGACTTCGGGCACGCCCGGCAGGAGAGTCGCGCGCGCGCTGCCCAGAAACACATCGGCGTTGCGATCGAGCGCGGCCGACACCGCCGGCGCCAAAGCGCGCTCCAACCCGGCGGCATCGATCAGTTCGAGGATGACCTGCCAGTCTGTCTTGCCGTGGGTACTGAGGCCCGGGAGGGCGATGTCAGGCATCACCTCCAGCAAGGCGCGGTGGTAGTGCGAAAGCCCGCCGCCTTCGGCGGCCAGCAAGGTCCCGTCAATGTCCCAAAGGACGATCGGAGCGTGGCTTTCCGGGGTCATGTCGCGGGCCCGGCGGCCCCGGCGAGGACCGTGGAATAGAGCGAACTGGGAAAGTCGAATCCCCGACCGAAGGCCACGTAGCTCGCCACATCGGCGACATCTTGGGTGGGCTTGTGATCCCGGGTCCGCCCGTCGAAGCCGCCCCCCGCCGCCACCACAAGCGCCGCACCCGCCGCATGGTCCCAGGGGTGGGTAGTCAGTTCCGCGCACAGGTCCGCCCGCCCGGCGGCCACATAGGCCAGGGCCAGGGCGGCCGAACCAAGACGCCGGACGGCGCGGAAGGCCGAGAACAGCGTGCCGAGCTGCGTCAGTCCCGCCGCGTCCGCCAAGCCCTCATGGGGAAAGTTGGTCAGGCACACCGCGTCGCCATCGTGGGCATGGGCCCGGCTTTCGGTTTTGCGGCCGTTGACGAAGAGACCCTTGGCCGACCCGGAAAACGTCTCCTCGCGTTCGGGATCGTAGACCACTCCACCGACGAGACGGCCACGCCAGTTGATGCCGATGGATACGCAATAGAACGGCAATCCGCCAGCATAGTTGCTGGTCCCATCGATGGGATCGACGAACCAGGCCAGGTCGCCGCTTCCATCGGCACCATATTCTTCCCCGCAGATGCGCGAACGGGGCGCTTCGTCGAGAATGATGGCACGGATCATCCGTTCGGCATGGCGGTCGTGAACCGTCACCACGTCGCTCTGACGGGTCTTGTGATCCACCTCGATCATGCCCTGAAATTGCTCGCTGATATAGGCCCCCGCTGCGCGGGCGGCTTTCTCGGCGGTCAGCATCAGGCGTGCCGAGTCTGGACAGTCCGAGGTGAGTTCGAGGGTCATGATACGCGCTCCACCGCCACGCCGGTTTTGTCGAAGGCATGGACGCCATCGGCCTTGAGGGCAATGCCCACATGGGCGCCGATATCCCGGGGCGGCATTTCCGAGGTCAGGGCGAAAAGTTGACGGTTGCCGAAGACCAGACCGACGATCCAGTCGGCGCCGGTCGGTTGAATGGTGTCGACGCGAGCCCGCAGGACGGCGGAGTCGCAATCGGCCGAAAGCCGGATCGCCTCAGGCCGAATGCCGAACGTCTCCATGCCCGCGGCGGAAATACCCAGCGTGCGAGCAACTTCGCCCGACAGCAGCGGCAGTTCGCCGGCCTTGAACATGTTCATCGGCGGGCTGCCGACGAATTTGGCAACGAAACGGGAGGCCGGCCGTCGATAGACGTCCATCGGCGCGCCCTGCTGCTCGATCCGGCCATTGTTCATCACCGTGATGGAGGTCGCCATGGTCATCGCCTCGAGCTGATCGTGGGTGACGAAGATCACGGTGCATCCGAGCGCGTGGTGAAGCCGCTTGAGTTCGGCGCGCATCTCGAGCCTCAGGCTCGCATCGAGATTGGAAAGCGGTTCGTCCAGCAGCAGGAGATTGGAGCTGACCGCCAGCATGCGGGCGAGCGCGACGCGCTGCTGCTGGCCGCCGGAAAGCTCGCGCGGAAAACGCCCGCCGAGCCCTTCCAGGTGCAACAGCTTGGCGAGTTCGGCGAAGCGCTCCGCCTTCTTCGCGGCGGGCATGTGCTTCATGTCGAGGCCGAACACGATGTTCTGCTCGACGCTCATGTGCGGCCAGAGGGCGTAGCTCTGGAACATGAGGCCGAGTTCGCGCTTCTCGGGGCGCAGGAACTGGCCGCTCTGCGAAGAGAAGAAGATTTTATCTCCGACGCTGATTTCGCCGCTATCGGGCATTTCGAGGCCGGCGATCATGCGTAGCGTCGTCGTCTTGCCGCAGCCGGAGGGGCCGAGCAGGCAGATGAACTCGCCCGACGCGAAGGTGACGGTCAGATCGTCGACGGCTCGCGACTTGTCCCCATAGGTCTTGGTCACCGAAGTCAGTCTGATGTCGGGCATGTCAGCCTCCCAGGCCGCCGGCAAGGTTGCTCTTGGTGACCCGCTGCAGCAGCAGAACCATGAGCATCACCACGATGCCGATGATGAGAACCGTGGCGTTGGCCAGTTGCGTGAATCCGTAGTCGAGGAAGCGCAGCGATTGCGTGGTGAGCATTTCCGTGCCGGGCGTGACCAGCATCACCACCAGGCTCAGCTCCTTCATGCCGGAAATGAAAGGCAGGATGATCGCGGTGACCAGCGCCGTCTTCTGCAGCGGGCCGATGATGCGCAGCATCCGCGCGAAGAACCCCGCTCCGAGAACGACGCCGGCTTCCTCGGGCTCGCGCCCGACCTGCATCATGGCCGAGATGCCGGACCGCGACGCGTAAGGCAGATAAGTGACCACCATGACCAGCACCAAAAGGCTGATCGAGCCGTACAGCGCGGGGATCGGGCCGCGCCGGACTGCGAACAAGGTGAGGAAGGCGGCCGCGAAGGCCATGCCGGGCATGAGATAAGGCAGGAAGGACACCTGCCGCAAAAAGCCCGACAGCCAGCTCCCCTGCAGGCGGACGACCGCATAGCCGACTGCCAGCCCCAGCACGCCGCAGATGATGGCGGCCGTGCCCGCGATCGTCAGGCTGTTGAACAGCGCCCAGAAGATCTCCGGGCTGGTAAAGACACCGGGCTGTCCCGCAAAGCCGAACCAATAGGCGAGGCTGACATTGTCCAGGCGGAAGACGCCCGGCTCTCGCAACAAGGTCGACTGCAGCATGACCAGAAGCGGGCCCAGCGCCGCCACGAGGAACACGGTCCAGGCGAGTGCAGTCTGCGTGATGCGGGCCATGGGCCGCAGTTTCGCCCGCTGGCGCTTGTCGCCCTTGCCCCCGACGGTGACGAAGCGCTGCCAGTTACGCACCATCCAGACGTCGAAGGCCAGCATGGCGATGCCGAAGACGGCGAGCACGATGGCCAGCACGGCGGCGACGCCGGGCGCCCCGGAACGCAAGTGCGAATACAGCGAGGTCGACAAGAGCGTATAGCCGACGGGCGTGCCGAGAACGTAGGGCGCCGCGAACGTGCCGAGCGTGCGGGCGACGGTCAACAGCAGCACCGACATGGTGGTCGGAATGAGCAGCGGCAGGAGGATGCGCACCCAGATGGTCCGCGTGCGCGCCCCCAACGTGACGGCCGCCTCCTCCAGCTGCGTGTCGATCTTGTTGAGCCCGTTGGAAAACAGAAGGAAGGCGAAGGGGAAGTAGCTCAGCGCCAGGCAGATGACGATGGGAAACTGCCCATAGGCGAGCCAGTCCGGCGGCGAGAACCCGAGTGCCTCGAGGACGCCGGCGGGACCGGCGGTCCGGCGGTTCTTGAAGACGGTGATCCACGCCGTGGCGATCGCCTGCGAGGGAAGCATGTAGGGGATGATCAGCAGGAAACCGAGTGCCTTGCGTCCCCAGATATTGGTGCTGGTCACCAGCGCGGCAAGCACCACCCCGAACACGACCGCGAGCGCGGTCGCCATGGCGGCGACACTCAGCGTATTCGCAAGCGGCGTCCAAAAGATGTGATCGGACATCGGCGAGGTGAAGACACGCTCGAAATAGGCAAGCGTGAGATCGCCATGTCTGCCGCCGAGCCGCGCCGCATCCATGCGGGTCAGCTGCGTCGAGCTGCCGAGCACGGCCAGCATGGGGGCGAGCACCAGATAGGCGAGCGCGATTGCGAGCGCCACACCGATGAGATGACCCGGCTCGCAGGCGAGGCGCGAGCCGAACAGCCGCAGCCGCGCCCTCAAGGGCGTTCGTGTGGCCCCGACTAAGGTGGTCATGGTCGAAGGTCCAATGCTCGCTTGCATGTGCGCGGGCAGAGAAGATCGGGCGGCGGCGGCGATGGGCCGCCGCCCGCTTGATCACCGGTTGTTGGCGATCCACAGGTCGAGCAGATCCTGCCGACGCTTGGCGACGTGCGCGTTATCGGACACCAGAAGCGAATTCCCCCACGCCGAGACATTCGGATAGGGGTTGTCCGGATTCGCCGACAATGTCGGATTGGACGAATAGGCACCGACGTCCTTGGTCCAGGGTGAAACCCCTTCCTGGGTCAGAAGGTAGTGGGCGAACAGCTTCGCGGCGTTGGGATGCGGCGCGCCGGCAACGATCTGGATATAGGTCGGCTGGTTGATGCCCTGGAACGGCTCCAGGCGGCACATGCCGAGCGCCAGGTTCTTTTCCTTGATCTCGCGGTGGCGGCCGAGCGTGTAGATGCCGATCGGCGGATCGCTCTGGCCACGGGCGCCCACATTGGCGGCAAGCTCCACGTCCTCGTTGTAGAGAACCGGCCGGGAGGCGGCCAGTCGCTTGATGAACTCGAGGCCGGCATTGGCTTGCGTCAGCTTGAGCGGCTTGCCGTAGAATTTCTCGTAGGACGCCGCCAGTTCATCGGCGCGATCCTCCATCGCCGAGAAGGCCTGAATCTGCATGGAGCGCAGCCGCGGATCGAACATGTGCAGCTTGCCCGCCCATTTCGGCTCGGTGAGCTGCCACACATTGGTGATCGGGCACTTGTCGTAGCGCTCGGTGTTGTAGCCGAAGATGCTGACCTGCCACAGATAGATCAGCGGATTGCGGCTCGCCTCCGGAATGGCGTCTTTGAGTCCGGGCGGCACGTAGTTTTCCACGTACTTGCCGGGAATCATCTCGGTGATGAGGCGCGGGCCGTCGTCGTATCCGATGATGTCCACCTGGACGTTGCCTGATTCCACTTCGCGCACCACCTTTTCGGTGCTTTCGGCATCCGTCATCTTGGTGCCGAGCACCTTGATGCCGTACTTGGCGGCGAAGCCGGCGCCCGCATTGGCGATACGGGCCGACATCCAGTAGGCGACGACGCTGCCTTCGGCCTTGGCGGCGGCAATCAGCTTATCGATATCCGCCGTTTGGGCCTGTGCGGGGATGGTGGCGGAGGCCACCGTAGCGGCCAGTCCGAAGCTGGCCAAGCACATGCGAATGTTCATGTCTCTCGCCTTCTCTTTGTTACCGGGCACGTCGCAACAACAGCGAGCCGAGCTCTTGCTGGTGTTGCAGCAAATAGGCTTTCCGAGTCTGTGAGAGGTGGTGATAGGCGACCGATGTGGCCGCCAGATCGTCGGTGTCCCGGCCGCTGAAGACCTCGGCAAGAAAGCGCGCGCGGCAATTGTGACCGGGATCGGCAAAGCGGCGGTTTGCCGCCTGCCGGGCCGACGCGGAATGGTCGAACAGAACGCCGCCCAGGACACACAGCGGCAGACCCATGCCACGGCAAAGCGTGAGCGCATTGCCGGCCAGCAGGTCGCCGGCATCATCGAGCAGCGCGCGGGCCCTGCCATCCTCCATGGTGTCGAGATCGCGGATCAGCGCGCCGAGGTCGCCCCTCCCCGGAGCCACCAGCCCGTACTCCTCGGCGCGGTCGCGGATGGCGCGGACCGAAGCGGTGGTCATCTGACAGTCGTAGCCGCCGCAGTGGCAAAGCCGCGTGCCGGTCGGACGGCTGCCGATATGGCCGAAACCGGAGGGGCGACGTTCCGGACCGAGAAAGTGCCGGCCCGCAATGGACGAGACGCCGCCGATTCCGTAATCGGCGACGACCAGGAAGAAATCCGCCGGCTCCTCGGCATCGAACCAGTTGACGGCGTTCACCAGCGCGATCGAGTAGTTCTCGATGGCGGTCGGCAAACCGGTGAACAACTCGACGTCGCGGGCGATCGGCTTGTGATGCCAGGCTTTGAAGGTCGACGGCGTCGTGATCTTGCCCTGCTCGTAGTCGGCCGATCCGAAGAACGAAATGCCGACCGCGGCGAGAACCGTGAAACGCTCCGCCGCGATCGATGCGAGCCGGAGCACGCTGTCGCCGATCGTGGCGACCGCCTCCTGATAGGGGGTCTCCTGTGTGATGCCGAGCTCGATGCACTCGACGGCGTTTCCGCGCGCACCGAGCAATCTGGCCGAACTGCGGTCGGCCCGGATGGAGATGCCGATGCTGCACAATCCCGTCGCGCTGAGATCGATGGTCTCGGCCGGGCGACCTTTGCCGCTGGCCGCGCCGGTGTTGGCGGCCAGAATGCCGATGTCCGTCAACTCGGCCGTGGCTCGCGCGATCGTCGGCCCACTGACGCCCAGTGCGGTCTGCAGCGAAATACGCGTCTGCCCTCCTCGCTTGGTCAGCTTGGAAAGCATGGCGGGGGTCACGGGTGAAAAATCAGCGTGCGCCATTTAATTTCACTCAGACTGAAATTTAATGACCATAAACAGGAACCCCTGTCAAGCGAAGTCCCTCGCGCCATACGCCACCGCGGCAAGCTGATCACATGCGGACCGTCGACTACATCCGCCATCCAGCCTGTGCGGTTCCACCTCGACGGGGGTGCGGCGACCGGCTGGCTTGCCGGAGACCACCGCAGGCCGACGTTCCCGATACCGTTCGGTAGACAACCCTGCCCTGCAGTACATTTCACGAATTGCAACCCGAACGCCTGCGTGACAGCGTTCCCGGCACGCTGCGGGGACTGGACGTTCGCCTGCGAGCCCCCCGTCTTCGCGGCAACGCTTCATGACCGGGGGACAAACAATGAAGCAGAACGACAAACTGTTATTGGGATTCGTATTGGGCGTCGTCTTCGGCCTGATCGGATACTACTACCTGCCGGCGAAAGACTTCGCGTTCATGACCCGCTTCAGCGAAGTCATGACGTTCGTCGGCGCAATTTTCCTGCGCTTGATCTTCATGGTGGTGATCCCGCTGATCCTGTCGGCGCTGATGATCGGCACGATGCAGTTGGGCAGGGGTGCCGGCGGCCTCGGCAAGGTCGGCGGGTACGCGCTCCTGTATACCGTCTCGCTCAGCGGCATCGCCGCCGTCATCGCCGTCACGCTGACGAATGTTCTCAAGCCCGGCGCCGGTCTCGTCTTCGACAAGGCCGCCATGGCGCAAAACGCCAGCGTCCTCACCATCCAGAAGAACGCCATCGCGACCGCTGCCAAGCCCTGGTACCAGTACTTCGTCGACTTGATCCCACAGAATCCGGTCGACTCGGCCGCCCGGGCCTTCTCGGGCGAGATCGTCGCCCTGATGGTGTTCGCGCTGTTCTTCGGCTGGGCCCTGAGCCGCGTCGTCAAGAGCGACGAGCATCCGATCAGTCAGGTGCTGGAGGCGATCTTCCAGGCCAGCATGAAGATCATCGAGCTGGCGATGAAGATCGCCCCGTATGCCATCTTCGGCATCGTCTTCAATACCGCTTACCGCATGGGCGCCGGATTCCTCGGCAACGTCGCCTTCTACGCGTTCGTCGTCGTTCTCGGCCTGGCCCTGCAGTTCGGCGTGGTCTACAGCCTGTTCCTCTCGCTGTTCGCCCGCGTCAACCCGCTCGAGTTCTACTCGAAGTGCCGGGAAGTCTATCTGTACGCATTCACGACGGCATCGTCGAACGCCACCCTGCCGCTGGCGCTCGAATGCGGTGAGAAGAAACTCGGGCTGCCGGGCCGGATCGTGCGCTTCGTCCTCACCATCGGGGCCTCGGCCAACCAGAACGGATCGGGGCTCTACGAGGGCGTCACCGTCATCTTCCTGGCGCAGGTGTTCGGCATCGATCTCTCCATCGGACAGCAGTTCCTCGTCGTCCTGATGTCGATGGTGGCCGGCATCGGAACGGCCGGCGTCCCCGGTGGCGCGCTGCCGCTCGTCGTCGTCGTGATGATCCAGGTCGGCGTCCCGGCCGAAGGCATCGGCCTGATCCTCGGCGTCGACCGCTTCCTCGATATGTGCCGCACTACCCTCAATGTGGGCGGCGACCTCGTCATCGCCAAGCTGGTGACGGCGTCGACCGACGAGGCGACGCTCGCCGGGCTGCGCAACGAGGAGAAGGCCGCCTGATAAGGCGAACATATCTCCAGAAACGAAGCTCCCCCGGACATCGCGTCCGGGGGAGTTTTTTTGTGCCCGTTGCAGAACTTCTCGCCCGCCCCGACCGCTGCAGGGCTGCCTCTCTCACCAACGGCAAGGATATCGCATATGGTCAGCGGCATCGACCTCTTTGGTGGAGCGTCTGATGCCTCGCGGCTTGCCGCAGCAGAACTCCCTCTCCCCAGCGGGGAGAGGGCTGGGGTGAGGGGGCTACGACGGCGCGATTGCGAATTACGTCGCCCCGACTTCCCAGCCGCAGCATGTCAGCGCTCATATCCAACTGCTTTCGCTACCCCCTCACCCCGACCCTCTCCCCAAATGGGGAGAGGGAGAAGAAGAGCCGTGCCATATGCGATGGTCCTGCCCCCAGCGCGGAGAGGGAGAAGACGGAGCGCCCCCGCTATGCCAGCTTGGCGTCGAGCGTGATCGTGGCGTTGAGGACCCGGGACACCGGGCAGCCCTTCTTGGCCTCCTCGGCGATCTTCTTGAAGGAGGCCTCATCGATGCCCGGGATCGAGGCGGTGAGATCGAGGTGGACGGCCGTGATGGCGAAACCTTCGCCCTGTTGTTCGAAATTCACCGTGGCGTCGGTCTTGATCTCCTTGGCTTCGTGATTGGCCTTGTTGAGCGCGAAGGCGAGCGCCATCGAGAAACAACCCGCATGGGCGGCGGCGATCAGTTCCTCCGGATTGGTGCCCTTGCCGTCGGAAAAGCGTGTCTTCCACGAATACTGGGTGCCGGACAACACGCCGCTGTCGCTGTCGAGCTTGCCGGTGCCGTCCTTGCCGCTGCCGTTCCAGACCGCCTGCGCTTTGCGTTTCATCGTCTGCTCCTCATGGATGGGCCAATGGGTTCACCATGCTACATCGCGGCGGCCGGCACGGACGCGCGAGACCCAAAGGCGGCGGCGAACCGGAACCGCCTTCGTGCATTACGCATATAGGTATGTTCGCGGCCTTGGACATGGTCATTTGGTGGAGGACGAAAATGGGTCGCAGCCGCTTTCCCGTCCGTTTCCTGGTTGCCGCCGCGGCACTCGCCCCGTGGTTGCCCACCCCAGGCGCGTGGGGCCGGGACAGCGTCCCGGAACTCGACGTCCAGCCGAGCTGCCGCGCCGCCGCGGCGGCCGCGACGGTTGTCGGGCGCACCGACGACAACTGCCATGCCGACGAAAAGTTGGCCCGCGCGGCGGTGGAAC
>JAVDCA010000060.1 GCA_030848545.1 Astrobacterium formosum
AAGCGCAGGCCGGACCAGGAACGGGCGGATGAGCAGTAGGATGCCATAGCTGACCGCCAAGGCGAGGCAGGCGATCACGGCCAGTATGCAGATCGTTGAAAAAAAAGAAGATTGGGAATTCATCGGCCTAATTGGTGTGCCCGAAATGTCTCGGCCCGGGCTCTTCGGCGCGAAGCCTAGGGGCGCTCCTGGCGGGGCGGGGGGAGGACCATGTTTTTTAAAAACAACCCCATGCAAAGTAGCAGGCGAGAGACAGTCGGGCCAAGGGGTAAAAATCGCGCTCACCTTCACAGCTGCAGGCGCTTCGAACGCGTGCATCCTATCCACAGCAGGCGTGAATCAAGCCATTTTGCGCGGGCTTCCACTCTCCACCGACCCGCAAGGATAAAAATGACTAAAGCTCAAGCGTCGGCCCAGACCACCCATTCTCCCGACAATACACAGGCCTCTTGCGCGCCGCGTTTCGCAACGGAAGGCGAGACGGACATCGCTCGTATCGCGAAAGCACAAGCTCCTGCCGCCAAAGCGGCCCAGAATCGGAAAGAATCAGAAGAACGTCTGAATCAAGATCTCTTCATGGCTTACCTCATGGGATTGAGTGCAGAGGAACAAGAGGCCCAGATGGGCATATTGAAGCTATTCTGCACCAACCCTGTTCGCGTCCTGCCGAAAGACGGGCGGCTCGTGCCGGACCCGGAAACACCGGAAGGCTATCGCCGCTTGATGGAACGGTTTGGCGGAACGGATATAGATTTCGTTTACGGCCTATTGGCGCAGATCGCCAATGCCAGCACGGGTCCCAAAGAGATCGATTCCCGCGAGGCCAGCTTCATCGTTTCGTTCGTCAATGCCGTCGCGCCAGCAGATCCGATCGAAGTCCTGTTGGTGACGCAGATGGCCCTCATCCACAACGCCTCCATACGCGCCGCAAATCAGTTCAAGCGCGCAACAATCTGGAAAGGATATGATTCGGCGGCCCGCTCGCTCACACAGTTGGGGCGGACGTTTGCGGCGCAGACCGAGGCCCTCAAGCGTTATCGCACCGGTGGGGAGCAGAAGGTGACCGTGCAACATGTCTCGGTGGGTGAAGGCGGCCAAGCCATCGTCTCCCAGGTCAACCAGACCGGACAACGGGCCTCCGATGCGACCGCGGTATCGCGATCCGACAAGAAAAAGAAGTCGCTGACGTCGCCCCGAGAAGCCCCCATGGAGATGCTGGGCGAACAGGATCAAGCGGCGCCCAAGACATGCCAAGCGAGGTCATCATGAGTGATCATCGACGCCGGACCGAGCCGATGCTCACGAGCCGACGCTGCGGCGCTAAGACCCGCGCTGGAACTTCGTGCCGCGCGCCCGCCGTGCGAGGCAAGAATCGCTGCCGCATGCATGGCGGGGCAGCCGGGTCCGGCGCTCCCCGGGGCAATCGAAACGCCGAGCTGGATGGATACTTCAGGCGTGAAAACATCAGCCACCGCCGCGCCATCCGGCGATTGATGCGCGAGTCGCGCGCGCTCATCAGGAGGCTGACTTGAGGCCGTTGTACAGCCAGGACGCTGTGCAGCTGGGCAACTATGCGGTGGCGCGACTGCGCGGTCGTCGCCGGTGGTCAATGCTTGCACTGAAAGAACGCTCTGCCCCTATGGCGGAGGGCGAAGCACTCGCTTCGCCCTCCCCTCGCATAGCCTCTCGGGCACTGCGCAATCAATCAAGTTCGGAACCAGAGACCTTGTGATCCGGCCTCACAAATTCACGACGAGTCCCGCTCATCCTTGCCCGGTCCATGTGCGAAGGCACCGTTCGTTCCAATCCGATCACCAATCTTTCGAACGCCGGCCAGCTCAGACGAAGGCTGTGTTCACAGTGGAACACGCTACGCAGCGTCCACACCGAGCCGTCACGTCCACGGGACCCGGCGGCCCGCAGGAACCGGTGGCGGAATGTTTCGCCCCTGGGGAACTTCTCGGCCGAGAACGCACGCTAAATTGTGAAGACCCGCGGAACCGAATAGCTTCTCGCGATTGAAGGGATTCACGTGACGAGATAGTTCGTGAGACGCCATTTGTTCATGAACCGCAATCCCCCCACCGGCAGAGGTTGCGCACACGCCTCATGGTCCCGGTCCCGCATAGACGCGCCCTGTGCAAGCTGTCTATGATATTGCCACCGCATGGCGCGGGGGAGCCAAGTCCCGTGGAAACAGTTCCTGCATCGGCGCGCGACCCGCATGAGATTACATCATCCGAAGGCAGGTTGCCCGCCACAAAGGCCGATTTGATCGACGGGCTGGCTCGTTGCGAACGCGCCCTCACACGACGATTCGCGCTTCTGCTGATCGCCATGACGAGCATCACCATATCGGCGCTGTTCCTGCACTTATGGAACTGATGCAAACGCGTCACGAAGCCAAGCTCAACCCAGTGGATACTTTCGGTCCGAACCTGTCTTTTCCGCTTGTAAATTCCGAATGCCATCCCTATACTAGTCAATAATAAGCCTCGGGTCTACTCAGCACCCCGAGGCATAACTCTGCTTCCCTACCACAACCTCAGATCTGTCGGCGCGCCTCGCGAGGCACGGCGGCGGTGAATGTTTACTCCGAGACCGGAGAGGGTTTGTGAAAGGAAGAAGAGTTATGGGCTTTTCCACTGTCGACGAACTCCCTTGTATCGACGAACTCCCTTGTGAACTCGCGACCGACTGTCGCGCAGTGGCTGACGATCCGTGGCCGTCGATGGCCGGCTGGAGCGTTTATTTTCGCTTGGCCGCATTCAAGTGGTCCTCGTCTCTGCCGGCGCACGTCGCGCGCAGAGCCGATGTGCTTCTGCTTGACATGCGGGCGCGGCTCGAGCCCGTGGCAAGGCATCAGTTTGCCCGCTGGGAGCGACAGCGTCGCGCCCAGCGCGATGGGTCTCGACATAGCTCACCCCGTAAAATCTCGTCCGCATCGGTCGCCGTTCATCGAGGCGCGGCTCTGTATCAAGGCACGGTCCGCGGCCTCCTGCCGCAAACACTGTCGCCGCGCTTGAGCTCCTTACGTCGGCACGATCCGCAACCTTCATCGAAGCGTCCTTCATGCGGCGAGATGACGTTTAGCTGGCGTGAGGCCGAGGTCCGCGCCGTGATAGCCCATCTTCAGGGGCCGCAAGATCGCATCTCTCCGATTTGGCAGCCTGTTGTCCTGCGCATTCCCGTAGGTCCGAGTGGATTGCGTTCATGTCTGTTCGGCGAGCCCGCGCTGTCCGAAGCAGTTCGCGGTGCTTTCGACAACTCAGGCGTTGAAGCGTGGCGCCTGGGAGATGGCGCCCGGCCCCATTGGCGGTCCCTGCATGAATGCCTGCAGCTGGCTTTGCCGGGCCATCAGTCCTTAATGCGCAGCGCACGCGAGGTACGACGCCCGTGCAGGGGTTAGCCTGTCATCCAGCGAATTCGTGTTTTCGAGAACGGCCGGCAGCACCCTTCTGAAGAGAGATTCCGCGATGGAATATAGAAGATCCAGCTCCCCGCCAGCATCATCAAATTCAGCACGGTGTTTCTCGTGCACCAGCTCGACAGTCGCCGCGGTCTGCGCGGAGCTCGATCGAATGATCGCCTCGAGCGCTTCGACCCGTGCCGTGCGGCTCTTCGCGGCCGCGCGCATGAGTACGCCTCCAGAAACTGCAAGAAGGGGTCTTGGTCATCTCTCCGCCCTCGGTCCGATAAGGCCGCGCATCTCGACCGCGCGAAAGCGACTCCATACTCCGAAACACACGGTGCCGAGGCGCTGGCCACAAAGATACGTGACCCTCGTGAACCCAGCCGCGCAATTCTTGCCGGTCCTGAAGGTTGGCAATTCTGGCGTGCTTCCGCTCGGACCATCGACAGACCGCGTGAGAACATCCGCCGAATGAACGCGAGACGTTCTCCGATCGCGCTCGAAGTGCGCCGTGGACTGCCGGGCTAATTGTACTGAGTCACAAGGTCGCGGGGCTGTGG
>JAVDCA010000061.1 GCA_030848545.1 Astrobacterium formosum
GCTCTTTCCTCGGTGAGGTTGTCCCAGTTGGCGCGTATCATAGCGCTCTCGTCTCGGGTCGCTCGTGTCCGCCATCGTCATCGTCCTCCGCCCTTGAGCCGCTCCAAGATCCCCTTGTCGGCCATCACCCGGTCGACCAGCCGCGCCAGGCTGCGCAGCGCCACGGCGCGGCGCAGGAGGCCCATGTGCGGCTCTGCCAGCGTCACGGCGCCGCCGGCGACCATGCGGCCAGCCATCGCGACGGCGGCGTCGACGGAGTCCTCGATGCGGGAGGCCTCGGCGAGCGCCGCCTCGCGCATCAACGCGAGCGTGACGCCGCATTCCGCCGGCGTCTTGCATGCGGGTTCGGCGGCACCGGCGAGGCCGCAGCGGCCGCACCAGTGGCGCCCGTCGTATTGCCTTGCCTCGCAGCGGAAGGGATCGGCCGGATTGATCTGCCCGCCACTCATGCGCGCGCCCTTTCCGGCTCGGCCGCCTCGAGGCGCCCGTCGACGCGCATCTCGATTACGTCGCCGACGTCGATGATGCCGGCGGCGGTGAGCCACTCCTCGACCACCTGGCGGACCTGGTCGCGCGCCTGCCGGGCCGAGCCGGCCGGGCCGGTGCGGCGCGGCCAGTCCGACAGCGCGACCGTCCACGAATAGCGCGGCCGTCCGGCGGCGCCGCCTTCGTGCACATAGCCGACGCACACCGTGCCGAGCCGCAAGGCCTCGACCCCGAGGCGCTGCGCCGTCACGGCGAGCACGGGTGCGCGCGCGGTCATGGGCGTTCACCACCGAAGTCGGCAGTCGGCCCGCAGCGCCGACTGCAACATCATCGCGCACTCGCGAAAGGCCGACCAACGGCCGGCATAGAAGCGATTGTGCCGAAGCTGCTCGGCTTCCGGGCCGCCGGCCACGCCGCCACCGTCCCCGATCTTCCTTTCAAGGATCGCGAGCACGCGTTCCATGCCGCGTTTCTCATCCTCGCTGACCGGCGTCAGCGCCCCCGCGTGAACGCCGATCAACAGGCACAGCAGGCGCGCGCGTTCGTCACGATCGTCCGGCGGAGCGCCCCGAAACAGGCGCCAAATCGCATTGATATTCTGCTCGTGCATCTCGTGACCGCTCATGTGGTGACCTCCGCCAACAGGCGCGCGCACCATCGGCAAATGCGATCGGCGGACGCGCCGCGCACGCCGTCCCACTGCCCCGGATAGTCGGGCCCTTCGCCGCGCGCGGCAGAATGGAAACTGACCTGGCCGGTCGGCAGATCGACATAGAGGACGAAGCAGTGCACCGGCTGGGCGTGGTCGACGCCCCAGCCCCATGGCGACCCGAGCACGCCGTTGTATTGCGCCAGGGCGGTACAGAGATTGTCGAGCGCCCAGCCCTTGCGATCGTAGGCCGCGCCGCGATAACCGCGACCGCGATACACCTTGGCGCGCTCGCTCGCCTTGCAGGCGCGGAACAGGTTGACCGCGATGGCGCCGATCGGTCCGCGCTGCTCGAGTCGACCGTAGAGCGCTTTGGTGGCGTCGCCATCCGAGCCGGTGTAGACGGCGACGACTTCGGGCAGGAGATCGCCGGGTCTGGTCATTGCCGCCCCGCCGGCGCCGCGTGGCGCATCACCAGAGTGCGTTTGGCGTCCTGGAGGCGGCGGACGAACAGGTCGATCAACTCTACCGGCAAAGCGCCGGTGGCGAACACCTCGCCGCGATCATCGAGCAGATTGACGTGCACGGCCGGACAGACGTCGCAGGCGCCAACGGTGATGGAGTCCGCATGGAGGATGTCGCTCACCGGTCCCCTCCCCTTGCCAATTTGCGAGTGCGCTCCCGCCTCTCGCCGGCCGCGATGCCGAGTGCACAGCCGCGCACCAGGTCGCGGCCGCGATCGTCCACGTCCGGCTTCCACCACTCCCACGACCACGGCCACAGGCTGCGGATCACGGAGTTGTTTTCCGGATCGCGCAGCGCTTGGCGCTCGCCACGGCCGACGACAGAGGCCGAGTACAGATAGGCGGCACCGGCGCTCTCCAGCTCGCCCGTGGTGTGGTTGTCGTCGTGTTCCTCCGACCACCCTTCCTCATCGATCTGGCGGACGCGTTCGGCGAGCACCTTCCAGGCGAAGGGCGAAATGCGGATACGCACGCGCAGCCGCTCCATCAGCCGCCGCCAGGCGAAGCTGCGTAGGAGCGACACCACGGTCATGAACAGTGCGAACTCGAAGTTGTCGCTGAACGTCATCGGCAGTCCCTTGAACCAGATCAGGAAGCCGAACTGACAGGCGAGCGAGATCAGGAATCCGCTGCCGGTGTTGCCGCAACTCTCCAGGAAGGACGCAAGCCGAGACTGGTTCATTCGCGATATCCCTCCAGGTCGGCGAGCGCCAGTGCCTGCGCGGCAATGTCGCCTTCGGAGATCGCCACGAAGGCGCGCGACAGACTGGCACGAATGAGCGCCAGGACAGGCTCGACATTCACCTGCGGCAGACCACGCATGCCCTCGTACCGGACCTGCAGGCGTGTGACGCGGGCGACCTCGTGTGTGAGCTTCTCGGGAAAATTCACGCTGCCATCTCCTCTTGCCGGGCTTGCGGCGCCGCCAGAAACAACCGCTCGTCGATAGGTTGTTCGTCAGCGACGAGCTGCCAGCCGCAGGCGAGGTGCAGCTCCACGTCGGCGATCGGCACCAAGGCGCCGTCGATGCGATTGCTTTGATCACGCGGCGTCGTCATGGCGGCCCTCGCCGGCGTCGTTCGTCGCGTCGTCATTGACAGCGGGCGGCGGGTCGCGATGCCGGCGCAGGCCTTCCGGCATATCGGGGAAGTCGTCGCCGGGCGACGGGGCCGCCGGCGTCTCCGGCGCCGCCTCGCCCAGCACCGCCCGCCAGTGGTCGACGATCGCCGCGTCCATCACGGCGTGGCGGGAACCGTCGGGATCGGGACCGCCGGCAATGCGGAAGTCGAACTCGCCGCAGGCGCAGCTCGCCACATGTTCGTTGGTCAGGTTGGCGCGCGTCATGCGGATCGTGTGGCCGGCGGCGACGGCGCGGTCGTGCAGCGCCTCGCCCTCGCTCGGCGCCAGGTCGCAGAGCCGCTCTACCGTCTCCGCATGGTCGCGGGCGAGATCGTCGAGGCGGGCGCCGTCACGATCGGCGGATGCGGTGAAGTCGTCGATATCGGCCTGCACCGTCTTGTGGCCGCGCTTCTTGCGGACGGTCGGCGGCGCCTCAGCTGGCGGCGCGGCGGTGCCGACCGGCGGGGTTTCGATTTCGATGGGGGCGCATTCCCGTGTGCCCGGCGCGATCTCCTGCCACGATGCCGGCAGGCGATAGACGGTCTCCGGCAGAGGCGGTGGTCCCTTGCGCGGCTTGCGCTTTGCACTACCGATCGTGTCGGGGGAGGTCGCGAGTTCGTCTCGGAATAGCGCCTCGGCATGCTCGCCGACGTTGCGGCCTAATGCGTATGTGCGGCCGAGTTCGCGCCAAAAGCCGGTGCCGGAGTTGAAATGCTTCGCCGGATCGACGGCGTGGAAGGACACCCCGTCGAGCCAGCCGCCGAAGTCGACGATCGCCGGGATGCCGTCGACCTCGAT
>JAVDCA010000062.1 GCA_030848545.1 Astrobacterium formosum
ATTTTGCCGTAGAGCGGCTAGCAAAGCGTGTTCGCTTTATGAGCAATTCGGCCGCGCCCGAGCCAGCCTTTCTTGGAAGCGGCGACAGCGTTCCGGGGCAGGTCCCGCTCGTCAATTACTCTGAATTTGCTTTTAGGCTTCAAAGTACAGCCTCAGGGTGTCCGCTACTTTGCCCAATGTGCCGTCCTTCCGAAACCGCGTGCCGGTCACCAGGAACGTGACGTGCTTGTCATCGGTGTAGACCGTCATGCCGGTCACGGACAGGCGCAACAAGGTCGCGCCACTCTGTGCTGCCACGATGTCTCCAATCGAAATGCCGAGGATCGATTGGGCCAAGGCGGAGCGCTCCGCCTCGAGTTCCGTCTCCCATTGCTCCAGTTCCTGCTCGAGCCGGGTCCACGCGTCCCGCGCCGACCAGAATGGTCGCGCCTTGCCAAACCAGATCCGGTCGGCGAGCGCCAGCATTTCGCCGGGGACATCTTGTTTCATTGAGTAGGCTGCGCGCGACATCAGATCATAGACTCGTTCAGTCTCGATCAGTCCCCGCAGGCGCTCACGATAAGGCGCCTCCGTCGCTTTGGAGATCACCGGAGGCAAGGCGATGTGGCGCACGGCCATGTAATCGATCGGCATAACGTCCTGCAGCTTCAGCTTGCCCGTCGTGATCCGTTCAGGAGGGGCGTCGTCCCGCCAAGACGGGCGGGTGCATTCCACCCACACCTCGTTCGTCGAGACGCACAGCACGCTGTCGAAGGAATCGCGCGAATCCGGAGAATACAGGTGACGCACCGTCCAGGCGTGATCGGCCGACATCAGCGGCATGACCAGGTGCCGAAGCTTCTGGTCGCGAACAATGCCGGCGAGCGATGCTATCCGCTCCTGCAATTGTGCCGTCAGGCGAACGAACACAACCGGTCCGGATTCCGGGGCGCCTTTCTTGCGCTCCTGCTCGAATATCAGGAGCTGAGGGCGCGCGTAGGGCAGGATCTTCCCGACAAGACTGGTCGCGCTCGCTTGGACCGAGTGGCTCCAGTTCGCCGCGACCTTTCCGTCCTTGACCCAGTCATGAGCACGATTCTCGATCAGGAGCAGGATCTGGGTGGCAATGTCCGGCTTGAGATCCGGCAACCGGCTACCGCGTGCATTGGCGTCGCCGACATCGATTCCCCTAGCTCGCAGATCGGAGAGGGCTGCCCGGAAGAACTGCTGCTGCAAAATCGACAGGACTCCGGCGGCCCTGACACGCACGGCCTCCCGGCGCTTGCGATCGAGCTCGTCGCGAAACGCCGCCAGCGGCGGCAGTCGCGGCGTTTGTCCGGACTGCACCCGGGCCCAATATCCACGCGGCGGCTTCGGCACTTGGAGGCGACTGCACAGCTTGCTGATCGCGACATCCGAGACGCCGCGCTCCTTGGCAATCTCGCTAGTCGGTTTCTCCCAGACGAGGGCGAAGAGCTCTTCACGCGACAGGTCTTGTCGAGCCATCGAATTTGCTTCCGGTGGGAGTTGGGTTGGAGCGGCCTTTATCGGACTAGCTTGCCACGCCCGTTGGAATGACGCACACACACAAGGTGACTGACAGTCGCGTCGCTCGGGGGCGTGTTGACGCCGCGCGCACATCGCTGGGGGCGGCCATGTCGCAAGGGCGTTCAAACGACCCCGTCAGGGGTTCGAACAGGCCGCCGGCGTTTTTGGGGCTGGACGTCGGGTTCGCCGCGGACCGCGAGACGACAGGGATCGCGTGGCGCGTCTGCGGACAGATCGGTGTGGCCGTGGCGGGCACGCAATGGGAGTCGCGCCAGGCGGCTCTGCCGCCGGACGTGCGCTTCGATCTGGCGGCGGTCGACGCCCCGATCCTGCCCGCTTCGGCAGAGGCTGAGTTGCCCCGCGCGTGCGAAGCGGTTCTCTGCCGCCGGCCGTTCTGGAACCGGTGCAAACCTGGCCGCAGTCATCATGGCCTCGGGCTGGAGTTTCGCCGCGCCGGCGCCGCCGCCGGCGTGCAAATTCCGGCGGTGCTGCAACGGACACTGCTTCCATACGGCCCCATGGTGCTGTCCAATCTTCCAGTGGTAGAGGCGTTCCCTAACGGCTTTCTCGGTGTCATGCTTTCGGACCAGGTGTTTGAGGCCGGCCTCAAGCTGCGTCGCGGCGAACGATTTGACTGGCTGTACGACCGTGCGCTCGCCACGGGTTGTCTGTCCCGCGTTCTGCTCGACCTGAGCTGGGGTGATGACAGGGCATTGCGCGAAGTGGAAGCCGATCACGATACACGGGCTCGCCACGAGATGCGGGCCGCGCTCGTGTGCCTGCTCACCGCCGGCTTTGCGCACGCCGGCAGTGCAACGGTGCTCGGGGACCCTGGCAGCGGATGGTTCTGGCTGCCGCCAACCACACTGTGGGCAGAGTGGGCGCGGCGCGGACTCGATGAGGCGATCGCCTGTTCGCGCGTTCGGGGTTTTCCGCAAGCCTGCACGTGGAGACCGCTGGACCTTTAGGCGGACGGCCGGTTGAATTCGACGGCAGGCGGGGCGTGTCGGTGGTGCGCGCGATTGCAAAGCGTGGACTGGCTGAGGCGGCGCCGGCGGGCGCTGCCGACGCACCGTCGCCGAGCGCCGCCGGCCGGCGCTGCCGCGGACCGACGCGTCGAGCGGGAATGCGAGTGATAGCAAGCTAACGAGCTATGAAGTTAGCAAGCTAACAAGCTAGCGAGTAAGCAAGCTAGCTTGATAGCCAAGCAGCTTGCCGACCGGGGCTCGCCGCCGGCGCCGACCCCGCCTGCGCGCCGCCGGGCGGCCGCGCATGGCGGTCGAGGCGGCGCCGCCTCGGCGGTGGAACGTGGCGAGGACGTTGGATCGCCGGGCGTGCCGTCGTCGCCGCCGCCGGGACCGGCGGCGGGCGGCAGGGACGAGCGGCCCGCCGGGCGGTCAGGAAGCTGCCATCGGCGTGCCGCCCAGCCTGCGGAGGGGAGCCCGTCCGCGGTCGTCGGGTTGAGCCAGCGCGGGGCGCCCGGCCGGTCGGCGCGCCTTCGGCGGCGTAGTGCGGCGGTTGACGGCCGCCGGGCCGCCGCCGGCCAGGTTGGCCGCCAGGCCGACAATAACGAGGACGCTCGCTGACGAGGGCGCCCGCTCTGGCGGCGGCGCTGCATTCGCCTAGCGGCGAGGCGGATGGCGCGGGCTCGGCGGCCGGCGCTTGCATTTTTTCCTCGCCGGCCTCATATGTACCGGTGTTCGTACCAACGGCGTTGGCTAAGTGCTCGAAAACGCCGGAAAATCGGGATGAAGTGACGAATAGGAGGGGAGTCCCTCCCTCTCCGCCAGTTTCTAGGCCGGTTTTTCTGGCCTCGTAAATCGGGGTATGTCCGCCGCCAACGGCGACGTCACCTCGCTGTTTT
>JAVDCA010000063.1 GCA_030848545.1 Astrobacterium formosum
GGTGGATTAGGGAGCAAGTTATCGATTCCAATCGCGTTAGTCACGGAGGCGCGAGTTCGTGAAGATTCAGAGCCTTCGAAACATTCACGCGACTTGGATATGACAACACCCGACCAGGCTGAGTGTATTCGAAGAATTTTGGAACGGGTGGCCGACGAAGTAGTCATCTTCAACGATTTAACGCAATTTGCGTCGGCGGCTTCCAGCCTGAATGATTGGATCATCTGGCCGCACTGGAATGGAGCGCGAAACAGAAATCGTACGGCGCAAGTCGCGATGATCTGTGAAGTTCACTCACTCAGATACGTTGGACCCGATCCTTATGCTCGCCTGATCGCAAATGACAAATCCCTAACCAAGCACTTCCTCAGACAGGCGGGATTGTTAACTCCAGACTCCATTTTTATCGCCACCCCAGAACAGCTATCATTGATTGAGAGCCTGACACCTCCATTCATTATTAAACCAAATATGGAGGGGAGTTCGATTGGGATCGACGCTCACTCTATCGCATTTACGTCGCAGGATGCAAAAAGCCTTGCACTGGCAGCCTTGCGCAATTTTCCAGAAGGCGTCATTGCAGAGCAATTCGTCGAAGGCCCTGAGGTATTCATAGCGGTCTCATTTGATCGGCACAATCGCTATCGATGCGGCGCAACGGAACGTATCGTAAAAGACGAGCCCGACTTTCTTCATCGCGATGTATATGATTATAGCCTGAAGTTCTCAGACGCGAGAGAGGTTATCCTGCGCTCGTCAGACATTCTAACTGACGGGCTTCTGAAGAACATCATTCGAATGACAGAAACCCTTCAGACAATAGACCTTATCCGAGTGGACGGCCGACTACGAAACGGAGAATTCTGCGTGATCGAGATCACTCCAGACCCTCTTATGACTCCCGATTCTGAATTTTTAGGGAGCTTGCTGTTGGCTGGGCACGAGACAGACGATATCTTGCGAGACATCATCGAACGCGTTGCAGCAAAAACTCCAAGTCTACAGTCCAGTAACTTAGGAAAGTAGGCATGAAAGGCAACCGCCCCACTCCTCGGTAGTAATCATTTGACCAATGATCGGCAGACCATGCCTGCTCCCAAAATTGATCTTCATAGGAACACTGATTATTCTGTGACGATTTTAGAGCCCGCTTAAATCGTGCGGCATCTATATCTCTCCAGAATTGCGCCAAGTTGAAATATAAAATCCGCAATATGTCCTTCTCACGAACGATTGATTTCGCAAGAGCTTTCTCCAGATAGGATGCAGCGGCTATCGAAACGACACCATCTCGGGCCATGGCATGAAAGATCATCAGATTGTTCAATATAACGATCTGATCATACCCGGCGACAGCGGTCAGCCTAGCTCGTTGAAGCAAAACCAATGTCTCGTCGTCAAATAACCCCAACAACATTCTCGATGCGGCTATATTGTTCAGTAGGCACTGTTGCTCGTTGAAGGTCTCCGTTAACAATTCTTGGGCCTTTGCTGCTGATGCCGCAGCCTGCTCGAATTTTCCGACAATGGACTGAACAAATACACAAATGATTAAAGTACGCGCCGCTTCCGAATTGCGAGACTGCCTAATAAGATCGTCTGCTGCCGACCGCAAGAATGGCTCCGCCTCCCCAAAAGGCAACACCATCTCGCTTGCTCGCATAATGAGGGCATAGTCGCGATGCAGCGCCAAGCGTGCATCCAGAAGCATTCCACGCAACTCCCGTTCGCAGAGCTCGTGCTGGTTGAGGGAGCGCAGAATAGATATTCTGGTAAGTCGTGCTGGTATATATAAGTCATGATTGATCGTCACGTTGGGCAAAACATCATTTTCAACGATATGCAATGCGCTCTCATGCTGATAGATTAGGTCTGATAAAATAGCCTGAATCAGCGATCGCTCGATTGAGTGTTGGAGTTGTAGACATGTGCGTAAGGCGTCCTCAGGGAAGCCGGCGGCATAATATATCAAGCATAGCCGCCTAAAAAAACTCCCGCGAAATTCCGTGGGCAAACGTCCTTTTTCCTCTATGCGACCTTCAATTATGCGCAGCAGATCTACGAGCCGATCCGTCCTGCCGGAGCGAGCTATAAGAAGTGCGACGTCGGAAAGAAGTAGCGAGGCGCGACTGTGCTCACCCAATTCATTATATAGAACGCAAAGCGTACTAAGAATATCGGCGCCTGGGGCGCGACCACTCTTCCGGTCGGCACTCGCAATTTCCTCCAATCGCTTTCGCACGATACTTTTAGCCGCAAGAAAAAGCCGATCTCCTTTGCCTACAGATTCAACGGATGCGCCAACTCGATCGTGAGCAAGTTGAATAACGCCCGCATGGTCAATAATTAATTTTCGCTCCTTTAGAGCTGATATAGATTCATCGAGTACAAAAAGATATAATGGCGAGAAAGTGGTTAGTTCTCTCAATAGAGAGTAGTCTGACAGGCGACCAAGTATATGCATCCAATAAAGAACAAGGCGATCTTGGTCTGCTAGCGCGCGAATATTTGCATCGGTGACTGCTTGCAGAGGCAAAATTCCGGTAGCGTTAAACCTCGCATCTTCCAATTTTTTTTTGACGACTGCGCCACCATATGCAAGATCCATCAATGGTCTAAGATTGCCATCAGATTCGCGATACCTATCTAAAACATATGCAATTAGATTGTCGTTTGCTGCGATTAGACTCGCGACATGACCTTCCGACAGACGCTCCAGCCAATATACAATTGCATGATCGCAACGCGCTTGTAGATCATCAATTAGGTCGTCAATACGAAGCAGCCCCCTGCTCCCGGGGTAATCATCGATTGTGAACTCTAATATCCAACGATGGGCGCCTTTGCGATCCAGCAGCGAGAGTAGCGCCTCGTAACTTCTATGATCGATTTCTTGAAAGTTTTCGAGCACAAATAGATAATTATGATCTGATAGTGCGTAATGCAAATAGCTTATCTTTAATTCCAATTCTGATTGTTCGGCATAACGATTCATCGGCAAATTGAGCGAGAGAGCGTTAGCCGCTCTTCCTCCAATCTGGGAAATTGTTTCAACGGGGATGTAGAGTCTACGTGCAAGATCGCGGACGTCCGATGCCATAGAGGATAAAAGCGGCCTTCGCGATTCCGCGCTTTTAAAAGCTTGAAATGATTTGGTAGGCTCAAGAGTGCGTAGGCAGAGATCGACTTGATCTGCCAATAGCTGAATGTAGTGGAAGCTC
>JAVDCA010000064.1 GCA_030848545.1 Astrobacterium formosum
TGTGCAGGTTTTCGGTTGCCGGCGAGACGGTCTATCGACGCGCTGGGCGACCGGCGACCGAAAAGCGCCAAGGCACGAAATCGCGTGAGATGGGGCGCGGCGGTGCCGCGGGCTCTATGGGGAATTGGCCGCGAACTCAGGTGCGGAAGGTCTCGATCTGAAGGCCTGGAGCGCCTGCTTTGCATGAATTCGCGAGGGGGCGGGTGTTGGCGGTGGAGGTGATCGCCTGATATTCGGCGGCAATGGAGCCATGAGCGGAGCCGGAATTGGCGTTTTGCGGCGAGGCCGGGCACTGCTGGCCGGGAGCCAGCGAGGATGGCAGCGATTGCGCGGGTCGTTCGGTGACGGCGTCATGAGGTGTCGATCCTGATCACCGGCGCGGGCGGTGTCGGGCGATGCTTTGGTTGGCAGCCGCGAGCGAAAGTCTCGATGATGATCATTCGGCCGCCGCAGCAGGGGCATGGCTTCATCAGCGTGTGTGGCTGATCGGGTTCGGATTCGCCGTCGGTCCCGGCCGGCGTGCGGTCGGGCGACACGGCGAGCAAGGCGCGGGCGCGGGCGATATTCGCGACGCGAGTGCCATTGGCGAGCAGTCCGTAGTGGCGGATGCGATGGAAGCCCTTGGGCAACACGTGCATCAGGAAGCGTCGGATGAACTCGTGCGTCGAGAGCGTCATGGACTTGTAGCGGCCGGGTCCTTCGATCCGGTAATCCTTCCATTTGAAGGTGACGGCGGTCGCGTCGGCGGAGATCAGCCGGCGATTGGAAATGGCGACGCGGTGGGTATAGCGCGACAGATAGGCGAGCACGGCTTGCGGACCGCCGAACGGCTCCTTGGCATAGACCACCCATTCGGCCTTGCGCAGCGGCGCCAGAAAGGCGGCGAAGGCGTTTTTGTCGGCGAGCGCGGCATGGTCACCGAAGAACGTGAGCGTTTTGTGTGCGGCCCTGAGCTTGTCGAGGAAGAGCCGCCGGAACAGGCGTGAGAGCACACGCACGGACAGGAAGAAGTTCGGTCGGCAGGCGATCCACCGCGATCCGTCGGGCGAGATGCCACCGCCTGGCACGATCATGTGCAGGTGCGGATGGTGTGTCATGGCCGAGCCCCAGGTGTGGAGCACGGCTGTGATGCCGATGGTGGCGCCGAGATGCCGGGGATCGGCGGCGATCGTCAGGGTAGTCTCGGCCGCCGCCTTGAACAGCAAGTCATAGATTACGGATTTGTTCTGATAGGCAATATCGGCGATCGGGGCGGGCAGCGTGAACACCACGTGGAAGTAGGGCACCGGGAGCAGGTCGGCCTGACGCTCGGCGAGCCATTCCCGGGCGGCGGCGCCCTGGCACTTGGGGCAATGCCGATTGCGACAGGAATTGTAGGCAATGAGGGTGTGCGAGCACGCCTCGCAGCGCGCCACATGACCGCCGAGTTCGGCGGTGCGGCAACGCTCGATGGCCGACATGACCTTCAACTGCTCGAGACTGACGTGGCCGGCATTGGCCTTGCGCCACGCCGCCCCGTGGTCGCGGAAGATGTCCGCAACCTCCAGCGCCGGGCGGGACACGGCCGCCGACGGTTACGCGGGCGCGTCCTTCCGGCTCTTCTTCGCCCTCTTGCGCGACTGCGACAGCATGTCGAGCGGGCTCTCGATGGCGGCGATCATGCCGGTGGCGACGCGGGTATAGCGCGCCGTAGCGTCGAGTTTGGCGTGGCCCAAGAGCGCCTGGATGATACGGATATCGGTGCCGCGTTCGAGCAGATGGGTCGCGAAGCTGTGGCGCAGTGCGTGCAGCGACACCTTCTTCCTGATCCCGGCGGCATCGGTCGCCTCATGGAACAGGCGGCTCAATTGTCGCGTCGTGATCGGCCGGCTGGCATCGCCTGACTTCCGGCTTGGAAACAGCCAACGTTCCCCGACGGGCGAGCCGGCCTCTTCACGCGACGGGCGTACCTTCCACCATTGCCGCAACAGGTCGATCGTCTCGGGGGAGAGCATGACGTTGCGGTCCTTGCGGCCCTTGCCCTGCTCGATCCGGATGATCTTCTGTGCGCTGTCGATGTGCTTGACCTTGAGCCGGACGACCTCGCTGGCGCGCAATCCGCAACCGTAACTCAGGCTGAGCAGCACGCGGGTCCGCAGGCTTCCGGCGACAGCCAACAGCCGGCGCGCCTCGTCCTGGCTGATCACTTGCGGAATCCGCTGCGGTTCGCGCAGATGAAAGATCTCGGTGGCGAGGTCCAGCCGCCGTACCGTCACTCGGAACAGGAACCGCAGCCCGGTCATGATGCGGTTGCGAGTGCAGATGCTGGTGCCCGTCTCGGCCAAATACAACTGGAACCGGCGGATATCCTCGGCGGTCGCCGTATCGGGAGAGCGCTTGAGGAATGCCGCGAACTGCCTGCAACTCTGGATATGGCTCCGCTGCGATTGCGGGCCGAGCTGGCGCGCGGTCATGTCCTCGATCATGCGCTGGCGCAGCGGCGTGACAGTGGTCATGGAAAACTCCTGTCCAAAATGAGGTTGACGACACCTCGATTCTCGGGACAGGGCTCCGCCGCCGCTATTGATGATCTTCCGCCTGGACACCCCTCCGCGGCCAGGCCGCCCGCCTCAGCGGGCTATCGCGCAGCGATTTAGTGC
>JAVDCA010000065.1 GCA_030848545.1 Astrobacterium formosum
GTAAGCGGTCTTTTGATCGCACGGGTTTGAGTGCTTGATTTCTTTACGACCGGGGCCGGCGGGATGGTGAGTCAAGCGGCGAATTTGTCGGCGGAGCGTTCTGCCGCCCAAGCCCAGGGCATGAGTTCGTCGAGGCGCGAGGCGGGCCAGAGGTTGACGAGCTTGGTGAGCACGTCGGCGAAATAGCTTTGCGGGTCGACGCCTGCGAGCTTGCAGCTTTCGATGAGCGATGCGATGCAGGCCCAGTTCTCAGCGCCCTCGTCGTGGCCGGCGAACAGCGAGTTCTTTCTGTTGAGAACAAGCGGGCGGATGCTTCGCTCGACGATGTTGGTGTCGAGTTCGATCCGGCCGTCATCGAGGAACCGGGCGAGCCCATCCCAATGGTTGAGGCCATAACGGATGGCCTCGGCGATCGCGGCTCCACTGGAGACGCGTGCGAGCTGTTGCTCGAGCCAGGGTTTGAGCGCCAGCACGAGCGGTTTGCTGCGTTGCTGGCGTACGGCGCAGCGTTCGTCGGCGCTCACTCCGCGGATCGTCTTCTCGATTGCGTAGAGCGCGGCGATGCGCTCGAGTGCCTCGCTGGCGATCGGGGCGTCGCCACCCTTGGCGATGTCGATGAAATGACGGCGCAGATGGCTCCAGCAGAAAGCGAGTGTGATGCCGTCGTCGCATGCGGCGTCGGCAATGGTCTTGTAGGCGGCGTAGCCATCGCATTGCACGATGCCGCGGTAGTGATCGAGCAACTTGAGCCCGTGGACGGCGCCGCGGCCGGGCGCATAATTGTAGGTCACCGCCGGCGGGTCGGTGCCGCCCCACGGCCGATCGTCTCGTGCGATGGCCCAGAAATACCCCTTCTTGGTGCGACCTCGGCCGGGATCGAGCACCGGCGCCACCGTCTCGTCGACCGCGATCTTGCCCGAGGTTAGAATGAGCTCGCGAAGCCGCACATAGACCGGCTTGAGCTCGGCGGCGGCGTATCCGACCCAGAACGCGAGGACCGACCGTTGGACGTCGATGCCCTGGGCCGCCAGCATCTGGGCTTGCCGATACAGCGGCAGGTGCCAGGCGTACTTGGCCACCAGAACATGGGCCACCATCGCCTCGGTCGGCAGCCCACCCTTGATCAATCGCTCGGGCGCCGGTGACTGCACTACGGCCTGTTCGCACGCCCGGCAGGCGTACTTGGGACGATGCGTCACCAGCACTCGGAACTGCGCTGGGATAACGTCGAGCCGCTGCGAGGTCTCCTCGCCGATCACATGCATGGGCGAGCGGCAGCAGGGGCAGTCCGTGTCCTCCGGATCGACCGTCACATGCACGCGCGGCAGATGGGGCGGGAGCGCACCGCGATTGCAACGACGCTTGTCGCCGCGCGCGCGGGCTGCTGTCGGGTCTTTCTTGTCGTCCTCGGCCTCAATGCCGGCGATGGCCTGCTCGATATCCTCGAATGCCAGAGCGAGTTGCTGGGCATCGAGCTTCTCCGACCGCCGGCCGAATTGCGCGCGCTGCAGTTGGCGCAGCAGATGTTGAAGACGACCGAGTTGCGACATCATCTGGTCGCGATCCGCGATCGCGGCATCACGCTCCGCTCGCGCCGCCAGAACCAGCGCTTGCAACGCTTCGATATCGGTCGGAAGATGATCTGCGCTTTCGCTCACGCGCAACATCGAATCAGATTCGCGCCCTGTTGTGATCAGTGCGTCCACAGATGAATCAATAGGTCGCAGCGATCACGACGTCGCCGTCGGCGGTGTAACATCGCGCGCGAGCAATCTTGACCAGTCCATTCCGTCAACCAGCGCTGCAAGTTGCGATGCGGACAGCCGCATCACTCCGTCGCTGATCGGTGGCCAGAGAAATTTGCCGTCCTCGAGCCGCTTCCATAGAAGCACCAGGCCGGACCCGTCCCAGGCAAGCAGCTTCAAACGATTTGCCCGCTTCGACCGGAAAATGAACAGCGTCCCGGAGAACGGATTGTGCCCGAGCTGCTCGCGCACCAATGCTGCGAGACCATCCGCGCCACGGCGGAAGTCTACCGGTTTGGTCGCGATCAGAACCTTGATACCGGCCGGAAAAGCGATCATCTGGCCGCCTTCACCACCCGCAGAACGTCCCGCAGCCAGACAAGATCGACGCCGGACGTCGCTCGAACGATCGCCCCTCCAATCTCGATCGAGATGACTGCCGAACCCGTCTCGGCCGGCGCCCGCGCGCCATCGTCAGGTGCCTCCGTCACAACCGGTACGAATTGGAGTGCGGCATCCGAAGGCAACGACAGCACGCCAGCCCGAGCCGCTTTGCGCCAAGCGAATAAGTGTTGCGGCGAAATCTCGTGCCGCCGCGCCACCTCCGAAACCACCGCTCCAGGCGCAAAGGATTCGGCAACGATCCCAGCTTTGGCTTCGTCACTCCAGCGACGTCTTCGCCCGACACCCATCCGGATCTCGACGCGACCGCCTCGCGTCGAAGCATCAACCATATGGTCGACCATATATGCGACTCCACTGAGTAAAAGGGGGCCGCATCGTGCCGCTCAACCAGCGCCTTGCAAGGTGGGTTCAGAGGATCGCTTAC
>JAVDCA010000066.1 GCA_030848545.1 Astrobacterium formosum
CTATTGCGCCCTACGACTCTCCCCATCTATGCGCCGTCCCGACATCGATTCCGAACAGATCGAGGACGCGCCCCAACGTGTGGTCGATCATCTCGGCGATCGTCGCCGGCCGCGCATAAAACGCCGGCACCGGTGGATACACGATGGCGCCCGCCTCGGTGACGCTCGCCATCGCGCGGATGTGGCCGAGATGGAGCGGCGTCTCGCGCAGCATGAGGACCAGGCGGCGGCGCTCCTTGAGCGTCACGTCGGCTGAGCGCGACATCAGGCTCGCGGTCACCCCGGAGGCGATCTCGCCCATGGTCTTGACCGAGCACGGGGCGATCACCATTCCGAGGGTCTGGAACGAGCCGCTGGCGCAGGCGGCGGCGAAGTCGTCATTGCGATAGACCCGGTCGGCCAGGGCCTCGACCTCGGCCAGGGTCCGGCCGGTCTCCAGATCGATGGTGGTTCGGGCCGCGGTGGAGACGATGAGATGGGTTTCGATGCCGGCCCGGCGCGCGAGTTCCAGGAGGCGGATGCCGTAGATCGCCCCCGACGCGCCGCTGATGCCGACGATCAGCCGCCGGGGCCGTCCGTCCGTCCCGGGTTCCGTCGTGGTTACCATCACTGTCCTCGCTCCCCGTTGATCTCTCGGTTATTCTAGCCGGGAAATCGAACTCCGCGCGCGAGTTCAGGTTGATATGACCCCGGCGGTCAACCTGCGCGCCGGCGAAACAGCAAGGTTCTCATGACCAGGATTGTCGCCACGACCCCGTTCCCCGACCAGCGCCCGGGGACCTCGGGATTGCGCAAAAAAGTGTCGGTGTTCCAGACCCCGAACTACGTGGAGAATTTCGTCCAGTCGGTGTTCGACTGCCTGGAGGGCTTTCAGGGCCAGACCCTGGTGGTCGGCGGCGACGGCCGCTACCACAACCGCGAGGCCATCCAGGCGATTTTGCGCATCGCCGCCGCCAACGGCTTCGGCCGCGTCCTAGTCGGGCGCGGCGGCGTCCTGTCGACACCGGCGGTGTCGGCGCTGATCCGCTCCACCGGCGCCTTCGGGGGCATCATTTTGTCGGCGAGTCACAATCCCGGCGGCCCGCACGGCGACTTCGGCATCAAATATAATATCGGCAATGGCGGCCCGGCGCCGGAGAAAATCACCGAGGCGGTGTTCGCCCGCTCCAAGGTCATCGACCGCTACAAGATCGTCGATGCACCGGACATCGACCTCGACCGGCTCGGCACGGTCAAGCTCGGCGATGCGAGCGTCGAAATCGTCGATTGCGTCGCCAACTATCAGGCCCTGATGGAGACGTTGTTCGACTTCGCGCGCATCCGAAAACTGTTCGCCGGCGGCTTCACCATGCGCTTCGACGCCATGTCGGCGGCGACCGGGCCCTACGCGAAAGCGATCCTCGAAGGCGCGCTCGGGGCGGCGCCCGGCACCGTCATCAATGGCGAGCCGCTGCCGGATTTCGGCGGCCACCACCCCGATCCCAACCTCGTGCACGCCAAGCACCTCTACGACCTTGCCATGGGACCGTCGGCGCCCGACCTGTGCGCGGCGTCCGACGGCGACGGCGACCGCAACCTCATCATCGGCCGCCAGGCCTTCGTGACGCCGTCCGACAGCCTCGCGATCCTGGCCGCCAACGCCCATCTGGCGCCGGGCTACCGGAAGGGCATCGCCGGCATCGCCCGCTCCATGCCCACGAGCGCCGCCGCCGACCGCGTCGCCGCCAAGCTCGGCATCCCGGTCTTCGAGACCCCCACCGGCTGGAAGTTCTTCGGCAACCTGCTCGACGCCGGCATGGTGACCATTTGCGGCGAGGAGAGTGCCGGCACGGGCTCGAACCATGTGCGCGAGAAGGACGGGTTGTGGGCGGTGCTGTTGTGGCTCGACATCATCGCGGCGCGCGGACAGGGCGTGAAGGCGATCCAGGACGAGCACTGGGCGGCCTACGGGCGCAACTACTACACCCGCCACGACTACGAGGAGGTCGACGCCGACGGCGCCAATGCGCTGGTCGAGGGCCTGCGGCGGCTCATTCCGTCGCTGCCGGGCCGCCGCTTCGGCTCCCGCGACGTCGCCCGCGCCGACGACTTCTCGTACCGCGACCCGGTCGACGATTCCGAGGCGACGCGCCAGGGCATCCGCGTGATCTTCTCCGACGGCGCCCGCATCGTCTATCGGCTGTCGGGCACCGGCACCGCCGGGGCGACGCTGCGGGTCTATATCGAGAGCTTTGAAGGCGACGTCGCCCGCCAGCACGCCGACACGCAAGCCGCCCTCGCCGACCTGGTCACGCTCTCCCACGCGCTCGGGGAGATCGAACGCTATACGGGCCGGGACCAGCCGACGGTGATTACGTAGCGCGAAACTTGTTGGATAAAGAAAGAAGCCCCGAGCGCCAACGCGCTCCCTCTCCCCA
>JAVDCA010000067.1 GCA_030848545.1 Astrobacterium formosum
CGCGGCACCGCGCAGGTCGCCAACACGATCGGCGACGTCAATCGCGGTGCCACCGCGACCGGCTCGGCGTCCACCCAGGTGCTCACGGCGGCGCGCACGCTCGCGGGCGAGAGCAAGGACCTCAAGTCCGAGGTGGAGAAATTCCTCGACACCGTGCGGGCGGCGTGACCGGGCCTGGTCGGGCGGGCTGAGGAAGTCCGGCCGACCCCTCCGGATGGTACCTTTGCGTTCTAGCGATGGTCCGGCCGTACCATCTGCGCTTGCGTCGTATCGATCGTGCAAGCTCTCTATGCGTGTCGTGAACGCGTTGTTCATCGCGCGTGCGTTATGACGCTCCCGGATTTGTAATTCAGCCGGGGGCTATCATGGTCAGTCGCCTGTCCGTCAATGCGTTGCTGAAGACACTGATCGCTTCGCTCGCAGCGGCGATCGTCATCCTCCTGGCTCAGGACGCCTGGACGTCATGGACGCGCCTGAAGAGCGCCTCGCGCATTTCGGCGGCCGTCGAAGCCTCGTCGCTCATGTTCACGTCCCTGCACAATCTTCGCTTCGACCGTACGTTGTCGTACCGCGAACTGTTGGCCGACGAGCAGCTTTCGGATGCCAGTCCCCAAGTCAGGGCGACCCGCGCGGCCGAATTGACTGCGCTGAGAGGCGCGCATGCTGCGCTTTCCGTAGTCGACTTCGCCAAGCGCGAGGACGTCCTGCGGACGCTCGCCAGCGGCACCACGCGGCTGGCCCGGCTGCAGGAAGAGGCCGCCGCCGCGGTGCGACAGCCCAAGGCAGCGCGTCGCACCGATCTTGCGCAAAACTACGTGGACACCATTTCGCCGTTGCTCGACACTCTCCAGACAGTTTCGGCGCAGCTCACCCGCCAGGTGAAGCTCGAAGATCCCTTCGTGGACTCGCTCCTGGATATCAAGGAACTCGCCTGGGGTGTCCGCAATGTCGGCGGCGACATCGCCGTCATGATCGCGTTTCCGCTTGCCGGCCGCCCACTGCCCAAGGACGCCATGCAGAAGTTCTCCGAAGCCGTCGGCGGGCTCAACAGTACGTGGGCGCGGATGGAGAGCGGCGCGGCGGCGCTGCCGATGCCGGCCCGTTTCACCGAACTGCTGAACCGAACCAAGCGTGATCTGTTCGCCTCCGACTACGTGGCGCAGCGCGACACCGTTATGGCGAAGCTCGTGTCGGGCCAACCGAACACCATTTCGAGCGTGGATTGGACGAACAACACCACGCCCCGGCTCAATCAAGTCGTCGAACTCGCCGAGGTCACGCTCGATGTCGCCAAGGAGCATATGGCAGCTCAGTATACGGCAGCACGGTGGACCCTGGTATCCTCGGTCGGCCTGCTGGCGATCGCAGTCGTGTTCGCGGCCGCCATGATGATGGTCATGTCGCGCCGGGTCACGTCTCCGCTCGGCATCATCCAGGCCGCCATGGTCAAGCTCGCCAATGGTGATCTGACGGCGCATGTTCCGTATTCGAGCCGCCAGGACGAGATCGGCGCGCTCGCCCATGCGATGCAGCAGTTCAAGGACGGCATGATCGAGGCCGACCGGATGCGCTCCGAGCAGAGGGAGGCCGAACAGCGCGCCACCGCGGAGCGCGAGCAAGCCCAGGCACGGGCGATGGCCGAACGCAAGGCTGCCGAGGAAAGCCAAGCCAAGGCACAGCAGATCGCGCGGCACAGGCTTGCGGGCGAATTCGAGGCCGCCGTCGGCCGCATCATCGACCACGTGTCGGCGGCAGCCGGTGAACTGGAGAAGTCGGCGACGACCCTGACCAAGACCGCGGAAACGACGCTGGATCTCACCGGCGTGGTGGCGGCGGCCTCGGAAGAAGCGTCGTCGAATGTCGGTGCGGTGGCGTCGGCGGCCGAAGAGCTCACCGGGTCGGTCAACGAGATCGCCCGCCAGGTGCAGGAGAGTAGCCGCATCGCC
>JAVDCA010000068.1 GCA_030848545.1 Astrobacterium formosum
GCCATGCCGCCGCCGATCGGCGCCGTGCGCCATTGCGTGGCGACCGCCAGGAAGGCGTCGAACACGGCGACGTTCTCGGGCCACAGGCCGGCGAATTCGTCGTCGTGGACTGCGGCGAGGGCCGCAGCGAGCTCGGCCATGGACTGTTCGTCGAAGCCGAATGCGCGCGCATCCTCGGTCGCCTTCTCGCTCGCCTTGTCGGCCGCCCCATCGCCGGTCGCCCAGCGGCGGGCGGCCCATCTCAGTTTCCCGCGCGCGCCCCGGCGATGGCGGTGAAGTATCCTTCCGCGAGCGCGGAGCGTGCATAGGGCAGCGAAAGCACCTGATCGCGCAGGCTGTCGCTGTACGGTATGGGCTGGTTGCTCGCGTCGACGATGTCGTCGAGCTTGATCACGGTGTCCTGAAGAAACGCCTTGTTCCCGGCCGGCGTCCTCAGATCATGTCTCTCCATGACTTCGACGGCCAGCACTCGGTATGTGACTCTGATGGACTCTTCCTTGTGGCCCCCGTCGACCGGAACACGGACTTTGACTTCGTGACGGAAGGTGGGGGTGTCGACGATCGTGAACATGGTTTGCAGACCTCTCGTTGAAGCGCGTTTGAAAACCCGACCCCGGCCGGGTCAGGTCACGGTGATGGCGTACTGGTCGTTGCCGGCCGAAGTCGGAAGAGGAGCCAGGGCGAGCGGCCATTCCAGCGTGCCCTGGTTGTTCTGGTAGCCGGTCGGCCGCTTCATCTGGCAGGTCGCCGCCGTGAACGAGATTATGTTTCCGGCCACGGTGCCGTGCACGAGCGCGACGGGAACGAGCGTCTGCGCGTTGGCGAGCGTGTATGGATCGAGCGTGGTCAACGGCACCGCCTCGACCACCACGTCGATGGCCTCGGCGCGGTCGACGATCTCGATCGACTCGCGGCCGATCAGGAGGCGCGGCTCCACCTGGTTGCCGAACTTGAGCGAATAGCTGCGCAGCACCAGGGGAATGCTGTTGACCGTGAAGGTCGGCGTGTTGGTCTTCGACGCCACCAGCGGCTTCTGGAAGCCCGTCAGTGTCGGCGTCGCGCGCGTTGCCTCGCTCGGCGCATTCCACAGACCGGTGAACGTCCATTTGATCGACGGAATGCCCTGGGCGTTCACCGTCACCTCGCCGCTGCCGCGGGCGCCGGTGAGGACGTGCTTGGTCGAGCCGATCCAGAACCACAGGGTCAGGCTCTCCATCTCCTCGCTGACCGGCGTGTAGGCCACGGAGGTGTCGGCGACGATCGTCTCGGCCATGCCGGCGCCGCGGGCGAGCGGACCCCATTTGGGCGCCGTCCCGGCGGCGCCAGAGCCGGCCAGCTCGGTGTCGAACGTCAGCACCATGCGCAGCGACGTCGGGATCGTCGCCTGGGCGCCGAGGAAAGCCTGGATGAGCTCGCGCGAGACGTCTTCGCCCTCCATGGGCGAGATCTCGACGTTCTTGGCCAGCATGGCATTGGCGGCGCCGGTCGGCGTCGGATCGGTGGCGTACTCGGTCTCGATCTTGGCGAGCAGGACCATCAGACGATAGCGGATCGGCTCCGGCATCGGTGTCACTCCTTCGACTTGCGGCCCTTCGCGGGCGCAACGGTTTGGGTCTTCGCGACCGGCTCGACTTGCGGGGCGGTGCCGACGACCTCGCGGACGCGGCTCGTCTCTTCGACCGCGGTGAATGCGACGCGCTTGAGCGCCCCGTCCTTGTCCTGCACGTACGAGCCGCCTCGGCTTGGCTGCTGGCTCATCCTGCGATCCTCAGTTGATCCGCGATGGCGAAGTCGAGCTGGTAGATGACCGTGCCGGCGTTGAGGCTCAC
>JAVDCA010000069.1 GCA_030848545.1 Astrobacterium formosum
GCTCCCAGCGCTGTCCCCAGCTGGTACGGCGCCCGTTCGGTGACATGATCGATATCTGTCATGGTCCCTTCCGTCCGAAGTAGATCGTCTTTTCCCGTTGCCCCGCGGCGTAGTCGTAGAATCGATCTCCCGTGGTGCGTTGGGAGAGGGACGACTTCGAGCGCGTTTCCGTGCGCTTGATGGTGAGCGCGCGGGATGCCGACTCGCAGGTCAGGACGATCTGCGACTTGCCTCCCGCCGCCGTCGGTATGTCGGGATCATCGACGACGCCTTCGAAGTACGGGATCAGGGGCGGGATCACGGCGTGAGTCGCCGGTGCAAACAGACCGATCGAGACGGAGATCGGCCGCTGGGCGAGCTTGCGGGTGCGCACCAGTTCGTTCGTGGATAGCTCCAGTCCGGAGGCAGTGATCTTGAGCCGCGGGATGGTGAAGTCGGAACCGGCCGACAAGGTCTCGATCGAGATCACGGTGCCGGACCCGTGATATACCCGCCCGTCATGCTCGATCGTGCCGACGTCGTCCCAGAACCCGGCCGGGTCCGGATTGCCGTAGAGATCGAGGGCATCGCACCAGATGAACATGCGCCGCATGACATTGCCGCTGGCGAGTGCCTGGATCTGTGCGGTTGTCAGGTTCCTCATTTCGGACCTCAGAGCGTCTGGATGGCTTCGAACGACACCGTGGTCCAGAACGGCGCCTCGGTCGGGTCCGACCAGCTATCGGGGACGATCTTCATGTGAGCGGCGGCGCGGCGCAGGGCGACGGTCGCGCCTGCCGTCCAGCCTGTCCGCAAGTGCGGCCGCACCTCGACGGTGAGGGCGCCGCTGCCGTTTGCGGTCGCGCCTGCCGAACACCGATGCAGGGCGCGGGAGTCTGTGCCGTAGTCGAAGGCGAGATAGTCGCCGGGCGAGAGGGTGAAGCCGACCGGCAGAGCGGAAAGCGAGACCTGCAGGTTGTCGCTCGCGACGCCCGTAAGCGTGCAGGCGCCGGTGAAGGGATTGCCGCCGACCGTCAGACCGGCAAAACCGCGCTTATAGGCGAGCGGGTATTCCCGCAGTCTGTCGTAGCCGAGGAAAGCCTCCAGGCTCAAAAGGGTGTCGTACCAAGCCCTGACAATCCCGGCCTCGCTCTCCGTCATCTTCGCGGTGCGCCAGGTCGCGCGCCACAGGGTCGGCCCGATGTCCTTGGAGATCTGCTTGCCTGACCGCAAGGCGGACAACTCGATCATAGGTGACGGCGTGAAGGACAGACCGACGATCGGCATTTCGTCGGGCATAGCGCGCGGGAAAGTGATCAGCGCCATTAGATCATCCTCCGGGATTGAGCTTCCTTGATGGTCTGCACGATGATGGCCGGCGCCTCGGCGCGGTCGCGCGCCATCTGGGCTTTCAGATCGTCGATCTCCTGGCCGCGACCCTGGACGTGGTAGACGGGCGCATAGCTGACCTGGATCGGCGACGTGCTGCTGCTCGCACCTCCCGGAAAAGCCACCACGTTTGACGACGGTGGCGGGCTCACATAGCCGCCTCGCTCGTAGCCCGGCAGCCGGTTGTCGTTGAGGGCTTCGAGGAGCGGACGATGGCGGGCGGTCGCGGTGGCGTTGACCACGAATTCCTCGCCGTGCACGACGCCGGCGACCGCCTGCCGGCCGACGTCGCCGGTGTAGCCGCCCCGGGCGAAGCCGAGCAGATTTCCGAG
>JAVDCA010000007.1 GCA_030848545.1 Astrobacterium formosum
CACGTGAGACTTTTGTTCGGTTTCGGTTCATGGCGGGCGACGACTCGGGCGCCATCGCGCAGCAAAATCCGACGCGTCGCGCGCATTCGCACGGCCACCTCGAAGGCCGCTCGCGCAATGACGACATTGATGGCACGGACGAGTTCGTCAACGACGTGGTTTTCGTCGGCGTCCCAAGTCTGTCCAAAGGGCGCCCCTGGTCCGCCTTAAGGACATTGGCCATCGGTCCTCTTCCGGCGGCGTTCGGGGCTTCTCGCGCCGGTCATTCCGCGAGGTCAGTTGCTCCGGCGGTGGGTGTCGTGGGGTACGTCCGCCCCCTCGATCACCCAGGCGAGCGCCGCCAGTACCCCGGCAATCAGCAGCTCGCCCGCGATCCACAACAGAACCCAAGCGCCGATATTCATATCAGCGCCGCGCAGCATAGACGGCGCGTAGATACGCGCGCGAGAGGCCGTCGGGGGCGGCGTGCGGGGCCGATCGGCGGCGCCGAGAAGTTCGCCGCCGGGCCCGGCATGGCGGGATGGAAGCGGGCCGGCCAGGCGTCGAAGCTCGCCTTGTCGATCCTGATGCGTCCCATGGTCACTGGTTGCGGCATTCCGTACGCCGGCTGTAGGCGGACCCGGTTCCTATAATACCGGTCGATAGAGTGCCCGAGCAGATGGGCGACCTCTGATCCGGTATACCACTTACGCAGCGGAAGGCTGCTCATGATCGGGTTCCCAAAAGGGCGCCGGCGCCACGCGACACCGTGGGACCCGCAGGCGTCGGGCAAGTCGATCATCTTCGAGCGCCTCGACGGCTTCCCGTTTCGCGAGGCCGACGGCTGGACGCCGGCCGACGTTCAGGCTGGCGGCCAAGAAAAACATGCCGGAAGGCTCCTGCAACGCCCTCGACGCCGCCCGCATCCTGCGCGAACGGCCCGACCTCCTCGACGGCAAGCTGCCGATTAGTTCGCCGATGATGAGGAACGCCATCGCGCTGGCACGGCTGTCAGACGCCGCCTTCGGGATAGCGATCAATGGCGTCGTGCCGGGAGGCCAGGCGGCCGCCGTCGGCGCCATGGTGGCCGATCCGCTGCCGCATGGGGCCGTGATGGCCGACCTCGCCCGCTTCAAGCCCGAGACCGAACGCGAGGCAAGGCTCCTGAAATGAAGCCAGGCAAATCTATCGGGAGGAATAGCGCGCCGGCAGAAAGAACATATTCCGAGCCACGAGCGCTTTGCCACCGACGCCAAGGCCCCGCTTGGACGAGATCGAGGCGGCTCTCGCCGGCCCGGCCCGCCGCGAGGCGGCATCCGAACCGTCCCTGTTTGACGCCTTCGCGATCGCCTCCCGCGAGGATGGTCGTGATGTCCGGTTCATTGGCCGGGAAGCCGCGCTTGAGGAGGCCGGCAAGCCGACGCAATATCAATATGCGGACTTGGTCCAGTTCTCCGAGGACTGACATGGGCTTCAAGGATTGCCTCTACGCCGCCATGGACCGGGGCGCGATCTCGCGCCAGGAGGCCGGCGCGCTCGGCCACCGCTTCGACGAAGAGTTCGCCCAGGCGCGGCTCGCCCTCGGCGATGAGGCCGCCGCCGGCGCCACCAAGCCAAGCTTGAAAAGGATCTCCGCGCCGAAGGCTGCGAAGCGCGCCGGCGGGTGCTCCTGGCCGACGCCGCGCCGGACCGCATGGCCGAATACGTCGCCGGTTATCGGGGCCTCGACGGCAAGCCGGACGTGTTCACGGCGGTCTTGAAAGCCATCGAGAATTACGGCTTTTCCGACTTCGACCACATGCGCGATCCCTTGACCGGCGACAAGCCGACGCCAGCGCGGCTCGATTAGGCCCGACCCGGAGGCATGGGTAACAGACCGTACCTAAGTCGATGACTTGGCACGCCTGGACGAACGTCTCCCGTGCCGGCGCGGGGTGCCAGCCAGCCCGGCATGATGCAACGCGATTCAACACTCACGGCAGTCGCCGTCATCAAGGACAGCGAACATGTTCGCAAACATCGTCGCCAAGGCGCCCGCACGGGTTGCTCTCGGTCTGCTGATCGCAGTTCTATCTGCCGCCCTCGCCCTCTCGGGCTGGTTCGCAGGCGACATTTCAGCCGACACAGCCAGCTACCGCGTTCCCTTGGTCTGGCCGGATGCCTTCGCGGGCATGCGGCACCCTCTTTACGGAATTGTTCTCAGCGTCTTCGGAGACCGCTTGTGGGCGCTCGCATTGGCGCAAACGACTTTCCATTTCTGCGCGGTCATCGTGCTCTTCCGCGAAATGCGCCGGTTCGGGCTCGGCGGGGCGGCTGCATTTTCGATCGCGGCGGCGGCGCTGGTCTCACAATCGTTCCTGTTTCACGGCCGTCTCGCCCTTCCGGAGGTTCCGGCATGTTCCGCGATGCTCATCGCATTCGCCGCGGCCTTGCGGTGGACATCAAGACCGAGCTACGGGGCGCTGATTGCCTGCATGGTGTTCACTGGCCTTGCCTATGCATTTCGGCCCGTGTTCCTGGCCGCAATGATCGTCGTTCCTCTCATGAGCCTTCTGCTGGCTCGATTGTTCGGCTACGCGACAGGGTGGCGGTTACCTCTGCTGGCGGCAGCCCTCGCTTTGCCGTTTCTCGCCCAATCCAGCATACGCTATGCCGCACTCGGGGACTTCAACATCGTTTCGTTCGGCGGTTTCCAGATGTCTGGAACCGCTGGTCTCATGATCGAACCGCAGCACATAGAGCGTTACCCCGATCATCTCCGCCCGACGGCAGCGGCCGTGCTTAAGGCCAGGACGGCCGCCGAGAAGGCAGGCGCGGTTCTTCGAACGCCTCAGAATTCGAGCGGCAACCGGTCCTTCATTTCCGCCGCCGTCGGCTATTTCGACCTCTACGCACGGACCGTCGATAATCTCGTCTGGGGGCCCATTACGTCGCTCCGTGGCGACGGAGAGTCTTGGGTTGCGTTCAACAAACGCCTGCAAGCCTTCGCCCTCGCCACAGTTCTGATCGTCCCCGATCGTTGGGCCGCATGGGTGACTGGTGCGACAAGCCGGTTCGTCGGCCGCGCCATCGTCACCAACGCTCCATTCGTGCTCCTGTCCGCGCTCGTGATTTTATGGTCAGTTTGGCTGGCGTTATCGGGAGCGCGGCCACACGATGGGCCGCACGGCCGGGATTGGGCCGCGGTGCTAATCATCGTGTCCGGCTGGATAGTCTGCGCGATCGGGATCGTGCTCCTCACGACGCTGCCCGCAACCCGCTACATTGACACGGCTTCCATGCTGCTGCCGGCGCTGCCTCTGTTGGCGCTCATCACCTTGATGCGGCAGACGAAACCGCCCGCTCTCGCCCGCCCGTCGGACTGATCGGCCTCGGCCTCCTCATAATGGCTCTGGCGCGCCGACTGGCGGCATTCGTCCTATCCGGACGCCGGCTTCGATATCGATCCTTCCCGCGCCAGGAACTGGTCACGTTCGGCGGCGTGCCCGCCGGGAGTATCGACGAGGTGGCGCGTGTGGCGTCGACCATCATGCTCGCCGTGTTCGACACCGATCAGGTGGAACAGGTGGTCGAGAACGAGATCCTGCCCGCCGCCGGCGAGGTTTCGGACAGGGTTATCTTGTGCGCCTCGACCTGCGAATCACTCCGCATCGCCGCACTCGCGGACCGCGTCGCTCGGCCTTCGCTTCGTCGAGACGCCGGTGTGCGGCTCATCCGCCCAGGTCGCCAATGACGTACCGGCGAGGGAGATTCCGCCGCATCATGTGGCAAATCCGTCACCACCGACGGCTCTCGCGAGAGTAGAATATTTTCTGAATTCCTCCCGATTAAGACTGCGTCGTTCGAACCCCGGGCGGTTTGCCCGGGGCTTTTCTTCAGTGTGCGGCGCGCCGTCCCCCGCTGCTGGAGCCGATTTCGTTCGTATCGCCCTGCCCTTCGCTCATGTCCGCAGAGGCAGGCCTCTGGTCCTTGGCCAAGCACCGGGCCCCGCTCCACGGGGAATGAACGAAGGAACGACCGATGATTCCATCCGAGCGGAATCCGCTTTAGTTGAGCCAGCGCGGCCGCGCCGGCATCGGCGCAGGTTCGTCGTCGACCTCTTCGTCGTCCAGGTCTTGGGCTTGGGTCATGAAATGGTCGATGACGTAGACCCGGATCGCCGACGACAGGTTCTCCCCACGGCAGTCATGATCAATGCGCGTCACCAATTGCGACGTGGTGGTGCCTTGCCGGGCGGCGATTTCTTCGAGGCTGAGCCAGAACTGGTCTTCGATCGTGATGTCGCGACTGTCGCCGCCGACACGCACGGTGCGTCGCGAAAGCAAAGACGTCATGAGCACCCCCAAACGCTGTACAAAGGAGGTCGAAAGTTGCTTGCCGCATCCCCGCCGATTCGGCCGCCCTGCGGCGCGTCTGGCAGACGCGCGAGTCGGCACGGATTCGGGGTCTTTCCTTACACGCCCATGTCCCGTGCTGGTGGTATCATGGTGTCCAAGCACGGCATCCGAGCACGAGGCTACAGCTCTTCGCCGAGCCGGTTCAATGCGTGAATATGCTTAAGACTTGTTAAGGCTTTCGTGCTCAGCCGAAGCGCACCCATAATCCGGCCGCCCAGACGAGGACCGCCAGGACGAGCGCACAGAACACCGCGGCGGAGCCGAGGTCCTTGACCACCTTGATGCCGAGATGGTGTTCGGGCGTGACGTGATCGGACAGTTTTTCGACCGCCGTATTGAGCAGTTCGACGATCAGGAGCAGCAACAGCGAACCGATCAACGCCAGCCACCAGCCGACGTTCACGGCGAAGACGAAGCTCAACGGCACGCCGGCCGCGAGCACCAAGCATTCCTCCTGTACGGCGCGCTCGTGCCGCACCGCCCAGTCGAGGCCGGCCAGGGTGTTGAGGAACGCTTTCCACAGACGTCCGACGCGGGTGCGGGGCATGGGTTCGAAGGCGCAGGTCACAGGATCGGGTCCAGTTCGGGCCGAATTCGATCGCGTCCGTTTTTTGTCGTGATTCCGATGGTTCGTCCCATCATTCCGGGGCGCGCTGAAAGCGCGCCCCGGAATGATGTCGAAATGAATCAACCATCAGAGACATGACACTAGCGTGTTTTTCGGCGCGGCGAAATTCGTCCCGTCCGCGATTGCGCCGGGCCGGCCCGATGCCACGGCGAGGCCCGAGGAATCAGGCGAGGTCGCGGATCTCCTCGAACACCTTGCGCAGCATGCCGATCTCCAGGGGTTTCGGCACTTCGGTGACGCGGATGCCGTAGAGCGCCGCCAGCCGCAGCACATCCCAGCGTTCGTCGTCGTCGGCCGACGAGATGACGATCACCGGCACATCCGCCTGCGCAATGCTCATGGTCTCCAGGAGCTCGGTGCCGTATTGGCTTCCCATCCGCAGGTCGAGCGTCATGCAATCGAATTTATCGGACCTGATCAGCGCTGCCGCCTCCGCGATGGTGCTCGCCTCCGCGGTCGCATAGCCGAGCCTCTGCGCCAGCTTGACGATCACCATGCGGGGCGTGGTGTCGTCGTCGATCACGAGAATCCGAGGCTGCGTCTTGTCGCCGACCATGCAGTCGGCATCCCGCGATGGAGACAGGGTGGCGACGAACGTCATGACGCATACCTTCGAGCAGAGTGGAATACGGCCGTCTTCATTTGAGTTCCATCGCGAACAGCAGCCGCTCCAGGGTCTGCGGGCTTTGGGTCTCGATGAATTTGACCCCGAACCCGCCCGGGAAATGGCGCACCACGCGCCCGACGATCTTGCCGACCGCCAACGGCTCGCCGAGCCGCGGCTCGATGTCTGCCGACACGCCGCAGCCGGACACGGACATGTCGATCACAAAGGCCCCGATGGTGTCGCCGTCGGCCAGCGTGATGGTCGAATGCGGGCTCTGCGGCACGATGCGCTTGAACTTGCGATTGTCGGCGACGTCGTGATTCTTGTGCTTCTCGTACCAGGCGATCTTGGCGGCGAACAGGTCGCGTTCGGCTTCCCTCATGCTCAACGTCATGACGAAGCCGAGATCGTGCGTCTTCACGATCGTACCTTCGATCCGACCGAACTCCATGAAATTGGCGATCACCCGTTCGCCGATGCTGCCGTTGAGGGGCGCGACGATGACCATCTCGTAGGGCGACAGACGCACCACCCGGCACGACAGCTCGCGACGATTGCCATTGGCGTCGATCCGCCGGGTCAGCATGTAGCGGCCCGGAATGCTGGCAATAATGCTGATGGAACGGAGCCGGGACGCATCCTCGGCGACCGGATCCGCCCATACCAGGTCGGGCATCATGTCTGGTGACGGCCTGTGCACGATCAATATCGTACCAGCAGCGCGGTAACAGACCTCTAAGAGTCCACGCCAATTTACCGATAATTTGTCGCTTTCCGGCACTCCCGAACAGGGTCATTGGGAACCAGACCTTGCCGTTCGTGCCGCTGCCGCAGCGGTGTCAGCCAGGATGCGTTCCGCCTCGACACGGGCCGCCATGAAGGCGGTATCGATGCGCTCGACCTGAACCGCATAGTTTTGCGGCAATACCGCAGGCGCATCATGTTCGAGCTGCCGGGCAAGGTCGTGCAATTGATGCATGCCCAGAGTTCCCGAGGCACCCTTGAGGGTATGGGCCTCCTCACCGATGGCGGCACGGTCGTCGTCGCATGACATTGCGCGCATACGCATCAGACGATCCGACGTCTCCTTGAAGAAGACCGCCAAAATACCTCCCGCGCCATCGAGACCCATGGCATCGACGAACTCGTCGAATGTCCCGTGGTCGAGCACCGCGCGATCACCACGAGCGTCCGCCACGGCCGGCGACGAAGCGTCCACCCGGCCGGCGGCTCCGGTTGTGGGGCTTGCATTCAGGCGTCGCGCCAGGGTCTGCAACAGCACCGCCTTTCGCATCGGTTTGGCGATGAAATCGTCCATGCCGGCTTCGCGGCACAGCTTGAGGTCGTCCGCAAAAGCGTTGGCGGTCAAGGCGATGATCGGAATGGCTGTCCATGGCCCGCCAAGGGCGCGGATGGCGCGTGTCGCGGCAAGCCCGTCCATCACCGGCATGCGCATATCCATGAACACGATATCGAACGTGCCTGCCCTGGCATAGTCCAGCGCCTCCTGTCCGGTCTCGGCGATGATGAGCTCCACGTCGAGCGACTGCACCATGCGCGAGAACACCAGCTGATTGGTGCCGTTGTCCTCCGCCAGCAGGATGCGCGGCCGCCGCGCCAAACGGTCCAAAATGGCGGCGAGGTCGTCATCGCCGGCACGCTTGTCGGCCGGCGCGAGGGCGGCGACGTCGGCTTTGGGCAAGGTGACCACAAAGCTGAACGTGGTCCCGGCGCCGACGATCGAATTGACTGTCAGCCTTCCCCCCATCTGCTCGACGATCCGCCTGCAGATGGCGAGGCCGAGACCGGTGCCGCCATACTTGCGATTGATGGAGGCGTCCGCCTGTGTGAACTCGTCGAACAAGCTCGCAATCCGCTCGGCCGGAATTCCAATGCCAGTATCGCGCACATCCACCGCGAGCACCGCGTCGGCGCTGGTTTCGCTGGGGCACGACATGGCGATCTCGACCGATCCGGTTTCAGTGAACTTGATGGCGTTGTCGGCGAGATTGACCAGGACCTGCCGCAGCCGCATCTCGTCGCCCATCACTGCCGCCGGCAGATCGCCGGACGCAACAGCCCGCAATCTGAGCCCTTTCTCGATGGCCTTGGCGGACAGGATGCTGGTGGTCTGGTCGAGCAGCGCCGCCGGCGAGAAGGCGCGAACCTCGAAGGTCACTTTGCCCGCATCGAGCTTGGATATGTCGAGGATATCGTTGAGAAGGCGCAACAGACTATGGCCCGCCTCCGAAATGGTCATCACGAGGTGGCGTTGCTCGCTGTCGAGATTACCGTCCAGGAGAACAGACGACAGGCCGGTCACCGCGTTCATGGGGGTGCGGATCTCGTGGCTCATGGTGGCCAGGAATACCGATTTGGCACGAGTGGCCTCGTGGGCTTCAATCAGCGCCTCCCGCGTGCGTTCGATCTGCTCGCCGAGTTCCCGCTCGACCTTCTCATGCTCGGAGGCGGCGCGACGCAGCGCCCTCAGAGGAATGAAATGCGCACAGACGAAGATGGCCGCGCCCAACGCCAGACCGACAACAGCCAGGATAACGATGCGCAAGAGGAGGCCGGATGCGTTGACTGCCGCAGTCACGCGACCGACTTCGCGACCCTGGACGACGATCGGCGACGACACCTCGATTCTGGGCGCGTTGGCGGGCTTGCCCAGGTCGACCACGACCTCGCCGCTCGCATCGGTCACTCGCCGGTGTTCTCCATCGCCGTACGAGGCGATCATCTCGGCAATGCGGTGGGTCTGAAACGTCCACGTCTCGGTGTGCACATAGGCGTATTCCGACACGCGTCGGGCATCGAGATCGTTGCGATAGGCGATCCGCGACAGCTCGGCATTGTAGGCGACGAGCGCGTAGGTGAGCGGAATACCGACACCGGCCAACGCCGCGATCACGACCGCAACGATGCGGACCGTCCAATCGAGGGTGACGAACGACCTGGTGGCCGGCATGGGCGCGCTCTACTATCTCAGCGGCGTGGCGCCGAGCGACATCAGGAGCGTCCGCCCCGCTCCTGACTTGAGATAAGTGATGAATTTCTCCGCCGCCGGTTTCGGACGAGCCGGCAGCACGAGGCAGACACTGACGCTCAGCGGATAGGTCTTGTCGGCGACAGTCTCCGCGCTCGGCAAGACGCTGTCGAGTGCGACGGGCCGCAGCTCGAGCTTTTCGGCGCGCATCTGCAGCATCGTCATGATCGCGAAGGATCCGGCGATGCGCGAGGCCTGTTCGGCGTTTTCCTGATCCGTGGTCGCGACGGGAATGCCACGACGCTGGTAGGCGGCTTCGAGCGCGGCCGCCATGCCCGGAATGGCCGCGGTCAAATAGGCATTCTCAGAACCGGCACGCGAACGCAGGATGATCTTGAGCGGTCGGCCGTCGGGCCATGACGGTCGTTCGTCGGCATAGATTCCTGGCAGCTGCGCGGTGGTGATGCCGTGCGGCCGCGGATGCGAAGTCGCGAACAGGAGTGCGGTCGTGGTGCAACCGGCATCGACCAGTTCCTTCGCCTTTTCATCAGCATTGAGCGGGCGGCCGATGACGGCGAGATCGATGGCGCCTTGCGCGAGCGCCTTGAGGCCGCCGGGCGTACCCAGGCTCGGCAATACCTTGGTGCTGATGTCCCGTTGGGTGGCCGCGAGGCCTTCGCCGGCAAATTGCATGGCGGCGAGCGCCATTCCGGTACCGCCGATGCGGACCGTGTCCGCAACGGCAGGCGCGGTCGCAACAATACACAGCGCAGCGCCGAATGCGGCCCGCCCAATCATCGGCGTCTTGATCGATGTGACTTTCATCGGGTGCCATTCCGAGGCAGATAACACGCCTCGAACATCAGCACATTCCCGTAAACTTCGGGTTAGATCTATGCTTAATCGGCATGCGGGCAAACACGCATGCCGAAAGACGATCCTCGGATACAATCAGCGCGGGCGGTCAGGCGGGATCATCTCGGCGGGATGTCACCCCTCGCCCATCCTTCACGGGTCTCGGCGGCGAAGTCGACGAAGCGCCCGCCCGCAATGGCTTCCCGGATACCCTGCATGAGATCCTGGTAATAGTGGAGGTTGACGATGCTGAGGAGCATCGCGCCGAGCATTTCGTTGGCCTTGACCAGATGATGCAGGTAGGCGCGGGCGGGACCGTTCGCCGCCGCGCAACGGCTTTCCTCGTCGAGCGGACGGGGATCGTCGGCGTGGCGGGCATTCTTGAGGTTGACGGGGCCGCGCCGGGTAAATGCGAGACCATGCCTGCCGTTGCGGGTCGGCATCACGCAGTCGAACATGTCGATGCCGCGCGCGACGGCCGCGAGGATGTCGTCCGGCGTGCCGACCCCCATGAGGTAGTGCGGGCGATCGGCGGGCAGCAGCGGCACCGTCTCCTCGATCATCGCCAGCATCACCTCCTGCGGCTCGCCGACGGCGAGCCCGCCGACGGCGTAGCCTTGGAATTCCATCGCGGTCATCATCCGCGCGCATTCCGCCCGCAACGCAGGCACGTCGCCGCCCTGCACGATGCCAAACAGGGCACGGCCGGGCTTGGCGTATTCGAAGGCGCGCTTGGAGCGCTCGGCCCAGCGCAGTGACAGGCGCATCGCCCGCTCGACTTGTGCAGGCTCGGCCGGCAGACGCACGCATTCATCGAGTTGCATGGAGATGTCGGAGCCGAGCAGATCCTGGATCTCGACGGCGCGCTCGGGCGTCAGTTGGACGGTGGCGCCATCGATGTGCGAGCGGAATATGACGCCATTTTCGTCGACCTCACGCAACGGAGCCAGCGACATCACCTGAAAGCCGCCGGAATCGGTCAAGATCGGATATCGCCACCCGGAGAAGCGGTGCAGGCCACCAAGCGCGGCAACGCGCTCGGCACCCGGACGCAACATCAAGTGATAGGTATTGCCGAGAACGATGTCGGCACCGGTGTCGCGCAGCTCATGCCAGTGCACGCCCTTCATGGCGCCTTGCGTCCCGACCGGCATGAATGCCGGCGTACGCACGACCCCGTGAGGCGTCGACAGCTCTCCCAACCGCGCGGTCCCGTCGGTTTCGAACAGGCGAAACGAAAATGTGCTTGTCATCTCGGATGATTCATCATGAGTGGCCGGGTCGGATGGTCGCTCTGCCGATGGCAAGTATGAACTCGTCGGACCGGAATTTTCATTTGGTCTTTTGTGGTCGACACTTGCCTACCTCAGCACCCGGAGTTGACGCTACGTCAATTTTTGAGCACGCGCTCACATTTTGTCGTTTAGGTTATCGAGGCCGAATGGGCTCGCTGTGACTTGCCGGAATTCATTGATCAATTTTTTACGCCGGCAGCAGCAGGCAGGCGTCGCCATACGAGTAGAAGCGATAGCCGGCCGCGAGCGCATGCGCATAGGCGCTCTGCATGGTGTCGAGGCCCGAGAAAGCCGCGACCAGCATGAACAGGGTCGAGCGCGGCAGGTGAAAATTCGTCATCAGTGCGTCGACGGCGCGGAAGCGGAAACCCGGCGTGATGAAGATGGAAGTCTCGCCACAGAACGGCGTCAGCGTGCCGTCGGGCGCGACCGCGGATTCGAGCAGGCGAAGCGACGTCGTGCCGACCGCGACGATGCGGCCGCCGCGAGTCCGTGCGGCGGCGAGCGCGGATGCGGTTTCGGCACTCACCATTCCCCATTCGGCGTGCATCTTGTGCGCGGCGGTATCGTCCGCCTTGACGGGCAGGAAGGTGCCGGCCCCCACATGCAGAGTGACGGTGTGAATGTCGACGCCGCGGGCGAGGAGACGTTCACGCAGATCGGGCGTGAAATGCAGCGCCGCCGTCGGCGCCGCGACGGCGCCCTCCTGGCGCGCGAACATGGTCTGGTAGTCGTTATCGTCCTGCGCGTCGGCCGGCCGGCGGCCGGCGATATAGGGCGGCAACGGCATGACGCCGCGCTCGGCAATGGCCTGGTCGAGTATGGCACCGTGGAACGCGAAACCGAAGGTCACCTCGCCGCCCTCGCCTTTCGCTTCCACGGTGGCGTCGAGCTGGCCGAGGAAGCACACGCGGCCTTCCTCTCCGAACCGCACCACGTCGCCGACAACGAGCCGCTTTGCTGGACGCACGAGCGCCTGCCAATGGCTGCCGTCGAGCCGCTTGGTGAGATTGGCTTCGATCCTCGGCTCGGCGCCGCGGCCGATGCGCCGTCCCGTGAGCCGTGCCGGAATGACCTTGGTGTCATTGACGACCAGCTGGTCGCCGGGCACGAGGAGTTCGGGCAGATCACGCACGACATGGTCGGCGAGTTCCAACGACGCGCCGGGGCGCACCACAAGGAGCTTTGCTGCATCGCGCGGCTGCACCGGACGCAACGCGATGCGGTCCGGCGGCAGCTCGAAATCGAAGAGGTCGGTTCGCATGGCCGCGCGGCGCGGCCCGGCTAGGCCGCGTCCGCCATCTTCGCCGAAACGATCTTGTCGGGATCGTCCACGGGCTCGCCGCGCTTGAGCTTGTCGACGTTTTCCATGCCCTCGGTGACCTTGCCCCATACGGTGTATTGACGGTCGAGGAAACGGGAGTCGTCGAAGCAGATGAAGAACTGCGAATTGGCCGAGTTGGGATTCTGCGCCCGCGCCATCGAGCAGGTGCCGCGCACATGCGGCTCGGCGTTGAACTCCTGCGTCAGGTTCGGGTACTTGGAGCCGCCCATGCCAGTGCCATCCGGACAGCCGGTCTGCGCCATGAAACCGTCGATGACGCGGTGGAACACGATGCCGTCGTAAAAGCCTTCGCCGACCAGCTTCTTGATATGGGCGACATGGTTGGGGGCGAGGTCGGGGCGCATGGCGATCACCACCCGGCCCTGCGTGGTCTCGAGGATCAGCGTGTCTTCCGGTTTGGCTGTCATGGGTCAGACTCTCTTTTCGTTGCGTCGATCGATAAACGTGAAAACTCGAGGGCTACCCGCCACGGCATTGCCGAGCCCCTCCGTCAATGGCAGCGGCGTGCAACGCCCGAGCGCATTCGCCGCGGCGCGTTGGTAGAGGGCGCGGGTCTGCGTGGACACGCCCGGCGTCGCGAAGGTGAACAGCGGTTCGCCCAGGATTTCACCCGAACGGGTGAAACTGACGCGCACCGTGACACGCATGCTCGGCACTGCCTGCGCCAGCGGCGGCAGGTTGGCACGCCAGCACAGTTCCATGGCCAGGTGAAGGTCTCGTAGCGAGTTGATCCGCACGTCTTTTGGCCGCGGCGGCTCGACCTGTTGAGCTGCCGCGGCCGGGGCGAGGAATGCCATGGCCAATGCGAACATAAGGCCTCGCCCCATGTCGTGCATCTGCCAGGTCCTCGATGTCGCGGCGTTGTTCAGCATCCGAAATTATCTGGCGTCGGCGGCTATCTGGATCCTGGTAATCTTGTCCGGATCGGTGACGGCGCCGCCGGCAGCCTCCGAGCCCTTCTTGAGCTTGTCGGCCACTTCCATACCCGACACCACCTCGCCGATCACCGTGTATTGACCGTTCAGGTGCGGCGCATCGGCGAACATGATGAAGAACTGGCTGTTGGCGGAATTGACGTCGTTGCCCTTGCGCGCCATGCCGACGACGCCACGCCGGAACGGGGTAGTGGTAAATTCTGCGCGCAGGTTCGGATATTTGGAATTGCCGGTGCCGTTGCGGTTCTGGCCATCACCGGTCTGGGCCATGAAGCCGGCAATCACCCGGTGGAATGGAACATTGTCATAGAACTTCTCGCGCACCAGGGTCTTGATGCGTTCGGCATGGCCGGGCGCGATGTCGTTTCGAAGTTTGATGACGATACGGCCATGCTTCGTATCGAGAAGCACCGTATTGGCAGGATCGAGGCCCGCCGGCAGCGGCTGGGCGACGGCCGGGGCAGCGGCGACAAGCGCAATCGTCAGAAACAGGGCACGGAACATCGAGGGGCTCCCGGGTGTCAGGACCGCCACCGGCAGACCGGCAGGCAGGTCTCAGCAAGGCGTTGACGGCGCCCTTGGGTTACGGATTGGCGAACCTGGCTTTGAGTTTGGCCGCCACGACCGGCGGCACGAAGGCCGAGATGTCGCCACCCATGCCGGCGATCTGGCGCACCAGAGTGGCGGTGATGGGGCGTACTCTGACCGAAGCCGGCAGGAATACGGTTTGTAGGTTCGGCGCCATCTGGGCGTTCATGCCCGCCAGCTGCATTTCGTAGTCAAAATCCGTGCCGTCCCTCAGCCCCCGGATCAGGAGCGTCGCCCCGACCCGCGCGGCGGCGGAAATCACAAGGTCCGAGAAAGTGATGCAGGCAAATTTGCATCCTTTTTCACGCACCAGCGGGCCGCAGGTTTCCTCAAGCATGGCAAGCCGATCCTCGGCCGAAAACAAGGGCACCTTGCCGGGATGGACACCGATCGCCAGCACCAGCTTGTCGGCGATGCCGGCGGCTTGGCGAACCACATCCAGGTGGCCGTTGGTGACCGGGTCGAATGTCCCGGCATAAAGAGCGATCTGCGACATGCCCGGCGGTCTAGCCCGACCGCCGATAGCCCGCAAGTCGTCGGCAAGGCTTCGGAAAGCTTAAAGCGAAAAAAGTGCGGCGCCGGCCTGAACCTGCACCCAGGTTGTAGAGACCAACGCGTATGGAGGGGCCACGAGAGCCCTTGGGCGCTGAACGGGGTGTCACCATGTACAAGATCGTTGTTGCAGCGATTGCCGCCGCCGCAATGCTGGCCGGCGTGGCGGTTCTGGTGCCGGGCGTGTCCGACGAAGTGTCCGCGTCGACGCCGCAGCCGCTGGCGAAGGGCGACCGGCTCGACGTCAAGCCCGTGGGTGCCGCCTGTTCCCAGCGCGGCTGGCCCCATTACGAGGCCGGCTGCCTGCGCAACCCGACCTCCCCCACCCGGCAAGCCAAGGCGGTGCGCATCGTCACCGTCGACCGCCTCGACGCTTCCCGGACGGCCGCAGCCGACCGCAGCTTGGCGATACGTTGAACGCGATATAGGTTGAACGCGAAACGGTCCCGCCCGTAGCACCGATTTAGAACGGCACCGTCTCACGACGGTGCCGTTTCGTTATTCGGTTTCGCCGGCATCAACGACGTCACCGGCGTCGCTGTCCTCGGACAGCCGCTCGACTGAGACCACCCGTTCGCCGTCGCCGGTGTTGAAGACGATCACGCCTTGCGTCGAACGTCCGGCGATGCGGATGCCGTCCACCGGGCAACGGATCAATTGCCCGCCATTGGTGACCAGCATGATCTGGTCGGGCTCTTCGACGGGGAAAGAGGCGACGATGGGACCATTGCGGTTGTTCACCGCCATGGCGACGATGCCTTTGCCGCCGCGGCCGGTGGTACGGTATTCGTAGGACGAGGTCCGCTTGCCGAATCCGTTTTCGGACACGGTCAGCACGAACTGCTCGGCGGCCGACATCTCCACATAGCGCTGCTCGCCCAACTCGATCGAGCCGCCATTGCCGTTCTCCGCTCCCTCCTCGGCATCGATCTGAGCCTCTTCGTCGCCATTGGTGCCACGGCGCACGGCGGCGGCGCGCTTGAGATAGGCGGCCCGCTCCTCGCCGGCGGCGTCCACATGGCGCAGGATGGTGAGCGAGATCACCTTGTCGCCATCGGCGAGGCCGATGCCGCGCACTCCCATGGAGGTGCGGCCCGCGAAGACGCGAACGTCGGTGACCGGGAAACGGATGCATTGGCCGGCGGCGGAGGTCAGAAGAACGTCGTCGGTTTCCTTGCAGATCTGCACGTCGACGATCGCCTCGCCCGCGCCTTCCGATCCATTCTCGAGCTTCATGGCGATGATGCCGGAGCGGCGCACGTCGGCGAAATCGGACAGCTTGTTGCGGCGCACGGTACCCTTGGTGGTGGCGAACATGACGTCGAGATCGCCCCAGGTCTTGACGTCCTCCGGCAGCGGCATCAGCGTGTTGATGCGTTCGCCCTGCTCCAGCGGCAGGATGTTGACCAGCGCCTTGCCGCGTCCCTGCGGCGCAGCCTGCGGCAACCGCCATACCTTCTCCTTGTAGACCCGGCCACGCGAGGAGAAGAACAGGACCGGCGTGTGCGTGTTGGCGACGAACAGCCTTGTGACGAAGTCCTCCTCGCGGGTCTGCATGCCGGCACGACCCTTGCCGCCGCGCTTCTGCGCCCGATAGGTCGACAGAGGCACCCGCTTGACGTAGCCCGCGTGCGAGACGGTGACGACCATGTCCTCGCGCTGGATCAGGTCCTCGTCCTCCATCTCGCCGTCCTGATCGACGATGATGGTCCTGCGGGGCGTCGCATATTCGGTCTTGATGGCGATCATCTCGTCCTTGACGATCGCCTGGATGCGGGCCCGCGATCGCAGGATGTCCAGATAGTCGGTGATCTCGGCGGCGAGCTTGTCGAGTTCGTCCTTGATCTCGTCGCGGCCCAGCGCGGTCAGGCGCTGCAGGCGCAGGTCGAGGATCGCCCGCGCCTGCTCGGCGGACAGCCGGAAGGTGCCGTCGGCATTGATCTTGTGACGCGGATCGTCGATCAGCCGGATCAATGCCTCGACGTCGCGGGCCGGCCAGTCGCGGCCCATCAGGGCTTCACGCGCCTCGTTGGCGTCGCGCGAGGCGCGGATCAGGCGGATCACCTCGTCGATATTGGCAACCGCGACGGCGAGGCCGACGAGAACGTGAGCACGGTCGCGCGCCTTGTTGAGCAGGTATTTGGTCCGCCGGGAGACGACCTCCTCGCGAAAGGCCAAGAACGCCTGCAGGAGATCCTTGAGCGACATCGTCTGCGGGCGGCCGTTGTCGAGCGCCACCACGTTGGCGCCGAAAGTCGACTGCAGCGGCGAGAACCGATAGAGCTGGTTCAGGACGACATCGGCGACGGCGTCGCGCTTCAATTCGATGACGACCCGATAGCCGTCGCGATCGGACTCGTCGCGCAGGTCGGAAATGCCCTCGATCTTCTTCTCGCGCACCAGTTCGGCGATGCGCTCGACCATGTTGGCCTTGTTCACCTGATAGGGAATTTCCGAGATGATGATCGCCTCGCGCTCCTTGCGCAGGCTTTCGATCTCGACCTTGCCACGCATCACGATCGAACCGCGGCCGAGATGGTAGGCGGAGCGGATGCCCTGGCGGCCGAGAATGACGCCGCCGGTCGGGAAGTCAGGTCCCGGCACGATGCGGATCAGATCCTCCATGGACAGACCGGGATCGTCGATCAACGCCACGCAGGCGTCGACGACTTCGCCGAGATTGTGCGGCGGGATGTTGGTCGCCATGCCGACCGCGATGCCGCCGGCGCCATTGACCAGCAGGTTCGGAAAGCGCGCCGGCAGGACCACCGGCTCGCGCTCGTTGCCGTCGTAGTTGGCCTGGAAGTCGACCGTGTCCTTGTCGATGTCGCCCAAGATCGCCAGCGACGCGCGGTCGAGCCGGCATTCGGTGTATCGCATCGCCGCCGGCGGATCGCCGTCGACCGAGCCGAAATTGCCCTGGCCGTCGATGAGCGGCAGGCGCATGGAAAAATCCTGCGCCATACGCACCAGCGCGTCGTAGATCGCCGAGTCGCCGTGGGGGTGATATTTACCCATGACGTCGCCGACCACGCGGGCCGACTTGACGTATTTCTTGTCGGGCGTGTGCCCCTGCTCGTTCATCGAATAGAGGATGCGGCGATGCACCGGCTTCAAGCCGTCGCGCACGTCCGGCAGCGCCCGCGCCACGATCACGCTCATGGCGTAATCGAGATAGCAACGCTTCATCTCGTCGGTGATCGATACGAGGCGGATGTCCGAGGGCAAGGCGCCGTCCGAGGGGGCCGACGGGTCATCCGGCGGGGGATTTTCGGTGTCCGACAAGAGCTGTTCCTGGGGTTGAATTTGAAAGAGTTGATTAGCCGATTCAGGTCCTCGAAGCCATCCGAAATCGGGGCCTGGGACAGGATTTTTCTTGCTTATTTTCCAAATACATATGGCTGGTTTGCGACGACCGCAAGACGCCCCCTTCGTGGTTGCCGTCGCGGCCGTTCCGCCATGCGGCTTTGGGGGACGGAAAACGGTCGCGGGGCACCTCGATCCGGCGCCGTTCGCGATCTGCGGGCGACGTCGCGGCCTGCGTGAAAGTCCTGATCCGCCGACGTGCCCGGTATGATTGACCGGGATCGGGCAGCCGGTTACGCCAAGCCATGGCGTTGGAATTCTTTCTTTCCGCAATCGTGACGCTGGTCGTGGTGGTCGATCCGGTCGGCCTGGTGCCGGTCTTCCTCGCCCTCACGGATCGGTTTCCGCGATCGGCGCGACTGCAGGTCGGTCTGCGCGGCTGCGTGATCGCGTTCGCCATCCTGACCGGTACGGCTCTCATCGGCGACTGGCTGCTGGGCGAACTCGGCATCTCGCTGCCGGCGTTCCGCATCGCCGGCGGCCTGCTTCTGTTCTCGATCGCCTTCGAGATGCTGTTCGGCCGGCGCAAGGAGCGCGACTCCAAGGATGCCGAGCAGGCCGTCGAGGAGCATGTGCGCAACATCGCCGCCTTCCCGCTCGCCATTCCGCTGATGGCAGGGCCCGGCGCCCTCACGGCGACCATTCTTCTCGCCGGCCGCGCCCATGGCGATCCCCTGCTCCTGGGCGGCCTCTTGGGCGTCATCGCGGCGGTGATCTTTTTGTGCTGGCTGGTCTTCCTGTTCGCGGTCCGCATCGAGCGCCTGCTCGGCATCACCGGCAACGTGGTGGTGTCCCGCCTGCTCGGCGTGCTCCTGGCGGCGCTGGCGGTCCAATTCGTGATCGATGGCGTGCGCGCCGTCTGGGCGGTTTGATCGGCCGGTCGCCGGACGAGGCCGGCGGATGATCGTCCGCCGGCGCGCCTTCCTTGAACGTCAGCGCGAAGAGCTTCCGCCGCTGCCGACTGTCGGGGCGGAGCCCGGCTTGGGCAGGGCTTGTGCGTGCTTCAGGTGCTCCTGCAGTTTCGGCAGGGTCTGCTGCGCGAACTGCTTGAGTTCGGGACTGTCGCCGGAGCGCGAATAGTCCTGGTAGAGTTTGACCGCCTGCTGATGGCCGGCGACCTGGTCGCTCTTGAACTGGGTTTCGAACTGGGCTCCCGACAACGACTGCAGCTTCGTCATCTTCTGCTGGTGGGCGCTGTCGAGCGCGGTCGGCACCTCGACGCCCCGGATTTTCTGCGCGATCGATTTGAGCTGGCCGCTGGCCTGTTGGTGGTCGTTGACGATCATCTGGCCGAATTCCTTGTAGTCGTCGGAGCTGGCCTTTTGTTGCGCCAACTGGCCGGTCTGGATCTCGAACAGGTCGGTGATCGCCGCCTTCTGGACGAACTGTCGGGTGGCCGCCGAAACCTTTTGGGACTGGCCTTGAGTCTGTGCGCCCTGAGCCAACGGGTTAGGCGCGCCGCCGGACGTATTCGGCATCTGTGACTGGGCGTGAGCCGTGACGGTGAGTGCCAGCACCGCGGCGCCAGCGAGCAGTTTTCTCATGATGTCGTTCTCCCGGAACAATGGCCGCCGCACGATGCGGGGACTTGGCACCAATGCGTCGCGGCCATGACCGTTCCGGGAACCGGCGCATCCAAGCGCACGGACATCGGGATTGAAAACGCCGGGCGGAAAGCCGCCCGGCGCATGTACAGAGACGTCGTGTTGGATTGACCACCTTCAGACAGACCCGTTTCAGACGGGTCTGTCTTGCGTTGCCGCCCGACTCTGGCCCGGCCCGCCATCGGGCGGGCCGCCATGTCCACGACGCGCTGCCGCAAGCAGCTCAGAACGGGATTTCGTCGTCCATGTCGTCGCGCTTGCCCGCCATGGCGGGTCGGCGTTCGCGTGAGCCACCGGACGGACCGGAGGAGCCGAAATCATTGCCGTTGTCGGAGCCCATATCGCCGCCGCCACCGCCGCCGCTGCCGGCACGGCCATCGAGCATCACCAGGACGGCGTTGAAGCCCTGCAGCACGACCTCGGTGGAGTACTTGTCCTGGCCGGACTGGTCCTGCCATTTGCGCGTCTGCAACTGGCCTTCGAGATAGATCTTCGAGCCCTTCTTCAGGTACTGCTCGGCGACTTTGCAGAGGCCTTCGCTGAAGATCACCACCCGGTGCCATTCGGTCTTTTCCTTGCGCTCGCCGGACGTCTTGTCACGCCAGGTCTCGGAGGTGGCGATGCGCAGATTGGCGATCGGCCGCCCGTCCTGGGTCCGGCGGATTTCCGGATCGGCGCCGAGATTGCCGATCAGGATGACCTTGTTGACGCTGCCTGCCATGTCGCTCTCCCAAGAACCGAATACCAAAAAACCGGCTACCAAACCGGCATCGCTACCAAAGAAGTGGTGTCACGCTTTCCTAGACCGACGCCGGGCGCCAACCTAGGCCCTCGCCGTCGCCCGGCAAGGACGATCCGTCTTTTCCACAGTCCGACCGATCTGAAGTCCGACCGATCTGCAGTCCCACCGGCCTGACGGTCATATGGTCCGCCGTCGCCGGAGTCGAAAGGTCGCCTGCGCGCGATCAGGCGAATGTTCTCTATTTGTTCATATCACCCCGCTGCGCCGATCGCAACAAGTGCCGGGCACGACCTCCCCATACCATCCACCGAATTTTTCGAACTCCCGTTGCGCCTGCCTCAATTGCCTTCTTTCCATGCGGTAACATTTGGCAGCCTCCGCGCGAGGCGGAGGTCGATGAGGAGGACATCCCGATGGCCTTTGACACTCACCGTGATCAATCCTGTGAAACTCGCCAGCCCCCGGATTGCACTGCCGGTCTCCATCGTCGCGCCTTGCTGACGGCCGTTGCCGGCCTCGGCGCCGCCACGGCGCTCGGCGGCACCGCCGCCGCACGCGAATACGGCCGCGGCGCGCCGCCGATCCGCTACCCAGATCCCGACATCATCGTGCTCGACAAGCGCTTCAAGGCCAAGCTCGGCAACACCGCCATCCAGCGCCTTTATACCGGCACCCTGTGGGCGGAAGGCCCGGCCTGGAACGGTGTCGGTCGCTACCTGATCTGGAGCGACATCGGTCGCAACGAGCAGCTGCGCTACATCGAAGAGGACGGCCACGTCTCGCGCCGGTTCCGCTCGCCCTCCAACAACTCCAACGGCAATACCTTCGACTACCAGGGCCGGCAGATCTCGTGCGAGCACTTCACCCGCCGGGTGGTGCGCTACGAGCATGACGGCAAGGTCACGGTGCTGGCGGAAAAATTCGAAGGCAAAGGCTTCAATGCCCCCAACGACGCCGTCGTGCACCCCAATGACGGCTCGATCTGGTTCACCGATCCGGGCTACGGCGCCCTGATGGAATACGAGGGCAACCGCATGCCCGAGAGCGCCAAATCGCCCCAGCCGCTGATGAAGGAGGCCGTCTACCGCATCGACGCCCAGTCGGGCGCCATCACCAAACTCACCGACGCGCCGTTCAAGCCCAATGGCCTGTGCTTCAGCCACGACTATCGCAAGCTCTACGTCGCCGATACCGGCCCGAGCCACTACCCCGAGGCCAAGAGCCAGATCTGGGTCTTCGACATCGACGGCAACACCCTGAAGAACCCCAAGGCCTTCGTCAGCATGGAGTGGGACGGCAAGACCGGCAACGCCGACGGCATCCGTTGCGACGAGGACGGCAATGTCTATGCGGCGACCGGCTGGGTCGGCGACGGCTATGACGGGGTCCAGATCTTCGCCCCCGACGGTACCCGCATAGCCTTCATCAAGCTGCCGGAAATCTGCGCCAACATCTGTTTCGGCGGCGCCAAGCGCAACCGGCTCTTCATGGCGGCGAGCCAGTCCCTATATGCGGTCTATCTGGAGACGCGCGGCGCTCACATCACCTGATCGTCCAAGCACTTGTGGTCAGCGGGAAAATCCGCTGGCCTCCGGCGCGCGTTCTCGCTACGTTCCACGTGAAACACGCGCGCCGGCGACGATTCATCGCCGCGACATGATTTTCGAAGGCGATGATGACTGAACGTAACGGCAGGCGCGGTGAGGCCCCGAAAGCGGACGCCTCGCGCATGATTTCCATCCGCGGCGCCCGCGAGCACAATCTCAAGAATGTGGACCTGGAGATCCCGCGCGACCAGCTGGTGGTGTTCACGGGCCTGTCCGGCTCGGGAAAGTCGTCGCTCGCTTTCGATACCATCTATGCGGAAGGCCAGCGGCGCTATGTGGAAAGCCTGTCGGCCTATGCCCGCCAGTTTTTGGAGATGATGCAGAAGCCGGACGTCGATCAGATCGACGGCCTGTCGCCCGCCATCTCCATCGAGCAGAAGACGACCTCGAAAAACCCGCGCTCCACCGTCGGCACAGTCACCGAGATCTACGACTACATGCGCCTCCTGTGGGCGCGGGTCGGCATTCCCTACTCGCCCGCGACCGGGCTGCCGATCGAGAGCCAGACGGTCTCCCAGATGGTCGACCGGGTGCTGGCCCTGCCGGAGGGCACGCGCCTCTATATCCTCGCCCCGGCGATCCGGGGGCGGAAGGGCGAGTACAGGAAGGAAATCGCCGACTGGATGAAGCGCGGTTTTCAGCGCCTCAAGATCGACGGCACCTTCTACGAGATCGCCCAGGCACCGACGCTGGACAAGAAGTTCAAGCACGACATCGACGTGGTCATCGACCGCATCGTGGTGCGCTCCGACATCGGCCAGCGCCTCGCCGAAAGTTTTGAGGCCGCCCTCCAGCTCGCCGACGGGCTGGCGGTGGCGGAGTTTGCGGATGCACCCAAGGCCACGGGCGCTCCTCAGGATGAGGGGCGAAATGGGAATGGCCGCGGCAAGAAAACCGGACCTCGCCCTGAGGAGGCCGCGTCAGCGGCCGTCGCGAAGGACGAGGGCAAGAAAGTCGCCAAGATCCACGACCAGGGCAGCGGCCCGCAGCGGCTGATGTTCTCGGAGAAGTTCGCCTGCCCGGTGTCCGGCTTCACCATTTCGGAGATCGAGCCGCGCCTGTTCTCGTTCAACAACCCGTTCGGCGCCTGTCCGGCATGCGGCGGTCTCGGAGTCGAGCAGAAGATCGACGCCGACCTGGTCATCCCCGACAAGGACGCCTCGATGAAGAAGGGCGCCATCGCGCCGTGGGCGAAATCGTCGAGCCCGTACTACATCCAGACCCTCGAGGCCCTCGGCAAAGCCTACAAATTCTCCCTCGACACCAAGTGGAAGGATTTGCCGAAGAAGACCCAGGACGTGATCCTGTACGGCTCCGGCGAGGACAATATCCGCTTCGTCTACGACGACGGTTTGCGTGCCTACGAGACCAAGAAGCCGTTCGAGGGCGTGATCACCAATCTGGAACGCCGCTTCCGCGAGACCGAGAGCGACTGGGCCCGCGAGGAACTGCAAAAATACTTCACCAACATCCCCTGCGCGGCCTGCGCCGGCCATCGCCTCAAGCCCGAGGCCCTGTGCGTCAAGATCGCCGGACTGCATATCGGCGAGGTGGCCGAGATGTCGGTGCGCCGCGCCGGCGAGTGGATGACCGCCCTGCCCGATCGGCTCACCGCCAAGCAGAACGAGATCGCGACCCGCATCCTCAAGGAGATCCGCGAGCGCCTCAAATTCCTGGTCGATGTGGGGCTCGACTATCTCACCCTGGCGCGCGCCTCCGGCACATTGAGCGGCGGTGAGAGCCAGCGCATTCGCCTTGCCTCGCAGATCGGCTCAGGGCTCACGGGCGTCCTCTATGTGCTCGACGAGCCGTCGATCGGCCTGCATCAACGCGACAATGCGCGGCTTCTGGAGACGCTCAAGCGCCTGCGCGACCTCGGCAACACCGTCATCGTGGTCGAGCACGACGAGGACGCGATCCGCATCGCCGATTACGTGGTCGATGTGGGCCCCGGCGCCGGCATCCATGGCGGCAGGATCATCGCCCAGGGTCAGGTCGAAGACCTCATCGCCGAGCCGGAGTCCCTGACCGGAAAGTATCTCTCCGGCGAATTGACCGTCGCGATCCCGCAGCGGCGCATCCCCGACCGCCGCCGCCTGGTGGTCAAGAACGCCCGCGGCAACAATTTGAAGAACGTCACGGCGGAAATCCCGCTCGGCCTGTTCACCTGCATCACCGGCGTCTCCGGCGGCGGCAAGTCAACGCTTCTGATCGACACCCTCTACAAGGCGATCGCCCGCAAACTCAACGGCGCCTCCGAGGCCCCCGCCCCGCACGACCGCATCGAGGGCCTGGAGCACATCGACAAGATCATCGACATCGACCAGAGCCCCATCGGCCGCACGCCGCGCTCCAATCCTGCCACCTACACGGGCGCCTTCACGCCCATCCGCGAATGGTTTTCGCACCTGCCGGAATCGAAGGCGCGCGGCTACGAGCCCGGCCGCTTCTCCTTCAACGTCAAGGGCGGCCGCTGCGAGGCCTGCCAGGGCGACGGCGTCATCAAGATCGAGATGCATTTTCTGCCCGACGTCTACGTCACCTGCGACGTCTGCAAGGGCAAGCGCTACAATCGCGAGACGCTGGAGGTCACCTTCAAGAACAAGTCCATCGCCGACGTCCTCGACATGACCGTCGAGGAGGCGCTCGACTTCTTCAAGGCAGTGCCGCGCGTGCGCGACGTGCTCAAGCTGCTCAACCGCGTCGGCCTCGACTACGTCCATGTGGGCCAGCAGGCGACGACCCTGTCCGGCGGCGAAGCCCAGCGCGTCAAGCTCGCCAAGGAGCTGAGCAAGCGCGCCACCGGCCGCACGCTTTATATCCTGGACGAGCCCACGACGGGGTTGCACTTCCACGACGTCAAGAAGCTCCTCGAGGTGCTGCACGAGCTGACCGACCAGGGCAACACGGTCGTCGTCATCGAGCATAATCTCGAAGTCATCAAGACGGCCGACTGGGTGATCGACCTCGGCCCCGAAGGCGGCGACGGCGGCGGCGAGATCGTCGCCCAGGGCACGCCGGAGGAGATCGTCAAGGAGCCGCGGAGTTATACGGGGCGGTTCTTGAAGCCGGTGCTGGCGCGAAGGGATAGCGGAAGGAAGAAGAGGGTCGAGGCAGCGGAGTAGTATCTGGACGCCGCGGCGACCTGTGTTATGGTTCGACGAAACCAATAACGACGGCGACGCTCATGAGCGATGTCACCCGCGTGGAATTCGAAGCTCGGACCGGCGTTCTCGAACGCGAAGTCGAGGGCGAAAAGATGGTCACGCGCCATATCCTCGAACAAACGCGGCGCAACAGCGACGACCTCGCGGCGATCAAGTCGCGCCTCGACCGCGTCGAGCAGAAAGTCGACGGCGTCGCCCAAGAGATCGGTGGCTTGCGCGGCGACATGACTGGCTTGCGCGGTACCGTCAGTGGTCTGGCCGACAGCCTGTCCCGCATGGTCGCCGACGTGCTGCGCGAGGTCACGCGCAATCGCGGCGGCAAGACTTGAGCAGAGGCAAGACTTGAACCGCCGATTTCGCGACACCGGTTCGGCCACCTCACGATGATCGAGGCCAGCCGCCCACTCTGCACCTCCGACGAACCGACCGTCAGTCTGCGCTTCCACGACGTCAAAGAACTCCTGCAGGTGCTGCATGAGTTGACCGACCAGGGTAACACGGTCGGCGTCATCGAGCACAATCTCGAAGCGATCAAAACCGCCGAATGGATCATCGACCTCGGCTACGAAGGCGGCGACGGCGGCGGCGAAATCGTCGCGGCCGGCACACCGGAGGAGATCGTCAAGGTAGGGCGGAGTTATACGGGGCAGTTCTTGAAGTCGGTGCTGGCGCGGCGTGAGGGCGGGAAGAGGAAGCGGGTCGAGGCGGCGGAGTAATAAATAAAATGAGCGGACCTGATCCACGACGCCAAAGGGAGGGTTGGCTTACCCTTGAACGTCTCTTTGTTGAGGCTGGACACTGTTGGATCGTTCATTACTCGTGCGAAAGCTTTTATGATCGACCCGAAGGGCGCTCCCTCGTATAACTTCGATCGTCGTCCGTAAATTGGACAGCGGACAAACCGTATCATTTTCCATTCACCAAATAACCGAACGGAAACACGTTGCATTCCAGGAAATTGAAAGCCATTACGATGATCTTGAACATGAAATGTTAGATGATTTTTTTCACATCTACGCTCCCATCAAGGCTCGACATATCTGCGCTGGAATATGAGAGATATCAATTATGGGTTTCCCGCGATCGAGCGGTGCGCGAAGGCAATTGCGGCAAGGCCCTCAGGGGCAGAGCGGCGAAGTGAGCGTCGTCTGGATGAGGCAAGCGTAGCCCGGATGGAGCGCAGCGCCATCCGGGGTTTTTGCTCCCGCTACGAAGAGTCTGCAGGGCTGGTCGACATGCCCGGATCACCCCCTTCGAAGCGAACGTGATCGAAACCGACCTGCCTCGACGATTGTATAGCGGCCGAACAGACCATCACCGAAGTAGGCGACCGCCGCCTGGAGCCGGGGCATGGCGACCTTCAAAGCGGGATCGATCCGCAACAGCACGAGACCCGGAACGCCGCCGCCCCGCCTGAACACCAGGTCGCCGAAATCCTTGTCTTCGGTCAGAAGCAGCCGAACATCCGCCTGGGCGCGTGCCAGCACGGCGGCGTCGCTCTCCGAAGGCGCAACTTCGGCCATATAGACGACGTCGTGGCCCGTAGCGCGCAGCCCGGCGACGAGCGCGGCACTCACGCACTCGTCGGCGAGCCAGCGCACCGTCAACCGTAGACCAGATCTTCGTCGGCCAAATAGTCGGCCGCGAACGCCTGCGCGGCGCGAATGTCGGCCGGCGTCAGGCGCGGATGCTCAGCCATGATCGCCTCGGCGCTCATGCCGGCGCCGAGCTTGCGCAGGATCGTCTCGACCGGCAGGCGCGTGCCGCGGATCACAGGCTTGCCGCCCATGATGTCGGGATTGATTTCGATCCGCTCGTGCGTCACGGCGCGCCTCGCCTGTTCGTCGCCACCGCAGAATAGCACACCAAGGGAGCGGCTGCGAAGGGCGTCAGGCCCGGCTTCGGGTGGCCACATCCTTCGAGACGGGCGCAAACGCGCCCTCCTCAGGATGAGGTCGTCCGGCGGACGATTGCGGCAATGTTGGCATTCGGAATGCATGCGCTGCCGTGATAGACTCTCCGGACGCGCGTACAGACTGCGCCCACGCTTCTCCAAACCTCAGGACTTCACCCATGCCCTTGCGCGTCATCATCACCGGATCGACCGGCATGGTCGGCGAAGGCGTGCTGCTCGAATGCCTGGACAGCCCGGATGTCGGCGAGGTGCTGGTGATCAATCGCCGGCCACTCGGGCGCCAGCATGCCAAGCTGCGCGAAATCGTCCACGGCGACTTCTTCGATCTGGCGCCGATCGAGGCCGAACTTGCCGGCTACGACGCCTGCTTCTTCTGCCTCGGGGTTTCGTCGATCGGCATGGCCGAGGCGGACTACCGGCGTGTCACCCACGACTTGACGCTCGGCTTCGCGCGCGCGCTCGCCCGGCACAATCCCGGCATGACGTTCTGCTACGTTACCGGCGCCGGCACCGATAGCAGCGAAAAGGGACGGCTCGCCTGGGCGCGCATCAAGGGCGCGACCGAGAACGCCCTGATGGCCATGTTCGCGAACGCCTACATGTTCCGGCCCGGCTTCATGAAGCCGTCGCCCGGGCAGAGGAACCTGAAGCGGCTTTACGCCTACCTCGCCTGGATCTATCCGCTCGGCCGCCGTCTCTATCCGGCCGGCTTCTGCACGCTGCACGAGGTCGGCCGCGCCATGATCAACGCCGCCCGCAAGGGCTATTCGCGGCACGTTCTCGAAGTGCCGGACATCGTCCGGCTGGCCGAGGCTTGAGCCATACGAGCAGCCCCGTCGGACTACGCGTCCAGGACACTCGCCACGAACCCGTGCGGGTCGCCCCAGAACGCGCGCAACAGGCGGAAGTGATCGGTGTCCTCGACGCGCACCGGATCAAGGCCGTATTTGGACAAGGCCAGCAATCTCGCGCCCGGATAGGCCATCAGGAGCGGCGCGTGGGTGGCCATGATGACCTGGCAAATGCCCGAACCGTCCATGCGCCGCAGGAGTTTCAGGAACTCGATCTGGCGCGATGGCGACAGGGCCGATTCCGGTTCGTCGAAAACGAACAGGCCCTGGCGCCGGCAACGCTCCTCGAAGAAGCGCAAAAAGCCCTCGCCGTGCGAATGGGACAGGAAGTCGGGGGGCAGTCCGCCGCTGTCGAGGGCAGACTCGTCGAGATAGCGCGCGACCGAAAAGAAGCTCTCGGCGCGGAAGAACCAGCCGTTGGTGATCTTCGGCAGCCAGCTCGCCCGCAACGCCTTCGACAGTCCGCCCCCCATGGTCTCGACCGCCTTGCCGTGGTCGACCGGCCGATAGCCCTTGCCGCCGCCGGCTTCGTCATAGCCGGCCAGCGCGGCGAGGCCCTCCAGGAGCGTCGATTTTCCGGTGCCGTTCTCGCCAACGATGATGGTGATGGCGTGGTCGAATTGAAGATCAAACCCGCGCTGCAGGAAGGGCAAACAGAACGGATAGGCGGTGGCGTCCGAGACTTTGTCCGGATCGAGCCACAGCCGCCTGAGATAGGGCGCCGGCAAATTGACGGGACGTCGTCTGCTGTAGCCCACGGACCTGACGCTCGCATTGGCGGGGCCCGCTTTATATCAATCTCGCCGGCAGCGTGCATCATCCCTTCCGCGTTCACCGCACGTCGGCGGAGAGAACCGGACGATGCACGAGCACCGTCCGGGGTTTTGTTTCGATCCATACAGCACGTGGCCCTGCTCAGGTCGGGTGACCGTAGCTGGCCCGTGAACAATCGGCCGCCCTCGCCTTACGGCGCGCGCTTGACCTCGCTGCAGCTCGCCACCGCGGACGCGTTCTTGCCGCCCGGATGGGCGTAGCAGAACGTCATCGTGTTCTTGCGGTGGATCTTGCCAAGAAAGATGCCGTCGGTGTCGGCGACGATGAACTCGCGGTTCTTCTTGCCGGACAGGACGCCGACAAAGCCTTCCGTGGTGGCCTCGCCCTTGCCGGACAGCGTCGTCACGCCCCAGAAGCGGCGGCCGTCCTGGCCGCTGATCTCGATCACCAGATCCTTTTCGAACAGGCCGGGCTTTTCGAACGTGCCGGCATTGCTCGGCCAGTGGCCGCCGCTGCCGGCCACGATGGTGTGCGACTTGCCGACCCATTTGCCTTTCAGGTCGGGGGCGGTGTCGGCCGCCAGCGCCAGCGCCGGGCACGCCACCATGAGGGCGACGGCGGCGATCAGGCGAGTCCGGGTCGGTTTTGTCATCATTTGTCCCTTCGATGCGCCGGACCGGGCGGTCCGGGCGCGGATGTGGTGACGGCGGGAGCACGATGGCCCAAACTAGCGCGGGCCGAATTAGCCGATGGTTACGCCAAGCGCGGAAACAGGGCGGCCATCGTGCTTTTGACGGCGAGCAGCACGAGCCCCGACCGTTGGGAACCAGCCGCATACCTGCCGAGGGTATGGACCGACGGTCCGGCGCGCTGTCGTGGGCCCCGTGATCACGGCGCCGCGCACATTGACCGCGGCCCACGCACCAAATCTCCTTACGGCGCGTCACGTCCCGCTCGCCGCCTTGTCCTTCTCCTCCGCGCGGCGATATGCCTCCCGGGCGTTGAGCCGCGCCACGTAGCCGGCGAGGTCGGCCCGCTGCGGCATCATGCCGAACGCCATGCCGAAACGCAGGGCCGAGCCGATGACGACGTCCGCGGCGGTGAACTGCTCGCCCATGAGATACGGCCCGGGAGTCACCGCCTGGGCGACGATATCGAGCAGCGCGTCGAGAGGCCGGTAGCCGATCGCAGTCGGCGGCGGGTCCTCCCGACGCGGGAATTTCGCGTCCATCATCGCCGGCTCAATGGCGCTCGCATTGAACAGCGCCCATCGCAGATAGGGGCCGCGGCGCGGGTCGCCCACGGGAATCGCGAGGCCGGCCCGGGGAAACGCATCGGCGAGATAGAGGCAGATCGCCGCCACTTCGGTGGTCGCCACGCCCTTGTGCACGATCGCCGGCACCTTGCCCTGCGGATTGATGGCGAGATAGTCCGGTCTGCGGCCCTCCCCGCCCCTGAGGTCGAGGAGCCTGGTCTCATAGGGCTCGCCCACCTCCTCCAGCATCCAGCGCACGATGCCGCCGCGTGACGGAATGGCGTGATAGAAGACGAGATCGTTCATGGCTCCTCCCGCATCGGCATCGACGGATCCCGTCCGGCATGCCTGTTGATGTGTTCGACGACATCATCATAGGGGTGGCTCGACTTGGCCGCCACCGCGCCGCCTGCCCATCGTGGCGCGGCGGTCGGTCGGCGGCCCGGCGGCCTTCGCGCCCGCCCCTCGGCCTGCTAGCATCCGGCCTGCGGCGCCGGACGCCGGCAAGGGGCCCGATATGCCGAGACGGAGACATGGCGCGAAGAGTTCGGTCGAGACGATCCGCTACTTCTATGAATCCGAGGGACGGATCGGCAATCGCTTCCGCTATGGCCTGCTCGCCTTCGACTTCGCCACCATCCTGTTCATCGTCGCGACCTCGTTCCTGCCCCGCAACGATGCGGTCGAATGGCTCGACCTCGTGTTCGGCCTCGTCATCCTCGCGGACTTCGTCGCCCGCCTCGTCATCAGCCGCACGCGGCTGCGCGACATCGTCCACCCGGCGACTTGGGCGGACGTCGCCGCCATCGCCTCGTTCCTGGCGCCGCTGGTCGGGGAAGGCGCCGGCTTCCTTCGTATCCTGCGGACGTTGCGGCTTCTGCACACCTACCAGTTGCTGGCGCGGCTACGCCGAGACTTCGACTGGTTCCGCCGCCGCGAGGACGTGATCCTCCCGGTCGTGCACCTGGCGGTGTTTCTCTACGTCATGACCGGCATCGTCTACGAGAGCCAGCACGCCATCAATCCCCTGATCGCCAACTATGCGGACGCGCTTTATTTCACTGTTACCGCGCTGACCACGACCGGATTCGGCGACATCACGCTGCCGGGCACCAGCGGCCGGCTGATCTCGGTCCTGGTCATGATCCTCGGCGTCACCTTGTTCCTCAACCTGGTGCGCGCGCTCCTGAGCCCGAGCAAGATCCGTTTCCGCTGTCCGCGCTGCGGCCTCCTGCGCCACGACGTCGACGCCGTCCATTGCAAGGCGTGCGGAGTCGTGCTCGACATACCGGACGAAGGCCGACATTGGTGAGCCGCTGCCGGCCTACGAAGTCGCGCCGACTGGACCGGAGCGCCTTCGGGTGCTGGACTGGCGCCATCTCGTTCCCCCCCCCAACCCGCCCCCCAGGAGCCCCGATAATGTCGACAACCCTCAAGAGCATGATGGAAGCGGCCAACGCCGCCGTTAAACGCATCACGCCGGCGGAAGCGCGCGAACTGATCGCCAAGGCGAATCCGCTGATCGTCGACGTGCGCGACGCCCCCGAGGTGGTCAAGACCGGCAAGGTCGCCGGCGCCCTGCACGTCTCGCGCGGCATGCTCGAATTTCGCGCCTGTCCTGATTCCCCCTATCACGACAAGGCCTTCGCCAAGGACAAGACCATCATCGTCTATTGCGCCTCCGGGGGGCGCTCGGCGTTGGCCGGCAAGACCCTCAAGGACATGGGGTATACCGAAGTCTACAATCTCGGCGCCTTCAAGGATTGGGCCGAAAGCGGCGGCACCGTCGATCATCCGATCGAATCCGGCATGTGAGGCCGACGCCGGGATCGGCGCGGGCACGCCCGAATGAAACGGTGCGACGGGACATTCGCTCGCGGCGTGTCGTTCCGCGTCGCGCGCTCCCAGGCCTGATTGTTGGAGGCAGCCATGCTGGCTTTCGCAAAACTCCTGGTCTCGTTCGCCCCCTGGCTGGCGTTCCTGTTCATCGCCCACGACAGTTTGTGGCGGGTCGAGGTCGGGCTCGTGGTCGCGCTCGTCCTGTCGGTGGTCATGGGCGTGCTGCGGCTGCATCGCGGGATCATCCTGTGGGTGGGCCTTGTGTTCTTCTCAGCCACGACCGTGGCCGTGATCGTCTTCGACGACACCTGGACGCTCAAGCACCTGGGGGTGCTCGCCAACGGCGCGTTGGCGGCGGGCGCCTGGCTCACCATCCTGGCCGGAAAGCCGTTCACCCTCGACTACGCGAAGGAACATGTGGATCCGTCGCTGTGGAACGATCCGCAATTCGTGCGCTCGAACACGATCATCACATCCCTGTGGGCGACGACCTTCACCATCAATGCCGGCCTCGCCTTCATCAAAATGGAGAGAATGGGCCCGTCCGATCTCGCCTGCGAGATCGCGTCCTATGGCCTCCTCGTCGGCACGGCGGTGTTCACGGTCTGGTTTCCTTCCTACCTGCGCCGAAAGCGAACGCAGGCGGGTACCTAGGGCGCTGCAAGCGCCACCTGTCGGGGTTCACCCATGCCCAGCATCAAGGCCAATCCGATCATCGCCGATATCCGACGCGAACTCCGCACGGCGAGCGATGCCGACACCAAGGCCAGCGGCCAGACGTTTTTTAAGGAAAAGATCAAGACCTATGGGGTGAAGACGCCGGCGGTCGGCAAGATCGCCAAGGCCCATTTCGGCCGCGTCAAGGACATCGGCAAGGATGAAATACTCGCCCTGTGCGAGGAGCTCTGGGGCTCGGGATACATGGAGGAGGCGTTCATCGCCTGCCACTGGTCGGATCGCATCGCGAGCCGGTTCGAACCGCAGGATTTTGCGGTGCTGGCCCGCTGGGTCGACCAATACGTCACCAACTGGGCGACCTGCGACACACTGTGCAACCACACGGTCGCCGCCTTCATGGAAATGTACCCCGACCACCTGGCGGAATTGAAAACGTGGGCGAGGTCGAAGAACCGCTGGACGCGCCGTGCCGCTGCCGTGACGCTGATCATCCCGGCCCGGCACGGCAGGTTTCTCGACGAGGTCTTCGACATCGCCGACATTCTGCTCCGCGACGACGACGACCTCGTCCGAAAAGGCTATGGCTGGATGCTCAAGGCGGCCAGCGAATCCAACCGCAAGGCCATCTTCGATTACGTCATGAAGAACAAATCCGAGATGCCGCGCACGGCCCTGCGCTACGCCATCGAGAAGATGCCGAAGACGTTGAAAGCGAAGGCGATGCGGAAATAGCCGTCGCGGCCGGCCCAGCACCTATTCGACCGAAGTCCATCGGCTGCTTGACGGCCGTCTTCACGGTCGCGCAATTGGCCTGCTGGAAGTGTCGCCAATGGAGGTCTCCCCATGCCCGCGCCGCTGCCCATCCTCCTCGTCCCCGGCCTCAACTGCACGCCACGCCTCTACGCGCCCCAGATCCCGGCACTGTGGGAGTTCGGCCCCGTCACCGTCGCGGATCACCGCCGCGACGACAGCGTCGAGGCGATCGCGGCGCGCATCCTCGCCGCGGCGCCGCCGCGCTTCGTCCTGATGGGGCTCTCCCTGGGCGGCTATATCGCCTTCGCGATCCTGCGCGCGGCGCCGGAGCGGGTCTTGAAGCTGGCGCTTCTTGACACCAGCGCCCGCCCCGACACGCCGGCCCAGACCGAACGCCGCCGGAGCCATATGGAACTCGCGCGCACCGGCCGCTTTGCGGAAATCCCCGAACTGCAGTTTCCGCTCCTAGTGCACACGAACCGCCACGGCGATGGGGCGCTCAAGCACATCGTCGTCCAGATGGCGCAGGAGACCGGGCCGGAGGCCTTCGTGCGCCAGCAATACGCCATCATGAACAGGCCGGATTCACGCCCGGGCCTCGCGGCGGTCCGTTGCCCGACCCTCGTTCTTGTCGGCGACGGCGACCAGCTCACGCCTCCGGACCTCGCGGCCGAGATGCACGCGCTCATGCCGGCAAGCCGCCTCGTCACCATCCCGGACTGCGGCCATCTCTCCACCATCGAGCGGCCAGAAGCGGTGAACCGGACGCTGGCGGAATGGATGCGATCATAAGGGTGGGCGTCGCTTGGCCTTAAATACCACCCCGCGACAGTGGGCGCCGACTTCGTATCAGGCCTAAATGCGGGCAGTGAAACCGAAGGCCGCAGGCATCATGACTTCATCCGTCGCCGGAACAGCCGGCTACGACGAGCAGGCGAAAACCCTCGCCGAACAATACGAAAGCATCGAATTCGAAACCGTCCACCGCGACGTGCTGCATCTCTTTCCGCCGCCGCCTTCCCGTGTCCTCGACGTGGGCGCCGGGTCGGGCCGTGATGCGGCTGCGCTCGCCGGGCGCGGTCACCACGTGGTCGCGGCGGAACCGTCGTCCGAACTGCGCCTGGAAGGTCAACGCCGCCATGCCGCCGCGGCGATCGACTGGATCGACGACAGCCTGCCGGATCTCGCCCGGCTGCGCGCCCGTGGCGAGTGCTTCGACCTCGTCCTGCTCAGCGCCGTGTGGATGCATCTCGACGCCGCCGAGCAGCGTGCCGCCATGGCATCGCTCGCGGCGTTGTTGGCACCGGGCGGCGTCGCCATCCTGTCGTTGCGCCATGGACCGGTGCCGGCCGGGCGGCGCATGTTCGACGTCACCGCCGATGAGACCGTCACGCTCGCGGGTGCGCACGGGCTCGCCTGCCGGCACAGCGGTACGCGCCGCGATCCGCATGCGCGTCCCGGCGTGAACTGGAGCGTGCTCGCGCTCGCGCGCGAAGATTTGCCACGCAAAGATTTGCCGGGATGACAGCTGAGCGTCCTCTACGGTGCAAGAGGACGCAAGGCTATCCGCCGCCCGGGCACGCCCACTAAGGGCGCACCTTGGGGGCGTACCTGGATCACGGCGCCGCCACCGGCCCTGTGCCGGTACGTCCGAAAGCTCAGACGGCGAGTTTGGCGGCCTTGACCGGACGGGCGCGGACGATCTTGCGGGCCGGCTTGGCCTTGAAGGTCATGGGCTCGCCGGTGAAGGGGTTGGTGCCCTTGCGCGCCTTGGTGGCCGGCTTCTTGATGACCACGAACTTGGCGAAGCCCGGCACCACGAAGACGCCGGCCTTCTTGAGCTCCTTGTAGCCGATGGTGTTCATGGTCTCGAGGACGCCCTTGACGTCCCGCTTCGAGAGCTCGGTTTCGGTGGCGATCTTCTCGATCAGCTGCGACTTCGTCATTTGGGCGGCCATGTGATTCCCCTTTTGCGGTGATTCGTGCGGCGCACAATAATGCAAACTGGCGCCGAATGACGGCACCGTGACACGGGCGAAGCGCCACAACCGTGGAAAAGTGCGGTTTTTGCGCCTTAAAATGCCTCCGGCCGGGAAAAATCGGAGCTTTCGTCCGGATTTTCCCAGCGCGCGGCCACTGACCAAGCGACCGAATCCGCGCGCGACGCCGGTCAGCGACCCGTCGCACCGATCTCGACGGGGGCGCTTTAGCCTGGCTCAAATGCGTTCGTGACGACGGCGACGGCGAGCGCTGGTCAGGCGGCGCCGACCGTCGGGTTCAGCCGCTTGAACTCCAGATCGGCCATAAAGCTTTCCGCTTGGTGCAAGGCCAGATCGGCGGCGGACTTGACCGCCTCGGCCCAGCGGCTCTGTGCCGTTGCGTCGTCGCCGTGGCGCGACCCGCCACGCTCCGCCTCGGCGATGATCTCGCGGCGGCGGCGGCGCACGACATTGAACGCCACATGGGCGTCGGCGGCGGAAAACGCATTGTCACGAATGCGGGCGAATACGACCTGCTCGCTCTCCGGCAGGGTTGCGCCGCCGATCAGTTCAAAGGCGTTGCTCATGTAATTGAGCCGGATACGCTCGGCGGTTTCGATCTGCTGCACCAACATGATGGACATCGGGGGTCTCCTTTCGTCGAGCGCGGGCATATGCCCGGATCAACAACCCCCGTCTACCCGCGCCGCGGCATGGCTGACGTCGCCACGGCGGAGGTCTTCCATGGCGGTACCGGGAGGCAGCTATATACGTAATTTATCGGATTCGCGCCAGAGGAATTCCTTTGTGTGCGCTGCACGCAATGGGCGTTTTGCGGTAATGACCGACACCTGTGTTGCGGCAGCCACAGGCAGTTGAATCACATAGGTGGGGAGCGGGAACGACAAGTCCCCGGACCATGGGTGCCCCGAGCATTTCGTATGACTCAGGCCGGCCGCGCTCTGGCATGACGAACGGGTCAAACGGGTCGGAACGGCCCGCCGTTCCGGGCTGCCATGGCATTCATCAGTTTCAGCGTTGCTGCGAGCCTCACCCTCACCGTCATCGCCATATTCGCCGCCGGCGCCTGGTCGGGTCGCAACGTCGACTCGGCGGAGGAGTTCAGCCTCAGCGGACGCTCCGCCGGTACGGCGCTGATCGCCGGCAGCATGCTGGGCACGTGCGTGGGCGGCGCCTCCACGGTGGGTACGGCCCAGATGGCGAGCGCGCTCGGCCTGTCCGCGTGGTGGTTCACCATCGGCATGGGTTCGGGCCTCCTGGTGCTGGCGCTCTTCTATGCGCGGGCGTTGCGCGGAACTGGTTTCGAAACAATCTCGCAATATCTCGCCGCCCATTACGGGCCCGTGGCCGGCACGCTGACGAGCGTCATCACCGCGCTGAGCATGTTGTTCAGCGCCGTGGCGAGCGTGCTCGCCGGCATCCACGTCATCGCCATGGTGACTGGCGGAACCCCCTGGATGGCCGCGGTCGCGATCGTGGTTCTGGTGGTCTGCTATGTGGTCTTCGGCGGCATGAAGGCCGCCGGCATCTCCGGTCTGGTCAAGATGGCCGTGATCTGGGTCACGCTATGCACCGCAGGGGTCACGGCGACGCTGTCGCTCGCCGACCTGCCGGGTTTCGACCAGGCCTTTCCGGCTTTTCCCTGGTTCAGCCTGGCGGCGCGCGGCTTCGACGACTGCGTCGGCAATTTTGTGTCGGTGGTGGTCGGAATCGTGTGCTCGCAGAGCTACGTTCAGGTCATCTACTCCGCTTCCGACGCCCGCACCGCCACCGTCGGTACCGTCGTGGCAGCGTTGATCACCATTCCGGTCGGCTTGCCATTGATTGCCGTCGGCATGTTCATGCATGCGCAGCATCCCGACCTTACGCCCGTCTTGGCGCTGCCGGTCTATTTCGTCACCTACCTGCCGGCGTGGATCGCCGGCATGGGCCTCGCCGGCATCCTGATCTCCGTGGTCAGCTCCACGGCCGGGCTGTCTCTCAGCGTCGGCACCCTCCTTGCGAATGATTTTGGCCGCGAATACCTGCACATTTCAGAACGTCACGTCCTGATGGTCACGCGCATCTGCGTTGCCGCTTTCGCAGCCCTGTCGGCCGCGATCGCCCTCACCCACTTGGATTCCTTTCTGCTCGATTGGAACTACATGTCGCTGGCATTGCGCGGCGCCGGAATCTTCCTGCCGCTGACGCTCACGATCCTGTGGCCACGGCGTCTGAGCCCGGCCTGGGCAGTCGCCTCCATGGCCGCCAGCACCTCACTCGCGGTCTTCGGCCGGACCGTCTTCTCCATTCCGATCAACCCCTTGTTCACCGGCATGGCACTGAGTGCGATCCTGGTCACAATCGGTCTCATGGTCGGCAAGCCGGCACCGCGGCTTGCCCCCGAGGCGTCTGGCCGACCGCCGCGCTGAGATGACGCGATGGCGCTGGGCCGACTCACTCGGCGCGGGTCTTGAGCCCTGGTCAGCGCTCGCGGCGCTCCAGCTTGTCGAGCACCTTTTCGGGCGAGATGTCGCGCTTGGCCTCCTTGAGCTCGTCACCGTGGCGAACGCCGACTGCCTCGGCGATTTGTGCCACCAACCGCACCAAGGCGGTGATCTCGTGCTCCGCCAGAAGGCTCACCTGCAGATCGAGGTCGGCGCGCTTGTCCGCCGCTTCGGCCATGCGGTTCTGGCTGATCAGCACGAAGGTGGACAGGAAGATCGCCTCCACGGAGGCGACCATGGCGAGTTTCACGAATTCCGGGTCCCACACCGGCAGCCCCGGCAGAAGGCCGAGATTGACGACGATCCAGAGGCCGAAAACGACCACGTGCAGGACGACGAAAGTCATGCTGCCGGTGAAGCGGGTGATGACGTGGGCGGCACGCTGCTGCCAGGCGGCCGTCTTCTCCTCGCGCTTGCGTCGGCGCATCAGCGCCTCGATATTGCGCTCCAGGACGGGCGTCAGGCCCGATCTTCCCGCGTCACCCTGCTCTTCGATCGCCATGCCGTTCTCCGATGATGCCGTTCTCCGATGATTTCGGCACGGCAATCCGGCAGCCGGCGTCAGGTTCCGCCGATGGGAGCCGACGGCGTGGGGCCGGTGCGGCTCTCCCCCGCTCTTTCCGTGCAGGAGGCACGATCCATGGCCGAAATTCGCGACAATAGCGCCCTGTCCCGCTTCGAGCTCGACGCCGAGGGTGGCACCGCCCTCGCCTACTACCGACTCGACGAGGGAACCATCACTTTCACCCATACGGAAACGCCGCCAGCACTGCGGGGCCGCGGCATCGCCTCGCGTCTGATCGACGCTGCGCTGGCGTCGGCGCAAGCACGCGGACTGCGCATCGTGCCGCTGTGCTCATTCGTAGCTGCCCGCATGGCGCGCGATACGGGCGAGAACGAGGTGTCTGCGTAGGGAGGCGGTGGTGCACGGAAAAACCAGAGGCCCGGATCGAAGGATTTCTCTTCATTGATGGCGGGTGCTAGCGATATTGTTCGTTGAACACACCCTCACCCGGAGCATGGGGCCAGACCGCAATGACAAAATCCGAACCCGCCAAGCCCGTGAAGATCGTCGAGACCGTGTTGCGCGACGGCCATCAGTCCCTCGCAGCGACCCGCATGCGCACATCGGACATGATTCCGATGCTGGAGCAGCTCGACAACATCGGCTACCACGCCCTCGAGTGCTGGGGCGGCGCGACCTTCGATTCCTGCCTGCGATTCCTCGGCGAGGATCCGTGGGAGCGCCTGCGGACGATCAAGAAGTATTGCCCGAAGACGCCGCTACAGATGCTGCTGCGCGGCCAGAACGTGCTCGGCTACAATCACTATTCCGACGACGTCGTCTATGAATTCGTCCATCGCGCCGTCGATAACGGCATGGGCATCCTGCGCATCTTCGACGCGCTCAACGACGTGCGCAATCTGGAGTCCTCGATCCGCGCCACCAAGAAGGCGGGCGGCCACGTCCAGGGCGCCATCGTCTACACCATCAGCCCGTACCACACGGTCGAGATGTTCACGAAGGTCGCCAAGGACCTTGTCGACATGGGCGCCGACAGCATCTGCCTGAAGGACATGGCCGGCCTGCTCGCCCCCTATACGGCCTACGAAATCATCAAGTCGTTCAAGGCGAACTTCAGCGTGCCGGTGGACGTGCACACGCACTACACCAGCGGCATGGGCTCCATGAGTTATCTCAAGGCGATCGAAGCCGGCGCCGACATCGTCGACTGCGCGCTCTCGCCGTTCGCACTCGGCACCTCGCAGCCGGCCACGGAAGCGCTGGTCGCGGCGCTGGAAGGCCAGCCGCGCGACACCGGCATCGACAAGGAAAAACTGTTCCCGATCGCCGACCACTTCCGCGGCGTCAAGAAGAGCCTCGCCGCCGACTTCAAGCTCGATACGGCCATCGACATCGACACCAAGGTGCTGACCTTCCAGATTCCGGGCGGCATGCTGTCCAACATGCTCAACCAGCTCAAGCAGCAGGGCCATGCCGACAAATATCAGGCCCTGCTCGAGGAGATGCCGCGGGTCCGCGCCGATGCCGGCTACCCGCCGCTGGTCACGCCGACGAGCCAGATCGTCGGCGCCACCGCCGCTTTCAATGTTATCTGCGGCCGCTACAAGGTCGTGTCGAAGGAAATCCGCGACCTCGCCCGCGGTGCCTATGGCCGCACGCCGGCGCCCATCGGCGAGGCGATGAAGAAGGCGATCGCCAATATGCCGGTCATCACCCATCGGCCGGCCGACGACATCCCGCCGCAGATGGAGAGCTTGACCAAGGCGCTCGCCGAAAAGGGCTATCCGAACGCCTCCAAGGAGGACGTGCTCTCCTACGCCCTGTTCCCGGAAGTGGCGCTGAAGTTCTTCAACGGCAAGCGCGCGGCCTAGCTGCCGCGCGAACGACGACTGGCTACGGACTGGCTCGTGCCCCGGCGTACTCTTGCGCCGGGGCGTTTCTCATGGCGGGCGGCGCGCTGCCGCCCAAAGCGGCCTGCACCCAGTCGATCATGCGCTCGCGCATGGACGCTGCCGACTGCACCGCCATGTGGCCCATGCCCGGCTTGTCTCCGATATCGATGTTCTTCAAGTCACCATGGAAGCCGGCTTCGCGGTCGATCGTAACACCCGTTCCCGGCACGAGATAATTGACGGCGCGGCGGACAGTGGCCGTCACCGTCTCGTGGAATACCGGGGCGGGCGAGGTGGGCAGAAGGCCGGCGGGGCGGCAGCGGCGAAGCGTCGGCATGGGTGCTCCCTTCACGGCTTTCCCCGCGGGCTTTCGTCGACAGGTGGCAGCCAAGACGCCCTCGCCCGATCCAGCGGACACGCTCCTCTTTCAAAATTGGGGAATGGGTCAAGACGCCTTCACGCCTCCGTGTTCCAGGACGCGGAGGATGAACAGGCTCCGCAATCGCGATGTCTTGAAGACACGGTCCACCTTGCGCCACCACGCCGGGGCGCCATCTGTCTCGGGTCACCGGACCTGCGGACCGCGATCGCGCCGCCGCCGGGAAAGTGTTGGCGATCATGAATCCGGAGGATTTCCCATGATGTCCGATATGTCCGGCCTGCGTGCTCTCGTCACCGGGTCGACCAAGGGGATCGGCCACGCCGTTGCCCAAAAGCTCGCCGCCTGCGGGGCAGAAGTCGCCGTCAATGGCCGCAAGGCCGCCGACATTGCTGCCGCGATCGACCGGATCCGCGACGCCATTCCGTCCGCACGGTTGGTCGCCGCGCCCGGTGACGCCGGCACCGCCGACGGTGTCGCCGCCATCATCGCGGCTGCCGGCGAAGTCGACATCCTGGTCAACAATGTCGGCGTCTTTGAAATCAAGGATGCATTTGCGATCCCGGACGACGACTGGCGCCGCATGTTCGAGATCAACGTCATGTCGGGCGTCCGCTTGACGCGGCATTATGGACCGCTGATGCGCGCCAAGGGATTCGGGCGCGTCGTTTTCATTTCCTCGGAATCGGGCGTGCAGATCCCCACCGAGATGATCCACTACGGCTTCTCGAAATCCGCCGACCTGGCGTTGGCGCGCGGCTTCGCCCAGGCGCTCGCCGGCACCGGTGTCACCGTCAATGCGGTGTTGCCGGGTCCGACGCGCACCGAGGGCGTCGACGCCATGTTCGCCTCCATGGGACAATCGCTCGACGATCCCGAAACCGAAAAGAACTTCATTGCCAATGCGCGTCCGACCTCGATCATCCGTCGGCTGGCGAGCGTGCAGGAGGTGGCGGAGGTCGTCGCCTTCGTGTGTTCGCGCGAGGCGAGCGCCGTGACCGGAACGCCGGTACGCGTCGACGGCGGCGTCGTCCTGTCGATCACCTGATCGATCGCCGGCAACGGCACTCGGAGCGCGCGACGATTGCTGGCTGCTGGCATCGCGGCATCTCGTTGAAATGGCGATTCACAAGCAAGCCGAGATCGGCTAGACGGGGCGACGGACGGATGTCGCCGTCCCTTCCGGACCGACAGCATGCTTGCCACGCCAGCCCCCTCTCCCGAACCCCATGTGGTCGCGGCCGGCGTCTACGCGGGCGGAAAACGCATCGCAGATATTCCCATCGACGAAGCCGGCGAATGGGCCGGGCGGCCCGGGCACGTGGTGTGGATCGGCCTTTACGAACCGAGCCCGGACCTGCTTCGTCGCGTACAACGCCAGTTCGACCTGCATCCGCTCGCCATCGAGGACGCCGGCAAGGCGCACCAACGCCCCAAGCTGGAGCGCTTTGGCGACGCCCTGTTCGTGGTGACACGCACCGCCCAGATGGTGGATGGCCGCGCCGCTTTCGGAGAAACCCACATTTTCGTGGGATCTGGATACGTCGTATCTGTCCGTCACGGCGCGTCGACCAGCTACGCGGCGGTACGCCAACGCTGCGAGACCAGCCCGCAGGTGCTCGCCCATGGCGAAGACTACATCCTCTATTCGGTTCTCGATTTCATCGTCGACAATTACCAGCCGGTCATCGAGGCGATCCACGCCCAAGTGGACGAGTTGGAAGACCGGGTCTTCGCTGCCGAACTGAACCGGGAGGAAACCGAACGGCTCTATTGCTTGCGCCGCGACCTGTTGCGGCTGCGTGACGCCGCCGGTCCCCTCGTCGACGTCTGCCGCGGCATCGAGCACTCGGAAGTCTCGCCCATCGATGCGGAACTCGTGCCGCTGTTCCGCGACGTCACCGACCACGTCAACCGCATCAAGGAAGGCATCGACGCCTTGCGCGAAGTCGTCGCCTTCGCATTCGAGGCGAGCCTGATGCTCGGCCAGGCGCGGCAGACGGCGATCACCCGCAAGCTAGCCGCGTGGGCCGCCATTCTGGCAGTGCCGACCGCGCTCGCCGGCATCTATGGCATGAATTTCAAGGTCATGCCGGAACTGGAATGGCAGTACGGCTACCCGGTCGTGCTCACCGTCATCGGCGCGGTCTGCATCTGGCTGTACGTGTACTTCCGGCGCAATGACTGGTTATAGGCGTTCGGACGGTCGAGATTGTCGTTTGCGCCGCGCCAGCGTATAGGCGGAGCATGGAAAATCAGGCTCCCGAGAACACCACCGACTGTCCACATTGCGGCAAGCCCGCGGAATTGTGCGTCTGCGAAGGCATTGCGGCGATCGACAACAAGGTCTTCGTGCTGATCCTTCAGCATCCCCAGGAGCAGGATCGTTCGCTCGCCACCGCCCGCCTGACGACGCTGCACTTCAAGAACGCCCGGCTGGCGATCGGCCTGTCTTGGCCCAGCCTGACCAAGATTTTCGGCCGCCCGGTCGACCCGCAGCGCTGGGCGGTGCTCTATCTTGGCTCGACCAAGGGCGCAGACCTCGCGCCCGACCGCGATATGGTCCTCGTCGACCGCAAGGGCGCCGCGCTCGGCGACCAGAAGAGAGTCCTGCGCGAAATCGAGGGAATCATCCTTCTCGACGGAACCTGGAGCCAGGCCAAGGCGCTATGGTGGCGCAATGCCTGGATGCTCAAATGTCGGCGCGTCGTCCTTTCGCCGCGGCAGCCGTCCCGCTACGGACGCGTGCGGCGCGAGCCGCGCCGCGACGCCCTGTCCACCATTGAAGCGGCCGCCATGCTGGTGGCGCGTCTCGAGGATCGGCCTGAGGTCGAAACCACGCTGACGGCGAGCTTCGAGCGCATGCTGGCGCGCTATCGCGACGTCAAACGCAGTCATCCGGCGTTGGTGCGACGCTGACTCACGCCCGGTCAGCCCTCCGCTTTTTCGCCTCGCACTCTGGAGAAATCCCATGTCCGAGATCGTCGACAACGTCGCGACCAGCCGCTTCGAACTGGACATCGACGGTCACGTGGCGGCAGCATATTACCTACGATCGCCTGGGCTGATCACCTTCACTCATACGGAGGTCCCGAAGGCACTGGCCGGCCGCGGCATAGGCTCCAAACTCGCGGGCGGCGCCCTCGGCCATGTTCGAGAGCAAGGGCTCCAGGTGATTGCGCAGTGCGAGTTCATCGCCGGCTACATCGACAAACATCCCGAATATGCCGACCTCCTGGCCGACCGGACGGACTGAAAGGCCCGAACGGAGGGACGACGCGATGTGTCGCATCGATAGAATATCGACGCACCTTCCCCCCGGGGTCGGGCAACTTAACGGAATGTTGTTCGAACTGTGGTTTAGTCCACGTCGTCGTCGAACAGCAGGTCCGAAATGGCCGCGCCACCACCCGTCCCCGTCTTGAGAGGTCCCCACCACTGCATCGCCAATGCAAACGCGGTGGCGGAGATGATCTTCCGTTATCTGCAGCAACGCTGCACCACGGCTGGCAGCCTGAACGCCGCTGAACTCGAGGCCGCACGCGCGCATCTCGTGCAGAGCTTTCCCAACGCGTTCTCGTTCTTCGAGAGTGTCAACCAGCGCTGCATGGAAGCCAGTGCCGCGACGGCGCCGAGCTTCTTCTCCAAGGAGAACATCCTCGCCTCGCTGCTGTTCGTCTGCTCGCACAAGGCCGCACGTTCGGCCTTCCCGAATCAGATCGGCCGCTTCGGCCCACCCTGGCTCAACCAGTTCTTCGGCGGCTTTGCCGAATTCATCCGACAGAATGTCAGCCCGACCGCCGACGAACGTCTGATGAAGGTCTACGCCATCGCGGCCGGAAAACACGGCGCCAAACTGACGGTCACCGACCTCCTCAACGAGGACGGCGCACGGCGGGTGCTGCACGAATGCCTGGCGCCTTTCATGGCACCGGACGCCCCGATGGTCATTGCATCCAAGCTCAGCGACATAGCAAGCATCCACATTGCCGCCGCCCGCGGCATCCCGAAGCCGGACATCAGCAAAGTGACCGAGCAGGAGGTGCGTTCCTTCCTGACTTGGCTGCCTCCGCAACTCAATGTCTCCTTCAACGGTGCCGATCCGTCGGCGGTGCGCGGCAACGCGGCGGCAGCGCCAGCCCGTTGATTGCCGGCCCGTAGACGGCGCCATGATGGCGCCTGACGCCGCCCCTGTGCGTTGGTTGCGGACCGGCTCCTGCCCGATCGAAACGCCGCTGTCATTTTCATGTCATCGAATCGTTCTCATGCCGTCGGATGGAGGGAGCGTCGCCAACGCTCGCAAAAACGCGTAATTTCAAACCCGGCTGGTGGGAACTCTGCTCACACCCAATGGGATGGCGATCGCTCGCGCGGCTTGCCAGAATGGCCATGCGTACGAGCTGAGACCAGAAGAAGGGAGTCATTCGAGGTGTATAAGGATGTTGTCCTGTCGGTGTTCGTTGTTTGCGCCGCGATGTCGGCGGCCACGGCGCAGGTCGCCAATTCACTGACGATTTCAGGGACCTATCTCGAAAACCAGGTCTGCAAAGGCGACGGCTCGGACCCTGCAGACAAGCGCATCAAGATCACGGAGACCGAGATCGATTCGAGTTTCGGGCTGTGTACGCTCAACGACCCGAGGCGGGACGGCAACAAGATCACCTATCAGGTCGTCTGCAAGGATCCGGCCGGCGGCGCCCTGTCATCCGACGTTACCTTCACGGTCGTTGACCCCAACACGCTGGATTTCAGCGACCAGTACGAGACCTACCGGGCCAAACTCCACAAGTGTCCCTGAACCTCGTCGCGGTGAACGGCGACCAAGTCCGGGAGAGTCGATGACTTCCCGCCGACGGGTCGGGTTCAAGCACACGCCGTCGTGCGTCGTCGATCAGACACGAGGAGACGATCCATGCGCCTGTTCGCCACTGCCGGCCTTGCCATTGCGACCGCGGGCTTCGCCGCGCTTGCGACTTCTTCCCCGAGCCTCGCCATGGACTATCCGTGGTGCGCTCACTATTCCGGTCGCGATGCATCCACCAATTGCGGCTTCGTCAGCTTGCCCCAGTGCCGGGCGACCGTGCACGGCGCGGGCGGCACGTGCGAGCGAAATCCGATGTTCTTCGCCTATGCGGATCCGGTGCCGCGCCCGCGCTATCGCACGTTCCACCCCCGCCCCTACGACTACTTCGACTGATCACGGCGCCGTCGCGGCATGGCACGGCGGCATTGCCGGCTGCTCGTCGGCGGGGGCCGCCGGCGAGACACTCCCGCGGACGGTCGGCGCTCAGGACCGCGGCGGCACCTTGACCCAGGCCTCACCCTCCAAAACCGTCTCGCCGCGTACCGTACAGGCACAGGCCATACGGGCGCGTCGCCGTTCGGGCACCAGCTCGGCGATCTCCACTTTCACATCGACGCGATCGCCGATGAAGACCGGGGCGCGGAAGTTGAGGGTCTGCGAAATATAGATGACGCCCGGTCCCGGCAATCGCGTCCCCAACACGGCCGAGATCAGAGACGCGGTGTAGATCCCATGGGCGATGCGCCGCTGAAATTGGCTATTGGCTGCGTATTCCTCGCTGAGATGTATCGGATTGCGATCGCCGGTGAGTTGCGCGAACCCCGCCACATCGGCAGCCGTGACCTCGTGGGACAGCGACTCGTTCATGCCGATCTGGAGATCGTCGAAGCACAGGCTGCGAACCGCCATTCCGCCGCCCTGACCGGATACCGCGGTTTCACCGTCGGCCCCCTGACCACGCCCCACATTGTCCATTTCCAGCTCTCCGTGCTGTTTTCCTGAAATTCGCGCAATCGTACCGCGCCGATTAGGCAAGGTTCTTGCGCTGCAACAATTCGGCTTTCAGCTGAGGCCGCAAAGCTGGAGGATTGTGGATTTTTTGGCGGTATGCCGTTCGCGCATGCGCCTATGCAAAGTCGCGCCAAGCCCCGCCGCTAGCTTGCCTGGAAGCGCAACCCGTAAGGGGTTGACGTAAGTATCGGATTACGCATCCGATTCTGCAGCTGGCAGTGCAGCCACACAGGTCGACCGCCGGCTCTGCCATCGGCGTCGAGGCGGCAGGCACCGGCAGCAACACGCAGTTTCCCTGATTGTCATTGGGACGGGATGGAACTTATTTGCAACCCGTAAATACCAATCTGAGTGTCTCTTCAGCCACCGCCCCCTGCTTCTTCTGCACGGAGGCCAGATTATACCTGCAGGGTTCGATAGTATTCTTGCTTATGTTTGAAAACACCCTGGTTTTTCAATGCTCTATTTCGATATGGAACGATCCAATCTCGTTTTTGACATATGTCAGGTCGATTTCTAGCGAAGCGGGTATTTAGAGGCATGGGTATGCCTTCAAGCACCTTGGATGCAACCGGAACTGGAAGACTTTCTCGGCGCTCCACGCCCGACTGCACTTGAAACACTGGAATTCAAGCACAGGCCAACAGCGTCTCGATCGCCTCCGAAAGCAAAGCTCGTTCACCCGACCACCGGCTGCACTGACCAGTGCCGCCCCCAAACTGGAGCCCCAATCCCCATGAAGTCCACTGTAGTCAAACGTTCGATTGTCATCGAAGGCCACAAGACCAGCATCAGCATCGAGGACATTTTCTGGAACAGCCTCAAGGAGATCGCCCGCGATCGCGCCATGACCCTGTCGAAGCTGGTCGCCTCCATCGATGCCGGTCGGGTAGCGGGCAGCAACCTGTCTTCGGCGATCCGCGTGTTCGTCCTCGACCGCTTCCGCACCCAGGTGCACACGCTGCTGGGCCGCAAGGACGAGACCGCCGCAGTTGCGCCGCAGCTTTCTTCTCTTCCTGCCGCCAACAATGGCAAGCAGCCGATCGCCTGAGCAATCGGCTCGTCACGGTGCGGGGCCAGTCCCGCCGGATGAACGAGCGGTGCTTCGGGTCGATGCCCATAGAACCAGAACCAACGCCACGTTGGCGCCCGAAAGGGCGGTCAACGTGGCAAGTCCTGTTTCCATTCCATAAGCATCGATCAGCATTGCCCCGACCGACGGCGCCAGCGCTTGGCCGATCAGGCTCGGGAAGGCCAGTCGTCCCATCAGCTCCGGATATCGCTGGGGCCCGAACAGGGCCAGCGGAAGCGTGCCGCGCGCGATCCAGCTGACCCCATATCCCGCCCCATAGACGATCACGGCAGCCGCCAACGTGGCGCCGCTGCCGAGAAACAGGATGGCGAGGCCGATCGCCATGGACACGCACGCCGCGACCATGGTCCAGATCGGGTGATAATGCCGCCCGGCCAATCGCTCGACGATGCGCGCCGCCACCTGCGCGGGTCCGAACAGGGTCCCCAGAAAGACCGCCCAAGCGAAATCGGCTCCGCGCGCCTGCAGGAACATCAACAGGTGCACGACCACGACGGAGCCGATGCCGGCCGCCACTGTCAGGATGGCGGCGAGCAAAGGTATGACGCGGCGTTCCCGTCGTGACGTGGCGTCGTCGATCTCCAGGCCGGGCTGCACCGTGTCCATGATCTGCCTCGGCTGCGCCTCGCGCAGCATACGCAGATGCAACGGCAAGGCGACGCAGACGTGGATCGCGGCATAGACCAGGCAGGCGCCGCGCCAGCCGCATGTCTCAGCCAGGAAGGCGCTCAGGGGCCAGCACACCGTGCTGGCAAAGCCGCCGAACAGGGTGAGGTTGGTGATCGCCGCCCGCGCCCCGTGGCCATAGAGGCGCGTCAGCGTCGCAAAGGCGGCATCGTAGAGGCCCGTTCCCATGCCGGCGCCGAGGATGATCCAGCCGGCGAAATAGACCGGCAGCGTCGGTGAGAGCCCGATGACGGCGAGGCCGACGGCGAAAAGTCCCGAGCTCGCCGCCAGCACCGGCTGCCCACCGTGTCGGGCGATCGCCCGCCCGACCCGCGGCGAGACGAGACCCGCGATCAGGAGGCCCAGGGAGGCGCCGGCCACGACCGCACTCAAAGGCCAGCCGGTATCAGCGACGATCGGGCCGCCCATGACGGCGGGCAAATAGAATGAGGAGCCCCAGGCCAGGATCTGGACGGCACCCAGTGCGGTGACGACCGCACCGCGGCCGGGCGTTGTCTCTCCCATGCGCTGGAACCTAGACCAGGGGTGTGGTCCACGCCAAGGGCATGCCTTGCATGCCGTGCTGCCTCATGCCGCGACCGACGGCGCGAATTCACCCACGGCCGTGACTGCCTGCGGCAGTTCACCCGGCAGGACGCGCTCGTAGCCGACCACCCGCAGCACAGCGCTGCTCGCACAGGCCTCCACCGTCATGCGGGTGAACGGATTGAGGATGGGCGGCGCAACCCAGCCGAAAGCGGCGCTTCCGGTCTGTCCCCGCCACGCCATCAATGCATCGCGACGGCTGCGGCTGTTCTCGGCCGCTTCCTCGACCCCATAGGACCAGAATGATCGGCCGCCGATCCGGGCTTCCCAGCCGTCACGCCGTTCGAACCAGTCGTTCGCCGCCGCCGTATGGGTGTCACGGGTGGTGTGCCCCTCTTCGGTGCGTTCGATCACGCATGACTGGCCGGCGGCGCAGCCCGAAAGCGTGAAAATCGCCGGTCGCGCGATCGGCGATTCCTGCAGGGCGCGCCGCGCGGTGGCGAAGTCGCCGCATTGTTCGAACACGCGGCGTAACAGCTGATCGGGCGGCATGTGGCGCACCTGGCGCCACGTGTGCACGGCGTTGAGGCCGAGGTCCAAAGGCCGCAGCCATGGGTGCCGGGTCCGCCGCTTCATCGGAGCCTGGTTGAGGGCTGCCGCGAACCGGCCCGGCGCCATGGCGGTCAGGACACCCACGAAGCCCGGCCAGGTGACACTGACGTACTCTCCGGCCGTCCCGGACATGCGAGCCATTTCCACATGGCGCCCGAGGCCCGGGAATGGCCAATCGAGCATGCGCAACAGCCATGGATGGCCGCCCACATCCCGCGCGCAGGTCGTGCACCCCCATTGGTACGACGCGTTCAGGAACCAGACGCCGGAAAAATCGAGTTCGGCCGCGATGGTCTCGATCTCGTCCACATATGGCGATGCCGAGCCCACGAGCCATTTGCGGCTGACGGCGTCGAGGAGCGGCATCGCCGCCGCCGCCGGGCCTGGAAGCCAGGCCAGACATTCGTCGCGCAACGCCCGTGCCCGCTCCCGGCCCTCGCGGGCATGACGGACCGGTCCGCCGGCGCGAGTGTCGATCACCGGAACCGGTCGCATATCCGAGTTGGCCATCTGCCCCCTGCCGCCGAAACCGTAGCTGGCGTCAACCTATCATCGCGCGCGGCGCCTGGGGACCGGCTTTTCGCCGGCAGCACGCGTGGGCGCGCCCGCCAGGCTGTCGCGCAGGGCCTCCCGCAGGGTGTCGGGCCGTCCGTGTTTGTGGAGCAGATCCCGGAACGCTTCGTCGGCCAGTTCCTGGAACGAATTCATGCTGTCGCGCGCCAGGAGATCGAGCGACTGCCAGGTCTCGCGATCGAAGACGATGCGTTTGCCCACCGTCTCCCGAGCGACTTGGCGCCGCTCGGTCGGCCGTTTTTTCTTCCCGGTTCGCTTCGCCATTGGTCGGTCACGGTTCTGCCATCCCCGCGTCAACCAGCGGCGTCCATGCCGGTTCCCGGGCGAGCGCAGGGAACGGAGCCGCCGGCGCGACCGTTCTTGTCCGGCAAGTCCTCCAACCACAAAGGGAAACATTATGGATCTGAACGGCAAGAAAGTGCTCATCCTCGCCACCAACGGATTCGAGCAATCCGAACTGGAAGTGCCGCGCGACAAGCTCAAGGAGGCCGGCGCCACCGTCCATGTGGTGTCTCCGGAAAACGGTGAAATCCGCGGCTGGGACATGAAGGACTGGGGCCACTCCGTCAAAGTCGACAAGACCCTTGCGGACGTGTCGGCGGACGATTACGACGCCATCGTGATGCCGGGAGGGCAGATCAATCCCGACCTCTTGCGCGTGAATGCCGACGCCCTGGCGCTGATCCGTGCGTTCTACGACTCCGGCAAGGTGGTGGCGGCCGTGTGCCATGCCCCCTGGCTGCTGATCGAAACCGGTATCATCAAGGGCCGCAAGGCGACGTCCTACAAGTCCATCAAGACCGACCTGGTCAATGCGGGCGCCCGCTGGGAAGACAAGGAAGTGGTGGTCGACCAAAGGCTCATCACGTCGCGCAATCCCGGTGACCTCGCCGCATTCTCGGCCAAGATCATCGAAGAGATCAACGAAGGTCGCCACCAGCGGCGCAGCGCGGCCTGATCGGCTGCGCGACCCTCGGATGGTGGCGGGCAACCTCGCCGATCCAAGCCGTTAACAGATGGTTACGCCCGAATGACGCGTGTGCATGGGTGCCTCGCAACAAACAAGCTACATGCTTCGATTTCGAAGACTATATAGGCGGCAGTTGCTCATGATTAGGGCAACACCTGCATCCCTCAGAGGCATACCCCCATGTTCGTCTTCTCCAACCTCGTCCGATTGGTTCGGATGTGGCGTGATTATAATCGCAGCGTGCGCGAACTGTCGCGGCTCGGCGATCGCGAGCTGGCCGACATCGGCCTGTCCCGTTCGGAAATACAGCGTGTGGCTTGGGAGACGTCGCGCCCCTGACGTCGCGCACACCGTTCTCAGCCTCGGCGCCCGCCCTCGTGGCGGGCGTCGGCTTTTCCGGACCCTGTCCGGCCGCCCTCAACCACCGGCCTTCCAGCGCTCCACCGGCCAGACGTCGGGCAACTCGCCGTGGTCGTGAGTCCATGGGTCGACTGTCCAGCCCTGCCCGCCTTTCTTGGCCGCTATGGTGGCGGTGAAGTGCGGGCCGCCGCCGGTGATGAGGCGGGAGATCGGCGGCGTGACCGTGTGGTGACGCAGGAGCCCGAGCCTGTCGAGCACGATGAGCAGCGAGAAGGTGTTCACGGTGGCGTCGATGCAGTCGAACTGGGTACGGTCACCGCCGATCGTCAAGCCGCCCGAGCGCGCCTTGGCCTTGCCGGTACCGGTGAGCGGTGCCACCCGTTTCTCGAACCATACCTCGGTGCGTGCGATCGCCTTGCGCTCGGCGTCCGGCGAGCCGCGCCCGGATGACATCAGCGACGCCATCCGGGCATGATCGGCACGACTGAGCCCGATCTCGGTGCGGAACGCGCAGTTGAAGCCGTGGCAGAAGACGACCCGACCGGGCTCGGGAACCGTCATGGACAGGCGTTCGAAAAAACCCACCACCTCCGAATTGAGCTCGGCGCCGAGTGTCGGGGCCGGCAGGAGGAAAAGGGCTGTCAGCGCCGCGACCAGTCTTCGCATGATTCCTCTCCGCCACGCCGGCGTGGTCCGGAGCTCCGATGGTTGACACGGCCATAGAATTGACCGACCACGATCGAGATGCAACCCGTTCACATCATCGGCGGCGGTTTGGCCGGATCTGAAGCCGCATGGCAACTCGCCAGCCGCGGCGTTCCTGCGGTCATTCACGAGATGCGGCCGGGTCGCGAAACGGCCGCGCACAAAACGTCGGCGCTTGCCGAACTCGTCTGTTCCAACTCCTTCCGTTCCGACGACCGCAACACCAACGCGGTCGGGCTCCTCCATGAGGAGATGCGCCGGCTCGGCTCACTGGTCATGCGCTGCGGCGACCAGAACCAGGTGCCAGCCGGAGGCGCGCTCGCGGTCGATCGCGAGGGCTTTGCCGCCGCCGTCACCGGCGCGCTCCAGGCGCACCCGTTGATCGAAATCCGTCGCGAGGAAATCGACGCCCTGCCACCACAGGATTGGGACAGCGTCATTATCGCGACCGGTCCGTTGACCTCGCCGGCGCTCGCGCAGGCGATCCTTCAGGTCACCGGCGAGGCCTCCCTCGCCTTCTTCGACGCCATCGCGCCCATCGTCCATCGTGACACCATCGACATGTCGGTCGCCTGGTTCCAGTCGCGTTACGACAAGGCGGGTCCGGGCGGCTCGGGCGCCGACTACATCAATTGTCCGCTCGACCGCGACCAGTACGAGGCCTTCGTGGCAGCCCTCACGGCCGGCGCCAAGACCGAGTTCCACGATTGGGAGATGGCGACACCCTATTTCGATGGCTGTCTGCCCATCGAGGTCATGGCCGAACGCGGCTCCGAAACCCTTCGCCACGGTCCCATGAAGCCGGTCGGCCTCACCAATCCGCGCAATCCGACCGTCAAGGCCTACGCCATCGTACAGCTGCGTCAGGACAACAAGCTCGGCACCCTGTTCAACATGGTGGGCTTCCAGACCAAGCTGAAGCACGCCGAGCAGGTACGCATCTTCCGCACTATTCCGGGCCTCGAACAGGCCGAGTTCGCCCGCCTCGGCGGCGTCCATCGCAACACGTTCCTCAACTCCCCGAAACTCCTCGACGAGACGCTGCGGCTCGCCGCGATGCCGCGGCTGCGCTTCGCCGGCCAGATCACCGGCTGCGAAGGCTACGTTGAATCCGCCGCCGTCGGCCTCATGGCGGGCCGCTTCGCCGCCGCCGAACGGCGCGGCGAAACGCTCCAGCCACCGCCGCCAACCACGGCCCACGGCGCCATTCTGGGCCACATCACCGGCGGGCACATCGAAACCATCGACGCCGGCCCGCGCTCGTTTCAGCCCATGAACGTCAATTTCGGCCTGTTCCCACCGCTGGCGAAAGCGCCGACCCGCGGCCCCGACGGCGAGCGCCTGCGCGGGACCGCCAAGACCGTCGCCAGGAAAAAGGCGCTGTCGGCGCGCGCGCTCGACGATCTCGCCGTCTGGATGGGCGAGTGGACGAAAACAGCCGCAGAGTAGCGGCGAAGCAACCCGCATCAACGCTGACGCCGCGCCGTCTGCCACAGAACCCATTGCTTTCGCCATTGCGGCAGATCGATCGCCGCGAACGGATCGTCATCCTGGCGCCGCAGCTTTTTCAGCAACGGCCCCACGAGTCCCAACGGCAGCAGTGCCGCCGCCGCGGTTCCGCCGATGCGGGCAAAACCGCTGTCGTCGAGCTGCCGCTGCGCGTGGTCGCGCAATTCGGCCAACGCCTGCGACACGCCGGGAATCTTGTGCCCGGCCGTGACGTCGTCCGGGCTGACGCCGTGACGGCTGAGAAGATCGCGTGGTACGTAGACTTGTCCGCGGGCGGCATGACGGGGGAATGCACGCAGGACCGCGGCCAACCCGTAAGCGATGCCGCCCGCCTCGATCGCCTTGGCAAGTTCGGTCGATTTGAACGGCCTCAGGAGTTCGGCCGCGAGGCCGATCAAGGCCACGGACGTCTTGCGGACGTAATCTTCGAGTTCATCGAGGCTCCCCATTGGGTCGTCATAAAGATCGAACCCGTGGGCATCGATCAACGCCTGCAGGGCATCGCGCGGCAGTTCGAACCGCTCCATGGTGTCGATCAGCGCCGCCGCGACCGGACTTCCGGCCACCTCGCCGTGCCCTTGTCCGGCGAGCGCGTCACGCCACCACTGCAGTCTGATTTCACCCGGCAGCGGCTCGTGGACGACGTCGCGGATGCGGGCGATCTCGATGTTGAAAGCATAAAGCGCGAGCACATGCATCCGCCGATCGGCGGGCACGAACAGGCTGGCGAGGAAACGTTCCTTGTCGGAATCCCGCACCAGGGCCTCGCAATACCTGTAGGCCTCGTCCAACCGAATCCCTCCTCGGCCGTCACGCGAGGGGAATCATGAGCGCGGCGACGCGCCGCCCCTCTTCGACCAGCAGATTATAGGTATGCACCGCCGCCGCCGTCGTCATCCCTTCCATGGAGAAACCGGCCTCTCGGGCCCGCGCCCGCAGTTCCGGCGGCACGAGCCAGGGATCCGCACCGGCGCCGATGATGCACATCTGAACGGGTGGCATGGTCGAAAACACGAGATCGAGGGCGGCGGCATCGATGTCGGCGGCCGCGCGCACCGGCGACGCCCACATGCCGTCCGGCACACACAGGAGCGTGCCGCGATGGGACATGCCGGCGAAGCGGAAACCGCCGTTGCGGTAGAATTCGATCGGCGCGGCGTAGGGCAGATGCGGGCTGAGGCGGTCCACCGGACGCCTCAGCGCGACCGTGATTTCGGCTTGGCCTTCGGTGCAGTCTTCGGCTTGGCCTCGATTTCGGCAGCAATCGGGCTGTCGGCCGTCACCGTCGCGCGCTCCGTCTCCGATTCGTCGCCGAACGACCGGCCGCTACCCGCCATTCCCGAGGTGTGAACGCCGAGATAGATGAGCATCGGTGCCGCGATGAAGATCGATGTATAGGCCCCCACGAGCACGGCGCCGAACGTCATTGCCGCCGTGAAGGTGTGAATGGCCGGCCCCCCGAACAGCAGGAGCGACAAGAGCGCCAGCGTGACCGTCACGTGGGTGATGACCGAGCGCGACAAGGTCGAGTTGATCGAATGGTTGAGCAGCTCGTCCATCGGCATCTTCTTGTAGCGCCGCAGCATCTCGCGGATGCGGTCGTAGATGACCACCGTATCGTTGAGCGAATAGCCGAGAATGGTCAGCAGCGCCGCGATGCTCGACAGGTCGAAGTCAATCTGCATCACCGACAGGAACCCGACGGTGAGCACCAGATCGTGGACGTTGGCGATCATCGCCCCGAGGGCGAACTGCCACTCGAACCGGAACCAGAGATAGATGAGGATGCCGATGATCGCCATGACGAGACCCAGCGTGCTCATGGCCAGCAGTTCGCTCGACACTCTCGGGCCCACCACTTCGACGCGGCGGTAGTCGTAATTACCGCCGAGGGCATCGCGGATCTTGGCCACCGCCTGCTGCTGGGCGGCTTCGCCGCCCGGCTGCTGGGCGACGCGGATCAGGATGTCGGTCGGCGAACCGAACTGCTGCAGCTGAACATCGCCGAGCTCGAGGCCATTGAGCTTGGTGCGCGTCGCTCCGAGATCGACGGGACCGGCCTTCGATTGCACCTCGATCAGGGTGCCGCCGACGAAGTCGATGCTCAGATTGAGCCCGTGCGTGAAATAGAACACGATGGCGCAAATCGACAGGATCGCCGACAACGGAAAACTGATGCGCCGAAAGCGCATGAAGTCAAACTTGGTGTCGTCCGGAACGATGCGAAGGAGGCGCACTGGTTTTCTCGATCAGATGGGAATGGTCTTGGGCCGCATCGTCCGGTACCAAACCGCCGCCATCAACCGCGTCAGGGTGAAGGCGGTGAACACGGTAGTGATGATGCCGATGCCGAGCGTCAGCGCGAACCCGCGTACCGGACCGGTGCCGACGAAGAACAGCACGGCGGCGGCGATGAAGGTGGTGATGTTGGAATCGATGATGGTCGCCAGGGCGCGCGTGAAGCCGGCGTCGAGGGCGGAGATCGGACTGCGTCCGGCACGCACTTCCTCGCGCAGACGTTCGTAGATGAGCACGTTGGAATCAACCGCCATGCCGACGGTGAGCACGATGCCGGCGATGCCGGGCAGCGTCAGCGTCGCATTGAGGAGCGACAGGATACCGAAGATCATGGCGACGTTGATGGCCACCGCGACATTGGCGAAAATGCCGAACAGGCCGTAGGTGGCGAGCATGAAGCCGATCACCAGCGCGGCGCCCACATAGGACGCCGTCTTGCCCTTGGCGATGGAGTCCTGGCCCAGCCCGGGGCCGACGGTGCGTTCCTCGACCACCGTCAACGGCGCCGGCAGGGCGCCGGCACGCAGCAGAATGGCGAGATCGTTGGCGCTCTCGACGGTAAAATTGCCGGAAATCTGACCGGAGCCGCCGATGATCGGCTCGCGGATCACCGGCGCCGAGATCACCTCGTTGTCGAGCACGATGGCGAATGGCCGGTTGACGTTCTCCTGGGTGACCTGGGCGAACTTGCGGGCCCCGGAGGTGTTGAACCGGAAGGTGACGACCGGTTCCGACGTGCGTTGGTCGAACGATGGCTGGGCGTCGGTCAGGTCCTCGCCCGATACCATGACGCGCTTTTCCACCAGGATGGGCGACCGCCGCTCACCCTTGCCTTCGTAGAGCAGTTCGTCGTCGGGTGGCACCCTGCCTTGCAAAGCATCCGGAATGCTGTTGGTCACATCGACCAGCCGGAACGTCATCTTGGCGGTCTTGCCGAGGAGCTCCTTGAGCCGTTGCGGATCCTGCAGGCCGGGCACCTGCACCAATACGCGGTCGATACCCTGGCGCTGGATGGACGGCTCGACGGTTCCCAGCTCGTTGACACGCCGCTCGATGATCTGGATCGACTGTTCGACCGATTGGCGGATGCGCTCGGTCATGGCCGCCTGGGTCACGGTCAGGCGGTAGAGGCCGTTGCCGGAATCCACGATGTCGATGCTTCGCTGTCCCGATCCGCCCAGTATGCCGCCGAGCGGCTGCGACAGCTCGCGTAGCTTGGCGAGAGCCTGGGTCGTATCGGAGCCCTCGCGCAGCCGGACTTCGACTGTGTCGCCACGGGCCACCAGGCCCGTATAGCCGATGCGGGCGTCACGCAGCACGCGGCGGACGTCGTCGCGCAGCGCCTCAACCTTTTCCTTACGAACGGCGTTCGAGTCGACCTCAAGGAGGATGTGCGAACCGCCTTGCAGATCGAGCCCGAGAACGATGTGGCGTTGGGCCCATTTGGGCCAGCTTTCCACCACCGAATCCGGAAAGAAGTTCGGGATCGCGAACCCGCACACCAGGAACGCCGTCAGAAGAATGGCTACCGCCTTCCACGGAGAAAAATACAAAGTGTGCCTCGTCTCTTTGCGCGCCCCGCCATCGGTCCGGCGCGAACCGGGACCCTATGACGCCCGCATGGCCGCCGCGTGGCGGAATGCGCCGTCCAAGCGTCAGCTCGACGCCGCCTCGTCTTTGACCGGCTCGCCCTTGGCGCGCACTTCTGCCACCATGGAGCGCATCTGCCGCACCTTGACGCCGTCGGCGATCTCGACCTCGATATGGTCATCGTCGATCACTTTGGCCACCTTGCCGATCAGGCCACCGGAGGTCACGACGGTGTCGCCCCGGCGGACGTTCTTGACCATTTCCCGGTGCTGCTTCACCCGCTTCTGCTGCGGCCGCAGGATCAGGAAATACATAATAACGAAGATGGCCACGAAGGGGAGCAGGGACACGAGCATGTCGCCGCCACCGGCCCCGCCGAGGCCTTGAGCGAACGCGGGCGAAATGAACATGGATGTTGATCTCCGGATCGTCCGCCGGCCGGCCGGAAAATACCCGACCCCCTGTCCGGCCTGAATTCGGCGCGGACTATACCGGTCGGCCGCGCGATTGCAACGGCGCAACCAGCGCCGTCCGATACCGACTTGCGGCCGAGTGCCCATCCCGCTAAGGCATGTTGCCCATCAATCGCCGCGCCATGCCAGAATCCCGAAAACCCGCCTCCCCGCCCGGATTTGACGCCGACGTCCTTGGACGGATCGCCGCCGCCCTGGAACGGCTGTCGCCGCCGGCGCCCGGACCTTTGGATTTCGCCGCCGCCGAGGCCTTCGTGTGGTACCCGGCCAGCACCCGGCTGGCGCCGGTTGCCCGGGTCAACCGCGTCGACATGTCGCTTCTCAAGGGCATAGACCGGATGCGCGACATCCTGGTCGAAAACACCGAACGATTCGCTCGTGGCTTGCCGGCCAACAACGCGCTCCTGTGGGGGGCCCGCGGCATGGGCAAATCGTCCCTGGTCAAGGCCGTCCATGCGGGCGTCAATGCCGGTCTCGGCGCCAAGGCCGGCACCCTCAAGCTGATCGAGATCCACCGCGAGGATATCGAATCGCTGCCCGAGCTGATGACCCGCCTGCGCGGCACCCCGTTCCGCTTCATCGTGTTCTGCGACGACCTGTCCTTCGATGCCGAGGACACCACCTACAAGTCCCTCAAGGCCGTACTCGAAGGCGGCATCGAGGGACGTCCCGACAACGTCATCCTCTACGCCACGTCCAACCGCCGCCACCTGATGTCACGCGACATGATGGAGAACGAGCGCTCGACCGCCATCAATCCCGGCGAAGCGGTCGAGGAGAAAGTGTCGCTGTCGGACCGCTTCGGACTGTGGCTCGGGTTTCATCGCTGCAGCCAGGACGAGTATCTCGCCATGGTGGCGGGCTACGTGGACCACTTCCACATCCCCGTCGATGCCGACGCGCTGCGTGCCGACGCGCTCGAATGGGCGACAACGCGCGGCTCGCGCTCCGGCCGCGTCGCCTGGCAGTTCGTGCAGGATCTGGCCGGCCGCAAGGGCGTGCGCCTTTCGGACTGAGGGCCCGCCTACGCACCGCGTCCTCGTCATGGCCGGGCTCATCCCGGCCGGCCATCCACGTCTCTTGCCTCGACGGGGCGCCCAAGACGTGGATGCCCAAGACGTGGATGCCCAAGACGTGGATGCCCGCGACAAGCGCGGGCATGACGATGGCGGAGTGAGGGGCGCCGGCCGCTACGCCGCCGGCAGGAACTGCATCGGATCGACCGGCGAAGACCCCTTGCGGATCTCGAAGTGCAGTTGCGGCGTCGTCACGGTACCGCTCTGGCCCGACTTGGCGATCACCTGGCCGCGCCGGACCTGGTCGTTGCGCTTGACCATGATCTCGCTCGCATGCGCATAGGCGGTGACGAAGCCGTTGGCGTGGCGAACCAAGATGAGATTGCCGTAGCCCTTGAGTTCGTTGCCCGCGTAGGCGACGACCCCGTCGTCGGCGGCGCGCACGGCGGTGCCTTCCGGAACCGCGAGATTGATGCCGTCATTCTGCTGGCCGTTGGGCTTGGCGCCGAAGCCGGCGATGATCCGGCCCCTCACCGGCCAGCGGAACGAAGTGCCGCCGCTCGATCCGACGGTTTCTTCGTCGAGCGCTTCGGCGGCCGGTGTCGCCACCCGCGCGCTCGACACCGGCGATGCCGAAGCGAGTTGCGGGGCGGCCGCAGGCGGCGCACGCGTCGCCGCCACGGTGGCCGGAGCTTGGGGCGCGGCCGCCGTGCGCGGTGGCGCCGACGTAGCCACGCGGCCCGGAATGACGATGCGATCGCCCATCTTCACCAAGGTGTGCGGCGGGATCTTGTTCGCCGACGCGATCATGACGAGGGGCTTGCGGTACTTGCGGGCGATGGACGTGAGCGTCTCGCCCGGCGCCACCACATGCACATAGGCATTCTGCGGCGCGGCGGCAGCTGGCTTGGCCGGCACCGCGGCAACGGGCGGCGGCGCCCGCTTGGGCGGCGCGGCGGCGAGCGCGGGCGCTGCGCCCTGGTTGTAGCGCGGAATGACGATGCGTTGGCCGGTCCGGATGGCGCCCGCATTGGCGAGCCCATTGGCCTGCAGGATGGCGCTGCCGGGCACGCCGTATTTGCGCGACAGAGCGTCAAGGCTTTCGCCCGGACCGACGATGACGGCGGTGCCGCCGTCCCAGTTCCAGCCGTTCGCGGCGGCCTGCCGCGGCGGTGGCGGCGGCAGCTGCGGCTGGCGCACGGAGCCGGTGATCTCGGTGGTCGCCGGCGGAGAACTCATGATCGGGGCGGCGCGCGGCGGCGCCACATGCGCAGGCGGTGCATAGGAGGCAATCCCGCGTCCGCCACCCGCCTGCCCGACGGGCGCATAGCTCGGCGGCGCCGCCGCAGGAGGTGGCGGCAGCGTCTGCGCGGAATGCAGAGGCCGCGATTCCACCCTGCCGACAGGTGCCGGCCGCGCTGCCGCGACCGAACCCGTGTATTCCGGGCGCGCGGAACTGGACGCGAAGGGATTCGAGAAGGCGTTGTCGCCGAAGCGGCTCGTATCCGAGCTGCAGCCGACGACCAACAGACCCAAAGAGGCCACCTGCACGCAAAGGCGCAGGCGGGATATTCCAACAATCGTACGCATGTGCAAACTCACTCGTACGCAACCCGCACTGGAAGTGAGTTAAGCGCCCGCTAGTAAATTTGGCCTTAATCGGGAAAGGATCGCTTAAGGCTGAAGCGTGCTGTGTCCGCGCCGCTACAGCTCGCGGGCGGTGCCGGCCAGAAGCGGCACAAAGCGCACTCCGATCAGCTCTTCCTGGCTGATTTCACCATCCGTCTTCGTCAATTTGACCAGCGTCTGGGCACCCCCGTGGGGCCCGAGCGGCAGCACCATCACACCGTGATTGGCGAGTTGGTTAACAAGAGCTTGCGGGATGTGTTCGGCGGCCGCCGTCACCATGATACGGTCGAAGGGAGCGAGGTCAGGCGCCCCCTTCAACCCGTCGCCGACCACGACCTGCACGTTGTCGAACCCCAGCGTCTGCAGGCGCACCCGCGCCGCCTCCGCCAGCGTCCGATAACGCTCCACGGTGACGACCTCGCGCACGATGCGCGACAGGATCGCGGCCTGGTAGCCCGAGCCGGTACCGATCTCCAGGATCCTGTGCTTCGGCCCGAGATCGAGCCTTTCGGTCATGTAGGCGACCACGTAGGGCTGACTGATGGTCTGCCCGCAGGCGATCGGCAAAGCCTGGTCCGCATAGGCGGCGCCGACCTGCTCGGTGGGCACGAAATACTCCCGCGGCACCTCGTCCATGGCCCGCAACACGGCCGCATCCATGATGCCGCGCCGTCTCAAGGTGAGCAGGAATTCCATGCGGCCGACCCGGTCGTCGGCACTGGAAGACGGAGTCACGCGATCGCCCTCGTCATTGCACAACGGTATCGTAGCGCGCCCCGAGAGGGAGTGAAGACGATTCTGCAGGCGCGACACCGCCCCGACCCGCCATCAACACAGGAAAAGCACATTCACGGGAACCAATGGGGAGAGACGGCATTGGGGTGCGGGAGGGTTCCGCCCTTGGTTCCGCAGCCCCGTTGCCACGTGCCGGTTGAGTACCGCGTGCCGTCAGAACACGATGATTCGTGTGGCCGTTCGGGCCGGCCGCCCACGCTGCGCCACCACATCGCCCCCGCCCTGCGCCGCCGCGATGACCAGGAGACCATCTGATGACTGCCGAGGAAACGCGCCGGACACGGCCCCACGTCCTGGTCGTCGAGGACGAGTTGATGATCCGCATGCTCCTCGAAGACATGCTGACGGACAGTGGCTACGAGGTGGTCGCCTCCGCGGGCCGCCTGGACGACGCGCTTCAGTTTGCCCGCGAGGCGGACTTCGACCTCGCCATCCTCGACGTCAATCTCGCCGGCCAGTCGGTGGCGCCGGTCGCCGAGATCCTCGAACAGCGCGGTCTGCCCTTCGTATTCGCGACCGGCTATGGCGAACGCGGCCTGCCGGAAGAGCACCGCGGCAAGCCGACCCTGCAGAAGCCGTTCCAGCAGGAAAACCTGACCCACATCCTGGCGCGCCTCGCCGGCGGGCCGGCGTAAATCCGAGTCATTCCGGGGCGGCCCACCGGGTCCACGCAAAGCGCGGCCCGATGACAGGCTCCGGCCGAACCCGGAATCCAAACCGGAACTCCGTGCTTGCGCTGGATTCCGGTTCGCGTTGTCGCACGCCCCGGAATGATGAACTGCTCAGCGTTCGCCGCCGGCGCGGCGGCCCAGCGGCTTTGCTTCGGCCTCCGCGTCCGCGAACAGCTGCGCGAGCCTAGTCATGAACGGTTCGTCCGTCATGTCGAGGCGCAGCGGCGTCACCGAGATGCGGTTGACGGCGAGCGCGGCAAGGTCCGTTCCCTGTCCGGGCTGCAGGCGCGGGCCTCTTCCGAACGTCACCCAGAAATAGGCATTGCCGCGGCCGTCGACGCGCGGGTCGATGGACAGCCAGTCCTCGCCGCGCTTGCCCTGCGCCGCGACGGCGATGCCCTCGACCTCCTCGGGCTTGCAGTCGGGAAAATTGACGTTCACCAGCACGCCCGCCGGGATGCCCTCGGCGAGCACGCGGCGGACGATGTCGGGGCCGTGGCGCACCGCCGTCGGCCAGTGCGGATGCGGCTTGGTGGCGGCCCCGTAGGCCTGCGACAGCGCGATCGCGGGAATCCCCAAGATGGTGCCCTCGATGGCGCCCGCGATCGTGCCCGAATAGGAGACGTCGTCGGCGACGTTGGAGCCGCGATTGACGCCCGACAGGATCAGGTCGGGCGGCTTGTCGGCGAGGATGTGGCGAACCCCCATGACGACGCAGTCGGTCGGCGTGCCCTTGACGGCGAAGCGCTTGTCCGCGACGGCGCGCAGGCGCAGCGGATCGTTCAGCGACAAGGAGTGCGACACGCCCGACTGGTCGAACTCGGGGGCGACGACCCACACGTCGTCGGACAGCGCGCGGGCGATCTCCGCGCAGACTTCGAGACCCGGCGCATGGATGCCGTCGTCATTGGTCACCAGAATTCGCATTACCTATCTATCCTTGGTCATTCCGGGGTGGCCGTAGGCCGAACCCGGAATCCAGCGAAAATCGCTGGCGTTGCAATCTGCGGCTGGATTCCGGGTTCGCGCTTCGCGCGCCCCGGAATGACCGCGTCGAAGTGGCGTCACCTTCACTTCGCCTCGATCACCTTCATGCCACCCATGTACGACTGCAGCACGTCGGGAACGGCGATCGAGCCGTCCGCCTGTTGGTAGTTTTCCAGCACGGCGACCAGGGCACGGCCGACGGCGACGCCGGAGCCGTTGAGGGTGTGCACCGGGCGTACCGCCCGGCCCTCCTTGGTACGGTAGCGCGCCTGCATGCGCCGCGCCTGGAAATCGCCGCAGACCGAGCATGAGGAGATTTCCCGGAACAGGCCCTGCCCCGGCAGCCACACCTCGATGTCGTAGGTCTTCTGCGAGGCAAAGCCCATGTCGCCGGTGCACAGGGTCACGACCCGATAATGCAGGTCGAGGCGGCGCAGCACCTCCTCGGCGCAGGCGAGCATGCGTTCGTGCTCGTCCTTCGACGCTTCGGGGGTCGTGACCGAGACGAGTTCCACCTTCCAGAACTGATGCTGGCGGATCATGCCGCGGGTGTCCTTGCCGGCTGCGCCCGCTTCGGCGCGGAAGCACGGCGTGCAGGCGGTGAACCGCAGCGGCAGCACGTCCTCGTCGACGATCTGCTCGCGGACCAGATTGGTGAGCGGCACTTCGGCGGTGGGAATGAGACCCAGGCGTCCGGCCTTCATGTTCTCCGCGGAAGTGTGCTCCACAAAGGCAGCCCCGCCGATGGCCCAGAACTGGTCGTCCTCGAATTTCGGCAGCTGCGCCGTGCCGAACATCACCTCGTCCTTGACCAGGATCGGCGGCGACACTTCGGTGTAGCCGTGCTCGCCCGTATGCAGGTCGAGCATGAATTGGCCGAGCGCCCGCTCCATGCGGGCGAGCCCCTTCTTCAGCACCACGAAGCGGGCGCCCGAAAGCCGCGACGCCGCCTCGAAGTCCATCAGGCCGAGCGCTTCGCCGAGCTCGAAATGCTGCTTGGGTGTGAAGGCGCAGTCGCGCTTGGCCCCGAAACGATGGTGCTCGACATTGTCGTGCTCATCGGCACCGTCCGGCACCTCGGCGAGCGGCAGGTTGGGAATCCATTGCAGCGCCTCATCCAGTTCGGCCGAGACCTGCTTTTCCTCCGCCTCCATGGCGGGAATCGACGCCTTGAGCTCGGCGACTTCGGCCATCAGGCTCTGCGCCCGCGCCTCGTCCTTCGCCTTCTTGGCCTCGCCGATCTCTTTTGAAGCGGCATTGCGGCGCGCCTGCGCCTGCTCGAGCTTCTGGATGATCGAACGCCGGCGCTCGTCGATTTCGACCAACCGCGACGACTGGGCCGCGAGGCCGCGCCGCTTGAGGCCGGTGTCGAAAGCGTCCGGATTTTCGCGTATCCATTTGATGTCGTGCATGACAGACCTTCCGCCGTCATGCCCGGCTACGGGCCGGGCATCTCAATCTTTCCATCGTCGTCCGCAGGCAGGCCGTGGATGGCCGGGCATAGGCGAGCGAAGTGACGCCGTCCAGTGGACGGCTATGCCCGGCCATGACGAATCAAGCGTCGACGGAGAACACAATACGCCAACGCCTATTCCGCCGGCTTGCTCTCCGTACCCGCGGCCGTAGCCGCGGCTTGCGCCTTCTTCTCCACGAACTTCACCGCAAAGATCGATCCCTCGTAGAGGATCATCAGCGGCACCGCGAGAGACAACTGGGAAATCACGTCCGGCGGGGTGAGCACGGCGGCGATCACGAAGGCGCCAACGATGAAATAGCGCCGCTTGTCCCGCAATGTCTGCGCGGTCAGGACGCCGATGCGGCCCAACAGCGTCAGGATCACCGGCAGCTGGAACGCGACCCCGAAGGCGAGCACGAGCGCCATCATCAGCGACAGGTATTCGCCGACCTTGGGCAGAAGCGCGATCTCGGCGCCGCCGTCGCCGCCCAGCTGCTGCATGCCGAGCGAGAAACGCACCAGCATGGGCAGCACCAGGAAGTAGACCATCATGGCGCCGAGGAGGAAGAAGAACGGCGTCGCGACGAGGTAAGGCAGGAAGGCCTGGCGCTCGTGGCGGTAGAGGCCGGGGGCAACGAACATGTAGATCTGGGTCGCCACCACCGGGAAAGACAGGAAAGCGGCGCCGAACATGGCGAGCTTCAACTGGGTGATGAAGTATTCGAGCAGCGCCGTGTAGATGAACTTGGAATTCTCAGGTCCCGCCACCCACACGAACGGCCACACCAAAACGTTGTAGATCTGCTTGGCGAAGACGAAGCAGAGGATGAAAGTGACCGCGAACGCAATCAGGGCCTTGATGAGCCGGGAGCGCAGCTCGATCAGGTGGTCCATCAGGGGCGCCTTGCTGGCCTCGATGTCCTCTTGGCTCATTTAGGGGCGGCTCCCGTCGGCATTCGGCGCCACTTCGGGCGCCGGCGGCGCGGCAGTGGGCACAGGCGGCTCCGCCGCAGGTGGCGGCTCCGCGGCAGGCATGGGCGGTTCCGGGATCGGCGGCTCGGAGGTCGGTTCAGGCGGCTCCGCCGTGACGACCGCGGCACTGTCGTCTCCGGCCGGCGGTGCGGTGGCGATGTCCGAACCGGCGGGGGCATCGGGCGTCCAGTTGCTGTCGATCGTCTTGGCGGCATCGAACGGGGTGTTGAGATTGCCGGTGATGTTGTCGACCTCTTTCTTCAGGTCGGCCATCTCGGCCTCGCGCATGGCTTCCTGGAATTGGCCCTGGAATTCCGATGCCATGCCGCGGATCTTGGTGACCCACTGGCCGACCGAGCGCAGAACGCCCGGCAGCTCCTTCGGCCCAATGGCGATCAGCGCCACCACGCCGACGACCACAAGCTCACTCCAACCTATGTCGAACATGTTCCGCTAACTCCAAGGGGCGCCCCGCCGCAGGTCGGCCGGCGCCCCTCTGGGCCTCATCGGATTGCCGTCTCGCGCCGAGGCGCTCAGCCGACCTTGCGGGTCTCCGACTGCGGCTCGGCGGTGGTCGGCGCCGGCTGATGGTCGAGCGACTTGGCCGGCTCCGACTTCGGCGGCTCGGCCTTGGCGGTCTCGTCCTCCGACATGCCCTTCTTGAATGCCTTGATGCCCTGAGCGACGTCGCCCATGAGCTCGGAAATCTTGCCGCGGCCGAACAGCAGCAGGACGACCGCGATGACGATGATCCAGTGCCACAAGCTCATGGAACCCATTGCGAAACTCCTTCGGACCCCCGCCCGTGGGACGGTCCGCCATTAGGCATCATCCGTCCTTGATGTGCGGCAGAACCTAGGCCGCAGCCACGGCAAAAACAAGGACTTCCACCGCTCCCCGGGGGCGGCCGGACGCCTCACCCGGGTAGGATGGTCGACGCGGCCGGCGGAGCAAGAGCCGGTAGGCACCGGGCCCCCGGCTCCTCACCGCCACCCCAATGCCGGCGCCACGTGTTTGAGGATCGCCTCGATCACATGGGCGTTGTAGTCGACCCCGAGCTGGTTGGGCACGGTGAGGAGCAGCGTGTCGGCCTCGGCGACGGCCTCATCGCCCCTGAGCTCCTCGACCAGCACGTCCGGCTCGGCGGCGTAGCTCTTCCCGAAAATGGCCCGTTCGGTCTCGGTCAGGAGGCCGATCTGATCCTCGCTGTCGCCGTCGCGGCCGAAATAGGCGCGGTCGCGATCTTCCATGAGGGCGAAGATCGAGCGCGACACCGACACCCGCGGCGTGCGCTCGTGCCCCGCCTCCGCCCAGGCGGCGCGGAAGAGCCTGATCTGCTCCGCCTGCTGGACGTGGAACGGCTTGCCGCTCTCGTCGATCTTGAGGGTGGAGCTCTGCAGGTTCATGCCGAGCTTGGCCGCCCACTGCGCCGTGGCATTGGTGGCGGCGCCCCACCAGATGCGCTCGCGAAGCCCCGGCGAATGGGGTTCGAGGCGCAGGAGACCGGGCGGATTTGGGAACATCGGCCTCGGATTGGGCTTGGCGAACCCCTCCCCGCCCAGAAGCTTCAAGAAGACCTCGGCGTGGCGCCGCGCCATGTCGGCGTCGCTCGTGCCCTCCTCCGGCACGTAGCCGAAATAGCGCCAGCCATCGATCACCTGCTCGGGCGAACCGCGACTGATGCCGAGTTGCAGCCGGCCGCCGCTGATGAGATCGGCCGCGCCTGCGTCCTCCAGCATGTAGAGCGGGTTCTCGTAGCGCATGTCGATGACCGCGGTGCCGATCTCGATCCTCTTCGTCCTGGCGCCCACCGCCGCGAGCAGCGGAAACGGCGAAGCGAGCTGGCGGGCGAAATGGTGGACGCGGAAATAGGCGCCGTCGGCGCCGAGCTCCTCCGCCGCCACCGCAAGCTCGATGGATTGCGTGAGCGCGTCCGCCGCCGAGCGTGTCTGCGAGTTCGGTGACGGGGTCCAGTGGCCGAAGGACAGGAAACCGATGTGCTTCATGGGGGTGCGTGACTCATGATGGAGGGTGCCGCTGCGTAGCCCGCCATCTCCATATGGTGAAGGGACGAAATATGGTGAAGGGGCGAATTCTGATTCGTTCGTTATGCCGCTGTGCCGCAGATGGGATCTCGAAGGCAGCGGGCAATAGCAGATGATATCGAGCCGATGCGAGTGCCGCTAATGTGATTTCCAGCCTTCGCCGATCCCGGCTCACCTTCCCGGTCGCCGTGAGGTGCCGCGTTTTTTTTCGGCCGCGACGTCACACGGACGTTATCGGCCTCGTCATGGGGACATCGAAGGCAACTCAAAAGGACGCCCCCCATGATGACCGCCAACGACCTCTTCGCCGCCGCCCCGGACCTCATGAAGAAATGGTCGGCCGCCTCTCTCGCCATCGCGTCGAGCCTGGAGCCAAGCCTGATCTCCCTCGTGGAGATCCGCGCCTCCCAGATCAACGGCTGCGCCAACTGCATCAACATGCACGCGGCCGACGCCCGCGCCAAGGGAGAGACCGAGCAGCGCATCTATCTTTTGTCGGCGTGGCGGGAGGCCCCCTGCTATACGGACCGCGAGCGCGCCGCCCTCGCCTGGACCGAAGCGCTGACGCGGCTGTCCGAAGCGCATACGCACGAGCGCGCCCGCGAAGCCCTGCAGGCGCATTTCACCACGGAGGAACAGGTGAAGCTCACCTTGATGATCAATATCATCAACGGCTGGAACCGGATCGCGGTCGGCTTCGGCATGTTCCTCGATCCGGCCGACGCCCGGTCCACGGCCGCGTCGGCGGCCCGGGCGGCGGCCGCATGACGGCTGGCCTTCAACGCGAGGACGCAGCGGCGAGTTTCGACCCGCTGCGTCCAAAGCTCATGCGCGTCGCCTACCGCATGCTGGGCTCGGTCGCCGACGCCGAGGACGTATTGCAGGAAGCCTTCATCCGCTGGATGGGGGCCGACCGCGGCGCGGTGCGCGAACCGGAGGCGTTCCTGCGCCGCACCGTCACGCGCCTGTGCCTCGACCAGCTCAAGTCGGCGCGGCGCAAGCGCGAGACCTATGTGGGCCCGTGGCTGCCCGATCCCGTCGTCGAGGAGTCCGTGGAAGAGGATGACGTCACGCTGCCGCTGATGCTGGCATTGGAGCGCCTGTCGCCGCTCGAACGGGCGGCCTTTCTGCTCCACGACGTGTTCGGGATCGATTTCGAGGAAGTCGCCGTGACGCTCGATCGCGATCCCGCCGCCTGCCGTCAGCTCGCCGCCCGCGCCCGCACCCATGTGCGCGAGGCGCGGCCGCGCTATCAGGTGGACCGCGAGCGCGGCCTCGCCCTCGCGCAAGCCTTCTTCGCGGCGTCACGCAGCGGCGACATGAAGGCCCTCGCCGCGATGCTCGCCGCCGATGTCAGCGTCCATGCGGACGGCGGCGGCAAGCGTTCCGCCGCCCTTGAGCCGGTCCTCGGCTTCGACGCCGTGATGCGGGTCCAGGAACGCCTGGCGGTCTATTTCCGCCACCACGCCTCGACCTTCGTGCGCGCCGGTCTCGTCAATGGCTTGCCGGGTTTCGTGACCCTGGAAGCCGACGGCGAACTGCAGACGACCGCCCTCGACATCGAGGACGGCAAGGTCACCGCGATCTACGTGGTGCGCAACCCCGACAAGCTCAGGCATTTGCACTAAGTTGTGTGCGTAGGGTGGGTCAGCGCCGCCGGCGCATAACCCGCCGGCTGACCGTGCCGCGAGTCCGATAGTGGGTTACGGCGCGGCGCGCCTGACCCACCCTACGGATCTACTCCTGCTCCGGCTCACCGGTCTTGTCCGGCTCTGCGGTCTCGGGCGCCTCGCTCGGCTCGTCTGCCTCGACGGTCGCCTCGCCCGTGTCGACGGACTCAGCGTTTTCGTCCGTTTCGGCGGTCGCGGGCGTCTCGACGGGCTCCTCGTCCTCGACCCGCGGCGCCAGGACGAGGTCGAGGTCGCCGGGCTCCAGCGGGTCCTCGTCGTCGCGCAGCGCCGGGTCGTCGGACGGCACCGGCACCGAAAAGCCGGCCGGGATACGGCCGTCCAGGAGGCCGGAACCTTTGAGCTCTTCGAGGCCCGGCAGGTCGGCGAGCGTCTCCAGGCCGAAATGCGACAGGAAGCCTTCGGTGGTGCCGTAGGTCAACGGTCGGCCGGGCGCCTTGCGGCGGCCGCGCGGCTTGATCCAGCCGGTTTCGAGCAGCACGTCGAGGGTGCCCTTGGCGGCGGCGACGCCGCGGATCTCCTCGATCTCGGCGCGGGTCACCGGCTGGTGATAGGCGATGATCGCCAAAGTCTCGACGGCGGCGCGCGACAGCTTCTTGGGTTCCACCGCCTCGCGGGTCAGGAGCCAGGACAGGTCGTTGGCGGTGCGGAACGTCCATTTGCGCTCGATGCGCACCAGGTTGACGCCGCGGGGGGCGTATTCCATCTGCAGGCGGCGTAGCGCCGCGTGCACGTCGACGCCGTCGGGCAGGCGCTCGCCCAAAACCTTCTCGTCGACCGGCTCGGAGGCGGCGAACAGAAGCGCTTCCAGGTGGCGCAGTTCCTCGGGCCGCTCCTCCAGATGCACATCGGTGCCCTGATCATTGGCCGGCTCCGGCGCCACCAGCGCCTCCTCACCGTCCGCGTCGGGGGGCACGGGCGTGCCCTCTTGGAGTTTGTCCTCACTCATGTTCTCGCCCTCCGGCTCCGGCACGGAGATGACTAGGCGCTGCTCGGCCAAGTTCGCCATTAAGATGTCCTCCTGGCTCGTTCTTCGTCATTCGTTCGCGGGCGCCGGCGGCACGAAGTCCGGCGGAAAATCGGGCGGCAGGTCCGGGGGGGCCGCCTGGGGCGCCGGCTTGACGTGCTTGCGCAGATAGATGGGCGCGAACGCCCCCTGCTGGTGCACCTCCACATGGCCTTCGCGCACCAGTTCCAGCGTCGCCGCGAGGCTCGAGGCGAACACGCTCGCGCGCATCTCCGGCTCGACCGTGTAGGCGATCAGGTATTCGTCGAGCCGGCTCCAGTCGTCGGTCAACCCCACCATGCGCTGCAAGACCTCGCGGGCCTGCACCAGCGACCACACCGAACGCTTGGCGAGGCGCACGCGCGAGAGCGCGTGCTTCTGGCGCTCCTGCGCATAGGCGGACAGGAGATCGTAGAGCGTCGCCGACCATTTCGGATGCTTGATGTGCTCGATCGGCTCGGGATCGCCGCGCCCGAACGTGTCGCGGCCGAGCTGGGCGCGCTCGAACAGCTTTGCGGCGGAGCCCCGGATGGCGTCGAGACGCTGCAGCCGCCAGGCGAGCGCGTTGGCCATGTCGGTCGCGCTCATGCCTTCCGGGCCGGCCGCTTCCGGCAACAGCAGGCGCGACTTCAGGTAGGCGAGCCAGGCCGCCATGACGAGATAGTCGGCGGCGAGTTCGAGCCGCAGCGTGCGGGCGTGATCGATGAAGGAGAGGTACTGGTTGGCGAGCGCCAGGATGGAGATTTTCGCGAGGTCCACTTTCTGCTGGCGCGACAGCGTCAACAAAAGGTCGAGCGGACCTTCGAAACCTTCCACGTCGACGATCAGGGCCGGCTCGTTCTCGGCACGGTCGGCGGTCAGGTCGGGGGAAAACAGCACCACGTCCGCGGTCATGTCGCCTCAACCTCGACGCCTGCACGGGCCATCAGGCGCGCGAATTCGTTTCGCGCGGCGGTAATATCGATCGATTGCGCGGCGCGGCGCGATCGCAGCGCGGCGTCCGCGCGCCGCCCGGCTTCGCCGGCGAGTTCGGGAGCCGCCTCGGCCACTTCGTGCATCTCGGCGAGATCGCCGTTGCAATGCAAAGCGAGGTCGCAGCCGGCCGCGAGCGCGGCGCGCGTGCGCTCGGCAATCGTTCCCGACAATGCTCCCATGGACAGGTCGTCACTCATCAAGGCACCGGCGAATCCGATCCGTTCACGAATCACTCGAGCGATCATAGTGGGCGAAGTCGTGGCCGGAAGTTCCGGATCGAACGCTGTGAATACCACGTGGGCGGTCATGCCGAGCGGCAGGGCGCGCAGCGCTTTGAAGGCGGCGAAATCGACGGCATCGAGGCTGTCGGGATCTGCGGTCACGACCGGGAGTTCGGCGTGGCTGTCGGCCGCCGCACGTCCGTGTCCGGGCAAATGCTTGAGGACCGGCAGGCAGCCGCCCGCCATCAGCCCGTCGGCGATCGCCTGCGCGATGGCGGCGACCTTGGCGGGGGAATTTCCGTAGGCGCGATCGCTGATCACCGGGCTCGCGCCCACCGCCGGGACATCGGCGAGCGGCAGGCAGTCGACGTCAATGCCCACCTCGGCCAGATCGTGGGCGATCAGGCGGGCGCCCAGGCGGGCGGCGGCGAGCCCGGCTTCCGGGTCGCGGTCGTAGAGATGGCCGTAGGACTCGCCGGCCGGATAGGCGCGCCAGTGCGGCGGCCCCAGGCGTTGGACGCGGCCGCCTTCCTGGTCCACCAGGACGGGCACTTTGGCGCCAACGGCGTCGCGGAAATCATTCACGAGTCTATGGACTTGTTCGGGATCGGCGACATTGCGCTTGAACACGATCAGGGCCCACGGACGGGCCTCGCGCACGAAGGCCTTTTCGTCCGGGGTCAGAAGGGGTCCGGACACACCGGTGATGAAGGCCCTTGCCATCGGGGCGGCTTAGCGCGCTTTGCGGCGGCGGGAAAGAGTCCGGGGCCGCCCCGATCAGGGATCATCCAAAGGAAATCGCTGCCGGGGCGACCGGCGGGCGCAAGGCGTGGCGCACCCGCCTCAGTTCCGTTGCACGAAGCAGGAGCCGCCGGCCGATTTCAGGCCCTCGCACAGCTGAATCGCCTCGTCCCGGGAAGCGAATGGACCGACCTGGGTACCGTACATGGTTCCCGAGGCGGTGTCCTTGCGGCGGATGATGGGACTGCGGCCGCCGAGCTGGCCAGGATAGCGCCCCTGCAGGGTGCGGAACGCCGCCTGGGCCTCGGCTTGGGTCTTTTGTGCCGACACCTGAACCACATAACCGGAGCCGGACGGCACCCCATGGCTCGCCGGCGGCGCGGCCGCCAGGCGTGGAGCCGCCGGCGCAACCGCCGTCGGACTGAGCGAAATCGGCGCGTTGGGGTCGCTCCGGGCCGGCGCTGTTTTCGCCGATGAATCAGGGGCCTGGTCGGACCGGATGGTGACCGTGCGAATCTTCTTGGGGGCCTCGCCCCCGGTCACCGGGGCGGCCGCGGCCGCGAACGGGGCCGGCGCGGACGGCGCCTGCACCGCCGAGGGAGCAGCGCCGGCGGTCTGGTTGGGGTAGACCATGCGGGGCGTGGGCGGGCGCGAAGCGTCGCGGATTTCAACGGGTTGCTCCTCCCGCGGCACCACCTTCTCGGCGCTCGTCTTGTCGGCCAGGCGATCCTGGATCTGCTTGCCGGCTTCGCCCGAAGGCGCCGGCACCACCTTGGCGGGCGAGGCGTCGGCGCGGATCACCGGGGCGGGCTTCGAAGGCCCCGAAAACATCAGCCGGTACCCGAATGCGCCGGCGGCACCGACGAACACGAGCGCGAACGCCACCACCGCCAGGACGACGGCACGAGAGCGGCGCGGCGGCACCCGCTCGCCGCTCTGGGCGTAGTGGGCGGCTAGTTCCTCGGCGCTGTAGGGGAGTTCGTCGGCGCCGGCTTCGCCATAGGGGGCCACATAGGGGGCCGCTGGCGCCGCCGGCTGTCGCAGATAGGCGTCGGGATGGAGGGCGCGGGTCGGGTCCGGACGGGGGGCTTGCGCCCCCCGGGCCGGCGCCTCGGCAAGGCCGCGGTCGCGGTCCACGATGGTGCGGACCCGGTCGGCGGCGACGCCGGCCGGATAGGCTGCCTCGCCGCGCGGATCAGGGTAAGTTCCGACGGGCGCGGGCGCCACGTACCCTCCCTGCCCCCGGGCTTCGGCCTGCGGGGCGTCGCGCTCGAAGCCGAGCGGATCGTCGGGATCGAACACGGCGCCGGCCGGCCGCTGCGGCGCCCGGCGGGTCTCGTAATGGCCCGCAGCCGCCGGCGGGGCCGCAGGAGAGGGCGCGGGCGCGAAAGCCGGATCGGCAAATACCTGCGGCTCGCTCGGGAACATGCCTTCGGTGTGGTGATAGGGGTCGTTGGGCCGCCAGGTATCGAGCGCCTCCGGCTCCACATGCATGACCACTTCTTCAGTCGCAGGACCACCGCGCTCGTCATAGGCGCCGGCGTCATAGGCGCCGGCGTCATAGGCGCCCGCCTCGTAGGCGGCGGCGTCGTAGGCGCCAGCCTCGTAGGCGGCGGCGTTCCGCGCACCGGCGTTCTGGACGGTTGCTTGCTGGGTAGCTTGGGGGGGCGCTTCGTAGCCGCGATCATCATATCCGCGGGGGTCATAGGCGCGAGGATCTTGGGCGGCGGGCGCCGCGTCGTAGCCGCGCGGGGCCTCGCCATAATCATAGGACGACGGCTCGGGCGCGGCCGTACGGAACAGGGGCGGTTCGGGATGCGGTTCGAAACGGGGTTCGGGTCGCGGCTCCAGACGCGGCTCCTGGCGCGGCTCGACGCGTGGCGGCGGCATCTCGGCACGTGGCGGCGGCGTCTCGGGGCGCAGCGGGGTCGCCAAGGAATGCCGCAGCATCGGCGGCGGTGTCGGCGCCGGGGCGGCGGGCGCCCCCTCCTCTTTCTGCCAGGTGGACGGATCGGCGATGCGCGGCGCCGGCCGCGGTGCCGGCTCGCGCTCGCGCTTCAAGTCGGCGAACGGATCGGCCTGGCCGATCAACCGCGCCAATTCCATCAGCGGGTCGACCTCCTGGCCGGCCGGCGGCGTCTCGCGGCGAAGGGCTTCGCCCGGGCGCGTTACGCGTGAATACCTGTCGTCCGCCATCAGAATCGCCATTGGTTGGCGGTTGTCCCGTGGCCCCCAACCCCGCCCCCGCGGGTCAACGACGAATGGACGAAACTACCGCATTTCCTCGGGCGCGCCGACTCCGAGCAGGTTGAGCCCCGAGGCGAGCACCGTCACCACGCCTTGCACCAGTGCCAGACGCGCGAGGGTTATCTTCAGATCATTCTGGATAATGAAGCGTAAATATGGCTTTTCCTTACTGCCGAGCGACCACAGGCTGTGGAACTCGCTGGCCAACTCATAGAGGTAGAAGGCAATTCGGTGCGGCTCATGGGCGAGCCCGGCCTGCTCGACCGCGCGCGGATAAAGCGCGATGCGGCGCATGAGCGAAAGCTCCGCCGGATCGGACAGGAGGTCGAGGGACGCCGAGGAGAGGAATTTGGCCCTGGCCACCGCGGCCTCCTCCCCCGCCCCCTGCGGCAGGTCCGCCACTTCGGCGGCCGCGTTCCTGAAGATCGAGGCGCAACGGGCGTGGCCGTACTGGACGTAGAAGACGGGATTGTCGCGCGACTGCTCGATCACACGGGCGAGGTCGAAATCGAGGACGGCGTCGTTCTTGCGGTAGAGCATCATGAAGCGCACGGCGTCGCGGCCGACCTCGTCGACCACCTCGCGCAGGGTGACGAAATCGCCCGAGCGCTTCGACATTTTGACCGGCTCGCCGTTCCTCAGAAGCTTGACGAGCTGGACGATCTTGACGTCGAGGTCGGCGCGGCCGGCCGAGATCGCGGCAACCGCCGCCTTCATGCGCTTGATGTAGCCGCCATGGTCGGCGCCCCAGACGTCGATCATCTTGAGGAAACCGCGATCGACCTTGGACTTGTGATAGGCGATGTCGGAAGCAAAATAGGTGTAGGCGCCGTCGGACTTTTTCAGCGGCCGATCCACATCGTCGCCGAACTCGCTCGCCCGGAACAGGGTCTGCTCGCGGTCCTCGTAGTCCTCGACCGGCGCCCCCTTGGGCGGCGGCAGCCGGCCCTCGTAGATGTGGCCGGCATCGCGCAGGAAGTTGATCGCCGCCGCGACCTGATCGCTCTTGCCGACGATCAGCGAACGCTCGGAAAAGAACACGTCGAAATCGATGTTGAGCGCCGCAAGATCGTCGCGGATCGCCGCCATCATCATCGTGATCGTGGCCGCGCGCACGACCGGCAGCCATTCGGCCTCTTCCTGGGCGAGCAGCGTGCGGCCGTGATCATGGGCGAGCTTCTTGCCCACCGGCACCAGATAGTCGCCGGGATAGAGGCCCTCGGGAATCTCGATCGTTTCGCCCAGCGCCTCGCGGTAGCGCAGATAGGCCGAGCGGGCGAGTACGTCCACCTGGGCGCCGGCGTCGTTGATGTAGTACTCGCGCGTGACGTCGAAGCCGACGAACGCGAGCAGGCTCGCCAGCGCGTCGCCGAATACGGCGCCGCGGCAATGGCCCACATGCATGGGCCCGGTCGGATTGGCGGAGACGTATTCGACGTTGACCTTGGTGCCCTGCCCGACCTGGCTCCTGCCATACTGCGTGCCGGCCGCGATCGCGGCGGCCAGCGCCGCCGTCCAGGCGGAAGCCTTGAGGGTGATGTTGATGAAGCCCGGACCCGCCACATCGACCTTCTCGACCAGATCGTCGGCGCGCAGCCTTTCGGCGATCGCCTCCGCGACCTCGCGCGGTTTTTTACCCGCATCCTTGGCGAGCACCATGGCGGCATTGGTCGCCATGTCGCCATGGGAAGCGTCCCGCGGCGGCTCGACCACCACCCGGGAGGTATCGAGCGACGGCGGCAGCGAACCGGCCGCGGAGAGCGCCGACACGGACGCGACCACGCGGGCCAGCATGGTGGCGTAGATATGGGGGGCGGAAGCGGTTGAATTTGCGGTCATTGCGCCGGGCTGACAGTCTGCGATTGCGAGGATCGTGCCGGGCTAACGCAGATAGTCCACGAAGTCAAAAAGGATGGACCCGCCCGGGCGCCGCCCCGGACGCCCCGCCGCACACCGCCCGACCTCATGGTGAGGAGCCGCGCAACGCGCGGCGTCTCGAACCATGTGGCCCCGGCGGCGCCCTTCGTCACGGCCGCTTTGCAGCGATGCCGACGTTCGCCCGCCCTTGTCCCCGCTGGCCGGGCCTGTACCATAATGGCCAACCAGCAGCCCCGATCGCGCCGACGAAGCGGACGCGGCACCGGTGGAGGTCCCGATGCGCATTGCCGACATGGTCTACGAGCAGGTCAAGACCTTGCCGGAGCCCCTCGCCCGAGAAGTCCTGGACTTCGTCATTTTTCTGCGCGAGCGGCGCGAACGCGGCGAATGGCGCGACCTGATGGCCGCACAGTCGAATTCGCTCGCACCCATTTGGGACAACGTCGAAGACGATGTCTGGGACCATGCCTGAGCGCGGCGACCTGCTGCTGGTGCCGTTCCCTTTCATCGACCTGTCGGCGACCAAGCGCCGGCCGGTGCTGGCGCTCACGGCCACCGACGTCTACGGCGATTTCATCGCTCTCCCGGTGGCGTCACGGCCGCGGGCCGAGCACGGCAGTGATGCACCGATAGCCATAGAATTTGTGGCGCAGGCTGAACAGCTGGATATGGCTTGTCAGTTCGACATCGGCTTCGCGCAGGACGCGAACCTCGAACCGGCGATAATAGCTGGCGCGGGAAACGCCTGCGTTCGCAGAGGTGTCGAACGTCGACTTTGCCGGCTTCGGACGCCATCATCACTTCGATGACTTCTGTGAGACGCACACGATTGAGCCTTGCCGACCCGCCGCGTCCAGGGCGCAAGGCTTTGTGAAAAAATCGATATCGAACGTCTCTTGTCCGACTTTGCGTTCGAGTTCGGCGATCTTCGCGCGCGCCCGGGCCAGCTCGCCGCCGGCGCCCTTTGCGGCCGGTTCGGTCAACGGGCGCAGATTGCAAGGCCCCGGTTTGGGACGCGCTTGCGGTTCAATCCCGCAGTTGCCACGCCTTGCGCCAATCATGCAGAAGTTTGCGTGAAACACCGACTTTGCGCGCCAGCGGCAGGGCGGCTACCCCGGCCTCAAGCCGTTTGATCGCCGCCATTTTGAATGCCCTCAGAAAAGCTCTGAACGCGGTTCTGTCTGTCAACGGTCATCCTCAGGGATAACCTGTCACAGAAATTACCGTGTCTCACTCGCGTGGTACAGTCCAGTCAGTCGGACTGTGCACGACCGGTCGTCATTGATAACAGGTCACCGGTTCGACGTCGGCCATGGTCCGCAGGCCTGGTCGTGCATTTACGATTGTTGGGATGGAATTGACCAACACCGCGCAGGTTGCCACATCGCCGTTGACACCGCCTTTGATGCAGGTGTCGATTTCTGGATCGCCGTCTATGATGATGCGGTCGCGTGATTCAGGTTCGCCGATCGCCGCCCGGAAGAACAACGTGATCACTTCTTTGTCGCCGATCATGCCTCGGCCGATCTGCTGCACGCCGACCGCCTGCCCTTCCTTTATGGTGTCCTGGCCCATTTTGACGGGATGTTTGGCGAGGATCGGCGAAATGACGTCTTCGGTCCGGTCCAGTTTCCAGCCCAAACGCGCCGAAATCATATGGAGAGACTCGGTCAGGCCCACATGCCGCAAAGTCCTGTCCTTGACCTTGGCTTGAAACTCGGCCTGGGTGCAGCCGGCGCCGATTTTCTTCTGGAACGGAATTCGCCGGAACGTTGCGTCCTGAATTCGCTCCACCGTGATCTTGCGCACCGTTCGGCACACGCCGGTCATGGTCAAGGGAAGGAAATCCATCAGGAAGCCGGGGTTCACGCCGTTGGACAGAACCGACACCCCGTACTTCTTGGCCAGTTCGTCGATCTGTTTCGACATTTCCGGCTGGGTCACCCATGGATAGCTCAGCTCTTCACACGACGACACGATGTTGACGCCGTAGGGAAGCAGGGACGTCAACTGGCTCATGATCCCGGTCATGGTCGATGTCGTCGTCAGAACGACCACGTCAACCTTCTTTCCTTTCAAGACCCGGTCCGTGTCGGACGCGACGGTGACGCCGATCGGATCGAGGCCGGCCAACGCGGCGACATCTTTACCGGCTTTGGCCGGATCGGAATCGATCGCCCCCACGATTTTGAGGTTTCCACGCCCCAACAAATACTGTGTCGCCTTGTTCCCAATCGGCCCGAGTCCCATCTGCACGACTTTGATCGTCATTTTTAGCGTCTCCAATCGGTCGCATATAACCGGCTGCATTTCGGATGTTTATCTGCAACTTTTCGAACGAATACATCCTGAGTGAAATTCTGCAGCAGCGCCGTCCGCGAATAAAATGAATATATCTGGTTATGCGACGATCTTTGGTTATGACTTGACGGCGCTGTCGGGGTGCACGGGTGTCGAGCAGCCGAGCCGTCGGCGTCCTCGCCGGTCACCTCCGTCGTCGAGCACCGTCGCGCCGTCGCAGAAGGCCCGCGATGGTTGCGGTGGACGATGGGCCGCGCCGGACCGCCGGGGGTGTTGTTCGGGCGAGTTCCCAAGGCGCGTACCTCGAGGCCGGACCGTGGGGCCGGCGAACGCCGCTCGCGCGAACCCTCGGTGACGGCCGCCTCCCCCGCCGACGCGTTCCCCGTCAACTCTCGCCAAAGACGCCGACCGGCCGGTCCACAAAGGCGGTCGCCCGCTTACGCCGATACCCAAGAGGCGGATCGATTGCCCGTGGATGACGGTCCGGCGAGTTCATCGCAACCCACCAAACCTCCGCCGAAGTGCAGTCGCTCGGCGGCCCGTAACACATCACGCTTGGCGGGCCGGTCGAACGGAGGCGAGTTGAACCGCACGCTTCCGTTGCGTTCTTTGAAAACCCCACGACCTCGAAACCGTGAGGCCAGGTCTATCGGCCGATAATCGTGGGGGGAAAACTCCAAAAACCAGTTGAATAGCTGCGACCGTACAATAAGTTTTGCCCGCTGCCCAACAGGCGAACGCCGTGATCAAGCTGCGCCAGATCGAGGTTTTGCACGCCATCCTGAGTACGGGCAGTGTTACGGCTGCAGCCAACGTACTGAATGTTTCCCAGCCGGCCGTCAGCAAACAGTTGCAGCAAGCAGAGCAGCAGCTCGGCTTTCGGCTTTTTGTGCGCGACCGGAATCATATTCGGGCGACCGAAGAAGCTCTGGCCTTGTATCGAGAAATCGAACAGGTTCTTCCCAACATAGAAGCCATACAGCGTCTGGCCGGAAACCTGAAAAGAGGTGCCGGCAAAACGTTGCGGGTCATCTCGGTCCCGTCGCTGGGACAGACTCTCTTGCCGGCCGCCTTTGCGGCGCTCAGGGCCACGCATACGTCCCTGGACATCGAGCTGCGCACGCAGCACACGCAGGAACTTACCAGATCGCTTATTCTGCGCGAGGCCGACCTGGGCTTCGATTTCGGCGGGTTCGATCATCCGGCGATCAAACGACGAGCATTGCTCGACACCGAATATGTCTGCATTACGCCGTCCAGCTGGTTCGCTTCCGGAAAAATACTCACCGTCGGCGATCTGTCGACCAGGTCGCGAATCCGCATGCCGGCCGCCGATCCCCTCTCGCGACGCCTCACCGAGCATGATGCCCATGCGTGGGAAGAAATCCCATCCTGGCTCTCGGTGCAGAACTTCCACGCGGCATTGGAAATGGTGGGCAAAGGCCACGGCTTTGCCCTGGTCGACCCGTTCACCGCGCTCATGAGCGGCAACAGAAACGTCAGCACGCATCGCCTGCAACCCACACTCGGGATGCAGCTATATTGCTTGACGCTTCGAAACCGTCCGATCAGTGCGATCGATCATGCGTTGGCGACGAATGTGGAAAACGCGGGGAAATCCGTCCTGGCGGTGGGCGGAAGAACCCGGAAACAGGTCGATCCATCTGGACCAGAACGGGGGGCCGAGGACTTGTGACCAGACGCGGTGGGATCGTGTGGCATGGGCGATCCGATCGCCGATGTCCAGGAGACGTGCAATTGTGGATCACGTAAATTGAGCCCGGGCACCTCTTCGGTAAAATTAAGTACCGGCCCGCACCCCCTTGTGCAGCCCCCCCCCGGTACCGGGTCTCGCCGGAGGCGTTCAGCCCAAGGGTCGCCGGCGGCGCGCCCTACTCCGTTCGGAACGGTGGTGTCCTGGGAGCGCCGATTGTGATCCCGTCACGTCGAAATTTATGCCCGTTCAACGGCTTGCCGACAGCGCGAGGGGGTCGGGCGTTCGACGTGACTCCGCGGTCGATTCTCGAGAAATCGGGCATGATGCTCCCAAAGATCTCCGCACCGTCGGGCCCGCCTGCCGAGGATAACCAAAGTTCGTAGGACACGGATATAAATTCATTATATTTGGCAGCGCTTTTACGTTATATTAAGAAATGCTCCTGTCGCTAGAATAGTAAGAATAATTCATACTCTCGCGATCATATTACATGGATATATAAGTATTATTTTCTGCGACCAATTCAAAAAGTGAAGAATGCAGATCAGCAAAGCAAAAGAGAGATTAATAATATTGGCTTCTCGCTTCCCTATGACGGACGTTTGAACGCTGTTGGCCAAAGCTCTAATCAAAGGAGAGGGGTATGACGAACACACACGACGGAACAGTCGACGAGAAGGGCGCGTTACTGGTTCAGAAATTGACGCCTGCGGAAGCCGCCATGATGATCGTGGGAGCAAACATCGGGTCGGGTATTCTAGGCCTCGCCTATGCGAGCCGGCTCGCCGGATGGCCGATCCTGCTCCTGTGGCTCGTGATCGCCGGATTTCTGACCACTGTATCGATGCTCTACGTGACGGAGACGACGCTTCGGACGACGAAGAATCTGCAGCTGCCGGGCCTGGCAGAAAAGTACGTCGGAAGCGTGGGAGCCTGGCTGGTGTTCCTCTCCGTCGTGGCGAATTCCGTCGGCTGCATGATCGCCTATATGGCCGGCAGCGGCAGGATATTGGGCGCCATGTTCGGCATCTCGAACCAGTTCGGCAGCCTTCTGTTCGCAGTCCCCTCCGTCGTAGTCGTGTGGCTGGGCCTGAAAGCCACAGGAGTGAGCGAAAAGATAATCAGCGCCGGCATGTCGATTCTGGTGCTCGTCATCATCGCGGCGTCGTTCCTGTCGAGCAAAGCGGATTTCGGCAGCGTCATGTATGCCAATTGGCTGTATGCCGTGCCCGTCTTCAATGTCGCATTGTTCTGCTATATCGCGCAGTACTTGGTCCCAGAGCTGTCCAGAGGGCTGCGGCATGACGCGAAGAAAATCGCGCCGGCGATCGTGCTCGGCATGTCCATAACGTTCGTATTGTTAGCGCTGGTTCCGCTGGCGGTGCTGGTTCTGACCGGGCCCGAAAAGGTGACTCAGGTCGCCACGATCGCCTGGGGTCAAGAGCTCGGCACCTGGGCTTTCTTGACGGCCAACATCTTCGCCTTGTGCGCGATGATGACCTCGTACTGGGCAGTCGGCGGCGCCATGCTGACGAACATCGTCGACAAGTTCAACTTCAAATCCGAATGGGACAAGAACACCAGATTGATCTGTCTGGCCTGCGTCGTCGTCCCTCCGTTCATTCTTGCCTATAGCGGCGTCGTGGGTTTCGTGAACGCCATCTATATGGCCGGAACCTTCGGCGGCGTCATCATGTCGATACTTCCCGTCATGATGCTCAGAAGCGCGCGAAAGAACGGCGATGTCGAGCCGGAGTACAAGGTCGGCTGGATGGCGCACCCGGCGATGCAAAATCTGCTGATCATCATATTCTGCTGCGGCGCCATTTATGCCGTCGGCGACATGTTGGGCCTGTTGCCGGCCGGCTGGTAGAGGCTCGCCCGGAGTGCGTTGCTTCCGGACCGGAGCGGCGGGTAGAACAGCATGAGTCCAACTGCCTTGGAACAGGTACGGTTCGAGAGCATGGCGGCCATCCATCCGGCGGCGATCTCGTCGCCGGATGGATGAGCCCTCGGATCGACGTCGCCGCGGGTTTTGAAGCTGACGGACTCCCGCGATTCCCGAACGATACGGAATTCCCTCACGAGCCCCACGGAGGTCGTTGTGAAGATATTCGGCAAGGACAAGGTGGTCTATTATTTCAGTCCGGACAACAAGCCCGCCTATTTCGCGGAAGACGGGGAAACCTTCTGGGTCGAAACGGACGACTGCTACGGCGGTCAGATCAAGACCGCCAATGATCTCAGAACGCAAATAGACATATCCATCATGGACGCCGCGGTCGGCCCGATAAGCATATCGAACGCGACACCCGCCGACACGCTCTGCGTGGAGGTGATGGACATACAGTTTGCATCCCAGGGCGTCATGGTCACGTCCGTGGGGCTCGGAGTCCTCGGCAAAATGATAAAGACTCCAAACACGAAAATCATCAAAATCAAGGATGGTTACGCCCATTTTTCCGACCGCATCAAATTGCCGCTGACGCCCATGATCGGCGTCATGGGTGTGTCCCCGAAAGAAGGCCGTATCCATTGTGCGACTCCCGGCAACCACGGCGGGAACATGGATACCAAAGAAATAAAAATCGGATCGAAGATCTACCTTCCGGTCTTCGTCGAAGGTGCCGACCTGGGGATTTCCGATCTCCATGCCTGTATGGGCGACGGAGAGCTGAGCGGAACCGGGATCGAAACGGCAGGAAGGGTTTGCCTCAAGGTGTCGGTGATAAAAAACAAAAGGAAGGCAAGACCGATCATCGAGACCGCCGACAGTATCTATACCCTCGCTACCGAGGCGACATATCAAGAAGCGATCGAAGTCGCGGTGGCGGATATGGTAGCGATTCTGCAGGAAAAGCTGCAACTGGAATTCCCCGACGCATACCGGCTATTGAGCGCGACTTGCGATATCGGGATCAGCCAAGTCGTAAATGGGGTCTACACGTTGAAGGTAAGGGCGCCGCGATACGTCATCAAAAATGAAAGCGTGTTCTGAATTCGGTCGCGTCGTGAAAACCTAACGATCCGATCGTCTGCCCCCGCAACCCGGAGCGATCGAGCGCGGACGTCGAGCGCGTCGGGTGTGGCCGTTCCGCTCCGTCCAGTGAGGATCGTAAGTCGTCCCGTCAACAGACGTACATCGCCGTCGATCGCGTTCCCGCCGGCTGTTGACGCGGACTTACGGCGCAAAGCCGAATCGCGCCAACGACCATTCCATTCGCCTTTCGGTCATACCGCCGGGGCGACGACGGCGAACGGGTTCGCGGACGGCGTCCACGGTTCGCCCGTCGACACGTCGACCAGCCGTTCGATCTCGAAGCCATCGCCTTCGAACTCGGCGCGGGCCGCTTCCGGGGAATAGCAAGCGTAGCCCGGATGGAGTGCAACGAAGTCCGGGGTCTTGGGTAAGGCCGTTCCCGCATTTCGTTGCACTCCATGCGGGCTACGACATCGCGTCAACCGACTCTGCCCGCGCGATCATGGCGGCGGAGCGAAAGCCCCCTCCCCGACCCTCCCCCGCAGGCGGGGGAGGGAGTCGCGAGCTCTTCACGCCCCCAATCTTCACGCCCCCGTCTTCACGCCCCGACCAGGGCGCAGTCGACCTTGACGACCACCTTGCGGATCGTCTCTCCAGCCGGCTCGCTGCAGGCCGGGCGGTGGATGTCGGCCGGGTAGACGACGACGAAATGGCCGGGGTCGAGGCGCAGGATGCACTGGTCCGGCGCCGCCGCGTCGTAGAAGGCGATGTCGCGGTCGGAGAGGTGATCCTCGGTCGTTCGCAACTGGCCCTCGTCGAGGATGACGCCGAAGCGCTCGCGGCCGGCGACGATGAGATGGATGTCCAGATACTTCTTGTGCGACTCCGGCCGTGCCTCGGCGGCGTCCTTGCCGGTGAGATCGACGACGTCATAGAAGACGCGGTCGCCGTCGAGATGCTGGCGCTGGCCCATCTGGGCGACGAGGTCGGTCTTGGCGAGGTGGCGCAGCACGCGGGCGATCACCGCCGGATAGAGCCGCTCGGCGTCGTCGAGATGGCGGATATGTCCGAAATACATTGTTTGTTCTCCAAGGCCCTCAGGGCACCGCACCAGGATAAAGGCGAAGGCTCAATCCCCCGCCGCCGGGCGCCATTAGGCGCTTCCCGGGACGGCGGGCAATTCAGCCGAACTGCGGACGGCGGGCAAGGGGCGCGTGCGGCGGTCCCGGGTGCCGGCGGCGGCCCCCGCCATTGCGTTTGCGCCCGCGGGCGCCCATGTTGGGGGAATCCACGCACGACTCGGCCGACCGGCGCTTCGGTTGCGGACCGATTTTTTTAGGGCCCCGCGTGTGCCCCCGTTCCAACAACAAGGATGTCGCCATGGCTACGCGCCCCACCGGCACGATCAGCGTCAAGCGTTCCGCCAGCGTCGAGGATCTGGACGACGACATGTTCTCCCAGCGCCGCCGGCCGGACATGAAGCGGTTCCGCCTGCAGATCGACCGCCAGACCAAGTCGTCCTACGACGCCCTCGAGGACGCGCAGGCGGCCGGCCTCGCCATCAAGACCGCGCATCCGGTCGTGCAGGTGTCGATCTACGACTCCACCGCCGGCGAGACCCACATGGTCGAGGCCCCGAAGGCCTGAACGAGGCCCTGGTCGCCCGGGTTGCGCACGCGAAGCCCGGGGACTGGCGGTACGCCGCCAAGCCGCGCCCGCATTCCGCTGCGCGCAATGGCGGGCCACGGCGCTACGAAGCTGCGGTGCTACGAAGCCCGCCCGGCCTTGAACTCGGCGACCAGCGCATCCATCACCCTCGCGGTGCGCGCCGCGCTCTCGCCCGTGGACGGGCAGCGGCCCTTGCCGTTCATCTCGTCGACGATGGTCTGGATCAGTGGCTGGTGCACGTGGGGCGGATCGCCGACCGCGAATTCCTCCACCTTGTCGCCGCGCAGGAGGCGGATCGGCGACGGCGTGTAGGTGGAGAACTGCAGGCGGCCATGGGCGCCCGCGATCTCGTTCATCTCGAAATCGTCGGCGGCGGCGAAATTCCAGCTCGCGGTGCCGTGCACCCCACAGGCGAAGCGCAGCGCCGCCACCACGGTATCCTCGGCCGCGTAGGCGCGCCCCAGATTGGCGGCGAAGCCCTTGGCCTCGGCGATGGGGCCGAGGAGGAAATCGAGGATATCGAGGGTGTGGCAGCCGAGGTCGAAAAACAGCCCGCCGCCATTGACCGCCGGATCGATGCGCCAGGGCAGCGCGCCGCCCTCGGGGACGATGAGCGGCGTGCGCTGCGTCACCGTGACGGCACGCACATGGCCGATGGCGCCGTCGTCGAGGAGCGCCTTCAGTTTCACGAAACGCGGCAGGGCGCGGCGATAATAGCCGACCCACAGCGGCACCTGGTGGGCGTGGGCGGCGGCGAGCATCTCGGCACATTCGCCGGCCGTCATCGCCATGGGCTTTTCCACATAGACGGGCTTGCCGGCGCGGGCGCAGCGCAGCGCATATTCCTTGTGGCTCACCGGCGGCGTCGCCACATAGACGACGTCGATGTCGGAAGCCGTGATGATCGCCTCGGCGTCGTCGTGCCAGCGCGGAACGCCGTGGCGGCGGGCGAAGTCCTCGGCCAGCGCGCCGTTGCGCCGCATCACCGCGACCAGGGACGAGTGGTCGGCCTTGTAGAAGCCCGGGCCGCTCTTGATCTCGCAGACGTCACCGCAGCCGATGATGCCCCACCGAATGGTCTTCATGGATACCCCCTCGTGCGGGCCCCGCCAGCCCTGTTCCATGTCATAGCCCGGCGCCGGCGCGGCGCGAAGCCTCGATCGGCGTCAGGATGTGGCTAATGAGGAAGCGCGGGGAAGGCTCAGAACGGCCGGTGGGCGCAGCGACGCTCCGGGCGCACGTCGACCGAGACGGTGTTCTTGGCGTGGATGCTCACCACCCCGCAGGCGTCGCACTGGAGGCGGAAGACGTCATCGAGGTCGCCGAGGTCGAGCATCACCATGGGCTGTGCACAGGCCGGGCAGAACACGGTGCCGCGGGCGAAGAACCGGCCGGGGCGGCCGCCGACGAGCTTGAGCATGGTTGTTGGATCCGCTCCGGTAGAAACCGCGTTTGTGTGCCCCAAAGCCGCGCCCTCGTCCACGCGCGGCCGCCAAAGAGGTTAACGGCCGCGACCTCCTGGCAGGGTCGCGACCGGATCATGGTACGGTGGCTCGATCTTGCCACAAGGCCGCAATAGCCTGTCTGCACCTTGCTCTCCGGCCCCCAGCCAGCCCCCAGGAGGGCGCCCATGCGGCACAACCTCTCCCGACGCACGATCCTGACCGGCCTCGCGGCGGGCGTGTTCACGGGCCGCGCCGGCGCCCAGGCTCCCGCCACCCTCACGGTCGGCATGCTGACGCCGCTCACCGGGGTGGGCGCCGCCATCGGGGAGCGCATGGCGCGCGCCGGCCGTGGTGCGCTTACCTGGCTCAACGACACGGCGCGGGGAGACGATCCGCGTTTCGTCCTCGACATTCAGGACACCCGCGGGGAAGCGCGCGATGCCCGCAACGCCGCCGTCAAGCTGTTGTCGAGCGGGGTGAGATTCGTGATCGGCTACGGCTCGGCGACCGAGAAGGCGGCGGCGGAAGCCTATCTCGACAACCCGATCCTCGACCTTTCCATCGCCAATGCGGACGAACTCCTGCCCCACCCCAATCTGGTGCGCTTCGTGCCGCGCAATGTGGACTATGCCTGCCGCATCGCGGCCCTGATCGCGCCCGGCGACAAAGTGGCGATCGTCTACGATTCCTCCTTCAACAGCGGCATGGCGACGCTCTTGCGCGACACGCTTTCCAGACGCGGTTTCGATCTCTCCGGCCGCGCCTTCCAGCAGGTCAATCTGGGCGACCGCGACTTTTCGGCGCTCATCCATGCCCTCGCGGCACGCATCGGCCGCGGCGGCCGGGTCATCCTCTCGGCCGGCGTCGAGACCGCCGGCCTCATGATCCGCCAGAGCGGCGAGCTCAACACCGGGCTCACCTTCCTGGGCCATTCGACCCTGATCTATCCCGACCTCGCCGCGACTGCGCTCAAGTCCGTCGTCGGCACCGACGTGATCGCGCTGACCAAGCCGGACCGCGACATCGTCGATGCCGCCACCGTCGCAGCCTTCGAGAAATACGGCATCCCGCTCGACGACCTCGAAATGGCGGTGGTGACGGCAGCGCTCATCCTGCGCGAAGGCGTGCGCCGCGCCCGCCAGGCCTCGCCTGCGCACGTGCGCGCCGTGCTGCTCGCCGGCGAGTTCGACACGCCGCTCGGCCCGGTCAGCTTCCTGCCCGACGGCAACATGCGCGACCCGTCGCTGTCGCACTATGTGTGGCGCGACACGCCGACGGGACCACGGCCGGTGCGCGACCCCGACTTCCCGGCGGCGTGCCGGATGTGAAGGCCCTGCCGCCCGTCTAGTGGATGTCCTGCTGGGCCGCGAAGGCCTTGCGCAATTCGGCGACCGAGAAGCCGGGCTTGCGCGACGCCTCGATGACGAGGCGTTCCTTGCGGGCCACGAGGGCGGCCGCTTCGGGCACTTTCGCGGCGAGATCGTACGGGATCACCACGGCGCCGTGGCGGTCGGCGTGGATGAGATCGAAGGGCTTCACGATCATGCCGCACACCGTGACCTCGACGCCGATCTCGACCACGTGCACGAAGGCGTGCGACGGCTTGATGGTGGCGGCCATGAACTGGAAGCCGGGCGCGCAGTCGGGAATGTCGCGCACGCACCCATTGGTGATGGTGCCCAGCGCGCCGAGGCCCTTGTGGACGTTGGACTGCACCTCGCCCCAGAACGAACCGTAGCCCGGCATGGGGTCGATGTCCTGAAGGACGACGATGGACGGCCGCGGTCCTTCCTCGATGGAGGAATAGTAGGCGAGCCGCTGCTCCTTGATCTCGGCCGGGTCGCCCTCCTTGGGGTGCATGGAGCGGATGGTCGCCGTGCGGGCGAAACCGACCATCGGGCCGAGCTCGGGGAAACAGCACACCAGCGGCTCGGTGGTGTATCCGTAGCCGCGGCGCGACGGCCGCAGCACTTCCAGCGCGTTGCAGACGGTCGGGGTGTCGAATTTCTTCAGCGCGTCGAGTTCGGCGGACGTCGGCAGGGACAGTGCGGGCATGATTCATCCTTCATGTGCATGGCACGCAAGTGCCTATCATGAAGAGCGGCCGTGGGCTCGCGTAATCGCCGCGATCGCGCTTGCGCGTCCGGGCAACCTGCCGCGCGGGAGCGCGCAATGATCCTGGCGCTCAGGCGGCGCCGAACCGCCGTGGCTCGGGAAACAGGACCTCACGGGCATCGGCAAGGACCGCGTCGCGCACGCTGTCCTGGCGTTGCCAGGCAACGAGATCGGACTTCAGGACACGGCATCGCGTGCCGACGAGATAGTGCGGAATGGCATCCTGGGCGAGCAGCGCCGCAAATTCATCGCGGCCGATGCCGAGAAACGCCGCGGCCTGCTCGACCGTGAATTCGTCGCTCTCGGGAACGATCGCCAGCGCACGGCCGGCCCCCACGGCGGCAAGAACGCCGTCGATCAGGCCGACCGCGCGGGCGTCGAGGGCGATTTCGCCATCGCCGCCCCGCACATAGACACCGCCGTTGGGGATGCAGCCATCGGCGGTGCCGATTGATTCGAGCCTGGCGGCGGCGGCACGGGCAACCATCGCCTCCTCATCGCTCGCCACGAACAGGTTCCTGCGTGAATCGAGAAGCGTCAACATGACCATGCCTTTTCTGATCCGGTCGACGTGATATATGAGAATAAATTATGTGCGCTGCAATATACTTATTGCCAGATCACATGATCACGTATTTGTTATATACGTATATTATGTTAGACATTATAGTTGAATTAATATCATACACTCGTCAATCTGGCATTGCGCCGGAGACCCGGTCGTAACGAGCACGCGATATGCGCGAAGATGCGCGACGACACAGCCGGGGCATCTCCCCCCGGCTGTGCTCGTGCGAACTCTCCGGCGCCGACGCAGGCATGCTCAGGGTCACGTGTTGAGCGCCTTGGGAGTCCGGGCGCCGGATGCCGCGAGGTCTCGCCTCGACGCCTCCTAGCGGCAGCGCCGCACGCTGCGGTAGATCACCGAACCGTTGGGCCGCACCACCCGTTCGCGCACCATGCGGCAATGCCTACCTCTCAGGGCACGGCCGAAGCCCGGCGTGCAGATGCGCTTGGTGCGGTAGATGACCCTGCCACCGGGCCGCACGACGCGCTCGCGCACGGTACGGCAGGCGACGTCCTCCACCAGCGAAGGGGCCTGCGTGACGACGGCCGGATCGTGGAAACGGGCCGCGGACGCACCCGGCACAGCGGAGAGGAACGCCACCGCGAGGGCGGCAGCAGCAATCGGCATGCGCATGGAACTTGTCTCCTGATCGACGCCCCTGCCCGACAACACGAGCCCGCCTCGCCGGTTCCTGCCGATCAGCGGCACCATGCTGGACCCAGACCCGCCGTCAGAACGTTTCCAAGTACAACGCTGCAACAAGGATGGCGTAGAGAATCCGGGAGGACGGCAATGAACCAGGCCACATCGGCGCGCGAGACGACCGAAAGGACGATCCCGTTCGAGACCGAGCAGCTCGACCGGCTCATGGATCAGGCCGGCTTCGATATCCTGCTCGCGACCTCCAAGCACAACATCCAGTACCTGACCGGCGGCCATCGCTCCCAGTTCTTCGAGACCATGGATGCGATCGCTCTGACGCGCTTCCTGCCGGTGTTCGTCTATCGCAAAGGGGCGCCCCGCGAGGCCGTCTATATCGGCCATCGCTTGGAAGCCTCGCAGCTCGCGGCGACGTCCTTGTGGGTCGGTGACGTCCGTGCCGCCTCGACGGGCACCGTCGACGCCGTCGAACTCGCCGCCGAACGCGTCGACGCAGGCCGGCCGCTCCGCGTCGGCATCGAAAAGGCGTTCCTGCCGGTCGACGCCGCCGAGGCGCTCGCGCACGCATTGCCAAAGGCGCGGTTCGTCGACGCCACCTGGGCGCTCGAGCGGTTGCGGGCGAGGAAGTCGGCCTACGAGCTCAAGATGCTGCGCGAGGCAAGCGATCGCGTCGTCGACGCCATGCTGGCCGTGATGGCGACACAACCGCCCGGCGCCGGCAAGCGCGCCATCGTGGATGCGCTGCGCCACGAGGAAGCCGCACGCGGCCTCAATTTCGACTACTGCCTGATCACCGCCGGTCGCGACCTCAACCGTGCGCCGTCGGAGGCGCGCTGGGAGGCCGGCGAGACCCTCTCGCTCGACTCCGGTGGCAATTATCACGGCTATATCGGCGACGTGTGCCGCATGGCGGTCCACGGCGGGGCCGACCAGGAACTCGTCGATCTTCTCGCCGAGGTGGAAGCCGTGCAGCAGGCGGCGTTCGCCTCGGTCCGCCCCGGCGCGCCCGGGCGCGTCATCCATGCCCAGGCCGGGGCGGCCCTCGAACGATGCCGGCATCGCGAGCACATGCATTTCATCGCCCACGGAATGGGGCTCGTGACCCACGAGGCGCCGCGCCTGTCCACCCGCGGTCCAGTGCCGTATCCGGACGAGGATTCCAACCTCCCGCTCGAGCCCGGCATGGTCGTATCGGTGGAAACCACGCTTCGCCACCCGCGCCGCGGTTTCGTCAAGCTCGAGGACACGGTGGCGGTGACCGCCGTCGGCCACGAGCTGTTCGGCGACCGCGGCCGCGGCTGGAACCGGGGCGGTGGCTGATAAGCCGGCGTCTGTTCCGAAAGGGAACTTGAGGCGGTTGCAATCTCGCGGCGGCGTCCTTATCTCGGCCGAACGGTCTGGCGCGTGCGCGCGCCCCCTCCCCAGCGCCGAGCCCCCGATGCAACCAGTCATCTCGATCCGCAATCTTTCCAAGACCTATGCGTCGGGGTTCCAGGCCCTCAAGGGCATCGATCTCGACATCCAGCGCAGCGAGATCTTCGCCCTCCTAGGACCCAACGGCGCCGGCAAGACGACCCTGATCGGCATCGTCTGCGGCATTGTCAACGCCACCACCGGCACGGTGACCATCGACGGTCACGACCATGCGCGCGACTACCGCGCCGCCCGCTCCTTGATCGGTCTCGTGCCGCAGGAACTCACTACCGATTCCTTCGAAACGCCGCCTGCCACCATGGCGTTCTCGCGCGGGTTGTTCGGGAAAAAGCGCGACGACGCCCATATCGAGAAGGTCCTCAAGGCCTTGTCGCTGTGGGACAAGCGCGACGCCAAGATCATGACCCTGTCGGGCGGCATGAAGCGACGCGTCCTCATCGCCAAGGCGCTCGCCCACGAGCCGGAGATCCTGTTCCTCGACGAGCCGACCGCGGGCGTCGACGTCGAGTTGAGGAAAGACATGTGGGCGGTGGTGCGGGATCTGCGTGCATCCGGCGTCACCATCATCCTCACCACCCATTACATCGACGAAGCCGAGGAGATGGCCGATCGCGTCGGCGTCATCAATCGGGGCGAGATCATCCTGGTGGAGGAAAAGCGCGCCCTGATGAAGAAACTCGGCCAGAAGCAGCTCACCCTCGAACTCGTCGCCCCCGTCGATGCGTTGCCGGCGACGCTTGATCGTTACAAGCTCGCCATCACGGCCGGCGGCCGCGAACTGGTCTACACTTACGATTCCCGCCGCGACAGGGCGAACGGTGAACACACCGGAATCACAGCCCTTCTCGAAGACCTCAAGGATTCCGGCATCCGATTCTCCGATTTGCGCACCAGCCAGTCGTCCCTCGAGGACATCTTCGTCAGCCTGGTGAGGAACTGATGCGCCGCCGCTTGCCGCAGCCGACTCCCTCTCCCCTGCGGGGAGAGGGAGAACGGGTCCCGAGCCAAATGAATTTGCGGCTCTGCCCCGCAAACGCGGAAACGAGAAGATAGGGACAAGATCATGAACTGGCACGCCGTCCACGCGATCTACCATTTCGAGATGGCGCGCACGGCGCGCACGCTGTTGCAGAGCATCGTCTCGCCGGTCCTGTCCACGTCGCTCTATTTCGTCGTCTTCGGTGCCGCCATCGGGTCGCGCATCGCCGAGATCGACGGCGTCGCCTACGGGGCCTTCATCGTCCCCGGGCTGATCATGCTGCTCTTGTTGACTCAGAGCGTCGCCAACGCCTCGTTCGGCATCTATTTCCCCCGCTTCGTCGGCACCATATTCGAGATCCTGTCGGCGCCGGTGTCGTTCTTCGAAATCGTGCTCGGTTATGTGGGGGCGGCAGCCACCAAGTCGATCATCCTCGGCGTCATCATCCTCATGACATCGGCACTGTTCGTGCCGATCCGCATCGAGCACCCGGCCTGGATGCTCGCCTTCCTGGTGCTGACCGCGGTCAACTTCTCACTGCTCGGCTTCATCCTCGGCATCTGGGCCGACGGTTTCGAAAAACTGCAGGTGATCCCGCTCCTGGTGATCACGCCGCTGAGCTTCCTGGGCGGCACCTTCTATTCCATTTCGGTGTTGCCGCCCTTCTGGCAGACGGTGGCGTTGTTCAACCCGGCCGTCTACCTGATCAGCGGCTTTCGCTGGAGCTTCTTCGGCGTCGGCGACGTCGACGTGCGCCTGAGCATGGCGGCGACGCTCGCCTTCCTGGCCGCCTGCCTCGTCGTCATTGGCTGGATTTTCCGCACCGGCTATCGCCTCAAGGCGTGAGGACGTTAGCGCCCCCGTCAGTGGTCGCGGCCGGTTGTCGCCTTGGCGGGCTTGGGTTCCTCGAAGGGAAAATTCACGACCGTGCCGCAGAAAACGCATTCATAGGTGTCGTCGGCAGTGCTGCGCGCGTCGTCCTTGCGGCTCACCATGGCGACGCCACAACGGGGACAAGTGCGGACAAGCGGTCTTTCTTTCGTCATATGGGGTGGATTTTAGGCTGACGCCGTGCCGATCGCCATTCGGGCATGGTCCTTAGGGAAGTCCGCGCATGGCGAAAGCGACTCCACATGGGGTTCGCAATTCTGCTAACCTCGCCATCCAACATCCCGGGCGAGGTCGAACTCGTCGAGGAACCACAAGGAGGAGCCGTGATGGCGCTCAAGGCCCGACGACGCCCGACGTGGAAATCCCACAAGAAGCTCACGGCGCCGCCGCGGGAGACCCCTCCCGCCCGCGTGCCACAGAAGGCTGCCGGCAAACCGGCGCGCCGGCGCACTCAAGCGGACGCCTCCGAGACGTGATATCATCACCGTTGCTGGAGCTATGTTGGGACCCCCATAGTGGACATTTGAGGAGGGCCCGATGCGACCCGCCCTGATCGCCTTTGCGGCCGCCTGCTCATTCCTCGGCGCCGCCCTGTACATCACCATCGTGGAACAACCGGCCCGCATGGCGCTGACGCCACGGGCCATGGTCGAGGAGTGGCAACCCAGCAGCCGCCGCGGCTTCGTCATGCTGTCGGCGGTCGCCCTCCTGGCCGCAGTGCTCGCCTATGTGGATTTCGCTGCCAGCCGTGACGCCCGGCTTTTGGCCGGGGGCACGGTGATGCTCGCGAGTTGGCTCTATGCCTTCTTCGTAGTCGTGCCGGTGGACGTGATGATCGTTTCGCTGCCGGCCGAACGGGCCCGCACGGCCGTGCGCGAACTGATGCGCGAATGGGGCCTGCTCGAATGGGGCCAGACCGTGATCGCAGCAGCCGCCTGCCTGCTGCTCGGCTGGGTCATCGCCCAGCCGGCCTAAGTTCGCGCCGGGCTCTTGTCCCGGATGCGCGAGCGCCATGCTGCATCCTGATATCGCGCCTAGCGGAAGACTTTAACCTGTTCTCAACCGTGGTGAAGAACTCAGCGTCACCATCGCTCCGGCATCGACCGATCTGACATTTTTACTGTTCAAGATGGGCCGTATACGAGCCGTCCTGCATTCGAGGCCATGACCGACCTATCCGTCATCCAAACCCTGGAAGGAGCACTCGCTTCCGCCGATCCGGCGCGGCGCGAGGCCGTCCTGACCCATGTCACCGACATGTTCGTCGGTGGCTGCGGCCACTACAGCCCCGTCCAGGTGGAATTGTTCGACCAGGTATTCCTGAAACTCTCACGCGACATCGAGCTGCGCGCCCGCCGCCGCCTGGCCGAGCGCCTGGCGAGCGCCGAGCACGTGCCGGCCGCCACGGCCCGCGAACTGGCCCACGATCCGTCGGCCGAGGTCGCCGCGCCGATCCTTCGCAACGTGCTGCAGCTCGACGATTCCGACATCATCGCGGTCGCCAGCAATGGCAGCGACGACCACCTGCTCGCCATTTCCGGCCGCGCCCATATCGGCGAGGCCGTGACCAACGTTCTGGTCGATCGTGGCAGCCCCGAGGTTGCTCGCGAACTCGCCGGCAACGACAGCGCGAAATTGTCGGACACCAGCTTCGGCAAACTGGTCGCCCGCGCCGATGCCGATCCCATGCTCGCGGCTGCGGTCGGCACCCGGCGCGACATTCCGCGCCATCACTTCGTCGCCCTGATTCGTAATGCCAGCGCGGCCGTGCGCATCAAGCTCGCCACCGCCGAGCCGGATTTCGCCCGGGAAGTCAGCGACACTGTCGCCGACATCGTCGCCCAGATCGGGCGCGAGGCCGGGATCGTCTCCACCGATCCGGCGGCCGCCAGGGCAGAAGCGGCGCGCCTGATGCATCCCGAACGTTCCGGAGACTTCGACACCGCCGCCGCCGCGCGCGCCCGCAAGCTCGACCAGACCGTGACGGCTTTGTCCCTGCTCGGTCATGTGCCGCACGACGTCGCCGAGCGGGCGTTGTTGGAAGACAAGCCGGACATACTGATGATCATCGCCAAGGTCGGCGGCCTGTCGTGGAAGTCGCTCAAGGACATGTTGCACATCCATGCCAGGCACGAGCTCGATATCGACGAGCTCCTGCGTGCCCGCAAGGATTACGAGCACCTGCAGGTGGAGACCGCCCGCGAGGTGCTGGCCCGCTACCGCGCCCGCCTCGTCGAGGAGCGGGCGGCCGGATAACTCAGTGCGCCGCTGTCGTCTTGGCATTGCGGCCCACGAGTCCGTGCGCACGTTCGCGCAGCGACTGGAAGACCACGTAAAGTCCCGGAATGACGAAAATGCCGGCGCAGCTCGCCGCCAGCATGCCGCCGAACACGGCGGTGCCGACGGCACGCTGGGTCGCCTGCCCGGCCCCGCTGGCCATCACGAGCGGCACCAGGCCGAGGATGAAGGCGAACGACGTCATCATCACGGCGCGGAAGCGCAGCCGCGCGCCGAGCACGGCCGCTTCGACGATGTCACGGCCCTGGGCGCGCTGCTCCATGGCGAATTCGACGATCAGGATGGCGTTCTTGGCGGCGAGCGCGATGAGGACGACGATGCCGATCTGGGCGAACACATTGTTGTCGAGGCCGGAGATCAGGAGCGCCGCCATGGCGCCGAACAGGCCGACCGCGACCGACAACAGCACCGCGATGGGGATCGTCCAGCTCTCGTAAAGCCCGACCAGGAACAGATAGGCGAACAGCACGGCGAGCGCGAGGATGAAGGCCGTCTGGCCGGCGGCAGCCTTCTCCTGCAGGGCCGTACCGGTCCATTCGTAACCGTAGCCGGCCGGCAGCGTCTTGGCGCTCAGTTCCTCCATGGCGGCGAGAGCTTCACCGCTGGAACGGCCCGGCGCCGGCCCGCCCTGGAGCGTCACCGAGCGCAGATTGTTGTAGCGCACGATACTCGACGGCGCGACCACGAGCCGGATGTCGGCGAAAGCCTGGATCGGCACCAGATCGCCAGCCGAAGAACGCACGCGGGTGCGGAAGACATCGTCGGCGCGCATGCGATCGGCGGCCCGGGCCTGTACGTTGACCTGCCAAGTGCGGCCGAACAGGTTCATGTCGTTCACGTAACTGCCGCCCATGGCGGTCTGCATGGCGGTGAACACGTCCTTGACCTTGACGCCGAGGGTTTCGGCCCTTTCGCGATCGAGATCGAGGAAGACTTGCGGCGTCGACGCCCCGTAGGTGGTGAAGACGCCTTCGAGGCGCGGTTCTGCCGCCGCCGCGACCATCAGGCCGCGGGCAACCCCGGCGATCTCGGCGGGCGCCGCCCCAGCAAGGCTTTCGAGTTGGTATTCGAAGCCAGAGCCAGTCCCCAGCCCGAGAATGGGCGGCAGATTGAACACGAAGACGTTGGCGGCGGCGATGCTTCGGAATTGCTGCGCAAGACCATGCAGCACGGCGAACACGCTCGCCGACTTGTCCTTGCGCTCCTCGAACGGCTTCAAGCCGACGATCAGCAGCGCCTTGTTGGGCAGCGAGAGCCCATCGAGCATGCTGTATCCGACGACGGTGAACAGGCCGGCGACGGCGGGATTGGCGCGCACGGCGGTCTCGACCTCGGCGACCACGGCGGCGGTGCGGTTGAGCGAAGAGGCGTCGGGAAGCTGCACCTCTCCCATGAACGCACCCTGGTCTTCCTGGGGGAGGAAGCCGCTCGGAACCAGACGGCTCAGGCCTCCGGCCGCGACCGCAAATCCGACGATCAGCACCACGGTGACCACCACACGCCGGGCGATGCGCTCGACAATGCGGCCATAGCCGTCACGGACCTTGTCGATGCCGGTTTGCAGCCAGGCGATCACGCCCCGCGGCGGACCGCCGTGCCGGAGCAGCAGAGAGCACAGGGCCGGCGACAGCGTGAGGGCATTGAGGGCGGAAATCAGCATCGCGACCGACACCGCCACCGCGAACTGCTGATAGAGCTGGCCGGTGATGCCGGGAATGAAGGCGGTCGGCACGAATACCGACAGCAGCACCAGGGTGATGGCGAGGATGGGCGCGGTGATCTCGCCCATGGCCTTCTCGGTCGCTTGCGCCGGCGTCAGGTCCGGCTCCGCCGCCATGACGCGCTCGACATTCTCCACCACCACGATGGCATCATCGACCACGATGCCGATGGCCAAAACGAGCGCCAGCAGCGAGATGGTGTTGGCGGAAAAGCCGAAGGCGAGCATGGCCGCGAACGTGCCGATGAGTGCCACCGGCACGGCGATGATGGGAACCAGGGTGGCGCGTAGATTGCCGAGGAAGACGAACACCACGATCGCCACCAGCACAAAGGCCTCGAACAGCGTGTGCACGACGCTCTCGATGGTCTTCTCGACGAACACGGTGGTGTCGTACATGACGTCGTCGGAGACGCCGGAGGGGAAGCGCGCCGCAAGGACCTTCATGGCGTTCCTGACGCCCTTGGCGACCGCGATGGCGTTGGCACCGGGCGACTGGTAGATGGCGATGCCGGCCGCCGGCCTGCCGTTGTAACGGCCGTAGGAGTCGCTCGTCTTCGAGCCGAGCTCCACCTTGCCGATGTCCTTGATCCTGACGAGCGAGCCGTCCTTGGTGGCGCGGACGACGATGTTCTCGAATTCGGCCACCGACGACAGCCGCCCGAGCGCGGTGACGGAGAGCTGGAAGTCGACCTCGTCGGTGAGCGGCGCCGCGCCGACGCGCCCGACCGCCGCCTGGACGTTCTGCGAATTCAGCGCCTGGATGACGTCCTGGGGGGCGATGTCCAGGCTCGCCATGCGCTCCATGTCGAGCCACACCCGCATGGAATAGTCGAGCGCGCCGAACAGCATGGCCTGGCCGACGCCGGGCACGCGGGCGAGCGTGTCGATGACGTTGATGGTGGCGTAGTTGGACAGGAACAGGCCGTCGCGCGAACTGTCGGGCGAATGCAGCACGACGACTTGCAGGAGCGCCGACGACTGCTTGCTGGTGGTGACGCCGAGCTGCTGCACCTCGGCCGGCAGATTCGAAGTCGCCTGGTTGACCCGGTTCATCACGTTGACCGTGTTGAGGTCCGGATCGGAACCGACCTGGAAGCTGACGGTGAGCGTGTAGGAACCGTCGCTGCCCGAGGTGGACTTCATGTAGATCATCTTCTCGACGCCGTTGACCTGCGCCTCGATGACCTGGGCGACGCTCGCCTCCACGGCGGCGGCATTGGCGCCCGGATAGGTCGCCCGCACCTGCACCTGCGGCGGCACGATGTCGGGAAACTGGGCGACCGGCAGAGAGCGCAGCGCGATCAGCCCCGCCACCGTGATCACGATGGAGATCACGAAAGCGAGCCGCGGCCGGCGGATGAACACGGACGAGATCATGACGGGGTGCCCGCTGGGGTCGTGTTGAGGTGATGCAGTAGCGTCTCGACAGGCGACACTGGATCGCTTCGCCGCGCTCGCCATGACGGGTGCGTCGCCGTCAATCCGGGCGCGACAAGGCGAAGCCTGCGTCGGTGCGACATGGCCTAGCTCTTCGGCGCCGGCATCGCTTGCGGAACGACCTTGATGCCCGGCCGCACGCGTTGCTGGCCCTGGACGATGACGCGTTCGCCGGCATTGACGCCGTCTTCGACCACGACCGCCCCTTCCCGGCTGGAACCGAGCTTGACCCGCCGCTGCTCGACCACATCGCCATTGCCGACCACGAAGACGTACGCACCCGCCTGATCGTTGGTGATGGCGGCCTGCGGGATGGTCAGCACCTTGCCGGTGTCATGCTGCTCGATGACGATTCGGACCGTCTGGCCATCGGTCAGTGTTCGGTCGGGATTGGCGAAGACCGCCCGCACGATCTGGCCGTCGGTACGCGGATCCACCTGGACGTCCAGAAAATCGACCTGGCCGGGCGTCGCCAACAGGCTGCCGTCGGCCAGGCGGGCGCGGACATGGAAGGTCTTTTGCCCGGTGTCCCGTCGCACCTCCAGGAGTTCGCGCTGGGTGACCGGGAAGAGCACATACATCTCTTCCTCGCGCACCACGGTGGCGAGCGTCGACGTGTCGGTGCCCACCAGGTTGCCGGGCGACACGGCAGCCCGCCCGATGCGGCCCGCCATGGGCGACTTGATCTGCGTATAGGAGAGCTTGATCTCAGCCTCCTGCAGCGCCGCCTTGGCTTCGAGGACGGCGGCCTGCGCCTGGGCGTCGTCGGCGACACGCTGGTCCAGTTGCGCCTGGGAAGCGGTGTCGCGGGCGGTGAGATCGCGGGTGCGATCAAGTTGGAGCTTGGAGTTCTGGGCTCGCGCCACGGCGGCGGCAAGCTGCGCCTTGCGCTGGTTGACAGCCGCTTCGTAGGGCTCAGGTTCGATGGTGAACAGCACCTGGTCCTTGGTGACCATCTCGCCATCCTTGAACTGGCGCGCACCGAGGAAACCCTGGACGCGGGCGCGCAGCTCGACCTTATCTGTCGCCTGCACGCGTCCGATGAATTGGCCCTGCTGGACCAATGGTTTGAGTTCTACCGCCTGGACCAGGACGGCGGGCGGTGGAGCCGTCTGCGCCATCGCCGCGGACGCCACGCACAGGATAGAGATCGCCAGCCCCAATGCCCGGCTGCGGTGCCTCGCCATGCTTTCCTCCGAATCGTCGGCCGCAGTCACGGCGACGCCGTCATCCTAGATCGCGTATCGATTCGACGGAAACGCATCGAGGTGCCGACAGAGAAGCCGGCCGCCGCCGGTATTTTGAGGCCCAAGGGCGCGTTGTCACGGACCCGGGCCCTCAATTCGCCTTGACGGTGTCCGGTGGCCGGGGAAGATGGGGACATTCTGCTGGGCTTGCTTCGTCACACCCCCCTTGCAGGCCGCCACGCGATACCGGCGGCCATGGAGGTTAGCGCAACATGCGTGTCCTGATGATGTCTGCCGTCCTGCTGGCCGCGCTCGGTCCGGCGTCGGCGCAGAACTATCCGACCAAGCCGATCACCGTCATCGTCCCGTTCGCGGCCGGTGGACCGAGCGACACCATCGCCCGGCTCACCGTCGCCGGCATGGGCAAGGTCCTCGGCCAGCAGTTGATCATCGAGAACGTCGGCGGCGCCGGCGGCACGATCGGGTCGGCGCGGGCCGCCCGGGCGGAGCCGGACGGCTACACGCTGTTCATCCACCACCTCGGGCTCGCCACGTCGGCGACGCTGTACCGCAAGTTGTCCTACGATACCAAGACGGCGTTCGCGCCCATCGGCCTCGTGTCCGACGCGGCGTCGACTTTCATCGCCCGGCCGGACTACGGGCCGAATACGTTCCAGGAGTTCGTCGCCTTTGCCAAGGCGAACGGCGACAAGGTTTCCTACGGCCATGCCGGCGTCGGCTCGGCGTCGCATCTGTGCGGGCTCCTGTTCCAGACCGCAATTCAAAAGCAGATCACGACCGTGCCCTACAAAGGCACGGGCCCGCTGATGAACGACATGCTCGGCAAGCAGGTCGACATCACCTGCGACCAGGCGACCAACACCACCGGCCCGATCAAGTCCAAGCAGGTCAGGGCCTATGCGGTCACCAGCAAGGCCAGGTTGACGTCGCTGCCCGAACTGCCCCCGGCCGGTGAAGCCGGCCTGCCGGGCTTCGAGATGTCGGTGTGGCACGGGCTCTACGCCCCCAAGGGTACGCCGCAGCCGATCATCGACAAGCTGTCCGCCGCCCTCAAGCAGGCCCTCAAGGACACGACCGTGGCGAGCCGCTTCGCCGACCTCAGCACTTCTCCGGCGACCGATGCGCAAGCGACCCCTGAGGCCCTGCAGAAGAAACTGCTCGGCGAGATCGATCGCTGGGCGCCGATCATCAAGGCTGCCGGCGTCTTCGCCGACTGAGCGGCCTCGTCAGCGGTCAGCTCCCGTTCCCGACCCCCTCGCCGTTCGCGGGGAGAGGGTCGGGTCAGGCGCTTCTACCGCATGTGCGACGTGCGGAACTGACCTCAGCGCAATTCCGGCGTCGTCGCAAACAGGCGGGCGTGCTCGATCAGCGCGTAGCGGTCCGTCATGCCGGCGATGAAGTCCGCGACATAGCGCGACCGCGCCTGCGCACCGCCGAGCCCATGTCGCCACTCGTCGGGCAAGGCCGCCGCGTCGGCCGAGTAGGTACCGAACAGTTCGGCGACCACGCGCTCGGCGTCTCGCATCACCCGCATCACCCGTTCGTGCCGGTACATGTGCGGCAGCAGGAACGCCTTGATGGCGGTGTCGGCCGCCGCCATCTCGGCCGAAAAGGCGATCACGGGAGCGTCGGCACGGCGCACGTCATCGACGCTCTTGGCGTCGAGCGCGGCGAACCGCCGCCGGCTCTCCGCGATGACATCCTCGATCATGCGGGTGATCAGGCGGCGGATCAGCTCGTGACCGCGGCGGGAGGCATCCACCCCCGGATAGGCGGCGGCGATCTCACGCATCACGGTTCCGGCGAGCGGCACCGCCGCAAGATCCTCGAGACCGAACAGGCCGGCGCGCAGACCATCGTCGATGTCGTGGGCGTCATAGGCGATGTCGTCGGAAATCGCCGCGGCCTGCGCCTCGGCGGAGGCATGGCTCCAGAGTTCCAGGTCCTGAACACGGCAGTAGTCGCGGATCTCGGCCGCGACGCCGCCGTCCGCATGGCGGCCGACCGCGACCCCGGTCCGGTCGATGAGCGGGCCGTTGTGCTTGACCAGGCCCTCGAGCGTGTCCCAGGTCAGGTTGAGACCGTCGAAGGCGGCATAATGACTCTCCAGGCGGGTCACCACGGCGAGCGTCTGGGCATTGTGGTCGAAGCCCCCCTCGCCGGCGAGACAGCGGTCGAGGGCGCGCTCGCCGGCATGGCCGAAGGGCGGATGGCCGAGATCGTGGCCGAGCGCTGACGCCTCGGCCAGATCCTCGTCGAGCCCAAGGGCCCGGGCGATGGAGCGGGCAATCTGGGTGACTTCCAAAGTATGGGTCAGGCGGGTGCGGAAATGGTCGCCCTCGTGATAGACGAACACCTGTGTCTTGTGGGCCAGCCGCCGGAAGGCGGTGGAGTGGATCAGCCGGTCGCAATCGCGGCGAAACTCGCCGCGGGTCAGACTTTTCGCCTCCACGTGCAGGCGGCTGCGGCCCGCGCGCGCCACTGCCGCGTAGGCGGCCCTCGTCATCATCGTCTCGACCGTCATTTCGGCCCTGCCTTCACCCCCCGGGCCGCCGTTGACATGGCCCGGTCCGCACCTACCTAATGGGCTCAGGTTTCGACGACCACAAGTCTGTCGCAATCCCAAAAAGCCGTGGCAGACCCGACCACTGCTGCCAACCATGGGCAAACCGCCATGACGACCCCCACCACGACGACCCCCATCACCCTGAGCGAACGGGCCGCCCGGCGTATCGGCGAGATACTGGCCGCCGAACCCGCCGGCGCCATGCTGCGCGTTTCCGTCGAGGGCGGCGGTTGCTCCGGCTTCCAGTACAAATTCGACGTCGCCCGTGACCGGGCCGAAGACGATCTGGTACTGGCCAAGGGCGCCGCCACGGTGCTGATCGACCCGGTTTCGCAGCAATACATGGATGGCGCCGAGATCGACTTCGTCGACGACCTGATCGGCGCCTCGTTCCGAATCAACAACCCGGTCGCGTCGGCCTCGTGCGGCTGCGGCACGAGCTTTTCCATCTAGAAGCCGGCCACCCCCAAAGGCGCCGGTGCCGGCGCCCGTCGCGGCTTGCGAAAAGCGGCTCGCCGACTCAGCCGCGCATCAGCGCGGAGACGTGCACGGCGACCGACCGCGACAGACCTTCCAGGTCGTAGCCGCCCTCCAGGATCGACACCAGGCGGTCGTTGGCCGACTGCCCGGCGATGTCCATGAGCCGCTTGGTGACCCAGGCAAAATCGTTTTCGACCAGATTGAGATTGGCGAGCGGATCGCGCGTATGGGCGTCGAAGCCGGCCGAAACGATGAGCAATTCCGGCCTGAATTCGCGCAGTCGCGGCAAAATCGCTTCTTCGAATGCGTCCCGAAAGGCCTCGCCGCCATCGCCGGCGCGCAGCGGCGCATTGACGATGTTGTCGTGGAGGCCACATTCGGTGCGTGCGCCCGTGCCGGGATAAAGCGGCATTTCGTGGGTCGAGCAGTACATCACCGAGGCGTCGTTCCAGAAAATGTCCTGCGTGCCGTTACCGTGATGGACGTCGAAGTCCACGATGGCGACCCGCCCTATGCCGTGCCGCTTCTGGGCATGGCGCGCCGCGACGGCGGCCGTATTGAAGAAGCAGAAACCCATCGGCCGGGCCGTTTCCGCATGGTGCCCGGGCGGACGCGTGGCGCAAAACGCATTGACGGTCTTGCCGGCCAAGACCTCGTCGACAGCGAACACGGCCGCGCCGACGGCACGCAGCGCCGCCTCGTATGTGCCCGGCGACATGGTGGTGTCGGCGTCGAGCCGAACCAGGCCCTCGGACGGGCTGGCGTCGCGGATCTGCTCCACATATTCGAGAGGATGACACAGCGCGACCGTCTCCATATCGGCGAGCGGAGCCTGATCGCGGGCGAGCGACTGGTAGCGTTCCTGTTCGAGCGCCTGCTCGATCACCCGCAGGCGATCGGGCCGTTCGGGATGGCCTAGCGGCGGCAGATGGTTCAGGCAGGCAGGGTGTGTCACCAGAAGGGTCGGCATGCACGTCTGTCGGCTGCGAGCGGGGGCTTATCGCACAGTAGAGCGCGGCACCATTGAAAGGTAAAGCGTTAAAGCTGGATCCTCGGCTCCGTCCCGGCGGCCACATTCACGCCTTTAGTTCTAATCCAGGACCTTGTCGGCGCCATGGAGCAGCGCGCCGGCGCCATCGACGATGGTGCGCTCCAGCCCGTCGGCCTGCACCGCCAGGTGTTCGGCAAAGAAACGCGCAATGGCGACGCGGCGCGACGTTTCGTCGAAGGCCCCGTTGGCCTCCCGCAATTCCGTCAATCCTTCGCCGGCGAGCAGGCATCCTCCCGCGGTCAATCCGAACAGCCGCAGATAGGGTGTCGCACCGGCAAGCGCCGCGTCGGCTTCGCGATCGAGCCGGTCCATCATCCATGTCGTCGTGCGGGCGAGGCACTCGAGCGACCTGCCGAGACTGTCCGCGGTAGCCCCGAAGGCCGGGTGGTTCTCGCGCGCCACCGCATCGATGGTGGCGCGAAGATCGTCAAGATAGGCGTGAACCGCGTCGCCGCCGGACATCGGCAGTTTGCGGGTGACGAGGTCGATGGCCTGGATGCCGTTCGTGCCCTCGTAGATCTGGGTGATGCGCGCGTCGCGGAAATGCTGCGCCGCGCCGCTCGCCTCCACATAACCCATGCCGCCGTGCACCTGAATGCCGAGATTGGCGACTTCGACGCCCACGTCGGTCGCATAGGCTTTGGCGACCGGCGTCAGCAGCGCCGCGCGTTCACCTGCCGCCCGACGGGCTTGCTCCGGTCCATGCCGCGAGCGATCGATGGCGGCGGCGGTCGAATAGCAGACGGCGCGGGCCGAGTTGGTGAGCGCTCGCATGCTCATCAGCATGCGCCGGACGTCGGGATGGACCATGATGGGCACACTGTCGCCCGGTGCGCCGCCGGCCGCGCGGCCTTGCCTGCGTTCGCGCGCATAGGCCATGGCGCGCTGGGCAGCCGCCTCGGCAACGGCGACGCCCTGCACGCCGACGACGAGGCGAGCCTCGTTCATCATCGTGAACATTACCGCCATGCCACGGTTTTCCTCGCCGATCAGATAGCCGACGGCGCCGCCGTTTTCGCCGAGCGCCATCGTGCAGGTGGGCGAGCCGTGCAGTCCGAGCTTGTGTTCGATTCCCTGCGCCACGATGTCGTTGCGCACACCGGGGGCTCCGTCGGCGCCAACGAGATGTTTCGGCACCAGGAACAGGGAAATCCCCTTGGTTCCCGGCGGCGCGCCGGGAATACGGGCGAGCACGAAATGGACGATGTTGTCGGCCATGTCGTGGTCCCCATAGGTGATGAATATCTTTTGGCCGAACAGCCGATAGGTGCCGTCGCCGGCACGCTCGGCGCGAGTTCGCAAGGCGCCCACATCGGAGCCGGCATCAGGTTCGGTGAGCAGCATGGTTCCGGTCCATTCGCCGCTCACCAGCTTGGGAAGATAGATGCGCTTGAGTGCGTCGCTGCCGTACTGCGCCAGGGTGTTGACGCCCGCGATGGTCAACACGGGGGCGAGGCCGAACGCCATCGCGGCCGAATTCCACATCTCCATGCAAGCCGCATTGACGGCGACCGGCAACCCCTGCCCGCCCCATTGCTCGGGCGCCGACAGGCCGTTCCAGCCGGCCGCCGACCAGGCCCGATAGGCCTCCTTGAATCCCGGCGCGGTCGTCACCCGGCCGTCCTGGAAGCGGGCACCGTGGCGATCCCCGGGCTGGTCGAGCGGAGCGATGACCTCCTCGGCAAAACGTCCGGCCTGCGTGAGCACGGAACGCACCGTCTCGTCGTCCAGGTCGGGGGCGATGCGGTCCGCATCCGTAGACGCAGCATGCTTGAGAGTGAAGGCTATGTCGGCGATGGGGGCCTGGTAGAGCATGTTTCCTCCAAGTCGTTTTTTGCCGGCGCCTGCGGCCATGAGCCGGACGCCCTACGGGCTTATTAAAATACTAGCGCAAAAACCAACGTGTTGGGATACGCCACGCATGCCCGCACGACCTGCACTCAGAAAAAGTCAACCCGCGCACGAAGGGGCCGCGGGCTGCCGATTTTCCGGATTTGCGGCGCGTTATTCGGCGGCGACCGCAGGCCGGTCCGCATGTGCGACATCGGCGAGCTGCGGTTCCAGCCGCCGTTTGAGCAACCGGTCGAAGCGGTCGAGATAGAGATACACCACCGGCGTGATGTAAAGCGTCAACAGCTGCGATACGCACAGGCCGCCGACCACGGCGACGCCCAGGGGCGCCCGCAGTTCAGCGCCGGCGCCGGCACCGAGCGCGATCGGCAGAGTGCCGAAGATCGCCGCGAAGGAGGTCATCATGATCGGCCGGAACCGGAGCAGGCAGGCCTCGCGAATCGCCGCCTCGGCGCCGAGACCGACGCGCCGGCGCTCGATGGCGAAGTCGACCATCATGATGCCGTTCTTCTTGACGATGCCGACCAGCATGACGACGCCGATCATGGCGATTACCGACAGGTCCATGCTGAACGCCATCAGCACCAGCAGCGCACCGACGCCGGCCGACGGCAGGCCGGAAATGATGGTGATCGGGTGGATGAAGCTCTCGTAGAGGATGCCCAGCACCACATAGGCTGCGAAGATGGCCGCCAGGATCAACACCCCCTGCCCCTTCAGGGATTCCTGAAATACCTGGGCACTACCCTGGAAACCCGTGGTGATCGCCGGCGACAGATTCGAGTCACGCTCGATCTGCTGGATCGCCTCGACCGCCTGCCCGAGGGAATGTCCCGGCGCCAGATTGAACGAGATGGTGACCGATGGCTGCTGACCCTGGTGATTGACCTGCAGCGGCCCCACGCTCGGCACCAGCCGGGTGACGGCACTGAGCGGGATGGACTGACCGGTGGGCGACGAGGTGCCGGTGACCCCGCCGCCGGGCGGCACGACGCTCTGGGTGTTGGCCGAGGTCTTGACGTAGATCCGGGACAGACCCGACGTGTCTTTCTGGAATTCCGGCTTGGTCTCCAGGATGATCTGGTAGTCGTTGATCGCCGTGTAGATCGTCGCCACCTGACGGGTGCCGAAGGCGTTGTAGAGCTCCTGCCGGATCTGATCCACCGAGATGCCGTAGTGGGCGGCGCGCTCACGGTCGATCTCGACCGTCATCTGCGGGTTCTTGATGTAGAGGTCGCTGTTGACGTCGCGCAGCCCTTCGACGGTGGAGATCTTGCGCAGCATCTGGTCAGACGACGCGTAGAGCAGTTCGGTGTCGCTCGACTGCATCGTGTACTGGTATTCGCCCTTGGAGATACGCCCGCCCAGATTGATGTTCTGCACCATCCGGAAATAGGTGGTCACGCCGACGACGACGCTGGCCTTCCGCCGCAGCCTCTGGATGACCTCATTGCCGCTCTCCTTGCGCTCGGCCTTGGGCTTGAGCGCGATGAACATGCGGCCGGTATTGTTGGTCGAGTTGGGACCGCCGACGCCGACGGTCGTGTTGTAGTAGTCGACGGCAGGGTCGGCGCCGATGATCTTGGCGACCTCCATCTGGCGATGGTGCATCGCCCGAAACGAAATCTCGGCCGGCCCCTCGATGGTCGCGGAGATGAATCCCGTGTCCTCGACCGGGAAGAACCCCTTGGGAATGACGGTGTAGAGCCCCACGGTCGCGATCATGGTGCCGAACGTCACCATCAGCATGGCGAGGCGGTGCCGCAACACCCAGTCGAGCGTTACCTCGTAGAAACGCAGCATGCCGTTGAAGACGGCTTCGAAGAAGCGCAGTGGCGCCCACTGTTTCTCGCCGGCGTGATGGGCGCGCAGGACGCGCGCGCACAACATCGGCGTCAAGGTCAAGGAGACGAAGCCGGACAAGATGATGGCGACCGACACCGTGACGGCGAATTCGCGGAACACGCGCCCCACCATGCCGCCCATCAGGAGCACGGGGATGAACACGGCGATCAGCGAGAAGGTAATCGATATGATGGTGAACCCGATCTCGCGCGCGCCCTTGAGCGCCGCCTCGAAAGGTCGCATGCCGCCTTCGATGTGGCGTACGATGTTCTCGAGCATCACGATGGCGTCGTCGACCACGAATCCGACCGACAGCGTCAATGCCAGCAAGGTCATGTTGTTGATCGAGAAGCCGAGCAGGTACATCACCGCGAAGGTGGCGGTGATCGAGATCGGCACCGCCAATGCCGGGATGAGGGTGGCCGACACCGTGCGCAGGAACAGGAAGATCACCAGCACGACGAGACCGATGGCGATCAGGAGGGTCTCCTGCACGTCGTTCACGGATTCCCGGATCGACACCGACCGGTCCATCATCACCTGCATGTTGATGCCGGCGGGGATCTGGCTGCGGTAGGTCGGTATCCGCTCCCTGACAGCGTCCACGACCGCAACCGTGTTGGCGTCGGGCTGGCGTTGAATCGCCATCACGATGGAACGGGCGTCGTTGAGATAACTGGCGACGCGGTTGTTCTCGACGCTGTCGATGACGGTGGCGACCTCTTCGAGCTTCACCGGCGCGCCGTTGCGATAGGCGATCACCACTTTGCGGTAGTCGGCAGCCTTGCTGAGCGCGCCCGAGGCGATCAGGGTCGTGTTCTGCGTCTCGCCGGTGATCGTACCCACCGGCGTGTTCGAGTTGGTCTTGGCGAGGACGCTGCGGATGTCTTCCAGGGAGACATTGCGGGCGGCGGCGGCGACCGGATCGGCCTGCACGCGCACGGCGAATTTCTGCCCGCCATAGATCATCACCTGGGCGACGCCGGGGAGCTGCGACACCTGCTGGGCGAGCACGATCTGGCCGTACTCGTCGACCTTCGACATGGGCAGGGTTTGCGAATTCAAGCTGATGAATATGACCGGGAAGTCGCCGGGATTGACCTTCCGGAACGACGGCGGCGTCGTCATCTCGGTCGGCAGGCGGCGCTGCGCGATCGTCAAGGCTGTCTGCACGTCCAGCGCGGCGCCGTCGATGTCGCGGTTGAGGTTGAACTGGATGGTGATGTTGGTGGTGCCGAGCGACGACGTGGAGGTGAGCGCACTGACGCCGGCGATGGTCGACAGCTGGCGCTCGATGGGTGCTGCCACCGAGGCCGCCATGGTCTCGGGACTGGCCCCCGGGAGGTTCGCCGTGATGGAGATGGTGGGGAAGTCGACCGCTGGAAGCGCCGACACGGCCAAAAGGCGATAGCCGAACATGCCGAAAACGATCAGCGACGCCGTGATCAGCGTCGTCATCACCGGCCTGCGGATGCAGGCTTCGGATATGTTCATGAGCGCGCTCCGCCCTCGCGCACGGTCACCCGCACGTTGTTGGTCAGCTGCAGGTGCCCATCCGTGACGACGGTTTCGCCGCCGTTCAGTCCGTCGGCGATGACGGATTCTTGCCCGACCGCCCGCGAGACCGTCACGGGACGGACCTGGGCGACGCCGTTCGAAACGACGAATACGTAGGTGCCCTGCTGGCTCACCTGCACCGCGGCGGTCGGAACCGAGACGGCATCCTCGTCGCGGATGGTGAGCGAAACGTTGACCAGCGTGCCGGGCCACAGGAGCTCGTCCTGGTTGGGCATGGTGGCGCGGATGGTGGCCGTGCCGGTCGCTGAATCGATGGTGTTCTCGATCATCGTCACGACGCCCGAGGCGTGCTTGTCCGACCCCGGCACCATCACATCGACGCTTGCACTCTCGTTGGCGAGAGCCTGGCGGATATCGGGCAGGAAGCGCTGTGGGACCGTGAAACTGACGTAGATGGGCGAAAGCTGGATGATGGTGGCGATCGGCTGCAGGTCGGCGGCACGCACGAAATTGCCGACCTTGACCGCGGCGGCGCTGATGCGTCCCGAGATCGGTGCCTTGATGGAATAGTAGGAAAGCAGGACCTTGAGATTATCCAGGGCCGCGGAGTTGGCCTTGATGGACGCCGAGTAAGTGGCGACCTGGGTCTTGGCATTGTCGAGATTGACGGTCGGGGTCGCGTTTTTCTCGACCAGTTCCGTGTAGCGGCGCACATCGCGTTGCGCGCCTTCGAGCTGCGCCTGGTCGCGTGCCACTGTGCCTTCGGCCTGGGCGACCTGGGCGCTGATGGCACGCGAATCGAGCGTCACCAGAAGGTCGCCCTTGTTGACCAGCGCGCCGTCGGCAAAATGCACGCCGACGATCTCGTTGTCGACACGCGACTTGATCGCCACATTGGCGATCGGGGTCACGGACCCGAGTGCTTCGATGCGAACAGGCGTCTGCTTTCGAACCGCCTGGCCGACGAGGACGGCAACGGTCCTGACCTGCCGGTCCTGATTGGCCTGCGCCGATCCCCGGTCGGCTTTTTCGAACCAGCGGGTCGAGAGCGTCGCCCCGCCCACGGTGATGGCGGCGATTACCGCGACCCAAACCCATCGCTTTTTCATCGGCGGTCGTTCTCGCGTTCCGGCGTGCTCCCGGAGCGTCCTTTTGCCAACGGCGAACTCGAGGGCCCCTTGAGCGCAGGACTCCCATCGCCCGTCAATCTAGCCAAAATGGCGTGCTATTTGACTAACATATTCGTGTGAAGGCCACAAAAAGGACGGCCTCCGTAAACAGACCGCGGCTTCGCCTTTCATGGCGTCGCGAGATGGGGCATTTTGGCGCCGCAACACCTAGGGATTGCCTCATGCGCATCGCCACCTGGAACGTGAATTCAGTCAAACAGCGGATCGGCAACCTGGTGGCATGGCTTTCGGAGCGCGCCCCCGATGTGGTGTGCCTTCAGGAAACCAAGTGCGTCGACGAGGCCTTCCCGCGCGAGCCACTGGAAGCTCTCGGTTACAATCTGGCCGTGCACGGACAGAAAACATTCAATGGCGTGGCAATCCTGTCCAAGAGGCCGATCGAGGACGTGCGCTGCGGCCTTGCCGGCGACGACGGTGACGACCATGCGCGTTTTCTCGAGGCGGTGGTTTCGACGGGCACCGGCGTGGTCCGGATCGCTTCGCTCTATCTGCCCAATGGCAATCCGCCGGATACGGATAAATACACCTACAAGCTGAAATGGATGGATCGGCTTCTTGAATTCGCGCGCGAACGCCTGGCGCTGGAAGAGCCGCTGGTGATGGCGGGCGACTACAACGTCATCCCGACCACTGCCGACGCCAAGCATCCGGCGGCCTGGACAGGCGATGCCCTGTTTTTACCGCCGACGCGCGAGCGCTTTCAGGCGCTCGTCAATCTCGGCCTCACCGACGCCCTGCGCGCCACCAGCGACGCCCGTGACCTGTACACGTTCTGGGATTATCAGGCTGGGGCCTGGCAGAAGAACAACGGTATCCGCATCGATCACCTGCTGTTGTCGCCGCAAGCCGTCGACCGCCTCGCCGGCACCGGGATCGACCGGCACGTGCGCGCCTGGGAGAAGCCGTCCGATCACGTGCCGGTCTACGTGGACCTGGCGGTTGAGTGAAGGCCTGCCGTTCACCCTCGTGCCGGCAACCAGGCTCGCCAGCCAGCAGATTTCCTTACGTCCATGTCAACCACCTCACCGCCGCCGTCAGTTCTGGGCGGTGGGCCGAATTACGATGCTGTTCACGTCGACCTCCGGCGGTTGGTCGACAACGAACGCGATGGCACCGGCAACGGCTTCGGGTGCAAGACCGATTTCCTCGACCTGCCTGCCGATGGCTGCCCGGGTCGCCGGATGCTGGATCGAGGCGGCGAAGTCGGTGGCGACCATGCCGGGTGAAATCTCGCTGACCCGCAGATGTGGCCCCGCCTCTTGACGCAAGGCCTCGGTGATCGTGCGCACGGCATTCTTGGTGCCGGCGTAGATGCCTTGCGGCGACACGATCCGCAGGCCGGAAGTCGAGATCACATTGATGAAGTGTCCGGCGCCCTGGCGGCGGAATACCGGCAGGGCCGCGGCGATGCCGTAGAGCACGCCGAGCATGTTGACCTCGACCATTGCCTGCCAATCGTCCACCCGTAGTTCGTCGATAGGCGAAATGGGTCCGATCCCCGCATTGCTGATGAGCACGTCGAGGCGACCGAACCGTGTGCAGGCGAGTTCCACCAGGTTTTGCAGGTCCGCCCGCCGGGTCACGTCCGTGGCCTGCCAGGCAGCCTCCCCACCCGCGGACGAAATGTCCGCAGCGAGCGTCCGCAGCGCGTCCTCGCGCCTGGCACCGAGCACGACTTTGGCGCCGCCCCGGGCAAGCATCAGCGCGGTCGCGCGCCCGATGCCGCTACTGGCGCCGGTGATCGCCAGAACTTTGCCGTCAATAGCCATTCGCTGTTCCTTCCATCATGCCCCCGCCGGAATGTGGCACCACCAGGCAAGACGACCTATGTTCGAAACGCGATGACTTCGTCGAGATCGTCCAAAGACTGCGACCCCCTCTCCGACGCCCTCCTCGTGCTGGGCGCCAGCAGCATGCGGCGGACGAAGTTGGTGGCACGCGGCGAATGGGCTTTGAGTTTTCCTGGGCTTGCACGGTTGAAATTCGTAGCCGTGCTCGATGGCCGATGCTGGATCACTCTCCCGGACGTGCCGCCGCAGCCTCTGCGGGCGGGAGACACCTTCGTTTTGAGCAACCGTGCCTATGTGGTTGCGAGCGATCCGGCCATTACGCCCACCGATGGTGCGGCTTTGTTCAAGAACACGGACGAAGTTTTGCTCGGACGGGAGGGTGGCGAGACTGTCGCGGTCGGCGGCGGCTTGGAGTTCGAAAGCGACGCGGCCCGTTTCCTGGCCGATACGTTGTTCCCGCCATTCATGTTTTTGCCGGCGCGCTCACCGATGGCAGGGGTCGTGGCGACGACGCTCGCACTGCTGGACGACGAGATGAGTCAGGCGCGCCTTGGCGGTTCGCTGATGACGGCACGCCTCGCCGACATCCTGCTGATGCAGGTGCTGCGCGCCTGTATTTCAGAACCCGAGGCCGCACATGCAGCCTGGATCGGCGCCCTCGCCGACGCCCAGATCGGCCACGCGCTCCGGCTCATGCACCAAGACCTCGCCCGGCCCTGGACGGTTGAAGCGTTGGCAAGCGCGGTCGGCATGTCGAGATCGGCCCTCGCCTCGCGTTTCCGCCACCTGGTCGGAAAACCGCCGCTCAATTATCTCCGGCACTGGCGGATGCTGCTCGCCCGCAATGCCCTTCGCCATGAGCAAACCTCGGTTGGTTCGCTCGCCGCCCGGTTCGGTTATGAATCCGAAAGTGCGTTCACCCACGCCTACAAGCGTACGTTCGGCCATTCGCCCCGGCGCGACGCGAGGCAGGTCGGTGCGCTTTGAGACGCCGCTACGGTCGGCTGCCGTTGAGCCAGGTCTCGATGAAGGTCAGCGCCATGGCGCGCTGGTCGTCGGAGGCCTGGGCGGAGGCGGCAGCGTGCAGCTCGGTGATGCGCTTGTCCTGCGGGGCCGCGTCGCGGGCGAGCGTGAGCCACATCAGGCCTCGCGCCGCCTGGCGCGGCACCAGATCGCCCTTGAACAGCATGGCGCCGAGCAGCGCCTGGGCTTGGGGCTGCCCCTTGTTGGCGGCAAGCGTCAGCCAGCGCGCCGCCTGGCGGCCGTCCTTCTCGCCGCCCTTGCCGTCGTGATACATGCGGCCGAGATGATACTGCGCCTGGGCGTCGCCGAAATAGGAGGCCGCATAGGCGAACATCTCGCGGGCCCGGTACGGATTGGCCTTGACGGGCGAGTTGGCGATGCCCTCGGCATAATAGAGCCCGAGCGACACCAGCGCATTGGCGACGAACGGAGCCTGGGTGGTGCCGATGGAATCGTCGGCCCGCTCGTCGGCGATGTCCTGGAACATGCGGAAGGCACGGTAGTCGTCGCGCTTGACCTGGGTGCCGTCCGCATACATGCGGCCGAGTTTCCACTGGGCGACCACATGGCCGCGGGTGGCCGCGTATTCGAGCGCCGCAATGCCGGCCTTCACGTTGCCGGCCGCCAGCGCCTGATGGCCGGACCGGAAGGCATCGATGGCGTTGAGCTGGCCGCCGCCGGGCGGCGGCGCACGCAGGCCGATCCCCGGCGGCGCCAGCGCCGGACCGGGCACGATGCCCGGCAGCCGCGACGGCGCGACCGCCTTGGCGGGCAGGCTGGAGGGCGCCAGGGCCGGTGCCGTGATGTCGTTTTGCGGGGCGAGGTCGAGCCCGACCGCCGGGGCGATGTCGCTGGGCGAACGCGTACCGTCGAAGGCCGACGCCGGACCGACGCCGAACCCCGCGGCCAACAGAACGACCGAAAGAACCGTCGGTCGAACAGAGATGATACGCTCAGATATCCGCATAGCACTTGGTCTCAGCGGCTCCGCCTGGATGGGTGACCGCGCCGCCCCGCGCCGGTCCCACCTGTTCGGCGTATTTCCATAAATACCCGGACGCGAATGCTGGCCGCGGCGGTTTCCACCCCACCCGCCGTCGCACCAGTTCCTCGTCCGATACGCGCACACTCAAGTTTCCCGTCTCGGCGTCGATGTCGATGACGTCGCCGTCGCGGATCAAGGCGATCGGGCCGCCGGCGAACGCCTCCGGCCCCACATGGCCGATGCAGAAGCCACGCGTCGCGCCGGAAAAACGTCCATCGGTGATCAACGCGACCGTCCCGCCTTTGCCCTGTCCGTAGAGGGCGGCGGTGGTCGCCAGCATCTCGCGCATGCCCGGGCCACCCTTGGGGCCTTCGTAGCGGATGACCAGCACGTCGCCGTCCCTGTACGCCTTGTTCTTGACCGCCTCGAAACACGCTTCCTCGCCGTCGAAACAGCGGGCCGGCCCCGAGAATTGAAGGTTCTGCATGCCGGCGACCTTCACGATGGCGCCGTCGGGAGCCAGATTGCCTTTCAGGCCCACGACGCCGCCGGTGCGTGTCAGCGGCCGGTCGGCCGGACGGACCACGTCCTGGTCCGCATTCCATTTCACCCGCGCCATGTTTTCGGCCAAGCTGCGCCCGGTCACGGTCATGCAGTCTCCGTGCATGTAGCCGTGGTCGAGCAGCGTCTTCATCAGCAACGGGACGCCACCAGCCTCGAACAAATCTTTGGCGACATAACGGCCGCCGGGTTTCAAATCCGCAATATAGGGCGTGCGCTTGAACACTTCGGCGACATCGAACAGGTCGAAGGGGATGCCGCATTCGTGGGCGATGGCCGGCAGATGCAGGGCCGCATTGGTCGAGCCGCCGGACGCTGCTACCACGGCGGCGGCATTCTCGAGCGCCTTGCGGGTGACGATGTCGCGCGGCCGAATACCGGCCTTGACCAGCTCGAGCACCTGCTCGCCCGCCATCATGCAGAACTTGTCGCGGATCTCGTACGGGGCCGGCGCGCCGGCCGAATACGGCAAGGCGAGACCGATCGCCTCCGACACCGTCGCCATGGTGTTGGCGGTGAACTGGGCCCCGCAGGCGCCCGCCGACGGGCAGGCATTCTGCTCCAGCGTGTCGAGATCGTCCTCCGACATGGCGCCGACCGAGTGCTTGCCGACCGCCTCGAAGACGTCCTGGATGGTGACCGGCTGGCCCTTGAAGGTGCCGGGCAGGATCGAGCCGCCATAGATGAAGATCGAAGGCACGTTGAGCCGGCACATGACCATCATCATGCCGGGCAAGGACTTGTCGCAGCCGGCGATGCCCACCAGGGCGTCGTATCCATGGCCCCGCACGGTCAATTCCACCGAGTCGGCGATGGCCTCGCGGGACGGCAGCGAGGCCTTCATGCCCTCGTGCCCCATGGCGATGCCGTCGGTCACCGTGATGGTGCAGAACTCGCGCGGGGTGCCGCCGGCGGCGGCGACGCCCTTCTTGACCACCTGGGCCTGGCGCATCAGTGCGATATTGCAAGGGGCGGCTTCGTTCCAGCAACTGGCAACGCCGACGAAGGGCTGGTGGATCTGTTCGGTGGTGAGCCCCATGGCGTAATAGAACGCGCGATGGGGGGCCCGCTCCGGACCCTCGGTCACGTGGCGGCTGGGCAGTCGACTCTTGAGGCTCGCTTTGGCGTCCATGGGGACTAGCCTGTCACGCGGGGCCGTTCAGCCTGGTGGACCCGCCAGGCACGGAAGCTCTTCAGAGCAATTCGAAATCATGGAGACGTGTGGCGGAAAATAGGCGTCGGCCCTGTCCGGCCGGAGCTCGGGCCAATTGTTGTTAATGTGTTGCGAACACGACACATCCAGTGTGGCCAATCCGCCGCAGTCCGGCGCGATCTTGGATTTGCGCAAATACGGACCTCAGCCAGTTCAGACCGGCTTGGCTTCTGGCCAGGGGCTGCGGCAGATTTCCGCCAACATGTCGCCCCGCCCCTCGCCGTCTTGGCATTCGACAAAAAAGCCATGCCCGTCCTTCGCCGATCCTTCTTCGCCCGCAGCGTGCACGCGGTCGCGCCCGAACTGATTGGCGCACGACTCCTGGTGGACGGCGCCGGCGGCGTTATCGTCGAAGTGGAGGCCTATCACCACACCGATCCGGCGGCACACAGCTACCGAGGCATGACCGAGCGCAATGCCGTCATGTTCGGTCCGCCCGGACATGCCTATGTGTACCGGTCCTACGGCATCCACTGGTGCCTCAACTTCGTCTGCGAAGCGGCCGGCAGCGCCAGCGCCGTGCTGATCCGGGCGATCGAGCCGACCGAGGGCCTTGCCGCCATGCGGCAGCGGCGCGGCTGCAACGAGAACCGGCTGCTGTGCGCCGGCCCCGGCCGGCTGGCGCAGGCCCTGGGCGTCACACTCGCCCATAACGGCCTTGCCCTCGACCGGGCGCCGTTCGAAATCCACGCCCGTGCCAAGGAAATGCCGATCCAGCTCGTCGTCGGTCCACGCATCGGCATCAGCAAGGCGGTGGACCTGCCGTGGCGTTATGGGCTGGCCGGATCGGCGTTCCTCAGCCGGCGCTTTCCCGTGGCGAGGTGAGATTGAACGGCCGCCTCTTTCCGTTCAGGCCGATTCTTCCAGGATGCGCGCGACCTCCTGGGGCTTGTCGATCATCAGGTCATGGCCGCAGTCGACCACATGGGTCTTCCAGTCCGGCGCTTGCCTGAACTCCTCGTAGAGGCCTTGCCAGAGCGGACTGGCGAAGGTGGTGCGCACATAGGTCTTCTTTGGAATGCGCTTGTAGGCGCCGGCAGCGGGCAGTTTCTCCAGATATGTCCTGACCGGCTGCGGCGTGACCTTGGAGTCGACCCAGGCCCGGTCTGCCTCGTTCACGCCCATGCCCTTGGCGGAATAGGGCGGCAATAGCCCCGATGTCGGCAGATCGCGCGGCGAGATGTCCACCATCGCCTGGCCATCGGCGGGAATGAACGCGTCGAGGAAAACGATGGATGCGATCCGGTCCGAGATCGTCTCGGCGGCGCCCACGATGACGAGGCCCGCATAGGAGTGGCCGACCAGCACGACGTCATGAAGGTCTTCCCATTTGACCAGATTGACGACGTCGAGGACGTGAGTCGTCAGATCGACCGCATCGCCGGCGAGATGCGAACGATCGGCCAGCCCGGTCAAGCTGAGCGGATAGACCCGATGACCGTCTGCACGCAGAATTTCGGCGACACGGCGGTAGCACCAGGCACCGTGCCAGGCGCCGGGGACCAGGACGAAGGTTCTCGAAACGGACATGCTCGTCTCCCTCAGTGAGACGTCAGCATAGTCCGTCCGATCAGCCTTCCCTTGCGGCGCGTCAATTGCCCTCGGCTTCCTTGAGGCGCTCCAGCGCCTCGAGGATCTTGGCACGACGGGCGACGGCTTCTTCGCGCTTCTCGCGCTCGCCCTCTATCACTTCCTCGGGCGCACGGGCCAGGAAGTCGGCATTGCCGAGCTTGCCGTCGACGCGCTTGATGTCGGCGTCGACCTTGCCGAGCTCCTTGGTCAGTCGGGTGCGCTCGGCGGCCAAGTCGATGACGCCCTTGAGGGGCAGCGCCGCCACTTCGCCGCGCACCACGAGCTGCACCGAACCGGCCAGAGCCGCGTCCGCGAATGTGATGTCGGAAAGGCGCGCCAGGCGCTTGAGGAACTCGACCCAGCGGTCGGCGCGCGCGCGCGTCGCCGGCGCGGCAGATACCAGCACCAGCGGGATCAGCGTCGCCGGCGCGACGTTCATCTCCGCCCGCACCGAGCGGATGGCGGTGACGAGATCGACCACCCAGCCGATCTCGGCTTCGGCGGCCTCGTCGTCGAGCCCTTCCAAGGCCGGCCAGGCGGCGAGCACCAGAAGGCCGTCGCGCTTCGGCCCGCCCTCGGCCGTGACCGCCCACAATTCTTCGGTCACGAAGGGCATGAAAGGATGGAGAAGCTTCAAGACCTCGTCGCGCACCCAGGCGACCATGGCCTGGGTCTCGCTCTTGGCCGGGCTGTCGGGTCCGAGCAGCACCGGCTTGGCGAGTTCGAGATACCAGTCGCAGTACACGTTCCAGACGAAGCGATAGACGGCGCCGGCGGCTTCGTTGAACTTGTAGGCGACGATGGCCTCGGTGGTCTCACGCGCCGCCCGCGCGGTTTCGTGGGCGATCCAGCGATTGAGGGTTTCGCGGGCGCTCTTGGGGTCGAAGCCGGCTTGGGTGACGCAGCCGTTCATCTCGGCGAAACGGCACGCGTTCCAAAGCTTGGTGGCGAAGTTGCGGTAGCCTTCGACGCGCGAGGTCGCGAGCTTGATGTCGCGCCCCTGCGCCGCCATGGCGGCGAGCGTGAAGCGCAGCGCGTCGGCGCCGTACTGGTCGATCAGGTTCAGGGGATCGATGACGTTGCCCTTGGACTTCGACATCTTGGCGCCCTTCTCGTCGCGAACGAGGGCGTGGATGTAGATGTCCTTAAACGGAACCTCCTCCATGAAGTGCAGGCCCATCATCATCATGCGGGCGACCCAGAAGAAGATGATGTCGAAGCCGGTGACCAGGGCCGAAGTCGGATAGAAACGCTTCACTTCCGCCGTGTCGTCCGGCCAGCCCAGGGTCGAGAACGGCCACAGTCCCGACGAGAACCAGGTGTCGAGCACGTCCTCGTCACGGGTGAGGAACGGTTCGCGGCCCTCCGGATCGAGAGCCATGTCGTGGCCCTGCATGGGCGTGATGACCTCGGTCTCGGCGTAGTAGGCGAGCGCCTTGGCGACCGCCTCCTCCTCGGTTTCGGCGACGAACACCTTGCCGTCGGGCCCATACCAGGCAGGAATCTGGTGACCCCACCACAGTTGCCGCGAGATGCACCACGGCTGGATGTTCTCCATCCACTCGTAATAGGTCTTCTCCCAGTTCTTCGGGACAAAGCTGGTGCGGCCCTCGCGCACCGCGGCGATGGCCGGCTTTGCCAGCGTCTTGGCGTCCACATACCATTGGTCGGTGAGAAACGGCTCGATGACGACGCCCGATCGGTCGCCGTGCGGCACCATGTGGACGTTGGGCTCGACGCGCTCCAGGAGCCCCAAGGCTTCCAGCCGTTCGACGATCCTCTTGCGGGCGACAGACCGGTCGAGCCCGTGCAGCGCCAGCGTCTCGTCGAGTTCCGCCGACGCCGGCACGCCGTGGCGGAACGCCTCGTTCTCGCGCAACGACAGCTTCGCTTCGGTATCGAGGATGCTGATCAGCGCCAGGCTATGGCGCTTGCCGACTTCGAAGTCGTTGAAGTCGTGCGCCGGCGTGATCTTGACGGCGCCGGTGCCCTTCTCGGGATCGGAATAATCATCGGCCACAATGGGAATGCGCCGTCCGACCAGCGGCAGGACGACGTTGCGGCCGACCAGCTCCGTATAGCGCTCGTCGTCGGGATGAACCGCCACGGCGGTGTCGCCCAGCATGGTTTCCGGCCGCGTGGTGGCGACCGTGATGAAGGTATCGGGCAGCCCCTCGACCGGATACTTGATGTGCCAGAGATGGCCCTTGATCTCGACCTGCTGCACTTCCAGGTCGGAAATGGCGGTCAGGAGCTTGGGGTCCCAGTTGACCAGCCGCTTGTCCTTATAGATGAGCCCTTGGTTGTAGAGCTCGACGAACACCTTCACGACGGCGCGGGAGAGCCCCTCGTCCATGGTGAAGCGCTCCCGCGACCAGTCGCACGAGGCGCCCAGCCGCTTGAGCTGGTTGATGATGACGCCGCCGGATTCAGCCTTCCAGGCCCACACCCGTTCCAGAAATTTCTCGCGCCCCATGTCGCGCCGGCTGGGCTCCTGGCGCTCCATCAACTGGCGTTCGACCACCATCTGGGTCGCAATGCCGGCATGATCGGTGCCAGGTTGCCACAAGACGTCCTTGCCGCGCATGCGTTCGAACCGGCACAGGACATCCTGCAACGTGTTGTTGAGGGCATGGCCCATGTGCAGCGAGCCGGTCACGTTGGGGGGCGGAATGACGATGCAATATGGCGGGGCACCCCGGCGTTCGGGCCGGCCGGCCTTGAAGGCCTGCCCCTGCTCCCACGCGGCTGCCACACGGGTTTCGATGTCACCCGGCTGATAAGTCTTTTCGATCATGATTAGTCTGCTTCGATCTCTGCTGCCGGGCTAGAAAGCCCGGCCTCCCGCCCCTGTCAACGCTTTGCGGGCTTTTAACGACGGCCGTACGGGGCTTGCCCCCCGGTTCAGGCCCTGGCGGCCAACACCGGGAGGGTCATTTCAACGGCCAGATCCAGTCCTGCTGGGCGGCCCCGGTCACCACCGGCAGGCCTTTGCACAGGCTGGCCGCAGAGCGCTGGCTACAGAGCGCTGGCGCAGCACCTGGAAAGCCGACCGGGGCCGCGGGCCGGCTATCAACCGCGGCCGCGCGACACGCGCTCGATCTCGGCACGCACCAAGCGCTCGACCATGCCGGGCAGATTATCGTCGAGCCAAGCCTTCAGCATCGGCCGTAGCATTTCGCGCACGAGGTCGTCGAGCGTGCGGGAATTCTGCACCAGCACGGTGGTGGCGAGCGAGTTGAACGCCGAATCGACTGCTGCCGCCGTCGCCGACGACATCAGCGAACGGTCGACTTCCGTGTGCTCCTCGAACCGCCGGCGAGCGTGATCGAACGTGCTCGGCGGCGGCGGTGGTGGAGGTGGCGGTGGCTCGGGCGCCGACTCGCGGAACACGACATCGGGGTTCGGTTCGATGCGACGGAAACTCGGAGGCTCCGGCGCCTCCATCGCCTCAGTGAGGTCGAGTATGTCCACCGGCGGCTCGGCTTTCGGAGGCGGAGGCGGCGGCGGTGGAGGGGGTGGCGGAGGTGGCGGCGGCTCCGGTTCCGGTTCGGCGTCGAAGCCAGTGGCGAACATGGCGTCGATGTCGTCCTGGGAATTCTTCCCGGCCGCCGGCGCCGGCGGCGGGGCCGGCTTCGGCGCTGGCGGCGGCACGGGCTTGGGAGCTTCGGCGGTCTTCGTCTCCGGGCTGTTCGTCTCGGGGCTCTTGGGCTTGGTGGCGTCGTCGTCGGCGATGATGCGGCGGATGGAGGCGAGGATCTCCTCCATCGTCGGCTCTTGCGCTTTTGCCGGCTGGTTCATCACCGCAACCCTCATTCCTCGACGCAACGGAATCGTTCCGCCGGCGCGAATCACGCCCTAGCGCCGACGAAATAACCAAGGCGAGTATGGCACTTGGAAGAACGAAGGCAAGCAAGTCGGCCGCGTCGTCACCAGCTCCGTCGCCGGCTGCTTCTCAAGTGCGCGAGTCGCGACGAAAGCGCCGCGATGAAACGATGTCAGCGACCGTCGGGAGTGCGCACGCCCGCCCAGCTGTCGCGAATCTGCTCGTAGTGCACGATCGGATCGTAGACCGGCACCTTCAGTCCGAGCGTCTGCGCGTAGAGGCCTCCCACCGCGGCCAGCAGCGTATAGGAGGCGACCACGCGGTCACGCTGCGCGGTCACCAGCGAGACGCGCGCATTGACGAGCTCCTGCTGGGCGTTGAGGACGTCGAGCGTGGTGCGCTGGCCGACGCGAGCTTCTTCGCGCACGCCGTTCAACGCGATCTCGGAAGCGTTGACCTGGGCCTGCGTGGAATCGATTGCCGACTTGGCGGCCTGCAGCTGTCCCCAGCTCTGGGTCACGGACTGCTGGACCGTATCGCGTGCCGTTTCCAAGTCGAGCCGCCTCTGGCCCAGCGTCTCCTTGGATTGCCGGATCAACGCGTATTCCTGGCCACCCTGGTAGATGGGAACGGAGACCTGGCCGACCAACGAGGCACTGAACTGTTCGAGCGTGCTCGGGGAAATCTCCCAGCTCTTCTGTACGTTCGCCGACGCCGTCACGGTTGGGAGCAGCGCGCCTTCGTTGATCTTCACCTGCAGCAGGGCGACATCGATGCCGAACATGGACGCCGCCACATTGGGATGGTCGCCGCGGCCGACCGAGATGGCGTCCTTCAGCGTCTTGGGAGCGAATCGGTCCACCGGTGCGGCTGCTGCGAGCTTGCCGGGCTCCCGCCCGATCACCTGCCGAAAGAACGCGCGCGACGTCGTATAGTTCGACTCGGCCACCAGCACCTGCGAGCGGCCCGCCGCCAGCCGCGATTCGGATTGGGCGACGTCGGTCTTGGTGACTTCGCCGACATTGAAACGGTCGCGGGTTTGCCGCAGCTGCTCCTGCAACACCTCGACGTTCCGCCGCTGCAGGTCGAGGATGGCGGCGTCGCGCAGCAGGTTCATGTAGGCGGTGGCACCATTGAGCATGACGTTCTGCTCGATGACCGCGAGCGTCGCCCGCGCCGCCGACACTTGCGCTTCCGCTTGCCGGGTGCGGTTGGCGGTCTGGAAACCGTTGAACAGGGTCTGGGTCGCCGTCAGGCCGACCGAATGGGGCGCGAACGTGCCGGCGGTAGTCTGATAGCTGCCGGACTGCTTGGTCAGGGTGTCCTGATATTGAGTGCCCACATTGGCGGTGGCGTTGACGCGCGGCCGATAGCCGGACAGCGCCTGCGGCACACCTTCGTCGGTGGCACGCACGATGGCGCGCTGGGAATTGAGCTGCGGATTATTCCGATAGGCGTCCGCCAGCGCGCCTTCGAGCGTATCCGCCCCGGCCGCGAACGCACCGGCGGTGACACCGATACCGACGGTCGCCGCCAAAGCGATCGGCCGCCATTTGCTGAAATTCAATCGCATTCCCGCCACTCCGCGACGCACGCGTGCACTCGTCCGACGCCCTGGACGGCCATTCCGTCGTGTTTTGGAAACCATAAGGGACACCCGCGAAGTGCGGAACCCCTCCCCGGCCCGGCCGATCCGAATTATCTCCCGCTGGCGCAAGTGAGACACACTTGCGGTGCCGGTTCGGCTGCTCGGTCAGCCGGAAAAGCAACAAGCTTCCCGACGGTTACGACACATCCCGCTCTGCCCGGAAATAAGCGCGGGTCCGATTCGCGTCGCCTATGGGGAAACGCCGGAACGAACCGCCTGGAGGAGAACTGGAAGAGAAACGACCTGTCGGAAAGGTACCGTCTCAGAAAACGAATTCGGCCGACTTCTCGAAGCCCGGCAGCACCGGTGCTCCGCCATTGAATGTCGCCACAGCGCTGACGTCGCCGCGATCGAGACGGTAGACCATCGCCTTGCCGGCACCGCCACGGCCCTGGATGGCGACCAGACGTCCGCCTTCGGCCAATTGGGCCAGAAGCGCCGTAGGCTCGACTTCGATGGCGCCGTCGACGAAGATGACGTCGTAAGGCGCCGCCGCGGGCCAGCCGGAGACGAGCGGCCCACGCACCACCTTGACGTTGCCAGTTGCGAGTCCGGCCAGATTCTTCTCGGCGGTCGCGGCGAGTTCGGCATCTTCCTCCACGGCGATCACGTCGCGCCCGAGGCGCGCCAGTACGGCCGCCGCATAGCCGGATGCGCATCCGACCACGAGCACGCGCTCATCGGCGGCGACGGCCGCCGCCTGCACCAGGCGGGCGAATACCTCAGGCTTCGTCAGGCTGCGGACCGGGCGGCCCGGCGCCGCGAGGAGCGGAACATGGCTGTCGGCAAACGCCAAGGCGACCTGGGCGGGCGGCACGAATCGCTCGCGCGGCACATCGAGCATGGCCGCCAGGACGTCCGGGTGGGTGACTTCGACAGGACGCAGCTGGCAATCCACCATCGTGCGACGAGCATCCGCGAAATCGAGCATCGACCATCTCCGGGAACAGAAGAATGTCTCGCTTGTGCGGCAAGGTGGCGCAAAAGGCAAGATTTGCGAGCTCCGCATCCCGACACCATGGTTGCAGGGCGCCCGCAGCTACTGATATAGGAAGCGCCTCGCGCCCCACGGCCCCTTATGCCGCGGCGCATGGCCACGTGGCGGAGTGGTTACGCAGCGGTCTGCAAAACCGTATACCCCGGTTCAATTCCGGGCGTGGCCTCCACTCACCTTTTCGGGTTGATTCGTCTTCAACCTCTCGGTTTCGATCGGCGCAGCTTCGGTCTGCGCCGCGGAGCGGGAGCGTGCTGCGACGGCCTCTCCGCTCGCCGCCATGACGACGACTTCCGCAGCTTGCGCACCCGGGCTGTGTCAATTTTATGCTGCTATGCAAAATGCGTTTCCCGCTATGCGGTAAGCCCGTCTACTTACTTTCATTTTAGACAATATACGTATTTTTACGTCACATCTTCCAGGAGTTTTGACATGAACACCCTCGCCATTTCGATTCCGGGCGGTCGCGATCGCGGATCGCGCACCCTGGGCTTCATCGCCAATGTATTTGCCGGCGTGCGCGACGGCTGGCGGCTGGCGCGCCACTATCGGGCATTGAGCGAGCTCAGCGACGCCCAGCTGGCCCGCCGGGGCCTCAAGCGCAGCGACATTGCTCGCGCCGCCGTCGCGATGATCGAGAACTGACATCTGCCGCCGGCTTCCAGCCGGCGACGCATCGCCTGAGCGGCACCGTCCGGCCTCGACATTGACCAGCCCGAGGCGGTGTAACCGTTTATTTTATAACGGCCTTGCGATCCCGGCTTGAATTCTCGGGATCTTAGTTTTCAAGCCGCCGCCCTTTTCGGCCGCAGGCCCGTCCAGATCATCCCGGCCCAGACCAGCAGAGTCATCGCTCCGAGCACGCCGGCGATCGGCCGTTCGAAGAAGGCGAGGAACGAGCCGTCCGCCTTGATCATCGAGGTCATGAAGTTCATCTCGAGCATCTCGCCGAGCACCATGCCGAGGATGATCGGGGCCACCGGAAAGCCGTTCTCCTCCAGGACCCAGCCGAGGATTCCGAGCACCAGGAGGATGACGACCGCCAGGATCGAGTTGGTGATCGCAAAGGCGCCAACGATGCAGAACATCAGGATGATCGGGATCAGCAGCTGACGCGGCAGCCTGAGGATCTGCTTGGCACTCTTGATGGCGATGAGGCCGAGCGGCACCAGCATCAGGTTGGCGATGATGAAAATGATGAACACGCCGTAGATGAGTTGCGGATTGTGCAAGAACACGGTCGGGCCCGGATTCATGCCCTTCATGTAGAGCACGCCGATCACGATGGCGGTGATCGAATCGCCCGGGATGCCGAACACCAGTGCCGGGATCCAGGCGCCCGCGAGCGCCGCGTTGTTGGCCGAGGTCGCGTCCACTATGCCTTCGATGTGACCGGTGCCGAACTTCTCGGGCTCTTTCGAGAACTTCTTCGACACCGCATAGGTGATCCAGGCTGCGATGTCGCCGCCGGCTCCGGGCAATGCGCCGATCGCGACGCCGATCGTCGAAGAGCGTAGGAAGTTGAACTTATAGCGCCGGATCATGGCGCCGATGCCCTTGAAGATGTTGCCGATATGGGCGCTGACCTGCTCGACCGGATCGCCGATCACCAGCGCTTGGCGCAGCACCTCGCTGACGGCGAACAAGGCGATCATGGCGGGGATGAAGCTGATCCCCTGCAGGAGTTCGATCGAACCGAACGTGAAGCGTGGATGCCCGACCACCGGATCGATGCCGACGGTCGCGAAGGCAAGGCCGAGGAACAGCGAGGCGAAGCCCTTCACGGGATCGGTCGTGGAAATGAACACCGCACAGGTGAGGCCGAGGCAAGCCAGCCAGAAGTACTCGAAGGACGAGAACTTCAAGGCCACTTCGGCGAGCCATGGCGCGGCGAATACGAGGATCGCGACACCGAACATGCCGCCCATCGCCGAGAAGACGACGTTTGTTCCCAGCGTCAGATCGAGCATGCCTTTCTTGCCGAGCTTGTAGCTCTCGTCCGTATAGGCCGCCGAGGCGGGCGTCCCGGGCATGCGCAGAAGCGCCGCCGGAATGTCGCCCGAAAAGATCGCCATGGCGCTGGCGGTGACGATGGCGCCGAGCGCCGGAATAGGATCCATGAAGAAGGTCACCGGGACCAGCAGCGCCGTTGCCATGGTGGCGGTGAGCCCCGGAATGGCGCCGACGAACAGGCCGAACAGCGACGCCAACAGGATCGTCACGATGACGTCGGGCCGCACCACCAACAGAAATGCTTGAATGAGAATGTCCATCTGTGCGCCCTCAGACGAAGAGATCGAGGATGCCGCGCGGCAACGGCACGCGCATGATCGAACCGAAGAAATAGTTGATCGCCAACGTGGCCACCAGCGCCGCGACCAGTGCCCAGAAAGGCCGTCCGCCGAATGCGATCGCCAGGACCGCGATGATGATGAAACTCACCGGCAGGAAACCGAGCGGATCGCCGGCGAAGATGTAGAACAGCAGCGCCGCGATCACGAGCAGCAAACGCATGACCTTGATGGGAACGCCCAGCCAGGCCGGCCGCGTGAACCAGGGATCGCCCTGCCCGCGCGCCTGCCAACCGCGCTTGATCAGCAGCGCGCCGCAGATCGCCAGCGCCACCGACAAGATGCGCGGCAGGAGATCGGGCCCGTAGTTCTGTCCGGGAAATTCAGGAAACGGAATCGTCAGCGCCGCCATCACGGCAGCGAGGACCAACAGCACAAGGCCGCAGATGGCATCGTTGGCTCGCATCAGACAGGCTCCACAACTCGGCGTCGCCGCAGCGGCGCACGACCCTTGAATGCCACCTCGGCCCGGCAGAGACCGGGCCGAGGGTCAGCTTCCGATCGGGCCGTTTTCGGCCCGCGCAGTATGATCGGCCTATTTGGCGAGACCGGCCGACTTCATCGATTCACCCATGGCGGCGTCCGCCTTGACCATGAAGGCACCAAAATCCGGTCCTGCGGACCATGACATGCCGAAGTTCCGGTTGGTCATGAATTCCTTGTATTCCTTGGAGTCGTACGCCTTCTTGAGCGACGCCAAGAGCTTGTCGAATATGGGCGCCGGCAGATTCTTGGGTCCGGCAATGCCGCGCCACACGCCGGTCGCATACTCCGCGCCGGTGATTTCCTTCAGGGTCTGAAGATCCGGCAGCGTCGGATCGCGGCGTGGGGCCATCACGGTGAGGTACTTGACGCGGCCGGCATCGACCAGCGACTTGCCCTCGGGCGCAGAGCAGCACACGATGTCGACACCGCCGGCAACGAGGTCCTGCAGGCCGGCCGCGGCCCCGGTCGAGGGGACCCACGGGACGGCCGACGGCGGGATCTTCAACGCCTGCAACATGCCCACCAGCGCCAGGTGCCAGATGCCGCCTTGCGCAGTGCCGGAGGCTTTCAGCTTGCCGGGGTTGGCCTTGATGGCGTCGATGAGCGCCTTGAGATCCTTGTAGGGGCCATCGGATTTGACGATCACCACCGGAGCATCTTCGTTCACCAGCCCGATCGGCGTGTAATCGGCCGGACCGAGCTGGGTGAGCCCCATCCAGTGCATCATCACGATCTCAACGGTGAGGAGGCCGATCGTATAGCCGTCCGGCGCCGCAGTCGCGATGGCACTGTGACCGACGACACCGTTGCCGCCAGTACGATTGACGACCGTCACCGGCTGGCCGAGATCTTTTTCCAGGAGCGTACCGACGATGCGCGCCACCGCATCGGTGCCGCCGCCCGCACCCCACGGGCAGATCAATTGGATGGGACGTGACGGATAGGCTTGCGCGAAGCTCGGCGCACCGAGCGTCGCAGTCGCCGCAGCACCGGTGGCCGCGGTCATGAACGTTCGTCTGGTCAGCCTTGTCATGGAGAACCCCTCCTCGCGAGCCCGATGATCGGTACTCGCTTGATGCAGGCGCATGCTAGGCGTAGCGGAACGGTAGACAAGTGGGGCAAACGGAGAAAATCTCGCCGCGCCACGATGAAAGACCGTCACGCGGCATGACGTGCGGGTTCCGAGGCGCGAACCGCGATCGAAGGCGCGGAACGTGCGATGCGCGCGTGACACTTCGCAAGGCATCGAGCGACATCGTGGCGCCGCTCGATGCCGAGCCGAATTATCGTCGTGCGCAGAGCACCGTCTGCGCCGACGGACCTACTTGGCGAGCCCAGCCGATTTCATCGAGTCGCCCATGGCGGCGTCCGACTTGGCCATGAAGGCGGCGTAGTCTTTGCCCGCGGCCCAGGACATGCCAAAATTTCGATTGGTCATGAAGTCCTTGAACTCCTTGGAGTCGTAGGCCTTCTTGAGCGACATCGTCAATTTTTCGAGGATCGGGGCCGGCAGGTTCTTGGGCGCCGCGATGCCGCGCCATGTGCCGGTCGCATAATCGGTGCCGGTGGCTTCCTTCATGGTCGGGATATTAGGCAGAGACGGATCGCGCTTTTCCGACATGACGCAAACATACTTGACGCGACCCGCGTCGACCAACGCCTTGCCCTCGGCGGCCGAGCAGCAGACGATATCGACACCGCCCGCCATGAGGTCCTGGAGGCCCGCCGCCGATCCGGTCGACGGCACCCACGGCACCGCCGTGGCCGGAATTTTCAGCGCCTGCAGCATGCCGACCAGCGCCAAGTGCCAGATGCCGCCTTGAGCGGTGCCGGACGCCTTGAGCTTGCCGGGATTTGCCTTGATGGCGTCGAGCAACCCCTTGAGGTCCTTGTAGGGGCCATCCGCCTTCACGATGACCACCGGTGCGTCCTCATTGACGAGGGCGATCGGGGTGTAGTCGGCCGGGCCAAGCTGGGTCAGGCCCATCCAGTGCATCATCACGATCTCGACGGTGATGATGCCGATCGTGTAGCCGTCCGGCGCCGCAGTCGAAATGGCGCTGTGTCCGACGACGCCGTTGCCGCCAGTGCGATTGACCACGGCGACCGGCTGTCCGAGATCTTTCTCCAGGAGCGTGCCGATGATGCGCGCCACCGCGTCGGTTCCACCGCCGGCGCCCCACGGGCAGATCAGCTGGATCGGCCGGGACGGATAAGCAGCTTGGGCAAAACCGGAGTTGCCGAGCGTGGCGGTGGCGGCGACACCGCCGGCAGCGGCCATGAAAGTGCGGCGAGTCAGTTTCGACATTGAGTATCCTCCTCGCGAAGCGTTGTGGAATGCGCTCGCTCGATGCGGCGGAATGCTAAGCGCCGCGACGTGGCGGGCAAGGTAGGGGAACAACGCAAATCCCGTAGCTGCACACTGGCAGATCACGACACGTGCGTGAATCTGTTTTGCCGCCGCGTGCCTGAAATTCACACTGTCGCGTCCACGCGACGCGTCATCGAGTGCGCCGCCGTCGCACACGCGGCTGCGCCGTCGCGCGCGACGCGCGTCGATGATTGTCGCGAGGGCTCGCATGTCCGACCCGTCATCGTTCGGGATGCGCCCAAAAAATGCCGCAGGAAAAACTCACGAAAGTCTATGTTGCCATGCGAAACGCATGTGCTGCTATGCAGCATTCCACTCTACTGCCTAGTGAATTTTCCCCTATATCAGGATCGCAACGTTATTCTGATTAGGAGTTACTCACCCCCATGAGCACCGCAACCCTCGCCCTTCCCCGTCCGCGCCGTCTGCGCGTCTTCGAATTTTTGGCCAATGTCATTGCCGGCATGCAGGACGGCCTGCGCATCTCCCGCCGTTACCATGAGCTCGCCGCGATGACGGATGCCGAGCTCGCTGGCCTCGGTCTCACCCGCCAGGATATCGCCCGCGTCGCCATCCAATCGGCCGACTGATGATTCGCCGCCGCCCCCGCGGCGGCAAAAAAATCCCCCGCGGCGCACCGCCGGCCTCGAACATGTTCGGGTGCCACGGTGCGCCGAATTTTTTCTCGGTCCAAGATTTGGTTCGCTCAGGTCGAATTCACGCTTTGCAAAGCCGGCGGGCGTTTGTTATACGGCGCGGGCTATCGCGCATTCCCCGGTAGCTCAGTGGTAGAGCAACCGGCTGTTAACCGGTTGGTCGCTGGTTCGAATCCGGCCCGGGGAGCCACGCTTTTCGAGAGGTTCGGCTTGATAGGCCTGACCTCTTTTTTCATTTTTGGATGCAACGCACCCGGTCCACGCGTTCCCATTGTCCCACCTGCGCACCGCCGCGCGCCGCGCTTTTTCGGTCAACCATCGACAAAGACACAGGATTCCTCCGGGGTTGCCGATCCGGCCGGGGTACAATACCGGTCCAGGCAATGCTCGCGTGACCCGTCCGCCGCGTGGAGCCAGGAACCTCGATCGTGACCAGCAAGAATCCTCCTCGCGACAACTCTCCCACGCCCGCACCCGCCGACCCGAAGCGGCGGCACGAATCACTGCCTGGCGCGGCCCCCAAACCGGCGCAGGAAGATCCCGGCGCCACGGCGCGAATCCAGGCGATCCTCGCCAGCGCGGGTTACCGCCGCGCCGATCAGGATATCGATTTCCTCGATCGCGACAGCACGCGGGGCGTGCGCTTGCAGATGGACTACGCCAAGGCCGAGTTCTTGATGCAGGAGCATCGGGTCGGGCAGACCATCGTGGTATTCGGCAGCGCCCGCATCGGCGAGCCGGCGGCAGCGCGCCAGAAAGTCGACGCCTTGAAGGCCCTGATGGCAAGCGGGACAAACGATCCCGGGCTGGCACGGCGGCTCGCGGTCGCCGAACGGGTGCTGGCCAAGAGCGCCTACTATGACGTGGCGCGCGACTTCGCGCGGCTCGTCAGCACCTGGAATCGCGCCGCGTACGGACCCGATCTGGTGGTCGTGACCGGCGGCGGGCCCGGCATCATGGAGGCCGCCAATCGCGGTGCGTTCGATGTCGGCGCCAACACGGTCGGCTTCAACATCGACCTTCCGCACGAGCAATACCCGAACCCCTACGTCACACCGGACCTGTGCTTCCAGTTCCGCTACTTCGCCATGCGCAAGCTGCACTTTCTCCTGCGCGCCAAAGCGCTGGTCGCATTTCCGGGCGGGTACGGCACGTTCGACGAGCTGTTCGAGATTCTCACCCTGGTCCAGACCCGCAAGATCAGGCCAATTCCCGTCGTCCTGGTGGGCGAGAAATTCTGGCGCCGCGCGGTCGATTTCGATTTCCTGGTTGACGAAGGGGTCATCGATGCGGAAGACCGCGAGCTGTTCTGGTTCGCCGAAACCGCCGCGGACATCTGGAACGGCATCCTGAAGTGGTACGAGGCGAGCGGCACGCCGCTGAAGCACGTGTGAACGGTACTCGCCGCGGCTGCACCCATTCATGGTTGCGGCGCGTTGGACCCAAGCCACGCCGCGAAAGCATCGGCGACGTCGGAGCCGGTGACAAGCCCGGCTCGCCAATCGTCGCCTGCCGCTCGGACCACCATCATCCAGCCCTGCCCGAACGCATCCGCGTCCATCAGTCCCGGATTGCCGATCAGCGCCTCGTTGTGGGCGATCACGACGCCGTCGAAGGCGGCGCGCGCCGAGCCCACCCATTTGCCGCCCTCGAGGACCGCGAAGCCTCGCCCCCTCTCGAAGTCGCGCCCGATCCGCTTCGGCGTGAACACCAGGACTTCGCCCATGAGCGCCACGGCCCATGGCGTGAACCCGGCCTTGAGCGTGCCGTCACCGAGCGGCTCGTACCAGATCTGGTTGTCGACGTCGTAGTAGAAATGTTCGGGATAGTCCCTGCCCTCCACGATCGCCACGGTTCGCCTCAATAGGTCAGGACGCGGTATTCGCCGTCCATGATGTCCTGGATCATGGTGGCGGCGCCCATCAGGCCGCTGCACTCCTCTATCAGATCGCTCTCAGCCATATCGAACAGGTCGAGATTGGCGGGACAGGCCCAGAAGCGTGCACCCTGCTCGTGCGCCTCCCTGATCCAGTCGCGCACCGTCTTGGGATGGCCCGGCTTGATCGTGATGGCGTCGGCGACGCCACGCCGCATCAGCTTGCCGGCCGTCGCCGTGCAGACCACATCGACCTCGTAGTCGAGCGCGGCCGCCACCGCGGCGTGATAGAACGGCGCCGCGAGCTCCTCGGGATTGCGCGGATCGGTGTTCATCAGCACGATCAGGAGCCGCCGGCTCTTCGCGTCTGGCACGCTCACTGGATCACTTCCTCGATTTTCAGCCGCCGCCCCCAGGCGTCGAAGAATTCACCTTCGTTCAACACCAGCCGGTCATCGGCAAGACGGCTTTCGAGCGTGCGCAACCGCAACCGCGCCGTCGCGTTGTCGAGCGGCCCGCCGCCCGGCGCGGCGACTGGAAAGAAGGCGGCGCCATCCCAGTCGACCCCGGCGCCGGCGAACATCGTCACGATGTCTCCCCAGGTGACCTCGTCGCCGATCACGTTGAAGAAGGTGGAGCGCAACGGCGTCACGGCGGGCCCGGAAATCTCGACCAGCACCACCAGCGCGGTGAAATCGCCGGTGGCGGCAAAGCGCGCTCCGAGCCAGGTCTCGAACGCGGTCGGTTCAACACTCGACAAGGGGAAGCTCCACCACGCTCTGCTCGAACAGGACCCAGAACGGCCGGCCACGGCTTTCGAGATACCAGGCCTCGAAGGCGGCGAGCTCGGCGGCCACGTCCGGCACCGCGCCGTCCACCGGCGTCATGGCGGCGAACATCGCCCGCGCGACCGCATCGAAGCGCACCTGCACTTCGGCACGGCTTTCGTCCTGCGTCTCCCAGCCGAGCCTGTCCGTCAGTGCCGCGCGTATCCTCGCCAGTGCGGCCGTTTCGTCCTCGGCGTCCGCGATGGCGCCGGCCACCGCCTTCATCCAGTTGAGGCGGCGATACGAAAACGCCCGTTCGGTCTCGAGCGTGGCGATACGCGCCGACGCGTCGCGTCGGAATTCGGCCTCTGCGGCTTGGGCATTACGCGCGGCGGCGGCGAGCGCGTCGAGATAGGTGACTTGCGTCATCGGGCGCTCCGTGAAAGTGGCGGAAGAGAGTGGGAGTCGAACCCACCAAGGACCGGCTCGCGGCCCTTCCCAGATTTGAAGTCTGGACGCCCCACCAGGGACGCTTCCCTTCCATTGTCGTTCGTCTCAGGCCCGCTCTCTTCCGCCGGCCGGCGGAAAAGGTCGAGCCGGTGCTTGTTGATGCGGCGCAGATCGCCGCGCCGCAACGTGACGCCATGGCGGTCGAAGAATTCGAGAATCTGGATCGCGACCTTGCGACCATTGTCGAGGCGGTCGCGGAACTGGGCGGCGGTGAACTGGCCGTCGGGCGCCTGGGCAGCGAGATCGACGGCGATCGCCACCATGTCGGCGACGGTGCCGCGCAGGAAGAAGTGGTCGTGGGCGATCTCGTCGATGCGGCCCAGCCGACCGAGCAACTTGAACATGTGACGCACGTCCATTTCGGCGGCCCCGAGCTGGCCGCCGATGTCCCGCACCCGTGGCGGACGAAAGCGCTCGCTGCCGGCGATGAGCGGCCGCGCCCGTCGCCACAGCGTCTCGTCCTGCGGCGTCAGGCGCACTTCGTGGCCGACGAGCCGCACCCAGGCGCCGTCGAGGGCGATCTCCTTCTGCTTCGCCATCCCCTGCAGCACCGCCGCGAAGGCCGGCGCCGGCAGCCGCGGCGTCGACGCCATGCGCAGGCGCTCGAGCCCCATGCCGGCGAGATCGGGATTGTCCTTGTGGTAGGCTTCGAGCGTCACCAGGAGGCCGCGCCTGAGGGTGAGCCAGTTCGCCGGCGAAAGCGCGATCGTCGTCGCCTGCACGGGCACCCGGGTGAGCGCCAGTTCGTCGGTCAGGCGGTCGATCTCGTCGGAGCCGAGGGCACGGTCGCGGGCAAAGACCTTGAGGTCGACGAAGGCGGGCGGCGCCGCGACGAGAGCCGCCAGCGCCTGTCGTGGATCTTCAATGCCATGAGCGGCGAGTTGCGCCATCCGCTCGGGGGTGCGGCGCCGGCGCGCCGGCGCGCGCAGGTCGAGGAAACGGCCGCCCCCGATGGTCCTTTGCGCCGAGGTGTCGCGGATGACGAAGCGGTCGCCGGCCGCCGCCGCGATGGGACGGTCAAGGACGAGTTGGACCTGCCCCTCGCCACCAGGCATGATGGTGTCGCCGATCAGCACGATGCGGGCGCCGACTTCGGCTGCCGCATGATGCAGCCGCACCGGCATCCATTGCGTGAGCGGTTTGGTTTCGCTTGGCAGGAGCCGCAGTCCGGCGTCGATGCGATCGGAGGGCGCGTGCAGCTCCGGATCGAGGACGACGTCGCCGCGATGGATGGCATCCTTGGTGATGGCTTCGCCGGCGAGGTTGAGGGCACAGCGGTCGCCCGCCTGGCCGGTCTCGGCGGGGTGGTTCTGCGCATGGATCGAGCGTATGCGGGCCGTGAGGCCGCGCGGACTGACCATGACGCGGTCGCCGACCGCGACCGTGCCCGACAACACAGTTCCGGTCACCACCGTGCCGGCGCCCGCGAGGGTGAACGAACGGTCGACGGCGAGGCGGAAGCGCCCTGCCCCGGCCCGGCGGGCGGCACCGGCGGCTTCCGCCAACAGGCGCGCGCGCAGCACATCGATGCCCTCGCTCGTGACGGCCGAGACCGGCAGAATATCCATTTCGGACAACCTGGAGGCGGTCAGGAGGTCTCGGATTTCGGTCTCCACCTCGGCGCGGCGGCTGGCATCGGCTAGATCGGCCTTTGTAAGCGCGACGATGCCGCGCTCGACGCCCAGCAGGTCGATGATGGCGAGGTGTTCGCGGGTCTGGGGCATGACGCCGTCGTCGGCCGCGACCACCAGGAGGACGAAATCGATGCCGGTCGCACCGGCTAGCATGTTGTGGACGAATTTTTCGTGGCCCGGCACGTCGACGAAGCCGAGCGTGCCGCCGCCCGGGATCGGCACATAGGCGAAGCCGAGATCAATGGTGATGCCGCGCGCCTTCTCTTCCTTGAGGCGGTCCGTATCGACACCGCTGAGCATACGGACCAGCGCCGTCTTGCCGTGGTCGATATGGCCGGCGGTGCCGATAATCATGGGCCGGCCTCCAGCGGCGCGGCGGCGCGCCGCCCTGCCTCCGCCACCTGGTCCGGCGTCAGCGGGGCGCGGGCCGGGTCGAGGAACGGTTCGGCGAGGGTCGAACCGCCGGCGCGGGCGCGGATCAGCCAGGCCAGTGCGGCAACGCCGTCCTTGGCGACACCGCTGCCGAGCACGTGAGCGGCACCCAGCATGGCCTGACCGTCGGCGTCGCCGCGCGCCGCCGCCTTCGTCCACCACGCCGCCGCCGCAACGGGATCGCGTTCGACGCCCAGGGCGTTGTGGAACAGCATGCCGAGGCGCGTCATGGCGGCGGCAACGCCCTGCGCCGCCGCGGCTTCTGCCCACCGGCGCGCTTCGGAGGTGTCAGGCGCGATGCACTCGCCTTCCAGGAGCATCCAGCTCAGCATGTCCTGGGCCGGGCCGTCGCCCTGCTCGGCGGCAGCTCGGTAGAGTTCGGCGGCGCGGCCGAAATCCTGCTCGACCCCCTCGCCCTTGAAATAGAGTGCGGCGAGATTGCGTCGTCCGACCGGATCGCCGGCCTCGGCGGCGAGCGTGAGCCAACGCACCGCCAGCGCCGGGTCACGGGCAACGCCGAGCCCTTCGGAAAAGCAGGCCCCCACATTATTCTGCGCCCTGGCGACCCCGGCATGGGCGAGCGGTCCCCAGATTTCCAGTGCGGTCTCATGGTCGCCGGCCGCCGCCGCCTCATAGGCTTGCGCCATGCGGGATGCGACATCGTCGCCGTCGGAGCGGCGCAGCGCCGCCAGCCGGTTACGCCAGCCCATCGCCATCTCCGTCCGACAGAGCCGCCGGGTTGGCCGCCAGATTGGCGACGAAGCCCGCTTCGTCCTCCAGGCAGCGCAGGTCGAGCACCAGGGCGCCGTCGGCGATGTGGCCGATCACCGCCACCGGCAGGGCGCGCAACGCGGCGGCGAGGCTGTCCAGCGCCCGGCCCGCCCCGCGCTCGGCGCGCGGCCGGATGGCGAGGCCAGCGCTGGCGATGGTCTGTTGCGGCAGCGAACCCGAACCGATCTGGCTGGCGCAGTCGACCACGGTGACGGCGACGCCGTCACCCAGTCGCGCCGCAACGACGGGGGCGAGCCGGCCGGCGAGTGCGGCGATCTCCGTCTCGGGCCGCGCCATCGCCCGCAGGGTCGGCAAGCGCTCGACCAGGCGGTCGGGGTCGCGATAGAGGGCGAGCGTCGCCTCGATGGCAGCAAGGCGGATCTTGTCCATCCGCAGCGCCCGCTTCATCGGGTTCTTGTTGATGCGCGCGATCAGGTCCTTACGACCGACGATGAAGCCCGCCTGCGGGCCGCCCAACAGCTTGTCGCCCGAGAAGGTGACGAGGTCGGCGCCGTCGGCGACCGCCTCGGCGACGGTCGGCTCGTGGGCGAGACCGTAGCGGGCAAGATCGATCAACGTCCCCGAACCGAGATCGTTGACCAGGGGCACGCCGCGCCCGTGGGCGATCACAGCGAGGTCACGGGCCGGCACCTCGGCGACAAAGCCCTCGATCCGATAGTTGGAAGTATGGACCTTGAAGACGAGGCCGGTTCGGTCCGTCAGCGCCTCCGCATAGTCGCGCGCATGGGTGCGGTTGGTGGTGCCCACTTCGACGAGGCGGCAGCCGGCCCGCGCCATGATGTCCGGCATCCGGAAGGCGCCGCCGATCTCGATCAACTCGCCACGCGACACGATGGCGTCGCGATTCCTGGCAAGCGTGTTGAGGACGAGCAGCACCGCGGCGGCGTTGTTGTTGATGACGGTGGCGTCCTCGGCCCCGGTCAATTCGCACAGGAGACCGCGCAAGAGGCTGTCGCGCTCGCCGCGCTTGCCGGTCGCGAGGTCGAATTCGAGCGCGATCGCGCGGCGCATGGCGGCGACGGCCGCCTCGATCGCCGTCTCGGCGAGCACGGCGCGGCCGAGATTGGTGTGCAGGATGGTACCGGTGAGGTTGAACACCGGCTTGACCGACGGCTTCGCGGCATGGTCGAGGCGCGCCAGCGCCGAGGCGGCGACCAGGTCGGCTTCGAGCGCGGCGGCGCCGCCGCTACGCACCTCGGCCCGGATGGCGTCGAGGGCGGCGCGCACGGCGGCGACGACTTGGAGGCGGCCGAAGCGCTCGACCGCGACGCCGGCCGTGCCGGTCTTGAGCACCTCGTCCACGGACGGAATGCGGCGCATGAGCGTCTCGACCGCCATCCGAACCTCCCTCTAGTAGCCGAGGAGGAACGGATTGACGGCGCCGCGCCGGTAGCCGGCCTCGCGCACCAAGAGATCGAGCGCCAGCGAGGCGATGTCGTCGGCGACCGGATCGAGCGAGGGATCCTTGGTCTGGTGCATCACCTTCACATAGGCGTGGCAGGCGTCGCAGGTTTCAGCCTTGACGGTACCGCCGCTGCCTTCGACCTCCTGGTAGGCGATGCTCTTGTTGGAGCCGCACACCGTGCAGGTGATCCGCACCATGTTCCACAGGGTGCCGCACAGCGAGCATGCGCAGAACCGCGCCCCATGCGCGCCAATCCACCCGACCACCACGGACGACACCGGCGGGCCGCCGCAGCACGGACAGACCCCGTCGCCGACCGCGACCAGCCGGGCCGCGTCGAGCCCGGCGGCGAGGCGGGCGAAATGCACTTGCAGGGCCGCGGCGGTGAAGACGTGTTCGGCCATGGCCTCGACCGCGACCGCATCGGCGAGCACGTCGGCCACCATGCCGGCCTGGCGGGCCGCGTCGGCTTCGCGCACCCTCGTCAGCGCCGCGCGCGCGGCCTCCGGCATGGCGATGTCTTCGGCAGCGGCCAGGAGCCGCGTCCAAGTGGCGTCATAGGCGGCGTCGCCGGTGAATCGGCCGCGATCGATGGGCGGCATGGCGTGTTCGTGGGCGCGGACGAGCGCATCAGGCGTCGGCAGTTCGACCGCCGGCAGGCCATCCTGGATGGCGTGCTGGACCTCGCTCAGGTCGGCGAGAAACGACAGGTAGGCGCCGAGGCCATGGCCCGGCGCCAGCGCGCGCAAACGCTTCGCCCGCGACGCAAATAGCGTCCCAGGATCGGGCAGTCGGACGAAAGGAGCTTGCGAGATGCTCCCGATCGGGATCGGGTCGTGGGTTGGCGCACCGATTTGACTCATCGACTGTTCTCCACGAACCACACGGGCCACGTGCACGCGACTTCGGCCACTTCAGTGCAACGCGTTTTCCGGCTCACCTCGCTCCGGCCCGGCCATCGCGGCCGGGCCGGAGATACAAACGTGCCGCTAGCTCACTCCGCAGGCGTCCCGCGCGGTGTCTGGTCGCTCTTGCCGGTGGCCAGTTCACGCAGCCACTTGCGGTGATGCCGCCACGCCCAGCCGCCGGTCACCCGGCCCTTGAGCATGGCGGTGAGCGTGCCGCGCGCCCACAGGGCGCCGTAGACATGCACGATGACGATGCAGATCATCACGATGGCGCACATTGAGTGGACCAGAACGGCGAGCCGCTTCTGGTCGACCGTCGTATAGGCGGCGAAGTACTGCTCCCAGATCACCAGGCCGGTGCCGATCATCACCAGGATGAAGGCCGTCATCGACCAGAACACACATTTCTGGGCGAAGTTGTAGCGGCCGACCTCGGGCATGTCCTCCTCGTGGCCCCTCAGGAAGACGTGCAGCTTGGCGAGCCAGGTGCCGTCCGTCGGCGTCCACAGATTGTACTTCCAGAAGCGGATGAACAGTCCGAGATAGCCGATGAACAGGAACGTCCCGAGCCAGGGATGAATGGCGCGCGTCCAGGACCCGCCACCGAAAAGTCCGGTCAGGAAGTAGAGGCTCGGATGGAATAAAGCGAGCCCCGACAAGGCGAGCAGGACGAAGCTCCCGGCGGTCAGCCAGTGGTTGATCCGCGCATCGACCTTGTAGCGGTCGACGATGACGGGATCGCCCCGATGGATGGCATCGCCCGACGCGACTTCACCACCTTTCATGGCGTTTTCTCCTTCATCATGTTCTTGTCGGCCAGCATCTTGGCATTGCGCTCGTCGTCGGCCGAGACGACGCTACGGCCGGCCACGACGCGATGCAGGACGCTGATCGCCGCGAAGGCGCCGATCGCCGCAAAGCCTGCATACCTCGTCATGCCCTTCCACAGTTCGACGATCGGGCTGATCGCCGGATTGTTGGGAAGGCCCGAGTAGAGCTGCGGCTTGTCGGCGTGGTGGAGCACATACATCACGTGCGTGCCCTTGACGCCGGGCGGGTCGTAGAGGCCCGCATTGGCGAATCCGCGCGACTTGAGGTCAGCGATGCGCTTGTCGGCCCACTTCTTCATCTCGTCCTTGGTGCCGAACACGATGGCCTGGGTCGGGCATGCCTTCTGGCAGGCCGGTCCCTGGCCGACCGCGACACGGTCGGAGCAGAGCGAGCACTTGTAGGCCTTGTTGTCGACCTTGGAGATGCGCGGGATGTTGAACGGGCATCCCTTCACGCAATAGCCGCAGCCGATGCAGTTCTCCTTCTGGAAGTCGACGATGCCATTCGAATACTGCACGATAGCGCCCGGGGCCGGGCAAGCCTTGAGGCAGCCCGGATCCTCGCAGTGCATGCAGCCGTCCTTGCGGATGAGCCACTCGAGATTGCCCGTCTGCGGGTTCTCGTACTCGGCGTAGCGCATCAGCGTCCAACTGGCCGGCGTCAGGTCGTGCGGGTTCTCGTACACGCCCGTATTGACGCCGACCTCCTCGCGCAGGTCGTTCCATTCCAGGCATGCCGTCTGGCAGGCCTTGCAGCCGATGCACTTCGATACGTCGATGAGCTTGGCCACCTCGGTCTGCCGCTTCTCCGGCGGCGTGATCGAGGTGGCGGAGCGCCGCAGCAGGTCCTTGTCGCCGAACTTGGGCGGCACCGGCTGGGTGGTGGGATTGGGGAGAGGAGGAAACATGTTCGTTCTCCCTTATGCCACCGGCCCGGAGATGGGCTCGATATCGACCAGGAACGCCTTGAACTCCGGCGTCTGCGAATTGGCGTCGCCGACCGGCGGCGTCAGGGTGTTGATCGGCGACGCCTTCTTGGCCTCGCCGATGAAGCCGTAGTTGAGCGGCATGCCGACCGTGTGCACGGTCTTGCCGTCGATCTTGAGCGGCTTGAGCCGTTTGGTGACGACCGCCTTGCCTTTGACGGCACCGCGGTTGGACCACACTCTCACCCAGCCACCGCGCGTGATGCCTTTCTCCCGTGCGAGTTCCTCCGAAATCTCCACGAAGAATTCGGGCTGAATGACCGCGTTCGCGTGCACCCCCTTGGTCCAGTAGTGGAAGTGCTCCACCAGCCGGTAGGTGGTCGCCACGATGGGGAATTCCTTGGCGGTGCCGAAGACTTCCATGTCGCCCTTGAACACCCGTGCGACCGGGTTGCCCTTGATCTTCGGGAACAGGGGATTGGCCACCGGCGCCTCGAACGGCTCGTAGTGCACCGGGAACGGGCCTTCCGCCATCATGCCGCGGGCAAACAGGCGCGACACGCCTTCCGGGTTCATGATGAACGGGCCCGCGCCCCGCGACGGCGGCAAGGTGGGCACGTAGTCCGGAATGTCCGCACCGGTCCACTTGGCGCCGTCCCAGAACACATACTTCTTGGCCTCGCTCCACGGCTTGCCGTCCGGATCCGCCGAGGCGCGGTTGTAGAGAATGCGACGGTTGGCCGGCCAGGCGAAGCCCCAGCTGCCGTACACATTCATCCCCGACGGATCGCTGTTGTCGCGCCGCTGGGCGAGATTGCCGTTCGGACCGAAGACGCCCGTGTAGATCCACTGCACGCCGTCGGTCGAACCGTCGTCCCGCATTTCGGCGAAGCTGGCGAGCTGCTGGCCGGCGGCTCGCGTCACCTTGCCCTCGCCGTCCTTCAAATCCACCAGCGCCTTGCCGTTGAGCTCCTTGAGGACCTCCTCGGCGTGGGGATGGAGCGGGTCCTTGTAGCTCCAGTCGACGGCCATGAGCGGCTCGATACCCTTGCCGCCGTCCTTCTCATAGAGCTTGCGGATGCGCAGGAAGAGATCGGCGAGGAAGTCCGCGTCACGCCAGGACTCGTGATACGGTTCCGCCGCCGCCCACTTCCAGCTGACACAGCGGCTGGAATTGGTGAGGCTGCCTTCCTCCTCGGCGAACGACGCGCACGGAAGCATGAACACTTCCGTCTGGATCTTGGCCGGATCCACGTCATTGTACTCGCCGTGGTTCTCCCAGAACCGCGCCGTATCGGTCTCGATCGGGTCGATGCTGACCAGGAACTTGAGCTTCGAGAGACCCGCGATGCTCTTTTTGGTATGGGCGATCGACATCAGCGGGTTGAAGCCCTGGCAGATGAGACCATTGGTCTTGCCTTGGTACATGGTCTCGAACATGCGCAGGCAGTCGTAGGCGACGTCGAGCTTCGGCAGCCAGTTGTAGCCGAACTCGTTCTCCTTGGTCGCCTTCTCGCCGTACATGCCTTTCAGGAAGCTGACGTAGAACTTCCTGTAGTTCTGCCAATAGCTCGTCTGGTTGGCCTGCAGCGGCTTGAAGGTCCGCTTGCCCAGATGCGATTCGAGCGTCGGCTCGCTGTCGGTCGGCATGGCCAGATAGCCGGGCAGCGACGCCGTCAACGTGCCGATGTCGGTGATGCCCTGGACGTTGGAATGACCGCGCAGGGCGTTGATGCCGCCGCCCGGCACGCCGATGTTGCCGCACAAGAGCTGGATCATCGCCGCGGTGCGGATGTTCTGCGCACCGTGCGAATGCTGCGTCCAGCCGAGCGCGTACATGATGGTCATGGCGCGATCGCCGGTGGCGGTCGAAGCCACCCAGTCGGCCACTTTGAGGAACTTGTCCTTGGGTGAACCGGTGATGCGTTCCACCGTCTCCGGCGTGTAGACCGAGAAGTGCTGCTTCATCAGCTGATAGACGCTGCGTGGGTTCTCGAGCGTGAGGTCGCGGACGGCGAAGCCGTCGGGACCGATCTCGTATTCCCAGCTGCTGCGATCGTAGCTGCGGTTCGCCTCGTTGTATCCGGAGAACAGGCCTTCGTTGAAGGCGTAGCCCTCTTTCACGATATAGGCCGCGTTGGTGTAGTTGCGGACGTATTCCTTGTGGATTTTGTCGTTGCTGAGCAGATAGTTCACCACGCCCGACAGAAACGCGATGTCGGTGCCCGGCCGGATCGGGGAATAGTGATCCGCAACGGCCGCCGAGCGCGTGAAGCGCGGGTCGACCACCATCAGCTTGGCGCCACGCTCGGCCTTCGCCTCGGTGACCCACTTGAAGCCGCACGGATGCGCCTCGGCGGCATTGCCGCCCATGATCCAGACGACATCAGCGTTCTTGATGTCGGTCCAGGAGTTCGTCATTGCACCGCGACCGAATGTTGGGCCCAGACTGGACACCGTCGGTCCGTGTCATATCCTTGCTTGGTTTTCGAGCTGCAGCAGCCCGAGGCCGCGCGCGACCTTCCAGGTGAGCCAGCCGGTCTCGTTGGTGCACGAGCTGCCGGACAGGAAAGCCATCGTGGTCCAGCGGTTGACGGTGGTGCCGTCGTTGTTCTTCTCGATGAAGTTCTGGTCGCGATCGTCCTTCATCAGTTTCGCGATGCGCTCCATCGCGAAATCCCAGGAAACGCGCTCGAACTTGTTCGCGCCCGGCTTCCTGTACATCGGGTATTTGACCCGCGTCTCGGACCGGATGTAATCGAGCGCGGCCGAGCCCTTCGGGCACAGCGTGCCGCGGTTGACCGGATGGTCGGCGTCGCCCTCGATGTGAACGATTTCCATCTTGCCGGGCGCGCTCTTGCTCTGCGCCGAGAAGATCACCATGCCGCAACTGACCGCACAGTACGGACAGGTGCTGCGTGCTTCCTTGGTCTGGGCCAGCTTGAAGGGCCTGATCGACACCGCATGCGCTGATTCGACATCGCCGAATCCCAGCGCCGCGATGGTCGTGCCCGCCAGGCCCGCGCCGCTGCCAGCCAAGAACTGGCGCCGCGAGAGCTCCATATTCATGGACCTTCCCTCCTATATGACTTTTTGCCCCCGCCGGGGGACGTTCATCGGAATTCCTCAGCCGGACTCCCGATCAACGGCTTTCCGTTATGGTAGCCACGCTATTTTGGAAGAATACCAATGTCAATCTGCGCATATGAATCGCGACAACGCATCACAGCGGCGCGACGTGGATCTCGGACGGTTTCACCCGCAATGCTGAAGTGCCGGCGCAGCGATCAGAACGACTGCGGAGACGTTCAGCGTTCCGTTCGCAAGAAATTGCGTTGACGCCGGTGCGGGAGAGACTTCAAGGTGTGGGCGTGACGGCCTTTGCGGCTCCCGAGGCTCGGGGCGACCATGACGATGATCGCAGGGGGCACGATCGTGTTTGGCATGATCGTGGTCAGTATGATTTTGATGCGCATGACTTTGGCGCACACGGCTTTGGCGCACACGGGCGTAACGCCGTTGCGTCCTTCCTGAGTGGTAAAGGCGGTTCGGCCGATCGGTGCGTTGCGGCGTATTACTGCAGCGCAATAACCAGCATTGCCGCATTCGCCAAATCCGTGACCACCCTCCGCGTCGGGCTCATCGCTGCCGTTTTGGCGACGACCGGACCGGCGGCGGCGACAGCTTTGACGCCGTGGTCAGGCGGCCCGCGCGTGGAATTCACGCTTGAAAACATGGCTGGTGGCCGCGCCCAGCTCTCCGAATTCCGTCACCGCATCGTGCTGCTGCATTTCTTCGCCACCTGGTGCGAGCCCTGCCGCGCCGAGATGGCATCGCTACAAAACCTCTTCGAACGTCATGCCGGTCGCCCGCTGGCGATCGTCGCCGTCAACGTCGCCGAGGTGAAGCCGCGCGTCGAACGTTTCCTGGCCGCCAATCCGGTATCTTTTCCGGTCCTCCTCGACAGCGACCGTACGGTCGCCAGAGCGTGGCGGGTCGCGGCGTTGCCCACGACCATCATCCTCGATGCACAATCGGTTCCGGTCCTCATCGCCGAGGGGGATGTGGATTGGGGCCATCCCGACATCGACGCCAAGATCAAGGAACTGCTTGCCAAGGAACTGCTTGCGAAGTCCGATCCCTAGTCGACCCAGAAACAGAATACCCCCAAGGAGGAAACGATGACCACCCGACGCCAATTCCTTTCGACCATGGCTGCGTTGTCGGCTGCGAGCACCCTGCCCCAGTCCGCGTTCGCCCAGGCAAGCGCCCCTGTCTTCGCGCCGCGACCCGGCTCCTGGCGCAATTTCCAACTGGTGACCCGTCTCGAAATCGCCGCCGCGGACGGTCGCGCCCAGGCTTGGGTGCCGCTGCCGTCGCTGACCGAATCCGAGTGGATCCGCCCGGGCGGCAACGAATGGACCACCAATGCGGGATCGGCCGAGGTCCGCCGCGACGACAAGTACGGCGCCCAGTTCCTGCATGTGGAATGGGCCGCGGGCGAAAAGGCTCCGGTTGTCGAAGTCACCAGCCGTTTTGCGAGCCGGGATCGTGCGGTGGATCTGGCCAAGCCCGGAAACGCGCCGGCGCTGAGCGAGGCGGAACGTCGGCTTTATACCGAAGGCACCGACCTCATCCCGGTCGACGGTATCGTCAAGGAGACCGCCGGCAGGATCACCACCGGCAAGACCACGGATATCGACAAAGCCCGTGCCATCTACGAGTGGGTGGTCGACAACACCTTCCGCAATGCCGCCACTCGCGGCTGCGGCATCGGCGACATCGCCGCCATGCTCAAGACCGGCAATCTCGGCGGCAAATGCGCCGACCTCAACGCCCTTTACGTGGGCCTCGCCCGCGCCGCCGGCCTGCCCGCCCGTGACGTCTACGGCCTGCGGGTGGCGCCATCACGGTTCGGCTACAAGAGCCTCGGCGCCGGCTCGGAGATCGTCACCAAAGCTCAGCATTGCCGCGCCGAAGTGCACCTATCGGGCCATGGCTGGGTACCGGTCGATCCCGCCGACGTGCGCAAGGTCGTCCTCGAGGAGCCGCCCGGCAAGCTCGCCATCGACGACGCCAAGGTGGTCGCCGCCCGCCATGCGCTGTTCGGTGCGTGGGAGGGCAACTGGCTCGGCTATAACGCCGCCCATGATCTGACGCTGCCGGGAGCCAAGGGACCGAAGCTCGAATTCCTGATGTATCCACAGGCCGAGACGGCGGCCGGCCGGCTCGACTGCCTCGATCCCGACACCTTCAAATACACGATCCGGGCGAAGGAACTCACGGCAGCCTGATGCCGTCCCGGACAATGACGAAAGGCGGACGTTGCCAGCCGGCAACGTCCGCGATGCTTGGCCCCTATGGTGAGGTGACCAGAGCGTGGAGCCACGATCAAACCGCATTGGCGACGATTCATCGACGGCGATGGCCGTCGGCGAGGAAACCGTCGTCGATCTGCGCGGACTGCGGTGCCCATACCCGGTCCTGCGCGCCAAGAAGGCGATGCGCACGGTGCCGGTGGGGACCGTGCTGGTGCTCGAATGCACCGACCCGCTGTCCGTCGTCGATGTTCCCCATTTCTTCAACCAGACCGGTCACGAGCTTATCGACCAGGCGAGCGACGGCACGCTGCACGTCTTCCGCATCCGCAGGACGAAATGATACCGGGCCTTTGCGCAAGGTGCTGTGAATGAAGCCGATCTATCTCGACCACAACGCCACTACCCCGGTCGATCCCGCCGTGCTCGATGCCATGCTGCCGTTCCTGCGCGAGGAGTTCGGCAATCCGTCCTCGGCCCACGTCCTCGGCCGGCGCGCGCGCAATGCGGTCGAACAGGCGCGAGCCGAGGTGGCGGCGCTGATCGGCGCCCGTACCGACGAGATCGTCTTCACGGGCGGCGGCACCGAGGCGAGCAACATGGCGATCCGCGGCAGCCTTGCCGGAGGTCGCGGCGGGATCGTCACCTCGGCGATCGAACATCCGGCGACGGAGGAATGCTGCAGCCGACTCGAACGCGAGGGGCACGCGGTTCGCCGCGTGTCGCCGGATCCGCATGGCCGTCTCGATGCGCAGGCCGTCGTCGACGCCATCGACGACGGTGTTGCGCTGGTCACGCTCATCCATGCCCAGAACGAGATCGGCACGCTGCAGCCGATCGCCGAGATCGCTCCGGCCGCCCACGACCACGGCGCCCTCGTCCACGCCGATGCCGCCCAGTCGCTCGGCAAGGTGCCGGTCCATGTCGACGCGCTCGGGGTCGATCTCCTGTCCATCGCCGGCCATAAGCTGTATGCGCCCAAAGGGGTCGGCGCTTTGTTCGTCCGGCGCGGGGTCGAGCTTCAACCGATCGTGGTCGGTGCCTCTCAGGAGCACGGGCTGCGGCCGGGCACGGAGAATGTCGCCTTCATCGTCGGTCTCGGCACCGCCTGCCGTATCGCCGCCGAACGGCTGGTGATCGATCGAGCGCGCATCAGTGAATGCACCGCCGACCTTGCCGCCCGGCTCGCGCGCGCGGTGCCCGGTTTGATCGTCGTCGGTGAGGAGGTGGAGCGGCTGCCGAATACGCTCAACGTCCTGTTCCCGTCGGTCTCCGGCCGTCGGCTCCTGGAACGCTGCCCGCAGGTCCTGGCCTCGACCGGGTCGGCTTGCCATGCCGATCGTGAGGACCCCTCCGCCATCCTGACAGCCCTCGGCATCGACGCCGAAGCCGCACTCGGCGCCGTGCGCCTGTCGCTCGGCCGCTCCACCACGGCAGCCGATATCGAACAAGCGGTCGTGCATCTCACAGAGGCCTGGCATTCCCTTCGATTTGCCGAACCCGCCGTCGCCCATACGACTTCGGAGTCCCTCCCATGAACATCCATCAACCCGTTCGTCTCACCAGCCTCGCCCACGGCGGCGGTTGCGGCTGCAAGCTCGCACCTTCCGTCCTGCAGCAACTGCTGGCCGGGCAGGCGAACAACATGCCATTCAAGGAGCTTCTGGTCGGGACCGAGACCGGCGACGACGCCGCCGTATGGCAACTCGACGAGAATACCTGCGTGATCGCCACCACCGATTTCTTCATGCCCATGGTTGACGATCCGTTCGACTTCGGCCGCATTGCGGCGACCAATGCGATCTCGGACGTCTACGCCATGGGCGGACGCCCCATCATGGCGCTGGCGATCCTCGGCATGCCCATCGACAAGATGCCGGCCGAAATGGTGCGCGAGATTCTGCGCGGCGGCGCCGCCGTGTGCGCCGACGCCGGCATTCCGGTGGCCGGCGGCCATTCGATCGACTCGCCGGAGCCCATTTACGGCCTCGCCGTCATCGGCACCTGCCGGCCCGAACAGGTGCGCCGCAACAGCGGCGCTCGCGCCGGTGACACGCTCATCCTGACCAAGGCACTGGGGGTCGGCATCTATTCTTCGGCGATCAAGAAAGGAATGTTGCCCGACGACGGCTATGCCGAGATGATCGCTTCGACCACGCTGCTCAATCGCATCGGTGCCGAACTCGCCCGCGATCCGGACGTGCACGCCATTACCGACGTCACCGGCTTCGGCGTGCTCGGTCACGGCCTCGAAATGGCTCGCGGCTCGGGTGTCGGATTGACGGTCTCGCTCGCCCATATCGCCCTTCTCGCCCACGCGGACAGGCTGGCGCAGGCGGGGTGCATCACCGGTGCTTCGCATCGCAACTGGGCAAGCTACGGCGGTGAGGTCGACCTGCCGGCCGATCTGCCGGACTGGCGGCGCCATCTACTCACCGATCCGCAGACTTCGGGCGGCCTCCTCGTCGCCTGCGCAGCCGAACGCGCCGACGCGATCCTGCTGTCGATCCGCGACGCCGGCAATCCCCACGCACGCCGCATCGGTGCCGCCGAATCCGGACCGGCGCGGATCCGGGTCAGGGCTTGAGCCCTCAATCCTTCACAAACGAAAACCCTCCGGCGGGTGACCGCCGGGGGGCTCGGAGTTCTTAGGGTTTGGAGTTCTAGGCTCGGATCAGACGATCAGGGCCAGAAGTTCCGCTGCACGCGGATCATGCCCGAGAACACGTCCTGGTCCGCGACCGTGTAGGTGGTCGCCGGCTTGCCGACATTGGTCATCGTCGTACCGGTGAGCTGCATGGTCGAGCCACCCGCGTCAGTCTCGAACTTGGTGTAGAGCAGTTCGAGGCCGACATCGAGGTTCCGCACCGGGTTCCACACGGTCCGGGTACCGACCTGGTACATGTTCCAGTCCGGATTGCAGCCGGCCTGCACGGCACCGGCCGGCGACAGGAACGGCGACGAAGCGCAGATCAGGCCGGACGCAGTGTCGTTGAAGTCGACGCTCACATAGGAACCGAACACCGACGAACGCAGTGTCGGGGTCCAGTAGTGCTCGAGACCGGCGTTGACGCCGAAGATCTTCGTCAGCTGAAGGTCGGAGCCGGCAGCGCCGTAGACGCCATCGACGAGCATGCCCGAGAAGACTTCGGTTCCGTGATAGACGCCGAGGTTCGACTTGCCGTTGGAGTTGCCGAAGACGTAAGCGGTTGCGCCTTCGCTATAGCCCGCCTGTACCGTGAAGGCGTCGCCCGCGGCCCACGGCAGCTTGAACTGCAACGCGCCCTGGACGGCGAAGCCCCACTTATCCTCGGGATAGCCATTCCCTTCCAGATAGGTCAGCGGTGCGCCGGCTCCGTAGTAGGTTGCCCGCACTTGCTGCAGGGCGGCCGACAACTGCGCCGTGCCCCAAGCCTGATCGACGCGCAGGTTGCCGACGATGTCCGGCACCTGCTGTCCACCGTACCGGCTCGTAAGCGCGAGACCGGGGCGATAGTCGGTGTCGAGGTTCGAATAGATGCCGGCGCGGCGCATCACGGCGTCTTCGATTGAAATCGTGCCGGTGAAGCCATTGCCGAACTGCGCCGTATAGGCGGCGACGTTGGTGCCGTTGCCGGTATCCGAAGCGCCGGCCAGGGTGGTGTAGGAGGCAAAGCCACCGGAGAACGCGTCGTAGAACGACAGCGTCTTGCCGAAGGTGAACCCGCCCAGCTGGATGAAGGCGCGATCATAGTAGATCTGACCGTCGATCGAGGTGCCGTTGACAGTCGAGTACTGCATACCGGCGCGGATGTAGGAGCGCAGGGTGCCGTACTCGGTCTGGGTGCGGGCGTCGAGCGTCATGTTCCAGCGCACGCGCGTCTGGAAGTCGTGCGAGTAACGGTTGTTGGCGGCATTGCCGCCATCCCAGTACTGGCCGTGGCTGCCGCCGGCGTTGGCCGCATAGTCCGCCCGTACGAAGCCGCCGATCTTCAGACAGGTGTCGGTGCCAGGGATGTAATAGAAGCCAGCGCCGTAGAGCGCACAGACCTTCACGTACTCGAAAAGTCTGGCCCGAGCCGGAAAGTCGGCCGCTGGAGAGTCAATCCCTTACCGGCAGCGCTGCTCGACCCGGCAGGCGCAGCGGTTTCGCACTGCAAGGCGGGCGCCGGGACGCCACCCGTCCGTCACCCCTGGCAGTCACGCCCTCGAGGGCTGGCAGACGGGCCGAAAACGGCACGCCGGGCGTCGGCATGGGCTGGGTTCGCCCTTTGGGGCGCACGTCGCCGCCCCTGCGGCCGCCCATCCCCGCACCGCGACCAGCCCCGCCGCCGCCCCGTTCCCGCCCCACAAAGCTCGACTTCCGCCGCCAGTTTCGCGACCATGCGGCCGCCGGCTCGACCGCTCGAATCAAGATGAGGATCACGGATGATCGAACATCGATGCGCATGCGCCGTCCTCGCCGCCGCCTTCTTAGGGCTGGCGGGCGGCACGGCCATCGCCGATCCCAGCGGCCGATGGCTGGTGGCCGACCGCTCGGCGGTGATGAAGATCGAGGCTTGTACCGACGGCTACTACGCGAGCATCGATTGGGAGCGGGTGCCGGGGATCGACGCCAAGAATCCGGACAAGGCCAAACGCGGCCGTCCACTCTCCGGCATCTCGATTCTCCTGGGCATGAAGCCGACGGGCACGAACGAGTGGGAAGGGCGCGTCTACAATCCCAAGGACGGCAACACCTACCCGGCGCAGATGAGCGAGCCGCGTCCCGATCAGGTCCGGATCGAAGGCTGCGTCCTCGGTGGCATGATCTGCGACGGCGAAACCTGGACGCGGGTGCCGACAGCAACGACCGGAGCGGCTCCCGTCGACGACAAGAGCTACTGCCCTAAGTAGGACGGAGCCGCGTCAGGAGCTTTGCGCGAGACTACCTCGAAATAATCATGCTCCGGGCGCGGCGCGGCATGAGCTCTTGCGAATGACGCGGCGCAGAACCGGGGCCTTGCGCTGGCTCTGGTCGGGGGCAAGCGCCGGGGCACGAGCGAAACTGATCTGCGAAGGGCAATGAGGCCACAGGGGCCACGCGACACGCCGAGCTGCCTCGCCCGCACTCGGGGCTAGGCTTGGCTTTCGTCCTTCACGCGCGGCGGCCCCATGAGGGCCGGTTGGAACAGGACGGCCGCCAGCATGGTGGTGCACAGCGAGAGCGCCAACAGCTCGCCCATGCTCGACGTGCCGGGATGGCTGGAGAACCACAGGCTGCCGAACGCCGTCGCGGTGGTGAGCGCGCTATAGACGACGGCGCGGGTGAGGCTCGATTGCAGGAGATCGGTCTGCCCTGCCCGCCACGCCATCACATAATAGATCTTGAAGGCCACGCCGACGCCCAGGAGCAGCGGCAGCGCGATGATGTTGGCGAAATTCATCGGAAAATCGATGAGCACGCAGATCTCCAGCGTCAGCACGCCGGCGAGCAGCAACGGCACCAGCGTGAGGAGCACGTCGCCGAACCGGCGCAGCACGATCCACAACAGCAGCGTGATGGACGCCAATGCCCACATGCCGGCATGCAGGAAGGCGCGCACGACGGTGTCGCCGGACTCCAGAATGCCGACGGCTTCGCCGACCGCCTCGGGCTCGGCGGCGAGCACCGCCTCGGCGAAATGGCGGATGGTATCGTTTTGGCTGGTGTCTCCCTTCGGCGCCACTTCGACGCGGGCGCGGCCGTCCGGCGCGACCCAGTTGCCGGCCAGTTCCGCCGGCAGCGTCTCGCGCGACACCGCCTCGGCGGACAGCGCGTTCGAAAGCCCGGCGAGGCTCACCACGAGCGGCGGCACCATGGCGTCGGCGACGGCGGCGCGCTTGTCGGGAGTGGCGTCGGCGAGCTTGACGAGATCGGCGGAGAGGCGGCGGGCGGTGTCCGAACCCTTGCCGGGCCCGGCGCGGTCGGCGGCGATCTTGAGATTGGTGGCGCCATTCCGGAGCGCGGTGACGACCTCGGCATCGCTCGGCGCCGGTCGCTTCGAGGCCGGCTTCAATTGCGCCTGCAGGGCCTTGGCGGTCTTCTGGATGATCGCCAGCTTGGCGTCCTGATCCTCGGGCACGAAACTGTCCAAAGTCATGACGCGGGCGACCTGCGGAAGGGCCGAGAGCTTCTTGGCCTTCTCCGCCGCCGCGTCCACCGACGGCGCCAGGACTTCGGCAGTGTGAACGCTCATCTGCGGGTCCTTGGCGAGATCCAGATAAGTGGCGATGGACTCCACCGTGGGGCTGCGCAGATTCATGGGATTGAAGTCGAAGCGCAGATGCATCAAGAGCGGCAGGCCGCCGATCGCGACCAACAGCGTCACCGCGATCACCGGGATACGGTAGCGCTCGAAGAAGCGGTCGAGGGGCGCCATGAACGAAAAGCCGAGCGCTTCCGGCTCGCCGGGCGGATTGAACAGCTTGATGAGTGCCGGCAGGAGCGTGATGGACGACAGGAAGGCGATGCTCATGCCGCAGCCGGCGATGAGGCCGAGCTCGGAAATGCCGCGGTATTCGGTGGGCAGGAACGAGAAGAACGCCGCCGTCGTCGCCGCCGCCGCCAGAGTGAGCTGGGCGCCGACCGACTTGCCGGCCCGGATCAGCGCTTCGCGCAGGTCCGAACACTCATAGCGTTCGGCGCGGTAGCGTACGCTGTACTGGATGCCGAAATCGACCCCGAGCCCGACGAACAGGACCGCGAAGGCGATGGAGATGAGGTTGAGGGCTCCGACCATGTAGAGGCCGAGTGCCGCCGTCGTGACGAGGCCGACGATGAGATTGAGGAAGACCGCGAGGATGATCTTGCCGGACCGCAGCGCCAGAAACAGGATACCGAGCACCACCGCGATGGTGATTGTGGCGTTGAGCTCGGCATTTTCCTTGAGCGAGCCGAATTCGTCGTCGGCGATCGGTACCGGGCCGGTCAGGCGGACGGTGGCGCCGTATTTCTGTTCGAGCCCGAGATCGGCGGCCGCCTTGCGGATGGCCGTGCTTGCCTTCTCGCCAGGCTCGAGGGCATTGTAGTCGAGCACCGGCCGGATGGTCAGAACCTGGCGCAGTTCCGAGTCGGTCGCCGGACGCGCGTTCACAAGTTCGTACCAGGAAAAGACGCCGCGCCGCCCGGCGAGGACGTTCTCGACCGTGTCGGCCGCCATGGTCAGGGGCCGTTCCATGCCGTCGAGGGTGATCTCGCCCGAGCGCACGCCCATGAGGCCGAACGTCATCGCCTGCACGAGGCCGCGCAGGCTCGGATCCGCCGACAGGGCGCCGAGCAGCGGACCGGCGCGGGTGAGCGGGGTTAGATTCTGCGCCAGTTCCTCGGTCGACATGAACAAGAGGCGATGGCGGGCGAAGAATTCGCCACCGCCGGCGCTTTCCTGGACCGAGCGAAACAGGTCGGTCTGCGGCACCAGCTTGGCGGCGAGTTCCTTGCTGGCCATACTGGCGAGCTCGGGCGATGGCGCCGTCACGACGGCGACGATCAGTTCCATTCCCTGTGGAAAGGCCTTTTCGAAGGCCAGTTCCCGTTGCCGCCACGGCAGATCGTTCGAGATCAGGTTCTGGATGTCGGTGTTGATGGCGAAATGCTTGGCCGCATACTGCCCGCAAACGGCAGTCACCGCGACCGAGGCGGCGATGATGATCCAAACGTGACGGGTGCAGACACCGACAAGTCGCGCGATCAGAGAACTCAGCATTGCGGGCGGTTATCCTTGGAACCCGGTCGGGTGCAATGCCGGTCGGGTGCAATGGGTGGAAACTATCGAAAGGCCTGTGGACAGCTAGTCCATGGCGCCCTCTTAGGCAAATCCGTTGGACGCCGGCGCCACCAAACAGAGGCATCCCGAGCCCGGAAACATGTCCCTATCATGACTGGTCGCCAGCGCCTGTCAGAGCCCGGGCCCATCAGCCGAGTCAACGGGCGAAGATGCGACCGGTTGCCACCTCCAATGGGTGGACCGGAACCCATCGGGAGCGCCAGAGAGGTGCTATGCTGGTGAATTTAAACGGTTTCAATGCCCCGCGGGGCGTGTTAGCTTCATCCTCGGGCATCGGGCTCGCAGAGGTTCGAAGCCCTTTTTGTTATGGCCGGCCGGCCCCACAGCCGGTGTCGGTCGAACCCGTTCCTGGAAACCCCGTTCCGCAACGATCTGCTCATCCCTACGTATACTGAATGCGCATCATCCTGGCTCAACCGAGAGGCTTCTGCGCGGGCGTCGTCCGCGCCATCGATACCGTCGAGCGGGCGCTCGAGAAATACGGGCCGCCGGTCTATGTCCGCCACGAAATCGTGCACAACAAGTTCGTGGTCGAGAGCCTCAAGGCCAAAGGGGCCGTCTTCGTCGAGGAGCTGTCCGAAGTTCCCGCCCACGCCGTCACCATCTTCAGCGCCCACGGCGTGGCGAGGGCCGTCGAGGCGGATGCCGAAGCCCGCGGCCTCAATGTCATCAATGCCACCTGCCCTCTGGTCACCAAGGTCCACAATCAGGGCAAGCGCTATGCCGGCCAGGGCCGCGAACTGATTCTCATCGGGCACGCCGGCCACCCCGAAGTCGACGGCACGCGGGGGCAGATTCCGGCGCCGGTGCACCTCGTGCAGACAGTCGCGGAAGTGGACACCTTGCCCATCGAAAGCGACACGCCGGTCGCCTACGTGACCCAGACGACGCTGAGCGTCGACGACACGCGCGACATCATCGCGGCGCTGGAGCGCCGGTTCACGGATATTTTGGGTCCTGACACCAAGGACATCTGCTATGCGACCCAGAACCGCCAGGCGGCGGTGCGCGAACTCGCCAAGCTGGTCGATCTCGTGCTCGTTGTCGGAGCTAAGAATAGTTCCAATTCCAATCGGTTACGGGAGATTGGTGCGGAGTTGGGAGTGCCCAGCTACTTGATTGCCGACGGCAGCGAGCTAAAACCAGAGTGGGTGCGAGGCGTCGCCACGGTCGGTATCACGGCCGGCGCCTCGGCGCCGGAAGTGCTGGTGGAAGACGTGATCGAGGCGCTCGGCCGCCTCGGTCCGGTGGAAGTGTCGACGCTGCCCGGCCGCCAGGAAACTATCGAATTCCGCCTGCCGACCGAACTGGCGGCAGTCTAGCGACGACGAACGCGTTCAGGACGGCTACGTTCAGGACGAATGCAGTCAAGACGAAAGCGTTGAGAAAAGAGCGAAAGACCACAGCATGGCCATACCCTTCTTCAAGGAAATGCGGATCGGAGGCTACATCCTCAAGCAGAAGCTCCTCGGGCGCAAACGCTACCCCCTGGTGCTGATGCTCGAACCGCTGTTCCGCTGCAATCTGGCCTGCGCGGGCTGCGGCAAGATCGATTATCCGGACGCCATCCTCAACCGCCGCATGAGCGTCGAGGAATGCCTCCAGGCAGCCGACGAATGCGGCGCCCCGATGGTCGCCATCCCGGGCGGCGAACCGCTGATCCATCGCGAGATCGACCAGATCGTGAAGGGGCTCGTCGCGCGCAAGAAATTCGTGTCGCTGTGCACCAATGCGCTGCTGCTCGAAAAGAAGCTCCATTTGTTCGAGCCCTCGCCCTATCTGTTCTTCTCCGTCCATCTCGACGGCCTCAAGGAGCACCACGACAAGTCGGTGTGCCAGACGGGCGTGTTCGACAAGGCGGTCGCGGCCATCAAGGCCGCCAAGGCCAAGGGATTTGCGGTCAACGTCAATTGCACGGTGTTCGACGGCTATACGGCCGAGGAGCTCGCCAATTTCCTCGACTTCACCGAAGAGCTCGGCGTCGGCGTCTCGATCTCGCCCGGCTTTTCCTATGAACGCGCCCCCGACCAGGAGCACTTCCTCAACCGCAAGAAGACCAAGGAACTGTTCCGCCGCGTGTTCGCGCTGGGCAAGGGCAAGAAGTGGAGCTTCATGCATTCCAGCCTGTTCCTCGACTTCCTGGCCGGCAACCAGAGCTACCACTGCACGCCGTGGGGAATGCCGACGCGCAACATCTTCGGCTGGCAGAAGCCCTGCTACCTGCTCGGCGAGGGCTCGGTCGCGACCTTCAAGGAACTGATGGAGACGACCGACTGGGACAGCTACGGCACCGGCAAGTACGAAAAGTGCGCCGACTGCATGGCCCATTGCGGCTATGAGGCGACCGCCGCCAATGCCGCGATCGCCAATCCGCTCAACGCGCTACGCGTGTCGCTCCGCGGCGTGAAGACCGAGGGCGAGATGGCACCGGAAATCCCGCTCGACCAGCAGCGGCCGGCTCAGTATGTGCACTCTGAGATCGTGCAGTCGCGGCTGTCAGAGATCCGCAAAGCCGAAGCCGAGGCCAAAGTCCAGAAATCCGCGACAGCGGCGTAGCCCCGCAAAGGCGCGGCCGGCGTCTTCGCCGGCCCGGATGAGCATGCCGATCTGCGACGGCGCCCGCGCGACTCCGGCCATCACGGCCGTGAGGTCGATGCGGCCGTCGGGCTTGAGTGCGTTTTTCGCCAAGGACGGCAGCGCCCGCTCGGCCGGATCGCTGATCACCCGGATGGCAGCGAAAGGCAGCCCGCGCGAGGCCGCATAGGCGGCGCCCACGTGGGACTCCATGTCGACGGCGACCGCCTGGGTCTCACGCCGCAACGCCGCCTTGCTGGCCGGCACCAGGATGGGTTCCTCCACCCCGACCACGGCTCCGTTGGCGGCGGTGACGCCGTGGCTGCGCACCTGATCGGTGATGGCGGCGAGGATCTTCGGCTGCACCTTCCACACGCCCGTCTCGGCGACCACCGAGCTGGCGATGACGACGTCGCCCGGGCGCAACGACGGATCGAGCCCGCCGGCGATGCCGAACGAGAGGACGGCGCGCAGTTCACCGTCGTCGATACCGGACAATTCCGAGCGCAAGCGGTCAGGATCGCTGCCACTGCACACGATACGGCTGACGCCCGGTCCAGCCGCAATTTGCGATTCACGCGCCAGACCGGTCACTACCAAAAGCATTTTTCAGATCACATCCCGAAAGCCACGGTCGGAGGCAAAGCACACGCGTGACGTCAAAGTCGCCGTGCCGGCCCCACGGTGGAAGGCAGATCGAGTATCCGTAGCAACGGAGATTGAAGACTCGCGGAGACCCCGGGGCAGTCTAGCGTGGCGTGCTTCAAAATCCATCGGAAGATTGCGTAGGTGCAAGGTCATCCACCCCACCAACCACCGGCCGACAAGCAAATTCGCCGACAGCGATGCATCATGGCAACGCTGTTGTCCGCCCGCACGAGATACCAGGGTGCGGATTTCCGCCCCGCTCGACCCGTCTCGACCTCCGCACAATCTCCCGACACCTCTGCCACCCCCGAAAAGAGTGCCATACGAAGCAAGACGCTTGCCAGCCCCGTTCGGAAACGGTGGTCGCCAATGACCTGATCACGCCGTCGCGACCAGCTCGGCGGCCCGGAATCCGGATCGGATCGAACCCTCGATGGTGGCCGGCAACCCCGTCGCGGTCCAGTCGCCGGCGAGGAAGAGGTTGGCCCAGCGACTGGAAGCTGGCGGCCGCTTGCGATTTTCCGATGGCAGCGCCGCGAAGGTCGCCCGGCGTTCGCGTACGATCTGCCATGGAGGCAATGCGCCGCCCTCGGGCAGCCCGGCCACCCGCGCGACCTCGCGCCAGATACTCTGTGCAAGCTCTTCGCGGGCGACGTCGAGCAGGCGATCGGCGCCGCTTACGGTCACAGACAGCCGGTCGTCGAACGCGAACAGCCATTCGGTGGTGCCGTTGACGACACCGGTGATGGGCGCCACGCCCGCCGGCGGCGTCACTTTGAAATGGGCGTTGACGATGGCACGGAATTCGGTCGGCACGCTGAGGTCGGGTACGAGTGCCGCGGCCACCACCGGCGGCACCGCCACGATCGCGGCGGCATCGGTGCCGAGGCCGACATCCTCATCGCCAAAGCGGAGTACAACCGCCCTGCCCGCCTCGTAGTCGATGGCGCGCAGGCGCCGGCCGAAGCGAATGTCGGCGCCGTGGCGGCGGAGGAACGCGAGCGCGGGATCGACGAAAGCCGCTCCAAGTCCGGCATGGGCGATCAGCGGCCGGCACGCCGCGCCGCCCTCGAGTAGTGTTCCGCGCAGGATCGCGCTGGCGAGCGCTGCCGAGGAGTCCCGCGGCTCGGTATTGAGCGCGGCGAGCATCAACGGCCGCACCAGCCGCTCGTAGAGCGGACCGCGGCAATCCACCACTTCGCCGATGGCAGCCTCCGCAGGCGGCCACAGAAGCCGCGCCAGCGCCAGATAGTCGCGCGCGCGCGTTCCCGGCACGCGCCGTGCCGGATCGAAGATCCACCACGGCAGGCGGCCATCGCTGATTGCGATCGTCCAGCGCGCCCCGCTCGCGAGATCGCAGAACGGGAAGCGGGCATGGTCGGGACCCGACAGCATGTTTTCGGCGCCGACAACGCGTAGAAAGTCCAGCGCCGCGTGGTTGCCCGACAACAGAAGATGATTGCCGTTGTCGATCACCATGTCGAGGGCGGGATCGTGATAGGAGCGGCAGCGCCCGCCCGCTTGGCCCGCGGCTTCGTGCACGTGTACTTTCAAGCCACGCCCGGCCAGCCTGACGGCGGCGGCCAATCCGGACAGGCCGGCGCCGATGATGTGGACCTGTTGCGCCATCTAGATGATCGCGTATCGGAGGATGATCCAGAGGAGGCGCGGCTTTGCGAGCCTGACGCGCTCGCGCGGCGGCGCGAAGCCCCGCTTGGTCAAGGCCGCATGGTAGGCCTTGTAGGCCGCCGACATGATGCGCGGCGCCTTGACGACGCGGCGGCGCGTACGATGCATCACCTTGTCGGCTTCGGCGAAATGCTCGCGCGCACGCGCCAGCATCGGCTGGCAGGCTGAAGCCACCCCGTCCTGGGCGAGCACCGCCTTCGGATCGGTATCGGCGAGGTCGACGCCCGCCGCTTCCAAGTCCTCGCGCGGCAGATAGAGCCGGCCGATGCCGGCATCCTCGTCGATGTCGCGCAGGATGTTGGTGAGTTGCAGGGCGCGGCCGAGATGGTGGGCGAGCAGAAAGCCCTCTGTCTCGGTCATGCCGAAAACTTTGATGGACAGACGCCCGACCGCACTCGCGACGCGGTCGCAGTAGAGATCGAGGGTGGCGAGGTCGGGAGCGCGGATATCGGCGGCCACATCCATGGCCATACCGTCGATGACCGCCTGGAAATCCTCGCGGCGCATGCCGAACTGCACCACCACCGCCGCGAGACCGGCGAGTTTCAGAGGCGGCGCGCCGCGATAGAGCGCGTCGATGTCGCGCCGCCACTCGTCGAGCTTGGCGGCGCGCACGCCACGGTCACCGCCGTCGTCGGCGATGTCGTCGACAGCGCGGCAAAACGAATAGATCTCGTACATCGCCTGGCGCTGCGGCTTCGGCAGGATGCGCATCGCCGTGTAGAACGACGAACCGGAGGCACGCTTCTCGGCCTCGTCGGTCGCCGCAACTGGTACGCTCGACTGGCTCACGCGTCCTGGTGCTCCGCCAAGGTGGCGCCTCGCCGCGCCAACCGGCGCCGCAGGCCCCTTCCGATTCCGATGAGCGCGATGCCGGCGAATGCCGTCTTGCCGAGATGCACGCGCTCGCTCAAGGGATCGCGCAGCATCAGCATCTGTACGATGCGCTCGGCGAGCGTATGGATCACCGATATCTCCAGGCTGAGCCTGAGATCACGGACCTGGTCCGGCAGACCGGCGCCGTCGCGCAGGAGGCCGGCGGTACGGTCGGCGAGATGGCGCAGGCAGGAGCGCAATTGCGGCGAGGCCTCGCGCGCCCCGATGGCCTCGACGCTGGTGCCATAGCCGGTCAGCACGTCGAGCGGCACGTAGACCCGGTCCAGCGTCAGATAGTCGGCCTTGCAGTCCTGCAGATGGTTGTTGATCTGCAAGGCGGCGCAGATGGCGTCGGAGGCGGCCCAGGTCGAGCGACTCTCGCCGTGGACATCGAGCACGTAGCGGCCGACCGGCATGGCGGACAGGCTGCAGTAATGAATGAGCTCGTCCCAGTCGCGGTAACGCAGCTTGTTGACGTCAAGCCGGAAGGCCGCGATCAGGTCTTGGGCGTGGCGCGGGCTCAAGGATCGTTCGGCGAGAATGCGCTTCAGCCGCACGCCCTCCGGGTCTTCCTCGCTGTCGCCGAGGAGGCTCGCTTCCAGGCGGTCCAGAAGCGCGAGTTTTTGGTCCGGCGTCAGTTCGGCATGGTCGGCGATGTCGTCGGCCACCCGCACGAATTCGTAGAAGGCCAGGATCGGCGCGCGATGCCGCGCGGCAATGAGATGGGAGGCGACGGGAAAATTCTCGTCCCGGTGCCCCTTGCCCGATCTCAACTCTCCCGCCCGCGTCATCGTCTCACTGCCTCCGCCTGCGCCCGGCCCTTCCACAGACCGCCGCGTCCGCGCCCATGCTGATAGGCGGAATCGATCGTAAAAGCCACGTAAGCGAGCGCGATCAAAGGCAACGCCACGCCCCACAGGGGGGAACGTCCATAGAACCGCAAGGTCGGCTGGAACGCGAGCCCCATCAACGCCCATGCGAGCCCGCCCAGCAGCCGGGGCCAGCCGGAGGCGAACACGGCCAACAGGGGGGCGGCGAGATAGACGAGCGCCATCCCGGCGACGGTCCCGGCCAGCCACAGCGGCGAATAGCCGAGCTGGGCATAGGCGGATCTTGATACCATTCGGCGGATATGCTCGAAACGCTCATATGGCCGGATGCTCACAACGTTTTGGGTCAGTCCGAGCCAGATGGGCCCATGGGGCTTGAGGGCGGCTGCCAGGGCGCAATCGTCGATCAGGGCGCCCCGGATGGCGGCAATGCCGCCGGCGGTCGCGAGCGCTTTGGGCCGCACCAGCATACAGCCGCCGGCTGCCGCCGCCGTGGCGCGGTCGGTCCTATTGACCCTACGGAATGGGTAAAGCATTTGGAAAAAGAAGATGAATGCCGGCACCAGGGCACGCTCGGCAACGCTCCGGCACCTGAGCTTCGCCATCAGCGACGTAAGCAAGTACCCGCCAGCCAGAGCGCGCGCCACCAGGCGCCTGAGAGTCGCCGGTGCGTAAGTGATATCGGCATCGGTCAACAGCACGAAATGGGGCGGTTCGGGCGTCAGCGCCTGGGCAATCCCCTGTTCGAGAGCCCACAATTTGCCCGTCCAGCCCTGCGGCAGCGGTTGGCCGCTGAGCACCGTCAACCGGTCGCAGGCCCCCGCCCGCGCGGCGGAGTCGCGGGCGACGGCGCCGGTGCCATCCTGGCTTTCATCGTCCACCAGCACGACCCGCAACTGCCCGGGATAATCCTGGGCGAACAGCGAAGCGACGGTCTCTCCTATGCTTTCGGCCTCGTCGCGGGCCGGGATGACGGCGGTGACCGACGGCCAGACTGCCGGCATCGGCGGCATGTCCCGGTCGTCCCGCTCGCCGCACAGCCAGAAACGGCCATGACCGAAAACGAGATAGGTCCAAACCGCCAACACCAGGAGGGAAAGCCCCAGCAGCATTCTCTAAGAACCAATTCCTTTGGCGCAATTTAGGGGTTACTTTCGACGCTCTCTTAGGTAACTGAACGGCCAGACGCAATTGTGCCATTGGCATCGACCCTGCCAGAATGAATAATCAACCTGTGCTCGTCACCGGCGCCTCCGGCTTCGTCGGATCGGCGGTTGCCCGCGTACTGTTGGAGGCCGGATATTCCGTGCGGGCGCTGGTGCGCGCCACCAGCCCCCGTTTCCACCTCGCCGATCTCGACATCGAATACGCGCTCGGCGATTTCCGCGATGCGCATTCGGTGCGTCGGGCCATGGCAGGCGTCCAGTACGTCTTCCACGTCGCCGCCGACTACCGGCTGTGGTCGCGTGACCGCAACGAGATCTATACGAACAACGTCGTCGGCACCCGCACCGTGATGGAAGCGGCGCTGGCGGAAGGGGTCGAGCGCATCGTCTACACGTCGAGCGTCGCCACCCTGGCGCTCGCGATCGGCGGCGAGCCTTCCGACGAGACCCACCCGCTCGACGAGGTCAAGGCGATCGGCGTCTACAAGCGCAGCAAGGTGGCGGCCGAACGGCTGGTGGAGACGATGATCGCCGAACGCAACCTGCCGGCGGTGATCGTCAATCCGTCGACGCCCATCGGGCCGCGCGATGTGAAACCGACACCGACCGGCCGCATCATCGTCGAAGCGGCGCGCGGCCGCATGCCGGGCTATGTGGATACCGGCCTCAATCTCGTGCACGTGGACGACGTCGCGCAAGGGCACCTCGCCGCGCTCCGGCACGGCCGCATCGGCGAGCGCTATATCCTCGGCGGCCAGAACGTGAGGCTCGCCGACATGCTGGCCGACATTGCCCGCCTGACCGGCCGCCGGCCACCGCGACTGAGAATACCGCGCCGCGCTATCTTTCCGTTCGCGTTCGGGGCCGAGGCGGTGGCGCGCTTTACCGGCCGCGAACCGTTCGCCACCATGGACGGCCTGCGCATGTCCAAGTACCACATGTTCTTCACGGCGGCGAAAGCCGAACACGAACTCGGAATCACTCCCCGGCCCTATACGCAGGCGCTCGAGGACGCCATCGCCTGGTTTCGGGATGCCCGCTACCTGACGCGCTGATATCCCGCCCCCCCCCACTCCCGCCTTTTGAAAAAATCTGGACCACCACCGTGAACAGCCACGACGCCTTCACCGCCCGACTGACCGAAATCGCCGAACAGACCGAAAGCCTGCTCGGCCAGCTTCTGGCCCCAACCCTGCCCGAGGGTGAACGCGCCCGTCCCAAGCACCTGCTCGAGGCCATGCGCTACGGCAGCCTGGGCGGCGGAAAGCGCTTTCGGCCGTTCCTGGTGGTGGAGTCCGCCGCGCTGTTCGGCGTGCCGCGCTCGCAGGCCCTGATGGCGGGCGCGGCGCTCGAATTCGTCCATTGCTATTCGCTGGTCCATGACGACCTGCCCGCCATGGACAACGACGACCTGCGCCGCGGCCGGCCGACAGCCCACAAGGCCTATGACGAAGCGACCGCGATCCTCGCCGGCGATGGTCTCCTGACTTTGGCGTTCGACGTACTGGCCCGGCCGGAGACACATCCGGACGCCGAGGTGCGGGTCGCGCTCGTCACCGCGCTGGCACGTGCCGCCGGCCTCGGCGGCATGGTGGGCGGACAGGTCCTCGACCTGGCCGCCGAGGGACGGTTCGGCGACATGCCGCGCCCGCAGACTCTCGCCGAGGTGGAAACCCTGCAGGCGATGAAAACCGGAGCGCTGATCAAGTTCGGCTGCGTCGCCGGCGCGCTCCTGGGCAAGTCCGGGCCCGAGCGGCTCGATGCGCTGGCTCGCTACGGCGCCGCCATCGGCCAGGCATTCCAGATCGCCGACGATCTCCTCGACATCGAGGGCGACGCCGCCACGGTCGGCAAGCAGACCGGCAAGGATGCCGCCGCCGGCAAGGCGACCATCGTCGCTGTGCTCGGCCTCGCGCCGTCGAAGGAGCGGCTCTCGGCGCTGGTCGCGGAGGCCAATGGGGCGCTCGAACCGTTCGGCGCAAGCGCCGACATTCTCAAGGCGGCCGCCCGATTTGTCGCAGAGCGGCGGGCGTAACGGCGGACTTCTCATCGTCTTCCCGCCACGGGCCGCCGAGGGCGTCCTTCACGTAGAGTTCTTCGATCAGGACTTTCGCCGCCGCCGTCAGCGGCACCACGAAGGCGACACCCAGTAGTCCGAACAGGAGGCCGACGATCAACTGCATCGCCAGCGTGATCGCCGGCGGCAGGCGGACGGTTTGCTGCTGGACGATGGGCGTGACCAGATTGCCCTCCAGGAACTGGATCGCCAGATAGACGCCCAGGCCATAGAGCGCCATGGTGGGGCTGTCGGAAAATCCGGCGAGGACGATGACGATGCCGGCCACGAAGGCGCCCAGCGTCGGCACGAAGACCAGGAGACCGGCCTGAACAGCGAGCAGCGTCGCGTAGGGCATGCCGATCGACTTCAGCGCCACCAACGAGAACACGAAGATCACCGCCATGCTGATGCATTGGCCCACCAGCCATTCGCGCATGGCGGCGGCGGCCAGATCGAGGACTTCGTTCACCCGGTGGCGTTTGTCGTGCGGGATGATGCTCAGGACGGCCGCCTTGTAGGCCGCCGGCGACCAGGTCAAGAAGGCACCAAGGAAGATCACGACGCCGATGGTCACCAGGCCACCGAAGACGGAGGTGAAGGCCGCGGTAGCACCTCCGAACACGGTGGCGGCGGAAGGCAGAAACTGCGAAATCTCGATCGAGCCCTCAGGAAGGATCCCGATGCCGCCATCCGCCAATTCACGCCCGATCCTCGCCAGCGCATTGCGGACTGCCGACGTCAACTGCCCGGCCTGGGTCGCCAACGTCGCCCCACCCCAGACGGCCGCAACGGTGACGACGAGCGTCGCCGTCACATAGACCAGGATAAGCCGGATGGACCGCCGCCAACCGACCAGGCGGCCGAGCCCGCGGGCGCCGGCGTCGAACATGACGGCGATCACGATGCCGACCAGGACGACGACGATCGCCCCGGATGCGAACCAGAGCACGGCGAGAGCGGTGACGAAGGCGAGCACGATGGCGGCGATGAGCGCCGTCTGGCGCGCCAAGTCGGCGGTCGAATGATCGTGGCCGTGCTGGCTCATGGCTGCCCTCGTGGTCACAACGATGCAACCGAGCTTCCCGTTCCGCCGGCGGCCACTCCGGCGTCATTGGGATAAAAAAACCCCGGGCTTTGATCCCGGGGGCCACGAATTTCATCTTGATGCCGGTTTCCCGGCCGAGGCTCAAGAAACCTTGAGGTTCTCTGCGGAGGTCTTGCCACGGTTGGTGACGAGCTCGTACTCGACAACCTGGCCCTCGTTGAGGGTGCTCAGCCCCGCCCGCTCGACCGCGGAGATGTGGACGAAAACGTCCTTATCGCCCGTGGAAGGCCGGATGAAACCATAGCCCTTCGTAGGATTGAACCATTTGACGGTGCCTTTTTGCATCGTCTGTCTCCCAGTCAGTCATACGCGATGTGAAAGCGCGAGGCGTCGCTGCCGTCACGCTACAACCCGGGTTTTGGAGGGATCCGAACGAGAACGCCTGCCGCGCGCAGCGCCGGATAGGGCGCCAAAATCCGATTGTGCCGCACACCAAATACGAGAATCCCGACTGAAGCAAGGCTCGTCAAAGTAGCTAGTATCTTGAAAAGTGTCGGATCCGGAGCAGCACACCCGGTTTCCACGTTTGCGCTCGCACAGGCGTCGATTTCTCAAATGACAGCAAGGAAATGTGCCGAGGCTCGCGCCGCGCCTTGCCGGCTGCAAGCCGACACCGCCCGGTACGGGCACGGAAAACCCAGACCGCATGAGCGTCGTCAATCTCACCAAATAAGAAGATCGCCCGCCTGAAGCGGGCGATCCGTTCTTGTTCACCACCGGCAGCTGCCGGGACTGTCGAGACCTATTCGGCCGGCTGCTTGGTTTCCAACACCGGGTGCGGATTGACCGCTTCCTGCCTGGCGATTTTGGCTCGCCGCCACATTCCGCCGACCGTAAGCACCGCAACCGCACCGATGGTTGCGAAGGTCAGCTCGATGGTGTGGAACACGGGCTGACCGAACTGGGCGATCAACGTCTCCTGAATCGCCGGATCGGTGGCGATCACCTCGCCCGTGATCCACCCCAGGAGCGCCGCGCCGGCCCAGATCAGGATCGGGTAGCGGTCGAGCAGTGACATGATCAGGGCGGCGCCGGCGATGATCAGCGGGATGCTGACCGCAAGCCCGATGACCAAGAGCAGTAAGCTGCCCTGCGCCGCCGCCGCGATGGCGATGACGTTGTCGAGGCTCATGATGATGTCGGCCACGGCGACCATCTGGACGGCCCGCCACAATTTGTCGGCGGCCTCCACGTCCTTGTGTTCGTCCTCCGGCACCAGCAGCTTGACGGCGATGTAGAACAGCGCCGCTCCGCCGACGAGCTTGAGGTACGGCATCATCATCAGCGAGGCGATGATGACCGTGAACACGATGCGCAAAGCGACCGCGACACCGGCGCCGAGGACCATGCCCCAGAAACGCTGTCGCGCCGGCAGGCTGCGGCACGCCATGGCGATGACTACGGCGTTGTCGCCCGACAACAGGATGTTGATCCACATGATCTTGCCGAGCGCGACCCAGAACATCGGCGTCGACATCTCATGCCAAGCATGGGCGATCAGGCCGCTCCAGGTGGCCGGATCAAGAAATTGCAAGAACGAAGCCACTGTCTTCTCCTCTCGCGCCGCGCCCGCTCATCGCCGCGCCGCCCCGGACTAATTCCCGCCTATCCCCGTCGCCTCAACCGACGATCTCGTTACCGGAGAAGAATTGGGTGATTTCCTTTGCCGCCGTATCGGCCGCATCGGAACCATGCACAGAGTTCTCGCCGATCGATTTCGCATGGGTCTTGCGGATCGTCCCTGCCGCCGCCTTGGCGGGATCGGTCGCACCCATGACTTCGCGATAACGTGCGATTGCGTTGTCGCCTTCGAGAACCTGAACCACTACGGGGCCTGAAGTCATGAAGTCCACCAGTTCGCCGAAGAACGGACGCTCGCGGTGCACTCCGTAGAAGGTTTCGGCCTGATCGCGGGTGATCCGCACCCGCTTCTGCGCCACGATGCGCAAACCGGCCTGCTCGATCATCGCATTGACGGCGCCAGTGAGATTGCGCGCCGTCGCGTCGGGCTTGATGATCGAAAATGTACGCTCGATCGCCATCGGGTCGTCCTTTGCCTCGGCTACAAAATGCGGACTAAAAACCGCCGGGGAGGCTTATACCCGCTGGGCTCCGGGCCGGGCAAGCATAACCGGACAAGCCGAGCCGGATTGGCTGTTCATACTTTGGAGGCGAGGCCGTCCGCGCTCACGTACCGCCCGCTGTGGTTACCAGCCCGTTCGGCGACACGCGCTCTCGCTTGATCGCCCGCGTTGCAGCTGGCCCACCATGTTCCGCGGGGCGAACGAAAGGTGCGCGCCAAGTCGCCGGCGGCGGCGAAAGGCCCCTTGGCTTTGGCAGAACTCATCGCGAGGATCGTACGCAAATCCGTGATACCGTCGCTATCCCCGCCGCGATCAGGACGGCAGCCTCTGGGTCTCGCTCGGAGCTTCACCGGTGGGAGGAAATCGTACTCCCCGAAGTTGAAATGGTAGCCGATCAGCCGGCCGCCGGTCTTGGAAAGAAGTCGCGACATGGCGTCGGCGCGATCCTCGGGGCGTCGGTCATGCCTTTGATCGCGTCGCGGGTCTATCGTCCTTGTTTGATGTGAATCGGCATGGTCGTTCTCACGGTCGTTCTCCCGAAATCTGTCTGTATTCTACCATATTTGCAGCGGCCATTGCCGCGCCGATCTCCCCATTGTCCTCACTCCCGCGGGACGGATATCCGGGTCGACCGGAACCATCGTCGTCACCGCGTGTTCTTGCAGCAAAGCAACGTTCACCGAGATCGGCCGATGCGGATGTTCCTTGGTTTGGTTCTAGGCGCGCTGCTGACCGTGACGGGCGCCTATGCGTATGACAACTATGCGCCGCGAAACGACCCCGCCGCGCGGCCGATGGTGAATTGGGACGTGGTTCGCTCCCACTGGAACGGCGTCGAGGCGAGCCTGCGCGACATGGGCAACCGCGTCCACGACGAATGGGCGAAGCGTGCGGGCTGATGTGCCGGTGGCGCGCGATCGGCCGGGATGCCGGCGACGATGCGCTCAATCGTCCCAGTCCGACGGAGGAAAGCCCGGTCATGTGCCGGGCTTTTCCTTGTTCAGCCAAGCATAGCCTTGTTTGGAAGCCCTATGTCGTCGCACCGGCGCGGGCAAAGTGGCCGTGCTGCAGCATCGCGGTGATCTCCTGGCGGCCGAAGGACGAGCCGTCGTCGCCTTCGATCAGCAACGCGGTTTGGCCGGTTCGGTCGAGATGCTGGGCGAAGCCGAGCGCCTCGTCGAGCGAGGTGAACGCCTTGAACAGCATCTTGTCTTTTTCGATGGCGCGGATCTGTTCGGCTCCGCGTGGGCCGCTGTAGAGACGGTATTGCATCTTCTTTCCTCCTCGTCTGGAGTGCCCCTTACGATTCACCGGTTGCCGCGGCAACCGCGCTCCGCGGCGGTCGCAACGAGGCGCTGACGAGACGCGAACGGGTTCGCTCAACGGCTGGTTCCGCCCTTCCGTGTCGACGTCAGCGCAAATATTGGGCGTTGCATGCGCGCGACGAAGTCGCGGCCGCCCTTGAGGCGGTGCAGAATGGCACCGTCGCCGTAAATATGGTGATCCGCGTTCCAATGGCGAGCCCCCTGTCCGGGCCTCCGCACAACCCGACCCGATACGACCTCATTGTTCGCCCATGATTCACGGGCGCTTAACGCCCGTTCATGAGACATCACTTTTGATCTCCGGCGGAGTGCGTCCGGAACTCGGCATCGAACGGAGCGTTGGTCGGGCACTGCAAACCTCACGGGCACGGCGGGGGCCACAAGGAGACAGCCCGATGACGAAATCCAGGTTCCTGATCGCCACCGCCGCCGCGGCCCTGATCGCGGGGGCGGCCTACGCCCAGAGTCCCGCCTCGCCTCCGGCCCAGAGCGGTCCGTCCGCTGGCGCGTCCGGCTCGATGGGTGGCGCAGGCGCCCCGAGCGGCTCGATGAATTCCGGTGCCGGCATGGACCGGCAGGGCGGTGCCAATGCCCAAGGGGCCGGTGCGGCGACGACCGGCGCGGGCCCGGGCGCCACCACCGAGACCAACAAGGCCGATGACTTCAAGACCAAGGGAGCGTCCGACAACAAGTCCATGCCCAGCCAGAAGGGCGCGCAGGACTCCCGGTCCAAGTCCGACAAATCGGAGACCACCGGACAGGCGCCGAACAACCGTTCCGGTCAATCCGAAACCAACTCCCAACAGCGCAGCGGCACCGGCACCCCCCCGAGCGGCCAGAAGAGCCAGTCGCAGGAGATGAACCGCTCGCAAACGCAGGGCAATCAACGCGACGGCCAGAGCGGCGACAACGCCCGCGCCGGCAGCGACACCAATGTCAACGTCAACCTTTCGACCGAGCAGCGCACCCGCATCAAGGAAGTGATCGTGCGCGACAAGAGCGCGCCGCGCATCGCCGACGTCAACTTCTCCATCAATGTCGGCACCGCCGTGCCGAGGACCGTGAAGCACGTGGTCGTGCCGCAGACGATCGTCGAGATCCACCCGGCCTGGCGCGGCTTCCATTATTTCATGGCCGGCGACCAGATCGTCATCATCGATCCGGCGACATTCCGCATCGTCGCGGTCCTGGACGCGTAACACCAACCGCTGACGACGAAGGGGGCGGCCAGCGCGGCCGCCCCGTTTGACTTGGTGGTCGCCTCGATCAGGCCCTCACCTCCTGACGCTGGAAAGCGACATAGCCTGCGGCGAACAAAACGATCATGCCGGCGACCAGCGCCACGGCCTGCGGCCAGGCAACCGCGAGGCTGTCGGCAAAGGCGAGCGGAGCACCGCCGACCGCCCCCTGCAACTGGTCCATGAACACCGGACCGAGCGAGCGCGTTGATGGCGACAACAGCGCCAGCACCACCTCGCCGAACAGATGGCTCGGCGAGATGCGCATGAGCGCCTGCGTCCATTCCAAGGTCGCCAGCGTCGGCAGCCCGAGGATCTGCAACCGGACGTTCGGCGGCGCGATCGCTTCGGCGAGTGCCGGCGCCAGCATCGGCCACAGCACTGCGAGCAGGAGCCAGGTGCCGAGCGAGGTCAGGGCCGCCGTCGCCGGCGACCGGAACAGGATCGAGTACAGCATGGCGAGCGCCAGCCACACGCCCGCATAGGCGAGCGCGAAGACGAGAAAGACCAGCGAACGCGCGATCTCCTCGCCGCTCGGCGGCACGCCGAGCATGAAGACCCCGAGCCCCACCACCAGCAGCCATAGACACAAGAGGCTGATCGCGATGGTCGCCAGGCCGGCGAGGAATTTTCCCGCCAGCAGCGCGTCGCGGTAGATCGGCTGTGCCAGGATGCGTGACAGCGTACGCCGATTGTGCTCGCCATTGACCGCGTCGAAGCCGAGCCCGATGGCCATCAGCGGAATGAGGAACCCGAGGATGGCGACGAAGGACGGCAACTTTCCCTGACTGACGGTGAACAGCTTCAGAAGAACGAATGGGTCCTCCTGGGTGGTTTCCCGTATGGCCGAGATCGCCCCGTAGAGGGCCGCGACGGCGGTGAGCACGACGAGCCATTCCAGCACCCGCATGCGGACGCTGGAAAGATGGTCGGCGAGTTCCTTGAGGAAGACGCCCGACAGCCCTTGCCAGGGCGAACCTTCACGCCGCATGGCGCACCTCTGGGTCGTCCTTCTGCGTTTCGAAGAAGCGCGTGTAGATTGCCTCCAGGCTCGGTTCGTCGACCGACAGGCGCCGCAACTGGCCATTGGCGGCAACGACGGCCCGTGCCGCCTCCGGGCATACGTCATGGTCTGCGGTCAGGCGAAAGCGATCGCGGGCGATGCACTCGACCGCGTTCACGCCCGACACCGAGGCGAGCCGTTGCGCGAGATCGGTACCGGCGGCGGCCTCCGCTTCGACCTCGACGACGAAGCCGGCGCCGAGTACCTTGCGGGCGAGCTCCGGCACCGAACCCATGAGCACGATGCGGCCGGCCTGAAACAGGGCGACGCGGTCGCAGATGCGCTGCACCTGGTCGAGCATGTGCGACGACAACAGCACCGTGACGCCGTCGCGCTTGAGTTCGCGGATCATGTCGAGGAATTCAGCTGTGGATTGCGGATCGAGACCGGAGGTCGGCTCGTCGAGGATCGCGATCTCGGCGCGCTTCATCATGATCTCGGCGAGGCCGAGTCGTTGGCGCATGCCGCGCGAGTACGTTGCGACGCGCCGGTCGGCAACATCGGCGAGGCGAACGCGCCTGAGCGCGGCGGCGACGCGATCGGAACGCTCGGCACGTTCGATGCCCATCAGGCGCGCCGTATAGGCGAGGTTTTCACGCGCGGTCAGGTAGTCGTAGAACCCCACCTGGTCGGGCAGGTAACCGATGCGACGCTTGACGGCGAGCGGCTCGCGTCCCGGATCGTGGCCGAGCACGGTGATTGTGCCGTCGCTGACCTCTGTCAAGCCCAACATCATCAGGATGGTGGTGGTCTTGCCGGCGCCGTTGGGCCCGAGCAGCCCGAAGATCTCGCCGGGGACGACCTCGAAGCTCAGATGATCGACGGCGGTCGCGGCACCGTAGCGGCGGACGAGATCACGGGCGATGATCACCGGCGCGCGCGCCGGGCTTTCGTGTCCAGAGATGGTCATGGGACCCCCTCATCGCCGGCCGAAACGTGACACAGCGCCGACCATCAGGAGCAGCGCCGCGCCGATGATGCCCGCCCCCGCCATGCCCCAGGCGGTCGAGGTGGAGACGGCGACACGGAACTGGGTCGTGGCGCTCTCGCCGCGCGAGGAGGCACGGATCGTCGTCATATAATCGCCGGCGAGCGACTTCGCCGTCGGCGTGATCTGCGCCTGCACTTCGGCGTCCTTGCCGGGCGCGATCATGTCGATGGTCTTGGGCTCGAAAGTCACTTTCCAGCCGCTCGGCGCGGTCGCGCTGAGTTCGACATTATCGGCCGGCGCACTGCCCGTGTTGGCGACCACGACCGGAATATTCGACTGCGCCCCGGCCTCGGCACGGCCGCTCACCAGGCCGTCGCGTCCCGAGATCGTCAGCTGCGGCTGACCGACCACCTCGAGCGACAGCGCCGTCTTGGCGGTTGCGTCTTCGGCGCTGACCGCGACGGAGATCGGATATTTTCCGGCGTCGATGGTCGACGGCGGCCGCACCTTGAGCTTGATCTCCTTGGACTGCCCGGCCTCGATCGGGATCGAGGACAGCTGCTGAGTGCCGTATGCTTCGGTGAACGAGGTTTCGAAATTGCGCGGCGCCTCGGCGGCGAAGCTCGCCGTGAGGTTGCGGCCGGAATCGTTCTTGATCTTGAGGCTGTAATCGAAGCTCGACTTGGGCGTGCCGCGTAGCGCCGGCAGGGTCGCCTCCACGGCGAGCTTGGCAGGAAGTTCCTTGGCGAGCGTGACGGCGATCGGCAGCTCGACGCGGTTGCCCTGCCCCGCCGCACTGACCGTCAGGTTGTGAGTGCCGAGGCCCGCGTTGGCCGGCACGTCCAGGCGAAGCTGCAAGGGCACGTTGGCGTCAGCTGCCGGCATGGCGGCGGCGACCGGCTGGCCGCCGCCGAGCAGGGTCGCGACCCAGCCCTGCGGCACGCCTTCGACCGAGAGCGCGAAACGTTCCGGCGCGAGACCGTAATTCTGCAGCCGCAATGACAGTGTCGACGTGGTCCCCGGCCGCACCGACACGGCCGGATAGTCGGTGAGCAGATAGAGTCCCCTCACGTCCTTCGGCGTTTCGGCCGAAGCGGCAGCAACGGCAAGACCGAGGATGACGGGTATGGCAAAGAGCGCGGAAGCGCGCATGGCGGCTTCTCCTTTCAGTTCGACTTGTTCAGAGTCGCGCCCCTCCCAGCGAAACCGAGAGGATCGGCACCGTTGGATCAGTACCCATTTTTTCGCTGATCGTGGCAAAATCTGAACAAAGTCGGGGAATTTTTGGGACAATCGGCGAGCAGCGTCGGCGAGCCCATGTCGACGTCAGGCGGCGGGACACCAGGACAATCGAGGACAGCGCGCGGCGATATCACGATCAATATGTATGGGGCAGAAGAAGAAAGCCGGAGCGGTGCCGGCGCCGGCTGACAGGCAGGGCGCATTCTGCTTGGGCGAACGCGCTACGATCGAACAGGCTCACATCTTCTCGATCTTGGCGTCCTCGATCACCTTGGTCCACTTCGCCACCTCGATCTTGATCCGCTCGGTGAATTGAGCCGGCGTGTTGGCGATCGGGGTGAAGCCGAGTTCGAGGAACTTCTCTTTCATGCCGGGAGCGACCACGATCTTGTGGATCTCCTGGTAGAGAAAATCGACGATCTCCTTCGGGGTCTTCGCCGGCACCAGGAAGGCCTGCATGGTGGTGGCCTCCTGTCCGGTCATGCCGACCTCGTTGAGGGACGGTACGTCCGGAACCGTCGGGAAACGGCCCGGGCTCGTCAGGCCGAGCCCGATGATCTTCTTGTCGTTGACCAGCGGCACCGCCGGCGGCAGTGCCACACAGGCGAACGGATTGTGGCCGGCGACCACCGACTGCACCGCCGGACTGGCGCCGCGGAACGGCACGTGGGTGAGATCGAGCTTGTAGGACAGCTTCAAGAGCTCCGCCGACAGATGTGGTCCGGTGCCGGCGCCCGGCGAAGCGTAATTGTATTTGCCGGGATTGGCCTTCACGAGACCAACGAACTCCTTCATCGATTTCACCCCGGTGGAGGGGTGGGCGAGGAAGATGTGCGGCGAGTCGCCCGCAATGGTGATGGCCTCGAAATCCTTGAAGGGATCGTAGGGGATCCTGGCGTACAAGCCCGGATTGACGACGAAACTCGACGACACTACGAGGATCGTCAGGCCGTCGGGCGCCGCCCGTGCCACCGCCCCCATGCCGATATTGCCGCCGGCGCCACCCTGATTGTCGACGAAGAACTGCCGGCTCAGGTTGTCCGAAAGTCTGCCGCCGATCAGACGCGCCATCACGTCGGTCGGCCCACCGGCCGCGAACGGGACCACCAACTTGACGGGCCGATCCGGATAGCCGCCGGCCTGAGCGAAGGCCCCAGGCGCCCCCTTGATCATACCGGCGCCGGCTGTTCCCAGCATCAACGCCATCGTCGCGCGTCGTGAAAACCCGGTCTTGCCTTCCATCTCATTCTCCCTGGTCACGGGACTGGCGATCACGCTCTTGAACGACCGTCTGGCTGGATCGAGAGGGTCAAGTCGGCCTATGCAAGCCGACCCTGCAAACCGCTTACGATCGGGTTCGCAGGGCGAAGATCAACCGCTTACGCCACCTGGTGGCGGATTTTCCCCTCAGTCTGCCGAGGGCGCGCACGCCCCGCATCTTGGAACGACGCCTATTGGAACGACGCCTGCTGGAATGACGCTTCTCGGCATCGCGCCGCATTGCCCGACACCAAACATTTTCTTGCCGATGGAAATCCCGTCATCAAGATCGATGCCGAGATGGACGAACCGCGTGTCCACAGTAGCGGCCTCGAAGGCCGCGTTGGCGATTTCTTCAGATGCGCGCGGCAAACTCGCGCACGGAATTGTTTCGTCCGACTGCTGGCCACCGCCCCGATGGTCTCGTGTGCAGCCATGCCAACTCCGCATCCTGTCGCGCCGTGCGTCCGGCGCCGAGCCGATTGACATCAAACAAACGACTGTTTAATCTACCCTAAGTTGTGGCAGATCGCGCCAGTCAGGTCAAGAGTGCCCATTCATGACAGCGCTCAAAGAACATTCTTCGACATCGACCACAACTGCCCGGCGAAAGAGACGAAAACAAGCGAGCGCGGTTTCGGGGCCGGCGCGCGAGCGCATTCTGCAGGCGGCCGAACACCTGTTCGCCGAACACGGCATGTCGGGCGTCGGCCTGCGCACCATCACGGCCGCCGCCAAAGTCAACCTTGCGGCGATCTCCTATCATTTCGGCTCCAAGGACGGACTGCTCGAAGCGCTGTTCGCGGCGCGCGCCGCTCCGATTGCCGAAGAGCGCATGCGCCTCCTTGCGGAGTGCACGAAGGCGGCCGACGGCTCCCCTGCCCTGGAGAACATTCTCGACGCTTTCGTGCGCCCGACGCTGACGCTCGGACCGCAAACGCCCCAAGGTGGCCATGCATTCGGGCGCCTGCGCGCGCGCCTCGCCACCGAACCCGAAAGACTGGCGCGCAAGATTCTCGCCAAGGCGTTCGACCATTCGAGCAAGATGTTCATCGAGGCGATCGTCGCCGCGCTGCCCGAAATTCCCCGCCCCGATATCGAGTGGCGCTTCCACTTCATGCTCGGGTCGATGTTCTACACCATGGCCAATTCCGGCCGCATCCAGGCCCTGACCGACGGGCGCTGCGATCCCGGCGACGCCCAGCGCGCGCTTCATCACATGATCCCGTTCCTGGCAGCCGGATTCCGTTCGCCGCCGGTCCCGGAATGAGCCCGTCCTCAAGACATCTGCCCGCAAGAAGGACCCGCGTTGATGACCACCCGCAAGATCACCCGCCAGGACCTCACGGAGGCGGCGGAGAAGTACAAGAACTGGGGCATGTGGGGCCCCGAAGACGAGGTCGGCACGCTCAACTACACGACGCCCGAGGACATCGTCGCCGCCGCCCAGCTGGTGAAGAAGGGAAAGGTCATCTCTCTTGCACTCGATTTCGACCATCTCGGCCCGCAGGGCGCCAAGAGCAAATATCCGGCCATGGGCCGCATCAATCCGCTGCACACCATGCTGCGCACCGGCACCGACGCCTATGCGGGCGTGCTCGACCATCGCGGCATCCGCGCCGCCGACGACATCGCCGTGATCCCGCTGCAGTGCGGCACCCAGTGGGACGGCCTCGGCCACGTGTTCTATGAGAACTTCATGTGGAACGGCTACGACTGCCGCGAAGTGACGTCCGCCGGCGCGCAGAAGTGCGGCATCGAGAAGACCAAGAACAAGATGGTGGGACGCGGCGTGCTGCTCGACGTCGCCCGCTTCAAGGGCGTCGAGTGCCTCGACGATGGCTACGGCATCACCAACAAGGATCTCTACGACACCGCCAAGACGCAGAACATCGAAGTCAGGCGGGGCGATTTCGTGATCGTGCGCACCGGCATGATGGAGCGCTGCATCAAAGCCGGCTCGTGGGACGGCTATCCGGGCGGCGACGCCCCCGGCATGGCGTTCGAGACGCTGGAATTCGTCAAGAAAACCGAGCTCGCCGCACTCGCCACCGACACCTGGGGCGCGGAGGTGCGACCCAACAACACCGAGGGCAACATCAACCAGCCCTGGCACTGGATCACCATCCCGATCATGGGCATGACCATGGGCGAGATCTTCAACCTCGCGGAACTGGCCGACGACTGCGCCGACGACGGCGTCTACGAATTCCTGTTCGTCGCCCCCGTGATCCCGATCACCGGCGCGGTCGGCTCACCGGTCAATCCACTGGCGATCAAGTAACCCCCACCGTCTTGCACGTGAAGCGAAGCAATCCAGTCCTTGCTTCGCGGCCGCTGGATTGCTTCGTCGCTTCGCTCCTCGCAATGACGACTCCGTTCGGCAAGCCTCCACGGATATTCGACTCTGGAATCTCGGAAGTCACATCCATATGCTCGGACACAATCGCACGAAGATCTCCGGCGCGCAGTGCCTCGCCGACATGCTGGCCGGCTACGGCGTCAGCCACGTCTTCATGGTGCCGGCGGTCCTGCGCCGCACCTTCTACGAAATGGAAAAGCGAACCAACATCAAAAGGCTGCACATCCACGGTGAGAAGGCGGCCGTCTATATGGCCGACGGCTACGCCCGCGCCACCGGCAAGCCCGGCGTGTGCATGGCGCAGGTCATCGGCGCCATGAACCTGGCGGCCGGTCTGCGCGAGCCCTGGTTCGCCCACTCCCCCGTGATCGCCTTCACGGGCGGTCGTCTCCCGGAGACCAAGTTCCGCAAGGTCTACCAGGAGAACGATGACATGCCGACCTTCGAGCCGGTGACCAAGTTCAACGCCACCGTCGACGACGTCACACGCTTCCCCGACATGGTGCGCCAGGCATTCCGCGCCGCCGTCACCGGCATGCCAGGCCCCGTGCATCTCCAGTTCCGCGGCAATGAGGGCCAGATCGACATCGAGGAGGCCGAGATCGAGCCCTTGGTCGAGCCGATGTTCTCGCGCGTGCCGCCGTTCCGGCCCCAGCCCGACAGGGACGCCGTCATCAGCGCACTCGAGATCCTGCACAAGGCCGAACGTCCGGTGATCGTCGCCGGCGGCGGCGTGCGCCATTCGGGCGCCGGACCCGAGGTGGTCGCGCTCGCCGAGGCGCTGCAGATCCCGGTCGCCACCTCGCACAACGGCAAGGACACGATCCTCGGCTCGCATCCGCTCGCCGTCGGCGTCGTCGGCACTTATTCGCGCGAGAGCGCCAATCGCGTCGTCAACCGCGCCGATCTCGTGGTCTATATCGGCTCCGAGACGGGCGGCATGACCACCCACTTCTGGGCGGTGCCGCCGATCGGCACGCCGACCATCCAGATCAACATCGACCCGGAGGCGATCGGCCGCAACTATCCCTTCCAGGCGGCAATCAATGCCGACGCTAAGGCGACCGTCGCCATGATGCTCGCCCTGGCGGACCGTTCGAGCGCCGAGCGGCGCAAGGCGTGGGTCGCCGAGACGCGCCACATCTGCGCCCAGTGGCGGGCAGAATACGAACCGCACCTGACATCGGACGCGGTGCCCATGCGACCCGAGCGGCTGTGCGCGGAGTTGACCCGGCACGTACCCGACGACGCTCTGATCGTCGCCGACACCGGCCATGCCGGCATGTGGATGAGCCACATGTTCGACCTCACGAGCCCGAAGCAATCCTATTTGCGCTGCGCCGGCCATCTCGGCTGGGCGTTCCCGGCGGGGCTCGGAGCCAAATGTGGCGTCGGCGGCCGGCCCGTCGTCGTGTTCACCGGCGATGCCGGTTTCTGGTATCACATCGGCGAACTGGAGACCGCAGTGCGCTGGAACATCGCCTCCGTCACGGTGGTCAACAACAATGGCGGCGGCAGCCAGTCCAAGCGCGGCTATGACCGCGCCTATCTGGATCCGGAAGGCGACGACCGCCGGCGCGAATTGTGGACCTACACGCAGCAGAACTTCGCCGCCATCGCCCAGCAGATCGGCGCCATGGGCATCCGGGTGGAAAAGCCCTCGGACTTCCCCGCAGCACTCACCAAGGGGCTCGCCGCCAACCGCCCGGTGGTCATCGATGTCGTCACCGACATCGAGTGCCTGGCGCCGCTGGCGGTGAGCTGAGGAAATCCTCTCGTCTCCCTCTCCCCGCTTGCCGGGAGAGGTGAAGCGGCTCGTCTCACATCCGATGCACGGTCGGCCAGTCGGGTTCGTCTTCGGGCAACACCCAGGATTCCTTGAGCGCCGCCTCGTTCCATTCCCGCCACGCCGGCAGCGCCATCATGGCCTGCATGTAGGCGGCTGAGACGTCGTCCACCTCGACCTTGTAGGTCGCAAAGCGCGCCACCACCGGGGCGTACATGGCGTCGGCCGCCGTGAAGGCGCCGAACAGGAAGGGCCCGCCGGCGCCGAAGCGCTTGCGGCAGTCTCCCCACATCGCCTCGATGCGTCTCACATTGGCGGCGACGTCCGGCGGCAGATCGCGCGCCATTGCGGGCCGCCACATGTTCATGGGCAGGTGCCGGCGCAGCGGCACGAAGCCGGCATGCATCTCGTTCGCCACCGCCCGCGCGTGCGCCCTCGCCTTGACGTCGGCCGGCCACAGATGCACGTCGGGAAATTTTTCAGCCAGGTATTCAAGGATCGCGAGCGACTCCCAGACATGAACGTCGTCGTCGATCAGTACCGGCACCTTGCCGGTGCCCGACAGCTTTCCGAGCCGCTCCTTGAAGTCGGGCGCGTTCAGGGACACGACCGTTTCGTCGAACGGAATACCGGCCACCTTGAGGCCGAACCATGGCCGCATCGACCATGACGAATAGTTCTTGTTGCCGATCACCAGATGAAGGCCCATGGCTTTCGTCTCCATTTTAATTCAATTGCCTTCGGCCGATCTCTGGCCAAGCTTTAATTGGTGAACATGCCGTAGCGCCAATCGCAGAGCGAAAACCCATTAATGTTCATGCGCCCGCGGCCGCGTCCGTTTATGGGTTCTGCCTTCGTCCATAGCAATCGTAAATGGCGCCGAACATCCGCGAACGCCACGTAAATGCTTTGTTTCCAGCGGGGTACAACAGCGACGCATCGCATTAAGGGCGCCGACGTTTTCATGCTTTCGGGTTCGTTTCCGCCGCTTCGACCGGGCCCCCGGCCGCCTTCCAGGCAGCGAACCCACCGCCGATATGGGCAACCGGAGAAAGCCCCATGCGCTGCGCCATTTGGGTCGCGAGCGCGGAGCGCTGGCCGGCGGCGCAGAAGAACACGAACCGCTTGTCCGCGCCGAACACCGGCTTGTGGTACTTGCTCGCCGGGTCGATCCAGAACTCGAGCATGCCACGCGGGCAATGGAATGCGCCCGGCACCCTGCCCTCGCGCGCGAGTTCGCGGACATCGCGCAGGTCGATGAAGACGATGTCGCCGCGACCATGGAGTGCGACCGCCTCGGCGGCCGCAAGGGTCTCGATCTCCGCTTCGGCCGCAGCGACCAGCTGGGCGACCGGAGTGATGGTGTGAGGCATCGACGCTCTCCATGGGCGTTGCGGATCGAACAAATGCGGATCGAGCAAATGGATCGAACAGCTGTGGATCGAACAGCTGTGGTCGAAAATCCGCGGCTCGATGGTGTCCACCACCATCAAGGGCAGCTTCATTCCGCTACCGCTTTTAAGAGGCTCTGCCGATACTCGCAAGTCGCATGAAGCACGCACTCCGGGACAAGCCTGCCGCCCGTTTCGAGACGAACGGCCACACCTTGCCGGCGATGTCCGGTCCGCCGCCATGCAAGGGGGCGGCAGGACCATGATGGGAGGCGGGCCGACCGTCCTGCATCCTGGAGGCGAGGATGGGGTGGGTCGGCGACAAGACTCGGGTACAATGGGAATCGGACCGACGAGACCCACCATGAACATATTTCCTCCCGCCGACCTCATCGCCCTCGGCCTGTTCGTCTTCGCCTGGGGAGGTTACGCCCTTGCGCTCGAATGGAACGAACGCGGCAAGGACAGCCTCAACGCCCGCATGCACCGCTTCCGCGAGGTGTGGATGCAACGGGCGCTGGAGCGCGACGTGCGTATCATCGACACTCAGATCATGGGCAGTCTGCAGAACGGCACGGCGTTCTTCGCGTCCACGACGCTGCTCGCCATCGGCGGCGTCCTGAGCCTGTTGCGTTCGTCCAGCGAAACCCTCGCCATGGTGGCCGATCTGCCCTTCGCCATCGCGACCACCCGCACCCAGTGGGAGGTGAAGGTGGTCGGCCTCGTGATCATCTTCGTCTATGCGTTCTTCAAGTTCGCGTGGTCGTACCGGCTGTTCAACTACGCCGCCATCCTGCTCGGTGCGATGCCACCCCGCGAAGCCTTCGGCACGCCCGAGGGCGACTCCCATGTGCGCAAGGTCACCGGCATGATCGAATCGGCGGGCCGCCACTTCAATCGCGGCCAGCGGGCGTTCTTCTTCGCTCTCGGTTATCTGGGCTGGTTCGCCGGCCCCTACGCCCTGATGGTGGCGACGGTGGCGACGGTGGCGGTCATGTGGCGACGGCAGTTCATCTCGCAGTCGCGCCGTGCCCTCGACGAGACGGAGCCGAGCTGACCATCGCAGCGCCGCCCCACCCTCCTCCCACTGAGACGTCCCCCACTGAGACGTGGATCAGGAGAGCTCGAAGGCGACCCCGACGATGGCGATCGCAGCGATCGTCACGACGGCCACGACGGTGGTGAAAAGCGATTCGACGAATTGGCGGCGGCGCTCCCTAGCCGCCGCGACGTCGTCGCCATCGGCGGTGACCGGCGGGGCATGCAGCGCGGGCACGTGCATCGACATGGTCGGCCTCTCGGAACCAGCAGTTCCCGGCGCCACGGACCGGTCTTGACGGCCCGCACAGCGTCGGCGCGAATCTCAAAAACAATCTCAAGTTTCGACCCCAGTGGTAAATAACTGGTAACCATGACGGGCTCTTTTCCGGAGCTTCAAGGTCCAGGAAACAGCATCTGGGTCCGGCCCGTGAGCCAATAAACAACGAGCCCTGCCCACTCCCTCACGGCCGTATCGGTCCGCCGCAGGCCGGCGCTGACGGTGTCGAATGGAAAGAGTCCATCGCCAGCGGCCGTTCGCCAATCGACCGGATAGGCTTCCACCGGGAATTGTGCTGCGCGAAAGACGGCCATGGCGCGTGGCATGTGATAGGCGGATGTGACCAGAAGCCAGCGTTCCCCCGGTTTCGGCGCCGCCAGCGTTCGGGAGAATTCCGCGTTTTCCACGGTGTTGCGTGAGCGCCCATCGAGGATGAGGCGCTCGCGCGGAAGGCCGATCGACTCGAATAGGCTGGCGGCGATGTCGGCTTCGGCGCCGTTGGGGAGAATGACGCGATTTGTGCCACCGCTGTAGATGATACGGGCCTGCGGATAGGTCCGCGCCAGCGCCGCCGCGGCGGTGATCCGCTCCGCTGACTCGTTGAGATAAGGGGCCCCCCGCGCCAGCGACAATTCCGAGCTGATGGCCCCGCCCAGGACCACGATGCCGTCGGGAGCCCCGCGCCCGGCGTCCCAAGCCGGAAAGCGTTCTTCCAGCGGCGCGATCAGCCAATTACCCAGCGGAGACAGCCCGGCAACCACCAGGAGGACGAGGCTCGCGGCCGTGAGTCCCCGACCGATGCGCCGCCACCGCGTCAGACCCAGGAGGAGCCCGGCGAAGCCGAGGCAGAGAAGGAGATTCGACGGCGAGGCGAAGAAGCCGAGTGTTTTCGAGATGATGAAGAACATCACGGCTCCGGGTGACGTACCGATCAGACGGCAGCGACCCGAACGCCACCGCTTACACGGGCGCCAGGCCGAGGCGGGCGTCCCGCCGTCGCAACCAGGCGACGAAGGGCACCGACAACAGGACCATCCAGGCCTTCCCCAGCACCTGACCGGGGAGGAAATCGAGCGATCCGAAGGCGAGCCACAGGAACACGATCGAATCGATCACCAGCCCGACCAGTCCCGAGGCGACCACCGCCACCACCAGGCGGCGGCGGGCGAGCGGGGTATAGACCAGGAGATCGGCCAGTTCGGACAACAGGAAGGCGGCTGCCGAGGCCGCCACCAGGGCGGGTGGCGCGAGCAGCGCCGACAGGCCGGCCCCGGCCAGGATCGCGAACGCGGCAATGCCGGTGCCGAGCCGCCGCTGCACCAGATCGCGCAGCACCAGAGCGGCGCCGATCATGGTGACGCCGGAGGGCGCCAACAGGTGCGGGGCGACCGGAATCAGGCACGGGCCCTGTGCCGTGCAGACGGTGCCGACATTCCCGATCATCCAGTTGGCGAGCGGAACCGTCAGGGCGAACAGGATCAGGAAGACATAGCCTTCGATACGGCGGCGGTCGAAATCGGTCGTGAGTGTGGTCATGCGTCTCTAAGTAGCGGTTGTTGCGCCTGCGGCGCCCGCCATCCATCGCGAAAATCCATCCGCCCGCAACCGGCAGGCCGGGCATTCGCCACAGCCGTACCCCCAAGGGTGCCGGTGGGAACGGTCGCCCAGATAGCAGGTATGGGTCTCCTCGACCAGCAGCTCGACCAGCGGGCGGCCGCCGATCGCCTCCGCGAGCGCAAAAGTTGCAGCCTTGTCGATCCACATCAGCGGTGTATGCACCGTGACGCGGCGGTCCATGCCCAGTGTGAGGGCCACCTGCATGGCCTTGATGGTGTCGTCCCGGCAGTCCGGGTAGCCCGAATAGTCGGTCTCGCAAACGCCGGTGACCAAGTGGCGGGCGCCGCGCCGGTAGGCGAGCGCGGCGGCAAACGACAGGAAGATCAGGTTGCGGCCGGGCACGAAGGTGGTCGGCAGGCCGTTATCCGCGACCGCGATCTCGACATCCCGGGTCAGGGCCGTTTCGGAAATGGCGGCCAGCGCGTCGAGCCGGATGACATGGTCGTCGCCCAGCCTCTCCGCGAAGCCGGAGTCGAGGGCCGCGATCCGCTTGCGCACGCGCGGGCGGACCGCGAGCTCGACCGCGTGGCGTTGGCCGTAGTCGAAGCCGATGGTTTCGACCTGTGCGAAGCGTTGCAGCGCCCAGGCGAGACAAACGGTGGAATCCTGGCCGCCGGAGAAGAGGACCAGGGCGGTGTCGGCCGAGACCGGCACGGACGAAGCCGGGATCATCATTCCCGCACGCTGCCGGTCGGGGTCGCCAGAGTGGCGATCTCGGCCATCTCCTCAGGCGTCAATTCGAAATCGAACACCGCCATGTTCTCCGACAGCCGTTCCACCTTCGAGGTGCTGGGAATCACGATGGCGCCCTGCTGCAGCAGCCAGCGCAAGGCCACCTGCCCGCCGTTCTTGCCGTAGTTCATCCCGACGGTGGACAGGATGTCGTTGGCGACGGTCTTGCCCTTGGCGAGCGGGCTGTAGGCCGTCACCGACAGCCCATGCCGGGCGCAAGCCGCCACCAGGGTGCGCTGGTCGATGAACGGATGCCACTCGATCTGATTGGTGACCAGGGGTTCGCTGGCGAACTTGATCGCCTCGTCCATCAGCGCAGCGGAGAAGTTCGACACGCCGATATGGCGGGCATAGCCTTCCTGCTTCATGCGGCACAGGGCGGCGATGGTCTCGGCGAGCGGGACGCGCGGGTTGGGCCAGTGGATCAGCAACAGGTCGACGTCCGACAGGCGCATCTTGGCTAGGCTGTCCTTGGCGGCGCGGGCGAGTTCGCCGGGGGCGAGGTGGGTCGACCACACCTTGGTGGTGATGAACACCTCGTCGCGCCTGACGCCCGAAGCCCGCAGGCCTTCGCCCACCTCACGCTCGTTCTCGTACATCTCGGCGGTGTCGATGTGGCGGTAGCCGAGCCGGAGCGCCTGCTGGACAAGACGGGCGCAATGGCGACCGCTCAGCTTCCAGGTCCCCAGGCCGAGCGCCGGAATCTTGGCGCCGTTGGCGTCGACGGTCTGCATAACGTCTCCGTCAGAATTGCGCGATTCACCTGCTTAGCGCGAATCCTGAGGTCCGCCAACGGGTCCGGCGAACTAGAGGAGCGAATCTCACCCTTTGGCGATGCTCACGACCGCCGCGGCGGCCCACCGACGAAAATGAAAATCGCAGGAGTGCTGGATCGCGAATGCAGACGGAGAGCAAATAAAGCGCTCCCGTCTGCAACTCGTAATAAGACCGGGCTGCGTTCACGCCCACGGCTTCTCCGCCGCCGCATTGCGGCCGGCGATCTGGCCGAACACCATGCATTCGGCGATGTTGCTCGCCCCCTGGAACACCATGCCCCACATGGAACCGAGCTCGCCGGCGCTGTAGAGGCGCGGGATCGCCTTGCCGTAAACGTCGAGGATCTGGGCGCGCACGTCGCGGCGCGGCCCACCCTGGGTGTTGAACATCGCCGGATAGATTTCCATCGCATAGAACGGCGCTTTTTCGATCGGGGCCGACCATACCGCGCGCACGTGCTCGGGATTGGCGGTCTCGTCATCGGTCGGCCGGTTGACGGCGCGATGGAACAAGGTGTCGGCGCCGGTCTTGATGTCGCGGTTCCACCTGTCGAGAGTCTTTTCCAGCGCTGCCGGCTTGATCTTGATCTTGCCGGCAAGTTCCGCGACCGTGTCGGCCTTGAGAATCCAGCCCTTCTCGATCTCGGCGGAATTGTCCGCGCTCCACTTATAGCGTTTGCCGGCATAGCCGCGGCCCGCAGAGGTGGAAATCGGCCCCTTCAGGCGGGTCTGCTCATCGAAGATCGCGTAGCACGGAATGCGCGGGTACTGCAGGCGCGAGGTGTCGAACCAGTCGACCGTGAGCAGCGCCGCATGGGCCTCGATGGTCTTCTCATTGACGAAGCGCTCGCCGAACTTATCGACATAGACGAAGCCCGGCTGGCCGATGGCCATGTACAATGCGGACTCGAACTCCTTCACCTTGATGCCGAAGGTGACGCCGGCCCCGTTCATGTGCCACAGGGCGGCTCCGACGCTCTGCGCCATGATGACGCCATCGCCGGTATTGGCAGGCGTCCCCATGGCGTGGATGGGATAGCCCTTCATATGGTTCTTGATCATCTCCTGATTGAACTCGTAGCCGCCGCAGGTCAGAATCACGGCGCGGCGGGCCCGAACGGAGATCGTCTTGCCCTTCTGCTCGGCGATGACGCCGACGATCATGCCCTTGTCGTCGACCACGAGCTGCTTGGCGGGCGTTTCGTACATCACCGGGATCTTACGCTTCTCCTCCACCGCATAGGAGAAAACCTCCCAGAGATTGTCGGACGATCCACTCATGCCGCGGCCCTTGCCCTGCACGGCGAATTTGCGGATCGACTTGGCGCCCGGCATTTTCGGATAGCCGGCAGTGCCGTAGACGGCCGCCTTCGAACCCTCCTTGAGGCTGGAGATCCAATCGGCGTTCTTCACCGCTTCCTTAGTGAAGACCCGCACCAGATCCTCGTGCCAGTCGGTGTGGGAATATTCATAGAGGCCGGACAGGTATGTGTAGGCCTCGTCGGCGTCAGAGGGGCACAGGAAGCCGCCCGCCGACACCGAGGTGTTGCCACCGCCATGCGGCATCTTCTCGAGGATGACGACCTTGGCGCCCGCATCATGGGCGGTGATCGCCGCCGTCGCGCCGGCACCGCCGTAACCGATACACACAATGTCGGCGTCGTGGTCCCACTTCTGCGGCATCGGCGCAGCTTCGGCCGGCACTCCCATGGCGGCCGCCCCGGCGAGCGCCGCCCCGGCCCCCATCAAGCCTCTGCGGGTGATGTGCGAAAGCGTCTTGACGGTCATATTCCGTACTCCGAATGTCAAAAGGCAAAACGGCGCCGCCGAGCGTCAACCCGGGGGGTGGAAAGTCGACTCGTCGGTGGACGGCTAAGGATTGAGCAATACGGGTGGTCCGTCTACGCATCGGCATGACGTTACGTCGCCGCAGTGCCCGCGTTCCGGGAGCCGCACCAGCTTTAGTCCCGTGATGGAGTCGCGGCTTCGGCTACGCAATTCGGGTCGCGGCCCGCGACCACCGTCGATCGGTGGATCGCGAAACCGCGACGGACACTTCGGCGCCGCGCCGCGACCTGCGCGGCTACCCGTGAATGCTGCGGACGGCCCGCGTTCTCACGGGAACAGCGCGACCTGCTCCAGCCCGGCGGTCTCGGCGAAGCCGAGCACCAGGTTCATGTTCTGCACCGCCTGCCCGGCCGCCCCCTTGACCAGATTGTCGAGCGCCGAGCCGATGATGGCGCGGCCCGGCTGGCGGTCCGCATGGACGCCCAGGAAGGTCATATTGGAACCGCGCACGTGCCGGGTCTGCGGCATCTCGCCGAACGGCAGCACTTGGACGAATGGTTCGTGGGCGTAGGTGGCCGCCAGTATGGCGTGCAGATCCTGCGGCGACTTTCCCAAGCCGCGCACATAGATGGTCGACAGCATGCCGCGGTTCATGGGCACGAGGTGCGGCGTGAAACTCACGATCACCTCACGGCCGGCGGCGAGCGAGAACTCCTGGTCGAGTTCGGCCATGTGCCGGTGGTGGCCGACGCCGTAGGCGTGAAAGCCTTCCGATACCTCCGAGAACAACATGTTCTCCTTGGCGGCCCGCCCCGCCCCGGTCACGCCCGACTTGGCATCGACGACGATCTCGTCGGGATCGATGGCCTTGGCTTTCAGGAGCGGCACCAGCGGCAACTGGGCACAGGTGGTGTAGCAGCCCGGATTGGCGACGAGCCGCGCCGTCCTGATGGCGTCGCGATGCACTTCGACGAGGCCGTAGACCGCCTCCTTCTGCAACTCGGGCGCCGAATGCTCCTGACCATACCAGCGCGCATAGGCGGCGGTATCGGCAAGGCGGAAGTCGGCAGAGAGATCGACCACCTTGGTGTTCGGCGCCGCCGCCAGGAGAGCGGCGAGCACCTTCTGGGTGGTCGCGTGCGGCAGGGCGCAGAAGACGAGGTCGAGGGCGGCCGCCGCCCAGTCGACGCTGTCGATGGAGACGAGCTTGGGTAGCCCGAAGGGCGCGAACTGGGGGAATACGTCGCGCATCTCCTGGCCCGCCTTGCGGTCGGCCGTGAGCAGCACGATCTCCACCTGCGGGTGGCGCAGGAGCAGGCGTACGCATTCCGAGCCCGTGTAGCCGGAGGCGCCGAGAATTCCGATTTTCGCTTTGTGAGCCATGGGGCGGTCCTTTCCGCGCTCGAATGTAATCGCCGGACGGATCGCTGCGGAGGAGATTTTTCAAAGAAAAACCGCCGCCGGGATCCGGCGGCCAGGGGCGACGATCTAGACGCGATCGAGCGCCGCGGCCGCGGAGCGGCTACGGCGACGGCGCAAGCGCAAGGTCGTATTCGTCGTCATGGCGGCTCACATAACGATACGCGCCGCCGCCGTCAACAGCGGGCGTCGACCGCTGTGCCGACCGGCTCCGCCGGCACCGTGCGCACCAGGCGGGCGAACGAGCCGTCGGAGAGCGGAAACCGCACCCATTCGCACCGGCCGGGATGGATCGGCACCTCGCGGGAGCGGTTGGCGTTGGTCGTGACGGTCACCGCCGGCGCCGCTGGCGCAAACCAGCCCAGTTCGCCGAGCCTCGCTTCAGCGGCACGGATATCGTCCGAAGCGTAACGCCACAGCGACACGCCGACCAGCTCCCGCTCGTCGACCCGCCACTCCCGCGCCCGCGGCCCGGACACCGCCAACAGCCGATGGGTGAGATCGCAGACGAGATGCACCGTTTGGCGCGACGCCGACACGAGGCGGATCAGCTCACGATCGGCGGCGCCGTCAGGGCGCGCTGCCAGGAGCGCGCGCAGCCGCGCCTCCTGGTCCGGCGTCGGCGCCAGCACGCCGTTCTCCCAGCGCGACACGGTGGGCTGCGACACGCCGAGCAGCACGGCGGCATGGCCCTGCTTGATGCGGCGAAGCGCCCGCCATCCGCGCAGCAGGCGGCCGAGCCCCGCAGTTCCGGTCGCCACCACTTCGCAGTCTGTCAACGCCGCCTGCGTCACCACTCGTCCCTCGCCTTGGCCGGCGTTCCGGCCCAGCCTGAATATTATATGCGTTGGCCACCGCCGGCCAGCGTGGCAGGAACACGGTGCATGACGGAGGCGGGGATGCGCGTACTGGTGACGGGATCATCCGGTTATCTCGGGCGGACGCTGGTGAGGCGCCTGCGCCAAGATGGCCACGCGGTGATCGGCCTCGATGCCCGGCCGGCGCCGACCACGACCCTGGTCGGCTCGGTCGCCGAGCGCGCGCTGGCACGCACCGCCATCCGTGACCACGGCATCGATGCCATCGTGCATTCGGCGGCACTGCACAAGCCCGATATGATCGCGCAGCAGCGCGCCGATTTCCTCGCCGTCAACACCACCGGCACGCTCAACCTGCTCGAAGAGGCGGTCGCCGCCAATGTCGATCGCTTCGTCTTCACCTCGACGACGTCGCTGATGATCTCGCGCACGATCCGCGCCGGCCGTGCCGGCGGCGCAACGCGGGCGGCCTGGATCGACGAGGATCTCGCGCCACTCGAACCGCGTAACATCTACGGCGTCACCAAGCTCGCCGCCGAGCATCTCTGCCGCCTGTTCCACGACCTGTACGGGATCGCGACGATCGTCCTGCGCACCGCGCGCTTCTTCCCCGAGGCCGACGACATGGCGCATGCCATCGCCCAGTCAGATGCCAACACCAAGGCGAACGAGTTCCTGTTCCGCCGCTTGAGCGTGGCCGACGCTGCCGAGAGCCACGTCGCCGCCCTCGCCAAGGCTCCCGAGATCGGCTTCGACACGTTCATCGTCTCGGCCATGCCGCCCTTCGTGCCGGACGACTGCGAGGAGCTGATCGCGGACGCGCCCGCGGTGGTGGCGCGGTATTTCCCGCACTATCGCGACCTCTACGCCCGGCGCGGCTGGACCATGTTCGACAGCATCGACCGCGTCTACGACCCGCGCGGGGCGGCGCGCCGGCTCGGCTTCACGTGCCGGACCGACTTCGCCGCCGTCCTGCGCCAGCTCGAGACGAGCCCGCAGGTCGCGGCCGATGCGTGGTGAGCACCGGCCGCCGCAGAAGAGCGTCGCCTCGTCTCAGATCGACGGATTCCAGGCGATCGGCACCAGGCGATAATTGTTGCCGTCTTTCTCCACGTGACCGGCGGCCGGGAACGGGAAATGGAAGCCCTGCACGGTGATCTTCTCGGCCGCCATGCGGTCGTAGAACTTGCGGCGGGTCGCCTCCGCCATGGCGGCGTCCATGTCGAAGGTGACGTGCCAGCCGGGATTGCGCAGGAACAGGGCCGGATGATTGGTGATGTCCGCCTGTAGGGCCACCGTGGCGTTGCCCGACGACAGGATGTGCGAGCAGTGCCCCGGCGTGTGGCCGGGCGTGGCGATCGCGGTGATGCCGGACACCACCTCCTTGTCGGCCTCGTATTGGGTGACCTTGTTGCCCAGCGCGCCGAACACCCGCTTGACGTTGGCGAAATTTCCCTCCGACTTGCTCGGGTCGGTCCAGAACTTCCATTCCGCCGCCGGCACCAGCACCTCGGCATTGGGATAGGCGGGCTTGTTATCGGCGGTGATGAGGCCGTTGATATGGTCGCCGTGGAAATGGGAGATCACCACCGCGTCGACGCTGTTGCGGTCGATGCCGGCGGCGGCGAGATTGGCATGCATCTGCCCGACCGCGCCTTTGCTCTGCTCGAACGCGCCCGGGCCGTTGCCGGTGTCGATGACCACGAGCTTGGAGCCGGTGTTGACGACGACCGGATTGAACGCGATCGTCATCTTGTCCTTTTCCATGTAGGCCGCCTGCAAGGCGGCGTTGACGTCGTCCTTCTTCACGTTGGTGACGAAATTGTCAGCGAGCGGGAAGGTGCGCGCGCCGTCGGTGACCACCGTCACCTCCATGCTGCCGACCTTGAAGCGATAGAAACCGGGCGCCTGTTTTCCGGCGGCGGGCGCAGCCGCGAAAGCGCGGCCGTCGGTGGCGAGCGGAACGAGGGCCGTCGCGGCGGCGCCGGCGAACAGGTGGCGGCGGGTGAGTTCAATCATCGTCGTCTCCTCGGCAAGATGAAATCGGGCCGGCAGCGGCGCCGTCAGCGCCGGGACCGCGGCATATGGGCTTTTGCTCGGCGACGCGACAGTGTGCGTCGCCCCACCGCGAGCCTACACCGGCGCGCGGGTCCGATCCTCACAAGCGAAATAGCATTCGCGTGATCGCGACTCTTAGCCGCCCGGCGGCCTTAGCCGCCTGTGAGGAATTTCAATCCCAGCGTGCCCGGTGCCAAGAGCACCGCCGCCCACACGAAGGCGGAAGCGAAATTGGCCAACTGAAACGGCCACCACGCCATGTTGAGGATGCCGGCGACGACCGGCACCGATGCCCTCAACGGCCCGAAGAAGCGGCCGATAAAGATCGCCGCCACACCCCAGCGCCGGATGAACATTTCGCCGCGCGGCAACAGGCCGGGATGGCGCGACAACGGCCAGAGGCCGGCGATGGACGATTTGAAGGTGCGGCCGATCCAGTAGGAGATCCAGTCGCCCAGCGCGGCCCCGACGGCGCCGGCGACCCAGATCGACCAGAAGTCGATGCCGGTCATGCCGATCAGCGCCCCGATGCCCACGAGCGCCGCCCAGGCGGGTATGAGCAGTGACAGGAACACTAGCGATTCCGCGAATGCCAAGGCGAACACGATGGGCGCAGCCCAGTTCTCGTGGGCGCGCACGAATTCGATGACGGGTTGGGCGTAGGCGTCTAGTCCGAACATGCCGGGAGGATAACCAGTGGATGGGACGGTTGGTCTAGAAGGTTTTCCGCCCGAGTGGAAACCGGTTCGCCTCCGAACACCAAGGTCGATCGAGGTGTGACCCTCGCCGTGCCGGACGCCGGAACGGCCGCCCCTTCCCGAACGGCCATGTTTGCACCATGACGGAGCCCTAAGTCGGGGCGGTGATTCGCCTCCCCGCCCCTCTCTCGCGCACCTCAAAATGGCTAAAACAGCAAAGAAATCAACGTCTAAGCCGCAAGACCTGTTTTCCGGCGGCGAATCCGCGCCCGCCCGCGCCGGTATCCGGCGGCCAGCCGCGCCCAAGGGCGGCGGCGACGGCACCTATACGGCGCGGGACATCGAGGTCCTGGAAGGGCTCGAGCCGGTGCGCCGCCGGCCCGGCATGTATATCGGCGGCACCGACGAGAAGGCGCTGCATCACCTGTTCGCCGAGGTGATCGACAATTCCATGGACGAGGCGCTGGCCGGCCACGCCACCTTCATCGAGGTGGAACTGGAGGCCGACGGGATCCTGACGGTGAACGACAATGGCCGTGGCATGCCGGTCGACCCCCACCCCAAGTTTCCCAAGAAGTCGGCCCTGGAAGTGATCCTGTGCATGCTGCACGCCGGCGGCAAGTTCGACTCCAAGGTCTACGAGACCTCGGGCGGCCTGCACGGCGTCGGCGTCTCGGTCGTCAACGCGCTCTCGGAACGCCTCGAGGTCGAGGTCGCTCGCGGCGGCCAGCTCTACCGCCAGGTGTTCGCCCGCGGCAAACCCATGGGCGGGCTCCAGGAGCTCGGCAAGATCCAGAACCGCCGCGGCACCAAGGTGCGCTTCAAGCCCGATGCGGAGATTTTCGGCGCCAAGGCGAGGTTCTCGGCCTCCCGCATCTTCAAGATGTCCCGCGCCAAGGCGTATCTGTTCGCCGGCGTCGAGATCCGCTGGCATTGCGCCAAGGAGCTCGTGGCCGGCCTCACCGACGTGCCGGAGGACGCGACCTTCCATTTTCCCGGCGGGCTTCGCGACTATCTCGCCGCCTCGGTCGAGGGCGATACGCTGGTGCAGCCCGACCTGTTCGCCGGCATCTCCGGCAAGCCGGGCTCCAACGGCTCGGTCGAATGGGCGGTGGCCTGGACCGCCGACGCCGACGGCTTCGTGTCCTCCTATTGCAACACGATCCCGACCGGCGACGGCGGCACCCACGAATCCGGTTTCCGCACCGCGCTCCTGCGCGGCCTGAAGGACCACGCCGACCGCGTCAATGGCGGCCGGAAGAGCGGCAACATCTCCGCCGAAGACATCATGACCGGCGCCGCCGCCATGTTGTCGGTGTTCATCCGCGAGCCGGAATTCCAGGGCCAGACCAAGGACCGTCTGGCGACGCAGGAGGCCCAGCGCATCGTCGAGAGCGCCGTCAAGGACCAGTTCGACCACTGGCTCGCCGCCAATCCGGTGCGTGCCAACAAGCTCCTGGACTGGGTGATCGAGCGCGCCGAGGAGCGCATCCGCCGCCGCCAGGAGAAGGAGATCTCCCGCAAGACAGCGGTCAAGAAGCTGCGCCTGCCGGGAAAACTCGCCGACTGCACCAATACGGGCGCCGAGGGCTCGGAAATATTCATCGTCGAGGGCGACTCGGCCGGCGGCTCCGCCAAGCAGGCGCGCAACCGCAAGAGCCAGGCGGTCCTGCCCTTGCGCGGAAAAATCCTCAATGTCGCCTCGGCCGGCAAGGACAAGGCATCGCAAAGCCAGGCGCTCGCCGACCTCGCCCAGGCGCTCGGCGTTTCGACCGGCACCAATTATCGCGACGAAGACTTGCGCTACGAAAAGGTGATCGTGATGACCGACGCCGACGTCGACGGCGCCCACATCGCTTCGCTGCTGATCACCTATTTCTATCGGCAGATGCCGCAATTGATCGACAACGGCCATCTCCATCTCGCGGTGCCGCCGCTCTATCGCATCGCCCATGGCGGCAAGGTCTTCTACGCCCGCGACGACAAGCACAAGGACGAGATCATCAAGCGCGAATTCCGCGCCAACGCCAATATCGAGGTGAGCCGCTTCAAGGGCCTGGGCGAAATGATGCCGGCCCAGCTCAAGGAGACCACCATGGACCCGGCGCGGCGCATGCTTCTGCGCGTCGCCCTGGTCGCCGACGACCGCGCCGACACGGCAAAATCGGTCGAGCGGCTGATGGGCACCAAGGCCGAGGCGCGCTTCGAGTTCATCCAGGAGAAGGCCGAGTTCGCCAAGGAAGAACTGTTGGACTTGTGAGACCGGACAAGGGCGTAGCGGAGGACCCAAGTCGCCAGCACCGTTCGTTGGGTGCGTCGGGGGCCAAGTCTGAGTTAGCGCTCGATGGCGCGGTACAATACGACGAAGGACACGGCCCAGAGGAGCGATCCCAGGGCGGCCGGGGTCGCGCACAGCACCACCCCGGTTTTTCTGTCGTGAATGGGCGACCAGGGGGCCTTCATCGCTCACGGTCCCAGACCGCCGACAAGAGCAGCAGGTAGCTGACGCCCAGATCATGGTTCGACGCGGCGGCGAACCCACGGGTCTCGGCGACGGGGATCAGATCCTCGGGGCCGAGCCGGGCCGACAGCGGCGGTCCGAAACAGGCATCCTCCTTCTTGCACTCGATGATCGCCAGTGTGCCCCGGGCGCGCAGCACCCTGAACACCTCCCCAAACACCGAGGGCAAGCACACGGCGCGATCGGGCAGCGCGTGCAGGACTTGCGCGATCAGGCAGACGTCCACGGTCTCGTCATCGAAAGGCAGGCGCGCGCGCATGTCGCCGACCTGTGCCGATACGTTGGTCAGGTCCCGCTGCACCGCCTCCTCCGCGACCCATCGCAACAAGCTTTCGCTCAGGTCCATTGCGTGGACGCGTCCCGTCGTTCCGACGATTTCTGCGGCCTGCAAGGCATAGTCACCGGGGCCACACCCCAGATCGAGAAGAACGGACCCTCTCCGCAGACCCAGCCTGTCGAAGACGAGAGCGGGATTCTGCATGTGATAGCTGCTCGGGCCGCGACGCGGCACCGAAACGAATGGCGTCACTGACTTCTTCCTGTCGTAGCCGATGCAGTCTCCCGGACGCGCGCTTTCCGTTCGCTGGAGCCTCTATTTCAGGGCCTCGCCCACGTAAAGCAGATAGGCCCACGGCAACGAGGCGCCATCGACCTTCGCGACGATCGTGTCGAGCGTCGCGGAGATGGCGGTTTGTTTCCTCTCGAAGCCTGCTTGCCTCACGATCACAGCCGGCGTGTCCCGCGGCAAGCGACGCTTGAGCGTCTCCGTGACGCGCTTCAGGTCCATGCCCATGGTGAAGAAAACCAGCGTTGCGCCGGCGGCGGCGAGCGTTTCCAGGTGATCGCCGTCATCGCGTCCTGCCATCGCGTGGGTGATGACGACGGGACGGTCGAAGTTTCCCGAAAGCTCCTTGCGAAGAACCGCGTTGGCCGCGTTGAAGCTGGAGATGCCGGGAACGACTTCGGGCTGAAGATCGGCGAACTCGACGAGATAGCCCGCCTGGGGGCTGTAGAGGGTCGGATCGCCGAAATCGAGAACCACCACGTTTTTCCCCGCCGCGACCGCATCGCGGATGATCGCGATCGCGGTCAGTTCCTCTTCCCGCGTCGGCGGCCGTGGCCCGGCGGTCGAAGACATGCCGAGGAAGCTCGCATGACCCGAGTCGTGGACTTCCTTGCCTTCGAGGAGATGGCCGTACTGCTTCACAATGAAGCCCATGCCGAACACGACATGGGCGGATTCGATGGTCTTCAGCGCCTTGACCGTGATGTTGTCCACGTCGCCCACGCCGACACTTACGAGGGACAGCCTTCCCGTGGCGAGGGCCGCGTTCTGTTCTTTCATTGTCCGGTCCACCTGGATCAACGCGGGATCACGTTCGCAACGACCATTTCAAATGCGTTGCGCCCGCCGCGAGATGCGAATCATTATCATGAGCCTGCGCTTGAATAAGCCCCATCATCACGGCATCACTGTTCCGGAACTACGAACAATCGACGCGATCCGAAGCGCCGCGACGGTGCGCTCGGGCAGTGGTGGAAGGCAATGGATCGACTGGAGGCAATGAGTGTGTTCATTCGCGTCGTCGAGGCCGGCAGCTTCGCCGGCGCGGCGGACGGTCTGGGCATGCCGCGATCGACGGTAACGACGGCGGTCCAGGCTCTGGAAGGGCATTTGAAGGTGCGGCTGCTGAATCGGACGACGCGCAAGCTGAGCCCGACGCCGGACGGTGAAGCATATTACGAGCGATGCAGACACCTGATTGCCGATCTGGAGGACCTGGAATCGAGCCTTGCCGAAGCCTCCCGCAAGCCGCGCGGGCAACTGCGGGTGGATGCACCCGCCAACATCGCCCGCCCGCTGTTGATTCCGGAGATCGGCGCTTTCCACGCCCGTTATCCGGATGTCGAACTGATCTTCGGATTGAGCGACCGCCGCATCGACCTCGTCGCGGAGGGGCTCGACTGCGTCATCCGTATCGGCGAAATGGAGGATTCATCGCTGATTTCCCGTCGCGTCGGCACATACCACCGCGTTGCCTGCGCCTCGCCGGCTTATCTTTCCCGTTACGGGGAGCCGAGGGATATGGATGACCTTCGCCGGCACAAGGCGGTGAACTATATATCGTGGCGGACCGGACGGGTCTTTCCGTGGGAGTTCGTCGTCGGCAGCACCAACGTCGACGTGCGGATGCGAGGCCCGATCGCGGTGAACGATGCCGACGCATATGTCGCCTGTGGGCTTCAAGGGCTGGGCCTGATCATGCCGCCATTGTTCATGGCGCGCGGACATCTCGATTCCGGCGCGCTCGTCGCGGTGCTGCCGCACCACACGTTGCGCTCGCTGCCGATATCGATCGTGTACCCGGAAAACCGGCTTCTCTCGCCCAAAGTTCGCGTCTTCGCCGATTGGGTCACCGAGGTGATCGCGCGCGAACCATTGATCGATTGATCGACGATCGCTTCAATTATCGCGGCCGATCGTATCGAAAAAAGACGTACTGGCTCATCTCGAGAAACAAGGAAAAGGATGATCCGGTTCGCGTTTCGCCGCTTCGTGGACGAATCGACCAATCCTGTCCGAAGCTTCGCAAAGGCATCACGACATTGCGGCGACGCGACCCGCATGGGATTTTTGGCGGTCATCGATCAGATTTCGTCGACGTCCGCGACGACAAGCACAAGGACGAGATCATCAAGTGCGAATTCCGCGCCAACGCCAATGTCGAGGTGAGCCGCTTCAAGGACCTGGGCGAGATGATGCCGGCGCGGCGCATGCTTCTACGGGTGGCGCTGGTCGCCGGGAACCGCGCCGACATGGTAAAATCGGTCGAGCGACTGATGGGCACCGAGGCCGAGGCGCGCTTCGAATTCATCCAGGAGAAGGCCGAGTTCGCCAAGTCCGCGTGCGTTTCCGGGTCAGGGAACCGAAGAGCTGCTGGACGTGTGAACGGCGCCGACGGCCGTCAGCGTTCGACGATACCGCGCGCCTCGGTTTGCGCCGCTTCGCGCTTCACGACCCGGCGCAGGCAGGAACGGCCTTCGCGGATCTGCTGCGGTGTTACTCCGACTTTCTTGGCATAGGCGAGCACGACGGCCGCACCGTAGGTCTCGACGTATTGGCGCACCTGTTCGCAGGTGACGGCGGCGGCGGGTTGGCAGGCGAACGCAACAACCCCAAGCGCGGCGAACGTCCTCATGGCCCCGTCAGCTCCGCCCCGAGACCCGCACGGCCAATGCCGGGTGCGGTCGCAACATTGAAACGGGTTGCCGAAACAAAGGTTCCAGGCCGCCGGTTCGAGGATCGCTGGAGGGATCGCGGAAAGGTGCCCGGGCGCCACAATGGAGAGGCACGTCATGGGGCTGTGCGGCAGGGGTTGCGCTCTCCTCCCCTGCTCTTCGCCCACGTGGTCGCCCGAGCATGCGCAGTTTAGCATGAAATCGAGCGGCCGCACGAGCATCGGCCGGCCCGTCAACAGGATTGGCGACGGCGACAGTGGGCGGCGTGCTGCCTCGCACAAACCGCACCGCGTCGCACCCCAGCCCCATCGAGACCCTGGCGGCGATGACGCCGGATCACCTCACTGTCGGACGATCCGGCGGAATCACCCCCCGTAGACGGCGTCGAAGATCTGGCACTTCTTTGCTTCCAGGGCCTTGTCGACCCAGGTGCGATCCAGGGTGCCCTTGGCGGCGGCGAGCACTTTTCCGTGGTCTCCGGCGGAGAATTTCTTGGCCTCCTGGAGAAGGGCCGCAGCGTCCGTCCTCGGGATGATGATGACGCCGTCCTTGTCGCCGAGAACGATGTCGCCCGGTTCGACATGGATGCCGCCGCAGGCGATCGGCACATTGATCTCGCCGGGGCCGTCCTTGAAGGGGCCGCCCGGCGTGAAGCCCGTCCCGTACACCGGGATGGCCATTTGCGAAATCGCCCCGATGTCCCGGATCGCGCCGTCGAACACTAGGCCCGCGATCCCCTTGAATTGCGCGTAGGTCACCATGATCTCGCCCACCAGCGACTGGCTGCGGTCGCCCTCGTTGGACACGATGATGACGTCGCCGGGGCCGGCCAGGTCGAGAGCCTTGTGGATCATCAGATTGTCGCCCGGGCGCGCCTTCACGGTCAGCGCCACGCCGACCATGATCTCGCTCGGAGGCGACGACAGCAGCCTGATCTGCGACGAGATCGCCGACAGGCGCCCCATGCAGTCGGCGACATTGGCCGCCGGCAACGACTTGTAGCCTTCGACGACATCGGCGGCGGGAAGCTTTCTCTTCAGGTAGACGCGAAAGCCAACTGACATGACGTTCTCCTATTGGTGGGTTCGGCTCATTTGGGCAGGAATTGCGAATTGACGACGACACGTGCCGGCAACGTACGTCCTTCGGACACCGCGATGATGTTGTCGACGCAGATCTCCACCATATCGCCGTTGACGTCGCTCGTGTTGCCTCCCGTGTGGGGCGTGAAGACGACGTTCGGGAGCCCGCGCAACGGGCTGTCCATCGCCAGCGGCTCGCTGTCGAACACGTCCAGGCCGGCGCCACGCAACCGTCCGGAGCGCAGCGCCGTCGCCAGGGCTGCGGAATCGACGATCTCGCCGCGGGCCGTGTTGATGAGGATCGCGGTCGGCTTCATGAGTCCGATGGCGCGCTCGTCGATCAGTCGCCGGGTCGCGTCCTTGAGCGGCAGGTGCAGGCTGACGATGTCGGCTTGGGCGAGAAGCTCGTCCAGGCCGACGTGACGCAGGCCGAGTTTTGCCTCTTCTTCGGGCGGCAGGCGAACCACGTCGTAGTAGATCACCTCGGCGCCGAAGGCTTTGATCTTCTGCACCACCTGGATTCCGATGGCACCGCAGCCGACCAGTCCGACCGTCTTGCCCCTGATGACGAAGGAATTGTCGATGTATTTTTCCTTCTCCCACCGCCCGCCGCAGATGCCGTCATGAAGCGGAATGATGTTTCGATACACGCCGAGCATCAGCAGAACCGCAAGCTCCGAGACCGGCGTCGCGTTGCCGCCTGGCGCCACCGCGACCGGGACGCCGCGTTTTCCGGCCGCCTCGATGTCGACCTTTTCGAAACCCACGCCCCAGCGCTGAATGAGTTTCAGTCGCGGCATCGCACCGATGGTCGCGGCATTCATCTTGAGCACGCGCAGGATGGCGTACTCGACGTCTCCCAGTTCGGGAAAGTCGGCCTCGGTCGGCACCGACTTCACCCGCATCCTCCCTCCGACCTTCTTCTCGACGAGAGGTAGGACATCGGCGCCGTAAGGGCCGACCAAAGCGATCGTTTCCATAGTCTAGCTCCATCGTCCGCGCGGCGGACAGGCCCCCGTTCGCGCCGGATCGCTCCGGCGCGATTCCCGTGTGGGGCGCAACAGTCCTTCCGGCCGAATTATTGCTTGCTGAGCGGGATGAGGTCCTTCACCAGCGCGGCGTATTCGTTCCAGATCGACGAGTAGCCGGCGACATCCATGTAGCGGACCTGAAGCCCGATCTTGTCCAGGTTGGCTTTCACTTCGTTGTTTTCGAGCGCCCCCTTGATGGCATCGCTCAGCGTCTTGACGACCGGCGCCGGCGTTCCCGCCGGGACCAGATATCCGCGCCACGAACCGCCGAGCAGCGGGTAGCCTTGCGCCTTGAACGTCTTCACGCCCGGCAGGAAGGGGTTCTCCTCGTTGTCCATCACGCCGAGGACGCGGATGTCGCCGGACTTGAGCTGGCTCAGGATGTCGCCGACATTGCCGCTGTAGACGTCGATCTTCTTGCCGAGCAACGCCGTCATCGCCGTCGACGCGCCGTCGAAGTGGACGATCGCGACCTGAATGTCGGCGAGCTTCTGCAGTTGCAGCACCGAGAAATGGTCGCCGGTCTGCAGACCAGTGGTGCTGACCGTGACCTTCTTGGGACGAGCCTTGGCGTCGTCGACGAAGTCCTTCAGTGTCTTGTAGGGGCTGTTGGCCGGGACCGCGATGACGCCGGCGTCGACCACTTGAAGGGCGACCGGCTGAAAACTGTCCTTGGTGTAGACCGCTTTGCGATCCGCATCCATGCAGGACACCATGATGCCCGGAAGACTGGCGAGGCCGATCGTATAGCCGTCGGGTTTGGACTTCGCGATCGCGGTGTATCCGATCTGTCCGCTGGCGCCCGGCTTGTTCAAGACCTCCACTTTCGTTCCGAGGACTTTCTCCATGCCGCCGGCGAGAATCCGCGCGCCGGCGTCCGAGCTTCCGCCGGCGGCAAAGCCGACGACCATCTGGATGGCCTTGCCGGACGCCGGGAAATCCGCCGCGCCGGCCGTCGCCGCGGCAAGGACGAACGACGCCGCCGCGAGTGTCGGAAGTTTCCAGCAGGATGCGTATCTCATCGCAGTCTCCTTGTGAGAATGAACATCGGCTCTCGAGCGCCGCGACGCGACACCCGCTTTGAACCTCGCCTCAGACCTCCGCGTCCCCGCCCCCGCTCCACTTCCTGGCCGGAATGAACTTGAGCGACGATGTGACGATGATCACCGCCGACAGGATCAGCAGGACCACCGCGAGAGGACTGGAGAAAAGAATGGAAATATCGCCCTGCGACATCTCCATGGAGCGACGCAGGGCGCGCTCCATGACCGGCCCCAAGATCAGGGTGAGGACGATCGGCGCCATCGGAAAATCGAACTTCTTGAGCAGGTAGGCGGCAACTCCGGAGATCAGCATGACGGCGACGTCGAAGATGCTGTTCTCGACCCCATAGGCCCCGATCACCATGAAGGCGAGGATGACCGCGAACAGGATCGAGTACGGGATCTTGAGGATCTTCACCCAGATGCTGATCAGCGGAAGATTGAGGATGACCAGGATCACGTTGCCGACGAAGAAGCTGGCGATGACCCCCCAGACGAGCGCGGGCTGCTCGCGAAACAGGAAGGGGCCCGGGATCAGGCCGTTCATCATGAACGCACCCATGAGGACCGCCACCGTCGGCGAGGCCGGGATGCCGAGCGTGAACAGCGGTATGAGCGCGCCATTGGCGTGTGCATTGTTGGCCGTCTCGGGACCGGCGACGCCCTCGACCGCACCGTGGCCGAAGCGCTCCGGGTGTTTCGAAAGCTTTTTCTCCATCGAGTAGGAGAGAAAGGACGACATCGACCCGGTCATGCCGGGAACCAAACCGAGCAGCGTTCCGACGATCGACCCGCGGATGACCGGCGCGGCAGAATCCCTGACTTCCTGCCGGGATGGGATCAGCGACCCGACCTCGGCGCCGACGGACTGCGACAGCTTCTTTTCGGCGTTCTCGAGAATTTCCGACAGACCGAACAGCCCCATGATCACCGGAACGAAGTTGAGCCCGTCCAGGAGCTCCATCATCCCGAAGGTGAAGCGCGGGGCGCCACGCACCGGGTCCATTCCGATCATGGCGAGGAGGAGGCCGACGGCGCCCATCATCAGGGCCTTCACCATCGAGTCGCCCGCAAGGCCCATCAGCAGCGAGAGGCCAAGCACCATCAGGGCGAAGAATTCAACCGGGCCGAATTCGAGCGCCACCTGGGTGAGCGGTCCCGCGACACACACGAGAGCGATCGTCGCGAAGGTGCCGCCGATGAACGAGCCGATCGCAGCGACGCTCAAGGCGGCGCCGGCGCGGCCTTTCTTCGCCATCTGGTGGCCGTCGATGCAGGTGATCGCCGAGGCGGCTTCGCCCGGAACGTTGAGCAGGATGCTGGTGATCGTCCCGCCATACTGCGTGCCGTAGAAGATCGCCGTCAGCATGATGATGGCACCTGTCGGCGGCAATCTGGCGGTCAGTGGAATGAGAAGCGCGGTCCCGGCCGACGGGCCGATGCCCGGAAGAACCCCGATAAGGGTTCCGAATACGCATCCGAGCACGGCGTACAGGAGGTTCTCTGGGGTGAGCGCGACCGACAGCCCGAGGAGGAGATTCGACAAGATGTCCATGGCGGCCGTTCCTCAAAGTCCGATCGCGGCAAGCGCGGTGATGCTGGAAGCCGGCAACTGGACGTCGAGCCATGTGGTGAACATGTAGTTCAGCCCGAAACTTCCGGCGGTCGCCACGACGATCGTCAGCCACGGTTTGACCCGGCCGAGGACGATCAAAAGGAAAAGAAGAAAGGCGAACATGGAGAGCTGAAAACCGATCGTATCCATGAAGGCGACGATCAGCACGAGCGCTCCGACGATCGATGCAACCCGGAGAAGTCCATCCCCATCGGAAAGGAAATGCACGTCGCCGTCGCCCTCGCCTTTTTCCAGGGAGACTTGAACGATCCAGATCAACGACAAGAGGGACAGGAGCGCCCCCAGCCAGAACGGGAAAAAGCCCGGCCCCGGTCCCAGCGACGAGTAGTAGTCCATCGACCACGAGGCCGCGCAGACGACGAGCGAAAACGCGAGAAAGAGCGCTCCGGCGAGCAGGCTGATTCGCTTCACTACGATCTCCCTGACGACGGATTCCGGAGCACGATCGTCCTTACAGAACGACCTTCGTGCACCCGGGACCGAAGGCTAGGCGGTCCGGACGTACTTGCGAGAATCCGGGTCGAGCCGACCGGGGGATCGATTTGCGTCGGTGACGATACGTTGACGGAGTCGATCGTTGCGGTCTATTTTCTAATTTTCAACTTTCGAAAACTTCTGGATAACAATGGATCTTCGTGATCTTGCCTATTTCAGGATGATCGCCGAACTGGGCCATCTGGGGCGCGCGGCCGAAGCCCTGCACCGAACCAAGCCGGCCCTGACCAAGTGCATCCGCCGCCTGGAGGCCTCGCTCGGGACCCGCCTGTTCCGTCGCGAAGGGCGGCGCATCCTGCTCACCGAAGTCGGCGAGGTGCTATTGCGCAGGGCCGGGCAAATGCGCGCATTGGTGGACGACACGGCGATGGAAATCGCCAAGGTCGCCGACGGCTCCGTCGGTCACGTCAGGATCGGCACCGGGCCGACGGTTGCCGAGTACATTCTTCCGGACTTGTTCGCGCGGGTCATGCAGAAGCATCCCAAGCTGACCATCGAGATTACGGTCGGTCTCGGCAATGCCCTGCGAGCAGCGCTGGTCGACAACCGGGTCGACGTGATCGTCAGCACCATCCTTCCGAGCGATGGCGACCTGTTCTCCGCCTATCACTTCGCCACCGACGAGGTCGTGGTGGTCGCGAGTCCGCGCCATCCGCTCGTGCGCCGCAGAATTGGTGCGGAGGACCTGCTCGCCTACAAGTGGGTGCTGCCCGATCGCTCGGTGGCGTCACGGCAATGGATCGACGGCGTCTTCGCCACACGTGGGCTGCGGACTCCCGAGGTTCTGGTCGAGACCGGCTCCCTGCAGCTGTTGCCGATCCTGATCGAACGCACCGACGTTCTGGGTTTCACGCCGCGCAGCAATCTTCTGCCGGGCCGCATCGCGGCTCCATTGGCCGAATTGCCCCTGGAAGCGACCACCATGCGCCGGCAGATCGGGGTGCTCTATCGCAAGGTGCCGGACCCATCACCGGCCCTGATGAAACTTCTGCAGATCGTCCAGAGCACTAACCAAGTCCTCAGCAAGGATATCGCGATTCACGGACGAAAATCGCGAACCGCTCGCCTGTCGGGCAAGGAAGTCGCCAAGCACGGTCGATAGAACCCCTTCTCGGCCAGATGCGGAATGGTGTACATATCGGCGTGCCGTTTGACCACTCCACCGGCCATAACAGCGAAAGGCGGTCGCCAACCAACACAATCGCTGATATTTTTCGTCCGCCTCGACGCTGGCCCGCCTCGACGAGCCGCAGCAAGACCGGGGAATCCGCGCCGTCCGAGCCTTGGTCCTTCCGACCATGGTGTTCCAATCGTGGTGTCGGACGGCGAGTGACTGTTTCATCGCCAGCCGGAAAGTTCCGCCATGCCCGCCTATCGTTCCCGCACCACCACCCACGGCCGCAACATGGCCGGTGCCCGCAGCCTATGGCGGGCCACCGGAATGAAGGACGCCGATTTCGGCAAGCCGATCATCGCTGTCGTCAATTCCTTCACCCAGTTCGTGCCCGGGCACGTGCATTTGAAGGATCTCGGCCAGATGGTGGCGCGCGAGATCGAGGCAGCCGGCGGTGTCGCCAAGGAGTTCAACACCATCGCGATCGACGACGGCATCGCCATGGGCCATGACGGCATGCTCTACAGCCTGCCGTCGCGCGAGATCATCGCCGACTCGGTGGAATACATGGTCAACGCCCACTGCGCCGACGCCATGGTGTGCATCTCCAATTGCGACAAGATCACCCCCGGCATGATGATGGCGGCGCTGCGGATCAACATCCCGACCGTGTTCGTGTCCGGCGGCCCGATGGAGGCCGGCAAGGTCAAGCTCGCCGGCAAGAACAGGGCCGTCGACCTCATCGACGCCATGGTGATCGCCGCCGACTCCAAATACAGCGACGCCGACGTGGAATCGACCGAGCGCTCCGCCTGCCCGACCTGCGGGTCCTGCTCGGGCATGTTCACCGCCAATTCCATGAATTGCCTGACCGAGGCGCTCGGCCTCGCGCTGCCCGGCAACGGCACGGTGCTGGCAACTCACGCCGACCGCAAACGGCTGTTCGTCGAGGCCGCGCACCTGATCGTCGACCTGGCCAAGCGCTGGTACGAGCAGGACGACGCGACGGTGCTGCCGCGTTCGATCGCCTCGTTCAAGGCGTTCGAGAACGCCATGACGCTCGACATCGCCATGGGGGGCTCGACCAACACCGTCCTGCACATTCTCGCCGCCGCCCAGGAGGGCGAGGTCGATTTCACCATGCGGGACATCGACCGCCTGTCGCGGCGCGTGCCCGTGCTGTGCAAGGTCGCGCCCTCGGTCGCCGACGTCCATGTGGAGGATGTCCACCGCGCCGGCGGCATCATGGCCATTCTGGGCGAGCTCGACCGCGCCGGCCTGATCGACACGACGGTCCCGACCGTGCACGCGGCGAGCCTCGGCGCCGCGCTGGCCCGCTGGGACATCATGCGCACCAAGAGCGAGAGTGTGCAGAGCTTCTATCGCGCCGCTCCCGGCGGCGTGCCGACCCAAACCGCCTTCAGCCAGGAGCGCCGCTTTGATGCGGTCGACGCCGACCGCGAAAAAGGCGCAGTGCGCGACCTCGCCCACGCCTTCAACAAGGACGGCGGCCTCGCCGTCCTCTACGGCAATCTCGCCGAGGACGGCTGCATCGTGAAGACCGCCGGCGTCGACGACAGCATCTTGAAATTCACCGGCACCGCCCGCGTGTTCGAAAGCCAGGAAGAGGCGGTCGACGGCATCCTGGGTGGCAAGATCAAGGCCGGCGACGTCGTCATCGTCCGCTACGAGGGGCCGCGCGGCGGCCCCGGCATGCAGGAAATGCTCTATCCGACCAGCTACATAAAGTCGGTCGGACTCGGCAAAGTCTGCGCCCTCGTCACCGATGGCCGCTTCTCCGGCGGCTCGTCGGGACTGTCCATCGGCCATGTCTCGCCGGAGGCCGCCGAGGGTGGCGCCATCGGCCTGATCGAGGATGGCGACAAGATCGAAATCGATATCCCGGCCCGCTCCATCCGCTTGGCGGTGGCCGACGAGGAGCTCGCCCGCCGTCGCGCCGCCATGGTGGCCCTCGGCACCAAGGCCTGGAAGCCCAAGGCCCGCAAACGGCAGGTCTCTGCCGCCCTCAAGGCCTACGCGGCCATGACCACCAGCGCTTCCCGCGGCGCCGTGCGCGTGGTGCCGGGCACGTAAGCTCGACTGACGCAGCCTGGTCTCATCGGATTGCGCCGGGATTGCGAGGCAATTCCGGCGCAATCTTCTCGGGATCCCTGCCTCTCGCCAAGGCGATCGGTCAGCGGCACTGACTTTCCCTTGCGTGCGCGGCGCGATGTCGCGCCAGAGTTGATGCGCCGGTTGCGGGTTTTGCGCCATCATGTGGCCTGCGTTGTCACGCCCCCGACGGACTTCGGACGTCGTGTCCAAGAGCTTGCGTCCAAGAACTTGCGTCCAAGAGCACGGGGGACGAGCCATGCGCCTCATCACCACATTGACGATGACTGCGGCACTGATCGGAAGCGCTGTGCTGTTTGCCGATCGGGCCGCATCGGCGGCGCCGATCGCCAACGGCGCCTCGACCATGTCGCAGCAGGCGTCGCAACTGGCCGACACGCTCCATGTCCAGGTCCAGCGCGGACCGCGCGGCGTGCGTGTGGGTCCTGGCCCGCGCGGACCGCGCGGCGGCCCGGGCCCGCGTGGCGGCTGGCGCGGAGGTGGTGGCGGCGGCGCCGTCGCGGCGGGGATCGCCGGCGGCCTGATGCTCGGCATCATCGCCGCCGAACAGGCGCGTGCGGCCTCGCAACGGGACGCGCTGATCGCACAATGTGCGCGCCGGTTCCGCTCCTACGATCCGCAGACGCAGACCTATGTGGGCCGCGGCGGACGGATCTATTCCTGCCCGTGAGGCGCCGCTCCCGAGCGGTCGCCGGCCATTTGGCCGCAACAACGACGAAATTCGCGGCGCATTGACGCCGCGCAAGGCGTTCTCGCGTGCGGTGTGCATATCTGGATAGTCCGCACACGTCGATTTTGATGGTGGCGGCGGTGAGGGTGCCGGAGCGGTTGTCGGCCCGTATCAATGTGGCTGGCGTTCCGGCTTTCAGGCGCCCGCGGCGAAGTTGAGGCTCGCGCTTTTCGCGCATTCGTGCGCGGCGGTGTCGCGTCCCGCGATCCGCAGATGCGACGCTCGGCGTCGACCGCGACCGGCTGCCCGTGCGAGGCCTTCCGGCGCGAGCCGGAAGGCCTCGCCGTTTTCATGCCCCGTGTCCTGGCTCACATTTGCGGACGGCGGCGGGGCAGAAGGCCCGGCCCGCTGTCGGCGGCGAGCCGAGTGCGGTCGTCGATCTGAAAGTCGGGCTGGGCCGCAGTGCCGTCCCGGGAGCGCAAGCGGCGCAGGTTCGACCTTGCCGTAGCGTTGTCGGGCTCGACCATGATGGCTCGCTCGTAATCGGCAAGGGCCAAGTCGTAACGTCCCAGGCGCTCATTGGCATAGCCGCGCCACATCCAGGCGTTAACGGCGCCGGGCTCGATCTCCAGGGCGATGTCGAAGTCCTCGACCGCGGTGTCGAAATCGTCGGTCACCAGGGCCACATACCCGCGTCCCAGATGGGCGAACAGCCGCTCGCTAGGCCGCTTCAGGCCGAGCTTGATGGCGCGTTCGTAGTCCGCCTGCGCCTCGGCGTAGTTCTTCAGGTGGATGTTCGCCTCCGCCCGCGACAGGAACGCCATCGGGTCGCGCGGAGCAATCCGTATCGCCTGGCCGTACTGCTCGATGGCCGAAGGATAGTTGCGCATCGCCGCGTAGACTCGCCCGACGGCATAGCGGAAGCGTGGGTTCTTCGGCTCCAGCTTCGAGCCTGCGGCGAAGTCCGTGATGGCGTCGACGTAACGGCCCATGCGCAGCCGGAAATAGCCGCGGTCTATATAGTCGGTGGGATCGGCAGGTTCGAGTGCGAGGGCGGCGGAATAGTCGGCCTCGGCGCGATCGTTCTGGTTGACCTTTTCGTAAACTGCGGCGCGGCTCTTGAGGGCGACACGGCGCTTGGCCGGCGTCGGGTCCAGTTCCTCGCCGAGGACTTCGTCGTATACGCGGGTCGCCTCGTCGCGCTGGCGAAGGCTGTCGCTGCGCTTGGCACCTCTGATGGACTTGGAGAGGGCATCGGACAGACCCGACTGGGTCTGTGCCTGCGACGGCAGCGCCACGACCAGCAGCCCGCTCAGTAAGGCGCACATCGCCAAGTCCAGTCTGGTCCGGCCCATCGCACAAATCTCCGCGCAACCACTCCTTCGGAAGATGGCAGCCTAACGCAGAGAAATGAGATTTCGCCTGCCGATACCGGCGCAATTTGTCCGACAAGTCTCGGCGTTCTTGCCGCAACGGGGCAAGACACCGTCAACCATGCGGGGCGGCTCACCAGGTCATCGGCAGCCCGGCATAGTTCTCGGCCAGTGTCGTCGCCGCGGCGGTGGAGCTCGTCACATAGGCGAGTTCCGCGAGTTGTCGGCGGCGGTCGAACGCACTGCCGTCCGGGAAGCGGTGCAGCATCTGGGTCATCCACCATGAGAACCGCTGCCCCTTCCAGATGCGGTCGAGGCAGGTGGCCGAGTAGGCATCGAGAAGGTCGGAGCGGCCGGCGGTGTAGAAGGCTGTGATCGCCCGCGCCAGCACCACCACGTCGGCCACGGCGAGGTTGAGGCCTTTGGCGCCGGTGGGCGGCACGATATGGGCGCTGTCGCCAGCCAGGAACAGGCGGCCGTGGCGCATTGGCTCGGTGACGAAGCTCCGCATGGGGGTGATGGATTTCTGCAGCACGCGGCCCTCGGCGAGGCTACGCACGCCGCCGAGCCGCAGGTGCAGTTCCTCCCAGACGCGGGCATCGCTCCAGCGCTCCACCTCCTCGCCGTGATCGACCTGCACATAGAGCCGCGACACGGTCGCGGAGCGCATGGAATAGAGCGCGAATCCACGCTCGTGATAGGCATAAATCAGCTCGTCGGCGGGAGGCGGCGATTCCGTCAGGATTCCGAGCCAGCCGAACGGATATTCGCGTTCGTAGGTGGTGAGCAGGCCGGCCGGAATGCTCGGCCGGCAGACACCGTGAAACCCGTCACACCCGCCGATGAAATCGCAGGCGATTTCGCCCGGCTCGCCGTTCTTGCGGAAACTGATGCGGGGCATGTCGCCGTCGAGATCGTGTACGGCAACGTCCTCGACTTCGAACAGGATCGGCACGCCGTCGTCGGTGAGCCTGGCGATGAGATCCTTCACGACTTCCTGCTGGCCGTAGACGGTAACGCCCTTGCCGGTGAGTTTGCGGAAGTCGACATGGTGGGATTTGCCGCCGAACGCGAGATGGATGCCGTCGTGGAACATGGCTTCGCGCGTAAGCCTCGCGCCGACGCCGGTCTCGACCAGAAGATCGCTGACCCATTGCTCCAGGAGCCCGGCGCGCACGCGCTGCTCGACATAGGAACGGCTTCGGTTCTCGACGATGACGGCATCGATCCCGCGCCGGCGCAACAACAAGGCCAGCATCAGTCCGGCCGGTCCTGCGCCGATGATGCCCACTTGGGCGCGCATGCAAACCCTCCCAGATTTTCTTCCATCCGCCTGCACGGACGGCCATTTGGCGCCACATAAACAGGGGGCGATGGATTCAGAAGGGACAGAACCGGGAATGGCTGGGACGTTTACGGACGCGCGCAAGGGGCGCGGCCACGCCGGCCCGCAATTTGATGACGAATCCGTGACCTGGAGTTCACTTAAGCCCTAGCCCGGCATTGACTTTTCGGCGGGTCTCGTTATGTTCCGCGCGAACGGTCGAACGTAAACACATGCGACCGCCCTTCCGCGCATATCCGTCGACCTAGTGTTTCCGGCGCGGCCCAAGATGCTCCGGGCGGTCCTCCTTTTCGAGGCTTCATGTCTTTTTCCCAACTCGGCTTGTCCGAAAAAGTCCTCGCCGCCGTTGCCGGCGCTGGTTATACGGCCCCTACGCCCATTCAAGAACAAGCCATTCCCCACGTGCTCTCCCGGCGCGACGTGCTCGGCATTGCCCAGACCGGGACCGGCAAGACCGCCGCTTTCGTCCTGCCCATGCTCACCATGCTGGAACAGGGTCGCGCGCGGGCGCGCATGCCCCGCACCCTGATCCTCGAGCCGACCCGTGAACTCGCCGCCCAGGTGGAAGAGAGCTTCGTCAAATACGGTGCCAAGCAGAAGCTCAACGTCGCCTTGATCATCGGCGGCGTCTCCTTCGACGACCAGGACTCCAAGCTGATGCGCGGCGTCGACGTCCTGATCGCCACGCCCGGCCGCCTGCTCGACCACCATGAGCGCGGCCGCCTGCTGTTGACCGGCGTCGAATTGCTGGTGATCGACGAAGCCGACCGCATGCTCGACATGGGCTTCATCCCCGACATCGAACGCATCTGCAAGCTCGTCCCCTTCACGCGCCAGACGCTGTTCTTCACGGCCACCATGCCGGCGGAAATCCAGCACATCACCGAGCAGTTCCTGCACACCCCGGTGCGCGTCGAGGTGTCGCGCCCGGCCTCCACAGTGGCGACCACCACCCAGCTCCTGGTGAAGACCGGCCGCGAACCGCGCGAAAAGCGCGAGACGCTGCGGCATTTCATCCGCACGGCCGAGAACCTCAAGAACGGTATCATTTTCTGCAATCGCAAGCGCGAAGTCGCGCTTCTGCACCGCTCGCTTCTCAAGCACGGTTTTTCCGCGATCGCGCTCCACGGCGACATGGACCAGTCGGCGCGTACCGCCGCCCTCGATCAGTTCCGCAAGAACGAGGTCACGCTCCTGGTCGCCTCCGACGTCGCCGCCCGTGGTCTCGACATTCCGGATGTCAGCCACGTCTTCAATTTCGACGTGCCGCATCACGCCGACGACTATGTCCACCGCATCGGCCGCACCGGCCGGGCCGGCCGCAGCGGCGTCGCCATCTCGATCGTCGCGCCGATCGATCAGAAACTGGTGGCATCGATCGAAAAGCTGATCGGCCAGACTATTCCCTGGGTGGATGGACCGCCTCCCGCTTCCGACGAGCCGGCCCGGCCGCGCTCCCGCCATGAGCGTAATGAGCGTAGCGAGCGCACCGGCCGCGGTCGCCGCCCGGAGCGGTCGGAACGGACCGAGCGGTCGGAGCGGACCGAGCGGTCGCCGTCGACGCCGGCCCAACCGGAACGTGTCGCACCGGATGCCGCCCCGGCGGCGCTGGCGCCTCCGGCAAGCCCCCACCAGCCGCAGCCCGACCGTCGGCAGCGTAACGAAAACTCCTTTGACCCTGCCCACTTGCCGGCCTTTCTGATGAGGCCTGTGCGCCTCAAAGCGTAATGCTGCCGGCGGCCGTCTGCCGATGCGTAAACGGGCCAGACAAGACCCCCGCACCTCTCGTGATTTGAGTTCAATACTGCCGATTCAGGCCCTTCGTTTCGATCGATTTAACTCGGCATTCACGCATCTCCCCTACGTTTTTCACCGGACAAGCGAACATGGTCGGTTTGGGGGGGTCGCGCCACACGGTCGCGACGGGAGCGTGAGATGAAGGCGCACACCGATGAGCACGAGCGAACAATGGCGTTCGCCGAGATCGCTCTCGGCCAGATCAAGGCGCTGCGGCAGCCGGCAAGTCCTCGCAATTTTGAAATTTGGTACAATTACGCGACCGGTTACAACCCCTCGCTCAACCAGGTGGTCAACGATGTTCTGGCGTCCAAGGGGACGCTGACCGAGGTCGACATCGACGAGATCTACGCCACCCATATCGCCAGCACCCGCTTCTCCGACCGCGTCGGCTCACTCAATTCCAAAGTCATGGGTGAGATCGATCAGATCATGTCGATGATCGAAGCGGCCGCCGGCGCCGCCGGGCGACACACCGAAAGTCTCGCCGACGTGACGAGCCAGCTCGGCAACGCCAAGGACCGCGAGGGTCTGCGCACCATCATCGAGAGCCTGGTGGCGACCGCCAAGGAGATGGAGAACAACAACCAGACCCTGGAAGCCCGCCTCAACGCGTCGAAGCAGGAGATCAACCAGCTCCAGCAGAGCCTCGAGGTGGTCCGTAACGAGAGCCTGACCGATCCGCTGACCTCGCTCGCCAATCGCAAGGGTTTCGACGAGATGTTCGCCAAGGCGATTGCCGACGCGACGGCGCGCGACGAACCCCTGTCGCTCCTTCTCACCGACATCGATTATTTCAAGAGCTTCAACGACACCTATGGTCACCTCACCGGCGATCAGGTGCTGCGGCTCGTCGCCATGTCGGTGAAGCAGAACGTCAAGGGCCAGGACATCGCGGCCCGCTACGGCGGCGAGGAGTTCGCCGTCGTCTTGCCTTCGACCGCACTGCGGCAGGCCGCCACGGTCGGCGACCACATCCGCCGCGCCGTCATGAGCAAGGAACTGATGAAGCGATCGACCGGCGAGCATCTCGGTCGCATCACGATTTCGGTCGGCGTTGCCGTGCTGCAGCGCGGCGATACTCCCCAGGAGTTGATCGGACGCGCCGATATGTGCCTGTACGCGGCCAAGCGCAACGGCCGCAACCGCGTGATCTGCGAGACCGATCCCGAGGTGATGCCGGCCAGGCAGTCACAGGTCGCCTAGCAGGTCGCCCAGGTCACCCTCTAGGCATTTTTGCCGACTTCCCGCCGCGCTTGCGCGGCGTTTTCGTCCGTGCGCGCCGGGCTGCGGCGAGCGCGTCCGCGGCCCAACGGGCAAGTTCGTCGGGGTCGTCGTAGAGCCGATCAGGCAAGCCCCAATAGGACAGCGAAATGCGGCGACCGCGGGCCTCATAGGCGAAGGCGCCCTGCCCTTCGCGCGCGAAGGATGCGCTCGTGAGCTCGTCCGCCTTGAGGAAGATCATCCCGTCCTGGACGATCGCGAACATGAGGTCCTCGGCAAACAGCCCAAACCCGCCGAACATGCGACGCACGTCGACGGCCCCGAAGGCGGTGAACAACTCGGCGATCTGCCCACGATCCATGACGGAAACGAACGTAACCACGATTGAGCGGAACGCGAAATCCGGATCAGGAGATCAAGAGGCCTCGGCCGCGTCCAGGCTGCTCGCCGGCGTCAACGCCACCGATTCGCCGCAACCGCACGCCGAGGTCTGGTTGGGATTGTTGAACACGAATCCCGATGACATTTTCTCGACCTTGAAGTCCATCTCGGTACCGAGCAGGAACAGGACCGCCTTGGGATCGACGAGGATCTTTACTCCCTTGTCCTCGACCACCTCGTCGGTGGGTGCTGCCGCCTCGGCATACTCCATGGTGTAGGACATGCCGGCGCAGCCGGCGTTCTTGACTCCGACGCGCACGCCGGCGATCGGCTTGTCGGAACTCGACAAAATAGCCTTGATGCGCGACGCGGCGGCATCGGTGAGACGCATCACCTGCGGTCGCGGACGGGGGGTAGCCATCGCTGTGACCTCTCGCTTGGTCGTTCCCGGGCGCGCCCGAGGGTGCGAAGCAGGAACTCACGTATTCACTCTGTGTCTTCAGTTGCAGCCCGGTATTGCCGGCGACCGCAACGCGTGTGCGGCGTCCTCACCACATGTTGAGGACGAGGCGGGCCTCGTCGGTCATCCGGCTCGGATCCCACGGCGGATCCCACACCACCGAGACGTTGACGGGGCCGACGCCGGGCACGGTCGCAACCGCATATTCCACCATCAGCGGCAATTCCTGCGCCGACGGGCAGTTGGGCGTCGTCAACGTCATGTCGACCGCGACCGAGCGGTCGTCGGCGATGTCGATCCGGTAGATCAGGCCGAGCTCGTAGATATCGGCGGGAATTTCCGGGTCGTAGACGGTCTTGAGCGCCTGCACGATTTCTTCGGTCAGGCGCTCGATCTCCGCCTGCGGCAGAGCCGGGCCGGCCGCGGTTTGAGCCGCGTCTTGCGCCGCAACCGGGGCGGTGTCGTCGGCCGGCGACGGAAGTGGGCGTGTGTCTTCGCTCATGCGAACATGTCCTGCGCCTTGATCAGCGCCTTGACGAGGGCATCGACTTCCTCGCGAGTGTTGTAGAGGCCGAACGAGGCCCGGCAGGTGGCCGTCGTACCGAAGCGCGCCAGCAGCGGCATGACGCAGTGCGTGCCGGCGCGCACCGCAACGCCGGAACGGTCGATGATGGTGGCGATGTCGTGCGCATGCGCGCCCTTCATCTCGAACGACACGATGGCGCCCTTGCCGCGGGCGTTGCCGATGATCCTGAGCGAGTTGATCTGGCCCAGCCGCTCGTGGGCATAGGCGACGAGATCGCTCTCGTGGGCGTGGATGCGGTCCTTGCCGATCGAATCAATGTAGTCGAGGGCGGCGCCGAGCCCGGCGGCCTGCACGATCGGCGGCGTGCCGGCCTCGAAGCGGTGCGGCGGCTCGCCGTAGGTCACGTTGTCCTGGTACACGTCTCGGATCATCTCGCCGCCGCCCATGAAGGGCGGCATGGCGGCGAGCAGCTCGTGACGGCCGTAGAGGGCACCGATGCCGGTGGGCCCATAGAGCTTGTGGCCGGTGATGGCGTAGAAATCGCAGCCGATATCGACGACGTCGATGGGCATGTGCACCGCCGCCTGCGAACCGTCGACCAGGACCGGGATGCCGTGCGCATGGGCGATGCGGGTCACTTCCTTGACCGGCACCACAGTGCCGAGCGCATTCGACATGTGCGTGATCGCCACCATCTTGGTACGTGGCGAGATCAGCTTCTCGAATTCGTCGAGGAGAAAGTTGCCCTCGTCGTCGACCGGCGCCCACTTGATGACCGCGCCTTGCCGCTCGCGCAGGAAGTGCCACGGCACGATGTTGGAGTGGTGCTCCATGATCGAGACGATGATCTCGTCCCCGGCCTTGATGCGCTCGCGCCCGAACGTGTAGGCGACCAGGTTGATCGCCTCGGTGGCGTTGCGGGTGAAGACGATCTCCTCCGCCCGGGGCGCATTGAGGAAGGCCCGGACCTTCTCGCGCGCACCCTCGTAGGCTTCCGTCGCCGCATTGGCGAGATAGTGCAGCCCGCGATGAACGTTGGCGTATTCCGTCTTGTAGGCCTGTTCGAGCCGGTCGAGCACCGCCTGCGGCTTCTGGGCCGAGGCGGCATTGTCGAGATAGACGAGCGGTTTGCCGTATACCTTCATGGCGAGCGCCGGAAAATCCGCACGCACGCGCTCGACGTCGTAGCTGCCGTTCTTGACCGCCGGATGGGTCATTGTCGTCGTCCTGCCTGCTTCACCATCGCCCTACTCGCGCGCCTTGAGCCAGCCGCGGGCGACGTCCATCAACGCCTCGCGCAGGGTCTCGTCTTCGACGGAATCGACGCCTTCGGCAACGAAAGACTCGATCAGGAGAGCTTCCGCATCCTTCTCGGGAATGCCGCGCGCCATCAGATAGAATTTCAGATTGTCGTCCAGCGCACCCGCCGTGGCGCCATGGCCACACACGACGTCGTCGGCGAAGATTTCCAGTTCCGGCTTGGCATTAGCCTCGGCGGCATCCGAAAGCAGCAGCGTATGTGCCGCCATCTTGCCGTCGGTCTTCTGCGCGCCGGGCGCAACGATGATCTTGCCCTGAAACACCCCGCGCGCTTCGTCGTCCAGCACGGTCTTGAAGGTCTCGCGGGACAGGCAGTGCGGAGCTGCGTGGTTGATCACCAGGGTCGAATCGCAGTGCTGTTTGTCGCGCAGCATGGTGGCGCCGCGCACCTGCGCCTCCGAACCCTCGCCCTGGAAGGCCAGGAACAGTTGCTGGCGCGATACGGCCGCCCCGACGGTCACGGTCAGCGTAGCGAAACGAGCATCGCGACCGAGCCGCGCCGCCACCGTCGAGAGCGCCAGCGCCTTGTCGCCGGCGGCGTTCATGGCGACATGCTCGACGCGCGCGCCATTGCCGATCTCGAACTCGATCAGGCTATTGGTCTGGTAGGCGACCCCGTCGGAGCCGTCATGGGTTTCGATGACGGTCGCCGAAGCGCCGTCCTCGACGACGATCAGCACGCGCGGATAGGTCGCGAAGGGTTTGTCGCCGATCTCGCGGAACTCGAGGTGCAGCGGCTTGTCCGGCTTGGTGCCGGCGGGAATGCGCAGGAATACCCAGTCGTCCATGAAGGCGCTGTTGAGCGCAACTGCGGCGTTGTCCGCATAGTCGCGCTCGCGAGAGATGACGGCGGCCGTCTGCGGTCGCGGATCGTCGCCGTGGGCGACCGAGCCGTACACGAAGCCCTGCTCCCGGAGCGTCGCCGCGGAGCAGCCGTTGACGAACAGGATGCGGGTCGCGTCGCCGACGGCGAGATGCGGCCGCAACGCCGCCGCGCGCTCCACCAGTCCTTGTGAAAAGCCGTCGAAACGCTCGGCCAGTTGCGGCATCAGCGCCTTGAGGTCGGTGTATTTCCACTCCTCGACGCGGCGGTTGGGCAGACCGCGGGTCTTGAGCGCGGCGAACCCTTGTTCGCGCAGGCGCTCGACCGCCGCCCCGCCCCAATGTTGCTGGCGGGCCCTGAAGGCCGGATAACGCTCGACGATCGCCTCTTCGGCGGGGGTGCGGACGACAGCGAGTTCGGCAGTAGCCATGGTCACGCCGCCTCCTCCTGGTAGTCTGCGTATCCCTTGGCTTCGAGCTCCAGCGCCAGCTCCTTGCCGCCGGTGCGCACGATGCGGCCCTTGGAGAGCACATGCACCACGTCGGGAACGATGTGGTTCAACAGCCGCTGATAGTGGGTGATGACGATCATGGCGCGCTCCGGCGAACGCAGCCGGTTGACGCCGTCGGCGACCACCTTGAGGGCGTCGATGTCGAGGCCGGAGTCGGTTTCGTCGAGGACGGCGAGTTTTGGCTCCAGGAGCGCCATCTGGAGAATCTCGTTCCTCTTCTTCTCGCCGCCCGAGAAGCCGACATTGACCGGCCGCTTGAGCATGTCCTGGTCGATGTTGAGCTTCTGTGCGGCGTCACGCACCCGCCTCATGAACTCAGGCGTGGAGAGCTCCGGCTCACCGCGGATCTTGCGCTGGGAATTGAGCGCCGTGCGCAGGAACGTCATGGTGGCGACGCCGGGAATTTCCATCGGATATTGGAAGGCGAGGAAGATGCCCTTGGCGGCGCGCTCGGCCGGGTCGAGTTCGAGAATGTCCTCGCCCTCGAGCAGCACCTCGCCGCCGGTGACTTCATAATCGGGCTTGCCCGACAGGACATGCGCGAGCGTCGACTTGCCGGAGCCGTTCGGGCCCATGATGGCGTGCACCTCGCCCTTGTTGACGACGAGGTCGAGCCCCTTGAGGATTTCGCGCTCCTCCACGGAGGCCTGCAGGTTCTTGATTTCGAGCAGCGGCATTTTCAGTTCTCGTTTCTGGCTGAAAAGTGATCCGTCGTCCTGAGGTGCGAGCGGAGCGAGCCTCGAAGGAGGACGGCCTCTGATTCCGTGCCCGCCGTCCTTCGAGGCCCGGCCGCGCCGGGCGCCTCAAGACGACGGCGCAATTCAATCCACCAGATCCAGGCGCCTCTCGATCCTGTCGAGATGGCCTTTGATGGCGGCGATGTTGCCGTGATCGTGTTCCTGGATCGTGACCACACCGGTGAGATGCTGGCGGATCGCGGTCATCTCGGCACTGGTGGTGTGCATCCAATCGCCCATCTCGGCGAGTTCGCCGCCGATGGTGCGCAGATGCTCCAGGACGAGGTTGTCGGGCTCGACCGTCACCCCACGCTCCCCTCAAGCGAGATCGAGATCAGCTTCTGCGCCTCGACCGCGAACTCCATGGGGAGCTGTTGCAAGACGTCGCGCACGAAACCGTTGACCACCAGGGCGACCGCCTCCTCCTGCGTCAGCCCGCGCTGCATACAGTAGAACAGCATGTCCTCGTTGATCTTGGACGTGGTCGCTTCGTGCTCGACGAGGGCCGAGGCGTTCTTGGTCTCGATGTACGGGACCGTGTGGGCGCCGCACTGGTCGCCGACCAGGAGGGAGTCGCAGTTGGTGAAGTTGCGCACGCCGGTGGCACGGTGATTCACCGACACGAGACCCCGATAGGTATTCTGCGATTTGCCCGCCGCGATACCCTTGGAGATGATCCGGCTCTTGGTGTTCTTTCCGAGATGGATCATCTTGGTGCCGCTGTCGACCTGCTGCATGCCGTTCGAAATCGCGATCGAATAGAACTCGCCCTGCGAGTAATCGCCGCGCAGGATGCAGCTCGGGTATTTCCAGGTGATCGCCGAGCCGGTCTCGACCTGGGTCCAGGAGATCTTCGAGCGCTTGCCGCGGCAGTCGCCGCGCTTGGTGACGAAGTTGAAGATGCCGCCCTTGCCTTCGGCATCGCCCGGGTACCAGTTCTGCACCGTCGAGTATTTGATCTGGGCGTCGTCGAGCGCGATCAGTTCGACCACGGCGGCGTGCAGCTGGTTCTCGTCGCGCATGGGCGCCGTGCAGCCTTCCAGGTAGCTCACATAGGAGCCCTTGTCGGCGATGATCAGCGTACGCTCGAACTGGCCGGTGTTCTTCTCGTTGATGCGGAAATAGGTGGACAGCTCCATCGGGCAGCGAACACCTTCCGGCACGTAGACGAACGAGCCGTCGGAGAACACCGCCGAGTTGAGCGTGGCGAAGAAGTTGTCGGAGGTCGGCACCACCGTGCCGAGATACTTCTTCACCAGATCGGGATGCTCGCGGATGGCTTCGGAGATCGGCATGAAGATCACGCCGGCCTTCTTGAGCTCCTCCTTGAAGGTGGTGGCGACCGAAACCGAATCGAACACGGCATCGACGGCCACATTGCCGGAGCGGTATTCACCGCCGGCGTCGGCGTCGAGCGTCGACGGTTCGCCTTGCTTGCGCACGCCGGCGAGGAGCTCCTGCTCCTTGAGCGGAATGCCGAGCTTCTCGTAGGTCCTGAGGATTTCCGGATCGATGTCGGCCAGCGACTTGGGCGCTTTGAACGCCTTCGGGGCCGAGTAGTAATAGAGATCCTGGTAATCAATCTTCGGATAGTCGACCCGCGCCCAGGTGGGCTCGCGCATGGTCAGCCAGCGCCGATAGGCGTCGAGCCGCCAAGCGAGCATCCAGGCGGGCTCGTCTTTCTTGGCCGAAATGAATCGGACGGTGTCTTCCGAAAGGCCCTTGGGCGCTTTCTCGGATTCGATGATTGTCTCGAACCCGTACTTGTATTGATCGACGTCGATCAGTTTGACCTGATCGACGGTCTCTTGAACGGCCGGCATTTACGTCCCTCCGAGCGGTTTCAAGGACCGCGGGTTGGATTGGTCGGCTATGGTATCGTCCCGGCGGCGGATGTCACCTTTCGATGTCACTTCGCACGAAGTCACTTCGCTTGAGGATCACCTCGCTTGGGAACCACTAGCTTCGGATCGCCTTGGCCCGGCGTTCACGCCGCCAGACCGCCTCGCCCCTTCTTACTCACCTTATTTAGGCGCGCAACAGCGCTCCTCCAAGACTTTAGCATCGTTTCAATGTCGTTTGTGGTGGTATTCGGCCCCAGGCTGACCCGGATGGCTCCCAAAGCAAGTTCCTTGCCGACCCCCATGGCGGCGAGGACATGGGATGGCGCCACCTTGCCGGACGAGCAGGCCGAGCCGGACGATACCGCAATGCCGTCGAGATCGAAGGCAATCAGGGCCGTCTCGGCGGACAGGCCCGGAAGGGCAAATAGTGAGGTATTACATAACCTTTCTGCATTTGAACCGAATATGACAAGGTCCGGGGAAGCCGCGGCCAAGCCCTCCTCCAGGATCGCCCGCAGTTCCGCCATATGGGCGCGATCCCGCGCCCCGGCAGCGGTCGCCACGGCGGCGCCGAAGCCCGCGATGGCGGCGACGTTCTCGGTGCCGGCGCGCAGCCGGCGCTCCTGGCCGCCGCCGCGCAGGAGGGGCGCGATCTGGACGTCGCCGCTGCGGCGGATGAGCGCGCCGACGCCTTTCGGGGCCCCGATCTTGTGCCCTGAAAGAGTCACAAGATCGGCTCGTAAGGTTTTGATATCGATGGGCATCCGGCCGGCCGCCTGGACCGCATCGACATGCAGGAGCCCGCCTCCGCGGTGAACCATTTCCGCGACCGCAGCGACCGGCTGGACGACACCGGTCTCGTTGTTGGCCAGCATCACCGAGACCAATGGTCGCTCGCCCGCCGTGGCGAGGTCGTCAAGGCGCGACCCCAGCGCCACAAGATCCACGATTCCGTGCGGGCTTACCGGGATCTGCTCCACCTGAAGATCAGGAAATTGCCCACCCGCGAGGACCGACGGGTGCTCGATGGCGCTGACCAGAAGCCGCGTGCAGCCGCGGCCGGCGGGCCATTCCATGTGCGGCGTCAACGCCATGGCGTTGGCTTCGGTACCGCCCGAGGTGAATACGACGTCGGCCGGAACCGCACCGACGAACCCCGCCACCGCCTCACGGGCCGCCTCGACCACGGCGCGGGCGGCACGGCCTTCCGCATGGATCGACGACGGATTGCCGGCGAGTTCGCACGCCGCCAGCATGGCGGCCCGGGCCTCGGCCTTTAGGGGCGCGGTCGCGTTCCAGTCGAGATAGACGCGATCCCCCATGGCACCGCCGAGACTGCCTGAATCCATGATCAAACCCCATAAAACCCTTGCTTTTCGCCCCTCTGCCTATGCTAGAACCTGCCGCCCGCGCCACCCGGCCCGTGCTGTCCGGCGCATGCCGCCACAATCCGTCGCCCGACTGGACCTGTCGCCACTTTGCCGGCCCGGCGTTTACGGGCACGACCCGCAGCCGCGCGCAGGATCCGGCCCGTCAAGACGCGTCGCCGGCGCGCCGATCGAGGTTTTATAAACATGCCCGAGGTCATCTTCACCGGTTCGGCAGGACGGATCGAGGGTCGTTACCATCCCGCCAAGGTCAAGAACGCACCCATTGCCATCGTACTGCATCCGCATCCTCAGTTCGGCGGCACGATGAACCATCAGATCATTTACCAGATCTACTACGCTTTCGTGCACCGCCACTTCGCGGTTCTGCGGTTCAATTTCCGCGGCGTCGGCCGGAGCCAGGGTTCTTTCGACCATGGCCAGGGCGAGCTTGCCGATGCGGCATCCGCCCTCGACTGGGCTCAGACCATCAACCCGGAGGCGCGCTCGTGCTGGATCGCCGGCTTCTCGTTCGGGGCCTGGATCGGCATGCAGCTTCTGATGCGCCGGCCCGAAATCGAGGGCTTTATTTCCATTGCCCCGCCGGCCAACCTCTACGACTTCTCCTTTCTGGCGCCCTGCCCGTCCTCCGGCCTGATCATTCACGGCGACAAGGACGCGGTGGTGCCCCCCAAGGACGTCACCACTCTGGTGGAGAAGCTCAAGACCCAGAAGGGCATCGTCATCGAGCAGCGGGTCGTGCCGGGCGCCAACCACTTCTTCGACGGCAAGATCGAACCGCTGATGCAGTCCATCAGCGGCTATCTGGACAAGCGCCTCGCCAATATCGAGCCGCGCCCCGAGCCGAAGGGACGAAGGACCGGCTGACGTATACGGGCTAGCATCGGCTCTGCCCGCAACGACCAACCTATCCTTCGTCATGCCCGGCCTTGTGCCAGGCATCCACGTCTTGGCCGCGCGGCTGCAAAGACGTGGATGGCCGGGACAAGCCCGGCCATGACGAGCTAGAACGGACCGGCGGCCATCACCCGTTCATCAGCGTCACGAACTTGGTGTTGAGATAGGCCTCGATGGCGTCGGCGCCACCTTCGCTGCCGTAGCCCGAATCCTTGATGCCGCCGAACGGCACCTCGGGCAGCGCCAGTCCGTGGTGATTGATGGACACCATGCCGGATTCGATCGCGCCGCCGAGGGCGGCGGCGGTCTTCTGCGAGCGCGTATAGGCGTAGGCCGCGAGCCCGTAGGGCAGCCGGTTCGCCTCCGCAACGGCTTCGTTGAAATCCTCGAACGGCGCCATCACGGCCACTGGCCCGAACGGCTCTTCGTTCATGATACGGGCTTCGTACGGCACGTTGGTGAGCACGGTGGGTTCGTAGAAATATCCCTTGTTACCCATGCGCCGGCCACCGGTCTCGACCGCCGCCCCATGGGCGACGGCGTCGCCGACCAGGGCTTCCATGGCATCGAGCCGGCGCGCATGGGCGAGCGGGCCCATGCGCACGCCCTCCTGAAAACCGTCGCCCACCTTGAGCTTCTTGGCGGCGGCGACGAATTTGCCGACGAAGTCTTCGTAGACGGGCTTCTGGATCAGGAAGCGCGTCGGCGCCACGCAGACCTGGCCGGCATTGCGGAACTTGTTGGCGGACAGGACCTTCACCGCCACGTCCACATCGGCGTCCGCGAACACGATCGCGGGCGCGTGGCCGCCGAGTTCCATGGTGACGCGCTTCATATGCGCACCCGCCATGCTGGCGAGCTCCTTGCCGACCGCCGTCGAGCCCGTGAAGGAGATCTTGCGGATCACCGGGTGCGGGATCAGGTAGCGCGAAATCTCGCTCGGCACACCAAAGACGAGGTTGAGGACGCCGGCCGGCAGCCCGGCGTCCTTGAACGCATCGACGAGCGCGGCGCACGAAGCCGGGGTCTCCTCCGGCCCCTTGATGACGACCGAGCAGCCGGCGGCGAGTGCCGCCGAGAGCTTGCGCACCGCCTGGTTGATGGGAAAATTCCACGGCGTAAACGCCGCGACGGGACCGACCGGCTCCTTGAGCTCGAGCTGGTAGACGCCGTCCGCCCGCGGCGGGATGGTGCGGCCATAGGCACGCCGCGCCTCCTCGGCGAACCAGTCGATGATTTCGGCGCCCAAAAGGGTCTCGCCCTTGGCTTCGGCGACCGGCTTGCCCTGTTCGAGGGTCATCAGGCGCGCGACATCGTCGGCCCGGCCGCGCAGGATGTCGGCGGCCTTGCGCATCAACCGGTAGCGTTCGTGGGCCGAAACCTTCTTCCAGGCCGCAAAGCCCTTATGGGCGGCGGCGAGCGCGGCATCGAGATCGGCCTTCTCGGCATGGGCGACGGTGCCTATCGCCTCGCCGGTCGCCGGGTTGAGGACCGTCAGAGTCTTGCCGGCCGCGGCCGACCGCCAGGCGCCGTCGATGAAAAGCTCAACATTCGCGTACATCCAGCCGTCTCCTAAAGGGGTCCGCAGCGGCGACGGGCGCGCCGGGGGTGTCGGACATGTATGGCTTCTGGCCCGATAAGGAAATATCCCAATGGCCTTCCGGACCCATGAGCCGTCGCCTGGAGGTCTCGACCCTGCCGGTCTTCCCATTTCCGGCCGCGGTTTTCATCCCCGGCCGGACCTGATACATGAGCCGCCTCTGATCAGAAGCCGGCCCCGGGCCGGCAAGAACAAAGCCGAACCAAGCCGATGAGCGACTTCAAGTCCGATTTCCTCCATGTTTTGTCGACCCGCGGTTTCATCCATCAGGTCTCCGAGCCGGAGGCGCTCGACGATCTCGCGCGCACGTCGCGCATCACCGCCTATATCGGCTACGACTGCACGGCGCCTTCGTTGCATATCGGCCATCTGCTGCCGACCATGATGCTCTACTGGCTACAGCAGACCGGCCACCGGCCGATCGCGCTGATGGGCGGCGGCACCACCCGGGTCGGCGATCCGTCCGGCAAGGACGAGAGCCGCAAGGTCCTGAGCAGCGAAATCATCAACGAGAACCTCGTCAGCATCCGCAAGACTTTCTCGAAATTCCTCAAGTTCGAGAGCGATGGCGGCAACGCCGTCATGGCCAACAATGCCGACTGGCTGAATACGCTCAACTACATCGACTTCCTGCGCGATGTCGGCCGCTACTTCTCGGTCAATCGCATGCTCGCCTTCGACTCCGTGAAACTGCGGCTCGAGCGCCAGCACGAGCTCTCTTTCCTCGAATTCAACTACATGATCCTGCAAGCCTACGATTTCGCGGAACTGAACAAGCGTTACGGCTGCACGTTGCAGATGGGCGGCTCCGATCAGTGGGGCAACATCGTCAACGGCATCGATCTCGGCCGGCGCCTCAACAATGCTCGTCTGTTCGCGCTCACGGCGCCGCTGATCACCACCGCGTCGGGCGCCAAGATGGGCAAGACCGCCGCGGGCGCGGTATGGCTCAATGCCGATCTGCTCAGCCCCTACGACTACTGGCAATTCTGGCGCAATACCGAGGACGGCGACGTCGTCCGGTTCCTCAAGCTGTTCACCATCCTGCCGCTCGAGGAGGTGACACGCCTCGCCGCGTTGCAGGGCGGAGAGATCAACGAAGCCAAGAAGGTTCTCGCCACCGAGGCGACCGCGCTGATGCACGGCCGCGCCAGCGCCGAACAGGCCGCCGACACTGCGCAAAAGACCTTCGAGCAGGGCGCGCTGGCCGAAAACCTGCCGACCGTCGAAGTGCCGCGCGCCGAGCTGGACACCGGGCTCGGCGTCCTAACGGCCTTCGTCACGGCCGGCCTCGTCGCCTCGAACGGCGAGGCGCGCCGCCAGATCAAGGCCGGCGGGCTGAAGATCAACGACGCGACGATCACCGACGAGAAGACGACCCTGACGACAGGCGCTCTCACTCCGCAAGGCGTGATCAAGCTGTCCCTCGGCAAGAAGAAGCACGTCCTCATCAAGCCGGTCTGAGACTCTGTGTCTTCCAGCCGCGCCGCGCGCCCGCGCGCGCCGAATCGCGGCGCGGCGCGTTGTTTTTGCGCTGTTGGCTATTGCAAGTAATAAGTCACGAATGCCGTATAGGTGTGCCTCCGGGTATGCAGGCACATTCAAGTCCCAATAATACTCGTCGTCAGGGCAGACGATTCGCGTCTTCTCCGCGACGATCATTTTTTCGCGCAGGCCGCTCATGCGGAATACGGTGTGCGCCGCCTTCGTTCACATGGCCGAGCTGCGCGCCGAGGCGTTGCGGGGTCTGCGAGCCCTTGCGCCCACCGCTCCCGGATTTCTGGCCGAAGAGCTGTTCGACGCCGAACGCCAATTGAAATACCGGCAGCTGTGCTTGGCTTCCTGCAGAACAGAGACCTGCCGGCACCAGTGCAGGCTCTACGAGTCCTTGCCGGGTACGGAAGCCGAGGTGCCGTTACGGCCTGCGGCCTAGACATTCGTGGCCGGTAAGTGGTTTTCGGTACATTGCCTGCCGGCGATGAAGCCGCGTTTACATAAGCGGACGAAAACACATCGCGGTGCGCCATTGGGCCGGTTGACATTTGGACCCGCGATGCAACGATCCGCTCCGAGCGGGCCGGGCCACATGCGACAGCCGAGACTTTGCGTCTCGGCCGGCTCCATCGCACCGACCGCCATCAACCGGACTTTCGAGGGTCGATATGCAGAAAACCAAACTGGCCGCCGCCGCGGCCTTGTCGATACTGGCAAGCGTGTCGTTGGCGACGGCGCAACAGTTTCCCACGCGCGATCTCGCCGGCTCCATCATGTGGGGCGCCGGCGGCGCCATGGACGTGGTGTCGCGCGCCATCACGCCGCTGGTCGAGCCGCATCTCGGCAAGGCGATCATTCTGACCAACCGCACCGGCGGCACCGGTGCCATCGCCACCATCTACGTGAACTCACGCCCGGCGGACGGCTACAACCTCCTCTACGGCGCCGAGAACCCGCAGCTCTACAAGGTGCTCGGCCTCGCCGAGATCGACTATGGCGAGTTCTATGCCGTCAACATTCTCGCCCGCAGCGTCGGCGTCATCGTGGTGCGTGCGGATTCGCCGTGGAAAACCCTCAAGGAGCTCATCGAAGACGCCAAGAAGCGCCCGGGCGTGGTCAAGATGGGGACCACCGGCGTCGGCGGACTGCCGCACACGGTCGGTTCGATGCTGAAGTCGCTGATCAAGTTCGACGTCACCCAGGTGCCGTTCGACGGCGAAGGTCCGAGCATCACCGCGCTGCTCGGCGGCCATGTGGATTTCGTTCCGGTCGGCGTCGGTGCCGCCGCCGAACACGTCAAGTCGGGCCGGGTCAGGGCCCTTTCGGTGGTCAACTCCGAGCCGATCCCGGCGTTGCCGAACGTGACGCCGATCACCGCCGAATATCCGGAGTTCTCCAAATACCTGCCGTGGGGTCCGTTCTACGGCGTGTTCGTCAAGCGCGACACGCCGGACGCGGTCAAGAAGGTGCTGACCGAGGCGTTCCGCAAGGGCGCGGAAAACCCCAAGTTCAAGGAGATCATGGAGTCGCGCGGCAACGTGATGATGAACATCTCCGGCGACGAGGCCGCGAAGTTCACCACGAAGTGGCGTTCGGTCTCCTCATGGGTGCTGCAGGACGCCGGCGCGGCGAAGATCTCGCCGGACAAGCTCGGCATTCCGAAGCCCTGACGGCTCGAAAACCAGCCGAAAAGTCGCGGCCCCGGGGTTTACCCCCGGGGCCTTTTCACGCCCGGACCATTCACTGCGGCGTTGCGAGCCGCACCGGCTCGCCCCTCTGGGCGGACGCGACGATCGCACGCGTGACGTCGAGCGAACGCGCGCCGTCCTCGACCGACGCGACGGGCGTCTCCTCGCCGCGGATCACGGCGCCGAAGTGGCGAATCTGCTCCACATAGACGTCGATGAAGCGCGCCTTGACCCGGCTCGACGCCGGCGCCCCGTGCCAGTCGCACCTCCCACCGTCGCGGGCGCGCCAGAACACCAGGTTGGGGAATTCAAGCGAACCTTCCGTGCCCATGAACCGCATGGTGTTCTCGCCCGTGTAGGCGACCTGCAGGCTCTCGCCGGTCGCCATCTCGAAGCTCCATGGCGACACGGCGGTATCGGAGATGAGCGCGGTCGCCAGCGCGCCGTTCGCAAAGCCGAGCACGACCGCCGCACTGTCCTCGACCGCGAAGCCCCTCACCGCATTGCTGGCCCGCGTCGTCACCTCGGTGATTTCACCGCAGATGAAGCGCAGGAGATCGACCTCGTGGACGAGATTGTTCATCAGCGGCCCGGCCCCGGGGGCGCGCCGCCAGTCGGGAACAAAATAGTCATCCGACTTCAGTGTGACCCACACCACCGTGGCGCCGACCAGCCGGCCGATGCCGCCCTCGGCGAGGATGCGGCGGGCTTCGCGCACGGCCGGATAGTAGCGGCGGTGATGTCCCACCAGGGCGACGATGCCGGCCTTGCGGGCCGCCTCGACGATGGCCCAGCTCGCCTGGTGGGAATCCGCCAGCGGCTTCTCCACCAGCACGTGAATGCCCGCCTCTGCGCAGGCCAACGCGTCCGCCAGGTGGTGCTGCGTCGGCGTCGCCACCACCATGGCGTCCGGCCGCTCGGCGGCAATCAATTCGGCGACCGACTGGTAGTGCGGCACACCGATCGAACCGGCGAGACCGGCCACCGCCGGATCGGGATCGGCGATCCCTACCAGAAGGCATCCCGGGCTCGTCCGCACAACATCCACATGGCGACGACCGATCAGGCCGCAACCTGCCACACCCATTCGCAACGACTGCATGGTTCGAACTTCCGACACGCTCACGACCGGCGAGCAGGTAGGACCGCCGCAGGCGCGCGTCAATGATCCAGGCGTCAGGCGCTGCGAACGTGGCGTTCAGGGCCATGCGTCATTCCCGTGTTTTTCAAAAACGGACATCGCGGGGGCCGCAACCACGCGGAGAGGAATATCATGATCGCGCGCCGGCTAGACGACCGCCCGCATCGGACCGATATTCGCTTCCCCGAACGTCTCGATCGTCTCCTATATCAGCCTTGACGCTTGATACATTCACAGTCATTGCGCGGCGCGGCGAGCCCGGCATCTGCGACCGCAGCGCTACGGAATATGGATCCCGGACTCCCTCGTTGCGCTCGGGTCCCGGAACTACGGAGAACCGCTGCCCAGGAAAATGCCGAGGGTAGGAATCCGACCAAACATCTAATTCAAACTGACGACATACCGGACCACGCTTCGCCCAGCCATTCGTGCGCGGCCGGCAAGGAGAAGACCCAACCGCGATATTGATCTGACGTGGCCGCCGCACTGTTGTTAGGAAGGTGCATTCTTCACGCAGCCCGGGTTCGCCTTCAGGATGTTATCGCGAAAACGTTCCTCAAAGACGAGCTTTTTGATATGCAGTGGCTCAGTCACTTTCGCAGGCGCGAACAGCACGTGCACACCGAACAACGTCGACTTGCCGAAATCGAGTTCGTCATTTGCGCTGGCTTTGGCGGCGACGACCATCACGGCGGAATCGATGTTAGGGTCGTAAATTCGAAGCGTCGCGCCCGGCTGGTCACGCTTAGTGCGCTGCGCGCACAGCCAGCGGATGATGCCACCACTTCTTAGCTTGGCCAGAACGTCCTCGCGTATAAGGTCAGCCGAGTCCTTAGGCGGACCGGGCAGCATCAAATTGAGAGCCCTGTAGTCCGTGGTTCTATCCTCTATGACGATATTCGGTAGAAAGGCATCGAGCAGGTGCGCCAACTGTCCACCGATGAGGCCTTGCCCGCGCAGATGCCTCCCAAGCGCATCAAGAAAGATGTCGATCTCGTCGGCGAGCTTGGTCCGCGTATGCGGCTGGTCGGACGCCGCCTGAATGGGAAGAAAATTGTCGATGTCCTCCTGTTTGATTTGGAGTTTTTCGATCGCCGCAATGGGAGAGTTCTTCCTATTTAGGAGATCCAACGCTGCCAAAGCGGTCGCGCGATCGTCGATGCACTTGACTATTTTCTCTCGTGTCGCGCCGCTTGCTTGCAACATCCGTTTATAAAGCAGGAAGCCGATATCGGTGTCGTCGCGAATGCCAGACGAGAAATACATTTGCTTGGTCTGCTGGCATCGTTGCCGCAGGTCGTCATCGTTGCCATCGAGCGAAATCGCCGTCGCCGCCGCCGCGGTCTGATAGGCACTCAGGAACTTGGTCTTATTGCTCTTCACGAGTCCGACAACAGGCGTCACCGTAAGGGTGAGCCAAGCAACCCGCGTGCCGGAGTGGTCATAGGCCGTAACGGAGTTCTTTCCAACCTTGAGCTCCTTAGGTGGGTCGACTTTGCCGGAGGCATCGACTTTGAAGGCATTTTGGAAATCGGAAAATGCTTGGACCAAATCCTTGACTCGATTAACGCTGTTATCGAACTCTGGTGGCTTGGTCAGGCGCACCATTGGGTAAACAGCGGATGCCCCGGTGATGATGGCCCCAGCAACCGTACCGACAAATTGGCTCAGGTTTTTTTCGTCCGTGTTGCCGGTTTTTCCGGCGAGCATGTAAGTCTCGGCGCCGCTGATGAAGAACTGGCCGGGGCATGTCGCCTTCGCGATCGGTTCGGTCCAGGCTGGCTTGACCCTGTAACTGATGACAACGGGGTTGAACACAACGGCGCTCGTCGCAGTCCCCGGTGTCGCCGCCGCGTTCTGGGATTTCAGCTCGACGCCAAAATTGGTAGCGATTTCAAGGAATATGCCCGGCCCATAGAGGTCGCTGGTATAACGCCGGAGCCGCGACTGATCATATCCACAATCGTAATCGACAACGTACAGCTTAGTCTCACCTAGGGCCCCGCCTGTTCCTTGCGTTATCTTGACGAAATTTTCGGCCGACGCTGCCGAATTAAACGTAAGCAGTACCGCGATAAATCCCCACTTCATTAGCGCCCCTCCCTGAAATATAGTGCGCGCGGACAAGCCCCGCACGCGGTATGTTCATTTCGTTTGTTAATTGGAATGCTCAGCCAAATAGCCGGCCACACCTCCTCGCGAAAAAGGACAATTCCTCAACTATTATTTCTCTTGCGCACGATGATACGCAACTCTTGCGTGCCGTCAATGCTTCACACCTTGAACATCGGCCTGGTTCACAACCGTCTCTGACCTGGCCGGAGAGCATAAAAGCATCGGACCGAAATTCATCGGCGCCTACGGTTCGATATGATCATCAGCCCAAGTTGCTCGCACCGGCAGGAAAAACCTGTCGGGCCCGCACTCCTGCCTGCGCGGACTGCATGCCCGCGTTTCAGCGCATCACGTCGGGATAGCGTTCGCCGGGCACGCTGGAGGGGAATTCGAACATCTTGCGCAGGAGCCCGGGCGCCACTGCCGAGATCGGGTTGACCCGCAGTGTCGGGGCGCCCGGAGGACCCGCGACCTCGAAGGTGATGCCGACCAGACCCTCGTTGGAGCCGCCGCCGAGAAACAGCCCGACGATGGGGATCTGCCCGAAGGCGTTGTTCAACCCATAGAGCGGCACGAACGTGCCGCGCAGGCGAACGTCGTTGCCCGCGTAGTCGACGATACCGTCCATGGTGGCGCCGACCTGCATGCCGCGCACGACGCCGTCCTTGATGGTCAATTTACCGGGTGCGCGGGTGAACTCCACCCGCATGCGCGAGAACTCGACCCCGCCCGGTTGCGCGCCTGGCGCACCGGCGGCGATGCGGTCGAGTGCCGGCTCGCCCCGGATGGTGAAATCGCGGACGTTGAGGAGCCCCTCCTGTGGTGTCTGCTCGGCGGTCGGCGGATCCATGGCGACCCACATCTGGCCGCCGAACATGCGCGGGAACGTGTCGGTGAAACGGAACAAGGCGCCCGCGTCGTTGCTTTCGAAATAGAGGACCTGGCGTTGGCCCGGCTTGCCGCGCAGGTCGCCGATCAGCGGGGCGTCGACACCGTGGCGGGCACTCAACGCGAAGGCGCGGATGCGGCCACCCCTGCGTGTCATCTTGAGGTCGAGATTGCGCAGTGCTTCGCCGTTGTGGCCGGCGACGGCGGCGAGCTTGAGGTCGAGGTCGAGATCCATGGCGGCGTCGTGCTTGCCGCGATCCTTTCCGCCGCCCCCGAGCGCCGACTTCACGAAGGTGCGCCCGTCATAGACGTCGCCGCGCATGGTCACCTTGAGGGCACCGTCGTTGCCGCGCTCCGCTTTCAGGGTCGCCTTGTCGCCATCGGAGAGCGCAAAGACCGGGAAATTGGCGGCGACGAGATCGCCGTTCTGGTCGATCTCGATATTGCCCTTGACCCCGATCGAACCGCCCTCGATGGCGATGTCGTCGATGCGGATCGATTTGCCCGGCCGTGTCGTCATGGTGAAATTGGCCTTGGCGGGCTTGCCTGCGGCCTTGAGCCAGCCGGGCAGGAGCTGGTTGATCTTGGCCTGCGTCAGATCGGCCTCGACGGCGAAGCGGTTGTCCGCATCGGGCTCGCTCGGCAGGCGGCCGCCGAGACGAATCGGAACCGGTCCGGTGACCCCGCCCTTGAGATCGAATCCGAAGCGCTGGCGAGCACCGTCGTCCATGACCGCCTGCAGGCGGACTTCCGCCTCGGCGTCGTCGCGATTCTTGCGATACTCGACCGAGGCCGGCATGCCGCCGATCTTGACGTCGCCCTTGGCCACGTAACCCTGGTTGTTGGCGTTGACGCGCAGGGTCTGCGCCTCGATGCGCTGCGCCATCATGAACTTGTCGACGGCGAAGTTGGCGACGTCTGCCGCCACATTGTAGCTCGTCGAGCCTTTCGGCGCGTCGGGATCTATGGTCAATCCGAGCGTGACCTGCGCCGTCACGGCTCCGCGGCTCACGCTCGGATCGAGGGGCGAGCCGGACATTTCGCTCAGCCGGTCCAGAGCGAGCAGTTCGGCAGCGGCAGGCACCGGGCCTTCCATGCGTATGCGAACCCGTGCCGGCGGCTTCTTGACCTGGGAATCCGGGATCTCGAAGACGCCGTTGGCGACGGTCATGCGGCGGCCGGACGGCAGGTCGACGACGCCCTTGCCGAGACTGATGGTGACGGAGCGGCCGGCCACTTGCATGCTCACGTCGGCGTCACGGATCGCCGGCAGTCCATCGAGCGGCCGCAGCACGGTGTTCTTGGAGTCGACGCGGATCGACAATCCGTCGTCGGGCACCGGCGGACCACCGTTGCGCAACGTCGACAGCGGCGCGTTGATCGCGATTTCGAGGCGATCCATCGCACCGGCGAAAAGATGCTCGACCACCCATTCGCGCACCGGCGTGTTCACGAATACCGGCCACATCTGCTTGAACGTGCCGGCATTGAAGTTGCGTCCGGCGAGACCGACCATGAGGCGAGGATCGCCGTTGGAGAAGTCGAGGCTGCCAGACCCGGCGACGCCGATGTCCTTGCCGTTGACGTCGCCTTTGATATCCAGCCGTCGCTTGGCGGGATCATAGCTGCCGCGCAGCACGATGCGGTTGAGGAGGAGCGCCTCCTCCGCCGGCGCGACCGGCACCAGCACCACGGAACCACCGCTCAGGCCCACTCCCCACACGCCGCCAGGCTCGCGCGGCGCTTCCCCATGGGCGATAAGCGTGATGCGGGTGCCGCCGGACACGATCTGAAACGGCGCCGTGAAGCGGCGCTGTTGCTCGTCCCATTCGACCGTGAACTCCGCCCGGTCGATCGCAATCGCCGAGTCAGGATTGGAGAGGTCGGTGACGGTGCCGGGCCCGGCCAGGAAACGGCCGACGGCCTGGTGCGGCGAGCCGTCCGAGGCGATTTCCGCCCGCAGGCTCGCCGAGATCGGCAGGTCGACGTCGACCGGCCCGTCCATGCGCAGGGCGAGGAAGAGATCGCGCATGGACACCCGGCGGGCCTCGACGCTGAGCGCGCGGCGTCCCTGCGTGGTCGGCTTCACTCCCGCAAGCAGCGTCCAAGGCCGCTCCGGATTTTCAGAACCGAGCGTGAGCAACAACTCGCCGGCCCGCGGCCGAGTCAGGCTGAGATTGATGCGCTCGAACTTGGAGGTCTGGCCGTTGCGCTGGTCCTCGACCAGGAGGCTGCCGCTCTTCAAGCCGATTTCGGTCAGGTCGCGACCGTCGAGACCCAGCCCACCGAGGCTGTCGAGCCAAGCCAGGAGAGCCCCGACATGCTCCATGGGAGACGGCGAAGACGAACCTTTCCCAGTGCGGCCGTTTTCGCCTGCCGGCACACCGGGTTCGACGGAGGCGAGCGCCGGCGACGTCGCGAGCGGCCGGGAGTCGGCGGCGGCGAACACGGTAACGCTGCTGTCGGGGCGAACCCGCACCGACAGATCGGCACCCACCAGATTGAGGCTTTCGGCACGCGGATGGCCGGTGAACAGGCTCGAACCGGCGAAGCCGACCTCGGCACGCGGGGCGCTCGCCACGACGCCGCCCTGGCCGTCTCGCAAGACGACATCGCGGATGCGCAGTGCGATGCGGCCATTCTCGTCCCGTTCGAGCACGGTACCGCCGAACTCGACCTTGTAGCGACTGCCGAAGTTCTCCTCGATGGCCGAGGTAAGCCATGGCGTGGCGAGATCAAGCGAAATCGGGCCGCTGGCGAGACGCAGCCACAAGATGCCGATCGCGATGCAGAACACCGCCGCGACGGCGCCGATCGCATAGGCCGCGCGCCGCACCGTCCGGTTGTGCCAGTAGACCCAGAGGGGGCGCAGGCGCAGCCGCCACGGCGCACCGCCCGCCCCCTCATGCTCGGGCGGCACGGCGGAAAGCGCCGCGGCCCGCGCGGCACATGAACGCTTGTGTGTTTCGAGGCTCGCTTCGAGGCTTTTCAGCTCCGCGAGCTTCGGACTACCATTGATGTCCGCCATGCCCGATCGGGCTTCCCCTCGTCTGCCTGGATAACGCTACAGTATTACCGTGCGGGCGCATCCCTCGGAAGGGCCATGGCGCCTCGGCCTCGATCGCCCCGATTTCCCTCCAAACCCCGGTCCCGAGCGAGAAAATCGCGCGAAAGCGTCGAAAGGAAGGCACATTATGACAGGACTCGCACCCGGCAGTCGGGCACCCAGTTTCCGTCTGGCTAAGGATGGCGGCGGGACGGTATCGCTGTCGGATTTCCGCGGCCGTAAACTGGCCCTTTTCTTCTATCCGCGTGCGGGGTCGACGGGCTGCACGCGCGAAGCCGCCGCGTTTTCTTCCCTCGCACCGGCCTTTGCGGCGGCCAAAACCGCCCTCCTCGGCGTCTCTGCCGATCCGGTGGCTGCTTTGGACCGATTCAAGGCCAAACAGGGCCTCGCGCTCACGCTCGCCTGCGATCCCGATCACGCCATGCTGGACGCCTACGGGGTCTGGGGAGAAAAAAAGCTCTACGGGAAAATCCACTGGGGGGTGGTCCGTACCACGTTCCTGATCGGCACCGACGGTCGAATCGTCCGCGTCTGGCCCAAGGTCAGTATCGACGGCCATGCCGACGAGGTCCTTGCCGTGGCCCGCGATTCTTAGCTCCCCCACCGGGCACGTCCCGGCGGCATCACGAATGTCCGATCCCGGCATGCCGGCTCTCCTTCGGAAGGAAAATTAGCGCGAATTCATTTGCGGAAAATTAACCACGCCCGGCCACAGTCGTTCAAAGCGCTGGCCGGGTGGCTCCGACAAGGCGTGGGAGCGTCGATGTCGAGTCAAGCCATTCACAGTCCTTCCCGGAGACAGCACGTTGCGCCGGCACATGCTTGCCGTACGCATGATGTCGCCGAGACGCACGGAGCACCTCCTTCGCGCCAGCGAGCCGGATTGGTCGACTACACCATCGGACGAGGCTCCCGACAGGTCAGGGTCGGGCCAGTCGCCTTCTGGACCATCGTCGGCACGCTGGTCATCATGGGGGCCTGGTCCATCGTCACCGCCACCTATTTCGCCTTCCAGGAAGACGTTCTTACGCGGCTGATCGCCCGCCAGACCGAGATGCAATATGCCTATGAGGACCGCATCGCCGAGATGCGGGCGCAGGTGGATCGCGTCACCAGCCGCCAGTTGCTCGATCAGGAGCAGTTCGAGCGCAAGCTCGACGCCCTGTTGCGCCGGCAGACGACGCTGGAGTCCCGCGCCGGCATGATCAGCTCGGTTGCGGATCCGACCGTGACCGGTTCCGTGAAGGCGCCGTCGCGGCCGGCGGCGAACGAGCGCGCGGCACGGCCGAAACCGTCCCCCATCAGCGTACATGCGCCGGAACTGATGGCGCCCCTCGACCGTCACGCCGGCCGCGAGCCGCGCGACCTGGAAGGGACCGTTTTCCGTCTCCAGGCATCCCTCGATCGCATCGAGACGCAGCAGACCAATGCGCTCAACGCCATGGAGGGCAGCTACGAAGGCAAGCTGCGGCGTCTGCGCGGCGTGTTCTCCGAACTCGGCGTCGATCCCGGCAAACAAAAGATCGACGGCGGCATGGGCGGTCCGTTCGTGCCGTTCCGGCTCGCCTCCAATCCGACCGCGTTCGAACGCCAGGTACATCGCGTCAGCTTGGCGCGGGCGCAGGCCGAGCGCCTGTCGCGCGCGCTCGCGACGCTGCCCATCCGCCAGCCCATGGACGACATGGACACCACCTCCGGATTCGGCGTACGCATCGATCCGTTCGTCGGCCGGCCGGCCATGCACGCCGGCCAGGATTTCCGCGGCGACATCGGCGATCCGATCCGCGCCACCGCCGCCGGCCAAGTGACGTCGGCGGGCTGGAACGGTGGCTACGGCAAGCAGGTCGAAATAGACCATGGCAATGGTCTCTCGACCCGCTACGCCCACATGTCCGCGATCGAAGTCAAGGTCGGCCAGCACGTCAAGGCCGGCCAGACCGTCGGCCGCCTCGGCAATACGGGCCGTTCGACCGGCCCGCATCTGCACTACGAGACCCGCGTCGACGGCGACGCCGTCGACCCGCAGAAGTTCCTGCGCGTCGGAGCGCGGTTCGGCGCCGGGTCCTAAAGGCGCCCATCCCATACGACGCTCGCCGGCTACGGCATGACGATGCGCGTGCCGACGAACACGGCAGCCCCAATCACGAACAGGATCATGGGGTGCAGCTTGGGGCGTAAAGCGAGCAGGCCCGCCGCACCGAACGCGATGATCCACGACACAACGCCGCCACCGCTGATGCCGAGGATCGATATGACGCCGGCGGCCACCAGGCCATTGCCGACCGGTGCCAGCCCCTGCTCCATCGCGGTGTGCCAGGGGCGACCGCGATAGCGGTTCCACACCCGCACGACGCCGTAGCACAGGACCGACGACGGCAAGAAGAACGCCAGCGTCGCGATCACGGCACCGCTAAAGCCCCACATGTGCCAGCCGACCAGGGTCGACAGCATGCTGCCGGGCCCGGGCGCGGCCCGCGAAATGGCAAACAGACCGACGAATTCGCTGCTGCTCATCCACTGGCGGATGTCGACGACCTGATGCTGGATGCCGGCGAACACGCTCGGGCCGCCGCCGATCGACACCAGCGAGAAAGGGACGAAGACGACAACGAGGGCCCAGGGCAGATCGTCCCGCATCATGCACCCTTCGGCCAAGCGGCCCACACCGACAGCGGTCCGACCACGGCCACCACCAGGAGCAGAGACCAGTGCATGATGCCCACGGCCGCGAAGGTGGCGAGGAAGGCCAGCGCGGCGGACGGCCGGCCCATCGCGCTGCGGGCCCCGCGGGCGACGATGACGATGAGCAACCCGACCGCCGCTGCCGCCACTCCCTCCATGGCGTCCTCGGCGTGAGGCAGGCTCTGGAGCATCCGGTAACCAGCCGCAAGCGCCAGGACGGCGAAGAACGGGCCGACCAGGAGGCCGAACAGCCCGGCCGCGGCGCCGGCGAGGCCACGTAGCCTCTGGCCGACGAAGATCGTGAGATTGGCAATGTTGGCGCCCGGCAGGATCTGGCCCAGCGCCATGCCGGACAGGAACTCGTCTTCTTCGAGCCAGTGGCGGATCAGCACCACTTCCCGGAATACCCAGCCGATCAGCCCGCCGCCGAAGCTCAACAGTCCGATGCGAAAGAAGACGAGGAATATGGCCGTGATGGAGGGCGACGGAGCGGACACTCAAGGCACCTGATTCGTCTGGCGACGCCCGCCGACTGTGCCCTCCCGGACGGGCATTGGCAATTCCATCGCCAACCCGCTCCCACGCCATCGACGTCTGCTGCCAGCCGTCTCGGCGCCGCCGTCGAGGCACCGAGACCGCCGAATTCTCCCTATATCATCATCAGGCCGGCACCATCATCACCGCTGGCCACTGCGGCGGCAGGCGGCTGCTACACCGATTGGCTCATGACCTGGCCCATGGCGTTCGTCGCCATGCTGTGCAGCAAGGTCTGGATCTGAGACGCCAATTCGCTCGCGTTCACCGAGCTGCTGCTGTCCTGATCGAGCAGCGACATGAGACTGTCGGCATCACTCGCGCTGCTGCCGTTCGCGCCGAAGAAGGATTCGAGTTCCGATTGCGAAATGCTCGAGTCGCCGTCGCTGTCGATGGCTGAGATGACGTCGGACGCCGCATCAGACGCAAGGCCATCCGTCGATGGCGGCGGCGGAGGTGGAGGCGGTGCGCTAGCGAGCGAACTGACGAAGGACGACAGTTCGTCGGAACTGATGCTGTCGTCACCATTGCTGTCGATGCTGTCGAACAGCGACTGCAGCGCGTCACTCGACGACGTCGTCGAAGTCGAATCCACGGACGACACCGAGGAAGTGTCGCTCGTGCTGCTGGCGCTCGCGGAGTTCGTATCGCCCACACTCTGCTGCAACTGCAGCAGGAGCGACATGATCTCCTGGCTGAGCGTATTGCCCGAAGAGCTGGAAGTGCTGGAATCGGACGAGGTTTCCTCGCTCGGCGGCGGGGGCGGCATGAATTGCGTGCTCGAACTCGATTCGCTCGCGCTCGTCGTGCTGGAACTCGCGCTCGTGGACGAAGCGCTGCTCGCCTGCAGCATTTGCATGAGGATCGAAAGGCCGGATCCGCCGACGCCGCTCACCGACATGAGGAACTCCCGCAATGAAAGGCGTCGCCGACAAACTCGCACCGTCTGGCGCGGTGCGCGGAACGATCGCCGATGTATTCGAGAGTTTGAACGGCCGAGCGGCCGCGATCAGGCGGACCTCTCGCGGTAAAACGATCGGCAAATTATTCCTAGAGACATGGAGATGAGACGCGCCCGGCGGGCCGTTGCCGCCCCGGCGGGCTGTTGTCCGCCCGCCGGCTGCCGTCCAGCTTACTCGACGTCCTCGACCTTGTCGGGGCCGGTGCCGAACGCCTTCTGGGCCAGCGCCGCCGCCATGAAGTCGTCGAGGTCGCCGTCGAGCACGGCGCCGGTATTGGAGGTCTGCTGGCCGGTGCGCAGGTCCTTGACCATCTGGTAGGGCTGCAGCACGTAGGAACGGATCTGGTGGCCCCAGCCGATATCCGTCTTGGCTTCGAAATTCGCCTGCGCGGCCTCCTCGCGCTTCTTCAATTCCATTTCGTAGAGGCGGGCGCGCAGCATCTTCCAGGCTTGCGCGCGGTTCTTGTGCTGGGAGCGCTCCTGCTGGACCAGCACCGCAATGCCGGTCGGAAGGTGAGTCAGGCGCACCGCTGAATCGGTCTTGTTGACGTGCTGACCGCCGGCGCCCTGCGAGCGCAGCGTGTCGGTGCGCACGTCCGATTCCTTGATGTCGATGACGATCTTGTCGTCGATCACCGGATAGACATCGACCGAGGCGAAGGAGGTATGGCGGCGGGCATTGGCGTCAAAGGGCGAGATGCGCACCAGCCGGTGCACGCCGCGCTCGGACTTGAGCCACCCATAGGCATTATGGCCCTTGATCTGGATGGTGGCCGACTTGATACCCGCCTCTTCGCCGTCGGTCTCTTCCATATATTCGATCTTGTAGCCGTGCTGCTCGGCCCAGCGCATGTACATGCGCAACAGCATGTTGGCCCAGTCCTGGGACTCGGTGCCGCCGGCGCCGGCATGGACTTCCAGGTAGCTGTCATTGGCGTCGGCTTCGCCGGACAGCAGCGCCTCCAGCTCGCGCCGCGCCACCTCGGTCTTGATGCCCTTGAGGGCAGCTTCGGCTTCGGCGACGACCGTCTGGTCGTTCTCGCTCTCGCCCATCTCGATGAGCGTCACCTGGTCGTCGATATCGCGCTCCATGCGATCGATGGCGCCGAGCGAATCCTCAAGCGAGGTACGCTCCTGCATCAGGCGCTGGGCCTTCTGCGGGTCGTTCCACAGGCTGGGTTCTTCGGCGAGCTTGTTGAGTTCGGCTAGACGCGCACGGGCCCGGTCGACGTCAAAGATGCCTCCTCAGCAGCCCGACCGACTGCTTGATCTCTTCGACCAGTTTCTCGATTTCAGCGCGCATGAGCTTCGCCGTCCTGTCTCTTCCCCGAATCTGCCGGGTCCGCTGATTTAGTCGGCGCGGGCTTTGACGGCAACCCGCGATGCCGCAGGAGCGGCTTTCGACCGCACAACCATAGCGAGACGATCCGGTGCCACGCCAACCCGGGAGGATCGTCCGCGTGGCGGCCTAATACAGCCCGCCGGTGCCGGAGCGCACTGCCCGCTCGGCCTCGGGGCTGACATAGACCGGCCGGCCGTCGTTGTCCGTGCCCAGGCCGCCGACGCCGATCGCCGCCACGGCTTCGGGCGGCGCCGTGCCCGGCTTGAATGCCTCGAGGATCGCCCGCTCGGTGCCGGGGCCGGCGCGCGTGCCGCTCTTGGCCTCGACGCGGATCAGCTTGATGCCCGGCGGCACGCGGAACGGTACCGCCGGCTTGTCGGCCAGCGCCATCTTGTAGAAATCCCGGGCGATCGGTGCGGCGAGATGGCCGCCGGTCATGCCGCGACCGAGATGGCGCGGCTTGTCGTAGCCCATGTAGATGCCGACCGCGAGGTCGGGCGTGAAGGACATGAACCAAGCGTCCTTCTCATCATTGGTGGTGCCGGTCTTGCCGGCGATCGGCTTGCCCACTTCGCGCAAGATCGTACCGGTGCCCCGCTGCACAACGCCTTCCATTATGGAGGTGATTTGGTACGCGGTCATGGGGTCGAGCACCTGCTCGCGGCGGTCGACCAGGGCCGGCTCCGGCTGGTTCTCCCACTTCTCCGCCTCGCAGCCGCGGCATTCGCGCTGGTCGTGTTTGTAGACCGTGCGGCCATAGCGGTCCTGGATGCGATCGATCAGGGTCGGGGTGATGCGCCGGCCGCCATTGGCGAACATGGAATAGGCCGCCGTCATGCGCAGCACGGTCGTCTCGCCCGCCCCCAGCGCGAAAGACAGGTAGGCCGGCAGGTTGTCGTAGACGCCGAAACGCTTGGCGTATTCGGCGATCAGCGGCATGCCGACGTCCTGGGCCAGGCGCACCGTCATGGTGTTGCGCGACTGCTCGATGCCGGTGCGCAGGGTCGAGGGACCGTAGTACTTTCCGGTCGAGTAGTTTTCCGGCCGCCAGATGCCGATGCCGGGGCCTTGGTCGATCTCGATCGGGCCATCGATGACCACGCTCGACGGCGTGTAGCCGTTGTCCAGTGCCGCTGCGTAGACGAACGGCTTGAACGACGAGCCGGGCTGGCGCATGGCCTGGGTGGCGCGATCGAACTGGCTCTGGTCGAACGAGAAGCCGCCGGCGAGCGCGAGCACGCGACCGGTCCACGGATCCATCACCACCATGGCGCCCGAGACTTCCGGAATCTGCCGCAGGCGGAACTGGCCATCCTTGCCGGCGATCGGTTCGACGTAGACGACGTCGCCGACTTCGAGGACCTGCGACACCTTGGCCGGCGTTTTGCCGCGCAGCGGACCGGACGCCGCCTTGGCCCATTTGACGCCTTCGAGGGAGACGATGCCGACCGGCCGTTCGCGCAGCACGGCGCCGCCGATCTCGCGGCCCGGCTGCAAGCCGATGCGCGCCGACTGGTCGGACGTCTCAAGCACCACCGCGAGCTTCCAGCCGATATCGCCGAACGCGCGCACGTCGGCGAGCTTGGTGCCCCAGTCGCCGGCGGCTTCGAGCTTGCTCATGGCGCCGCGATAGCCCTGGGCTTCGTCATAGCGCACCAGCCCGTCGGTGAGCGCCTTGCGGGCCATTTCCTGCATCTTGGGATCGAGGGTGGTGCGTACCGACAGACCGCCCTCGTAGAGGCCCTTCTCGCCGTATTTCTCCAGGATCTCGCGGCGCACGTCCTCGGCAAAATACTCGGCGGCGAAGATGTGGGCGCCGCGCGGCCGGCCGGTGACGTTGAGCGGTTCCTTCTTGGCTGCCTCCGCCTCGGCGGCGGTAATATGACCATCGTCGGCCATGCGGCCGATGACGTAATTGCGCCGCTCGACGGCGCGGTCGCGGTTGCGGAACGGATGCAGGTCGCTCGGCGCCTTGGGCAGTGCGGCCAGATAGGCGGCTTCGGCGACGGTCAGTTCATGCACCGATTTGTCGAAGTAAAGGAGCGAAGCGGCCGCGACCCCGTAGGCCCCCAGACCGAGATAGATCTCGTTGAGGTACAGTTCGAGGATCTTGTCCTTCGAATAGGTGCGCTCGATCTTGAGCGCCAGCAGCGCCTCCTTGATCTTGCGCGTGAACGAGACTTCGTTGGTGAGCAGAAAATTCTTGGCCACCTGCTGGGTGATGGTGGAGGCGCCCTGCGGCCGTTTGTTGGTGCCCATGTTCTGCAGATAAAGCACCCCGGCGCGGGCGATGCCGATCGGGTCGAGCCCACCATGCTCGTAGAAGTTCTTGTCCTCGGCGGCCAGGAAGGCGTTGATGACCTGCCTGGGCACCGCCTGGATGGGAAGGTAGAGCCGGCGCTCCTTGGCGTATTCGGCGACCAGCCGTCCGTCGGCGGCGTGAACGCGCGTCATCACCGGCGGTTCGTAGTCCTGCAACTGGGAATAGTCGGGCAGGTCCTTGGAGAAATGCCACAGCAGGCCCGAGACCGCCCCGACCCCGACGATGAACAGGATCGTGCCGACGGTGAACAGGAACCCTAAGAAGCGCAGGAACAGCCGCATCGCCCGTTTATCCCCGTTGGAAGCGGTCCCATAAAATGCGCCGCGCCGCGAATCCATCCCCGTCATGGTACCCGACCAACGGGCAATGCCGGCGCACCCGTTGGTCGCGCTGTTTTATGGTCAAACTGAGGCCGGCAACCCCACCGGCGCGAGCCATCGGAGCCCAGAAAATCTTACGCTCACAATCACTTGCACAGAGTGCTCGTCACCGGGACGCCGGCGCGCCGGCGACCCGGTTGCCGAAAAAAGCACCGATCGACTGGACGATGGCGTCGCCGGCACGCGAACGCCAGGAATCAGACACAAGCTGCTTCAAGTCCTCCCGGTTCGAAACGTAGCCCAGTTCGATCAGGACGGAAGGCACGTCGGGCGCCTTGAGAACGCGGAAGCCAGCAGATTTGAGCGGATTCTTGTGCAGCCGCGTCGCTGGTTTGAGCTCCGAGATGAGCTGCCGGGCGAACCGGCCGGAAAACGTCTTAGTCTCGCGCTGTGCGAGGTCGATCAGGATGTCGGCGACGTCGTCGGGCTCCCGCGACAAGTCGACGCCGGCGATGACGTCGGCGCGGTTTTCCTTTTCGGCAAGGCGGGCCGCCTCGTCGTCCGAGGCCCGTTCCGACAAGGTGTAGACGGTCGCCCCCTCGGCGGTTCCATCGCCGCGGGCGAGTGCATCGCAATGGATGGAGATGAACAGTTGCGCCTGCCGCGTCCGCGCGAACGCGACGCGCTCATTGAGCGGCACGAAAGTGTCGTCGGTGCGCGTCATTGCCACCCGGTATTTTCCGGTTTTCTCCAGCTTGTCGCGCAGCATCAGGCCGAATTCGAGCACCAGCGTCTTTTCCAGCACGCCGGTGCCGCCGGCGGTGGTGCCATGGTCGATGCCGCCATGGCCGGGATCTATCACGATCATGGGGCGCGGATCGCCCGGCTGGGAATCGCGCAGCAGCGGCCTCGGCGCCGCCTCCCGCGGCAGCCGGTTGTCGATCGCCGCCGCGCGCAGAAAAGTGGCTCGGTCGACGGCGACAAGATCGACCACAAGGCGCGCCGGCGCGCCGGCGACGGGATCGAGCACGAACGCCTTTTCGATGCGCACCGGCCCGGTGGTGTCGAGGACGATGCGGGAGCCGCCCACCATGACGAGACCGAAACGGTAGGCTTTGACAAGGCCACGCCCGCGTTCTCCGGTCTTGGGTGGGAACTGGAAGTTCACCTGCGGCATGTCGACCACCACCCTGTACGGGTCGGCGAGCGCGAAGGCACGGATGTCGATTTTATGGGAGAGGTCGACCACGAACCGGGTCTGCTTGGCGTCGCCGCCGAGCCGGGCATCGGTGGCGACCGGCATGCCGGCGCTCTCGACAGGGCGGGCGCGCTCCTGCGCCAGTGCTGCAGCCGCGGCCGTCAGCGCCAGCAACAATGCCAATCCGGCTGCGCGCAATGCCACCAAACCAGTCCCTCGCTCCGGTTCCGACGAACCGGTCCCATGCCGACGACCGCTCCTCTTACGTCAATAAATGGACATGGTTAACCGGAACTTAGGATTTCCCGGCCAGCGTTGCCTGAAGCGTGGTGCGGGCGCCACGGGACAACGCCCGGCATGGCCGGACATGTTCCGGCGCACCCGTCAAGTTCCCCGACACATGGGGGCCCGCCACGGACGTGGGCATGACGGAGCCAGTGGAACCGGATGATGAACCTGCTTCGCCCTGCCCTCGCCGGCGCCGCGATCACATTGCTGCTGCCGACCTTGGCACTCCCGGACGGGCGCGCCGACACCGCCATCGTGGTCGCCCAGTTCGACGCCCGAACCGCATACCAGCGCAAGCTGGCCGTCTATGAACAGGCCCGCGCCGCCTACGAGGCCCAAGCCGGAGCCTATTGGGACGCCATCGCGGAAAAGCGAAAGGCCCGTTTTGCCAAGCGGCGCAACGGCACGGCTGTCGGCCTCAAGGACTATGTGCTTGCCCAGCCGCCGGTCTATGACGGCCCGCCGCGCCCCGTCGATCCCGATCAACCGGAGGCCGAGCCGCGCGAGCGCAAATACGTTCCCGTCGTCGCCGACTTCCTGTTGTCGGCACGGACTCATTTCGGCTTCACGCCGCGCCGTGCGGGAAGCGAGCTCGAATTCAAGCGCGCCTATGCGGCCATCGCCGCCGCCGGCGGCCTGACGGCGACGCAGGCGGCACGCGTCTACGGCTTCGAGTGCGGCGGCAACGGCACCCACGATGTCCAGGCCGGTCTCGAATACTCGAAGGACCGTCGCGCCATCTCGACGGCACTGGGATACAACCAGCTCCTGATCGCCAATACGATCGACATCCTGGCCGAGCACGGGCCGCGCTACGTCTCCCATCTGGACGCCAAGGCGGCGACGCTTGCCCCGCCCGCACGCGCCTCGCTCGAGCGCCGGGTGGCTTCGCTCAAGCGCATGGTGGCGTATGCGAAGAGCGTCCCCTATGCGTGGGCGAACCACGTCAAGCTCGCCGGCACCGAAAAAGGCTGGGGCGTGCACGCCCTCAATCTCGATCTCGACATCGGCCCGCTGCTGCAGACGCAGAAACTCGTCAATTCGCTCGTCCACGCCCGCCGCAAGGGTTTTGCGTCCCCACTCTCGGCCGCCGAACTGGAGATGATGAACCTCACCGGCGACGGCAACGGCTTCGACATGGTGACCATGCCGGCGCGGATGCGCGAGCAGGTCCCGACCGCCAACTTCTTCCAGCGCGGCGGCTACGGCCGCAATCCGGTGGCACAGCGCAACAACACGGTCGCGAAGCTCATCGCCGCCACCGACGCCAAGATGGACAAGGAAGCGAAGCTGCCCGGCGCGCGGGAGATGCTGGCGGCGTTTGGAGGCTGAATTGCGGTCCCGTTCGCTTTGTCGGCACGCAGGAGCGGATGTTGCGTCCACACGACGACTCAAGAGTGAGA
>JAVDCA010000070.1 GCA_030848545.1 Astrobacterium formosum
ATCGGAAAGCTGCTCGGCTTCGCGCGGGGCGGCTACACCGGCGACCGCGGCCGCCAGGCCGTTTCCGGCGTGGTGCACGGACAAGAGTTCGTCGTCAACGCGCAGGCGACGGCGCGCCACCGTCCGCTCCTCGAAGCCCTCAACGACAACCGCCTGCCGGGCTACCAAGATGGCGGCTATGTGGGCCCGCCGCCGTCGAACGTGGTTGCGTTTCCGGGGGGTGCCAGCGGCGGCACGGCGCCGATCCAGGTCACCTACGCGCCCGTCTACCATGTGCAGGGACGCGGCCAGGAGATCGACGATCTGCGCACCCAGATGGCGCGCGATCGCGCCGAGGCGCCTGCCGTCATCGTTCAGACCATCAAGGAAGCTCAATCCCGGAGGATGATCTGATGGCCCTGATCACCTTCCCGCGGGCGATGCCCGACGAGCTGCCGATCGTCGGCCTATCGTTCGTGCCGTCGCCAATGATCGAGCTGTCGGCTCTGCGGTCGGGAAAGCAGATCGCCAAGGAGCTCGGACCGACCCTGTGGCGCGCGACCTGGCGCACCGCGAAGATGACCGACACCGAGGCCGGGATCGTGCGGGCCTGGTACGACACCCTTTTGAGCCTGGAAGCATTCCTCGGCTACGACAGGCTGCGCGAATATCCGCTCGCCTATAAGCGCGGTTTTGCCGGCCTGACTGTCGGCGGCAATCCCTTCGCCGGGACTTGCACGCTCGCCGGAGTCGCCAGCGACAACCTGCAGGTTTCGCTCTCTGCGCTGCCGGTCGGCTTCGTGCTGTCGCGCGGCGACTATCTCGCCTTCGATTATGGGACGGACTCGCGCGCCCTGCATCGGTGTTCGGCGGCGGCGACGGCAAACGGCAGCTCCGCCCTCTCCGTCGAGGTACGGCCGCACGTGCGGACGGGCTGGACGTCAGGCGCGACCGTCGCCCTGCGCCGGGCCGCCGCCCACATGAAGATCGTGCCCGATAGTTGGTCCGAACAGACGGAGGCGCCGTTCGGCACCACGCTCTCGTTCGAAGCAATCCAGACGCTCTGAGGGCCGACCGATGAGAAGCCTTTCGACCGCACAGATGCAAGCATTGGCCGACCGGGTGGTCGTGCGGCGCATGTTTATCTGGTGCGATGCGCTGGATCTCGACGGCAACCCGGATCCTGCGGGGTTCTGGGACGACGTCGGCACGATCGAGTATGACGGCCGCGTCTATCACGGCTCCGGAACCGTGATCTCGATCGAGACACTCTCGGCGACGTCCGACTTCAGCATCCCACGCCTCAAGATCACCGCCTCCGGTCTGGAGCTTTCGACGAACGAACTGGTGCGCTCGCGGCGGCTGGCTCAACGGCCAATCTCGGTTTCGGTCGGCCTGTTCGCACCCGCGAACCGCGCCCTGATCCCGCCCTTGATCCCGTACTTCGAAGGCGTCGTCGATGACCCGGACATTCCGACGGCGGCGGGCGGCAAGTCGCAGATCATCCTGACCTGCGAGTCGGCTTCTCGCGCTCTCACCATCAAACGCACGGAAACGCGCTCAAAATCGTCCCTGTCCCAGCGCACTGCCGGAGACCGGTTCTACGACTACACCGCCGGACAGCGCGAAAAGACAATCTACTTCGGACGGAAGGGACCATGACAGACATAGATCATGTCACCGAACGGGCGCCGTGCCAGCTAGGGACAGCGCTGGGAGG
>JAVDCA010000071.1 GCA_030848545.1 Astrobacterium formosum
TGACCTCGGCCTCCTTCTGCTCGGAGCGCATCCGGTCGGCCTCGATCATGCCGTGCTTGAACGTGTGCATGGCGCTGGCGAGCTTGCCGATCTCGTCCGAACGGCCCGGGAAGCTCGCTTCCGCCGACATGTCGCCACCGGCCAGCTTGAGCATCGCCGACTGGATCGTCACGAGCGGAGAGGTCACGCGCCGCGAGATCACCACCATCATGGCGAACGCGGCGACGAGCGCCGCCGCCAACATGCCGAGTTGCCAGCCGAGCGCCCACTGCGCTGCGGTGCGCTGCTGCGATGCGTGCGCCTTGGCGGTTTCCAGGGCGATGTGCGCCACAGTCCCGGGCAGGCTGAAACGCGGAATCGCCGACTTGGTCCATTCCGGGACGGTAAACCCGGTCGGCTTGCCTTCCACGATCGCCCTCATGACCCTGGCGCGCAACGCCACGTAGTCGGGCGCGAACAGATCACGGTCGGTCTGGCGCATGGTTTCGATCAGCTTGGCGGGCAGCGTCAGACCGGCGCTTGTGTAGCCGAGCGCCTGCCAGGTGCCGTCGAGACGCCCGACCGCGGCGTCGTACACCGCCATCGCGTTCGGCTTGACCGGCTGCCCTCCCATCGGCGTCGAAATCATCACCGACAATTCACCGGCGATGTTACGCGCCTGCCAGGCGAGTTGCTTGAGTGCGAGAAGTTGGTCGACATAGGGGTCGTCGAGCTTCACCAAGCGTGCCAACTGGCCCGACAAGTCGTCGAGCAACGCCAGCATCGCGTTCGCGGCGTCAAAATAGTCCTCGGCGATTCGTGGACGCCGCTGCGCCTTCGGCTGGAGAAAGGCGGCCGCGGTTTCGCTCTGAAGCTTGGCCAGCTTCTCGGTCATCTTGGACAGTTGCGCAACGGCGGCGGCGCGCTCCGGGAAAGCGCACCCATCGAGCGCCCGGATCGCCGCCCGCAGCGCCGGCATGATGGCCTCGCGCGCCTCGCGCGTCTCCTGGGTGAGTTCGGTGAATTGACGATCGGCCCTCAATTCGCGGACCGAGGAGGAGCGATCAAGCCGCAGGTGATGCAGCGCGGTGAACATATGCATCGACGTATCGAGCACAGCGTCGATGCGGTCGGCGACGGCGACACGACGCCACGACGTCCATGCCGCGACCGCGGACAACGTCACCACGCAGACGACGAGGATGGTGATAACGGATTTGAGGAGCGCATTGACGCTCAAGCGATCCAACATATCAGGTGCCTTAAATGATATTACGTTGGGTAAATTTAGCAGGCCGAAGGTAAATGGCGACTTAGCCTGACGTAATTTGTTCCGGAATATTATCGTGCAAGCGACCGTGCGAACCTACCCGGAAAACGGGTATTCAGGACGTATTCTCATCGCAAGCGATCAACCGACGGGTGCCGCGCTACGCGTGCGGGTTGCGTTCTCTGATCCCATGCCGTCCGTACGGCTTCGCAGAACAGGTCAGGTCGACGTCCGATTGGCGCTCGCCAACGGCAGCGCCGCCGCCAACACATGCGCGGATTGCCGACGCCATTCCCGGCGCTGTGAACGGCGCCGGGAACGGCGACGGCTACTTGTCCGGTGCCGCGGGTCCGCGTCCGACGAAGTCCGTCAACTCAGGCGCTCTTCCTGCC
>JAVDCA010000072.1 GCA_030848545.1 Astrobacterium formosum
GGGCGCTGTCGGAAGACAGCCAGGTGCTCAAGGCCGAGGTGGAGAAATTCCTCGCCGGCGTGCGCGCCGCCTGAAACGGCGCCGGGAGATCGCGCCGAAGAGACAAGAAGGGCGGCGCTCAGGGCGCCACGCCCTTCTGTTTTTTACCGCTTATACCAACTTTCATTGACCTTGACCGATCTCGCTCTTCCGTCATTGCGAGCGAAGCGAAGCAATCCAGTCCTTTCTTCGGGGCCCCTGGATTGCTTCGTCGCTTCGCTCCTCGCAATGACGAGTCACGATCAACGAACTCTGGTATTAGGCGCGGGCGTCCGGCTGCATCCCGGCATCGATATCGAGAGCCGTCGCGCGCCGCCGGCGGATGATTTGGACGTCTACCCTTGCGCGTCTGGTCGCATGCGGCCCTGGCGGCGGCATAATGCCGTAACGTAATACTCAATTCCAATCTGTGTTATTTCAGCTCGTCGAATAAATCCGAAGGTCAATTCTATAATCGTTATCTACTCGTGTTTTCGGCAGCTATTTGAAACGGCAAGTTAAGCACTACGATATAACCTGGCCGAAATAATAGGCATTTGGATATTTCCCATGCGTCACCTGAAATTCTCCCATCTGCTCGCCGCCGTCATCCTGATCCCGATCCTGGCGATGGCGCTGTTTGCCGGCAGCATGACCTATGAGAGCTGGACACGGTATTCCGTACTGCGCCAGTCGGAATCTCTGCTGCGCCTCGCGGTCGCCGCCGGCCGGCTCGGCCTGCTCGGCCTGCCCGGCGAAGGCGGAGCCTCGCGCACCTTCCTGGCGGGCGGCAGCAAGGCCGAGCTCGATACGGTGCGCGCCAACACCGACAAGCTCTATGGCGAATTGAAGCAGGCGGCGGCAGCCAACAGTGGCGATGATGCCGTCAGCCGCGGATATCTCCGCTCCATCGACGAAAACATGCGCCAGCAGTTCGCGACCTTCCGCAGCCGGGTCGATGCCAAGACGGCCCAGGCCACCGATGTCGTCCCGGTGCTGCAGCCGATCGCGACGAGCGCCTATGATCTCGTTGGCCGCGCCGCGGCGATCACCGGTGACGCCGAGCTTTCGCGGCGCATACTCGCGCTCTATGCGACGCTGCAGTTCGCCGACGGCGTATTCATGCAACGCGGTTTCATCCAGATCGCGGTCGAGAAGGGCGAACTGGCGACGACGCCTCTGCTGACCTTCGCCAGGGGCACGACCATGCAGGCGAGCTTCAAGAAGCTGTTCCTCGAACTCGCCCCCGCCCAGGCGGTCGCCAAGTACAGGTCCTTCTACGACGCCAACGACAAGGCGCTGGCGGAGATCCAGGGCTTCACCGCCGCCAATGCCGGCAAGCCGGCGGACGCCGCGATGAAATCCCGCTGGGAAGGGCTCAATCGCCAGCAGAGCGCCCTCATGGGCGAACTCGGCGGCAGCCTCATGGAGATCATTTCCGCCGACGCCGCCGCCATGACCGCCGCCGCCTGGCGCGGCACCATGACCTACTTCGCCGTCGCTTTCGGCGCCGTTGTCATCGTGCTCCTGCTGGCGCGCCAGGTCCTGCGCACGGTACGCGGACTGCTCGGCGGTCTCGTCCACACGATGGAAGAGTTGCGCGAGGGC
>JAVDCA010000073.1 GCA_030848545.1 Astrobacterium formosum
TCGCACCCGCATCGCCATCACGACCTCTTCGAGCGCGGTGTTGCCGGCGCGCTCGCCGATGCCGTTGATGGTGCATTCGATCTGGCGGGCGCCGCCTTCAAGACCGGCCAGGGAATTCGCCGCGGCAAAGCCGAGATCGTCGTGGCAGTGAACGGAGAACACCGCCTTGTCGGCATTCGCCACCCGTTCCCGGACAGTTTTGAACATGCGCCGATACTCGTCAGGCACGGCATAACCGACCGTGTCAGGAAGATTGATCGTCGTTGCGCCGGCGGAGATTGCCGCCTCCACGCATCGACAAAGGTAGTCAATGGGCGTGCGCGTCGCGTCCATTGCCGTCCATTCGACATCCTCCACGAGATTGCGCGCCTGCAGGACTGTCGTGACAATGATCCCGAGCACTTCCTCTTGGGACTTCTGCATCTGGTGCACAAGATGAATGGGCGAGGTGGACACAAATGTGTGGATGCGCGGCCGTCGAGCATGGCGGACTGCCTCGCCGGCACGTGCGATGTCCCCGGGGATCGCGCGCGCAAGCCCTGCAATCACCGCCTTTTTGGCATTGCGAGCGATTTCGGAAACAGCATCGAAATCGCCCTCCGAGGCGATCGGAAAGCCGGCCTCGATGATATCGACACCCATCTCGTCCAGCACTTCGGCGGCCGCGAGTTTTTCCTCATGGGTCATGGTTGCGCCGGGGCATTGCTCGCCGTCGCGCAAGGTGGTGTCCAAGATGACGACGCGATCGGCGTCCGACTTGGTCTTGGCCGGATGCGGGTGCATCGACCGGGTCTGCGGGCTCATGAAACAAAATCCTTTCGCTTTGAATCGGATGCGCCGCGCCGGCCGGACATCAGCGCAAGGCTGACCCGCGGAGGTCGGCAAGCCGTCCCTCCGTTTGCCCGGCATGCGGGAACGCATACGTCTCCATGGTGATCGGTCGGACTACATGCCCCCGACGCAACGCGGCATGAAAGACGCACGCGCGGACCAAGGCACGGAGCCATGCCCACGCGTCCGCGGCACACCACGACGTGCTGCGCTATGTCCCGGATACGTGCGAGCCGATCACGCGGACTTCTGGGGTTGCCTCAGCCGGCCTCGTTCGCGTGCAACCGGCGCTCGATCATGTCCTCCGGCTTGCCGCGCTGGCGCTTGACCATGAGGCGGTTGAGCGCCGCCAGATAGGCCTTGGCGGAGGCGACCAGGGTGTCGGGATCGGCGCCCTTGGCGGTCACCGTCTTGCCGGCCTCGGACAGGCGCACCGACACCTCGGCCTGGGCGTCCGTTCCCTCGGTCACCGCGTGCACCTGGTAGAGCTCCAGCGTCGCCTCGTGCGGCACCAGCGCCTTGATGCAGTTGAAGGTGGCGTCGATGGGTCCG
>JAVDCA010000074.1 GCA_030848545.1 Astrobacterium formosum
CTCCTTCGCCTTGGCGACGAAATCTCGCTCCGTCTTCAAGCCCACCTTCGGTCCGCGTTTCATGAGCGCGCCTCCTGGGCCATCACAGGCCCGCCCATGACCGCGCCGCGGTTCGGATCGAAGATGAACTGCGTCCGCATCACCTGCGGCGCCTTGGGGCCGGTATCCATCGCGGGCTTGAGGCGCCAGATGGCGCGACCGCCCGTCGTCTTGCCGGGCGCCACCATGGCGAGATAACCGGCCGCATGCAGGCGCACGATGTAGAAGCGGGCCGCGGTCGGATCGACCCGCGTTTCGTCCGTGGTCGCCGCGAGGGCGAGCTCGGCGGCATCGAACTGCTGCAGGCGGCGCATCGCCACCCACATCTGCTGTTGGCCTGTCGGCCCTACGGCCGATCCGTCACGGCGTAGCCGAGGGGTTTCGGTCGGGCGCTTGACGAGGCGATACAGCGTCGCCGAGGGCTTCAAAATGGAGGTTTGGCCGGCCACGACGGCGATGCCCGCCTTGACCAGGCGGCGCACGAAATCGCGCACGGTCGCGATCTCCACATTGGAACGTCCGTCGACCTGGCCGACCGACCACGGGCCTTTCTTGTCGAGCTCGCGGATGACCTGCCAGAAGCCGTCCTGGCCGCGCGGCACGCGGATCGCGAGGGCGTGCGCCTCGGGAGCGGGACGCCGGCCCATCAGGCGCTCCTGCGGAAGGCGTCGACGACGCGTGGCGCTGGCGGGCGGCTGGTGAAGAACGCCATGTTGCCCCAGGCGGCGAGATCGACCGTCTTGAGGCCGCGCGTGCGCGCCAGGTCGCGGACACGGGACAGGTTGACGACGATACGGCGCGCCCGGCCGTCGGACTGGCGCCGGATTTCTTCGAGGAGGTCGGCCGTGATGGCGATCTGGGGGCAGAATGCCGCGGCGAGCGCGGCGGCATCGTCGACATCGCACGGTTGCGCCGGCATCCAGTCGAGGACGCGGTTGTGCACCCGTTCGATCGTGGCTAGGTGCTGCGGCAGCCGCTCTTCGCCGATCAGGATGATGGAGCAGCCGCTGGTCTCGCCGATCTCGCGGACCATTTCGAGCATGTTCTTGGCGACGAGCTTGTCGGCTTCGTCGATGATCACGGGGCGGCGCGGATCGTCGCCTAGAAGCGCCTTCACCTGCTCGGCCATATCCGAGATCGTGCCGCGCGCCTGCACACCCAGCTCGAACAGCAGGGACTTCAGGAATGTCTTGCGGGTCCAGGTCTCGCCCACCTCGACGCGGATCGCCCGCGTGCGGTTTTCCGCATAGATCGACGCGTAAGTCTTGCCGTAGCCCGACGGGCCGTAGCAGACGCCGATGTTGGGCTCGTGCGCA
>JAVDCA010000075.1 GCA_030848545.1 Astrobacterium formosum
TGACGATATCGTCGAGTGCCCGGACGATCTGCTGGCCTTGTCCCTCGAGTTCGACGAAGAACAGCTTTTCCAGCTCCACGGTCATCGGCGCATAGCTTTGAAAGGCACGCACATAGGCTTCGCTGTTCGTCACCGATTCCTTGGCAAGTTCCGCGAGAAGAGGGTCCGTCAACTTGGATTTCATTTTATTGACAGTGTCGCGATACTGCGCGATGTACCGATTGAAAGCGTTGACCAGCTTCTGGTCGCGCAATTCGATGAAGCGCGCGACCGTCAGCCGCGCGTTCATCATCGCTTCCAGGGGCGCGGCGCCGAGTGCCGCCACCTCGAAATTATCGCCCGATGTCGCCGCCGTGACGATGTCGGCAATGCTGCCGGTGGCACGCAATCCGGCCAAAGTCAGCGTCGAGTTCTCGTTGTCGCGCGCCGTCCGTCTCTCTACGCCGACCTCGAAGTTGTTCGCGTAGTTCTCCACCATCGCGGCGATCTTCTGCAGACGATCCTTCACGTCGCCGGTGTTTTCCGCGCCGGCGCGCGTGAACGCCTCGCGCAAGCTTGTGAGGCTGGTGCGTACGTCGGCGAGCGCCTGTACGTCGCCGGTCATGGCGAACGCATAGGCATTGCGGCGCAGGCCGAGATTGAGGGCATTGAGTTCGGCAATGTCCGTGTTGCCGTCGCTGATCTGGGAGAAGGCGAGCAGCGTCGATTTGACACCCTGGAGGCTGTAGATGCCCAGTCCACCCAACGCTGCGACGAGTACGAGCGTGACGGAGAACCCGGCATAGATGCGGGTGCCGATCCGCAGACGGCTGAGCAAACTGAAGAATTTCATGGGGCACCTGGACGAGCGATTGACACGGCCGGATTCCGCCTGGCCGAATTGGACAACCGCGCTCGGCGTGATGGCTCGCAGCTCACCGTGAGCGCGAGGAGCGGATCCGAATTCAGACAGGACGAATTCATGACCTAGCGGAAGCGTCCACTACCATCGGACGCAGGCGTGAAGATTGGCTTAAGGCACCGTCTGCCCTGAATCCTGCATGCCGGCCGTGCTGTCCGTCACCCGCTTTGGTTGTCGACGCCGCGAAACGCACCGGTGCGGCCGGGGATGTGCGGCCCCGGCCTTGTTCGGCATCGGCGCGCCCCTCAGGCGGCGCGAACGGTTGCGAGGAACTTGTCGACCTCGGCCTTGAGGCGGTTGGATTCGCCGGCGAGCTGGCGTGCCGAAGAGAGCACCTGGCTCGACGCTGCGCCGGTCGCGGCGGCGCCGCTGTC
>JAVDCA010000076.1 GCA_030848545.1 Astrobacterium formosum
TCAGGATCACGAACGCCACCGCCCCGACCGCATAGCCGATCTGTTCGCTGCGGTTCATGCTGGCACCGGCGGCCTGGACGCTGGCTTGCGCCGCCTCTTCGCCGGCGGCGGTGATCTGCTGCACGACAGCGTCGATCTGGCCGCTCAGCGGCACCATTTTGGCCTTCCACAGGTCGCTCGCCGCCTTCACGGCCTTGGCGCCCTTTTCCATGGTGGCTCCGGACTGCTCGAGAATCCGGGTCAGGGCCTTGACGTCGTTGGCCAGATCCGGATCGCTGATGCTGCGTAGCGCCCCCATGCCGGACAGCAGGAGCTGCTTCATGTGCTGAAGTGCCTGCGGTTCCTCGGTGGACATGAAACGCCAATAGGCGTTGCGCGCATCCATGAACTGGCGGGCGCCCTCGCGCAGGCTCGAGTCGACTTCGGCCCGATTGCCGGTGTTCGACAGGACGAGGGTCGATTCCAGGTTCTCCCAGGCGCCGCCCCAGCGTACGCCGAGGCTGTTCTGCAGCGACTCAGCTTCGAGGGTTTCCTGGCGCGCCGTGGCGAAGGGGGCCGCGGCTGCCGCGAACTGGTCGAACAGGGAGGCGGCTTCGTCCATCCGCGCCTGGTTGGCGGAATCCAAGGATAGTTGCCGCGCCGCTTCCATGCGTTCGCGGCCGTCCTTGGCTGCCGTCTGCAGGTTCGCAAGGGCGCTCTCGACCTGCTCGCGGCTGCGCCCGGCTCGCAAGCTGCCGAGCGCGATCAAGCCGTTGCGGATCGCCGCCGTGCCGGCGCCGGTGAGCTTGACGACCTCCTGCTCGCGCAACGCTTCGGCGTAAGCGGATTCAATGGCGCGATTGTTGATCTGTTCATTGGCCAGCATTCCCACGACCAGGAGCAGGCTGATGCCGGAGGCGATCGCCAGCTTGGTGCTGACGCTGAATTTCACGCTCACCATGGTATTGCGGCCTTTCCATTCCGGGGGCCATCATGGCGGCGTGGTTTTGAGATTTAGTAAAGCAATCGCTCAAATCCGATGTGACGCCGTGTCCGGCCAGTAACTCTGTCTGCCCGCGACATGACCGGGACGTATAGTCTTATCCCTGACGCAGGGAAACGAAGGCCGGCATTTCATTGAAATCTGGTCGCCCCACCCGGGGGCGGGCGGGTGCGTGTACGCAGGCCACGTATTCGCAGGCATTCCTGTGCCGGAAAGACCAATGGCGGCTCGTCTGCCGCCCAGAGGTTCGGGCATGGTCGAGGTGTGTTGCGAACGAG
>JAVDCA010000077.1 GCA_030848545.1 Astrobacterium formosum
GGACGATGCCGTCGAGCGAACTGGCGATCTGCCGAGCTTGCGCCTCCAGCGTGACGAAGAACAGCTTCTCGATCTCCACCGTCATCGGCGCATAGGTTTCGAAGGCGCGCACATAGGTTTCGGCGTTGCGGGCCGACTCGGTCGCCAGATGGGTGAGGATCGGACTCTTCAGTTTCGCGTTCACGCGCTCGAGGCCGGCGCGATACTGCTCGATGTTCTTGCGAAAGGCTTCGACCATTCTCTGTTCGCGCAGTTCGACGAACCGGGCGGCCGTCAGCCGCGCCGCCATCATCGCCTCCATGGCGGACGCTGCCGTCGCCGCCGCTTCGAAGTCGTCGGTCGCGATGGCCGCCTTGATGATGTCGCTGATGCCGCCCGTTGCACGCAGGCCGGCTACCGCCAGCGTGGTCGATTCGTTGTCGCGCGCATGTCGCTTCTTCACGCCCTCCTCGAAGGTCGATGCGTAGGCATCGAACGTCTTGGCGATCTCCTGCAGCCGGACCTTGGTGTCGTCGGAGTGGTCCGCAATGCTCTTCTCGAAGGCCTCTTGAAGACGAGCGATATCGCCACGCGCTTCGGAAAGCGTCTCCTCGTCGCCGTTGACGGCGAACGCATAGACCTGGCGACGCAGGCCGAGATTGATGGCATTGAGTTCGGCGATTTCGACGTTGCTGTCGCTGATCCCGGAGAATGCCAGCAGCGTGGATTTCACTTTGTCGAGGCTGTAGATGCCGAGCCCGCCGAGGGCCGCCAGCAATACGAGCGTGACGCAGAACCCGGCATAGATGCGGGTGCCGATCCGCAGACGGCTGAGCAAACTGAAGATTTTCATGGGGCACCTGGACGAGCGGTTGACACGGCCGGATTCCGCCTGGCCGAATTGGACAACCGCGCTCGGCCTGACGGCTCGCAGCTCACCGTGAGCGCGAGGAGCGGATCCGAATTCAGACAGGACGAATTCGTGACCTAACGGAAGCGTCCACTACCATCGGACGCAGGCGTGAAGATTGGCTTAAGGCACCGTCTGCCCTGAATCCCGCATCTGCCGCGATGCAGGTCGTCCGCTCAGCTTGTCGGTGCGGCGAAACGCCCCGGTGCGGCCGGGGATGTGCGGCCCCGGCCTTGTTCGGCATCGGCGCGTCCCTCAGGCGGCGCGGACGGTTGCGAGGAACTTGTCGACCTCGACCTTGAGGCGGTTGGATTCGCCGGCGAGCTGCTGGGCGGAGGC
>JAVDCA010000078.1 GCA_030848545.1 Astrobacterium formosum
GCGTTTCGCGAGCTTTTGCGTTGAGTCTGACGAGGAGCTTGCGGGCCAGCGCAATGCGGATGACCATTTTCTCTTTGCCGGCCTTGATCAGCCGGTCTCGGAACTCGCCGAGGCTGCGATCGTAACGGGCCGCGATGGCGGCGACGAGGAAGAGGATGGAGCGCACGCCTGCGCGGCCACCGCGGGTGGATCGCTTGCCCTTCCGCTTGCCGCTGTCGTTGGCGATCGGGGCGAGGCCGGTGAGCTTGGCGATAGCCTTGTTGGAGATGAGGCCGATCTCCGGCAATTCGGCATGAAGGCGCGCGACGGTGCGCCCGGCAACGCCCTTCACTTCACGCCAAGTCTCGGCAAGCCTTGCCCACAGTGGATCATCGTCGATCATGGAGGCGATCTCCCCTTCGAGCGTGCGGGATTGACGCTTGAGCAGAGCGATCACCTCGTCGACGCTCGACTGCATCTCCGGGTTATCGAACAGGCTGGCGCGGCGCTGCTTCTGGACCGTGAGGTCGTCGGTGACCTGCCTGAGCCTTGCCACCAGGGCCCTCAGGCGCTGCTGGGCCCGGCTCGGCAGCGGCGTCGGGGTCAGGTTTTTGGCGTGCGCGAAGCGGGCAATGACGGCGGAATCGATCCGGTCGGTCTTCTCCAGAATGCCCATCGCCTCGGCATAGCGGCGGACGCTGCGGGGATTGGTCAGCGCGCAGCCGATGCCGTTCTCCCACAGCTCGATGAAGACCCGCCGTTCGTAACCGCCACTGGCCTCCATCGCCACCAGCGTGACGGCGTGTTCACGGCAGAACGTGGCCAGTTCTGCAATGCCCGCCGTGTCGTTGGTGAAGCTCGCAAACCGATGCCCGGGGTCGATGCAGACATCGAGCTTGGCTTTCGAAACATCCACTCCACAAATCGTCTTCATCACGGTAACCTGCCTTGTCCATGCGATCGGAACTCAAGCGACTGTTCGGTCGTGCGTGACATGGCGAAGATCCCAAAGCTCACCCACGGTTGTAGCCGGAGGGGGAACGGGCGACATCGCCACGCGCTTTGGCCGGTGGCCACCGGCCAAAGCGCTAAGTCGCTTCCATCGCACAAATTCTGCCAGTGCAGATACAAGGGGG
>JAVDCA010000079.1 GCA_030848545.1 Astrobacterium formosum
GGTCACCGCTTGATGCCCCTGAGCTCATCGAAAGCTGCGTCGAAGAAGCCGAGGGCTGTGCTCATGGCCTCTTCCTCGGAGTTCTGTCCGCCCGAGAGTTCGGGCGGCATATCCTGTGAAGCCATGATGAGGGAGACGATGCTGCGCAGCGACGTGCCATTGGCAAAAGCGTTGCGACCTTGCTGGTAGCTCTTGTGGTCAATCTGGCTCAAGTCGCGCACTCCTGCGTTTTGCGGGACCACCCGGCGCGCGCCGCTCCGTGCGCGCGCCGGGGTCACGTGCGGCCGGCGGTCTTGCGGACCGGCCGTCTGATCCGATCGCCGCTGCCGGGTTAAGCCGGCGACCGGAATTCTGGTGCGGAGGCCGGATTTGAACCGGCGGCCTCCAGGCCTTCCAAGAGGACGTGCCTGACGCGCTGACCTGACTGCGCTACCCCGCGGAAACGGGGCGCTACGAGCGCGACAGCCGGACGGTCACGACCAGGTCGGGCTCACCCTCGATGGCGGTGCGCTGCTCGGCCGAGAGATCGGCATACGGGATCAGCGTCTCTTCCCGGGTGAAGGCCCGGCCGACGCGCCGCAGTCCGCGCTCCGGCTTCGCCTTGACGATGTAGGTCGCACCCGCAAGCAGATGCGGCGGAACATCGGCGGGCAGGGGCGCAGATAGGACGATGAAGCGCCCCTGCTCGCCCGCATCCTGAGCCTTGGGGGCGGCGGCAGATTCCGCCGCCCCTTCGACTTCAGCACTGGGCTCGCGGGTATGGTCGGCTGCCGGCGACGTGATGTCGGCAGGACTGTCGGGCGCCGCCGGCTCGCCGCCGGCGGGCGGATCGGTGACCGGCGCCTGGTGAGCGCCGGCCCCGGCGGTCGGGCTCGGCCCTTCCGCCCGTGAAGCCGCTTCCGCTTTCGCGGATTTGCGCGGCGCTGAATTCTTCTGCTTTGCCTCGCTGGCCATGGCTCACCTCAGAGCCACGGGCAGACGAGCAGCTCGGCGGTGCCCTTCCACTCGTTGGTCTCGCCGCCGGCGCCG
>JAVDCA010000008.1 GCA_030848545.1 Astrobacterium formosum
CGCCGGCGTCGTCGCGAGCATCATCGAGTAAGGACGCGCATCGGGGCGTGGGAAACCGCGCCCCTTGCCGTGGAGAAAGCCCATGAACGGCCAAAACATCCGCATCCGGTTGAAGGCGTTCGATCACCGCATTCTCGACGCTTCGACGCGCGAGATCGTGGCGACCGCCAAGCGAACGGGTGCGCAGGTGCGCGGGCCCATCCCGCTGCCGACCAAGATCGAGAAATTCACCGTCAACCGTTCGCCGCACATCGACAAGAAGAGCCGCGAGCAGTTCGAGATGCGTACCCATAAGCGGCTGCTCGACATCGTCGATCCGACGCCGCAGACGGTCGACGCACTCATGAAGCTCGACCTCGCCGCCGGCGTGGACGTGGAAATCAAGCTCTAGGCCTTACGTGGCAAACGAGGATCGGACCGATGCGTTCGGGAGTGATCGCACAGAAGATGGGGATGACGCGGGTGTTCACGGACGCCGGCGAACATGTTCCCGTCACAGTGCTCAAGCTTGGCAACTGTCAGGTTGTCGGGCACCGCACTATGGACAAGAACGGCTATGTGGCGCTGCAGCTCGGCGCCGGCAGTCGCAAGGTGAAAAACATCACCCGTGCGGATCGCGGCAATTTCGCGATCGCGAAGGTGGAGCCCAAGCGCAAGATCGCCGAGTTCCGGGTCAGTGACGACTCCATGCTCCCTGTCGGGGCGGAGATCACAGCCGACCATTTCGTCGTCGGCCAGTTCGTCGACGTCACCGGAACTTCGATCGGCAAGGGCTTTGCTGGCGGCATGAAGCGCTGGAATTTCGGCGGTCTGCGTGCCACCCACGGTGTGTCGGTTTCGCACCGTTCGATCGGCTCGACCGGCGGCCGTCAGGACCCCGGCAAGACGTTCAAAAACAAGAAGATGCCTGGCCACATGGGTGTCGATCGGGTGACCACGCTCAATCTGCGCGTCGTCTCCACCGACGTCGAGCGCGGCCTGATCATGGTCGAGGGTTCGGTGCCCGGCGCCAAGGGCGGCTGGATCACGGTGCGCGACGCCGTCAAGAAGGCTTTGCCGAAGGACGCGCCGCAACCCGGCAAGTTCCGCTTCGGCCAAGCGGCGGCGTCCGACGCTGCGCCTGCGCAGGAGGGTGCGTGACATGAAACTCGACATCACCACTCTCGGCGGTGAGGCGGCCGGTTCGCTCGATCTGTCGGACGACATCTTCGGTCTCGAGCCTCGCACCGACATCCTGCATCGCTGCATCAACTGGCAGCTCGCCAAGCGGCGCGCCGGCACCCACAAGGTGAAGAACCGCGCCGAAATCTGGCGCACCGGCAAGAAGATGTACAAGCAGAAGGGCACCGGCGGCGCCCGCCATGGCTCCGCCCGTGTACCCCAGTTCCGCGGTGGCGGACGTGCCTTCGGACCTCTCGTGCGCAGTCATGCCATCGAGCTGCCCAAGAAGGTGCGGGCGCTGGCGCTCAGGCACGCCCTGTCCGCCAAGGCCAAGGACGGCGGCATCGTCGTCATCGACTCCGCGACGGTCGCCGAGGGCAAGACCAAGGCGCTCAAGACCGCCTTCGCCAAACTCGGGCTCGCCAACGCGCTGATCATCGACGGCGCGCAGGTGGACGCCAACTTCTTCCTGGCGGCGCGCAACATTCCGGACATCGACGTGCTGCCGGTGCAGGGCATCAATGTCTACGACATCATGCGACGGCATAAGCTGGTGCTGACCCGCGCCGCCGTCGATGCGCTGGAGGCACGGTTCAAATGACCACCAAAGACCCGCGCCATTACGACGTGATCAAGGCGCCGATCATCACCGAAAAGGCGACCATCGCCTCGGAGACGAACCAGGTGCTGTTCCGCGTCGCCCGCAACGCGACCAAGCCGCAGATCAAGGAAGCGGTGGAGAAGCTCTTCGACGTCAAGGTGAAGGCCGTCAACACCATGCTCCGCAAGGGCAAGAAGAAGGCCTTCAAGGGCACGCTCGGCGTGCAGCAGGACTTCAAGAGGGCGATCGTGACCCTCGAAGAGGGCCACCGCATCGACGTCACCACCGGTCTGTGAGGGGCTAGAACACCATGGCACTCAAGACGTTCAAGCCGACCACGCCGGGGCAGCGCCAGCTGGTGATCGTCGACCGCTCCGCCCTCTACAAGGGCAAGCCGGTCAAGGCGCTCACCGAGGGCAAGCCGGCGACCGGCGGCCGCAACAACAACGGCCGTATCACCGTGCGCTTCCGCGGCGGCGGCCACAAGCAGTCCTATCGCCTCGTCGATTTCAAGCGCTCCAAGGCCGACCAGCCGGCGCGCGTCGAGCGCATCGAATACGATCCCAACCGGACCGCTTTCATCGCGCTCCTCAAATACGAGGACGGCACCCAGGCCTACATCCTGGCGCCGCAGCGGCTGGCCGAGGGCGACACCGTGGTGTCCGGCGAACATGTCGACATCAAGCCTGGCAACGCCATGCCGATTGGAAACATGCCCATCGGCACCATCGTCCATAATGTCGAGCTCAAGATCGGCAAGGGCGGGCAGATCGCGCGTTCGGCCGGCACCTATGCCCAGATCGTCGGCCGCGACCAGGAATACGTGATCGTGCGGCTCAACTCGACCGAGCAGCGCCTGGTACACGGCCGTTGCCGCGGTACGGTCGGAGCGGTGTCGAACCCGGACCACATGAACACTTCGATCGGCAAGGCCGGTCGCAATCGTTGGCTCGGTCGCAAACCGCACAACCGCGGCGTCTCCATGAACCCGGTCGACCATCCGCTTGGTGGCGGTGAAGGCCGTTCGTCCGGCGGCCGGCATCCGGTGACCCCGTGGGGCTTCCCCACCAAGGGCAAGAAGACCCGGGTCAACAAGAAGACCACCAAGTTCATCGTTTCGAGCCGCCACGTGCGGAAGAAGAAGTAAGGCGAGGACCAGAAACATGACGCGTTCGGTCTGGAAAGGTCCGTTCGTCGACGGCTATCTGCTCGCAAAGGCAGATGCTGCGCGCTCGTCGGGCCGTCACGATGTGATCAAGACGTGGAGCCGGCGTTCGACGATCCTGCCGCAGTTCGTCGGACTGACTTTCGGCGTCTACAATGGTCACAAACACATCCCGGTGATCGTCACCGAGGAAATGGTCGGGCACAAGTTCGGCGAGTTTTCGCCGACCCGCACTTTCCACGGTCACTCCGGGGACAAGAAGGCCAAGCGCGCCTCAGGCGCCGCGTGAGCGGAGGATAGGCGATGAGCAAACAAGCACGTCCCCGCAGCCTCGCGGATACCGAGGCTAAGGCGGTCGCCCGGATGCTCCGGGTGAGTCCGCAGAAATTGAACCTGGTCGCGCAGTTGATCCGCGGCAAGAAGGCCTCGACGGCGCTCGCCGACCTGGAATTCTCGCACAAGCGTATCGCCCGCGACGTCAAGAAATGCCTGCAGTCGGCGATCGCGAACGCCGAGAACAACCACGATCTCGACATCGACGATCTCGTGGTGGCGCAAGCGCATGTCGGCAAGGGCTTGGTGATCAAGCGCTTCCATCCACGCGGCCGCGGCCGCGCCGGAAAGATCCTGAAGCCGTTCTCGCACCTGACGATCGTTGTCCGTCAGGTCGAGGCGAGCGCGTAAAGCGGAGAGGACCGATGGGTCAGAAGGTCAATCCGGTCGGGCTGCGTCTGGGCATCAACCGGACGTGGGACTCGCGCTGGTACGCGGGCAAGACGGAATACGGCAAGCTCCTGCACGAGGACATGAAGATCCGCGAGGAGCTGCACGGTGCTCTCAAGCAGGCGGCGGTGTCGAAGATCGTCATCGAGCGTCCGCACCGGAAGTGTCGCGTCACCATCCACTCGGCGCGTCCGGGCGTGGTGATCGGCAAGAAGGGCGCGGACATCGAGAAGCTGCGCAAGAAGGTGGCGGAGCTCACGAAGAGCGACGTCGTCATCAACATCATCGAGATCCGGAAGCCGGAGCTCGACGCCCAGCTGGTTGCCGAATCGATCGCCCAGCAGCTCGAGCGCCGCGTCGCCTTCCGGCGCGCCATGAAGCGCGCCGTGCAGTCGGCCATGCGTCTGGGCGCCGAGGGCATCCGCATCAACTGCTCGGGCCGTCTCGGCGGCGCCGAAATCGCCCGCATGGAGTGGTACCGTGAAGGCCGCGTGCCGCTGCATACGCTACGCGCCGACGTCGATTACGGGGTCGCGACGGCGTTCACGACCTACGGCACGTGCGGGGTCAAGGTGTGGATCTTCAAAGGCGAGATCCTCGAACACGATCCGATGGCGCAAGACAAGCGGATGGCCGAAGCCGAAACCGGTCGCCCGTCCCGCCGTGACGCAGCGTAAGCCGCGAGACGAGAATTTGAGAGAGGCGTAGTGCCATGCTTCAACCGATGCGCACCAAGTTCCGCAAGGCGCACAAGGGCCGCATCAAGGGGGTCGCCACGTCGGGCGCCGCCTTGAGCTTCGGCGAATACGGACTGAAGGCGATGGAGCCGGAACGGGTCACGTCCCGTCAGATCGAAGCGGCGCGCCGTGCCATGACGCGCCACATGAAGCGCGCCGGCCGCGTCTGGATCCGCATCTTCCCGGACGTTCCGGTGTCGAAGAAGCCCATCGAAGTGCGCATGGGCAAAGGCAAAGGCGCGCCGGAACTGTGGGTCGTGCGCATCAAGCCGGGCCGTGTGCTGTTCGAGGTCGACGGCGTGTCGGCGGAGATCGCCAAGGAAGCGCTGACGCTCGCCGCCGCCAAGCTGCCGATCAAGACGCGCTTCGTCGCGCGCATCGCCGAATGAGGACCGACGCCATGCTCAAGACCGGGGACCTCAAGACGATGACCGTCGACCAACTGGACGACGAACTCATCAAGCTTAAGAAAGAGCAGTTCAACCTGCGATTCCAGCGGGCCACCGGACAGCTCGAAAACACGTCGCGCGTGCGTGAAGTCCGCCGCGACATCGCCCGCATCCGCACGGTCGCGCAGCAGAAGCGTGCCGCGCAGCCGAAGTCGAATTGAGGGAGGCCGGGATATGCCGAAGCGCATGCTCCAGGGCATCGTCGTCTCGAACAAACAGGACAAGACCGTCGTGGTCAGGGTCGAGCGGCGGTTCACCCACCCGGTCCTGAAGAAGACGGTGCGGCAGTCGAAGAAATACTATGCCCACGACGAGAACAACGCCGTCTCGATCGGCGACGTGGTCAAGATCGAAGAGAACCGCCCGATCTCCAAGCTCAAGCGCTGGGTCGTGGTCGAAGACGACGGCAAGGCCAAACTGAAGTAATGCGCGCGTTCCGCGCGACAACATTTGAAGGACCGAGGACAGCATCATGATCCAGATGCAGACCAACCTCGACGTGGCGGACAACTCGGGTGCACGACGTGTCATGTGCATCAAGGTGCTTGGCGGTTCCAAGCGCAAGTACGCGACCGTCGGCGACGTCATCGTCGTCTCCGTCAAGGAGGCGATCCCGCGCGGGCGCGTCAAGAAGGGCGACGTCATGAAGGCGGTCGTCGTGCGCATCGCCAAGGACATCAAGCGCGCCGACGGTTCGGTCATCCGCTTCGACCGCAACGCGGCCGTGCTGATCAACGCCCAGGCCGAGCCGGTCGGTACCCGCATCTTCGGACCGGTGCCGCGCGAGCTGCGCGCCAAGAACCACATGAAGATCATCTCGCTCGCCCCGGAGGTGCTGTGATGGCCGCCAAAATCCGCAAGGGCGACAAGGTCGTCGTACTCACCGGGCGCGACAAGGGCCGCTCCGGCGAGGTCGTTTCGGTGCGTCCGGACGAGGGGCGCGCGCTGGTGCGCGGCGTCAACCTGATCAAGCGGCACCAGAAGCAGACGGCCAACCAGGAGGGCGGGATCATCTCCAAGGAATCGCCCATCCACCTGTCCAACATCGCGATCGCCGACCCCAAGGACGGCAAGCCGACACGGGTCGGTTTCAAGGTCCTGGCCGACGGCAAGAAGGTCCGCATCGCCAAGCGTTCGGGAGCCGAGATCGATGGCTGACACCGATAAGAAAGAAGCCAAGAAGGCCGACAAGGCGCCGAAGGGCGACAAGTCCGAGAAGGCCAAGGCCGTCGCCGGCGGCGCTCCGGGCGGCAAGGTTGCAAAGGCCGAGAAGGTCGCCAAGGGCGCGCCCGCCGACAAGGGCGAGAACGCCGACAAGAAGAAGACCCGGCCGAAGGCCTCGTCGGGCGAAGTGCCGCGCCTGCGCAAGCAGTACGACGAGGCGGTGCGCGCCGAGCTCACCGAAAAGTTCGGCTACAAGAATCGGATGCAGGTCCCGGGGCTGCAGAAGATCGTCATCAACATGGGCGTCGGCGAAGCGGTCAACGACCGCAAGAAGGTCGAGGCGGCCGCGGCCGATCTCGCGCTGATCGCCGGTCAGAAGGCGATCGTCACCAAGGCCCGCAAGGCGATCTCGAACTTCAAGCTGCGCGAGCAGCAGCCGATCGGCTGCAAGGTGACGCTGCGCAAGGCCCGCATGTACGAGTTCCTCGACCGGCTGGTGAACATCGCGCTGCCGCGCATACGCGACTTCCGCGGCCTCAATCCGAAGAGCTTCGATGGCCGCGGGAACTACACCATCGGGATCAAGGAACACATCGTATTTCCGGAGATCGACTACGACAAAGCAGCCGAGATCTGGGGCATGGACATCACCGTCTGCACTTCTGCGCGTACCGACGACGAGGCGCGAGCGCTGCTGACGGCTTTCAATTTCCCGTTCCGGCAGTGAGGCGGCGAGCCCCGTCCTCAGACGCGGAGACTCAGGAGACTTGAATGGCGAAGAAGAGCTCGATCGAGAAGAACAATCGGCGCCGCAAGATGGTGAAGCTGGCGGCGGGCCGTCGTGCGCGCCTGAAGGCGATCGCGCGCGACAAGGACAAGCCGATGGAGGACCGTTTCGCGGCGGCGCTCAAGCTGGCCGAATTGCCGCGCAACTCGTCGGCGACGCGCATCCGCAATCGCTGCGAGGTCACCGGCCGTCCGCGTGGATTCTACCGCAAGCTCAAGATGAGCCGCGTGGCGCTGCGTGAATTGGGCTCCAAGGGCCTGATCCCCGGCCTTGTGAAGTCGAGCTGGTGAGGAGGGTCGGACCATGAATGTGAACGATCCGATCGGCGACATGATCACCCGGATCCGCAACGCCCAGCAGCGTGCGAAGTCCAAGGTGTCGACGCCGGGCTCGCGCCTGCGGGCGAGCGTGCTCGAGGTTCTTAAGGCCGAAGGCTACATCCGCGGCTACACCGCGGTCGACCACGGCGACGGCAGAAGCGAGCTCGAGATCGAGCTCAAATACTTCGACGGCGCCCCGGTGATCCGCGCCATCGAGCGGGTGTCGAAGCCCGGGCGGCGCGTTTACGCCTCGGTCAAGGCGTTGCCGCGGGTCAACAACGGTCTCGGGGTCGCCGTCGTGTCGACGCCCAAGGGCGTGATGGCCGACCATGCCGCCCGCGACGCCAATGTCGGCGGCGAAATCCTTTTCACCGTGTTCTAAGGGCGGGAGACCACTGACATGTCTCGCATCGGAAAGAAGGCGGTGGCGGTCCCCTCGGGCGTGACCGCGAGCGTCGACGGCCAGACCGTCAAGGTCAAGGGCCCCAAGGGCGCCATGCAGGTAGTGCTGCCTGACGAAGTCCATGTCCAGATGGAGGACGGCCACGTCAAGGTCGACCCCCGTCACGAGACCAAGCGCGCGCGCTCCATGTGGGGCACCTCGCGAACGCTGGTCGCCAACCTGGTCACCGGCGTCACCAAGGGATTCGAGCGCAAGCTCGAGATCACCGGCGTCGGTTATCGCGCCGCCGTGCAGGGCAAGAACCTGCAGCTGGCGCTCGGCTACAGCCACGACGTCGTCTATCCGATCCCGGAAGGGATCGCGATCGTGACGCCGAAGCCAACCGAAATTCTGATCTCCGGCATCGACCGGCAGAAGGTCGGCCAGGTCGCGGCCGAGATCCGAGGCTACCGCAAGCCCGAGCCCTACAAGGGCAAGGGCGTGAAGTACGCAGGCGAATACATCTTCCGCAAGGAAGGCAAGAAGAAGTGACGGGAGCCGAACATGGCGCAAACCAGTAAGCAGGTCGATCGGCGCAAGGCGCGTGTGCGTCGCGCCGTCAAGGCCGCCGCCGGCGCGCGGGTGCGGCTGTCGGTGCACCGCTCGTCGAAGCACATCTACGCGCAGGTCATCGACGACGTTAAGGGCGTCACCCTGGCGGCGGCGTCATCGCTGGAGAAGGACCTGCGGTCCTCGCTCAAGACGGGTGCCGACATCGGTGCCGCCAAGACGGTCGGCAAACTGCTCGCGGAGCGGGCGTCCGCCAAGGGCGTCAAGGAAGTGGTGTTCGACCGCGGCCGGTACATCTATCACGGCCGCGTCAAGGCGCTCGCCGACGCAGCCCGCGAGGGCGGCCTCAACTTCTAACGGGATTCACGAGGGCTCGGCGCCCTAAGGAAACGAAAAATGGCACGTGAACGCGAACGAGGGCACGAGCGGGAAGAGCGGGACAGCGAGTTCGTCGACAAGCTCGTCCACATCAACCGCGTCGCCAAGGTGGTCAAGGGCGGCCGGCGGTTCGGCTTTGCCGCGCTGGTCGTCGTCGGCGACCAGAAGGGTCGGGTCGGCTTCGGCCACGGCAAGGCGCGCGAGGTGCCGGAGGCGATCCGCAAGGCGACCGACGCGGCCAAGCGCGGCTTGATCCGCGTGCCGCTGCGCGAAGGTCGCACGCTGCATCACGACGTCGCCGGCCATCACGGCGCCGGCAAGGTGCAGCTGCGCGCCGCGCCTCCCGGCACCGGTATCATCGCCGGCGGCCCGATGCGCGCCGTGTTCGAGACGCTCGGCATGCAGGACGTGGTGGCGAAGTCGCTTGGCTCGTCGAATCCCTACAACATGGTGCGGGCGACCTTCGACGCGCTCAAGAACCAGGATTCGCCGCGTTCGGTCGCCGCCCGCCGCAACGTCAAGGTTTCGGCTCTCCAGGCGCGTCGCCGCGAGGGTGCCGACGCCGACGCCACCGCCGAGTGAGCCCGGGACGAGGATTGGACATGGCCAAGACCATCAAAGTGCAACAAATCGGCAGCCCGATCCGCCGTCCGGCCGACCAGCGTGCGACCCTCAAGGGTCTCAAGCTCAATCGCATCGGACGGACATCTGAACTGCCGGACACGCCCGCCACCCGCGGCATGCTGACCAAGGTCAAGCATCTCGTGCGCATCGTCGGCGACAAGTGACATTCGTCGGTCCGCGCCAACGGGCGGGGACCGGACCAGGATCATCCAGGAGCGAGCGATGAAGCTCAACGAAATCGCCGACAATGCCGGCTCGCGCAAGAAGAAGATGCGCGTCGGTCGCGGCATCGGTTCGGGCAAGGGCAAAACCGGCGGACGCGGCGGCAAGGGCCAGACGGCCCGTACCGGCGTGCGCATCAAGGGTTTCGAGGGCGGCCAGATGCCGCTGCATCGGCGCCTGCCCAAGCGCGGATTCAACAACATCTTCGCGCTGAGCCTCAACGAAGTGAATGTCGGCCGGGTGCAGGCGGCGATCGACGCCGGCAAGCTCAAGACCGACGGCGCGGTGGATGAGGCGGCCCTCGTGGCCGCGGGCATCCTGCGTCGCGCCAAGGATGGCGTGCGCTTGCTCGGGTCGGGCGAGATCACCGCCAAAGTCGATTTCGTCGTCCACGGGGCGTCGAAGTCGGCGGTCGCGGCGGTCGAAAAGGCGGGCGGCTCGGTCAAAATCCTGGCACCTAAGAAGGACGAAGGCGAAAAGGCGGCCTGATGCCCATATAGGGCGGTAGCCTCAAGCCTTATTGGGGGGCGTAACGGGAGCCTCGGTCATGGTGTCAGCAGCGGAACAATTGGCGGCCAATCTCAACTTCTCGGCCCTTGCAAAGGCCGAGGAGTTGAAGAAGCGCATTTGGTTCACCCTCGGCGCGCTCCTGGTCTACCGCCTCGGCACCTACATCCCGCTGCCGGGTATCGATCCCACCCAGTGGGAGCAGATCTTCCGCACCCAGTCGGGCGGCATCCTCGGCATGTTCAACATGTTCGCGGGCGGCGGCATCCACCGGATGGCCATCTTCGCCCTCAACATCATGCCGTACATCTCGGCCTCGATCATCCTTCAGCTCTTGACGACGGTGTCGCCGACGCTTGAGCAGCTCAAGAAGGAAGGCGAGCAGGGCCGCAAGAAGATCAACCAGTACACCCGTTACCTGACGGTCTTTCTGGCGGTATTCCAGGCCTACGGTATCTCCATGGGCCTCGAAGGGGCCGCCAGCGTGGTCTCCGACCCCGGCTTGTTCTTCCGGCTCTCCACCGTGATCACACTCACGGGCGGCACCATGTTCCTGATGTGGCTGGGCGAGCAGATCACCGCCCGCGGCATTGGCAACGGCATTTCGCTGATCATCCTCGCCGGCATCGTCGCCGAGTTGCCGTCCGCCATCGCCGGCACCCTTGAGCTTGGCCGCCAGGGCGCGCTGTCCACCGGCCTGATCCTCGCCGTGATCGTCATGGCGATCGCGGTCATTGCCTTCATCGTCTTCATGGAGCGGGCACAGCGTCGGCTCCTGATCCAGTATCCCAAGCGTCAGGTCGGCAATCGCATGTTCGAGGGCCAGTCCTCGCACCTGCCGCTCAAGCTCAACACCTCGGGCGTGATCCCGCCGATCTTCGCCTCGTCGTTGCTGCTGCTGCCGACCACGGTCGCCAATTTCAATGCCGGCCAGGGGCCGGAATGGCTGTCCATCATCACCACCCAGCTCGGCCACGGGCGCCCGCTGTTCCTGGTGCTCTATATCGGACTGATCATCTTCTTCACGTTCTTCTATACGGCGGTCGTATTCAATCCGACCGAGACGGCCGACAACCTCAAGAAGCACGGCGGGTTCATTCCGGGAATCCGGCCCGGCGAGCGGACCGCGGAGTACATCGACTACGTGCTCTCGCGCATTACCGTCGTGGGGGCCGGCTATCTGGCGCTGGTGTGCCTGATCCCCGAACTTCTGATCTCCTATGCGGCGGTGCCATTCTACTTCGGCGGCACGTCGCTCCTGATCGTCGTCAGCGTTACCATGGATACGGTCGCCCAAGTGCAGGGCTATCTCTTGGCGCACCAGTACGAGGGGCTGATCAAGAAGGCCAAGTTGAGGGGGCGTCGTCGATGAGATTGATACTGCTCGGTCCGCCGGGGGCCGGAAAGGGCACCCAGGCCCTGCGCCTGGTGGAGAAGTACGGTATCGTGCAACTGTCCACGGGCGACATGCTGCGCGCCGCCGTCAAGGCCGAAACGCCGGTTGGCCTCCAGGCCAAAGACATCATGGCGCGGGGCGAGCTGGTTCCCGACGACGTGGTGGTCGCGATCATCTCCGAGCGCATCGATCAGCCAGACGCCCGCAAGGGCTTCATTCTCGACGGGTTTCCGCGCACGGTCGGGCAGGCCGAGGCTCTCGACCTGCTCCTGGCCGACAAGGGCCTGACGCTGGACGCCGTCATCGAGCTCGAAGTCGACGAAGGCATTCTGCTGGCGCGGGTGGAGAAGCGCGTCGCCGAAATGACCGCGCGCGGCGAGAACGTCCGTGCCGACGACAATGCCGAGGCGCTCAAGAAGCGACTCGACGCCTATCGGACCCAGACGGCGCCCCTGACCGACTATTACGCCCGTAAGGGTGCGCTCGAAAAGGTCGACGGCATGGCCTCCATCGACGAGGTCACTGCCGCCATCACAGCCCTCCTGGATGCGGGCGAGGCCGTGGCCGAGACGTCGCCGGCCGTCGAGGCCAAGCCGGGCAGATCCCGTGCTGCGAAATCCCGTACAGCCAAGTCCAGTGTGACCACGTCGCGGGCGAAGAAGGCCGGTTCCGCCGCGAAGGCGGGTTCCGCTGCTCCGAAGACGAAGCGCGCCGGCAAGGCCAAGGCTGCCGCAACGCCGGCGAAGAAGGCCGCGAAGGCGAAGGCCACGAAGACGAAAGCCGCGAAGGCGAAGGCTGCGAAGACGAAAGCCACGAAGAAAAAGGCGACGAAGGCCGCCGCCCGCAAGGGTCGCGCCGCCGCCCCCAAAGCCAAACGCAATGCCAAGAAGATCAACGCCAAGAAGAGCAAGGCAAAGACCCGCCCCGCCAAGCTCCGCTCCGGCGTCAAGGCTAAAGGGAAGGCCAAGGCTGGCCTTCGCCGCACGACAAAGGCGAAACGGACATCGAGCACCACTTCTCGCCGCAGCGGTCCGACCAAAGTGGCTCGAAAATCAAAGAAATCCACCCGGAGAGGTTGACGAGTTTGGGTTGAATCCGTAAATACCCGGCACCCAGTTGGAGACAATTCTGACGATGCCGGGCCCCGAGACAAGGGGAGGGCGTCGTCTTTATGCGTATGCTCTTCCAGCGAATTGAACCAATTGAGGATTATGCCGGCGCTTAGCCGGCTACAGGAGAAACCGCGGTGGCCCGTATCGCTGGCGTCAATCTACCCACCAACAAGCGCGTCCTGATAGCGCTGCAGTACATCCACGGCATCGGCGCCTTCAAGGCGAGCGAGATCGTGGCCAAGGTTGGCATTCCCGGCGAGCGGCGCGTATCGCAGCTGACCGATCAGGAAGTGCTCCAGATCCGTGAAATGATCGACCGGGACTACATGGTCGAGGGCGATCTGCGGCGCGATACCGCCATGAACATCAAGCGTCTCATGGATCTGGGCTGCTATCGCGGCCTGCGGCATCGCCGCGGCCTGCCGGTGCGCGGCCAGCGTACTCACACCAATGCCCGCACCCGCAAGGGCCCGGCCAAGCCGATCGCCGGCAAGAAGAAGTAAGCGCGCCGCCCCTAGGACATCATCACGGGCTCCCGGACCGTCGGGAGCCGTAAAGGAAATCAGGTATGGGCAAGGAAGCCACCCGCGTCCGCCGCCGCGAACGCAAGAACATCGCCTCCGGCGTCGCGCATGTGAACGCATCGTTCAACAACACCATGATCACCATCACGGACGCCCAGGGCAACGCCATCGCCTGGTCGTCGGCGGGCACCATGGGTTTCAAGGGGTCGCGCAAGTCGACCCCCTATGCGGCCCAGATGGCGGCGGAAGACGCCGCCAAGAAGGCGATGGAGCACGGCATGCGCACCCTCGAGGTCGAGGTGGCGGGGCCGGGCTCGGGTCGCGAGTCGGCATTGCGTGCGCTGCAGTCGGCCGGATTCACCGTGACGTCGATCCGTGACGTGACCCCGATCCCGCACAACGGTTGCCGACCGCGCAAGCGTCGGCGCGTCTAAAGACACGTTTTGCTCCGGCGGATGGCCCGGCCGTCCGCTGCCGCCTTTTTTCCCCCACGGGGCGGAGTGGGGTGCGCCGCGACCGAGCGGTGTCGCTCAAATTGATGGGTGTAAACGTGACCATTCAAAAGAATTGGCAGGAACTGATCAGGCCTAACAAGCTGCAGGTGACCCCCGGGACCGACCCCAAGCGCTCCGCCACCGTCGTCGCCGAGCCGCTCGAACGCGGTTTCGGCCTCACGCTCGGCAATGCGCTGCGGCGGATCCTGTTGTCGTCCCTGCAGGGCGCGAGCGTGCAGGCGGTGCACATCGATGGCGTGCTGCACGAGTTTTCCTCGATCGCCGGCGTGCGCGAGGACGTGACCGACATGGTGCTGAACATCAAGGACATCGCCATCAAGATGCAGGGCGAGGGCCCCAAGCGCATGGTGGTGAAGAAGTCCGGCCCCGCGATCGTTACCGCCGGAGACATCCAGACGGTCGGCGACACCGTGGTTCTCAATCCGGATCTGGTGCTGTGCCATCTCGACGAGGGCGCCGAGATCCGCATGGAGTTCACCGTCAACACCGGCAAGGGCTATGTGCCGGCCGAGCGCAACCGGCCCGAGGATGCGCCGATCGGCCTTATTCCGGTCGACAGCCTGTATTCGCCGGTCAGGAAGGTCTCCTACAAGGTCGAGAACACCCGCGAGGGCCAGATCCTCGATTACGACAAGCTGACCATGCAGATCGAGACCAACGGCGCGGTGTCGCCGGACGATGCGCTCGCCTATGCGGCGCGCATCCTGCAGGACCAGCTCAACGTGTTCGTGAACTTCGAAGAGCCGAGGAAGGAGGTCGCCATGGAGGCGATCCCGGACCTCGCCTTCAACCCGGCCTTCCTCAAGAAGGTCGACGAGCTCGAGCTTTCCGTGCGTTCGGCCAATTGCCTGAAGAACGACAATATCGTCTATATCGGCGACCTCGTTCAGAAGACCGAGGCCGAGATGCTGCGCACGCCGAACTTCGGACGCAAGTCGCTCAACGAGATCAAGGAAGTTCTCGCCCAGATGGGCCTGCATCTCGGCATGGAAGTGCCGGGCTGGCCGCCCGAGAACATCGAAGACCTCGCCAAGCGCTTCGAGGACCACTACTGAGACTGCAACGCCGTCATGGCCGGGCAAGGGGTCGACCGTTGCCCGCCATCCACGTCTTGGCGGCTTAAACGAACATAGACGTGGATGTCCGGCCACGGGGCCGGCGTGACGAGTGAGAGACAAGAGAAGGTAATCGCCATGCGCCACGGCAATGCCCACCGCAAACTCAACCGCACCCCTGAGCACCGCAAGGCGATGTTCGCCAACATGGCGGCGGCACTGATCAAGCACGAGCAGATCGTCACCACCCTGCCGAAGGCGAAGGAGCTTCGACCGATCGTCGAGAAGCTGATCACGCTCGGCAAGCGCGGCGACCTGCACGCCCGCCGGCAAGCGGTGTCGGAGATTCGCGACGTGCCGATGGTCAAGAAGCTCTTCGACGTCATCGGGCCGCGCTACAAGGAGCGCAACGGCGGTTACTGCCGCATCGTCAAGGCCGGCTTCCGCTACGGCGACAACGCCGCCCGCGCCGTGATCGAATTCGTCGACCGCGACGTCGACGCCAAGGGCAAGGACTCCGGCCCGGTGCAGGAGAAGAAGGTCGAGGAAGACGCGGCCGCCTGATCCCGGCCGCACGTTCGGTTTCGTGAGAGGGGCCCCTGCGGCCCCTCTTTTTTGTCTCCGGGTGATCTGGCCATCCGTAGCCATCGGCTTGTCAACAAGCCGACCTGTCGTATGGTGGCAGGATAAGGTACGGCAGGCGATGATTCGCCGCCACCGGGGAGGAAATCATGCATTTTCGACTCATGGTCGCGGTGCTGGCGGCTCTTGTCTGGCTCAGGGGCCCGACAGGCGCCGAAACGCTGGTGGAGCGCGGCGACTACCTGGTCAACGGCATTCTGACCTGCGGCAACTGCCATACGCCGCGCGGGCCGGGCGGCGTGTTCGACAACGCCAAGCGCCTGTCGGGCGGCCCGCAGGTGTTCGACGAACCGGCGTTCACGGTTCGAGGCTCGAACATCACCCCGCACAAGGAAACCGGCATCGGCTCCTGGAGTGCCGCCGAGCTCAAGCGCGCCCTCCAGGACGGGGTGCGGCCGAACGGCGTGCCGCTCGCCCCGATCATGCCCTCGGCCTACTACAAGGTGTTTACGCCGCGCGATATGGACGCCGTGGTCGCCTATCTGCGCTCGATCCCGCCGGTCGCCAATGCGGTGCCGGCCCCGGTCTACAAGACCACGGTCACCGGCGTGTCGCCCCCCGGCGCCGACAAGCCCATGGGCGAGGCCGATCTCGTCGAACCGGTCAGGCGCGGATTTTACCTCGCCACCATCGGGCATTGCATGGAGTGCCACACGCCCATGTCGGGCGGCCGCCATGATTTCTCCCGCCTGGGCGCCGGCGGCCAGATATTCCCCGGCCCGTGGGGCACCTCGACCGCGCGCAACATCACATCCCACCCGGACAAGGGACTCGGTTCCTGGAGCGACGAGGACATCAAGAAGGCGATCACCCAGGGTATCGCCCGCGACGGCAGCCGCCTAAAGCCGCCCATGGGCTATGGGCTCTATGCGCGGCTGAAGCCGGACGATCTGTCCGCCATCGTCGCCTATCTGCGCACGGTCCCCGCTAAGGAGTGAGGCAGGCGCGAGCGCTTGCCTTTGGAGCGCTCGGCGTTGCAAGAGCCTTCTATTGCCCGGCCGGGGGTTCTATATCTGCCCCGGTCGGAACCGGAGCTGTTGCAGATGCCTCGATTGTTGACCTGGCTGGCTTTCGTCGTTGCCGTTGTGGCCGGATCTCAGTCGGCCGTCGCCCAGGACCGGGCTGTGCCGTCGTCGCCTGGCCAGATCCAGTTGTCGTTTGCTCCCGTGGTCCGCCGCGTATCGCCAGCGGTGGTCAATGTCTACGCGGCGCGCCTGGTCGAAAACCGCAATCCGCTGCTCGACGACCCTTTGTTCAGGCGCTTTTTCGGTGGCCCGGGCGGCGGCCCGCGCGAGCAGGTGCAGCGTTCGCTCGGCTCCGGCGTCATCGTCGACAATTCCGGCCTGATCGTCACCAACAATCACGTCATCGAGAACGCCGACCAGGTGAAGATCTCGCTCGCCGACAAGCGTGAGTTCGAAGCCGAAATCGTGCTCAAGGATTCGCGCTCCGATCTCGCCGTGCTGCGCCTGAAGGAGACGCACGAGCGCTTTCCGGCCATCGAACTGACCGACTCCGACGCCATCCAGGTGGGCGACATGGTGTTGGCCATCGGCAATCCGTTCGGTGTCGGCCAGACCGTCACCCACGGCATCATTTCGGCGGTCGCCCGCACCCAGGTCGGCATCACCGACTATCAGTTCTTCATCCAGACCGACGCCGCCATCAATCCGGGCAATTCCGGCGGCGCGCTCGTCGACGTCTCGGGCCGGCTGGTCGGCATCAACACGGCGATCTTCTCGCGCTCGGGCGGTTCCCAGGGCATCGGCTTTGCGATTCCCGCCAACATGGTCCGGGCCGTGATCACCTCCGCCAAGGGTGGCGCCACCGTGGTGCAGCGGCCCTGGCTCGGCGCCCGCCTGCAGCTGGTGAATGCCGAGATCGCCGAAGGCCTCGGCCTCAAGCGGCCGACCGGCGCCCTTGTCGCCAATGTGACGGCGAAGAGTCCGGCGGCGCGCGGCGGCTTGCGCACCGGCGACCTGATCACCGCCATCGACGGCCAGGCCATCGACGACCCGAATGCCTTCGACTATCGCTTCGCCACCAAGGCGCTGGGCGGTACCGCCCAGGTCTTGGTGCTGCGCAACGGCCGCGAGGCGAAGCTCGCCATCCCGCTCGAATCCGCACCCGACTCGGCCCGTGACGAGGTCGTCATCCGCTCCCGTTCGCCGTTCCTGGGCTGCAGGGTCGCCAACCTGACCCCGGCGCTGGCCGACCAGTTCCGCCTCGATCCGTCCAGCGAAGGCGTGGTGATCATCGATGTGGCCGAACGCTCGGCCGCCGCCGGCCTCGGCTTCCAGAAGGGCGACGTGATCCTCGCCGTCAACGAGGCAGCCATCGAGAAGACCGCCGATCTGGTGCGTGCCACCGCGCGCTCCAGCCGCCTGTGGCGGATCACCATTCAGCGTGGCGGACAGCGGGTCTCGGTCGTGTTCGGCGGCTGAGGTCGATCATCGGAGCCCCTATGGGCAAACGTCCGCAGCCATCCGGTCCCTCGCTGTTCGCCGCCGCCGGCCTCGAACGCTCCGCTCCGCGTCCGCTCGCCGACAAGCTGCGGCCGGCGAAGCTCGACGAGGTGGTCGGGCAGGACCATCTGCTCGGTCCGGACGGCGCGCTCACCCGCATGCTGGAGACGCGTTCGCTCGGCTCGCTGGTGTTCTGGGGGCCGCCGGGAACCGGCAAGACGACCGTGGCGCGCCTGCTCGCCGACGCGACCGAGCTCGAATTCGAGCAGATTTCGGCCGTGTTCTCCGGCGTCGCCGACCTCAAAAGAGTGTTCGACACCGCCCGCGCCCGCCGCGAGACCGGCAAGGGCACGCTGTTGTTCGTCGACGAGGTGCACCGGTTCAACCGCGCCCAGCAGGACTCCTTCCTGCCGGTGATGGAGGACGGCACCGTCGTGCTGGTGGGCGCGACGACCGAAAACCCGTCCTTCGAACTCAACGCCGCGCTTCTTTCGCGCGCGCGCGTGCTCGTGTTCAAGCCGCTCGACGCCGAGGCGATCGAAAAGCTGCTGCAGCGTGCCGAGGCGATCGAGGGCAGGGCGCTGCCGCTGGACGACGACGCGCGTGCCGCACTGGTGCGCATGGCGGACGGCGACGGCCGCGCTTCGCTCACTCTCGCCGAAGAGATCTGGCGTGCCGCTCGAGCGGGCGAAGTGTTCGATCCGCAAAAGCTCGCCGGCGTGGTGCAGCGGCGGGCGCCCATCTACGACAAGGGTCAGGACGGCCACTACAATCTGATCTCGGCGCTGCACAAGTCGGTGCGCGGCTCCGATCCCGACGCGGCCCTCTACTATCTCTGCCGCATGCTCGACGCCGGAGAAGATCCCCTGTTCCTGGCGCGGCGCATCGTGCGCATGGCGTCGGAAGACATCGGCATGGCCGACCCGCAGGCGCTCGTCATCGCCAATGCGGCCAAGGACGCCTACGACTTTCTCGGCTCTCCCGAAGGCGAGCTCGCCATCGCCCAGGCGGTGGTCTATGTCGCAACGGCGCCCAAATCGAACGCCGTCTACAAGGCATTCGGCATCGCCAAGCGCACCGCCAAGGAGGGAGGTTCGCTTCTGCCGCCCAAGCACATCCTCAACGCGCCGACGAAGCTCATGCAGGAAGAGGGCTACTCGGAAGGCTATCAATACGATCACGACGCCCCGGAGGCCTTTTCGGGCCAGAATTATTTTCCCGACGAACTCGGCCGCAAGACTTTTTACAATCCGCCCGAGCGCGGTTTCGAACGCGAGATCAGGAAGCGCCTGGACTATTGGGCCAAGCTGCGCCGCGAGCGCGGGCAGCCCTGATCAGCTCTGTCATTCCGGGGCGCGCGATAGCGCGAACCCGGAATCCGGCCGCGTGCACCGAATTCGGGGCTGGATTCCGGGCTCGGCCTTCGGCCGCCCCGGAATGACTGCGGAACCAATCGGCCGGTCTCGATATCAGCCGAGCTGAAAGCGTTCGAAACGGTCGAGTTCTTCCTCGATGCGCCGCTTGTGCCGGCGCGGCGTGCCGCGGCCGACCCAGGTCCATTTCTGCATCAAGAGCTTGCCGTTCTGGCGATCGGTCTTGAGGTCGATGGCGGCGACGATCTCGTCGTCCACCAGGACCGGCAGGGCGAAGTAGCCGAACACGCGCTTTTCCTTCGGCACATAAGCCTCGAACCGGTGCTCGTAACCGAAGAACAGCTTCAGCCGCTTGCGCTGGATCACCAGCGGATCGAAGGGCGACAGCAGGTGCACGGCCGAAGCCGGCTCGAAGATTTCGTCGAGAATTTCCGGCAGCGCCCAATGTTCGATCTTCTCCGCGCCCGCGAGTGCGATTGGCAAAAGTTCCTTGCGGCGCACCTTCGCCTCGATCAGGCGGCGGATCGCCGGCTTCCTCGGCGCATCGAGATGACAGATGGAGTCGAGGCTGACGATTCCTTGGGTGCGCAACGCGCGATCGAGCAGATACGCCGCGATGTCGCGCTCGGGAGCCGGCTTCGGCGGCGTCTCCCAGCCGAAGTGCCGATCTGTCAGCTCGTAGGTCTTGAGCATGCCGGTGCGGGCGCTGATGGTGACGCGACCGGTGTAGAAGGCGAGCTGCAGCGCCCGCTTCGATGGCTTGCGGCTCGCCCATGGATGGACCTTGTCGACCAGTACTTCGTCATCGATGTCGCGGATGGTCAAGGGTCCATTGGTCTTGATCAGTTCGAGGACACGGCGGACATCCTTTTGGGCCACGCTGCCGAACCACGGGCTGGGCGAGAGCCGGTACCGCTTCATGGCGCCGGTGAAGAAGCGCATGTCGCGCGTCGGCACGTAGGACAGTGCGTGCGTCCAATACTCGAACACGCTCTTGTCGACGCTCTGGGCGCGTTGCAGATGCGCGCGCTCATAGGCCGGGATGCGCGTATAGAGGATGTGGTGATGGCAGCGCTCGATGACGTTGATGGTGTCGATCTGCACATAGCCGAGATGTTCGACCGCCCGCCGCGTCGCCTCGGCGCCGTCGCCGAACGGCATCGTTCGATCGAGCCTCTGGGCGGCGAGCCAGACCCGGCGCGCCCGAGGGATGACGAGGAGGTTGGGCTTCGGCGAGGATCTCACGGCGGGGCGCGATGCGGTCTGTGTGGGAATGCCTGCATACCAGCGTCGCAAAATCACGCAACCCATTGAACCCATCGACCGGTCGTGACGACCCAACGGACTGCCGGCGTCGACTGGACGGCCGCCCACACGAACCCATGTCCATGCGACACCGCTGGAGGTCCATATGACGATCAATCCTCTTCTGCGGGCCGCTCGTGCGGCAGTGATCTTCGCTGTCTTTGTCGGATTCCTGCCGCATTTCGCCGACGCCAAGACGGTTCGCGAGCCCTCCGGGAAGGCATTCGCGACGGCCCATCGCCGCCCGATCGTCTTCATTCCCGGACTGATGGGATCGCGGCTGTGCCGGCCCGATCCGGCCGGCTCGCGCAATGAGATCGTGTCCTGGGGCACGCTCAGTGCCTTGCCGTCGATCGCCGAACTGCAATTGCCGACCGACGACGAGGATGACGTCCGGCCCTGCGGACTCATCCGCGAAGTGGTGTTCTTCGGGCTCTATACCCAGGAGATCTATGGGCCCATCGTCGCCCGCCTGGAGCGGCTCGGCTATCGCGAGAACCACGATCTGTTCGTGTTCGATTACGATTGGCGGCGCAGCGTGTTCGACAATGCCCGCTCTTTGGCTGAGTTCGTGCAAGCGAAGGTCGCGCCCGGCCAGAAGATCGATATCCTGGCCCACAGCATGGGTGGCCTTATCGCCCGCATCTATGCGGTCGAGATGGGCGGCGGCGGCCGCATCGGCCGCCTGATCTCGGCCGGCACGCCGTTCCTGGGTTCGGCTAAAGTTTTCGAGACCGTGGAGCAGGGTTGGGGCGCTCTCAACACCGTATTGGGCGGAATCGCGGTGTTCCGCCGCACATTGCTGTCGTTCCCCTCCATTTTCGAACTGTCGCCTCGCTATGCGGCCTGTTGCGGCACCGGCTCGGGTTTTTCACCACACGATGCCGCCGCGTGGCGCGCGCTCGGATGGGAGGGCGTCGACACGGCGTCCATGCCGGATCTCGCCGACACCGCTCGCCGGGCGGCGGATATCCAGCGCGTCATCGACACACCGTTGCCGGACGGCGTCGAGGACGTTGGCGTAATCGGCGTCGACCAGCGCACGCCTTATCGGGTCGTGTTCGAGACCGATGCGGGCGCGACGACCGGGCGCATCGAGACGAGCTGGAACGGCGACGGCACGGTGATGCAGGACAGCGCGATACTGCCGCGCGCCTCGATCCATCCCACCAGCTTCGCCGACCACCAGAACATCCTCAACGACCCGCAGGTACAGGACTTCCTCACGGTGGCGCTCACCCGCGGCGTGGCCGAGGCGATGCGGAGCGTATCCGTGCGGCCGCGCGACACCATGCGCACCTTCGCCGGCATATTGGCCGAACTCGTCGGCGTCGCCGTCGTGCCGGATCAACTCGTCTACCGTCCGGGCGATGTCGGCGAGGTGCGCGTCCGGTTCCGCCTCGATGCCGCACGACGGTTGCCCGACCGTGCCGTGCGGCTGGAGTTGCGCATGACGGGAGCCGCCGCCCAACCGATCGCGCTGCGACACGATCCGCAGTCGTTCGATCCCGCCAATCCGCTCGAGCAGGGCTTCGTCGGCCGCTTCGCCGCCGGCGTTCAGCCGGGGCATCGCGTCCTGCGCGCCACGGTTCAGGTCGAAGGCGGCGGCACGCGCATCGTCGACCGCACTATCGCCGTCGTGGCGCGTTGACCGGAGTGCGCAGATGCGCATGATGGCGTCCGGGCCGCAATTCATGTCGCGGCGGTGCTGAGGCATGGTGAAACGTCATGGCGGATGATGTGCCCACTTTCGCGGTGCCGCCGGGTTTCCTCGGCGTCGGGTGCCGTGACGGTAACGTTGCGATCGCGGGCATTCCGCTCGACATCGGCACCACCAACCGGAGCGGCGCCCGGTTCGGGCCGAGCGCCATCCGCCAGGCGAGCCGCATGCTGGTGGACGGCGATCACCCGACGGCGTGGATCGATCCGGCGCGGTCCTTGTCCGACATCGGCGATTTCCGCATCGCCCTCGGAGATATTCCGCGAAGCCTTGCCTTGATCGAGGCGCAGGCGGCGCCGATCCGCCATCTGGTGGCGCTCGGGGGCGAACACGGAATCACCTTGCCGCTGCTGCGGGCGCTGGCGTGCCGCATCGGTCCGGTGGGGCTCGTGCATTTCGACGCCCATGTGGACACTTGGCCGGACAATTTTGGCCAGGCTTTCGCCCACGGTTCGGTGTTCTTCCACGCCATCAACGAGGGGCTGGTCGATCCCCGCCGCATGATCCAGATCGGTATCCGTTCGCCGATGGGACGCGGCATCTACGACTGGACGCTGTCCCGGGGCGTCACCATCGTGACCGCCGAGGAGGTGCATCTCGGCGGGCCCGCCGCGGTGGCGGACCGCATCCGCGCCGTCATTGGTCAATCGCCCGCCTATCTGAGTTTCGATGTCGATGCCCTCGATCCGGCATTCGCTCCGGGCACCGGCACGCCGGAGATCGGCGGGCTCGCGTCCTGGCAGGCGCAGGCGATCCTGCGCCGGCTCGGAGGGCTGTCGTTCGTGGGCATGGATGTGGTCGAGGTGGCGCCCGCCTACGATGTCGCCGAGATCACGGCGCTGGCTGCCGCCACCATGGCGTTCGAGTATCTCGCCCTGGTTTCTGGGCGAACCGGGTAGGGCAGAGATCGCGGCGAACCGAAGGCCTTCGCGGGCGTTGAGCCAACAACGAGGTGTCCATGTTTCCCCATCCCACCAGCGTGTTTCTCACCCGCGGCATCGGCATCCACCGCGATCGCCTGACCTCCTTCGAACTCGCCCTGCGCGACGCCGATATCGAGCAACAGAACCTCGTCGCCATCTCGTCGATCCTGCCGCCGCGCTGCCGGCTGGTGACGCGCGAGGAGGGGGTGGCGACACTCCGGCCCGGCGAGATCACCTTTTCGGTGCTCGCCCGCGCCGAGACCGACGAGCCGGGCCGGCTGGTGCATGCCTCGGTCGGGCTGGCGCGGCCGGCCGACCCGGACATGTACGGCTACATCGCCGAGCACCACGGCTACGGGGCGGCCGCCGAGGAGAGTGGCGAGTATTGCGAGGATCTTGCCGCCACCATGCTGGCGTCGACGCTGGGCATCGAATTCGACCCGGCGGCGGCTTGGAACGAGCGCAAGAAGGTTTACGAGCACAGCCAGCTCATCGTCGAGAGCCTGTCCTTGACGGCGGCGGCGCGGGGCGATGCCGGCGGGCACTGGACCTGCGCGGTCGCCGCCGCCGTATTCCGCTTCTGAGCACCGCGACGGCCCGGACTGGACTCTGGACTCTGGCCTTGGCCCGCTAATCCGGCTAGCTAGGCGCGCGGGCGTCTGTTCACGCGGATCGTCCGGCACGGATGCGAGGAAGAGGCCATGAAGCGCGGCGGGCAGGGGCCGAGACAACCGGGCGGCGGCAGGCAGAGCGCCGGGCCGCGGGATCGTGATCGCGGCGGCCGTCCGGGCCGCCCCGGCCGACCGGTGCCGCGCAAGGGAAAGCCCGCCGGCGGTCCCGGCGCCGGGCGATCGGCTTTCAAAGAGCGCGACCGGCCCGCCACCCGCGGCACCCGCCCACGGCCGGACGGGGCGGTCGAGCCGCGCCGGCAGGGAGGCGACATCAAAGCCCGGCCGCCGCGGATGTCCACCATGCCCGCCACCCCCGCCGAGCCCGCGGCGGCGCCCATGCCGACCTCCGTCCAGACGGTCGCGGTGAGTGCCGACGAGACCGGCATGCGCCTCGACCGGTTTTTCGAAGCGCGTTTCCCGGGCCTGTCGTTCTCCCATATTCAGCGCATCATCCGCAAAGGCGAGGTGAGGGTGAACGGCCGGCGCGCCGATCCCAAGGACCGGCTCGAGGCCGGCCAGGCGATCCGCATCCCGCCGCTCAAGCTCGACACGCCGCGGCCGCGTGACGACAACGACGCCGACGACAAGACGCGGACCTTCCTCAAGTCGATCACCATCTACGAAGATGCCGATGTGATGGTGCTCAACAAACCCATGGGGCTCGCCGTCCAGGGCGGCTCCGGCACGGTCCGCCACGTGGACGGCATGCTGGAGGTCCTGCGCGGCCGGCACGCCGACGCGCAGCGGCCGCGTCTGGTGCACAGGCTCGACAAGGACACTGCCGGCTGCCTCCTGGTCGCCAAGACACGCTTCGCCGCCGCTGCGTTGGCCAAGAGTTTTCGCGCGCGCGAGACGCGCAAGATCTACTGGGCGGTGGTCGCCGGCGTGCCCAAGCCGCGGCAGGGCCGCATCTCCACGTTCCTCGCCAAGGAGGAGCGCGAGGACGAGTCGGTGATGCGTATCGCCCAGCACGGCGAGGAGGGCGCTAGCCACGCGATTACTTATTATGCAATCGTGGAGACCGCGGCTCAGTCGCTTGCCTGGGTGTCGCTCAAGCCGGTCACCGGCCGCACCCATCAATTGCGCGCCCACATGGCCCATATCGGCCACCCGATCGTCGGCGATCCGAAATACTTCTCGATCGAGAACTGGCAATTGCCGGGCGGATTGCAGGACAGACTGCATCTCCTCGCTCGCCGTATCGTCGTACCGCATCCGCGCGGCGGCACAATCGACGTCACGGCGCCTTTGCCGCCGCACATGGTGCAGTCGTTCAATCTTCTTGGTTTCGATGCCGAGCGCTTCGATCCCATCGTCGACGCGCCCGAAGAGTGATGCTGCTACGCGTTTGCGTTCGGTGCATCTGCAACGACGAGCCATCGCGCGAGCAGCGCCGTTTCACGCTCTGAACCTACGTAAACATTCGTAAGTTTCGCTGCCTATTGGCGTGCGCCCGCGCACACGCTCTATGCGTCCGTGCGTCCCGAAGGTGCGGCCAATGATCACTGCGGACAATTCGCGCCGCTTCCTTTGCTGGTGTGCACTGCACCCTCCGAAGGGCAATTGACCCACCTCAAGGACCGCATTCTGGCATGCTTCTAAGAACTTCACATCGGTTGCGAAAGATCCCGAGTTCTCATCAGTGAGGACACCCCCGTACGTCCTACCCCTGCCGTCTCTGTCGCACCGCGCGAATTATTCGCAATCCTACACACGGACATGACCAATGAACGTAAAATATCCCGGGATTCCTGACGTCATTCATGGCAACGGCGCCATCGCGGAAGTGATGGGGCACGTCTGCGGTGGCGTGATCGGATACCCGATCACGCCCTCGACCGAGATTTCGGAGATTTACGAGGCCTTCCGCTCCGGCGGTGGCTGCAACGTGTGGGGCAAGCATCCTTTCTTCTTCGAACCCGAAGGCGAGCATTCCGCCCAGTCGGGCGCGCTGGGGGCGGCCCTGACGGGCGGCAAATACATCTCGAACGCCTCATCGAGCCAGGGCATCCTCTACGGGCTCGAATCGCACTACGTGACCGTCGGCAAAAAAGTCGGCGGTTTTGTTTTACAGGTGGCCGCGCGCGTCGTTTCCAAACACTCGCTCAACGTCATGGCGGGCCATGACGACGTCTACGCGCTCCTGCAGTCCGGCTACACCATCCTGTTCGGCTCCAATTCGCAGGAAGCCGCCGACCTCGCCGTCATTTCCTACAAGCTCTCCGCGCTGTCGCTGATCCCGGTCGCCAACGCGATGGACGGCTTCGCGACCAGCCACATGCTCGCGGAAGCGCTGATGCCGGAGCCCGAGCTCCTGCGCGAATTCCTCGGCGACCCGGCCGGTCGCATCAAGTGCCCGACGGTGGCGCAGGAAATGCTGTTCGGCGCCAAGGGGCGCGTGCACCAGCTGCAGCAATATGTCGCCCGTCACCAGAGCGAACTTGTCCCCTCCGACCTGACGGCCCTCAAGGCGTTCATCGACAAGAACGCCGACGCCATCGAGAAGGACGCCGCAGGCAAGCTGATCGACAAGACGCTCGCTTTCCTGCCCGAAGAGCTGCAAGCGCCGTGGCGCCGCCAGTGGCTCAACGCCTACGAGAAGGGCACCCGCCAGCTGGTGCCGGCGCTGGTCGATCCGCACAATCCGGGCCTGACCGGCGGCGTGCAGAACCAGCCCGACTTCCAGGCCGGCTCGGTCGACCACCGCACCCACTTCGCCAACGAGGTGCCGCGCTTCGCCCGTGAGATCATGGCCGAGTACACGGCGCTGACCGGCCGTGTCTACGCGCCGATCAAGACCTTCATGGTCGACGACGCTGACCACGTGATGATCGGGCTCGGCTCGGTCACAGACGACGCCGAAGCCGTCGCCACCTATCTGCGCGGCAAAGGCAAGAAGGTCGGCGTCATCTCGGTGAAGCTGCTGCAGCCGTTCCCGGAGGCCGAGATCGTCGCCGCCCTCAAGGGCAAGAAGGCCGTGACCGTGCTCGAGCGTTGCGACGTGACCGCGCTCACCACCCTGGTGACCACGGCGCTGTTCAAGGCGCGCGAGAACGTCGACGGCGTCCGCCACCCGGGCATCCCGGCGCTCGACAAGGCGCCCAAGCTCACCACCGCCATCTTCGGCCTCGGCGCCCACGACCTGCAGCCGCGCCACCTCGTGGCAGCGTTCAAGAACATGGAGACGAACAACCATCCGTTCGTCTATCTGGGCTCGCAGTTCTTCTCCAAGACCCCGTCGCCCAAGCTCGCCGTCCTGCAGGATCGGCTCAAGGCCGCCTATCCGGAAACCGAGCTGATGGCGCTCGAGACCGAGGCGAACCCAAGCCTGCTGCCCAAGGAGGCGTTCCGCATTCGCTTCCATTCGGTGGGCGGCTACGGCACCATCGCGACCGGTAAGCTCCTGACCGACATCCTCGCCGGCGTCCTCGACCTGCATTCCAAGGCGGCGCCCAAATACGGTTCGGAAAAGAGCGGCGCGCCGACCAACTACTACATCACGCTGAGCCCCGAGACGGTGCTCCTGACCAATGCCGAGCTCGAAGACGTCGAGATCGTCATTTCGCCGGACCACAAGGTGTTCAGCCACACCAATCCGCTACGCGGCTTGGTCGAAGGCGGCACCTTCATCCTGCAGTCCCAGCTCTCGCCACTGGAAGTGTGGAAGGAGCTGCCCGAGCGGGCGCGCAAGACCATCCGCGACAAGAAGATCAAGTTCCTCGTCCTCGACGGCTTCGAGGTCGCCAAGCGCCATGCGCCGACGCCCGAACTTGAGACCCGCATGATGGGCATCGCCTTCATCGGCGCGGTGTGCGGCCATGTCGATCGCATCGCCGCCGATGCCGATAAGGACGCGATGCTCAAGAAGATCCGCTACGACCTTAACAAGAAGTTCGGCGCCAAGGGCGGCGCCGTGGTCGAGGGCAATCTGACGGTCATCCGGGAAGGCGTTGAGGCGACCAAGAAGGTCGACTACAACGATCCCGCTTTCCTGGCGGTCGAGAAAGAGCCGGCCGCCGCTGCCGGCCGCACGGTCGCGGTATCGGCGGCCATGTGTCTGGCGACGTCCTCGTCCGCCAACGGCTTCCTCGACAGGGATTACTACGAGGAAATGATGGCCGCCCCGTTCCGGGACGGCACCATCGCCGAGGCGCCGGTCCTGCCCGGCTCTGGCATGTTCATGCCGGCCGGAAGCGCGGCCCTCAAGGACAAGGGCCTGTTCCGGCGCCACGTGCCGGAGTTCAACGCCGACCTGTGCACCGGCTGCATGGAATGCGCCGTCGTGTGCCCGGACGCGGCGATCCCGAACACCGTGCACGACATCCGCGACCTGATGTCGACGGCAATTACCCAGATCGACGTCGCCGAAACGCAGCGCCAGGCGATGCGCGACCAGGTGCCGGCGCTCGCCGACGCGGTCCGCGAGATCTATCGCGGCACCAAGGGGGCCAAGGCCTTCCATGAGGTGGTGACGGCAGCGATCGCCGAACTCGAAGTCGAGAATGCGGGCGTCAAGCGCAATCTCGGCAAGATGGCCGAGGTGCTTGCCGGATACCCGGTGGCGCGGACGCGGCCGTTCTTCGATGCCATGGAGAAGGCCGTTCCGGGCTCCGGCGGTCTCTACTCTGCGGCCGTCGATCCGTGGAAGTGCTCCGGCTGTCTCGAATGCCTGGAGGTCTGCGGACCGCATGCGCTGGTGGAACGCCAGCAGGATGCGGCGCTGCTCGATACGCTGCAGGCGCGGTTCGAGTTCCTGGGCCGTCTGCCGAACACGCCGGCGCGCTTCATCGAAGGCGCCAACGTTCCGGCCAAGCGGCTGATCCTCGATCACAAGAACTACTATTCGATCACCGGTGGTCACGGTGCCTGCCGCGGTTGCGGCGAGGTGACGGCGATCCGCTTGGTGACCGCGACGAGCCATGCGATCCACGCCAAGCGGCGCAAGGAGCACATCCGCGACGTCGAAAGCCTGATCGCCAAGCTTCAGGCGAAGCTCGCGACCGTGAAGGATACCGCCGAGGATCCCAATCGGCGCGCCCGCATGACCGAGACGATCGCCAAGCTCGACAAGCGGCTCTACTACCTGGAAAGCGGACCGACCGGTAACGGCCCGTCCAGCATGGTGTTCGCCAACGCCACGGGCTGCTCGAGCGTCTACGCCTCGACATTCCCGTTCAACCCCTACACCGACCCGTGGGTGAACAGCCTGTTCCAGGACACGCCCGCGGTCGCCAAGGGCATCTTCGAAGGCTTGTCTGCCAGCGCGATGGACGACGTCCGCGCGTTGCGAACGGCCCGTCTCGATCTCGATGACGACTACGATCCGCAGGTGCATGACCGCCTGCTGAAGCTGCTCACCTGGGCGGACTTCACCGAGGAAGAACTCGCCCTCCTGCCGACCGTGGTCAGCATGGGCGGCGACGGCGCCACCTATGACATCGGCTTCGGCGCGCTGTCTCGCCTCCTGGCGACCAAGACGCCGATCAAGGTCGTGGTGCTCAATACCGGTGCTTATTCCAACACCGGTGGCCAGGCTTCGACCGCGAGCTTGACCGGACAAGACTCCGATCTCGCCCGTTTCGGCGCCGCCCACGCCGGCAAGCAGGAGGACCGCAAGGAACTCGGGCTCATCGCCGCCTTCCATCCCAACGTGCTGGTGGCGCAGAGCTGCACGGCCGTGCAGGGCCACTTCTGGGGCAGCATCATGAACTGCCTGGAGTACCAGGACGGTCCGGCGGTGCTCGACGTCTACACGCCTTGCCAGGCCGAGCACGGCATCGCCGACGCGGCTGCCAGCCAGCATGCCCGCATGGCGGTGGAAAGCCGCATGAACCCGGTGTTCGTGCACGATCCGCGCGGCGGCATCGACCTGCATGCCCGCTTCAAGCTCGACGGCAACCGCGATGTCGAAAAGGATTGGACGGAGTACACCATCGAGTACGTCGAGAACGGCGCCAAGAAGCTCATGAAGATGCCGTTCACGCCGGCGGATTTCGCCGCCAGCGAGACGCGCTTCAAGAAGCAGTTCCGTAAGGTTCCCGCCGACGCCAACGCAGTGCCGGTGCACGAGTTCATCGATCTCGATCCGGCCGCGCGCGAGGGCAAGGTGCCGTTCGTCTACTCGACGGACGACGACCAGAAGCTCATCAGGCTGGAAGTGTCGAAGACGCTTCTCCACCTGGTGCAGGAACGCCGCAAGTACTGGCGTACCCTGCAGTATCTCGCGGGCCTCGACGTCGCGCAGATCGATGCAGCGCACAAGAAGGAGCTCGAGGGGATGCGTCGCCAGTACAACGACGCGCTCAACGAGCGTGAGAGTTCGATCGACTCGATCGCACGCGCGATGTCGGAACTGGCGGCCTCATCCAATGCGCCGATTGGCGGCGTGGCTCTGCCGGGTCTCTCGGCCGGAGCAGCTCCGGCGGCGGCTCCGGCCAAGGCAGCGGCCCAGAACGGCAATGGCGCTTTCGTCTCCCTGTCGGAAGACGACATCGTCAAGTGCACCAACTGCAAGACTTGCTACCAGGATCTGCCGGAGATCTTCGAAAAGACCCAGATCGTTGTCAACGGCGCCGCCAAGGAAGTCGCCCACATGATCCCGGGCGCCCTCCAGAAGGTCAAGGCGACCCCCGAAATCAAGAGCAAGGTGGCTCGTGTCGCCGCCAACTGCGACGCGGAGATCATTCATGAGCACTGACGTAACCCCCACGGCGGCGGCCGGGATCGGCAGCGATCTCGAACGCTTCCGCCGGGTCACCAGCGTCCTGGAAGCCACGCAGGGCGAACTGGAGGAACTGGAGAGCAGTGAGGCTTTCCAGGTCTTCCAGAAGCAGCTCACTCTCTTGCGCAAGCGGCTCCTCAACGATCCCAAGTCGTTGCGGCAGACCTTCATCGCCGATGGCACTCAGGCCATCGTGTGGGAGTTCAAGCAGGACGAACTCGGCGCCAACTTCACCAAGACGCTGTGGAACCTGCTCCTGCGCGACGACGACATGAGCACGATCCTGATGCGCTTCATCTGGGCCGTGCCGCTCAAGTTCAAGCGCAAGTTCATCGTCGCGATCGACAAGCATCTCTCCGACCGCTACCCGATGTTCAAGGGGCTGTCGGAGAACTGGCCGGGGCAGAACTACATCCCCCCCTATGTGCGTCCGGCGGAACAGCGCAAGAACGACTTCGACCTCGTCACCATGGGCTATCTGGGCTACCGGACCCTTGGCTATTCGCAGCGCGACGTCGACCTGTTCGTCTGGCTGGAGGTGCTGCGCGACAAGCAGTGCGAAGATCGTCCATGCGAACTGGGCGTGTGCGACGCCAAGGGCCGCAAGGTCGGCGGCTGCCCGGTGGTGATCCACATCCCGGACATGCTGAACCTGCTCGGCCAGGGCAAGTTCAAGGACGCGCTCAAGCTGATCCAGGCCTGCAACCCGCTGCCGAACGTCACCGGCCGCGTCTGCCCGCAGGAAAAGCAGTGTCAGGGTGTGTGCACCATCACGGGCCGGCCGATCGAGATCGGCCAGCTCGAGTGGTTCCTGCCCGAACGCGAGCGGCTCCTGAACAAGGAGAACGGCGAGGATCTGAGCGGTTGGGCGGACTATGTCTCGCCGTGGGAGAAGGCCGAGAAGCCGCCGATCGCAGTGGTCGGTTCGGGCCCCGCCGGCCTGATCAACGCCTACCTGCTGTCGGTCGAGGGTTTTCCCGTCACCGTCTTCGAGGCTTTCCATGACCTCGGTGGCGTGCTGCGCTACGGCATTCCCGAGTTCCGACTGCCCAACGCGCTGATCGACGACGTGGTCGCGAAGATCGATCGGCTCGGCGGCAAGTTCGTCAAGAACTTTGTGGTCGGCAAGACGGCCACCCTCCAGGACATCAAGGATGCCGGCTTCTGGAAGGTCTTCGTCGGCACCGGCGCCGGCCTGCCGCGCTTCATGCACATCCCGGGCGAGCATCTCAACGGCGTCATGTCGGCCAATGAGTTCCTGACTCGCGTCAACCTGATGCAGGCGAGGCTGGACGACTACGAGACGCCGCTACCGATCGTGAAGGACAAGCACGTCATCGTCATCGGCGGCGGCAACACCGCCATGGATGCGGCGCGCACCTCCAAGCGCCTCGGCGCCAAGGTGACGATCGTCTACCGCCGCACCCAGAAGGAGATGCCGGCCCGCGTCGAGGAACTCCACCACGCGCTGGAAGAGGGGATCGAATTGATGCCCTTGAGGGCGCCGACGGAGTTCGTCAGTGGCGGCGAACACCATGTCTGCCATGCCGTCCTCGACGTCATGGAGCTCGGGCCGCCCGACGCGTCGGGCCGCCGCGCTCCGGTCTCGACCGGCAAGTCGGAGACGTTGGCGGTCGATCTCGTCATCATGGCGCTCGGCAACGACTCCAATCCAATCATCAAGGACAGCGAGCCCCGCATCAAAGTTTCGAAGTGGGGCACGCTCCTGGTCGAGAACGGCGCCGAAACGACGTTGAAGGACGTCTACTCGGGCGGCGATGCCACGCGCGGCGGATCGACGGCCATCAATGCGGCCGGCGACGGCAAGGCGGCGGCCGAGCAGATCGCCCAGAAGATCCCGTTCACGGCGGCGGAGATCACGGACTTCGTCGCCCGGGCGGCGGCTTATACGGCCAAGGCCCAGACGCCTTACACGATCGTCAAGCGGCGCGACATCGCCACCGGCATCGTCGAGATCAGCGTCAAGGCGCCGATGGTCGCCAGGTCGGCCCAGGCGGGGCAGTTCGTGCGCGTTCTGGCGGATCCCAAGGGCGAGCTGATCCCGCTCACTCTGGCGGATTGGAACGCCAAGGCGGGCACCATCGACCTGGTCATCCAGGGCATGGGGACGAGCTCGATCCAGATCAACCGGATGAAGGTGGGCGAAGCCTTGACCGGCATCGCCGGTCCGCTTGGTCAGCCGTCCCATCTGCACAAGTATGCCGCCGACCAGACGGTGGTGTTCTGCGCCGGCGGCGTCGGTCTGCCGCCGGTCTATCCGATCGCCCGCGAGCATCTGCGGCTCGGCAACCACGTCACCCTGATCGCCGGCTACCGGACCAAGGACGCGTTGTTCTGGACGGCGGAAGGCGAGCGGGTCGACAAGCTGCAGAAGGAGTTCGGGGCTCAGCTCGACGTCATCTACTGCACCAACGACGGCACGTTCGGCATCAAGGGCTTCGTGACGACGCCGCTGCAGGAGATGATGGACGCCGGCAAGGTCAGCAAGGGCAAGAAGGTCGCGGAAGTGATCGCCATCGGCCCGCCGCTGATGATGAAGGCGGTCACCGAACTGACCCGCAAATACGCGGTGCCGACGGTCGTCAGCCTGAACTCGATCATGGTGGACGCTACCGGCATGTGCGGCGCCTGCATGGTGCCGGTCACCATCGACGGCAAGATGGTGCGCAAGCACGCCTGCATCGACGGACCGGAGCTCGACGCCCATATCATCGACTGGGACAAGTTCCTGCCCCGCTTCGACCAGTTCAAGCCGCAGGAAAAGGCCAGCCGCGAGAAGCACGGACTGTGACACGCGGGCGGCGCGGGCCGGTTGGTCCGCACCGCTTGACGATCGGTTGAGTAAGATCAAGGCGGCACGTCATCGTTCCCCGCATGTTGTGGGCGGTGACGTGCCGCCTTCGACGTTTATACCATTGGAACCATGCGACTGAGCCGGACCATCCTTGTCGCCATTCTGGCGATCGCCGTGGCCCTCCTGCCGACGATCGGCGGAATGGCGGCGGCTGCGTCCGCGCATGCCGTATCCGCTTCCGACTGCTGCCACGACCAGTCCCCTTGCGACGACGGACCGGCGCTCGGCGACTGCGCCGCCATGTCGGTGTGTGCGGTCAAGTGCTTCAACTTCGTCGGCCTGCCTGAAATGACCATCGTTCCTGCGGTCGTCTCCACGGCCGTGGCCATTCCGGCGAGCCCGGCCGCGGTCTCCCAGGCCATTCCGCCGCCTCTGCGTCCACCTCGCGTCTGATGTCCCGATAAGCCCCACGGGAGCCGTGCGCCTCGCGCGCGGCGTTACGGGTTCGCGGATAGAGCCGCGTCCCTAAATCGGACAACGAGGACACGAGATCATGAAAGCAGTCTATCTGTTCGCCGCGGCGCTCGCCGCCGGCGTGAGCCTGACCACGACCGCCGTGCTGGCGGCGGCCGGCGACTACGAGTTCCAAGGCGTCGCCGCCGAGACCAAGAAGGGCGATGACGTTGTCGTCGCGGTTCGCCTGGTGCACAAGCCGACCGGCAAGCCCGTCGACGGGGCCGTCATCATCCGCACCCGCATCGACATGTCGCCGGACAAGATGGCCGACATGGTGTCGCCGGTCGCCGCCGTCGACGCCAAGGAGCCCGGCACCTACGCCTTCAAGACCGATCTGCCCATGGCGGGGCGGTATTTGTTCAGCCTCGCCGCCAAGGTGCAGGGCGAACCGGAGACGGTCGTCGGCAAGGTGATCCTCAAAGCCGTGAAGTAGGCGGTACATCGCACGTCCAACCCTCTCCCAGCCTCATCCTGAGGAGCGCTCGTCTTCGAGCGCGTCTCGAAGGATGGGGCCGCCCCCGATGTCGGGCTTGCCCGACATCCGAACGAACAAGTCTAGGTCGGCTACAGCCGACCTAGATGCTTCGAGACGCGGCCCAAGCGGGCCGCTCCTCAGGACGAGGGCGGGGAGAGAGCGCACGGGTTTGATGCGCCATGTTCTTGTGCCGACGGTGGACGCCGAAGTCCGCTGCTTCCCCTCACGTGCCCGAACCGAAAGCGGTGACCATGAGCACGATTCGAAATCTTCTTCTCCTGACGCTCGGCCTCGCGGCCGGCGTCACGGGCGGCGTTTGGTACGCCACGCATCCGCTGGCCGCCGCGACCCCCGCGGTGGCGTCCGCCCCCGTCCTTGATGCCGCGCCGCCGCGCACCGTTCTCTACTATCGCGATCCGTCGGGCGCGCCGACGTGGTCGGCGACGCCCGCGAACGACGTCCACGGCCGCGCCTTCCTGCCGGTCTACGACGACGAAGAGCCGTCCTTTGAGCCAGCCGCACCGAAGCCGGTGGCGGCGCAGGGCAGTCGCAAGATTCTCTACTACCGCAATCCCATGGGCCTGCCGGACACCTCGCCGGTGCCGAAGAAGGACTCCATGGGCATGGATTACATCGCGGTCTACGAGGGCGAGAGCGACGACGGCGGCGAACTCAAGATCACGCCCGGCCGCATCCAGCGCTCGGGCGTGCGTACCGAGCCGGTCGCAGCGCGCGTGATCGTCAAGCCGGTGCGGGCCGTCGGATCGGTGGCGCTCGACGAAAAGCGCGTCACTGTGGTGACGCTACGCGCCGAAGGCTTCATCGAGGAATTGTTCGTCTCGACGTCGGGGCAGGACATCAAAGCCGGCCAGCCACTGTTCCGCGTCTACGCGCCGCAGATCCAGCAGGCGCAGACCGATTTCCTGGTGGCGATCGGGGCAGCGCAGCGCGGCGTCGTCGGCGCCGACGCCCAGGGGGCGCTCGCCGGTGCCGTTCAGCGGTTGCGCAATCTCGACGTGCCCGACGTCCGCATCCAGGAGGTCCGCGAGACCCGCGCCAATCCACGTACCCTCGATTGGCCGTCGCCGGCCACCGGCACCGTCATGGCCAAGCGGGTGATCGCAGGGCAGAAGGTGGCCGCCGGCGACGAGCTCTATCGCATCGCCGACCTCACCACTGTGTGGGTGATCGCCGATGTGGCCGAAAGCGACATCGGCACCCTCAAGAAGGGCCAGAAGGCGGCGGTGACCTTCCGGGCCTACCCGGACGAGCCCATCGAGGGCACGGTGACGCTCGTCTATCACGAGATGAAGCCGGAAACGCGTACCGGCCGCGTGCGTATCGAGATCCCCAATCCGGACTTGCGTTTCAAGACCGACATGTATGCCGACGTGGTCTTCCGCACCGGCGTCGACGAGATGCCGGTGGTGGCCGTGCCGGACGGCGCCGTTCTCGACGACGGCGCTCGTCAGGTGGTGCTGGTCGCCAAGGGGGAAGGCCGTTTCGAGCCCCGCACCGTCAAGCTCGGCCGGCGCAGCGGCGGCTACCGGCAGGTCCATGAAGGGCTGAGGGAGGGCGAGGAGATCGTCACCTCCGCCAATTTCCTCATCGATGCCGAAAGTAACCTGCGCGCCGCGCTCAGGACGTTCCAGACGGAGGATGCGCAATGATCGCCGCCCTGATCCGCTGGTCCGCCCGCAACACCTTCCTGGTGGCGATCGCCACCCTGTTCGTGACGCTCGCCGGCATCTACGCCGTCATGCGGGTGCCGCTCGACGCCATCCCCGATCTCTCCGACGTCCAGGTGATCGTCTACACGGAATATCCCGGCCAAGCCCCGCAGGTGGTCGAGGACCAGGTCACCTATCCGCTCACGACATCGATGCTGTCGGTGCCGAAGTCGAAGACCGTGCGCGGCTTCTCGTCCTTCGGCGTGTCGTTCGTCTACGTGATCTTCGAGGACGGCACCGACCTCTACTGGGCACGCTCGCGTGTCCTCGAATATCTCAATGCTGCGGCGCCGCGGCTGCCCGCCGGAGTGGCGCCGTCTATGGGTCCGGACGCCACGGGGGTCGGCTGGGTCTATCAATACGTGGTGCGCGGCACCCAGATGACGCTCGCCGAACTGCGCACCCTCCAGGACTGGTACCTGCGCTACGGGGTCGCCAAGGCGGAGGGCGTTGCCGAGGCGGCGAGCGTCGGCGGATTCGTCAAGCAGTATGTGGTGGTGATCGATCCGCGCCGGCTGCAGTCGCTCGGCGTGCCGCTCGCGCGCGTGCGCGAGGCGATCCGCGCATCCAATCAGGATGTGGGCGGCCGCACCATCGAACTGGCGGAGACCGAGTTCGCGGTGCGCGGGCGCGGTTATCTCAAGGGCGTCGCCGATCTCGAGGAGATCGTGGTCAAGAGCGACCGTGGCGTTGCCGTACGAATAAAGGACGTCGCCCGGGTCGAGATCACGGCCGACGAGCGGCGCGGCATCACCGAGGTGGACGGCGAGGGCGAAGTGGTCACCGGCATTGCGCTGCAGCGTTTCGGCGCCAATGCCCTCACGGTGATCGGCAACGTCAAGCAAAAGCTCGCAGAGCTTGCTCCGAGCCTGCCCGAGGGAGTCAGTATCGAAGCCGTCTACGACCGCTCCGAACTGATCTACCGCGCCATCGATACGCTCAAGCGCACTTTGATCGAGGAAAGCATCATCGTCGCAGTCGTTTGCGTCGTCTTCCTCATGCATGTGCGCAGCGCATTTGTCGCCATTATCACGCTGCCGGTCGGCGTGCTGATGGCGTATCTGTGCATGTATCTGCTCGGCCTGTCGTCCAACATCATGAGCCTGGGCGGTATCGCGATCGCGATCGGCGCCATGGTGGATGCGGCCATCGTCATGATCGAGAACGCGCACAAACGCCTCGAACGGGCGCCGCCGGACAAGCCGCGCGCCGAGGTCCTGATCGAGGCGGCGATCGAGGTTGGCCCGGCGCTGTTTTTCTCGCTGCTCATCATCACGGTGTCGTTCCTGCCGATCTTCGCACTCGAAGCCCAGGAAGGACGCATGTTCCACCCGCTTGCCTTCACCAAGACCTTCGCGATGGCGGCGGCGGCGCTGTTGTCGGTGACTTTGGTGCCGGCTCTGATGCTCTTGTTCGTACGCGGCCGCATCATGCCGGAGCACAGGAATCCGGTGAACCGGTTCCTGATCTTCGTCTACCGGCCGGTGATCCAGGCGGCTTTGCGCTTCAAGTGGACCACCATCCTCATGGCGGTCGCGATCCTGGCCGGGTCCGCCTGGCCGGCCATGCGGCTCGGCTCCGAGTTCATGCCGAGCCTGAACGAAGGCACGCTGTTCTTCATGCCGACGACGCTGCCCGGCCTCTCGGTCACCAAGGCGGCCGAGCTGGTGCAGACCCAGAACAGGATCATCAAGACCTTCCCGGAGGTGGCTTCGGTATGGGGCAAGGCGGGCAGGGCGTCGACCGCCACCGACCCGGCGCCGACGGAAATGTTCGAGACCGTGATCAATCTCAAGCCCGAGAGCGAGTGGCGGCCCGGCATGACGGTCGACAAGCTCATCGCCGAGATGGACAAGGCGCTGCAATTCCCGGGCGTCTCCAACGCCTGGACCATGCCCATCAAGGCGCGCATCGACATGCTGTCCACCGGCATCCGCACGCCGGTGGGCATCAAGGTCTACGGCACCGAGCTCGGCGAGATCGAAAAGCTCGCCCGCCGCATCGAGACGGTGGTCAAGGCGGTGCCGGGCACCACCAGCGCCTTCGCGGAGCGGGTCATCGGTGGCTATTACCTCAACATCGATCCCGACCGCGCCCAGCTCGCCCGCTACGGCCTCACCATCGCCGACGTCCAGAATATGGTGGCGACGGCTCTGGGCGCCGAGGGCGTGACCACGACGGTCGAAGGCCGCGAGCGCTACATGGTGTCGCTGCGCTATCCGCGCGAATTGCGCTCCGACCCCCAGTCGATCGCCGACGAGGTCCTGATCCCGCTCGCCGACGGCGGCACGGTGCCGCTCGGCGAGGTCGCCAAGGTGGCGCTGGCGCGCGGGCCCGCGACCATCCGCACCGAGAACGCCCAGCTCGCCGTCTACATCTATGTGGATCTGCGCGGCCGCGACATCGGCGGTTTCGTCGCCGACGCCAGGAAGGCGGTGGCGAACGAAGTCGCGTTTCCGCCCGGCTACTATGTGAATTGGAGCGGCCAGTTCGAGTACATGGAGCGCGCCAAGGCCAAGCTGCAGATCGTCGTGCCCATCACCGTGATGATCATCTTCCTCTTGCTCTACCTCAACTTCCGGCGCGTCACCGAGACGCTCATCGTCATGCTGTCGGTGCCATTCGCCTTGGTCGGCGGCTTGTGGATGATGTGGTGGCTCGGCTTCAACCTCTCGGTCGCGGTGGCGGTCGGCTTCATCGCGCTCGCCGGCGTCGCCGCCGAGACCGGCGTCGTCATGCTGATCTATCTCGATCACGCCATGAGCGAATTGCAGGCGCGGCGGGCGGCGGAGGGCAAGGCCTTCGGCCGCGACGACCTCTACGCCGCCATCATGGACGGCGCGGTCGAGCGGGTGCGGCCGAAGATGATGACGGTCGTCGCCATCATGGCCGGCCTCCTGCCGATCATGTGGACGCATGGCACCGGCGCCGAAGTGATGCAGCGCATCGCCGTGCCGATGATCGGCGGCATGGCGTCCTCGACCGTGCTGACCCTGGTGGTCATTCCGTCGATCTATGCGGTGGTCAAGGGCTGGGCGCTGCGCCGGCCCGCCCTGGTCGAGGAGCCGCAGGCGGGCTGACGGCCCGCCTGTCGTCTGGCCGTCGTGTTGTGCGGTAAAATGGGGCGCGAAGCTGACTCGGTCCGATACCGGGCTGAGTCCACGGCGACGGGGAGGTCGAACATGGGCGGCTGGAGCGTCTTCGTTCCCTACACGGGCTTCCACCTCTTCACCGTGCTGGTCTGCGGAGCGTTGGTGATGCTGGTGGTTGTCGCCGGGCGGCGGATGCGCACGGCGACCGGCGAGCTTGCGCTCCGGCGCACCATTGCGGCGGCCGGCTTGTCCATGTGGGTGATCTACAACGCCGCCTGGAACTGGAACGGCATCGATCTGTACGAAGGGCTGCCCCTGCAGCTGTGCGATGTCGGTGGCCTGTTGGCGCCGCTCGCCTTGCTAACCCTCAATCGCTGGCTCCGCGCGGCGCTCTATTTCTGGGCCTTTACCCTCACCACCCAGGCCTTCATCCAGCCGACGCTCGTGGCCGGGCCAGCGGATTTCCTGTTCTGGTGCTTCTGGTTCGCCCACACGATCATCGTCGGCGCCGCCGTCTATGACCTTGCGGTGCTGCGGTTTCGGCCCGACTGGCCCGATCTCGCGCGCGCCTATGCGGTCAGCGGCGCCTATCTGGCGGTGGTGATCCCGACCAACCTGATGCTCGGTTCCAATTACGGTTATGTCGGTAACCCACCACCGCATCGGCCCATTCCGCCCTTCGTGGACCTGCTCGGCCCCTGGCCGCAGCGGGCGGTCGTCCTGGTCACCATGGCGGCCTTGGGTTTCGCCGTGGTGCTGCTGCCCTGGGCCATGGCTCGCTCGGTGCGCCGCCGGGACAACACTTTGGCGGAACCGGCAGCAAGTTCATCCCACGCGTCGGCCACGTGATCACGGATCAGGCAACTCTCGGAGGTAGCAGCGCGTCGGGCTCTCACCGCTGCAAAACAGTCAAATTTTCTGTTTATGAAATTGATTATCCGTATGTCGAAATTCGCTTGACCATGTGACAACAAACAGGTTCCCTAGGGAAGCTCAGACCAGCCCCGGGAGGCAGGCGTGACGGACCTAGTCGGCGGACTCGACCCTGTCGCTTCGCAGGTTCCTTCGACCCCGAGCAATGGCGCGGAGCGTGGCGGCATCCAGTCGGTCGACCGGGCCTTGAGCCTTCTGCTCGCCATCGCTGAACTGGGCGGGGAGACGACGCTCAGCACGCTCGCGGCCCGTACGGGGCTCAATATTTCCACCTGCCACCATCTCTTGGCGACGCTCACCCAACGGGGCTTCGTCGCCAAGTCGATCGGTCGGCGCGGCTATACGCTCGGCGCCCGCATCCTGTTCCTGAGCCAAGCCTGCCTGCAGGTGGAATTGCCCCGCCGTGCCCAGCGCTTCATCGACCGCATCAACCAGGAGACCGGCGAGACCGTGCACCTCGCCGTCATGCAGGGCGATGAACTCGTCACCATCATCAAGCGCGAGGCGCGCCACGCCGTGCGGGTCGATACCGGCACGCTCGGCAAGTCCAACGCCGCCCACGCCACGTCCACCGGCAAGGCGATCCTGGCCTGGCTGCCGGAGGGCGAGATCGCCCGCATCATCGCCGTCCAGGGCATGCGCGGCTTCACCCCGAACACCATCACGGACTACGCGGCCCTGATCGAGGAACTGCGCCTCGTGCGCCGCCACGGATTCGCCATGGACCGCGAGGAGTTCCAGCCGGGCGTCATCTGCGTCGGCGCCGCCATCCGCGACCATTCCGGCGCCGTGGTGGGGTCCGTCAGCGCATCGGCGCCGACCATGCGGGCTGATGAAGCCCACCTCGCCCTGATGCGCGAGCAGGTCGTGTCCGCCGCCCGTGAACTGTCGCTCGAACTGGGCGGCCCGGGTGGATCGCCGCAGGCAAACGGCCCCCAATTTTCTTGACAGTCACCACAAGTCTGCTTCGAGGAGGACTGGATGTACGCGCCGGCCGACGTCAAGACGAGTCCCGACTTCCCCATTCCGGAATCCATGAAGGCGTGGGTGCTGGGTGATCCCGGCGAACTCAAGCTGACCACCAAGCCGGTGCCGGTACCCAAGAAGGCCGAAGTGCTGGTGCGCATCGACGCCGTCGCGATCTGCGCCACCGACCTGGAGATCATCTACAACGGACCGCCGGCCCTCATCCGCGGCGGCCCGCCCTACAACAAGAACTTCACGCCGGGCCACGAGTACATGGGCACGGTGGTGGCGCTCGGCGCTGGCGTCGACGAGTACAAAATTGGAGATCGCGTCACCGTCGAGATCCATGCGGGCTGCGGTCAGTGCCCGCGTTGCCGCCAAGGCATGTACACGTCCTGCCACAACTACGGCATGAATTACGGCGAGGTCGACAAGAACCATCGCGCCAACGGCTTCACCACCGATGGCGGCTTCTGCGAATACCAAGTCAATCACATCAATACGCTCATCCACGTCGCCGATTCCATGAGCGACGAGGAGGCGACGCTGGTCGTCACCGCCGGCACTTCCATGTACGGCCTGACCGAGCTCGGCGGCCTCGTTGCGGGCGAGAGCGTGGTGGTGACGGGGCCGGGTCCAATCGGGCTTCTCGGCGTTGCCGTCGCCAAGGCGCTCGGCGCCCAGCCGGTGATCCTGACGGGCACGCGCGACAACCGTCTGCAGCTCGGTCTCGAGCTCGGAGCCGACTTCGTCGTCAACGTCTCCAAGGAGAACGTCGTCGAGGCGGTCAAGCGGCTCAACGGCGGCAAGGGCGTCGACTACGTGGTGGAGTGCTCGGCGGCGCCCAACGCCGTCAACGAAGCAATCTACATGGTCAATCGCGGCGGCAAGGTCTGCCTCGCGGCCTTCACCCACGAGCCGCCGAAGGTCGACATCGCCCACATCGTGCGCAACAACATCTACATCTACGGCATCCGTGGCGAGGGCAAGAGCGCAACCCACCGGGCCGAAGCGTTCATGCGCCAGAAGCGCTTCGACGCCACCAAGATCCACACCCACACCTTCGCCCTCGACGATCTGCCGGAAGCGATCCGTTACGCCAAGGATCGCGTCGAGGACGCCATCAAGGTGGTGGTGAAAGCCAAGTACGCGGCCGCCCACAAGGTGGCAGCGGAATGAGCTTCTGACGGACTCTCGCCTCCTCGTCATGGCGAGAGGCGAAGCCGACGAAGCAATCCAAGAGTCCCGAAGCAAGGACCGGATTGCTTCGCGGAGTTTATCATCGGGCCGGCCCTTCAGCGCGTTTACGCGCGTCTTCGACGCGCTATAGGCCGGACCCGGTGGCTTGCAATGACGCTGAGACGCTTTTGCTCGATGGTCGTCGAGTCGAAAGCGAGATGACGGTGCGCCGAGGCTGGCTTCGACGGAGACCGCGATGCTGACTTGCGACGAATACCTCACCCCAACCTCGCTCGACGAGGCGTTCGCCGCCATGGCCGCCCATCGCGGACGCCACCGGCTGATCGCCGGCGGCACCGACATCCTGCCGTGGGCGCGCGAGGGCAGGGCGGGCGACGTCGACGTACCGGTGCTCATCGACATCACACGCATTTCCGAACTGACCGAACGCAAGGTCGCCGCGGGCCGCGTGCGTGTCGGCGCCGCGACGCCCATCCAGCGTTTTCTCGACGACAAGGCGATCGCGACCGCCATGCCATGCATGCCGCGTTGCGCCATCTGGTTCGCCGACGATCAGATCCGCGAACAGGCGACCATCGGCGGCAACCTGGCCAATGCCTCGCCGGCGGCGGACGGTGTGCCGCCGCTGCTCGCCCACGCCGCCGGGGTCGAACTGGCGTCGAAGCGCGACGGCAGGCTCATGCGCCGTCTTCTGCCTCTGAACAAATTCATTCTCGGCTCGGGCAAGACCGCGCTCGCCGACGACGAAATCATGATCGCGATCGAGTGCGATGCCCTGCCGGGCTACGGCGGCAGCTTCGAGAAGGTCGGCCACCGGCGGTCCCTGGTCATCTCGGTGGTTTGCCTGGCCGGCCTGGTCAAGCTCGATGCCTCGCGCCGCCGTTTCGAGGATGTGCGGCTGGCCCTCGGAGGCGTCTGCCCGGTGCCTCAGCGGCTCACCGAGGTGGAGAATTTTTTGCGCGGTGCTGCCATCGACTCCGGACGGCTGGAGCGAGCGGCCGCGATGCCGCTCGATTTTGTTCAATCGCGCACCCGGCGTGAATACCGCCGCGAAGTCGTGCACGGCTTCGTCATGCGTGGCCTGATCAACGCGTTGCGGCGCGCCGGTGCCGACGCCGACGTCCTTAAGCCCGAGCTGGAAGCCGCCTATGCCTGACCTCCGCATCGACGCGATCATCAACGGACGCAAGGTGAGCCGCACCGCCAAGCCGTGGCAGCGCCTGATCGACTTCCTGCGCGAAGACCTCCATCTCACCGGCACCAAGGAAGGCTGTGGCGCCGGCGAATGCGGCACCTGCTCGGTCTTCGTCGATGGCGTGCTGGTCAAGTCGTGCCTGATGCCGGTCGCCAAGGCGCAGGGGGCGAGGATCGACACGGTGGAGTCGCTCGGCCGCAACGAACTGTCCGTTCTGCAGAAGGCCTTTCACAAAGCCGGCGCCAGCCAGTGCGGCTACTGCATCCCCGGCATGGTGATGGCGGCGACGTCGGCCTTGCGCGCCAACCCGTTCGCCGACCGCGAGGAGATCAAGGAGCGGCTCGGCGGCAATGTCTGCCGCTGCACTGGCTACCAGAAGATCGTCGATGCGGTCGAACTGGCCCGCGACGTCGTCAATGGCCGTATCTCGGCGACCGCGCTCGAGGAAGAAGAGACCGCCGACGGCCGTTTCATCGGCGCCAATGTGCGCCGTCTGGATGCGCCCTCGAAGGTGTCGGGGGCGCTGAAATATGCCGGCGACATGGTGATGGCGAACATGCTGCACGTTCAGGTGCTGCGCTCGCCACATGCGCATGCCAGGATCGTTTCGCTCGACATCTCCGAGGCGGCGGCCATGGATGGCGTCGAGGCGGTGATCACGAGCGAAGACGTGCCCGGCGTCGACGGGTTCGGCGTGTTCGTCCACGACCAGCCTGTGATGGCGCGCGGCAAGGTACGCTATGTGGGCGAGGCGGTGGCGGCCGTCGCCGCCGAGGACGTGGTCACCGCCCGGCGAGCGCTGGCCAAGATCAAGGTGGTCTACGAACCGTTGCCGGCGGTGTTCTCTGTCGAGGAAGCCTTGCGGCCCGGTGCGCCGGTGCTCCACGACTACGCCCCGGACAACGTGACCAAGCATATCCCTGTTCGGGTCGGCGACGTCGCCCGTGGCTTTGCCGAATCCGATCTCATCGTCGAGCAGGTCTATGAGACCCAGGCGGTCGAGCACGCTTATCTCGAGCCGGAAGCCGGCCTCGCCCATGTGGACGCCGACGGTGTCGTCACCATCCAGTCGCCGAGCCAGAACATTACCCATCACCGCCACATGCTTGCCCGCATCCTGGCGCTGCCGATCAACAAGGTGCGCATGATCATGAGCCCGGTGGGCGGTGGATTCGGCGGCAAGGAGGACATGATCTACCAGGGCATGCTGGCCATCCTGGCGATCAAGACCAGGCGGCCGGTGCGACTCGTCTTCACCCGCGAGGAGTCCATCGCCTCGACGGCGAAGCGCCATCCATCAAAGACGACGCTGAAGATGGGCCTGACCTTGGATGGGCGCATTCGCGCCGTCGAGTTCAACATGGTGTGCGACGGCGGCGCCTACGGACTGTCCACCGAAGGCGTGATGCGCAAAGCCGCAATCCTGGGGGCAGGGCCGTACAACATCCCCAATCTGAAGATGGACACCTACGGCATCTACACCAACAACACACCGTCGGGCGCCTTCCGCTCCTTCGGAGCCTTGCAGGCGCAGTTTGCGACCGAATCCCACCTGGACATCTGCGCCGAGCGGCTGGGGATCGATCCATTCGAGATCCGCCGCATCAACGCCATGCGGCCGGGCTCGAAGACCCACACCAAACAGCCGCTTAAGTCGGCGAGCCTGCTCGCGGCGCTCAAGGCGGTGGCGCAGGCGTCCGGTTGGGAGAAGGGTCCGCCGACATCGCGCGGAGAGGCCCGCCGGGACCTCGGTGGCCCCGGCAATCGGCCGTCCTGTACGCTCGGCTCGCGCATCGACGGTGCGCCGGGGCAAGCCCGCGACGAGGTGGCCTGACATGGCGAGGAAACGCGGACGCGGCATGGCCGCCGGATGGTACGGAATCGCTCGCACCGCGACGGTGGATCGCGCCGGCGCCTGGGCGGAAATCGACGACGGCGGCACCGTCAAGATAATGACCGGCGTCACCGAAATCGGCGAGGGCATCCTGACCGTGCTGGCGCAGATCGCCGCCGAGGAGATCGGCGTCACGCCGCAGGACGTCACCATCGGCGACAACGACACTGCGCGCGTGCCGGAGGCGGCGCACGCCGGCGCCACGCGCATGACTTACATGATCGGCAACGCGGTGGCACTCGCCTCGCGGGATGCCCGCGAGCGGCTCGTCGCCGTACTCGCCGCCCATTGGGAGGTCGCGGCCGACAACATCGTCACTGCGAACGGAATAGCGAGAGTTGAGGGCGCCAACCAGCACATGTCCATGGCCGAGGCGGTGCATCTGTGCAAGAGCCGCGGCGTCGTGCCGGTCGGTTCCGCATCCTTCGGCACCGATACGACCGGCCTCGATCCGGTCGACGGCAGCGGCCGGCCTTGGCAGGCTTATGTGTTCGGCTGTCAGGTCGCCGAGGTGGAGGTGGACACCGTCACCGGCGAGGTGCAGGTGCTGGGCGTGTGGGCGGCCCACGATGTCGGCCGCGCGGTCAATCCGAAGGGTGTCGAGGGCCAGATCGAGGGCGCCGTCGTGCAGGCGCTCGGCCAGGCCTTGATGGAGGACTACAAGCTCGACGGTGGTCACACGACCACGCCGGGCTTCGCCAAGTACATCCTGCCGACCGCGCTCGACGTTCCGCAAGTCAACAGCGTCATCATCGAGGATCCGGATCCGATCGGACCGCTCGGCGTCAAGGGTATCGGTGAACCCGCCATGGTGCCGACCATCCCGGCGGTCATGAACGCCATCTACGATGCCGTCGGAGTGCGCATCACCTCGCTGCCGGCGACGCCGGAGAAGATCCTCGAGGCGCTGCGCGCCAAGACGAACGCGAAAGCCAGCGTGGCGGCGGAGTGATTAGGGAGCGGATGCAAGCGGCGATGCGAGCGTACGGAAAAGAGGGACGAATTGGGGTGCGCGGCGTCGCCGCCACAATGGCGTCTCTTTGCCGACAATCATTTCGCTCAATCGCGGTGACTATTCCCGATCGGAGTTTGTTCCACGGGGGTGGTCATGCAGCGTATTCGCGAACCTCATGTCGGCCTGGGCCGACCCTTCTTCCCTTCCTTGCATTTCGTCGCGATCGCCGCCTTGGCGGCGATCGCCATTCTTGCCTCGGGCTCGCTGGCGACGGCGCAGACGCAGCTCGTGCCCGGCGTGCAGAGAGATGCGCCGGAATCGTCGCTCAAGGTCAACCGCAACATGTGGACGGTCGGCGTCGCGGCCGGCCTGCTCGAAGGCACCAATATGCGGCTTGCCGACGAGATGGCGAAAGTTCTGGACGACGGCGACAACCTGCGCGTCCTGCCGATCGTCTCGCATGGTGCCGCGTCGAATCTCGACGATCTCCTGTACTTGCGCGGCATCGATGTCGCCATTACGCAGTCGGACGTGTTCGAGTATTTTCGCACCGAACGAAAGACGACGAATCTCGCCGAGCGGGTGCACTATATCTTGCGGTTGCCGGTTTCGGAGCTGCACATACTGGCGCGGACCGACGTCAAAAAGCTGGAGGATCTGCGCGGCAAACGGGTGAATTTTGGTCCCCCCGGCTCGGGCTCAGCCTTGACGGCGAGCATCTTGTTTCAGCGCCTCGGCATCGATGTCCAACAGGCGATGGTCAACAACCAGACCGCGCTGCAGCAGCTCAGGAACGGCGAAATCGATGCGCTGATCAGGTCGATCGGCAAGCCGGTCGACTTCTTCACCAAGATTCCGTCGGGGTCGGGCCTGCACTTCGTGCCGATTCCCTATTCCCAGGCCGTATCGGACTTCTACGCGCTGGCGGAATTCAATTCCAAGGACTATCCCAATCTGGTGCCGTCAGGAGGGTCGGTCGAAACCATCGCAACGCCGGCGGTGCTGGCGGTGTTCAATTGGGCGCCCGGCAGCGACCGTCACCGGCGCGTAAAGCGCTTCGTCGAGAACCTCTTCGCCAACTGGGAACGCCTGCAGAATCCGCCGTTTCATCCCAAGTGGCGCGACATCAATCTCGCCGCGACGGTGCCGGGGTGGAAGCGTTTCGCGGTGGCCGAGCAGCAGCTGCAGTTCAAATCGGGGGCTGCCGGCGACACGACCGAACAGGACTTCCGCTTATTCCTGCGTCAGATCGGCACGTTGCCGAAAAGCGAGGCCGAGCGCGAGGCCTTGTTTCAGAACTTCCTGACCTGGCGCGAACGTCAGAGCCGGCGCCAGCGATAAAGACATGTTCCCCGGCGACCGTCCGTCCACACAGCGGTGGGCGGCCGCCGGCCCTACCACCTGTTCCAAAAACATCCCCGACAATCGATGCGTACGACGGCCCGGAGTTCGTTCGTCGACGGACGGGCTGTCGCCGCCCCGTCATCGCGATTTCCATGCGAGGGAGCTGACCATGTACGAAAGCATGTACGGAAGAATGCGGGTGGGCATCGTCCACTTCAAGGCGTTTCCCGGCCTCGAGACCGGCGTCGGGCCGCTGGTTGAGACGCTGGAGAAGATCTGCGCCGACGAGTTCTTCACCGCCATCGAGGTCGGCTGGATGAAGGACTACCGGGTCCGCAATACGGCGCGGCAGCTGCTGGACATGAGCCACCTGTCCGTCGCCTACGCGACCCAGCCTTGCGTCTTGACGAATAAGCTCAACCTCAACTCCTTCGATCCCCAGCAGCGCCAGCTCGCCATCAACGGCGTCAAGAACTGCGTCGACGAGGCCTATGACCTCGGCGCCGAGGTGATCCGCCTGATCGCCGGCAAGGACCCGGGCGATGCCAAGCGCGACGAAGCCAAGAAGCTCCTGGTGGATTCGATCTCGCAGATCATGGAATACGCCAAGGAAGAGGGGGACATGAAGTTCACCCTCAAGATCTTCGACCGCGACATCGACAAGAAGTGCCTGATCGGCCATTTCGTCGACGCCCTCGACGTCGCCAAGGTGCTGCGGCCGCAGTATCCAAATTTCGGCCTGCTCGCCGACCTCAGCCACTTCCCGCTTCTCGACGAGAAGCCCGAGGAAGCGATCCCGCTGGTCAAGGATTACCTGGTGGATTTCCACGTCGGCAATTGCGTGTTCCGCGACCGCAAGCACCCCGCCTATGGGGACATCCAGCCGCGCTTCGGCGTGCCGGGCGGCGACATCGATCTGGCCGAGGTCGTCGATTTCTTCGATGTGCTGCGCGCCAACGGGTTTTTCAGCAAGCCCTACCGCCCGATCGTCAGCGCCGAGGTTCGTCCGGTGTTGTTCGGCGAAACTTCGGATATCATCCTGGCCAACTCCAAGCGCGTCATTCGTGACGCCTGGGCGTTGCACTGCGTGCGCATGGAACAGTCGGCCGGACGCGAAGGCTTCAAGCAGGCGGCCGAGTAGTGCTTCGACGAAACCGGTGGCTGCGGGCTTGCCGCGGCCACCGGACTGATAACGACGAACACAAGGGGAAGGACGATGACGACCAAACGCGATTTCACGGAACGTGTGGGACTGTCGGCGGCCGCCGCGCTCGGCCTGATGCTTGTGCCCATGGAGGCGGCGCGCGCCGATTTCCCGGAAAAGCAGGTCGAGATGGTGACGCTGTTCGGCGGGCCTGCCCAGACCATCAGCCAGGTGCTCGCCGACATGATGTCCAAGAACCTGCCGAAGCCGGTCATCACCGTGAGCCGGCCTGGCGGTGGCGGTGCCATCGGTTACACCTACACCCAGGCGGCGGCGCCGGACGGCTATACGATCGTGTTCAATTCGAGCTCGATTTCCACGGTCTATTACCAGGGCAACCTTCCGTTCGACTATAAGGCGTTCGCGCCGATCGCCCAGATCGGGGTGGAAGTGCCGGTGCTCGCCGTTCGCGCCGACTCCGGCTGGAAAGACCTCAAGTCCATGGTCGACGCCACCAAGGCCGCGAACAAGAAGCTGCGCGTCGGCATTTCCGGACTGGGGTCGTTCACCCATCTGGCCTCGGCGGCGCTGTTCAACCGCGTCGGCCTGCAGGTCATCTACATTCCGTACGGCGAGGGCCGCGCCCCGGCCGAATTGCTCGGCGGGCGCATCGATGCCGCGCTGCAATGGTCGAGCCAGTTCGCGCCGCACGTCAAGGCCGGTACCATCAACGTGCTTTGCATGACCAGCAAGGCCAAGGTTGAACTCGCCGTCGAGACCGTCACCTGCGACTCCGCCGGTGCCGCGGGCCTCGACCAGACCATCTGGCGCGGGCTTGCGGCGCCGGCCGGCACGCCGCCGGAAGTGATCGCGAAGCTCGAGGAGGCAACCAAGAAGGCGGTCGAGTCGCCGGAGTTCGTCAAGGCGGCGCAGAATCTCGGATTCAATCCCCTGTTCAAATCCGCCAAGGAATTCGGCGCTGCGGTTGCCGCCGAGGACAAGGAGATCGGCGAACTGATGACCGAGCTCGGCCTCAACAAGAAGAAGTAGGACGAAAGCCATGACTTCGCTCGCGCGCGATCGGCTGGTCGGGGCCGTGCTCCTGGTCGTGGCGATCGTCTGGATCGCCCTGGTGCTGCGGACCTTCCCGCCCGCCATGGTCGATTCTCCCACCAGTTCGCGCACGTTTCCGCTCGCGTCGGGCATTGGTCTTGCCGTGCTGTCGGCGATCGTCCTCTTCGGCACCTTCCTGCCGAAGAAAGACGGCGCCGAAGCCGGCAAGGTGATCACGGTCGATGCGCTCGAATGGCGGAGTATTGCAGCCACTTTCGGCTTCATGATCACCTATTTCGTGGCGTTGAAATACGTGGGGTTCGTCCTCGCCACCTTGGTGGTCCTGGCGGCGTTCCTGTTCTTCGTGCTCGGCAAGCGCTCGCCTTGGCTTCTGATCGGCTATCCGGCCGGCTTTGCCTTCGGCGTCTGGTTCATCCTCGGCAAGCTCATGGCCGTCTATCTCCCCCGCGGCGAACTGATCAACCTGTTCTGAGGACGATATGGACATCTTCCTCCACGCTTTGGCGGAGTCGCTGAGCTGGCAGTCGGTGGCGGCGACTTTCTTTGGCGCCATTGTCGGCCTGGTCTTCGGCGCGATTCCGGGCCTGACCTACTCGATGGCGCTCGCCATGGTGTTGCCCATCACCTTCACGATGAGCAATACCCCGGCCATCGCCATGCTGCTCGGAACCTATATCGGCGGCATGACCGGCGGCGCCGTGTCGGCGATCCTGATCGGCGTGCCGGGCACGCCGTCGGCGGCGGCGACGGTGCTCGACGGCGAGAAGATGGCCAGACAAGGCAAGGCCTCGATCGCCATCGGCATCGCCACCATCTCGGGCTGCATCGGCGGCGTCCTCAGCCTCATGGTGATGCTCGTAAGCGTCGACGCGCTCGCCCGCGTCGCCATCTCGTTCGGACCGGCGGAGATCACGGCGCTCGTGGTGTTCGGCCTGTCGACCATCTGTGGCCTGTCGGGTGGATCGCTCGTCAAGGGATTGATCGGAGGCGTCATCGGGTTGATGCTGATGAACATCGGCCAGGATCCCATCGACGCGGTGCCGAGGTTCACCTTCGGCTTCACCACGATGCTGCAGGGCGTCGATCTTCTGGTGGCGATGATCGGCCTGTTTGCCGTGCCGCACGTCGTTTCGGTACTCGCCACCTATTGGCGTGGCAAGGAGTTGCACATCCAGACCGGGGACGTGCGCACGGAAATGCCGTCGTTCCGGCTGCTGATCTCGCAGAAATGGAATTTCCTGCGCTCGGCCGCCATCGGCACCATCGTGGGCGCCATCCCGGGGACCGGCGGACCGATCGCGGCGTTCCTCGCCTACGACCAGGCCAAGCGCTGGTCGAAGACCCCGGAGACGTTCGGGAAGGGCGAGGTCGCCGGCGTCGTCGCCCCGGAGGCGTCCAATCACGCGGTCACCGGTGGCGCCATGATCCCGCTGATCGGGCTCGGTATTCCGGGCGATCCGGCGACCGCCATCATCCTCGGCGGCCTCCTGATCCACGGCATCCAGCCCGGACCGCTCCTGTTCATGGAGAAGCCCGACGTCATCAGTTCGATCTACATCCTGTTCGTGCTCGCCTATGCGATCACGACGCTAATCCAGCTGTTCGGCGTGCGGGTGTTCGTCAAGGCGCTGTCGATCCCGCCGCACCTGATGGCGATCGGCATCCTGGTGATGTGCGTGATCGGCTCGTTCGCGATCCGCAACTCGCTGTTCGACGTCGGCGTCATGTGCATCGTCGGCTTCATCGCCTACTGGCTGATCAAGGCACAGATCCCGGTGACGCCGATCCTGCTCGGTCTGGTGCTCGGCCCGACCCTGGAACGCGAGTCGCGCACCGCCCTGATCATGTCGGAAGGCGACATGTCGATCTTCGTCACCTCCGGCCCCGCGCTGGCTTTTTGGGTGCTCGCGGTCGTGATCGTCGCCGGGCAGTTCATCGCCTCGATGCGCGAACGAAAAGCCGCCAGGACCGCGCTCGCAAAGCCGAACGAACCTGCCGCGATCCAGGAAACGACGGCCTGACGAAGGCCTGGGCGGATGAGAGGCGCTCATGAGCCTCCCGCCCGCCGGAAACGATACGGTCGATGGATCGAGTCTGGCCGGATCCGTCGAAGACAGATGGAGCGTTGGCGCCGTGGACTTTGAAGGATTACGTCGATGTTGAAGAAGAACGAACAAGCGGACCCGGCACGTTCGGTGCGCGAGCGCGCCCGCGCCATCGCGCGAGCCGGTTCCCTCGAGGCGGCGCTCGCCGACGGCAACCTGCCGAAGGTGATCGACACGACACTGTCGGAGGCGCTGGTTCTCGGCCTGCTCAAGCAGGGCGTGCGCAAGTACTTCGCCATCTTCGGCCACGGCTCCACCGATGTGGCCGAGATCCTGCGCGTCTACGAGGAGGAGGGCGTCACCAGGACGTTCAACTGCCGCAACGAGGTCGCCATGGCGCACGCGGCGACGGCGCTCAAATGGCAGTACGGCGAGACTTGCGCCGTCATCACTTCGATCGGGCCCGGGGCCTTGCAGGCGATGGCGGGTTCGCTTGCGGCGGCGTCCAATGGCGTCGGCGTCTACCACATCTATGGGGACGAGACGACCTTCGGCGAAGGCTACAACATGCAGCAGGTACCGAAGGAGGAGCAGGGCCTGTTCGGCCAGATGACCGCCATCATGGGCCGCTCCTTCGTGCTGCACACCCCGGAGGCGATCCGCAATGCGCTCCGGCGCGGCTCCATGACGGTGCACCATCCCTACAAGGCGGGACCATTCTACCTGCTGTTGCCGCTCAATACCCAACCGGCGGCGCTGCGCATCAACCTCGCCGGCCTGCCGGCGAAGCCGGCGGTGCCGAAACTCGCGCCAGCGACCGACGAGGCCATCAAGGCGGCGGCGGCGCTGATCGCCGGAGCCGCCAAGGTGGCCATCAAGGCCGGCGGTGGCACCCGCGGCCATGACGCCGCCGTGCGCCACCTTGCCGAAGCCGCCGGCGCCGCGGTCGTGCTCTCGCCCGGATCGACCGGCGTGTTGCCCGACGCGCACGCGCAGAACATGCATGTGGGCGGCTCGAAGGGCTCGATCAGCGGCAACTACGCCATGAACGAAGCGGAGCTTCTGATCGTCATCGGCTCGCGCGCCGTCTGCCAGGCCGACTGCTCGGGCATCGGCTACAAGTCCGCCAAGGCCGTGATCAACATCAACGGCGACCTCGCCGATGCGCTGCACTACAACCACACGCTGGCGTTGCCCGGCGACATTTCCGTGGTCGCCGACCGGCTGGCCGGCGAACTCGCCCGCATCGGCGCCCGGACCGGCAAGGACGCGTGGCTGAAGGCCTGCGCCGCCAAGAAGGACGAGTGGCGCGCTTATCGCTACGCCCGCTTTGCCGCCAGGCCCATGAACGACGCGGTGTGGCAGCGGCCGGTCATGGCCCAGCCGGCGGCCATCAAGGTAGTCGCGGACTTCGCCAAGGAGATCGGCGCTGCGAAATTCTTCGATGCCGGCGACGTCCAGGCCAACGGTTTCCAGATCGTCGAGGACGACAGGAGCGGCGACACCTTCACGGAGACTGGCGCCTCCTATATGGGCTTCGCCGCCTGCGCGCTTCTCGCCTCGGCGGCGGCGGACCATCCGCGCTACGGCATCGCATTCTGTGGCGACGGCTCCTTCATGATGAATCCTCAGATCCTGATCGACGGCGTCGAGCACGGCGTCAAGGGCACGCTGGTGATCTTCGACAACCGCCGCATGGCGGCGATCAGCGGCCTGCAGCACGCGCAGTACAACACCGAATTCAAGACCAGCGACTCCGTCGCGGTCGACTACGAGCGCATGGCGAGCGCGGTCGCCGGCGTTCTCGCATTGCATGGCGGCTACAGCCAGGAATCACTGCGCGCCGCGTTGCGGCAGGCGAAGGAGCACGACGGCCTGTCGGTGATCCACGTGCCGGTCTATGCCGGTGACCACGAGCTCGCCGGGCTGGGCGCCTGGGGACAGTGGAACGTCGGCAACTGGTGCCACGATGTCCAGAACGAGTGGATGGAGCAGGATATCTGACGCGTCTTGGCATTGCGAGTTAGGCACCGGCCGCAGGCCGACCCGGATGGGATGAAACCGTCATCGCGAGGAGGCGAAGCCGACGAAGCAATCCAGCTCTTCCTTCGCGGTCACTGGATCGCTTCGCGGAGCCTGTCATCGGGCCGGCCGAAGGCCGGACCCGGTGGCTCGCAACGATGAAGAACATTGGTTGCGCAGAGTCAGCGGCAAGCTGAAACAAAAAAACTGAGCTACCCCCGAAGGAAACAACGAGACACCCCCATGTACGATTTCCAGGATTTCGGACTCTACATCGACGGCGCCTGGGGACAGGCGGCGACTGGCGCCACCAGGATGGTGCAGGACCCTTCGACCGAAGACGTCATCGGCCACATCCCCGATGCAACCGAGGCCGATCTCGACCGCGCCCTGGCGGCGGCCGAAAAGGGATTTGCCCAGTGGCGCACCGTCGGCCCGTGGGAACGGGCGGCCAGGATGCGCAAAGTCGCGGACCTCTTGCGCCAACGCGCCGAACCGCTCGCCGCTTTGATGTCGGCCGAAACCGGCAAGCCGATCGCCGAGGCACGGGGGGAGTGGGCCGCCGCCGCCGACCAGTTCGAGTGGTATGCCGAGGAGACCAAGCGCATCTACGGCCAGACCATCGAAGGCCGGCAGGCGGACATGCGCCTCGCCGTCATCTACCAGCCGGTCGGGGTGGTCGCCGCCTTCCCGGCCTGGAATTTTCCGGCGCTCCTGCCGGCGCGCAAGATCGCGGCGGCGCTGGGCGCCGGCTGCGCCATCATCATCAAGCCGGCCGGCGAGGCTCCCGGCTGTTGCATGGGGCTCGTCCAGGCCTGCCATGACGCCGGCATTCCGGCCGGCGTGGTCAATCTGGTGACCGGCCAATCGCCCATGATCTCGCGCCACCTGATCGCCTCGCCGATCGTGCGCAAGGTGTCGGTGACGGGCTCGGTGCCGGTCGGCAAGGAAATCCTCAAGCTCGCCGCCGACGGCGTCAAAAAGGTGTCCATGGAACTCGGTGGCCATGCGCCCGTCCTGGTCTTCGAGGATGCCGATGTTCTCAAGGCGGCGGAGACCTGCGCCACCACCAAGTTCCGCAATTGCGGCCAGGTGTGCATCTCCCCCAGCCGGTTCTATGTGCAGGAAGCGATTTACGATCGTTTCGCCGCCCGGTTCGTCGAGGTGGCGCAGTCGATTAAGGTCGGACGCGGCTGCGACGCCGGCGTCGCCATGGGGCCGCTCGCCAACGCCCGTGGCCTCGATCACATCAAGGAACTGGTCGCCGACGCGGCCGGCCGCGGCGCAAAGGTCCTGACCGGTGGCAAGCCGCCAGCCGGGTTCAACCGCGGCTTCTTCTACGAGCCGACCGTGCTGGGCGGCGTTCCGGACGAGGCCCGCATCATGCGCGAGGAGCCGTTCGGGCCGGTGGCGCCGCTGACCACCTTCAAGACCTTCGAGGAGGTGATCGCCCGTGCCAACAGCCTGCCTTTCGGCCTCGCCGGCTACCTATTCACGTCCAGCCTGAAGACCGCGACCCTGGCTTCCGAAGGGCTGGAAGTTGGCATGGTCGGCGTCAACGACATGCTGCTCGCCTGCGCCGAAGCGCCTTTCGGCGGTATCAAGGAGAGCGGCATGGGCCGTGAGGGCGGCTCGCTCGGCATCTTCGATTACCTGGAACCAAAGTACATCAAGACACGGCTGTAAGCTCCGGGCGGCAGGTCCCCCATCAGGCCCCTTGAAATTCCATATTGGTTTTCTAGATCGGTCTGCCGCCGGGGCATGCGCTCCGGTGCGGGCGGTCAGCCGACCCGCCCGCTCATAACCATGTTGCTCAGTGGAGTATGTGGCTATGACGAACACCCGCGACATGATCCCGGAACGCTCCCCCACGCGGCGGGAAAGCTTTGACCTCGATGCTCTTCTGCACCCCGCCAAAGCCTTTCTGCATCCCTCCCAGGTGGTCCACGATCCCGATCTGACCCGCAACGAAAAGCGGGCGATCCTCGCCTCCTGGGCATCCGACGCCTGTGCGATCGAAGCTGCGCCCGATTTGCGCACCGCGCCCAGCGGTCCGACGGTGCGTTTCGACGACATCATGGACGCCCTGCGCACGCTGGATGGCGACGACGACAGTCGCCGCTGGCGCAAGACCGTCCGCCGCCGGCAGGTGTTCGATCGCCCGCGATCCGGCCGGGATTTCGGCCTCAGCTGACGCTGGAAGGGAGACAGCCCATGTGGACGCTGGTCTTCGCCGTGCTCGGCGCGCTGTCGCCCGTGCTTACAGCGGCGGCATTCGCCCTCCAGGAACCCACGTCCGAGTGACAATGTTGCTCGACGGCTAGAAGGCCGTGGAGCTTGACGGGACGGATTCGGCATACATAACCGGGAACATTGGTCAGTACTTATGCATATGGCCTAATTTAGCGCCATTCTCCCACTGCTGGCGCGCCGAGTGGCCTGCCAATGCCGCTTTTTTGCACGCTGCCGGAACAAGCGGCGGCGGAACCCATATTGGCACACTCCTTGCGATCATCCCGACCTGCGCGGCGGAGCCGAGGCCCCGCGCGGGGAGACTTCATCAGAAGGGATATCGCGATGTCTGAAAAAAATCGTGCGATCGCGGGCAGATCCGTGTCGCGCCGGGGGGTGATCGCCTCAGCCGCCGTGGCGGCGGCCCTTTTCGCCGCACAGCCCGCGAAGGCGCAGGAAACCATCAAGGTCGGCATTCTCCATTCCTTGTCGGGCACCATGGCGATCAGCGAGACGACGCTGAAAGACACCATGCTGTTCCTCATCGACGAGCAGAACAAGAAGGGCGGCCTCCTCGGCAAGAAGCTCGAAGCCGTCGTTGTCGATCCCGCTTCCAACTGGCCGCTGTTCGCCGAAAAGGCGCGCGAGCTGATCACCAAGGACAAGGTCTCGGCCGTGTTCGGCTGCTGGACTTCGGTTTCGCGCAAGTCGGTCCTGCCGGTGTTCAAGGAGCTGAACAGCATTCTCTTCTATCCCGTTCAGTACGAAGGCGAAGAGAGCGAGCGCAACGTCTTCTATACGGGCGCGGCGCCGAACCAGCAGGCGATCCCCGCCGTCGACTATCTGGCCAAGGAAGAGAAGGTCCAGCGTTGGGTCCTCGCCGGCACCGACTACGTCTACCCGCGCACCACCAACAAGATCCTCGAAGCCTATCTCAAGGCCAAGGGCGTCGCCGACGCCGACATCATGATCAACTACACGCCGTTCGGACACTCCGACTGGCAGACCATCGTCGCCGACATCAAGAAGTTCGGCTCGGCGGGCAAGAAGACGGCGGTCGTGTCCACCATCAACGGCGACGCCAACGTGCCCTTCTACAAGGAGCTCGGCAACCAGGGCATCAAGGCCACCGACATCCCGGTGGTGGCATTCTCGGTCGGCGAAGAAGAGCTCGCAGGCCTCGATACCAAGCCGCTGCTCGGCCATCTGGCCGCCTGGAACTACTTCCAGTCGATCAAGAATCCGGCCAACGACGAGTTCATCAAGAAGTGGCAGGCCTACACCAAGAATCCCAAGCGCGTCACCAACGACCCGATGGAAGCCCACGTGATCGGCTTCGCCATGTGGGTCAAGGCGGTCGAGAAGGTGAAGTCGACCGATCCCGACAAGGTCATCGACGCGCTGCCCGGCATCGAGGCGGCGAACCTCACCGGCGGCACGTCCAAGATGCTCGCCAACCACCACATCACCAAGCCGGTGTTCATCGGCGAGATCAAGGGCGACGGCCAGTTCGACGTGGTGTGGAAGACGCCGGGCCTGGTCGAAGGCGACGCCTGGTCGGACTTCCTGCCCGGCTCCAAGGATCTCGACGCCGACTGGGTCTCCCTCAAGTGCGGCAATTACAACAAGGCCACCAAGAAATGCGGTGGCGGCGCCTGAGGACGCATTGACCGCTTAACGCGCCTGCCGATCGCGGCATCCTCCTCTGCGCGGGCGGCAGACTCCGGGACGGCGGCTCGTCCGCCGTCCCATTTCGAAGAACCGCCGGGACAATGCGCGATGAATGTCTTGCGAGACCGCCTGTTCGGGCTCCTGTTTGCCATTGCGGTATTGACCGGCGCCGGCTGGGTACACGCCGCCGGTTTGTCCGAGGCGGTCGCCCATTTCACCCAGGACGACTACAGCGCCACGTCGGACGGCATCGCCGCCGTCAATGACAGCGGCGATCCCCGCGCGGTGGCGATCGTCGAGGCGCTCCAGGACGGACGCCTGTTGTTCAGCGCCGCCGCCAAGACGGTCGTCGTGAAGGATCGGGCCGGCGCGCTCACCGACGCCGTAACCGGAATGCCGGTCGCCACGCCGCCGGCGGACCTTTCGCCGGTCCGCCTCAACAATCGCCTGCGCCGCACCGTCGCCGCCGCCCTCGGCAGCCTGACGCTGATGTCGCCCGATTCCCTCCGGCGATACGAGGCTGCCCAGGCGGTATTCAAATCACGCGACGCCGGTGCGCTTGAGACCGTCGAGGCCGCCCTCGCCAAGGAGACCGACGGCCGCATCAAGCAGGCACTGTCCGAAGCGCGGGCCGCCATCCTCCTCGTCAAGGGCGACGCGGCAGAGGCCGCGCAGCTCGACGCCGTCAACGTCATCCGGGCCCGCGGCGACCAGGATGCGCTGGCGCTCCTGTCCGCAGTTCCGGCTTCGGCTCCGGCCTCCGTCAAGCAACTGGCCGACGGCGCCATCGCGTCCATACGCCGAGATCTCGAAGTCTGGGCCGGGGTGCAGAACGCCTGGTACGGGCTCTCGCTCGGCTCGGTGCTGCTTCTGGCAGCCATCGGCCTCGCCATCACCTTCGGGGTCATGGGCGTCATCAATATGGCGCATGGCGAGATGGTCATGCTCGGCGCCTATGTGACCTTCATGGTCCAGGAGGTGATCCGCACCTCCTATCCGGGCCTGTTCGACGTCTCGCTTCTGATCGCGGTGCCGCTCGCCTTCGTGCTCACCGGCATCGTCGGCATCGCGATCGAGCGCAGCGTCATCCGTTTCCTCTATGGGCGGCCGCTGGAGACGCTGCTCGCCACCTGGGGCATCTCGTTGATCCTCCAGCAGGCGGTGCGCACCACCTTCGGGCCCACCAATCGGGAGGTCGGCGCCCCGAGCTGGATGAGCGGTGCCTTCGAGATCGGCCGCATCACCATCACCTACAATCGCTTGTGGATCATCTGCTTCACCCTGATCGTCTTCTTCGTTCTGCTCGCCATGCTGCGCTTCACGCGCCTTGGCCTTGAGATGCGCGCAGTGACGCAGAACCGCCACATGGCCGCCTCCATGGGCATCCGCACCCACCGCATCGATGCGCTGACCTTCGGTTTGGGCTCCGGCATCGCCGGCATCGCCGGCGTCGCCCTGTCGCAGATCGACAATGTCTCGCCCAATCTCGGCCAGGGCTACATCATCGACAGTTTCATGGTGGTGGTGTTCGGCGGCGTCGGCAATCTGTGGGGGACGCTGGTCGGCGCCTTCACGCTCGGCATCGCCAACAAGTTCCTGGAGCCGTTCGCCGGCGCCGTGCTCGGCAAGATCGCCATCCTGGTGCTGATCATCCTGTTCATCCAAAAGCGCCCGCGCGGCCTGTTCGCGCTCAAGGGCAGGGCGGTGGAAGCATGAGCGGGAGCAGGGCGGTGGCCACATGGTTCGAGACGCGTTCCACGCAAGTTGGGCTTGCCCGACTTGCGCACTCGATACTGCCGATCTCGGGCAGGCCCGAGATCGGTGGAACGCTCCTCACCATGAGGTCTAATGGTGGAAGCGACTACGGACTCCGACCTCATCCTGAGGAGGCGGCGAAACCGCCGTCTCGAAGGATGTGGCCCGGTACGGCACTCGCGATTGGAGGAGGCGAGCCATGAGCAACTCCCCCTTGATCCGCGCCCTTGATCGCGGCGGCATCGCCTTCCTGGTCATCCTCGCCATCGTGGGCGCCGCAGTCACCCTCGCCAACCTGATGCTGCCGCCGACCTCGCCCCTGCATGTGCCGACCTATCTGGTGGCGCTGCTCGGAAAATATGTCTGTTACGCACTGCTCGCCCTCTCGATCGATCTCATCTGGGGCTATTGCGGAATTCTCTCGCTCGGTCACGGCGCCTTCTTCGCGCTCGGCGGCTATGCCATGGGTATGTATCTGATGCGCCAGATCGGTACCCGCGGGGTCTATGCCGACCCGATCCGGCCCGACTTCATGGTGTTCCTCAACTGGCCGGAACTGCCGGTCTACTGGTACGGATTCCAGCACTTTCCCTATGCGCTGCTGATGGTCCTCCTGGTGCCGGGCCTGCTCGCCTTCGTGTTCGGCTGGTTCGCGTTCCGCTCCCGCGTCACCGGCGTCTATCTGTCGATCATCACCCAGGCCATGACCTTCGCGCTGATGCTCGGCTTCTTCCGCAACAATTTCGGTTTCGGCGGCAACAATGGCCTGACCGACTTCAAGGACATTCTGGGCTTCAACGTCCAGGCGCAAGGGACCCGCGCCGGCCTGTTCGTCGCCTCCTGCGTCGCGCTGGGCCTCGGCTTTCTGTTGTGCCGGACCATCGTCAATTCCAAATTCGGCCTCGTGCTCATCGCCATCCGCGACGCCGAGGCGCGTGCGCGCTTCCTCGGCTACCGGGTCGAGGCCTACAAGCTCACCGTGTTCACCCTGTCGGCCTGCATGGCCGGCGTTGCCGGCGCTCTCTATGTGCCGCAAGTCGGCATCATCAATCCGAGCGAGTTTGCGCCGGCCAATTCCGTCGAGGCGGTGATTTGGGTCGCGGTCGGCGGCCGCGGCACCCTCGTCGGCGCGGTCGTCGGCGCCATCCTGGTCAACTACGCCAAGACCGTCTTCACCACCGGGGCGCTGGCGCCCTACTGGCTGTTCATGCTCGGTGGCCTGTTCGTGATCGTCACTCTCCTGTTGCCGCGCGGCATCGTCGGCACCATCGGGGACTGGACGGAACGCTGGCGCAAGCGTGAGACCGCCGCCGCCGCCGCCGCCGAGCCGTCGCCGGCGGAGTGAGGCATCATGGATACGCTGACCACTCCCTCGCTCCTCTATCTCAACGGCGTCACGGTTTCGTTCGACGGCTTCCGTGCCCTGAACAACCTGTCGCTTGCCGTCGAGCCCGGCGAGATGCGCGCCATCATCGGCCCCAACGGCGCCGGCAAGACCACCATGATGGACGTCATCACGGGCAAGACCCGCGCCGACGACGGCGAGGTGTTCTTCGACGAGCAGGACCTGTCCCGCCTCGATGAGGCCGACATCGCCGATCTCGGCATCGGTCGCAAGTTCCAGAAGCCGACCGTGTTCGAGAGCCACACGGTGGAAGACAACCTGCGCCTGGCGCTCAGGTGCGACCGCAAGGCGCGCGCCGCGCTCTTGTGGCGAGAGAGCGCCGACGAGCGTCGCCGTATCGACCGCGTGCTCGACACCATCCGGCTCGGCGGGCTGCGCCATGTGCTCGCCGGCAGCCTGTCGCACGGCCAGAAGCAGTGGCTGGAGATCGGCATGCTGCTGGCGCAGGAGCCGAAACTCCTCCTGGTCGACGAGCCGGTCGCCGGCATGACCGACGTCGAGACCCAGCAGACCGCCGAACTCCTGCGCCACATCAACCAGGATCGCACCGTCGTGGTGGTCGAGCACGACATGGCCTTCGTGCGCGAACTGGGCGTCAAGGTCACCTGCCTGCATGAAGGCTCGGTGCTGGCGGAAGGCACCATCGACCAAGTATCGCAGAACGAACGCGTCATCGAAGTGTATCTGGGGCGGTGAGGATGCTGATCTTTGAACGACTTCGACCTCATCCTGAGGAGCGCTCCTCTTGGAGCGCGTCTCGAAGGATGTGGCCGCCCACGCCCTTCGAGACGGGCGCGAAGAGCGCCCTCCTCAGGACGAGGGCGGAGTTAGGCTGTCGGCCTGCATTGAAGCAATGAAGGCGGGGTAAAACTCATGCTCGAAGCCAAGTCCATCGACCTGAAATACGGCGCCGCCCACGCCCTTCGGGGCGTCGACCTGGTCGCCGAGCCCGGCAAGGTGACCTGCGTGCTGGGCCGCAACGGCGTCGGCAAGACCAGCCTGCTCGACGCGCTTGCGGGTCAGCACCCCGTCAGCCGCGGCAGCATCGTTTGGGAGGGCAAGAACATCACCGGCCTGTCGCCGGCCGATCGGGCCCGGCGCGGCATTGCCTATGTGCCGCAGGGACGAGAAATCTTTCCGCTCCTCACCGTGCAGGAAAATCTCGAAACCGGCTTTGCGCCGCTCCTTCGCCGTGATCGCCGCATTCCGGTCGAGGTGTTCGAATTGTTTCCTGTCCTCAAGACCATGCTGGGCCGCCGCGGCGGCGACCTCTCGGGCGGCCAGCAGCAGCAGCTCGCCATCGGCCGTGCCCTGGTGATGCGGCCGCGGCTCCTCCTGCTCGACGAGCCGACCGAAGGCATCCAGCCCTCGATCATCAAGGACATCGGTCGCGCCATCTCGTTCCTGCGCTCGCTGGGCCAGATCGCCATCGTGCTGGTGGAACAATATCTCGACTTTGCCCGCGAGCTCGGCGATCATTTCGCCGTCATGGACCGTGGCAGCGTCGTCTATGCCTCGGGCCGCGCCGAACTGGACGACGGTGAACTGCGCCGCGCCATGGCGCTGTAGGGCAGGGGTCAAGAGTGCCGGCCGGGCTCGCCATCGAGAAACGGACTTTCGCCGCCAATCGCGCCAACGGCGTGGTGGCGCTCGAAGTTGCGCAGCGCGCCGGCGCCACAAGGCGCCTGCGGGTCGGCGAGAGCGGCTCGCTGCGGCTGCGCTTCCCCGGCCATGCCGGTCCGGACCTCGAGGCGGTCGCAATCAACACCGCCGGTGGTATCGCCGGAGGCGATCGATTCACTTTCGATGTCACGGTCGGCGAAGCCGCCTCGTTGACGTTGACCAGCGTGTCGGCCGAAAAGGTCTACCGCGCCCTCGACGACGAAGCCGCGGTTGCGGTCACGCTGAAAGTTGGGCCGCGGGGCCGGTTGTCGTGGCTGCCGCGCGAAACGATCCTGTTCGATGGCGCGCGGCTGGCCCGCACCATCGATGTGGATCTGGCCGATGACGCGAGCCTCCTGCTCGTCGAATCAGTGATGTTCGGGCGCCGCGACATGGGCGAGGCGGTGACGACCGGCCGTCTGGCCGACCGCTGGCGGCTGCGCCGCGCCGGACGGCTCATCTATGCGGAATCCCTGCTCCTCGATGGCGATATGGCGGCGCGCTTGAACCGCCGGGCGGTTGCGTCCGGCGGCGTCGCCATGGCCACGCTCCTGATGACGCCCATGGACGACGGCTTCGTCAATGCGCTGCGGGCGGCCGAAGGCCTGCGCGGCGAGACGGGCGTTTCGAGCTTCAACGGGCTTTCGGTGGCGCGCTTCGTCGCCGCCGACGGCGAAAGCCTCCGCCACGACCTGACGGTGGCGTTGCGCCTGGCGCTTGCCGGGCCGCTGCCGCGACTGTGGTTGAACTGACGATCACGATCTGGAATTCACGCCGGGACTTTTTGCCATGCACCTCACACCGAGAGAAAAAGACAAGCTCCTGATCGCCACCGCGGCGATGGTGGCGCGCCGCCGCCTGGAACGCGGCGTCAAGCTCAACCATCCCGAGTCGGTGGCGCTGATCTCCGACTTCATCATGGAAGGCGCGCGCGACGGCCGGACGGTCGCCGAACTGATGGAGGCCGGGGCTCACGTCATCGGCCGCAGCCAAGTGATGGACGGCATTGCCGAGATGATCCACGAAATCCAGGTCGAGGCGACGTTTCCGGACGGCACCAAGCTCGTCACCGTCCACGACCCGATCCGCTGAAGGACCGCGCCCATGGCCAGTTCGATCCGCCAATCGAGTGCCGCGCCGGCACGCGCCAGTCTGACACAGGTGTGCCCATGATCCCCGGGGAAATCATCACCGCGCCGGGCGAGATCACCCTCAATGCTGGTGCGAAAGCCGTCACCATCACGGTCTCGAACACCGGCGACCGGCCCGTCCAGGTCGGCTCGCACTATCATTTTTTCGAGACCAATCCCGCCCTCAAATTCGATCGCAAGAAGGCGCGCGGCATGCGCCTCGACATCGTCGCTGGCACGGCGGTGCGTTTCGAGCCCGGCCAGAGCCGTGAGGTCACGCTGGTGCCGCTCGGCGGCAAGCGCACCGTCTACGGGTTCCGCCAGGCCGTGATGGGGAAGTTGTGACGGTTGTTCTCCATTGTTGCCTAGTGTAAGGAATTATCGCGAGGTAAGGAGGTGTGCAATATGCCTTACAAAGCGAATGCGACGTTGACCAGCAAGGGGCAAATTACCTTGCCGGCGGAGCTGCGACATCGTTGGGGCCTCAAGGCCGGCGATCGGATCGACTTTACGCTGGAGGATGACGAACGGGTGGTGATGACCCGCAAGGTTCGACGCAGCATTCTGAAGAGCCGCGGGGAACTGAAGCCGTTGTCGCTCGGTCGGCCGCTCACGCAGGCCGACATCGACAATGCCGTGGCCGACGCAATGGCCGCGCAGGAACTCCGTATCCGTAAGGATCATCGACCTTGATCGGCGTCGACACCAACATCGTGCTACGACTGTTCGATCGCGGCGAGCCAGCGCAGACGGCGGCTGCCGAGCGGCTGTTCGCCGACGCCACGAATGTCGACGGATTTCTGCTCAATCCGATCGTGCTCGTTGAGCTGGCCTGGACCCTCGACCGCACCTACAAGCTCGATCGAGAAACCATCGCCGATCATCTCGACCGCATTCTGCAGGCCTCGGAGTTCGTCGTGCCGTTCGTCGACGAGGCGGTTGCCGCAGCGTCGCGTTATCGTGCGGGTCCTGCCGATTTCGCCGACTATTTCTTCGCTGAGATAAATCACGCGCTCGGCTGTTCGACGACGGTCACGTTCGATCGTGCGGCCGGGAAGGACGAGCGTTTCACCTTGCTGACGGTGTAAAACCCATGCCCATCACGATCCCGCGTTCCGCCTATGCCGACATGTTCGGGCCGACCACCGGCGACCGTGTGCGGCTCGCCGACACGGAGCTGTTCATCGAGGTCGAGAAGGACTTCACCACCTATGGGGAGGAGGTCAAGTTCGGCGGCGGCAAGGTGATCCGCGACGGCATGGGCCAGAGCCAGATGACCAACCGGCAAGGCGCCGTCGACACGGTGATCACCAATGCGCTGATCCTCGACCACTGGGGGGTGGTCAAGGCCGACATCGGCATCAAGGACGGCTACATCTGCGCCATCGGCAAGGCCGGTAATCCCGACATCCAGCCGGGCGTCACCATCGTGATCGGCCCCGGCACCGAGATCATTGCCGGCGAAGGCAAGATCCTCACCGCCGGCGGCTTCGATACCCACATCCATTTCATCTGCCCGCAACAGGTGGACGACGCCTTGATGTCGGGCGTGACCTCGCTTCTGGGCGGCGGTACCGGGCCGGCGCACGGCACCTTCGCAACCACCTGCACGCCGGGGCCGTGGCACATCGCCCGCATGATCCAGGCGGCCGATGCCTTTCCGGTCAATCTCGGCTTCGCCGGCAAGGGCAATGCGGCACGGCCGGCGGCGCTGGAAGAAATGGTCAAGGGCGGTGCCTGCGCCCTCAAGCTGCACGAGGACTGGGGGACGACGCCGGCGGCGATCGACAACTGTCTCTCCGTCGCCGACGACTACGACGTCCAGGTGATGATCCACACCGATACGTTGAACGAATCCGGATTCGTGGAGGATACCATCAAGGCTTTCAAAGGCCGTACGATTCACGCCTTCCACACCGAGGGGGCGGGGGGCGGGCATGCGCCCGACATCATCAAGGTGGCGGGCCTCAGAAACGTGTTGCCGTCCTCGACCAATCCGACCCGGCCGTTCACGAAGAACACCATCGACGAACATCTCGACATGCTGATGGTGTGCCACCATCTCGATCCGTCCATCGCCGAAGATCTTGCGTTCGCGGAGAGCCGCATCCGCAAGGAGACCATCGCGGCCGAGGACATTTTGCACGACCTCGGCGCCCTCTCGATGATGTCGTCGGATTCACAGGCCATGGGCCGGATCGGCGAAGTGATCATCCGCACTTGGCAGACCGCCGACAAGATGAAGAAGCAGCGCGGCCGGCTCAAGGAAGAGAAGGGCGACAACGACAACATGCGCGCCCGCCGCTATATCGCCAAATACACCATCAACCCGGCGATCGCGCACGGGGTCTCGAAGGTGATCGGCTCGGTGGAGAAGGGAAAGCTCGCCGACCTCGTCCTGTGGGCGCCGGCCTTCTTCGGCGTCAAGCCGGACTGCATCATCAAGGGTGGTTCGATCGTGGCCGCCCCCATGGGCGATCCGAACGCATCGATCCCGACGCCGCAGCCGGTGCACTATCGCCCCATGTTCGCGGCCTTCGGTCGATCGCTGACGGCGTCCTCGGTGGTGTTCGCCTCCAAGGCGGCGGTACGCGCGGGCCTGGGCAAAAAGCTCGGCATCCAGAAGGAACTGGTGGCGGTTTCAGGCACCCGCAAGATCGGCAAGAAGAGCATGGTGTTGAACGACGCCACCCCGAAGATCGACGTCGATCCCGAGACCTACGAGGTCAGGGCCGACGGCGAGCTCCTGACCTGCGCGCCGGCGGAAGTGCTGCCGCTGGCGCAGAGATACTTCCTATTCTAGACTATGAACATGGCCAAAGCCGACGCCCGCGAACTCGTCGCATACGACCAAGATTACCATGCCTGGCTGAGCGAGCAGATCGGCCTGCTGCGCGCCGGCCGCTGGCGCGATATTGACGTCGCCAACTTGACCGACGAGCTGACAGGGCTCGCCTCCATGACCAAGCGCGAAATCGCAAGTCGGTTGACGGTGCTCCTGCAGCACTTATTGAAATGGCAGTTTCAGCCTGGCAATCGGTCCAACAGTTGGCGCGCCACCATTTCGGAGCAGAGGTCGCGAATCAATGAAGACATTGCAGACAGCCCGAGTCTGAAGCGCTATCCGTCGCAAGTTCTCGAAAAGGAATACGGCTACGCGCGCTTGCGCGCTGCCGACGAGACGGGTCTGCCACTTGATGTCTTTCCCTCCCATTGTCCATACACCGTCGCCCAGACGCTCGATGAAGATTTCTGGCCGGGCGGCGAGCCGCGTTAGTACGAAGCCATGAAAATCGCCGGAGAAGTCCGTCCCGCCGGGACGTGGGACATCGCGTCCGCAACCGACAGCGTCGTCCTCGACGCCGACGAACGCCACCGCCGCCGCGTCGTGATGGCCGGGGAGGGGGGCACCAAGTTCCTTCTCGATCTGGACAGGGCGGCCCAACTCGCTGACGGCGACGGCCTGGTGCTTGCTGACGGCAGCATCGTGAAGGTCGTGGCGAAGGTCGAGAAGCTGGTCGAAGTCTCGATGGCAAGTGCGCGCGACCGCCTGCGCATCGCCTGGCACATCGGCAACCGTCACACCGACGTCGAAGTGGTCGGCGAAAGCTTGCGCATCCGCCGCGACCATGTGTTGGAAGACATGCTGCGTGGGCTCGGCGCGACCCTCGTGCCGGTCGAGGCGCCGTTTCAGCCCGAATCCGGCGCCTATGCGGGGCATGGCCACGGCCATCACCACGGCCATCGGCATGATCCCTGACCCCAAGCTGGATCGTTCCCACAGTACGGGCGTGGAAACCGTCTCCGCGACCGCGCTCTATCGTCTGATGACCTGGCTGTCGCCGGCCTACCCGGTCGGTGCCTTCTCGTATTCCAGCGGCCTGGAATGGGCGGTCGAGAGCGGCGACGTCAACGATGCGGCATCCTTGTGCGACTGGCTCGACACCATGCTGACCATGGGATCGACCTGGGCCGACGCCGTCCTGTTCGCCAATGCGCATCGCGCGGTGGACGAGGGCGACGACGACCTCCTGCGTCGCGCCACCGAACTCGCCGCCGCGCTGGTGAGTTCCAAGGAGCGTCTCCTGGAGACGACCGCGCAAGGGCGCGCCTTCATCGACGCATCGCGCAACGCTTGGCCATGCGCCGCCATCGACCGCTTCGCCGCGGTATGGGACGGCGCCGTCGCCTATCCGGTGGCGGTAGCCGTGACGGCGGCGGGCCACGGGATTGCGCTCGCGCCGGCGCTCAACGCCTATCTCGCCGCCGCCATCGCCAATCTGGTTTCCGCCGGCGTGCGCCTGATCCCGCTCGGCCAGAGCGACGGCCAGCGCGTCATTGCGGCGCTCGCCGCCGCGGTCGAAACGGCCGACGGTCGGGCCATGGCGACGTCACTCGACGACATCGGCACGTGCGCGCTTCGGGCCGATATGGCCTCTATGCGCCACGAAACCCAATACACGCGACTATTCAGGAGTTGAGACCTGTGTCCCAATCCAAGAATCCCCTGCGGGTCGGCATCGGCGGACCGGTCGGCTCCGGCAAGACGGCGCTGATGGATGCGCTGTGCAAGCGCCTGCGTGACCGCTACGACATCGCCGCCATCACCAACGACATCTACACGCGCTGGGACGCCGACTATCTGGTGCGCTCGGGGGCGCTGGAGCCGTCACGCATCATGGGGGTGGAGACCGGCGGCTGCCCCCATACGGCAATCCGCGAGGACGCCTCCATCAATCTCGCCGCCATCGACGAATTGCGTGGCCGTTTTCCGGCTCTCGATCTCATCCTGGTGGAGTCCGGCGGCGACAATCTCGCCGCCACTTTCTCGCCCGAACTCGCCGACCTCACCATCTACGTCATCGACGTCGCCGCCGGCGACAAGATCCCGTCCAAGGGTGGTCCCGGCATCACCCGCTCCGACCTCCTGGTCATCAACAAGATCGATCTCGCCCCTTATGTCGGCGCCTCGTTGGAGGTGATGGAGCGGGACGCCAAACGCATGCGCGGCCCGCGGCCGTTCGTGTTCACCAATCTGCATTCCGGACAGGGTCTCGACGTGGTCGCCGCCTTCATCGAGGACAAGGGCGGGCTCACGATGGCTTGATCCGGGCCTGGCGATATTCGGCCCGGCGTCTCTGGCCGAGGAACGTCTGTCTTCCTACATCGTTTGCACTGCAGCGGGCGGGAGGTGCGTCGGCCATCGGGGGAGGAGGCCGACCTTGAAGGACGAACCTCGATGCCCCTCGATCCCCATACAGACCCACACACGCACCCACACACGCACCCCCCTGCGCAGGCCGCTGAGGCCAGGCGCCCTCTCCACCCCATGTTCGTGTCGGCAGCGGTCACCTGCTTCATCGGCACGCTCTTGAGCGATTTCGCCTACTGGCGAACCGCCGACATTCTGTGGACGGACTTCTCCAATTGGCTGGTGTCCGCCGGCGTCGTCATCGCCGGCCTGGCCGTGATCGCGGCGATCTTCGATCATGTGGATGGCCGCGTCCCGGCCGCGGCGGCCATATGGCCGTACCTGACCGGGCAGATCGCAGTGCTGGTCCTCGCCGTCTTCGACACCCTCATCCACACCCACGATGCCTGGACGTCGGTGGTTCCGTGGGGACTGACCTTGTCGGTGGCGGTCGTCATCGTCGCGCTGGCCACCGGTTGGATGGGCCGTTCCATGATCTACGGCGTTGGCCGGGAAGTGAGGATCTGATGCGTACGAAAACCGCTTTCCTGCGCGCCGGCCGCATCGCGGCATGGACGCTCATGTGTGGCGCCGTTCTGGTGCTGCCGGCTTCGAGCCAGGAGAACTTCGATCCGGCAAGCCAGATCGGTCCCAATCCGGTATTGCCCGAACCGCAGCAGTATCTGTTTCCCCCCATGCATCTCGCCAAAGTCGTGGGCTGGCACGGCGGCGAAAAGCCGACCGTGCCGGCGGGACTTGCAGTCGCGCCGCTGGCGACAGGCCTCCAGCACCCGCGCTCGCTCTACGTTCTTCCCAACGGCGATGTCCTCGCGGTCGAATCCAAGGCGCCCAACTTCAATTCGATAAAGCGACCCAAAGACCTGGTCATGGGTTGGGTCGAATCGTGGGTGACTTCGGGCGGCGACACCGGGCCGAGCAACCGCATCACGCTGTTGCGCGATGCCGACGGCGACGGCCGGCCGGAGATCCGCAGCGTCTTTCTCGACCATCTCAATTCTCCGTTCGGCGTCGCCCTGGTGGGCAACGATCTCTACGTCGCCGACACCGATGCCATCCTGCGTTTCCCCTACAAGACCGGCGATACCAAGATCACGGTGCCCGGTACGCGGTTGACCGAGCTGCCCGGCGGGCCCATCGATCATCATTGGACCAAGAGCCTGGTGGCGAGCCGCGACGGCTCCAAGCTGTATGTCGGGGTTGGCTCCAACAGCAACATCACCGAGAACGGCATCGAGGCGGAAAAGAACCGTGCCGCCATCCTGGAAGTGGACCGCGCCTCCGGCCGCTTCCGCATCTTCGCCGACGGCCTGCGCAATCCCAACGGCTTGAGTTTCGAGCCCCAATCCGGCGCTCTCTGGGCGGTCGTCAACGAGCGCGACGAACTCGGTCCGAACCTCGTGCCCGACTACATGACTTCGGTGAAGGACGGCGGCTTCTACGGCTGGCCCTACAGTTATTACGGCCAGCATATCGATCCCCGCGTGATGCCGCAGCGGCCCGACCTGGTGGAAAAGGCGATTGTTCCCGATTACGCCCTGAGTTCCCACGTGGCGCCGCTGGGGCTCGCCTTCTACACGGGCGATGCTCTGCCGCAGAAATACCGCGGCGGCGCCTTCGTGGGCGAGCACGGGAGCTGGGATCGCCAGCGCTTCAACGGCTACAAGGTCGTCTTCGTGCCGTTCAGCGGCGGCCACCCGAACGGCAAGGCCGAAGACGTCGTCACGGGCTTCCTGAACGATCGTGGCGAAGCTCGCGGCCGGCCGGTCGGAGTCGCCGTGGATAATTCAGGTGCGCTGCTCATCGCCGACGACGTCGGCAACACGGTATGGCGCGTTACGGCGGCGGCGCCGCAGACGTCGTCAGCCCAATAGCGGGGGCCCCCCATCGGTGTGGCGGGCAGACGCCGCATCGATGGGGCCGATGTCCGTTCTACCGGATCGGCGGCGCGTACTGGATGCCGCCGGCGGTCCAGAGCTGGTTGATGCCACGCGGAATGCCGAGCCGCGTCTTGGTTCCGACATTGCGTTCATAGACTTCGGCGTAGTTGCCGACGCGTCGGATGATGCGTACCGCCCAGTCGTTGGTCAGCCCCATCTTCTCGCCATAGCCGCCGTCCCGACCCATCAGTCGCCGCACGTCGGGCTTCTGGGAGGCGAGCGCCTCGTCCACGGTCTTCGAACTCACGCCCAGTTCCTCGGCGTCCAACATGGCGAAATGGGTCCATTTGACGATATTGAACCACTGCGCGTCGCCCTGGCGGATCGCCGGCCCGAGCGGCTCCTTGGAGATGATGTCGGGCAGGATGACGTGATCGTCGGGCCGGGCGAGCTTGAGCCGCTCCGAATGCAGTGCCGAGGCGTCGGTCGTCATGGTGTCGCACTGGCCGCCGTCATAGGCCCTGACCGTCTCGTCGGCCGAGGCGGTGAGCACCGGCTCATACTTCATACCGTTGGCATTGAAGTAGTCGGCGACATTCAGCGCGGTGGTGGTGCCGGACTGGGCGCATACCTTGCTGCCGCCGAGATCGAGAGCAGTCTCCAGCTTACGTGCGCGCTGCACCATGAAGCCTTGCCCGTCATAGAAGGTCACCACCGGAAAGGTGAGGCCTAGCTCCACTTCGCGGCCCATGGTCCAGGTGGAATTGCGCGACAGGATGTCGATCTCGCCGGCCTGCAAAGCGCGGAAGCGGTCGGCCGCTGACAAAGGCACGAATGTCACCTTGTCGGCATCGTCGAAAATCGCCGCCGCAAGCGCCCGGCAGAAGTCGACGTCGAAGCCCGTCCACCGGCCGGACGGCGAGGGGGCCGAGAAGCCGACAACTCCCGGACCGACGCCGCAGGTGAGCGTGCCACGGCTTTTCACCGTGGCGAGTGTCTGGGCGGTCGCGGCTCCGCATGTGAAGGCGATGATTGCCCCCATGGCGAGAATGGGAACGAGCTTCGACAGGCGAACAGAAATCGACATGGAAAACTCCACTGATCGGCGGCCCGAGGCACGCTCCTACAGCTTGGGTGGCTGCAGGACGACGACGCGGGTTCCGACCGGAACGCGTTCGTAGAGATCGGTAACGTCGGGATTGGTGAGGCGGAAACAGCCGGAGGAAACGGCGGAGCCGATGGTCCAGGGCTGGTTGGTGCCGTGGATGCGGTAGACGGTGCCCTGGATGTAGAGCGCGCGGGCCCCCATGGGATTGCCGGCACCTCCGGCCATGAAGCGGGGCAGGTAGGGCTGGCGCTCGATCATCTCTGGGGGTGGAGTCCAGTCGGGCCATTCGGCCTTGCGATCGATGCGCTTGAGGCCCGACCACTGAAAGCCTTCGCGGCCGACGCCGATGCCGTAGCGCAGCGCGCGGTTGTTGCCCTGGACCAGGTAGAGGAAACGCTCGGAGGTGTTGACGACGATCGTCCCCGGCGGCTCGGTGGTGCGGAAGAAAACCGGCTGCGTCCTGAACTCGGCCGGCAGTTCCTCCTCCTGCGCACTCGGTTCATAGCCCGGCTGATCCCCGGCCAGGTTTTGATCGGGTCGCGGCCCCGACCACGCTTGTGCCTGGACGCCGCCCGCAACGGCCAGGAGGTTCATTCCGGCGAACAGCAGAGTGACGATGGCCGCTCTCATCTTCATTCCTGTCCTCACTGATGCAAACCGTCCCTTCGCCGCCGGGACCATGCCCAAGGCGCCCATGCTTCCTGGCGTTCCCGTCAATGTCAATTGCTCCCCATCGCGCCGGCGGAAGGATCGCGATTCCCACGTGTAGCCCGTGCGGCCCACCGTCATCGATGGTTTTCTCCAGGTGGCGGAGTGTTTCGGAATGGTATGATCATTCATCTGCCGATGCAAAGCGAGCGCCCGATGCAACGCCGGGTCAAGCTGGTGGACGGCGGCCTGACCGACAATTTCGGTCTGTCCGGCCTCGTCATTGCGCGCGCCATCGCCGACACGCCCTATGTGCCATTCACGCCGGACCGCGCCGTGCCGATGAGCCGGCCCATCTTCATCCGATTCCACCGTGCGCAGCGGCTTCGATGCCTTCCGCCTGAGCATCCGCGAATGGGGGGAGGCGACGCGCAAATGGCAATGCCGGCTGTCGGCGGCGCAGGCGCGGCGGCTTGGCGCGCCACCCGGTTGGCGCTGCAGCCATGTCAAATTCGAGATCGCGGAAGTGTCGTTCGATCAGCTGGAGCCGCGTCGGGCGGCATTGGTTTCAACCGTTCCAACCCGCTTCAATCTACCGGTCGAGCAGGTCGATCTCGTCATCGAGACCGGCACCGACCCCATCCTGGCCCATCCGATCTTCAGGGAACGAATGGCGCTTGCCCGTTGACGGAAAGGCCGGCGGCCTAGATCGGCCTCGACCAGACGCGGATCGCACGGCCGGATGTGCCATCCTGACGGTTCTCGAATTTGAACAGGACCTGGTTGGTCGAAAAGCGCATCGCCCGCACGAACTGAGCGAATTCTATCGGTGCCAGGTCGTCGATCACCTTGTGGTCGGAGATCACCTGGAAGCGACTGTCATTGCGATCATACCACAGCGAAATATCCTGCGGCAGAAGGTCTGAACCGGGCATCGTCTCCTGGGCATCCTCTTGACGGCGCACGAACCCCCATAGGCGCACACCGGGCCCTGTACGCTGGCGCCGGGTGAGAGAACCAGAACTGGTCGGATCGTCGTTGTCGGCGGCCGTGGGGGCGGCCTCGATACGGTTTTTGAGTGTGGCTTCGCGGCTTCGCGCCTTCGATTTAGCCGCAACGCGCGGTCGATACATCGCTGCTTACCCTCCTCTGTCCCCCCAGGTGACCTCGTCGACCTACACACTACGTGACTGTACGGAAAGTGAATTTAAACGCCGGCCGACAATTTTACGGAAATGGGCGGCGATCAACGGGGCGGTGCCGTGATGTCCGGCATCCCCTCGAATTACAGCCGTGCGGCGACGACTTCACCGATCTCGTCGTCCGTCAGTACCACCGGATTGGTCTTCATGCTGGAGCCGCGGCTTGCCGCAACGATCCGCGCCACGTCGCCGGAGGCCACGCCGAGCTCGGCGAGACGCGGCAGCGCCAGGCGTTGCGTCCATGTGTCGAGCAGGCGCACGAGATCGCGGCGGTCCTCGGGGCCGCCGCCGGATGCACGCCCGGTCAAGACCCGGGCCACTTGGGCATATTTTGCCAACGCCGGGTTGTGCGGCTCGCGGCTTTCCATCGCCTCGATATTGGTGCGCGTGGCCGCCGCCAGCAGCGTCCCGCAGGCGACCCCGTGGGGGATGGGGAAGAAAGCGCCGAGGGGCGAAGCAATCCCGTGCACCGAACCGAGCCCCGTCTGTGCCAGGCAGATGCCCGAGAGGAGCGCCGCATAAGCCATGCGCTCGCGGGCTTCGGCCGCCGTGTCGCCGGCTTCGTACCAGACGATGAGGCCGTCGCGCACCGCGGCGAGACCCGACAATGCGAGCGCGTCCGTCATCGGATTGGCGCGCGTCGACACGTAGGATTCGAGCAGCTGGGTGAGGGCGTCCATGCCGTTCGCGGCGATCAGCGCCGGCGGACAGGAGGCGAGGAGATCGGGATCCAACAGCGCGACCTGCGCCACCAGGGCATCGTCGCGAAACGATTTCTTGAAACCGTCCGGGCCGAGCCGTGACAAAACGGCGTTCTTGGTCGCTTCGGAGCCGGTGCCCGCGGTGGTGGGCACGGCGATGAACGGCGTCGCCGGACCGCCATAGGGCTTCTGCGGTCCGATGCCGTCAAGATGATCCATAACCGAATTGCCGGGGACAAGCAGTCCCGCGATCGCCTTGGCGGCGTCGAGGGCGCTGCCGCCGCCGATGCCGATGACGGCGTCGATCGCCGTCGAGGCGAAACGGCGGACGGCGTCGTCCACGGCTTCCGGCGACGGTTCGCCGGCGATCTGCACCGTCTGCCAATCCAACCCACGCTTGTGCAGGCGGTCCAGCAACGCGGCCCCTTGCGGCAAGGCAGAGAATGAACGTGCGCCCGTGACTAGGAGCATATGGCGGCCGAATGTCGCGGCGATGTCGGGCAGCTTTCGGACGGCGCCGGAACCGAATTCGATGCGCGGAAGGTGGGCGATGGAGAAGGGCGTGATCATCAGTTACTCGGAAAAAGGCAGCGCATGGGAATGCCTTTGCGCGGCTCGGCCATCAGGGGCGCGACCTCGTCGCGCCAGCGGGCGTAGTGGGGCGTCTGCTTGTGGGCGGCGGCGTCTTCCGCGCTCGCATAGGCCTCGTAGAGGACAAAGCGGGTGGGGTCGTCCGGCGACTGGAGGACGTCGAAACGCCGGTTGCCCGGCTCGCGCACCGAAGCCGCGTGATTTTCCCGCGTTGCGGAGACGAAGGAGTCCACGGCCTCGGGCTTGACCACCACATGGACCAGGGTGACATGCATGAGGAAGGGCTCCGTCGGAAAGAGAAGTAGGGACTTTGCCGGGGCGACGGGCTGGCGGAACGGCCGGCGACGACGTCGCAGGTAAGATAACCGGACCTGTGGCCGAACGGAATCCGGACTGGGGATTATGCCGGGCTAATTTTCGACACCATCCCGCGAAACGCATGCGGGCTTCCACCGGCAAGCATCCGATGTGAGGAAACGTGCAGCAAGGCCCCGGGGCAGTTGCCGGCCCGAGCGTTATCAACCCGACTTCTGGCGGGACTGGGTTTGCCTGTGCTCAATTGCCGCTGCGTTGAGCGTGTCAGGAACGGCCGTTTGCGCGTTGAGCCATGGTTGGCGCCCGGAGCGTGCGCCGAATTCGGCATTCAAGATGAGGAAGGGGGCATTTGAAGGGGCCTTGGAATCACGACCACTGGAGTTCACACGCAGCCTCTAGAAATTCGCGGGCGATACGAATTGCGCGCGATGCTTCGGTGGGCCCCGACCCATGATCGTCTGGGCCAAAGCGATCCATATGGCGGCGATCATGGTTTGGTGCGCCGGGCTGACGGTGCTGCCGTTGCTCTACGCGAAGCGCAACGGGCTTCGTGATGATCCGTTGCACGACCTGCATCGCTTCACGCGCTCGGTGTTCATCCATGTGACATCGCCGGCCGCCTTCGTCGCGGTCATTGCCGGCACGCTGCTCGTTTTCCTGCGAAACGTGTTCACGGCGTGGATGGCCCTGAAGCTGGTGGCGGTCGGCGTTCTCGTTGCCATTCATGTCTGGCAGGGGCACGTCATTCTGTATCTCTTCGAGCCGGGCCGCTTCCATGCACGCTGGCGCCAGTGTGCCGCCGCCGCAGCCACGGTGTCGGCGATCGCCGCCGTCCTGTTCCTGGTGCTCGCAAAGCCGATCATCGATCTCACGCCGCCTCCCCGTTGGCAGCTCCGTCCCGGGGGGCTTCAGTCATTGCTCGAAACCATAATTCCGATCCCATGATCGAACACGAGCTTTCCGCCGTGCCAGCCCGCAATGCCGACGAAGACGCTCGCCAGGGCGGACATCATCAGGCCGACCGGCAGCGCCGCTGCCTCCGCGTCGCCGAGGCGCAGGCCCCAGTTCATGCCGGCGATGGACACCAGCGTCACGGCCGCAACGGCGTGTGTCCAGCTCGCCGCACGCTTGCGGATGCCCGGGACGAGCAGCAGTTCGGCCGCCCCGGCGATGCTCGCCAGAACGCCGAACCAGAAGGCGAAGCCGCTCGCCCACAGCGCCGCGCGGGGCCAGAACGGGTCGGCGCTCCACCAATAGAAGACGTCACATCCGAGCGTGGAGATCACCAGCGCGATCGGGAACGTGACCAGCATGGCGTGGATCGGGTGACCGGCCACCGAAACCACGGAACTGGTGTCGTGCTTCGTGACCTCTTCGATGACGGGACTGGGGGGAACGGGATTGGGCATCTGTACACTCGCGTGAAAGGCTCGGTTGGCTCCAAGCGGCTGGGGGCAACGTGGGGGACAACGTGGAAGCGGGCGAAAAGGTTTGCCCGCGCCTTCGCGGCCTGCGCGCTTCTGACGCCGTTGATCGCGTGCGCGGGTCCGCTCTCGACGCTGGAGCCGGCCGGCCCGGCGGCCCGTTCGATCGCCGCCCTGTGGTGGGTGATGCTGGCCGGCGCCACGCTGCTGCTTGGACTTGTCATTTGTCTGCTGGCGCTGGCCTTCCTGCGCCCCGCGGTCGCCCGCGGCGTGCCGCCCGCGCTGTGGATCGTCGGCGGCGGATTGGCGCTGCCCGCCCTCGTCCTGACGCCCCTCATGGTCTATGCGCTCGCAAGCGGCGAAAACCTGTTCCAGGCCCGCGCCGAAGGCCGGACGGAAGTGGACGTGTTGGCGCGGCAATGGGAGTGGGTCTTCACCTATCGGTCGGCTGACGGCACGGTGCGGCGATCGAACAATGTCCTGCACCTGACGGCCGGCCAGCCGGTCCTTCTCAGGATCACCAGCGCCGACGTGATCCACTCCTTCTGGGTGCCGCGGCTTGCGGGCAAGATCGACGCGACCCCCGGTCATGTGACGATGCTGCGCCTGAATGCAGACGTGCCCGGACGCTATCGTGGCGTGTGCGCCGAATTCTGCGGGATCGCCCACCGCGACATGCAGATGACCGTCGAGGCGCATGGCTCGGAGGACGAGACCGGACGGGTCATCGACGGACTACCCCCCGCCATGCCTGAAGACCTTGTCGACGCAGGAGGGAGGCCGTGAGCGAAGCCGTGCCGATCCAAGACCCCATACGGCTGCACAAGGCGCTCGATGCCGTCTGGCGGACGCCGCCTGGCGTCGGCCGTCTGTCGGCCGTGAACCATACGATCGTCGGACGGCGTTTCATCGTCACGGCCTTCGTTTTCTTCGGCATCGGCGGACTACTCGCGATGTTGATCCGCGCCCAACTCGCGACGCCGCGCGGCGTATTTCTCGGACCCGAGATCTACAACCAGGTCTTCACCATGCACGGCACGGTGATGATGTTCCTGTTCGCCATCCCGTTGATCGAAGGTGTGACGTTCTATCTCCTCCCCAAGATGCTCGGCGCGCGCGACATGGCGTTCCCGCGGCTGAGCGCGTACGGCTACTGGTGCTACCTGTTCGGAGGGGCGATCCTCATCGTCGGCATGGTTCTCGGCGTGGCGCCCAATGCCGGCTGGTTCATGTACACGCCGCTGACCTCGCGGCCCTTTACGCCGGGTATCAACTCGGACCTGTGGCTGATCGGCGTCACCTTCGTGGAAATATCGGCCCTCTCCGCCGCGGTCGAGATCATCGTCTCGGTCCTCAAGCTGCGCGCGCCGGGCATGTCCCTGGACAAGATGCCGCTATTCGCCTGGTACATGCTGGTCACCGCTTTCATGATGCTGTTCGGCTTTCCGCCCCTCATCGTCGGGTCGGTCCTGCTGGAGGTCGAACGTGCCTTCGGGTTGCCGTTCTTCGATCCGAATCGCGGCGGCGATCCCATCTTGTGGCAGCATCTGTTCTGGCTGTTCGGCCACCCGGAGGTCTACATCATCTTCCTGCCGGCCGCCGGAGTCGTGTCGACGATCCTGCCGGTCTTCGCCCGGCGTGAAATCATCGGCTATCTGGCCATCGTGGTCAGCATCGTGGCGCTGGCGTTCCTGAGCTTCGGGCTCTGGGTGCACCACATGTTCACGGTCGGCATACCGCATCTGGCGCTGGCGTTCTTTTCCGCCGCCTCGACCGCGGTCGCGATACCGACCGCGGTGCAGATCTTCGCCTGGATCGGAACGCTGTTCGCCGGCCGGCCGCAGCTCAGGTTGCCGATGCTCTACATTCTCGGCTTCTTCTTCATCTTCGTCACCGGCGGCCTCACCGGCGTGATGGTCGCGATTGTGCCTTTCAACTGGCAGGTCCACGACACTCACTTCGTCGTCGCCCATCTGCACTACGTGCTGGTGGGGGGCTTCGTGTTTCCGATGCTGGCCGCCACCCATTACTGGCTACCGCACTTCACCGGTCGCGTGCCACGCGTAAGCCTCGGCGTTGCGGCATTCTGGCTCATATTCGTCGGCTTCAATCTCACGTTCCTGATCATGCATGCGACCGGCCTGCTCGGGATGACTCGCCGCATCTACACCTATGATCCCGCCAACGGGTGGGAATGGCTCAATCTGGTTTCTTCGATCGGCAGTTTCGTGATGGCGATCGGCTTGGCACTCTTCACTGTTGATGTCGCGCTTCAGATCCGATTCGGCCGGCGCCCCGGACGCAATCCTTGGCGCGCCGGAACCCTGGAATGGGCGACCGGTACGCCGCCGCCGTCGTATAATTTCGCCTCCATTCCGGTGGTGGACACGCGCTCGCCGCTCAAGCAGAGCACCGGGCTTGCCGTCGCCCTGGCGCAGGGGCGGGGATATCTCGGTTTCGTCCGGGATGGCCGACTGGAGACGTTGGGGGTCGAAGTCACGTCCGGCCAAGTCGAGCAGGTGGTGCGGCTGCCGGGCCCCACCTATCTGCCGCTCGTCAGCGCGGTGGCGACCGCGGTGTTCTTTCTCGCGGTCCTTTTCCAGGTCTACGTGGTCGCAGTCATAGGCTTCGTCGCGACGATCGGTACGCTGCTTTTGTGGACCAGGGGCCATGGAGACCACGCCGATCGGGGGGCGATGCCCATCGGGCACGGAAAGTACGTGCCCTCGCACGGCGAGTCCGGTTCGTCTCCGTCGCAATGGGCCATGTGGATCGCGCTGTTCGGCGATGCCACGGCGTTCGGATCGCTGGCGTTCGGGTCGCTGTATCTCGCCATCGTGGCTCCCAACTGGCCGCCACCGCAACTTGCCCAGTGGAACCTTCTCCTGTCGGGGAGCGCGGCCGCAGGGCTTGTATTGGCCGCGATTGCGGCGGGACGAAGCGTGAGTCCGACCGTCCTGCCGCACGCCGCCAAGCGCAAGCGCTGGCTGTTCGTGACCGCGGGGGCCCACAGCATGGCGCTCGCCGCCTTGGTTGGGATGGCGTTCGGCGTGCCGGCGCCGACCGAGCATGCCTACGGTGCAGCGGCGCTGGTCGTGCTCTGCTATGTGGCTCTTCACGTCGCACTGGGAGCCGTATTTGCGCTGTACGGGCTGTGGCGGAGCCGTCGTGGATTCGTATCCCTGGTGCGTTCGAGCGACCTGATGATCGGCAGAGCCTGGCACGCCTTCACGGCCGCGATCGGTGTCGTCACCTTGCTGTTGTTGCACGCGATGTCGTGGACGGCCTCGCCATGACGTCGAAGCAGCAAGGTTTCCTGTTCATGGCGCTCGGCTTCGGCATCTGGATCGCTGGATTTTCGCTGCTCTACGCCGTCCAGGCGACCGGATGCGAATTCGCCTGGCAGCAGGTCCGGCTGCTCGGCTCGATCAGCTCCCTCCACGCGGCACTTTACGGGCTGTTCGCCGCCCATATGGCGGGACTGCTGTGGCTGCTCGCCCATTGCCGTCGAAAACTGGCGACGACGGAAAACGGCACCTCGGACGCGTTCCTGTGGCGGGCATCTGCCTGTCTCACGCTGGCGGCCATCGCCGCCCTGGTCTGGATCGGCATGGCATTGCCGCTTCCATCCGTCTGCAGATAGCGGGCGTCGTTTCGTCATATCCGCTTATCGACAAGCGCTATGTGTTGCAGTCGGAACGACGCATCCACCTGTGGTCCGTGCCTGTGGTCCGGGAGAGCGAGCGGGAAGACGGAGCGAACGGAAGCACGATCACAATTTCAGGAGCATCTTCACTGAGTCAATTGGTGACACATGGAATATCCCTGAAGTTTGCTGCAATGTCAGCGATCATGACTGGTGGATCGCATGCGAATCGGCAATTCGGTGCGACATGATGGCGCCGCAATTCGAGCTTGGTTGGGGCAACGATCGACACGACAAGGCGTTGAGACATCATCGCGCTGTGCGATGCACAGCCGAATTAACACATGTCCCGCAAACCTATCGAATACCGGAGAGGACGATCGATGCTCAGGAAAGCGACGGCCGCTATATTGCTCAGCACTGCTTTTGCGGCGACCACCGCCATGGCCCAGACGAATACGGGTACGACAGCACAGCGGAATACGACGGGCACGGCGGTCACCTCGCCTGGCGCCACCACGAATGCGGCCGGGACGGTCCGCTTCATCACCGAAAATCGTGCAGATCTGTGGCGTGCGTCGCAGCTTGAAGGCGTGAACATCTACAACGAGAGCAACGAGCACATCGGGGACATATCCGAGGTCTTGCTCAATCCGCAGGGGCAAATCGAAGCAGTGGTGATCGGTGTCGGCGGGTTCCTCGGTATCGGCGAGCGTGATGTGGCCGTTCCGTTCAATGCCTTGCAGTGGCAGATGACGTCTGCCAACAGCGTCGCCACGAGGCCGGGCGCTGCCACGACCGGTGCGGCCCCGCAGAGCAACGTAGCAGGTGCACAGCCGCCGCAGCGCAGCACTACTCAGACTGCGCCGGGCGCGACCCAGTCCGCTCCTGGCACCACGACGCAGGGGCCGACGGCCAACAACACCGCCACCGGTGCGACCGGAACGGGTGTGGGTACGACGAACCAGATGAATGATCGGCCCGAACGCGCGATCCTCGCCGGTGCCACCAGGGATCAGCTCAACAACGCGCCTGAATTCCGGTACTCGCGCTAACTTGAGCCCGCGGAGGTGTTGATGAGGTTTCCTCTCTTTGCGGTCGTGGCCGGAATCGTCCTGTTCGCGGCGCCTGCCGCCCATGCGCTACCCGCCGCAAGCACGTTTGGTGAGGCCGCTCGCCAGCAGGCCGCGCAGGTCGTCCCGGTCCAAGCCCAGATCCAGCGGAAGCGGCCGCCGCCGCGAATGGAACGTCGCGGCTATCGCCGCGACGGGCGACGACACTGGACGCCGGGGCGTAGCTATCGGCACGCTCCGCGGGGATGGAACCGCTATCATTCCCGGCCACGCGACTGGCGGCGGCGCGGGTGCGTGAGTGTCGGTCCGGTCTGGTTCTGTCCCTGACCATCGCAGCACTCATGTCTAGAATAGGGCAGCGGGCCGCTTTCAGGGCCCGCTGCCTCGCTGTCAGGCGTTGTCGCGTCGGTTTCCCGCGGCTAATCACGGCAACTGCCGAACGCCGCGTAAAGTGATTGGATCATTTGTCGCGCGACATATTGCCGGACGGTCCACCCATCCTGGAACAGCTAGGTTGCGTCTTACCGACGCGTGGACATCACGATGACGTTGATCACGCGAACTGATAATCTGCTTCAGCTGGAGGCGCACCGCAGCCGGCTGATCCTCGACAAGAAGGCCGGGAAAGCCGTGTTTCATCGCAAGATCCTCTTCATGGCCCTCAAGCCGGCGGAAGTGGACCTCGCAGACCTGGTCGACGTCACCGTCGACGTCGGTGTTGATCGTGCGTCCGGGGTCGAAGTCTGCAACATGCTGTTGATCTCGCGGGGGGGAGGGGCGTGGGCGTTCCCGGCAGACGACAAGGTCGTGGCGGAGCGTGACGCGGTGGCCGTGCGTCAGTTCATCGGCCTCCCGGCGAATGCCTAACTGTCTGATCGCCGACATACGCCCCCGATGAGAATTGCGCTCATTGTCCTGATCCCGTTCATCGGGGCCGTCATTCCGCCGCTCGCCATTCGGGCCGGACGTAACGTGTGCACCGCCGCCACCGCGGCGGTCACCGGTCTCGCGCTGCTTCTCCTGCTCACGGACGTGCCGGCGGTGTTCTCCGGCCGTGTTCCGGGCCTGCGCGTCGATTGGCTGCCGCAGGCCGGCCTGTCGTTTTCGTTCTTCATCGACGGGCTCGGGCTGTTCTTCGCCGGCCTCATCCTGGTGATCGGTCTGCTGATCATCATCTACGCCCGGTTCTATCTCGGCCGGACCGACTCGATGGGCCGTTTCTTTTGCTATCTCCTGCTCTTCCAGGGCTCGATGGTCGGCATCGTCCTGAGCGACAACATCCTTCTGCTGGTGGTGTTCTGGGAACTGACGAGCCTGAGCTCTTTTCTTTTGATCGGCTACTGGCACCACCTGCCGGCCTCGCGCGCCGGCGCCCGCATGGCGCTGATCGTCACCGGCGCCGGTGGACTGGCCCTGCTGGGCGGAATGCTGTTGCTAGGGCACATCGCCGGCACGTTCGAACTCAGCGAACTCCTGACCCGCGGCGAAGTGGTCAAATCCTCGCCGCTCTATCTGCCGACCCTCATTCTCATCCTGCTCGGGGCATTCACCAAGTCCGCCCAGTTCCCCTTCCATGTCTGGCTGCCGCACGCGATGGCGGCGCCGACCCCGGTCTCGGCCTATCTGCATTCGGCCACAATGGTGAAGGCGGGCGTGTTCCTGCTGGCGCGGCTCTGGCCGGTGCTTTCCGGCACTCCGGAGTGGTTCCTGATCGTATCGGCGACCGGCCTCGTCACCATGGTGGTGGCGGCCTGGATCGCACTGTTCAAGGACGATCTCAAGGCCCTGCTGGCCTTTTCGACCGTGAGCCATCTCGGCCTTATGACCATGCTGCTGGGATTCGGGACGCCCTTCGGGGTGATCGCCGCGGTCTTCCACGTCCTCAATCACGCTACCTTCAAGGCGGCGCTGTTCATGTCCGCCGGCATCGTCGATCACGAAGCCGGCACGCGCGACATTCGCCGCCTGGGCGGTCTGCGGCGGCTCATGCCCGTCACGTCGAGCCTCGCCATCGTGACGGCGGCTTCCATGGCAGGCGTACCGCTCTTCAACGGGTTCCTGTCCAAGGAGATGATGCTCGAAGAGGCCGCGCACACGGTCTATGCCGGCCAAGCGTGGCTGTTCCCGATCTTCGCGACGGCGGGGGCGTTGCTTTCCGCCGCCTATTCGGCGCGGCTCGTGTGGTGCGTATTTCTCGGGCCAAAACGCCAGGACTATCCCCGTCACCCCCACGACCCGCCTTTAGGAATGTGGTTGCCGGTCGCCGTTCTGGCATCGGCGGTCGTTGTCATCGGCCTGATGCCGGCGATCGTCGCCGGCGCGCTCGTCGAGCGCACGGCTTCCGCCGCCGTTGGGGGAGCCCTGCCGCAATTCCATCTCGCGATATGGCACGGCTTGACGCCGGCTTTGTTCATGAGCGGATTCGCCTTGACGGGCGGGCTCGCGCTTCTGTGGGCGTATTCATCGCTCGAACGCCTGCGCCTGGCCTTGCCGCGCCCAGACGGAATGACCCTGTTTCAGGGATCCGTCGCCGGGCTCGTCCGTTCGTCGCGGTTCGTGCTCGGTTCGCTCGCCGATGGCGGCTTGCCGCGCGACCTCGCCGTGATCGTCCTGACCACCGCAGGCCTCGCCCTCGCGGGTTACGTCCAGGCAGGTCCCGGGCCGCTCGCCGGAACGCGAGCGGCGCTGCCGGCGACCATTCCGGCGGTCACCGGCTGGCTCGTGCTGCTGCTCGCCTGCGGATTGATCGTCCGCCATCATTACGACCGGCTCGCGGCGCTGATCATCATCAGCGTCATCGGCCTCGTCGTCTCGCTCGCCTTCCTGCAGTTTTCCGCGCCGGACCTCGCCCTCACGCAGATATCGGTGGAGATCGTGACCACCATACTACTCCTGTTGGCACTCAATCTGCTGCCACGCACCACGCCGGATGAATCCTCGACGGCTGGTAAACTCGGCGCCGGCGCGTTGGCGACGACGGTCGGGGTGGGGGTGGCGGCACTCGCCTATGCGGTGATGACGCGTGGCACCGAGACGATCTCGGACTATCACATCGAACAGTCCAAGCCGGCGGGGGGAGGGACGAATGTGGTGAACGTCATCCTGGTCGACTTCCGCGGCTTCGATACTTTCGGCGAGATCATCGTGCTTTCGATCGCCGCCCTGACGATATTCGCGCTACTGGATTCCGCCCTCCACGGCGCCGCCCGGCGTCGGATAAGAACATTACGGTTCTTGCCGCGGGCCGGCGACCCGCATCCGTTGCTGCTCACGGTCGTCACGCGCGTGTTGCTGCCCCTGTCGCTCGTGGTCGGGATCTATGTGCTTCTGCGCGGGCACAACATGCCGGGCGGGGGCTTCATCGCCGGGCTGATCGTCGCCATCGCGCTGCTGATGCAGTACATGGCCAGCGGCTATGTGTGGGCGCACCGCCGCGCCAGAATGGACGCCCATGCGATGATCGGCGGCGGCGTGATGCTCGCCGGTGCGGCGGGGCTTGCATCGCTTGCGTTCGGCCGGCCGTTTCTCACCAGCACGTTCGGATATTTCCACGTGCCGCTGTTTGGGGAAATCGAGTTGGCTTCGGCGATGGCTTTCGATATCGGCGTTTTCTTCACCGTGGTCGGAACGTGCATCTTGTCTCTTGCGACCCTGTCGCGCGTCGAAGAGCGCGCCGAACAGGCTTCAAAGCAGACGCAGGTCAAGACCGGGACGGGTGCGCCATGAGCATGGAATTTCTGATGGCGAGCGGGATCGGGGCGCTTACCGCCGCAGGCCTGTACCTCATCCTGCTGCGACGAACTTTTCCGGTGGTGATCGGGCTCTCGTTACTGTCCTACGCCGTCAATGTCTTCCTGTTTGCGATGGGACGGTTGACGATCGACCTGCCGCCGATCGTGTCGTCGTCCGCCGCCGGGTATACGGATCCCCTGCCGCAGGCGCTTGTCCTCACCGCGATCGTCATCACTTTCGGCATGACGGCGTTGATCGTCGTCCTGTCCTTGCGCGGCTTTCTGGAGACCGGAACGGACCATGTCGGCCGGGAGACGGAAGCCGGAAAGCCGGCGTCCGAAGCGCAGCGGGAAGTGGCGGCGCGATGAGCAACCCGTGGCTCATCATGCCGCTGGTCGTGCCGGCCTTGACGGCGGCACTCCTGGTGCTCGCCCTGCGGCGCAGCCCGTCGCGGCAGCGAGTCCTTTCCGGCGCGTCGGTCCTGGTCCAGATGATGCTTGCGGTCGGCTTCTGTCTCGCCGCCGCCGACGGAGAGCCGCGCACCTATCTGCTCGGCAACTGGCCGGCCCCCTTCGGCATCGTACTCGTGCTGGACAGGTTGGCGGCGATCATGCTGTTGCTCACCGGCGTGCTCGCCGTTTGCGCCCTGCTCGCCGCGCTGGAGACGTGGGATCGGCGGGGAAGGCATTTCCACGCTCTCTTTCAGTTCCTGCTGCTCGGCCTCAATGGCGCCTTCCTGACCGGTGACCTGTTCAACCTGTTCGTCTTCTTCGAAGTACTGCTGATCGCGTCCTATGGCCTGATGCTGCATGGCGGTGGGGCCCGCCGCCTCAAATCCGGATTCATGTATGTCGCCGTCAACCTGATCGGCTCGACCGTGTTTCTGTTCGCGGTGGGACTCATCTACGCCTCCACCGGTACGCTCAACATGGCGGATCTCGCCGTCAAGGTGCCGCAAGTCGCAGCGTCCGATCAGGCGCTGCTCGCGGCCGGCGCGCTCCTGCTCTTCACCGTGTTCGCGATCAAGTCCGCGATGGTGCCGCTGCATTGGTGGCTGCCGCCGGCCTATGGGGCCGCCGCGCCCCCCGTCGCGGCGCTGTTTGCCATCATGACCAAGGTCGGCGCCTATTCGATCATCCGCGTCTATACCCTGGTCTTCGGAGCCGACGCCGGTCCGCTCGCCGGTATCGCCGTCCCGTGGATCCTGCCGGCGGGAATCCTCACTCTGGTGCTCGGGACGATCGGTGTCCTGGCGAGCCGCGCGCTGCTCGATCTCGTCTGCTATGCCCTGATATCGTCCATGGGAACGCTGTTGATCGCGGTCGGCCTGACGAGCGCCGACGGGTTGGCTGCCGCGCTCTACTATGCGCTGCAAAGCACGCTCGTGAGCGCGGGCTTGTTCCTGCTGGCCGGCATGATCGGCGAGGGGGATGAGCGACAGGATCGCGGCGCCGGGGTTCGGAATGGCGCCGGTCTGCTCGCGGGCTTCTATTTCGTCCTTGCGATTGCGGCGGTCGGCATGCCGCCGCTCGCCGGATTCATCGGCAAGATCCTGATCCTCGAGGCGGGGCGCGCCGCGTCGCTCGCCAGCGCCGTATGGCCGGCAATCCTCGTCACCAGCCTGCTGATGATCATCGGCTTCGCCCGCACGGGCATTCGAATCTTCTGGAACGTCCCGGTTGGGGAGGCCCTGGCCGTGCCGCACCCGGTCGCAATGCTGCCGACGCTTGTGGTCGGCGGCCTGATTGTCCTGTTGGTAGCACTCGCCATCTTCGCCGGCACCGTCATGGACGGTCTCGCTGCCACCGCAGAGCAGGTATTGAAGCCGCGGCACTACATAGGGGCGGTGTTGCGGGACCAGCGGGCGGGGCCCGCCGGGGGAGAATGACGATGCGCGCCCGTTTTCTGCCGCACCCGCTTTTGGCCGCGACCCTTGCGCTGGTCTGGGTGCTGCTGACGAACGACTTCTCGTGGGGGGCGGTCGCCTTCGGGCTTCTGCTCGGACTGGCGGTTTCGAAGCTCACCAGCGTCTATTGGCCACGACGACCGCGGATCCGCAACGTTCCCGCGATCATCGAGTACACCGGCATCGTCATGTGGGACATCATCGTTTCGAACGTGCTGGTCGCCTATCTCATCCTTTTCCGGCGCGGAACGAGCTTGCGATCGCGCTTCGTCATGGTCCCGCTGGAGCTCGAGAGCCCCGAAGCGATCGCGGTCTTGGCCGGCACGATCACCCTGACCCCGGGCACGGTGACCGCCGACCTGAGCGCCGACGGAAGCGCGCTGTTGGTCCATTGCCTGGAGACCGATGACGCGGAAGGTACCGTCGCCGCCATCAAGTCGCGATACGAGCGCCGCCTGATGAGGATATTCCAATGATATCGGCCGCCTGCAGCTTCGCCATCGTGGCGATCTCGGTCTCCATCCTGCTCAACGTCTACCGCCTCGTCGCAGGACCGGACGCCACCGACCGCATCCTGGCGCTCGATACCATGGTGGTCAATGCCATCGGGTTGATCGTGGTCGCCGGCATCATGTTCGGCACCGCGATCTATTTCGAGGCCGCCCTGCTGTTCGCGATGGTGGGATTCGTCGCCACCGTGGCGTTCTGCAAGTTCCTGCTGCGCGGCAATGTCATCGAGTGAGGTTCGCGATGCCGTCATTGATCGAACTGGCCATCGCCGTCTTCCTCGTCATCGGCGGCGTCTTCGTGTTCGTCGGGTCGCTCGGTCTCGCCAAGCTTCCGGACACGATGCGGCGTCTGCACGGCCCCACCAAGGCGACCACGCTCGGCATCGGCGCCTTGCTGGCGGCGTCCATTCTGTTCTTCCTGGTGATGCAGAACGCGGGCGGCATCCACGAGGTGCTGATCACGATGTTTCTGTTCCTCACCGCTCCGGTCAGCGGCAACTTGATCGCCAAGGCCTACATCTTCCGGCACAAGGACATTCAGGAGAGCCTGCCGCCGGCCGGAGACCGGGGGGGCTGGGCGACGCTCGGCGAACAGAAGCCTGCCGAGCGTGCGCAGCGCCAGCCGCAGCGACGGGACGGGCCATCCGCAGTTGAATAGTGCGGGGCGCTTCATCCGCAAGATGCGTCGCGAAGAGCAGGGGGCGACAACCATACTTGCGTTGGCATTGGCGGGTCAAAGGCGCGCGGCCCGATCACCGCTCGTTCGTCTTCATGCGCTGAGGCATGGTCGGGATGCCGTAGGCAATCTCGGATAGGGGAAACAACACACGCGGGCAGACGTCTTCGCTGCTAATCAGAACTTGTCGTTTTTTGCAGGGCTGAGGACGAGGCGCCGATGGATCGGGAGCCAAAAGAACACGCCAGGACCGACTGGCTGGCTTTCATGGAAGGCGCCGCGATGCCCGGCTACGATCCGGCGCGCGAATCGGCTGATGAAAAAGATCGCAGGATGACGCCGGTTGCCGTCGAAGAGACGACACCAGTCCGCGTCGCCAGGCGCCGGGCGGGGAGCTGATACCGGATTCGGCTAATTAGTTCCGTCACACCGGGGTGCCGCCACCAGCGCGTTCACGCGAGTCTTCGACGCACTTTGGCGGCGAGGCCGGACCTTCATCAGGTGGCGCGGCACAAACGCATCACGTCACGACGACCATTCGGGTGGCCGGTCGGCAGTGACACGAATCCCAGCAGCGCGATTGCTTTCGCCGTCGCGCTGCCGAGTCGTCTTATAGGGTCGTTAAACCGCCTGCGGCGCCGTGAACCTCAGGGCTCTGACGGTACTACCGTAATCAGAGCGCGAAGGTTCGCGCCGACGGCGCTCAGACGGCGCGCAGGTTGTCCGCCGAGGACTTTCCGCTGCGGCGGTCGGTCACCACCTCGAAGGAAAGCTTCTGGCCTTCCTGGAGGGTGCCCATGCCGGCCCGCTCGACGGCGCTGATGTGGACGAAAACGTCCGCGCCGCCGCCTTCCGGCTGAATGAAACCAAAGCCTTTTTGGTTATTGAACCACTTCACGGTGCCCGTGCTCATAGTGATGTCCTTTGTGACGATGTACACGTGGGCGCCTGACGCTCGATGACTCGGTCGCCGGACACCCGGATGGTCGATTTTGGAAAATGATCTGAAACGTGCACGCCCATCGCACAGGGGCGAAGCGGCCCAGTCGTTTGGCCCATGATCGATGGACGACTTATAGAGATCAATTGCGGCGCCCACAAGGGGTATCCTGGCCTGACGACAAGCTCTTTCTTGCGATTGCTGAGGTCGTCATGAGGAACCCGACCGGCCCGGAGGGGAGGGGGCAGACCGATAATTGTCTGGCTATCACGTCGGACAAGCCCCATATTGGGAAAACCATTGGCATTCGATCCTGGCGCCGTGGCTGAGAGACAGTCCGCGCTCCCGCCTGCGTCCCCGGAGATTGCGATGCCCCAAGTCCGTGCGCCTACCCCGAATCCGTTCAATTTGGTTCGTGAGATCAAAGGACGCTGGACGCTTCGCTCGCTGACGACGCGGACTTACTTACTCGCGCAATAATGCCACACGTCCGTCGTGTGGTTCGTCGGATCAGGACTGTGTCGCAGCATCACGGCCTTAAGTGCGTCCAGCCTCTTCGATCCGGGCATATTCCTGGCCATTCGTGAAGGCTCGTCGGTGTGTCCATCGAGCCCAACACGACGCGTCGCGAGATCGGCTTTTGTCGTCTCGGCGCGATACATCGCAACGGAGATAGACCATTGCAGGTTCTCGTCAGAGACAACAATGTCGAGCAAGCCTTGCGCGTGCTCAAGAAGCGCATGCAGCGCGAGGGCGTATTTCGCGAAATGAAGCGTCGGCGTTTCTACGAAAAGCCGTCCGACAAGGCGACCCGCGAGAAGGGTGAGGCGGTGCGGCGCGCCCGCAAGCTCGCGCGCAAGAAGGCGATCCGTGACGGGCTCCTGCCGGCCCCGAAAAAGAAAGAAGAGACTCCGCGCGGTCGTCCCGGCGGGCGCCCGTCGCACGCACCCGCCGCGGTTGGATAAATCCAGGCGGTCGCAGACAACGGTGCCGGCACGATGCGGTGGCGAATCCGTTACGGCAACGCGTCCGATCGGGGCGCATTCGGGCATCATGCCGGACACCAACATGTCGGGTACGGTCGCAGCAGGGAGCATCCATGAGCGAGAAATTGAGCGAAAAATTCCGGGCCGGCCAAGTGGTTCGCCTTTGCCGCAGCCCCTATCGAGTGACCAGTTCGGGTGACTACACGATCGTGCGCTCGCTGCCGAGCGAGGACGGTGGAGAAGTCGCATATCGCGTCAAAGGCCTGCTCGAACCGTACGAGAGGGTGGTCAGGCACAGTGAAATCGAAAGGGCCTAGATCCGCGGGCGGAACATTATCGATCCGCCAGTTGCCGCAACGGTGCCGATGGCCATCGACGGAGCGCCTCGTATTCCTCGACAGGGAAGCAAAATTGGCGCACTGCTGTGTGCTCTCGAACCGACCCCTGGCGAGAGCGGGCGTTCGGTCCGGCATGACGATCGGGGTGAAGACGAGTGTCCGGCCGTGGCGACTGATGACAATGTCAGGCCCGAACGTAACGCGGTCCCGCGCCGCACGCGGCGTGTGATGCCCGCCCCATCCAGGACAACGGTGCCCTTGGGAAATGTTCGAAACCGAGAGCCTGATCATGACGAGGACGCACCGGAAGACGCGTCCGCGCAGTCCGTTCGCGACAGGCCGGTGCTGGACCTCGCCGGCGCTTCGCTTCGCAAGTTGATCGAAGCCGCCAAGGTGCGTGGCTACGTCACCCACGAGGCCTTGAACGCGGAGCTGCCTTCGGGCGAAGTCTCTTCCGACCTGATCGAGGACATCAGCGCCAAGCTCGACGAGATGGGTGTCAAGGTCGTCGATACGGACGAAGCAGGGCAAGAACTCGAAGACGCCCACGAGTCCGATACGGCGGACGACCACAACGGGGACAACGAGGACGAAAACGAGGGCGAACTGGTCGCCGCCGGCGACAAGCCGGTCGCCGTACCCAAAAAGTCTTTGCCTGACGAGCGTTCTGACGATCCCGTGCGCATGTATCTGCGCGAGATGGCGTCGGTCGAGCTTCTCTCCCGCGCGGGCGAGACCGCGATCGCCAAGCGCATCGAGGCCGGCCGGGAGGCGATGATCGCCGCCCTGTGCGAAAGTCCGCTGACGTTTCAGGCGATCATCATCTGGCGTGACGAACTCAACAGCGGCAAGGTTCTCCTGCGCGACATCATCGATCTCGGCGCGACCCAGGCAGGGCCCGAGGTCAAGGACATGTCCGCCGATCGGGAGATCGCCGGCACCGTGCCGGCGCCACCCCTGCAAACGGGTTCACCCGCCGGCACCGAACCCGACACGGGGGAACAGGCTGAGCTCGCCGCGGTCGCGGACGGTATCGACGAAGACGACGAACAGGAATTGATGTCGATTGCGGCGATCGAAGCCGAATTGAAGCCCCGCGTGCTCGAATCTTTCGATACCGTCGCGGGCACCTACAAGAAGCTGCGTCGCCTTCAAGACATCAATGTGGATAGCAAGCTCGCCAACTCGTCACTGACGCCGGCGCAGGATCGCAAGTACAGGTATCTCAAGCAGAAGCTGATCGCCGAGGTGAAGTCGCTGCGCCTCGACGAACGGCGTATCCGCGCCCTGGTCGAGCAGCTCTACGACGTCAACAAGCGCCTGATGGGTCTCGAGGGCCGGCTGATGCGGCTCGCCGAAAGCCGCGGTGTCGGGCGGGAAGACTTCCTCAAGCGCTATCTCGGCTTCGAACTGGATCCGCGCTGGCTCAACGGCATTTCCAAGCTCACCGCCCGGGGCTGGAGGGAGTTCGCCGCCGAAGACAAGGACCGCATCAAGGAACTGCGCGGCGAAATCCAGGGCCTGGCGAGCGAGACCGGCCTGGAGACGAAGGAGCTTCGCCGCATCGTCCAGATGGTGCAGAAGGGCGATCGCGAAGGCCGCCAGGCCAAGAGGGAGTTGGTCGAGGCCAACCTGCGCCTGGTTTTGTGGATCGCCAAGAAATACCGGAACCGCGGCCTCCAGTTTCTCGACCTGATCCAGGAAGGCAATATCGGCCTGATGAAGGCGGTCGAGAAATTCGAGTATCGCCGCGGCTACAAGTTCTCGACCTACGCCACATGGTGGATCCGGCAGGCGATCACCCGTTGCATTGCCGATCAATCGCACACGATTCGCATTCCGGTTCACATGATCGAGGCGATCAACAAGGTCGTGCGGACCTCGCGGCAGATGCTGCACGAGACCGGTCGTGATCCGACGCCGGAGGAACTCGCGGCCAGAATGGGCCTCTCGCTGGAGAATGTGCGCAAGATCCTCAGGACCGTCCGCGAACCGGTCAGCCTCGAAACGCCGCTCGGCGACGAGGACGGATCTCGGCTCGGCGATCTCATCGAGGACAAGGAGACGGAGCTGCCGCTGGACGCCGCAATCCAGTCGAACCTGCGCGAGACGACGACGCGCGTGCTCGCGTCGCTGTCGGCGCGCGAGGAGCGGGTGTTGCGCATGCGGTTCGGGATCGGCACCAACTCGGACCACACCCTCGAGGAGGTCGGGCTGCAGTTCTCGGTGACCCGGGAGCGCATCCGGCAGATCGAGGCGAAGGCGCTGCGCAAGCTCAAGCATCCGAGCCGTTCGCGGATCCTCAGGACCTTTCTCGACACCTGATCGGTTCGCCTGCCGATCCGCCGCTAACCGACGAACAGGTTGTCGCCGGTGAAGCCGAGTACCCGTTCCATGGCGGCTCGGGCTTCGTCGGGGCGACGGGCCTGAATGGCCGTGGCGACGGCGGCGTGATTTGGCAGATTTCCCACGAAGCCGCCCACCGACAGGTCGAAGACGACGCTCAGGATGGCGTCGATGGCGGGGCGGAAGTTGCATAAAACCGGATTGTGGGTCGCCTCGAGTATGGCCAGGTGAAATGCCTTGTCGGCGGCGATGGCCGCCGCGGCCTCGAAGCGGCCGATCTCCATGGCGGCGAACGCGTCGGCGATGCGTTGCCAGTCTTCCGCCGTCGCTCGCTGGGCGGCAAGGGCGGCAGCAGCCGGCTCGATGATGGCGCGAGTCTCCTGCAGGGCGAACAGGAGGTCACGGTCGAAACCGTCGACCGTGCGCAGCCACTCGAGTACGTCGCGATCGAGCAGAGTCCAGTCGCGCGCCGGCCGGACTATGGTGCCGTGACGGGGCCCGACGGTAACCAGGCCCTTGGCGGCGAGCACTTTGATGGCCTCGCGCACGACGCTGCGGCCAACCCCGAAGCGAACCTCCAGGTCCCGTTCCGGCGGCAGCACCGTATTGGGCGCGACCTCGCCGCGGACGATGGTGGCGCCGAGGCTGGCAACCATCGAATCCACCTTTCGCGGCTTTGCGCCGGTGCGCACGTCAACCTCTCCGAATCCTGTCCCGCTGCCTGTAGGTACGCCTTGCGGCAGCGCCGTTGATACTGCGATCGGCCCCCATCGGCGAGCACCGCGGGGCGGCATTCACCGTCAAGCGGATGGCGGTCGCCAAACCCTACATGACGCCGAATGTCTTGAAGGCCTCGACGGTCGACATGCCGGCCTGCAGCGCCTTCAGGACCTGGTTCTCGGTCCGCGCCTTCTCGAAGGCCCCGGCGAAGGCCGGTTCGACTGCGGCCGCCGGTACCACCAGGACGCCGTCGCGGTCGCCGAAGACGACGTCACCGGTATTGACGCGCACCCCGTCGATCTCGATCGGCACCCGCCAGTCGACCACCTTTCCGCGCGGTCCCTGGTCCTGGGCGTAGCTGCCCATGGAGGCGACCGGGAAGCCGAGGCGTTCGATTTCGTTCGTGTCGCGGTGATAGCCGTGCAGCACGGCGCCGGCGGCCCCGCATTTCATCGCCCGTGTCGACATCAGGCCGCCCCACAGGGCGTACCGAAGCGATGAACCCGTGCAGATGTAGATCTCGTTCGGGCGCAGATCGTCGAGGGCTTCGAACATGCGGCCGAACGGCTGCTGTGATACCTCGGCGCGTCCGCTGGTCTTCTCGGCGAAGAAGTCGGCTTCCAGGACGGTCATGGCCCGGCCGATGATCACCATGCCGGTCTGGATCGGCTTGATCTGGGCCGGCAGGAACTGGTGCTGGAGGCCGAGCCGGTCGAGGACGTCGCCGACCAGGGCGACGAACAGCTTCGATTTCGCCATGGCGAAAAGGTCGTCGTCGTCTTTCCAACAGTCAATCATCAGTCGTCTCGCAGTGCGCGTTGTGGCGCATGGCATGCGGGCCATGACCTTCAATCAGTTGGCGACGTTTCCGGTGGCGCCCGTATCTCCGTTCGATCGTGATCGAAGCAAGATGTTAGTGCCGGGCTGTTCCGCACGCAATGAATAATCAGATGTTTAACATCAGATGTTTCAGGCGTACATTCGATCGCGCCCTCCCGCCTGGACGGTTCTGCTTCGGGCTTGCCGTTGAACGTAATTACGTCCCGGATATCAAGGATATATCCATGAGGTCGACCGCTCCGGCCACGCTCCGTCGCCAAGGTTCGAGACATCGATCAGCGCGTCCGGCGCAGCCTTCATTCGTATTGGTCCGGATGATTGGTCGCCGAGGCGCACCAAGCAATACTCACCTTTGTGTCGACGAGACGGGCGTGCGGTGATGATCCACGGGTTCAAGATTCATCCAGACGACAATGTCGCGACCTTGCTTGTGGACGCCGGGCCAGGGCCGGTCGTGGTCGGTGGACCAGCGGCGCCGGCGGATCTCACCCTCGCGGCCGCGATCGAACTCGGCCACAAGGTTGCGCTCGCCGACATCCCGGCCGGCGCCGCCATCGTCAAGTTCGGCGTCTCGATCGGTCTTGCCAGCCGCGACGTGCATCGCGGCGAATGGGTGCATCTGCACAACTGCCGCAGCCGCTTCGATGCCCGCTCGTCCACCCTCGATGTGCACACCGGCGCCACCACGGATACCCGCTATGAATGACCCGCTGGCGAGGACCTGGAGCGGATATCTGCGCGTCGATGGCCGCAAGGGCATCCGCAACATCGTACTAGTGATCTATACGGTGGAGTGCGCCCGGCACGTCGCCCACCTGATCGCCCAAGACGAGCCCGACACCCATGTGATCGGCTTTCCGGGCTGCTACGACAACCAGTACGCCATCCGGCTCATGCTCGCGCTTGCCCGTCACCCCAACGTGGGCGCGGTGCTCTCGGTCGGCCTCGGCTGCGAATACACCCAACCGGGAAAGATTGCCGAGGTGGCCGAAGCAAGCGGGCGTCCCGCCGCCGCCTTCTACATCCAGGATGTCGGCGGCACGCGTGCCTCGGTCGCCAAGGGCAAGGAGATCGTCGCCGATCTGCGAGCCCGCATTACCCGCGACACGCCGCGCGTGCCGATGGGCTTCGCCGACTTGACCCTCGGCTGCGAGTGCGGCGGCTCCGACGCCACCAGCGGCCTGGTCGGCAATCCGTGCGTCGGCCGCCTGTTCGATCATCTCGTCGATCGCGGCGGCACGGCGATCGTCGAGGAGATCGTCGAGATGATCGGGCTGCGCGACCTGATCCTCGCCCGCGCCGCCGACGATCGCGCGAGCGGCGAACTCGCGGCCGCCTACGACAAGGCCGTCGCCTATTGCCAGTCGGTGCGCCAGTATTCGGTCTCGCCGGGAAATTTCTCCGGCGGGCTGACGACCATCGAAGAGAAGAGCATGGGGGCGTTCGCCAAGAGCGGGGCGCGGCCCATCCAGGGCGTCATCCGGGTCGGCGAGCGGCCACCGCGACCGGGACTGTGGGTGCTCGACAGCGTGCCCGATCCGCATTTCATGGGCTTCGGCTACACCAATCCCAACGACACCGAAGGCATCATGGACCTCATCGGCGCCGGCAGCCAGCTGGTCCTGTTCGTCACCGGCCGCGGCAGTGTCATCGGATCGCCGATCGCACCGCTCGTCAAGGTCACCGGCAACAGTCGCACCTATGGGCGCATGAGCGAGGACATGGATTTCGATGCCGGCCGTGTGCTCGCCGGCGAGATCACCCTCGATGACGCGGCGCTCGATCTCGCCGCCATGATCGCGGACGTGGCCGGCGGCCGGCCGAGCAAGCCGGAAGCGCTCGGCCATCGCGAATACTTCATCATGTACAAACACCAGGACACGCCGGCGCTGGCACAAGGATGCAGAACCAATGGATGACACGGCAGGTGATGGCACGGCGGGCAGGATGTTTCGTCTCGACGGCGAAGTGGCGCTGATCACCGGCGGAGGCAGCGGGCTCGGGCTCGCCATGGCGCAATGCATGGCGAAGGCCGGCGCCAAGGTCGTCATCGTCGGGCGTCGCGAAGAAGCACTGCGCGACGCCTGCGCCGGCATCGGTGCCAGCGCCGCCTACGAAGTCGCCGACATCACCCGTTTCGACGAAACCGAAAGCCTGGTGAAGCGGGTCGCTGGACATTGGGGACCGGTCACGATCCTCGTCAACAATGCCGGCGTGCATCTGAAGAAATTCGCGGTCGACACGCCCGTCGAGGGATTTTCCGAGGTGCTCAACACCCATGTGCTGGCGGCGCACAATCTCACCCGCCATGTGCTGCCCGCCATGATCGCGGCCAAGCACGGCAACGTCTTGTTCATGGCGTCGATGACGTCGCTGATGGGCATGACGCAAGTTGTCGCCTATTCGGCGGCGAAGTCGGCCTATGTGGGCATGGTGCGCACCATTTCGGCCGAGGTCGCCCAGCACGGCGTGCGCGTCAACGCCATCGCGCCCGGCTGGATCGAATCCGCGATGCTGCGCAAGGCACTCGCCGGTGACGCGCCGCGCACCAACAAGATCTTGGCGCGCACCCCCATGGGCAGATTTGGAGACCCCGAGGATATCGGCTGGGCGGCCGTCTATCTATGCTCGCCTGCCGCCAGATTCGTCACCGGCGTGGTGCTGCCCGTCGACGGCGGCGCCAGTCCGAATTTCTAGGGCATGATCGTCTTGTCTTGAAATCGGCGCTCGTCCCATCACCCCGCGGTGCTCGGCCCATGACAGGCGCAGCCTGCGTATACTTGGCTGCGGAGACACGCTGGCCCTCAAGACGAAGGTGGCGCTGGCCGCCATCAAGGGCGATCGCACACTGGCGCAGCTCGCCGGGCAGTTCGACGTCCATCCCAATCAGGTCACGACATGGAAGGCTCAGCTCGAAGGCGGTGCCGCCGACGTGTTCGGTCCCGGGGGCGGTAATGCCTCGATGGAGCCGGCGGTGGAGGTGAAGTCGTTGCACGCCAAGATCGGCGCACTGACTCTGGAGAATGATTTTTTAGAAAAAGCGCTCACCAAGGCGGGATTGCTGAGCGCAAAGCGATGATCGACCGCGAGCACGATCTTCCGATTACCCGGCAGGCGGTTGGCATCAGCCGTGGCAGCGTCTACTACCTGGCGCGCGCGGTGCCGGAGAACGACCTCGCCATCATGCGCCGCCTCGACCGGCTGCATCTCGAGGTCCCATTCGCCGGCGCGCGGATGTTGCGGGCGCTGCTGGCCGCCGAGGGGTGCAAGATCGGCCGCCGGCATGTGAAGACGCTGATGAAGCCGATGGGGATAGAGGCGCTTTATCGCCGTCCGCGCACCACCAAGCCGGAGCCGGGCCACAAGATCTACCCGTATTTGATGCGCGGGATGGAGATCACGCGGCCGAGCCGGAGTCTGCTCCCGCGAGGGCGGGGGGATGGGCGATGGACATCACCCCCGCATTCGCGGTGGCAGGCTCCATATTCCGATGGCGCGCGGCTTCGACGATCTGGCGGTCGTGCTCGACTGGTTCAACCGCTGTGTATCGACCTCAACACGCAACGCTTGAAGGGGTCGTTCGTCGCCGACCGGGGTGGACCGCTGGAGTCGAGGCCCCGGTCGGAACTTTCGTTTCAGCTTCGGTCGATCAGTGGATCCGGCGACGCAAGACCGATCAGCTTGTCGCGATCGACGATCCGGATTTCGCGTCCTTCACTGACGATGCAATCGGTGGCCAGCGTCGCGAGATTGCGCGACAGGTTTTCGGGAGTCATGCCGAGCAGAGACGCAATGGTGCGCTTGTCGGAGCTAATCGAAAAAGTTCCTTTGCCTCCACTCAGGGCATCGTTCTGCAGGATCCAATTCGCCAGCCGTTCGATGCCGGTACGCAATTTTTGATTCTTCAGTTCGCGAACGACGTCGCGGTAGCGTTGCGCCAGTTCGCTGACGACCGCGCGGGCGAACATCGCGTCCTGCCCGAATACACCACGCACCGCTTCGGCAGGAATCATCAGGACCTGCGCCGGGGTCAGCGTCCGCGCCGATTTGAGATAGACCTCGTCCTGAATGACGGCGGCGAGGATGAAAGTAGTAACCGGCTGAATGATGTCGATGGTCGTTTCGCGGCCGCCGTGGGCCGCAAACAATTCGACCGCGCCCTCCACGACGACGTGCAGGAAGTCGGCCCGTTCGCCCTCGGAAATGAGCACCACACGGGTCGGGAACCGCTGCAGGAATGCGCCACGGAAGAGTTCGTCGAACCGAGGGTCCGCCATTCCCTTGAACAAGGGGAGGGCGCGGACGAGGTCTAGATCCTGAGTACGCATGATGGGTCCAGCATGAGGGCTCTTATCTGCATCGTCTCGCAACTGAACGCAATTGATGTTTATCAAGCCATGTACAGGACTTAATCAACCGCAAGAGCGATATTGGCTTTATCTCGAGGCATCAAATAATAACGGCGTATCCGCAAAGTATAAAAGCGAAGAGAATCTCACGATCGAGGCCCAATACTTGACTTTGGTCAACGAGCTTCGCTCCGCGCTCTGGCGAATGTCGTCCACGATCAGTGCAGAGGCGACACGATGCAGAGTTCCGTGCAAATCGCAGACACCGGCCGCGAAAATTCGCACGCGTCCGGTGGACGTGGAGCCGACGGTTACGAGACGCGCAAGCAGTACACCGTACTGGCCATGAACACTTTGGCCTTCACGGTCAATTTCGCCGTGTGGACGATGTTCTCGGTCATCGGCATTCGGATCAAGGAGCAACTCGGACTGAACGAGACCGAGTTCGGCCTCCTGGTGGCGACACCCATCCTCACCGGTTCGCTGGTGCGTCTGCCGCTCGGGATTCTCACCGACCGCTTCGGTGGTCGCATCGTTTTCTTCCTGCAGATGATCACGGTCGCGGTGCCGACCTACGGCCTCGCCTTCGCGACCGAGTACTGGCAGTACCTCGTCATCGGCCTGTTCGTCGGCCTCGCCGGCGGTTCGTTCGCGGTCGGCATCGCCTACACCTCGGCCTGGTTTCCCAAGGAGAAGCAGGGCACCGCCATGGGCATCTTCGGCGCCGGCAATGCCGGCTCTGCGGTCACCAATCTGGCGGCGCCGCTGATCATCGTCGCGTTCGGCTGGCGGGCGGTGCCGCAGGTCTACTCCGTCGCCATGCTGGTGATGGCGGTGGTGTTCTGGTTCTGCACGTATCCGGATCCGCAACTGGAGGCACGGCGCCAGCGCGGCAAGTGGCCGGCTTTGAGCGACCAGCTGGCGCCTCTGGCGGAACTACGTTTGTGGCGCTTCGGACTTGCCTACTTCTTCGTCTTCGGCGGTTTCGTCGCGCTCGCCCTGTGGCTGCCGAAATACTACATCGCCGAATACGGCCTCTCCCTGCAGTCGGCGGCCTTCATCACCATGTTCTTCACCCTGCCGTCGGGCCTCATCCGCGCGCTGGGCGGTTGGATCTCGGACCGCTTTGGCGGCAGCACGACCACCTGGTGGGTGATGTGGGTCTGCATCGTCTGCCTGTTCTTCCTGTCCTATCCGCCCACGACGCTGGTGGTTCACGGCATCAAGGGCGATGTGCAACTTCACATCGCCGTCGGCGTCACGCTCTTCACCATCCTGATCTTCATCGTCGGCGTCGCCCAGGGCATCGGCAAGGCCAGCGTCTACCGCGAACTCGCCGACTACTACCCGGCCAACATGGGCGCGGTCGGCGGCATGGTCGGCGTCATCGGCGGTCTCGGCGGGTTCGCGCTTCCCATCGTCTTCGGCATCGCCGCCGATGCCACCAATGTGCGCAGCAGCACCTTCATGCTGATGTACGCCGTGGTCGCAGGCGTCATGGTGTGGACCTGGCTGGCGGAGAGGGGCGAACGCGCCGCTGTCCTGGAGCGCGAGCCGGCACTGCGCGAGCAGATGGTCAAGGTGCACTTGCTGGACGTGCGCGCCGTGCCGCGCTGGCTGACCGACTGGCGTCCCGACGATACCGGCTTCTGGCAGTTGCAGGGCCGGGCGGTCGCGCTACGCAACCTGGTCCTGTCCATGCCGCCGCTGTTTCTGTCATTCGCGGTGTGGATGGTGTGGTCCGTGGTCGTGGTCGAACTGCCCAAGATCGGCTTCACGTTCACCACTGATCAGTTGTTCTGGCTGGCGGCGGCGCCGGGCATTTCCGGTGGTGCCTTGCGGCTCGCCTACTCGTTCGTGGTCCCGATCTTCGGCGGCCGCAATTGGACGGTGTTCTCGACCGCCTCGCTGCTGCTGCCCACCCTGTGGATGGCCCTGGCGGTCCAGGATCCGTCGACCAACTACGCGGTGTTCTTCGCCATCGCGCTGCTGTGCGGGCTGGGCGGCGGCAATTTCTCCGCCAGCATGGCCAATATCAGCTTCTTCTTCCCCAGAACGATGCAGGGCACGGCGCTCGGCTGGAACGCGGGCGTCGGCAATCTCGGCGTCGGCATCATGCAGGCGGTGGTACCGCTGGTCATCTATGGCGGCGCCCTGGCGATCATGGGCGGGACGTCCCAGAGCCACACCGACGGCGCCACCGTCAGCCGCGTGTGGATGCAGAACGCCGCCTTCATCTGGGTGCCGTTCATTTTGGTCGCCACCATCGCGGCCGCCTGGGGCCAGAACAACATCCGCGGCGTCAAGGCGAGTTTCGGTGAGCAAGTCGGCATCTTCCGTAACAAGCACGCCTGGATCCTGGCGTGGCTCTACACCGGCACGTTCGGATCGTTCATCGGCTTCGCTGCCGCTTTCCCGCAACTCCTGTCGACGCTCTATCCGGCTTCCGAACTCAAGCACTGGGCCTTCGTCGGTCCGCTTCTGGGCGCGCTCGTGCGTCCACTCGGCGGCTGGCTGTCCGACCGGCTCGGCGGCGGCAAGGTCACGCTGTGGAATTTCGTCACCATGCTGGTCGCGGCGATCTCGGTCGTCGCCTTCCTGCCCTCGAGTCCGAATGACGCCACGCTGCCGTGGTTCTACGCCGGCTTCATCCTCTTGTTCGTCACCACCGGGATCGGCAACGGGTCGGTCTTCCATGCTGTGCCGAACATCTTCCTGAAGCTGCATGCCCGCGGCGTCGCGGGCGGCGATGAATCCGCCAGGAAGCGCGCCATCGCCGAGGGCGAACTCGAAGCCTCGGTCGCGCTCGGCTTCACCGCCGGTATCGCGGCGTTCGGATTGTTCTTCATCCCGGCGCTGATCGGCATTTCCATCAACGCCACCGGCACGCCGCGCATGGCGCTGATCATTTTCGTGGCGTTCTACGCGAGCTGCGTGATGGCGACATGGTGGTGGTACCGGCGCGCCAACGCCGAAATCCGCTGTGACTGAGCGTTGAACGGTCAAGCTTCAAACGTGATGGCGAGATCATTGGGGGACGGCATGTCGGCGATCAGGGACTGGACCATCGAAGACAAGAAATTCTGGGAATCGACCGGCAAGCGCATCGCGATCCGCAATCTCTGGATCTCCATTCCGGCGCTGCTGCTCGCCTTCGCGGTGTGGATGGTGTGGTCGGTGGTGGTCGCCAAGCTGCCGGCGGTCGGATTCAAGTTCTCGACCGACCAGTTGTTCTGGCTCGCCGCCATGCCGGGCCTGTCGGGTGCAACTCTTCGTATCTTTTATTCGTTCATGCCGCCGATCTTCGGCGGCCGGCGCTGGACCGCCATCGCCACCGCTTCGCTGATGATTCCGGCCCTCGGCATAGGCTATGCCGTGCAACGGCCCGACACGCCCTACATGGCATTCCTCGCGCTGTCGCTTCTGTGCGGCTTCGGCGGCGGCAATTTCGCCTCCTCGATGGCCAACATCTCGTTCTTCTTTCCGCGCGCCGAGAAGGGCCATGCCCTCGCCCTCAATGCCGGCCTCGGCAATCTCGGCGTCAGCGTCGTCCAGTTCGTCATTCCGCTGGTCATCACCGCGGGCGTGTTCGGCTTGCTCGGCGGCGACCCGCAGGTGGCGGCCGGCGATACCAGGCTGTGGCTGCAGAATGCCGGTTTCGTGTGGGTGCCATTCATCGCCGCGTCCGCGCTCGCGGCGTGGTTCGGCATGAACGACCTTGTCGCCATGAAGGCGTCGTTCGCCGCCCAGGCGGTGATCTTCCGGCGCAAGCACAACTGGCTGATGTGCTGGCTCTATACCGGCACCTTCGGCTCTTTCATCGGCTATTCGGCCGGATTCCCGCTGCTCGCCAAGACCCAGTTTCCCGACGTCGATTCGCTGCAGCTCGTTTTCCTCGGTCCGCTGGTGGGCGCGATCTCCCGCTCGGCAACCGGCTGGGTATCCGACCGTTGGGGCGGCGGACGCGTCACTTTATGGGTGTTCCTGGCGATGATCGCCGGCGTTCTTGGTGTTCTCTATTTCCTCGGCATCAAGGATCAGCCCGGCGCGTTCTACGGCTTCTTCGCCATGTTCATGGTGCTGTTTTTCGCTACCGGGGTCGGCAACGCATCGACCTTTCAGATGATCCCGGCGATCATGCGCACCGAGATGCCGCGCCTGTTGCCGCAGCTCACTGCCGCGGATCGCCAGCGGCAGGCGGAAATGGAATCGGCAGCCATCATCGGCTTCACGTCGGCCATCGCCGCCTACGGCGCCTTCTTCATCCCCAAGGCCTACGGAACCTCGATCTCGCTGACCGGCGGACCCGAGATGGCGCTGTGGTGCTTCCTCGGCTTCTACGTCACCTGCGTGGTCATCACATACGCCTTCTATACACGCCGCGGCGGCCTCCTCCACGACGTCGAGCACGGCCCGACCTTGCCGCCCGCCTCTCCCCGAGCCGCAGCATAAGCGGAGACAGTCATGAGCCATTTCCTCGATCGTCTGACCTTCTTCAAGCGCACCGTCGACACCTTTTCCGACGGCCACGGCATCGTCACCAGCGAGGACCGGCGCTGGGAGGACGGCTATCGCAAGCGCTGGCAGCACGACAAGATCGTGCGCTCGACCCACGGCGCCAACTGTACCGGCTCGTGCTCGTGGAAAATCTATGTCAAGGGCGGCATCGTCACCTGGGAGACGCAGCAGACCGACTATCCGCGCACGCGCCCCGACTTGCCCAACCACGAACCGCGCGGCTGCTCGCGCGGGGCGAGCTACTCCTGGTATCTCTACTCCGGCAACCGGGTGAAATACCCGCTGGTGCGTTCGCGGCTGATGAAGCTGTGGCGCGAGGCGCGCGCCATCAGGACGCCGGTGGCCGCCTGGGCGTCGATCGTCGAGGATCCGAACAAGCGCGATGCCTATACCAAGAAGCGCGGCTGCGGCGGCTTCGTGCGGGCGACCTGGGACGAGGTCACTGAGATCATCGCCGCCGCCAACGCCTACACGACCAAGACCTACGGTCCGGACCGGGTCATCGGCTTCTCGCCGATCCCGGCGATGTCGATGGTGTCCTACGCGGCCGGCGCACGATATCTGTCGTTGCTCGGCGGCGTCTGCATGTCGTTCTACGACTGGTACTGCGACCTGCCGCCGTCTTCGCCCCAAACCTGGGGCGAACAGACCGACGTGCCCGAAAGCGCCGACTGGTACAATTCCGGCTTTCTCATCCTGTGGGGCTCCAACGTGCCACAGACGCGCACGCCGGACGCCCATTTCTATACCGAGGCGCGCTACCGTGGCGCCAAGAGCGTCGTCATCTGCCCGGACTATTCGGAAGCTTCGAAATTCGCCGACCTGTGGATTTCGGTGAAGCAGGGCACCGACGCAGCCCTCGCCATGGCCATGGGCCATGTCATCCTGCGCGAGTTCCACATCGACCGGCAGGCGACCTACTTCGCAGACTATGTGCGCCAATACACCGACATGCCGATGCTGGTGCGGCTGGTGAAGGGCGCCAACGGCAAGCTGGTACCCGACCGGCTGGTCCGCGCGTGCGACTTCACCGGCCAGCTCGGCGAGAGCAACAATGCCGAATGGAAGACCGTCGCCTATGACGAGCGCTCGGATGCCGTCGTGGCGCCGAACGGTTCGGCCGGCTTCCGTTGGGGCGAAAAGGGCAAGTGGAACCTGGAGGAGAAGGAGTCCTCCGGTCGTGAGACGCGGCTGCGCCTGACACTCGCCGACGTCGAAGACGAGATGGCCGACGTTGGCTTTCCGTATTTCGGCAATATCGAGCACGACCATTTCACCGGGACCGACCACCAGAGCGTGCTGGTGCGAAAAGTGCCGGCCAAGAAGGTCAAGCTGGCCGACGGCGAGGCGCTGGTTGCGACCGTCTACGACCTGTTCGTCGCCAATTACGGTCTCGACCGTGGCTTCGGCGGCGACAACGTGGCGAAGAGCTACGATCAGGACGAGCCCTACACGCCGGCCTGGGCGGAAAAGATCACCGGCGTGCCGCGCGATCAGATCATCACGGTGGCCCGCGAGTTCGCCCTCAACGCCGAGAAGACCAATGGCCGCTCGATGGTCATCATCGGCGCTGCCATGAACCACTGGTTCCACTGCGACATGAACTATCGCGGCGTCATCAATATGCTGGTGATGTGCGGCTGCGTCGGCCAGTCGGGGGGAGGGTGGTCGCATTATGTCGGCCAGGAAAAACTCAGGCCGCAGTCCGGATGGACGCCGCTTGCCTTCGGCCTCGACTGGAACCGGCCGCCGCGGCAGCAGAACTCGACCTCGTTCTTCTACGCCCACACCGATCAGTGGCGTTACGAGACGCTGGACATCAAGGAAATCCTGTCGCCGACGGCGCCGGTCGGGCCGTGGGACGGCGCCATCATCGACTACAATGTGCGCGCGGAGCGCATGGGCTGGCTGCCGTCGGCGCCGCAACTCGAGACCAATCCGCTGACGATTGCCGCCAAGGCGGCGGCGAAAGGCCAGGAGCCCAAGGACTACGTCGTCGCGTCGCTGAAGTCCGGGAATATGAAGCTGTCCTGCGACGACCCCGACAAGCCGGTTAACTGGCCGCGCAACATGTTCGTGTGGCGCTCCAACCTGCTCGGCTCGTCGGGCAAGGGCCACGAGTATTTTTTGAAGCATCTGCTCGGCACCAGCCACGGCGTCCTCGGCAAGGACCTCGGCGAGGATGGCCGCCAGAAGCCCCTCGAAGTCGCCTGGCATGATGAGGCACCCGAAGGAAAGCTCGATCTCCTGGTCACGCTCGACTTCCGCATGTCGACCACCTGCGTCTACTCCGACATCGTGCTGCCGACCGCGACCTGGTACGAGAAGAACGACCTCAACACCTCCGACATGCACCCGTTCATCCACCCGCTGACCGCGGCCGTGGATCCGCTATGGGAGTCGCGTAGCGACTGGGAGATCTACAAGGCGATCGCCAAGAAATTCTCCGAGATCGCGCCGGAGGTGCTCGGGGTCGAGAAAGACGTGGTGCTGACCCCGATCATGCACGACACCGCCGGAGAAATCGCCCAGGCGCTCGACGTCAAGGACTGGAAGAAGGGCGAAGTCGAAGCCATCCCCGGCAAGACCATGCCGCAGGTGACGGTGGTCGAGCGCGACTATCCCAACCTCTACAAGCGTTTCACCTCGCTCGGACCGCTGATGCAAAAGCTCGGCAACGGCGGCAAGGGCATGAGCTGGAACACCGAGCATGAGGTCGAGTTCCTCAAGCACCTCAACGGCGTCGTCACCGAGGACGGCCCGACCAAGGGCCTCGCCCGCATCGACACCGACATCGACGCGACGGAAGTGATCCTGTCGCTGGCGCCGGAAACCAACGGCGAGGTCGCCGTCAAGGCGTGGCAATCGCTCGGCGGATTCACCGGCCGCGAGCACGCCCATCTCGCCGTCCCGAAGGAGGACGAAAAGATCCGCTTCCGCGATGTCGTCGCCCAGCCGCGCAAGATCATCTCGTCGCCGATCTGGTCGGGGCTGGAGTCGGACAAGGTCTGCTACAACGCCAGCTACACCAATGTGCACGAATTGATCCCGTGGCGCACGCTGACCGGCCGTCAGCAGCTCTACCAGGATCATCTGTGGATGCGCGCCTTCGGCGAGGCGTTATGCGTGTATCGGCCACCGATCGACACCAAGGCGGTCAAGCCGGTCATCGACCGTAAGCCGAACGGCAACAAGACGGTGGTGTTGAACTTCATCACCCCGCACCAGAAATGGGGCATTCACTCCACCTACACCGACAACCTGCTGATGCTGACGCTGTCGCGCGGCGGCCCGATCGTGTGGATCAGCGAGGTCGACGCCCGAAAAGGCGGCATCGTCGACAATGATTGGATCGAGGCGTTCAATTCCAACGGCGCGCTGGTGGCGCGTGCCGTCGTATCCCAGCGCGTCAAGGAGGGCATGTGCATGATGTACCATGCCCAGGAGAAGATCGTGAACGTGCCCGGCTCCGAGCAGACCGGGCAGCGCGGCGGCATCCACAATTCGGTGACGCGTGCGGTGTTGAAGCCGACCCACATGATCGGGGGCTACGTCCAACAGGCCTACGGCTTCAATTACTACGGCACGATCGGCACGAACCGCGACGAGTTCGTCGCCATCCGCAAGATGGCCAATGTCGACTGGCTAGACCGGCCCATATCCGACCAACCGGCCCAGACAAAGCCCAGCATGGAGGCCGCAGAATGAAAATCCGCGCGCAAATCGCCATGGTGCTGAACCTCGACAAGTGCATCGGGTGTCACACCTGCTCGGTCACCTGCAAGAACGTATGGACCAGCCGCGAAGGCATGGAATACGCCTGGTTCAACAACGTCGAAACGAAGCCCGGGGTCGGATACCCGAAGGACTGGGAAAACCAGAAGCGCTGGAACGGCGGTTGGCGCCGCAAGAAGAACGGCAAAATCGAGCCGAGGATCGGCGGAAAGTGGCGGGTGCTGGCCAACATCTTCGCCAATCCCGACCTGCCCGAGATCGACGACTATTACGAGCCGTTCACCTTCGATTACGAGCACCTGCAGAAGGCGCCGGAACTGGAGGCGTTTCCGACCGCGCGGCCGCGCTCGCTGATCACCGGTCAGCGCATGGAAAAAATCGAGTGGGGTCCGAACTGGGAGGAGATCCTGGGCGGGGAGTTCTCCAAACGCTCTGCCGATTACAATTTCGACGGCATCCAGAAGGACATTTATGGCCAGTTCGAAAACACCTTCATGATGTACCTGCCGAGGCTGTGCGAGCATTGCCTCAATCCGACTTGCGTTGCCGCATGCCCGTCGGGGGCGATCTACAAGCGCGAGGAGGACGGCATCGTCCTGATCGACCAGGACAAGTGCCGCGGTTGGCGCATGTGCGTGTCGGCCTGCCCGTACAAGAAGATCTATTACAACTGGGAAAGCGGAAAGTCTGAAAAGTGCATCTTCTGCTTCCCGCGCATCGAGGCCGGACAACCGACCGTATGTTCGGAAACATGTGTCGGCCGCATCCGCTATCTCGGCGTAGTCCTTTATGACGCCGACCGCATCGAGGAGGCCGCCTCGACCCCAGACGAACAGGATCTCTACGCGGCCCAGCTCAAGGTCTTCCTCGATCCCAACGATCCGGCGGTGATCGCGCAGGCGCGCGCCGACGGTGTGCCGGAGAATTGGCTCGAAGGTGCCCGCCGCTCGCCGGTGTGGAAGATGGCCATGGAGTGGAAGGTCGCGTTTCCGCTCCATCCGGAATACCGCACGCTGCCGATGGTGTGGTATGTGCCGCCGCTGTCGCCCATCCAATCGGCTGCGGCGGCCGGCAAGATCGGCCATGACGGCGACATGCCGGACGTGCGGTCCTTGCGCATTCCGCTCAAATACCTCGCCAATCTCCTCACCGCCGGCAAGGAAGAACCGGTGGCGCTGGCGCTCGAACGCATGCTGGCCATGCGCGCCTATATGCGCGCCAAGACCATCGACGGGGTCGTCGACGAAGGCATCGCCCGCCGCGTCGGCCTCACGGGTGCGCATATCGACGAGATGTACCGATACATGGCGATCGCCAACTACGAGGATCGCTTCGTCATCCCGACCGCCCATCGCGAGGCCACCGAGGACGCCTACGACCTGCGCGGATCGTGCGGCTTCTCGTTCGGCAATGGCTGTTCCGGCGGCGAGAGTGAGACCAACCTGTTCGGCAAGCCGAAGCGCGCCAAGAACCCGATGGAGATGGCGTGATGACCAGGACCTTCAAGGCTCTGTCGGCACTCCTGAGCTATCCGACCGCCGAACTCGTTGCCGCGACCGGCGCCATCAGCGAGGCGATCGACGCCGGGGGGCTCGTACCCGATCGCATCCTCGACCAGCTCCATGCCCTGATCGCCGAACTGGCGACGACCGATCTCTATGACGCTCAGGAGCGCTACGTGCTCCTGTTCGACCGCACCCGCTCGCTGTCGCTGCATCTGTTCGAGCACGTGCATGGCGAAAGCCGCGACCGTGGCCAGGCGATGATCGACCTGAAGGCGCAGTACGAGGCGGCAGGTCTGGAAATCAGCGCCTCGGAACTGCCGGACTTCCTGCCACTGTTCCTCGAATATCTGGCCGTCCGCCCGCTCGGCGAGGCCGGCGAGGCATTGGGGCAGGCCGTGCACATCCTGGCCGCACTGGCGGAACGGCTGCGAAAGCGCAAATCCGCCTACGAATCCGTTTTCTGCGCCCTGGTGGCGATCGCGGCGGCGAAGCCTAAGGACGACGACATCGCCGCCGTCCTGGCGGAGGCCGATCCCGATCCGACCGACCTTGCGGCCCTGGACGCCGCCTGGGAAGACGAGCCGGTCACCTTCGGCCCCGGCGCCAACGCCTGCAAGGATGGCCTGATCGCCCGCATGCGCGCGGCCAGGCGACCGGCCGCCACTCCCGAGGCATGAGGAACGAGCACCATGCGCGACGTCATCAATTACATTCTGTTCGGCTGGTACCCCTATGTCTGTCTGATCGTCTTCCTGGGCGGCAGCCTCGTGCGGTTCGACCGCGAGCAGTACACATGGCGCTCCGGATCGAGCCAGCTCTTGCGCCGCCGCCAGTTGATGTGGGGCTCCAACCTGTTCCACGTCGGCATCCTGGTCATCTTCCTCGGCCATTTCGGTGGCCTGCTGACACCGATCTGGGTGTTCGACTTGCTCGGCGTGCCGCACGGCGCCAAGCAGGTGATCGCCATCGTGGCCGGTGGCATCGCCGGCATCGCCTGCTTCATCGGCCTGTCGCTGCTGGTGCACCGCCGCCTTTTCGATGAGCGCATCCGCACGACCTCGTCGTTCGGCGACATCGCCATCCTGCTGATGCTGTACGCGCAACTCATCCTCGGTCTGGCGACGATTCCGGTGTCGATGGGTCACCTGGACGGCCACGAGATGGTCAAGTTCATGACCTGGGCGCAGGGCATCCTGACGCTCAATCCGGGCGCTGCGGCGCAGGTCGCCGACGTCAACATCATCTTCAAGCTGCACCTCATGCTCGGCATGACGATCTTCCTAGTCTTTCCGTTCACGCGTCTGGTGCATGTGTGGAGCGCGCCGGTCTGGTATCTCGGCCGCCAGGGCTATCAGGTGGTGCGGTCGCGCCGTACCAACAGGGCAACCAGCGCTCGACCGAGCGCCGTGCCGGCGGAGTGAGGGTCATGACCTGCGCTGTCCGCGATACCATCCTGCCGCAATCCAAGGGCGTAAGGGTGAATGGCGTTGCCATTCGCCGCGATCTGATCGCCCGCGAAATCCAGAACCATCCGGCCAAGAATCCGGCCGCCGCCTGGACGGCCGCGGCGCGTGCCCTGGTGGTGCGCGAGTTGCTGTTGCAGGAGGCGCGCCGGCTCGGCGTTGTCGGCACGCCGATGTCCGATGGCGATCGTCATGAGACCGACGAGGAGGCGGCAATGCGGGCCCTGGTCGAGCGCGAGGTGACGACACCGACGCCGGACGCGGCCGCCTGCCGCCGCTTCTACGACAACAACAAGGCGCGTTTCCGCTCCGCCGATCTGTTCGAGGCCGCGCACATCCTGATCGCCGCCGACGCACGCGACGCCGAGGGCTACGCCCGCGCCCTGCAGGTCGCGTCGGCGCACTGTGCCAAATTGCGGCATCACCCGGAGCGGTTCGCCGAACTCGCCCGCGCCCATTCGGCCTGCCCGTCGGCGGAACAGGGTGGCAATCTCGGCCAGGTCAGCGCCGGCGACACCACGCCGGAATTCGATGCCGCGCTGCACAGGCTCGCCGCCGGCGAGATTTCCAGCGAGCCGGTGGCGACGCGGTACGGCTTCCACATCATCCGGCTGGATCGGCGGATCGCAGGGCGTGTTCTACCGTTCGAGGTCGTCGCCGAACAGATCGCCACCTATCTGGCCGACCGCGTCGAGCGCCTGGCGGTGACACAGTATATCGCCCGCCTGGCGGGCCGCGCCACCATCGACGGCGTTGCACTGGCCGACGCCCAGGCACTCCGCGTTCACTGAGGACACGCCATGCAGTTGGGAGACGTGATCGCCGGCCTTGCGGACGAGGTATTTGCCAACGAGACGCTGCTGGCCATGGGCGACCTCGCCCTGGCTGCGAGGATCGCCGATGCTGCGGCCGCCGAAGGCGTGTCGCGCGGCGAGTTCGTCGCCTCCGCGGTCGGCCGTTTCACTGCCGGTTGTTCGGAGGAGGAGTGGTTGACCGTGCTCGGCCAGATGCGACGTGTCGCTGATCCGGGCGAGATCCTGCTACGGCGGGCGGTCACCGCCGCTCTCGATCATGCCGACACGCCGTCCCCCTGTGGCGGCCATGACAATGGTGGCTGCCGGTGCGGTGGCCAACACGGCTGAACACCTGAGCCGCGGGAGGAGCGTCGTGCCGGGAGCGGCGCTGTCACGCTGGACGCTGTCGTACTGCGCCGTTGCGCTTGCGGCGCTGATGGTCGCGCAGGTCCTGATGGCGGCCGGATTCGGCTTTCCGGCGGCGCTGCTGCAATCGGTGGAAGCCCTGGTGGTGGCTCACCTCGTCGCCATCGGCTGGCTGAGCCTGTTGATGCTGCGGGCTCAATTCCAATTCGTTGCGGTCCTGACCGCGCGGCCACTCGGGCTGCCGGCCCACTTTGTCGTCGCCGGATTGGTCTGCCTTGCTACCACCGTAACGCTGGGGTGATCTTCGCCTGCGTAGGGAACGCCCGCACGGGACGATGGCCAAAAACCGCCGGTCATGTTGCTGAATCACGATGGCGCAGTCGGCCCGGCGGAAATGATAGACGCCGCCGCGGCGGATCAAGTGCGGGATCGAGCCCAAGCTTCCTCGCTCGCCACCAGTCTGTAGCGGCGGTTTGTAGCAAACGCCTGCCGCCGCTGGGCGAGCCAAAATGTTAGCGATTTCAGTAGCTTGGAGTGGTGGCTGGGGAACTAGGATTCGAACCTAGATTGACGGAGTCAGAGTCCGCAGTTCTACCATTGAACTATTCCCCACCAGGGGCGCCGATGGCGGGCCCCGAGTAGTCGCTTCACGCCGATCAACCTTAGCCCAAGGTTCATCGCGATTCACGGCCTTCATATAACGGCCGGCGCCCGTCCGGTCCAGTCCGCTCGCGCCGCCAACCCGTTGCTTTCAGCGCTTTCGCCCCAAGCCGTTGATGTTGTGCAACGGTGTGCGCCGACAAGCCGCTCGGAGCTCCGCTGGGCGGCGCGGTCTAGGCCGATGCCGTCGCCGAAACGTCCGCGCGCCGGTCGCGACGTCGAGGGGCCATAGGCCTGCAGTCCGGCCGTAAATCCACAGCACGCGAACAGCTCGCATATCTGCGCGATGATCCTCGCTTCGCTCCTACCATATTGACGTCGCGGTCTAGTATGCTAGTATTTCAGTCGTTCGGGGAGCATTGAACGTGAAGACGGCGGGTGCAAGGGGGATGCGCAGTGCTGCCGCTTCGGCGCGGCCGCGGACCATTGCCCAAGAGGCCTACGAACTGCTCCGCCGCGACATCATCGAGGGGCGGCTCCTGCCGCGCACGCCGGTGTCGGAAATCGATCTTTCGGAACGCCTCGGCGCCAGCCGCACGCCTGTGCGCGAGGCGGTGATCAAGCTCGCCATCGAGGGGTTGATCGAAGTCTATCCGCAGCGCGGCACCTTCGTGGCGCCCATCAAACTCGCCGAGGTCTTCAACAGCCAGTTCGTGCGCGAGGCGCTCGAATGCGCCGCCATCGAGAAGGCGGTGCCCAAGATCGACGCCGCCCAGATCGCCGCTCTCGAGACCAATCTCGGCCTGCAGCGCATGCATCAGGCCGCCGGGGCGCCGGACGCGTTCTTCGAAGCCGACGAGAGCATGCACGCGCTTTTGATGGCAGCCGCCGGCCATGCCGCCGCCTGGCCGGTGGTGCAAGGTGCCAAGGGCCAGCTCGATCGCGTCCGCCATCTGACCATCCGCCGCGAACGCAAGCTCTCGGCGGCACTTGCCGAACACGTCGCCATCATCGATGCCGTGGCGCGCCGCGACACCGCCGGCGCGCTCGCCGCCATGCGCGCGCATCTGCGCGGGTTGTTCGACAGCCTGGACGCGCTGCGCGAGGAGAACAGCCGTTACTTCGCCGAGGACGAAGACGAGCTACCGTGGCGTCTGCCACGGACGAGGAGCGCCGCGGTCCCGGCCGCGGACTAGATCATCAGGCAAGAGGAGAACTCATCCATGAACAGCCGGATCATTTGGTGTCTCGCGACGGCCGCAATGCTCGTACTGCCGGCGGGCTCGAGCTTCGCGAAAACGACCCTGCGGCTCGGCACCGTGCTCGCCACCAGCGACCCGCTCTACATCGCCGCCCAGCAGTTCAAGAAGGACGTCGAGGCCCGCACCAAGGGCGAGGTCGAGGTCCTGGTCTATCCGAGCTCGCAGCTCGGCGACACCCAGAACATGGTGGACCAGGCCCAGGCCGGCGCCTCGGTGGGCACTTTCGTCGAGGGCTCGCGCGTGTCCCCGTTCGTCCCCGAGTTCAACGTCCTCGTCGCGCCCTATGCCTTCAAGTCCGTCGATGAGCTGGCCAAGTTCGCCGAGACGCCTTTGTTCGCTTCGTGGAACGACAAGCTCAAGGCCAAGACCGGCCTGACATTGCTGTCGTTCAACTGGTACCAGGGCGCCCGCAACATGCTCACCAAGAAGCCCATCAAGGTGCCGGCCGACCTCAAGGGCGTGAAGATCCGCACCATCGGCGAGCCGCTGTGGCTCAAGACCATCGGCGCCATGGGTGCGGTGCCGACCCCGATGGCCTGGGCCGAGGTCTATCCGGCGATCCAGACCGGTGCCCTCGACGGCGCCGAGGCGCAGCCGTCGGCGATCCGCGGCGCCAAGCTCTACGAAGTCGTCAGCCACATCACGCTGACCGAGCACATCTATCTGATGAGCGGCCTCCTGGTCAGCGACAAGTGGCTGCAGTCGCTGCCGGCCGAGCACCGCGCCATCGTCATGGAGGAGGCCAAGAAGGCCGGCGCCTTGGCGCTCAAGACCAATGTGGAGCAGGAAGCGAAGATCTTCGACGAAATCCGCGCCCGCGGCGTCAAGATCGACAAGATCGACACCACTCCGTTCCGTGACGCCGTGCAGCCGGTCTACAAGGAACTCGGCCTGACCGAGATGGTCGCCGAGGCCCGCAAGGCCATCGGTAAGTAGACGCCCGGCCCGCATATGCGGCGGCAAGCCGCCGCCATCTTCCGCGCCGTCGCAAGTGACACGGCGGCGCGGTCACCCCATCAGCGGACGTTCATTATGGTTTCCCAGGCCCTGGCCGGACTGCGCACGATCGAACGCGTCCTCGCCGCTTCCTTCCTTGCGATCATCGTCGTTCTCGTCAGCATGTCCTCGACGGCGCGATACTTCGGCTACCCCGTGATCTGGGCGCTCGAAGCCGTACAGGCGCTTTTCGTGTGGCTGTGCGTGTTCGCCGCCGACCTGACCCTGCAGCGCTGGGGTCATTTCAGTGTCGACATGCTCGCGAGTTTGCTGCCTCCGCGCGCGCGCCGCGCGCTCGACATGTTCAATCTGCTGCTGATCCTTGCTCTGATCGCGGTTCTGACCTGGTTCGGCGCCCGCTTGGCGATCGTCACCTCGGGCCGCCCGCTGCCCATCATCGGCATCTCGCAAGCGGCGGCGACGGCAGCACTCCCGATCGGATTTTGCCTCATGGGCATCACCATCCTGGAAAAGATCGCCGCTCTGGTGCGGGGCGGGGAGGTGGCACGCTCCTCCGACACCTCCCGGGAGGTGATGTGATGTTGACCGCAGTCTCCATTCTGTTCGTACTCTTCCTGTGCATGAACCTGCCGGTCGCCTTCGTGCTGGCGATGGCGTCGTTGCCGGTGTTCTTCTTCACGCCCGACATGCCGACCAGCATTGCCGTCGAGCGCATGTTCTCGGTGACGCAGTCCTTCCCGCTGCTGGCGGTGCCGTTCTTCATCCTCGGCGGCAACCTGATGAACACCGCCGGTATCACCGAGCGGTTGTTGAAATTCGCCCGCATCCTCACCGGCTGGATGGCCGGCGGTCTCGCCCAGGTGGCGGTGGTCTTGAGCATGCTGATGGGCGGCATCTGCGGCGCCGCCGTCGCCGACGCCGCCATGGAGGCGCGCCTGCTCGGCCCGGCGATGGTGGCGCGCGGCTATTCCAAAGGTTACGCCTCCTGCGTGATCGCCTTCTCGTCGGTCATCACCGCCACCATTCCGCCCAGCATCGGACTGGTCCTGTTCGGATTCGTCAACGAAGTGTCGGTAGGCAAGCTCCTGCTCGGCGGTGTCGTCCCGGGCATCGTCATGACGGCGACGATCATGTCGGTCACCGGTTGGGTCGCACGCCGTAACGGCTACGCGCCGGAGATCGCCGAACGTCCGTCGTTCCGGACCGTGATGGCCGGCGTGCGTGAGTGCTTCTGGGCTCTCATGTTCCCGGTGTTCCTGCTGGCCGGCTTCCGCTTCGGCGCCTTCACGGCCACCGAGGCCGGCGCCGTCGTCGTGATCTACGCCCTGATCGTCGGCGCGTTCATGTACCGGGAACTGACCTGGGAGCGGATGTGGCAGGCGCTCGTCCACTCGGTGCACGACACCGGCATGGTGATGCTGATCATCATCATGGCGGCCGCGCTCGGGCATGTCATCATCCTGGAGCAGGCGCCGGCGGCATTGAGTTCGCTGCTGGGCTCATTCGAGAGTCCTTACATCGCGATGCTGATCGTGCTGGCGATCCTGTTCGTCGCCGGCATGGTCATGGAGGCGACCGTCAACGTGCTGCTGCTGACGCCGCTGCTCCTGCCGTCGCTGATCGACCAGGGGTTCGACCCCGTGCATGTCGGCGTCATCATGGTGATCCTGATCACCTTCGGGGGCAATACGCCGCCGGTCGGCGTCATCATGTACACGGTCTGCGGCATCATGAAGTGCAGCTTCGCCGAGTTCGTCCGCGAATCCTGGCCCTTCATCATCGCCATGGTGATCTTCCTGATGGTCGCATCGATCTTCCCGCCGGTGGTGATGCTGCTGCCGAATCTGCTGATGTGAACGGCGGCGATCGTCAGCCCTCGGCCCTCCGGCTGCCGGCGGCGATCGCTGCGACTCCCACGAGGCAGGCCACAGCCGTCACCAGGAAGACGGCGCGTGGCTCGCCGTGATCCATCAGGAGGCCGAACACCAGCGGCGCCACCATGCCGGCGAAGCTGAAGCCGGTGGAGAGAAAGCCGAACACGGTGCCGAACGATCCCTTCGGGGTCACCTCGCGCACCAGGAGGTCGCGCGACGGCATGGCGGCCCCCGACGCGATGCCGGCGAGCGCGAGCGCCGCAATCAGCCCCGCGGAACCGAGATCGACGAGGCCGGCGAGCCCCGCCGCCGCGCCGGTGAGGGTGACGCCGGTCATGGCCACCAAGGCATGGCGGCCGACGCGGGCGGCGAGGACGCCGCCCATGACGACGCCGACCGCGGTGCCGGCGAGGTAGGCCGCCATGGCGGTGTTGCCGACCGGCAGGGGCGTGCCGAACAGGTCCTTGGCCGCCACCGCGGTGTAGCCTTGCAGCCCGGTGGCGATGAAGGACAGCAGCGCGAAATAGATCCAGTTGAACAGGATCACCGGCGAGGTCAGCAGCGCCAGTCCGGCCCGCGGTTGGTCCGCACTCGGCGCCGTCCGTTTCGCCGAAGAGATGTCGGGCGTCGAGGCGATGACCAGCGCGACCGCGAACCCGAGCAGCGCCGACGCCACATAGGCGCCGCGCCAGCCGATGGCGCCATGGAGGACGAGCAGCACCGGCGGCGCCACGGCGCCGCCCAGCATGCCGGAGAAGTTGTGGGCCGCGAAGGCATGCCCGATGCGCGCCTCCGCCACTTCGTGGGACAAGACCGCATAGTCGGCCGGGTGGTAGGCGGTGTTGCCCAGCCCGGCGAGGCCGAACATGGCGACGAATACCCAGAACGACGGCGCGAGGCCGGCGATCAGGAACGAAACGCCGCCGATCACGAGCCCGGCGATGAGCACGAGCCGGGCGCCGACGCGGTCGACCAGGAACCCGGCATGGGTCTGCACCAGGGTGGTGACGACCGAAAAGGCGGTCAGGGCGAAGCCCAGTTCGGTGTAGCTGACGCCAAAGTCGTCGCGGATGAACACGAACAGCGGCGGCAGGATGAGAAAGTAGAAGTGGCTGACGAAATGGGCGGCGCAGATCAGCGTCGTCACCTTGAATTCGCGGCTCAATCCCCCTGGCGCCGGATGGGTCGTCTCGGTCATGTCCTGCCTCAAGCCGCCGGTCGGGCCCTGGCGTCGCGGATCATGCCCCAAAGTCCTTCGGGTGTAATGGGCATGTCCACATGGGTGATGCCGTATTCGGCGAGTGCGTCGACCACCCCGTTGACGACGGCGACGAGGGCGCCGGCGCAGCCCGCTTCGCCGCAGCCCTTGGCGCCGAGCGGATTGGTGGTCGCGGGTTTTGCCATCAGGGCGCCGACGAGATCAGGCACGTCCTCGGCGCGCGGCAGGCCATAGTCCATCAGCGAGCCGGTCAGGAGCTGGCCGTCGCTGTCGTAGACGACGCGTTCGTGGAAGACCTGGCCCAGCCCCTGGACGACGCCGCCGTGCAACTGGCCTTCCACGATCATGGGATTGACCACGGTGCCGAAGTCGTTGACCGAGGTGTATTTCGCAACGCGTGCCCGGCCGGTGTCGGGATCGATCTCCACTTCCGCCACATGGCAGCCATTGGGAAAGGCCGACGGCACGCCGTCGATGACGGTGCCGGCATCCAGCGACTGCGGCACCCCCTCCGGCAGCGCGACGCCTTTGCGCAGGCTGTCGGCCATCTCCAAGAGGCCGATGCCGCGATCGGTGCCCGCGATGGTGAAACGGCCGGCCGCGAACTCGATGTCGTCCGTCGCGGCTTCCAGGAGCGCGGCGGCGATCTGTCTGCCGTTGGTGATGACGAGATCGGCGCAAGCCACGATCGCGGCGCCGCTCGCCATGATGGAGCGCGAGCCGCCGCTGCCGCCGCCGGCGGCCAGAAGGTCGCTGTCGCCCTGGACGAGCCGGATGCGCCCGGCCGGGATGCCGAGGCGGGACGCGAGTACTTGCGCGAACGGCGTGCCGTGGCCCTGGCCGTAGTCGAGCGTGCCGGTCAACAGCGTGACGCCGCCGTCCGGCTCGAAGCGCACGGCGCCGGATTCCGGCGTCGCCGGGGCGGTCGCCTCCAGATAGCTGCCGATGCCCAGCCCGCGCAGCAGTCCGGCCTTGCGGCTTACGCGCTTTCGCGCCGCGAAGCCCTTGATGTCGGCGAGTTCCAGGGCGCGATCGAACACGGCCGGGTAGTCGCCGGAATCATAGGTGAGGTCGGACGGTGCCGCATAAGGCAGGTCGGCCGGCTTGATGTGGTTGCGCCGCCGTAGCGCGATGCGGTCGATGCCCATCTGGCGCGCCGCCGTGTCGATCAGCCGTTCGAGGATGTAGTTGCCCTCCGGCCGCCCGGCGCCCCGGTAGGCGCCGACCGGCGTCGTGTTGGTGACGAGGCAGCGCGACGTCACCTCGATCAGCGGCGTCCGGTAGGGGCCGACGATGTTCTTGCCGATATTGAGGGCACTTGGAACCGCACCCACCATGCCGACGGCGGCACCCAGATTGGCGTAGCCGGTCGCCCGCACGGCGAGGAAGCGCCCTTTGGCGTCGAGAGCAAGTTCGCCCGCCCATTCGCCGTCGCGGCCGTGGGTGTCGGTGAGAAAAGCGCCGGCGCGGTCGTCGGTCCATTTCACCGGCCGACCGAGCATGCGGGCGGCATGCAATACGCATACATATTCCGGGAAAAGAGAGGCCTTCATGCCGAACGAGCCGCCCACCTGGGTGGTGAGGACGCGCACCCTGTCGGGCGCCACATCGAGCACGATGGCGAGCTGGGCGCGCATGCCCATGACGCCCTGGGACGGCACGTGCAGGGTAAAGCGGCCGCTCTGCGGGTCGAATTCGCCAATGGCCACGCGCGGTTCCAGCGGCGTCGGCACCAGCCGGTTGTTCGTGAGGGTCAACCGGGTCACATGGGCGGCTGTCGCGAAGGCTGCCGCGACCGCGTCGCTGTCGCCGAAATGATAGTCGAGGACGAGGTTGCCGGGCACGTTGTCGTAGAGCAGGGGGGCGTCGGGCGCCGCCGCGGCGCCCGCCTTCGTCACCGCGGGCAGGGGATCGATGTCGAGGCCGACGGCTTCGGCCGCGTCGCGGGCTTGTGCCGCCGTCTCGGCGATCACGCAGGCGAAAGCATCGCCGACGAAACGCACCCGCTCGGTGGCGAGAGCCGGGCGGTCGGGCACCAGGATCGGTCTGCCATCGCGGCCATTGATCGGCATCCGGCAGGGCAGGGGCGCGTAACCGGACAGATCAGTCCCCGTGTAGACGGCGATCACGCCCGCCATGGCGGCGGCCGCTTCGGTGTCGATGCCACGGATGATGCCGTGGGCATGGGGGCTGCGCACCATGGCGGCATAGGCCTGGCGGGGCAAGGCGAGATCGTCGGTGTAGTGGCCGAGCCCGCGCAGCAGCATCGGGTCTTCGCGCCGCGGCTCGGCGCGGCCGATGGGAAAGGAACTCGTTGGTTCGATGGCGTCGGTCATGGGGCTCTTCGGGGGTCGCGTTGGGGGTGGGGCGCCCAAAGGACATAGACGACGGATGCCGGTTTGCCTACCCGACCACCGCAGAGCGCGTCTTAACGCTGTTCCGGCGGATCATTTCCCTCATGCCCGGGCGCGGCGCGATTGCCTCGGTATCGTGCCCCGGTTCTGCGCAGCAGCATTGCATGCTGCAGCGCGCCCGGGGCACGAAAACCGAACCGACTCACGATGCCGTGTGGAACCGCTCCGGCATCTGGGCGCGGCCTTCGCGGAAAGCAGCGTCGAGGGACTCGACGGCGGCCAGATAGGTCGTTGCGTTGATGCCGTCGGCGCGTTTCTCGAGGGTGCGGGCAAGCTCGGAAAGCCGGGCAAGACCGAGTGTGCCGGCGGCGCCCTTGAGGGTGTGCGCCTCGCCCCGGATGGTGGCGCGATCCGCAAGGCTCGCCAGCGCCCGCAGGCGGGCGATGCGGTCTTCGGTTTCGCGCAGGAACACGGCCAGGGTTTCCTGCACGCCGTCGGTGCCGATCTCGTTTTCCAGTTCCGTTATCACATGGTCGTCCATATCCGCAGACGCGGGCCTGGCATGATCGCGAAGGCGGGCGTGAGCGGCCTTTTCGGCCGCGGGGACCTTTTCGACCGCCTGCGGGCGGCCGTCGAGCACGCGCACCAGGGTCGTGACCAGCACGTCCTTGCGCACCGGCTTGGCGACGAATTCGTCCATGCCGGCGTCCCGGCAGGCCTTGACGTCCTGGGCGAACGCATTGGCGGTGAGCGCGACAATGGGCAGGTTCAACCATTCGCCGCCGCGCTTCCTGATCATGCGGGTGGCCTGAAGTCCATCCACCTCTGGCATGTGAATGTCCATCAGGACGACGTCGAAGGCCATCCGGTCGAGGGCGGAGAGCGCCTCGACCCCGTCGGCGGCCACATGGGTGGTGACGTCGAACTGGCGCAGCATCTTGACGGTGACGAGCTGGTTGGTCGGATTATCCTCGGCAATGAGCACGCGCAGCGGCCGGCCCAGCGCCGCGATCCGCGCCTTCAGTGTGGCGATGGATTTGTGGTCGTCGCGCTCCCCGAGATCGAGGGAGTCCGCCCACGGCAGCCCCACCACCACTCGGAAGGTCGAGCCGGTGCCCGGCGACGAGGTGACGGAGATTTCACCGCCCATCTGTTCGACGATCTTGCGGCTGATGGCGAGGCCGAGCCCGGAGCCTCCGTAGCGTCGCGCGATCGAGGCATCGGTCTGGGCGAAGTCGGTGAACATGGTGGCGAGCCGCTCGGGTTCGATGCCGATGCCGGTGTCGCGGACGGTCCATTCCACGCTCGCCCGTTCGCTGGTCTTCGTCAGGCAGCGCGCCGTCACCACGATGCCGCCGGTGGTCGTGAACTTGACCGCATTGGACAAAAGATTGAGCAGCACCTGGCGCAGCCGGCCGGCGTCGCCCACCAGTGCGGGCGGCATTTTCGGATCGATCTCGGTCGTCAGCGTCAGTTGTTTCGATTGCGCGCGCGGCCGCAGTACGGTGATGACGTGCTCGATCAGGATCGCGGGCGAGAACGCCAGTTCCTCGAATGCGAGCTTGCCGGCCTCGATCTTCGAATAGTCGAGCACGTCGTTGAGGATGCGCAGCAGACTCTCGCCCGATTCGTGGATGGCCGCGATGGTGGCGCGCTCCTCGGCGCCGAGATCGGCATCGAGCAGCGTCGCGGCGAGCCCCAGCACGGCATTCATGGGCGTACGGATTTCGTGGCTCATGGTGGCGAGGAATTCGGATTTGGCGCGATTGGCCAGTTCGGCGGCGCGTTCCTGCTGGCGCAACTGCATGGCCTCCGCCTCCGCGCGCCGGCGCTGGGCGTCGACGCGCAGCCGGTCGGTTGCGTCCTCGTGCACGGAGACCCAGCCGCCACCCGGCATGCGCCGGTTCGAAACGACGATGAGCCGGCCATCGGCGAATTCCAGGGTGCGGGTCCAGGTTTCGTCGGGCCGGCTGAAGTCCGCGACCAGTTCGTCGACGATATCGCCGTCGTCGGGCCGGAAGTCGCCGCGATGGGCCGCGTTGACGAGCAGGGCGCGCAGGGACGGGCCCGGGACGCTCAACTCCGATGGCAGCTTGTGCATCTCGAGGAAGCGCCGATTGGCGACGGTCAGGCGCTGCTCGCTGTCGAACATGCACAGGCCCTGGGGCATGTTGTCGAGGGCGGCCTGGAAACGGACGTTCTGAGCGGTCGTGTCCTGGTCGTGCCGGCTCAGTGTGCCCAAGGCGCGATCGACGGTCCGGAGCGGAAAGGCGAACAGGAAGAACAGACCGAGCGCCGCCAGCGCGGTGCCCGCCAACGCGATCGCGGCGGTGCGCTCGAGGAGGGGGCGCATGCTGGCCTCGATCTCGACCCGGCCGATCAACCCTTTGTCCGCGGTGATCGGTGCCGTGCGCACGATCACCGGTACCGGCAGGGCTTCGCCCAGGTCGGCCACCACCTCGTCACCCGCGAGGATGCGTCGACGGACCGGTCGAGCGGCGTCGTCCGCGGGCAGATCGGGCATCTCGGCGATCGGGAGGTGGCGGCGCCAGGACTCGCCCTGGGGGCGCGCGAACTTCGACAGGCGTTCGGCGTCGGAACGGGCCTTGAAGGACAGTAGTTCGGTTTCGATCCGGTAGGCGCTCAGCCCATAGCCGAGCGGAAGCCCCGCCGCGACGAGGAGCGCAGCGATGACGCCGATGACGCCGACCAGGCGGCGGACTGAAGCCGACAGCATCCTGGAGATCCGACATGAGCCATGCCGGTACTGGGGCATGGCCTCCTGAAGCGCGCCACACTAGGGATGAAGGGTGCAACAGGCCTTAAGGCCGCCGCCGGCGCTGCCGATGTGGCTAAAGGTATATTGACGGCTTGTATTCGTCTTTGTTGCCCGAACGGGTTGCCGGGGCTTCCGTCCGGGCGAGCCGCACTGCTAGACTGTCCGCCGATCAAGCAACACAGCCCGCTGCCGTCGAGCCTGGAGGGCTCCGGCGCGGCCAAAATGGATGTTGGGATGCACAACGAGGCCCCGGGGGGCCTCGGCCCTGCGCGTGAGGCCAATGGCCGCCCGCGGCGGGGTCGGCGCCCCTATCATTACACCTCTCGTGGCGGCTCGCCCTCCGACGGGCATCCTACCTATGCGGCTCTCGACCTGGGGACCAACAATTGCCGCCTCCTCGTGGCCCGGCCGGAGGGTGGCTCTTTTCGTGTCGTCGACGCCTTCTCGCGCATCATCCGGCTTGGTGAGGGCGTTTCCTTGTCGGGCCGCATCAGCGAGGCAGCCATTGCCCGCGCGGTCGGCGCGCTGGCGGTTTGCCGCGACAAGATGCGCCACGGCGGCGTCTCGCGGGCGCGCCTGATCGCCACCGAGGCCTGCCGGGCGGCAGAGAACGGCGAGGCTTTCTGCGCCCGCATCCGCGAGGAGGTCGGCCTCGACCTGGAAATCGTCGACCGCGGGACCGAGGCGGCCCTGGCGGCGACCGGTTGTACGCCGCTCATGGATCCGGATGCCGACAGCGCCATCCTGTTCGATATCGGCGGCGGCTCTTCGGAACTGGTCCGCCTCGGCCGCTCCCGGCCGACCAATGGCGGACCGCCCGATCCGACCATTCGGGGGTGGGTGTCGCTGCCGTTCGGCGTTGTCACCCTGGCAGAACGCCACGGCGGCGTGCATGTGACGCCGGACCGGTTCCGGGCCATGGTGGCCGAAGTATTTCCGCAGGTCGCCGCCTTCGCGGCCGCGCACGGGCGCGATCTCGGCCGCGTCCACCTGCTCGGCACCTCCGGCACGGTGACCACCGTGGCCGGCGTGCATCTCGGGCTCGTGCGCTACGACCGCCGCAAGGTCGACGGCTGCTGGCTTACCGAAAGCGAGACGACGGCCGTGATCGAGCAACTGGTTAGTATGGGCTATGAGGCGCGGGTCGCAAATGCCTGCATCGGTGCCGAGCGGGCCGATCTGGTGCTGGCCGGCTGCGCCATCCTGGAAGCGATCCGCCGCGCCTTTCCATGCGAACGGCTGCGGGTCGCCGACCGCGGGCTGCGCGAGGGCATGCTGGTGCAGATGATGCGCGCCGACGGCGTCTGGACCCCGGCGACCCGCGGGGCCAAGCCATGACCCGCGGCACCGGGGGCAGGGGCGCCGGCCGCGATCTCGCCGTGCGGGTGAAGTCCGGCAAGGGCCGCACGCTCGCCCAAAAGCTCTGGCTCGAACGCCAGCTCAACGATCCTTACGTGGCGCGCGCGAAACGCGAGGGCTTTCGCTCCCGCGCTGCCTACAAGCTCACGGAGATCGACGACAAGTACCGCCTGTTCGCGCCCGGCGGCCGCATCGTCGATCTCGGCGGTGCGCCCGGCGGCTGGAGCCAGGTGGCGGCCAAGCGTGTCGGAGCAGCCGAAGGCCGCGGCCGCGTCGTTGCCATCGACCTTCTGGAAATTGCGCCCCTGCCGGGCCTCGACGTGGTGCAAATGGATTTTCTGGCCGCCGACGCGCCCGACCGCCTCAAGGCGTTGCTCGGCGGACCGGCCGACGTCGTCCTCTCCGACATGGCCGCCAATGCCACCGGGCATCGCAAAACCGACCACTTGAAGATCATGGCGCTGGCCGAGACGGCGCTGATGTTCGCCCGCGAAGTCCTCAAGCCCGGCGGCGCCTTCCTGTGCAAGGTCCTGCAGGGCGGTACCGAGGGGACGCTGCTCGCCGATCTCAAGCGCGACTTCGCCCTCGTCAAGCACGTCAAGCCGGCCGCGAGCCGCGCCGATTCCGCCGAGCTCTACGTGCTCGCGACCGGCTATCGGGGCGGCGCCTGACCGGGGATTGGGCTTCCTGCCTCCTCCTGCACCGGAACTGCAGCCGGCCGCGCAATTGCAGGCTCTCGTCGACGAGCCGTTCGCCCACAAATGCACATCCAAACCACCGGCGATCTCGAGGCCGTCATCGCCGGGACGTGGACACCAACGGCCGGGGGAGCGCCAGTTGAACTACTTCCCGTGTCCCGACTCTATTCGATCACGTGGTCTCCCTCGGCCATGATCCGGGCGAACTCGCTCAGGGAATCGTTCTTGTCCTGTTTCGAATAGGCGCTGAATGCGATGCTGAGCGCGGAGGTGAACGAAAAGGCACCGGCGAAAATGTCGATGAAGGAGAATGGCGGCGACGGAATGATGAAACTGACGTCCGACAGCGCGACGAGCGGGGAAGCCAAAGAATTGGTGACAGCTACGATCCGCGCGCCTTTTCGTTTTGCCAAGTCCGTGTAGGTGACCGTGTCCTTCGCGTAGCGCGCATAAGCGATCGAAAACAACAGCGAGTTTTCATTCATGCGCTTCAGAATGGCGGCCGCTTGCAGCGTCTGTTCCGGTACGAGGGTGCTCTTGAAGCTCACCTTGGAGAGGGTGTTCTCAAAATGGAGCGCTATCGGGAATGAGCTCATGCGCGCAAGAATGTAGATGCTTTCGGCGTGCTCCATCATGTCCAGACATTCTTCGACATTTTCCATCGAGATGTTTCTCGCCACGCCGGCGATGGAATCCGCCTCCATACGCAGAGCTCTGCCGAACAGGTTGACCGGGCTGTTGTCGGCGCCCTTGTCGGGAGTCTGCTCCAGCCCGAAACGGTTCGCGACGGTGATCTCGAACTTCATGATGTACTGGGCATCACGGGAAAAATCGCTGAACCCGGCATAGCCGAGCGTTTTGCAAAACCGGATGACGGTTGCGTGGGAGACTTTCGCCTCGGCGGCGAGTTCCTGAACGGACAGGAAGCAGAATGTGCTCGGATGGTTGATGATGTAGTCTGCGATCTGTGCCTGCCCGTGAGTCATTGCCGCGCTTCGCGCCTTGATGCGCTCGATGATCCTGTCCGGAGCGATGCTTGCCCCTGGCGCTCGTTCTCCTCTGCTGTTCACTATGGTCTCCGCGGAAAAGTCGTTATGTCGCGATCGCCACCGAGCTTCCCTCCGGGAGGATCGCGTGGATGGATGGTTGTATTTCCATTCGGCCGACGAAACACAATGAGAGCGCGGCACGTGGACTTCGGCCAAACGCAGCCAGTATAGCCATTGCGACCTGCCGGACGAAACGGATTTGACGCACGCCGGTTGCCAATGAGGGGGGCGTCGGCGTTGCAGGACCTGACTGCCACGTGCCACGTCGGGGCGGGCCTGCGGGTCTGGAGCGCGCCATCGGGCTTCCTGCGTATCGGCGCGCCCGGCGGTTGTGGCGCGAAATGATGCCGTCGATGGGGAACCGAACTTGCCCCTCACGAATTCCGACGCGACGTTGACCGATTCGAAAAGCCAGATCGTTTTCCCAGATGAAGGCCCAAGGGCGCGAAAGCGGCCAGTGCATCCCTCTCGTGGCGTGAGGTGCTGGCACACCGCCGGCGTCGGGCAAACATCCGTGAGAAAACTAACTTGAGATATGTACAAAAATGTTTACGAATAAAAATAGATGAAATAATCTGCACATACCTACGGTGATCCAATGAGGAAAGAACACGATTGTATCGGGGAAATGGAACTCCCGGATTCTGTATATTATGGAATTCAAACCGAGCGGGTGCGGCAACTGTCCAACGTGTCGGGCATTCCGGTCATCACCTACCCGCAGCTGCATGATCGCCTCGCCCACATAAAAAAGGCCGCCGCCAAGGCGAACAAGGCCGTCGGCGCCCTGGACGGGGAAGTCGCCGATGCGATCTGCGTTGCGGCCGACAAGGTGCTCGCCGGCGGGTGGGAAGACCAGTTTCCCCTCGATATGTACCAAGGCGGAGGCTACACCTGCGTCAACATGAACATGAACGAGGTGCTGGCGCATATCGCCAACGAAAACCTCACCGGCCACAAGGGGTACGACCGCGTTCATCCGAACACCCACGTCAATATGGGACAGTCGACCAACGACACCATCCCGTCGGCGATGAAGCTCGCGGTGGCGCCCGTGATCGACGCGCTTGTCGTCGAACTGGAAAAGCTGCACCGCGAGCTGAAGAAGAAGCAGGCGGAATTTGCGGACGTGGTGAAAGTCGGACGAACCTGCCTTCAGGACGCCGTTCCGATGACGCTGGGACAGGAATTCAGCGGCTATGCCCGCTTCGTGGAACGCCAGATTCCGGTTCTCAAGGGCCTGCGGGCCGGCTGCTTCGAACTGATCATCGGGGCCTCCGCCATCGGTACGGGAATTGGATCGTTTCCTGGCTACGCCGAAGCCTTCTACCGCTATCTGGCGGAGGATATCGGCGAGCCGGTCAGGGCGGACGAGAACTTTTTCGACGGCATGCAGAACGACGATTTCTATGTCGCGGTGTCGGCCGCGGTGAAGCTGGTCGCCTCCGGAATATCGAAGATTGCGAAGGACTTTCGCCTGCTTTCGTCGGGTCCGAGAGCCGGCTTCGGTGAGATCACGCTTCCGTCGCTGTCGCCGGGATCGTCGATCATGCCCGGCAAGATCAACCCGATCATGCCTGAACTGATGTCTCAGGTCGCGCAGCAGGTCTGCGGAAACGACGTCGCCATCTCGATGGCTTTCGAACAGGGCGAGCTGGAAATCAACGTCTGGGCTCCCACCGTCTACAAAAGTCTCTTCGAGTCCTTTTCCTTGCTGACGAAGGCCCTGCCTGAATTTACCACGCGCTGTGTGGCAGGCATCGTCGCCAATCGTGCCGCGTGCGACGCGCATGCACGCGCAACGCTCGCGTTGTCGACCGTTGTGTCGGCCGTATTGGGATACGAAGAGGGGGTGCGTGTTTCGAAATACGCGCATGAACACGGTGTTTCGGTGAAAGACGCGGTATTGCGGCTGGGCATCATGAACGAAGCCGACGCGGTGTCGCTCCTCGACCCGTTGCTGCTGACGGACACGGCGAAGATGACGCGCGCATTGTCCGATTGGAGGAAGAAGCGCGTGACGAAGTAGGGGCGGCTTCTGCCCTCCGAAGACTGCAAGCGTAAATGTCCTGAAGTCACGAACCGGCGGTCGATCGCCGCCGGTAGAGCGAAATATTATTCTCAATCGACGGGGTCACTGCAAGGAGAATACCCATGTTCTGGGCTCAATTCGCCGTCATAATCATCGCCTTGTGTTTCGGTGCGCGGTTTGGTGGAGTCTTCATGGGAATGGCCGGGGGCGTCGGCCTCGGGGTCCTGGTGTTTGTTTTCCATCTCGCGCCGTCTTCTCCACCGATCGACGTGATGCTCATCATAATCGCGGTCGTTCTCGCCGCCGCGACGCTGCAAGCCTGTGGGGGCATGGACTATCTGGTGCAGATCGCGGAGGGGATTCTGCGCAAGAATCCGAGTCGCATCACCTTCGTGGCCCCGATTGTCACCTACGTGTTCACTTTCCTGGCGGGGACGGGAAATGTCGCCTTCAGCGTCATTCCGGTGATCGCGGAAGTGGCCCGGGAATCGGGCGTCAGGCCCGAGCGGCCGTTGTCTATTTCGATCATCGCCTCGCAACAGGCGATCACCGCCAGTCCTATCTCCGCCGCCATGGCGGCTCTGGTGGCGCTGCTCATGCCCTTCAATATCGGAATGGCCAGCATCATGATGATCGCTGTCCCGGCGACGATACTCGGTGTGTTCGCCGGGGCGTGCTATTCCTGCCGGGTCGGCAAGGAATTGCATGAAGACCCCGAATATCAGCGCAGGCTGGCCCAAGGGCTCATCAGTCCGCCCAGCCAGAGAAAGGAAACCGTTATCACCCAGCAAGCGAAGGTGTCGGTTGTCCTCTTTGTTTTCGGTGCCTTCCTGATCGTACTTCTGGGCACGGTTCCCTCGTTGCGACCGGACTTCGTGTTGAACGGGGCGACGACGAAGCTCGCGATGACGCACACCATTGAAATGGTGATGATGATCGTGGCCGCGGCGATGGTCATCTTCTGCCGTCCCAATCTGGATGCCATCGTCTCCGGTTCCGTTTTCAAGTCGGGAATGATGGGCGTGGTGTGCATCTTCGGCCTCGCCTGGATGGGCGACACGCTCGTCAGCAATCACATGCCGTACATTCGGGAAAACGTTAAAGAAGTCGTCACGACCTATCCCTGGATGTTCGCCATCGGCATGATGCTGGTGTCCGCGCTGGTGCTCAGCCAGGCTGCCACGACCCGGCTCTTGATGCCGCTCGGCATCGCGCTCGGCCTGCCGCCGGCGGCGTTGATCGCCTCCTGGCCGGCATGTAACGGCTACTTCCTCATTCCAAGCTACGCGACGCTCATCGCCGGCGTGGCGTTCGATACGACCGGAACGACGAAGATCGGTAAGTACGTCTTCAACCACAGCTACATGATTCCGGGTTTGATCACCTGCTTTGTCAGCGTCACATCCGGCTTCGTCATCAGCAGCCTGATCCTCTGAAGCTTGCGGGGCGAGAACCTTAGTTCGTGCCGGTGGTCACCAGGGCCACCGGCATTTTCGTGAAGCAGGTTCGGGGCGAGGCCTTCGGCCTCGCGACCAGGGGCGATTCTCCTGAGAATTGGCGTGACGGGCGGCGGCTTCCGGATGCCGGTTCGTGGAATAGCCGTATGGCCGCGAGACCGGATGACCGGTCGGGTCGGGTTCGTCAGGCTTGCCCTGCAACGCGGTTGAGAAGCGTTCAGTGCGATCGGTCGGCCCGGTCGCCGCGACCTAAAATTCACGGTTGGCGCAATCCGTAGAGCAAGCCGCTTACAAAACAGCGCCCATTGTCGTGGCCGGAGAAGACGCCGAACTGCCCGACAAGCCGGTCGAAGCCGCGCAACCGACAAGCACTGGATCGGCTTAAAGCCGACCCACAGGCTCGCCTCGGCTCCGATGCGCGTGTGTCCAATCGCCTGGCTCAAACATCACGACGGAAGGCTCCATGTCGGCGCCTCCGCGGTGGCCGTCTGCGAAGAGGGCCTTGCTTTGTTTCGGCGGCAGGGGCTCCCCGCAGCCAAATGCATCGAGAACCCCACCCATAGTACCAATATGCGTTGAAATACCACGAGGGAATCTCCGCGAATAGCGGAAATCGGTGCGCAAACCCTTGACGAAGAAAACTGCCGGGCAGAATTTACCTAAAGATTTTTAGGGAAAAGATATGGCGACCCAGGATTCGACCTCGGTGGCAGACGAACAGCCGGAACCGTTTCGCCCCTCGGCCCAACAGGCCGAGGTGGACGCCAAGTTGCGTGAGTACGTTTCCACATCGCTGGTCGATCTTGTCACCAGCCAGATCCGCACGTTCATCTTCACCGGTCGCTACCTGGCCGGGCAGAAGCTCATCGTGCGGGAATTGTCGGAAGTGCTCGGGGTCAGCCACACGCCGGTCAAGGACGCCCTCAACCGCTTGACGGCCGAGGGCCTGGTGGAGGCGTTTCCCAACCGCAGCATGACGGTCCGCGGCTTCACCAACAACGACCTGATCGACGGACTCGGCGTTCGTCTGATGTGCGAGCTCTATTCGGCGGAAGAGATCGTGCGTAACGCCGCTGCGGACCCGACGGTGACGGGCGATCTCGATGCGATCCTGCGCACCATGCAGACCGTCATCGACGCAGAGGGCGGGGTCGACTACGAGCGCTGGGTCGACAGCGAAACCCGGTTTCACCGACGCTACATGATGCTCGCCGGCAACGCCAAGCTGATCTCGGTCTACTGCGGCCTGGACTCGAACCGGTTCACCTACTTCGCGTACCTGCAGAAGCAACGTGTTCCGCTGAGCCGGCGCACGTTGGAACACAATATGACGGAACACCGGGCGATCATCGGGGCGATCGCCGCTCTGGACGCGCAGCGCTTTTCACGCGCGGTCGCCGCGCACATCATCCGCGCCTGCGAAGACTACGCCATCGACGAGCAGGCGCAGGCGCAAATCGAACAGATCAAACGGCAGGCGCGCCACTTCGTCGGCGAACCGGACATCACACCGACCTAGGACGCCGGGCCGATATCACCAACACCCCCTCAAACCCAGGACGGCAGAGCCTCTCTGCCGAATGCGAAAGGCTGCGCCGAATTCATCGGTACAGCCCCAATGCAAGGAGATTGGGATGCCGAAGTTCATGTGGTTGGCCGCCTTGCTCGGCTCGGTCGGGCTGGCGGCGGGTGGCGCGGTCCTGCCCGGAGGAGTGGCCGCAGCCGCGGACAAGCCGATCGTCCTGAGGCTGGCGCACATCAATGCCGCCTCCGATCCCAAGCAGAAGGAGGCCGAGAAGTTCAAGGAACTCGTCGAGAGCAAGACCGGCGGGCGCGTCAAGGTCGAGATCTACGGGGCCGGGGTGCTCGGTGACGTCCGCGAGATCATCGAAGGGCTTCAGCTCGGCACCGACGAAGTCGTCATCGAGGGCTTCGGCACCATCGCATCCTATACCAAACTGTCGTTGCTCGATCTCGTGCCCTTCATGTTTCGCGACCGGGCGCACTTCGACAAGGTGTGGGAAGGCGAACTGGGCAAGAAGCTCCTCGCCGAGGCCGGCAGCCAGTCCAAGATGAAGTTGTTCGGTCCATCCTATCGCGGCGTGCGGGTCACCACATCGACCAAGCGCTTCACCAATCTCAAGGAACTCAAGGGGCTGAAGATCCGCGTGCCCGCCGACGACATGAGCGTCAAGACCTGGCAGGCGCTCGGGGCGACGCCGACCCCCATGGCCATGACCGAGGTGCTGACCGGCCTCCAACAGGGCACCGTCGACGCCCAGGAGAACCCGCCCATCCTGTCCTACAATTTCGGCCTCGCCGACGTCTGCAAGAACCTCATCCGCACCGACCACCGCTGGAGCGCGGACGTGTTCATGATGGACCAGGCCTATTTCGAGAAGCTGCCGAAGGACGTCCAGACGGCCGTGGTCGAGGCCGGCGAGGAAGCTGCCCGGGCCACCAGCAAGCTGATCACGGACGGCGAGGGCGAGAATCTCAAGAAGTGGACGCAAGCCGGCGCCACCATCGTGACGCCGCAACTCGACGAATTCCGCGCCGCCACCGCCGGCCTCGTGAAGACGAGCTTCCCCGCATTGTCCGACTGGGTCGAGAAGATCAAGGCGGTGCAGTAACGAACGCACCCGTGCCGCGCGCGGCGCGGCACGGGGCCATATCCGCGGTGCCGTTTCACCCGTCACCTCTTGCAAGTCGCAATCCATCGGAGGGGTCATGCGTGCGCTGATACGCGTCTGCGACCTGATCGAGAAACTGCTCAACGCAATCATCATCGTGCTGCTGATGGCGATGACGGTCGTGATCTTCTATCAGGTCGTTCTGCGCTACGGGTTCCAGAGTTCGAACATCTGGGCTGAAGAATTCGCGCGTTACGCCTTCATCTGGGTCGTTCTGCTCGGCTCCGCGTGCGCCATCCGGCGCTACCAGCACATCCGCATCGACTTTGCCCTCGCGGCCATGCCGCCGTCGATGCGAAAATTCGTCGATCTGTTCAACTACATCGCCATCGCGGTCTTCCTCGCAGTGCTCGCCTGGTACGGCGTCGCCATTTCGATGCGGACCGGCAACCAGATGTCGGCCGGCCTGCATATCCCCATGTCCTTCATGTACCTCAGCATACCGATCTCGGCCGCCATCATGCTGCTGTTTACGGTCCAGATCGTGCTGCGTGACTTCGTATTTGGCGATGCGCGTGGCCGCGCCGAGCGGGCGGGAGAGTGAGACATGGAAATCGGGACCGTTCTCCTCGTCGTCATGATCGCGCTGGTGCTGCTCGGCATGCCGGTGGCGTTCGCGATCGGCATTGCGTCGCTCGCCTCCATCGTCGTCGGCCACTACAATCCGATCGTCCTGCCGCAGAAGCTGTTCGCGGGCATCGACTCTTTCCCGATGCTGGCGATTCCCTTCTTCGTCCTCGCCGGCAACCTGATGACCGGGGGCGGCATTACCGACAAGATCCTGAACTTCACGCGCGCCTCGGTCGGCTGGATGCGCGGCAGCCTCGGTATCATGACGGTGTTCGGATCGGCGATCTTCGCCGCCATCTCGGGGTCCGGTACCGCGACCGTGACGGCGATCGGCGGCATCACGATTCCCGCCATGAAGAAGGACGGCTATCCGCCCGAACTCGCCGCCGCCATCGCCGCCAGCGCTTCGATCCTTGGTCCGCTCATCCCGCCCAGCATCATCCTGATCGTCTACGGCAATGCCGTGCAGGCGTCGATCCGCGATCTCTTCATCGGGGCGGCGATTCCCGGCGTTCTGCTCGCCGGCGGCTTCCTGGTCTACACCTACGTCAAGGCCCGGCGCATGAATCTGCCGGTCGGCGAGAAGCTCAGTCCGCGTGCGTTGATTCACGAGACCCGGGTCAGCATCTGGGCGCTGCTCATGCCGGTCGTAATCCTCGGCGGCATTTTCGGCGGCGTGTTCACGCCGACGGAAGCCGCTGCGGTTTCGGCGGTCTATGCCTTCGTCGTCGGCGCCTTCGTGTATCGCAATCTCACGCCCAAACTGATCGCGCGGATCTTCTACGACAGCTGCATCACCTCGTGCATCATGCTGTTCCTGGTGGGGTGCTCGAAGGCATCGAGCTGGGTGCTGGCGGTGGCGCGCGTCCCGGATGCCATTGCGGGCAGCCTGCTGTCGATGTCCGACAACTCGGTCGTCCTGCTCCTGCTCGTCAACGTCTTCCTGCTCATCGTCGGCATGTTCATGGAAGCCAACGTGGCGGTGGTCATCTTCACGCCGATCCTGTTGCCGATCGCCACCGCCTGCGGGCTGTCGACGCTGCAGTTCGGTGTCGTCATGTGCTTCAACCTGTGTCTCGGGCTGCTCACGCCGCCGGTGGGACTGTGCGCGCTCCTGGGCAACAACATCGCCGAGGCGCGGCTGGAGCTGACGCTCAAGGCGTGCGGTTCGTTCTTCGCCATCGGCGTCGTGCTGCTGCTGGTCACCACCTTCGTGCCGGCACTGACGCTGTGGCTCCCGGCCGTCATGAAGTGACGGCCGTCCCGACCGCTATCAACACCGCAGCCGCCGGCACGACGGACATGGAATAGGTCATGCGCAATACAAGCGATATCGAGACGTTTCTCGATCTCTGCCATCGCGTCTACGAGAAGGACCTGGTGCGGGGGGCGGGCGGCAATGTCAGTGTCCGCTCCGGCGATCGGATTCTTATCTCACCGACCGGGCGCTGCCTCGGCGTGGTCGACGAGGATGACGTGGTGCAACTCGGGCTCGACGGCACCGTCATCGGCGCCGGCCGGCCATCGAAGGAGTGGCGGATGCATCTGAGCTGCTACGGGCGCGAGGACGTGCGGGCGGTCGTGCATGTGCACAGCGCCTACGCGGTCGGTGTCGCCTGCCTGAGGCAACTCGACCATGACTGCTCGATGCCGGTTTATTCGCCCGGTTACTCGGTGCGGGTCGGGAAACTGCCGGCCGTCGCCTATATGCGGCCGGGATCGAGCGAACTGGCGCAGGCCGTCGCGACGCTCATTGCCCGGCGAAATTCGGTGTTGCTCGCCAATCACGGTGTCGTCGCGGTCGGCGCGTCCGCCGACCAGGCTTTCGACATCGCGGAAGAGATCGAGGAGAACGCACGCCTGCATTTCCTCCTGGACGGTCGCGGCCGGCCCCTGGACGAACAGCAGCAGGCCGCGCTCGCGGGTCGCTACTGAACCGCCCGACGTTCTCCGTGACCAACAAGGATAATCGGCAGATGGCGAAAGCCGGAGAGGCCCCGCTCGTTCTCGGCATCGACGTGGGAACCACAGGCGCGAAGTGCACCTTCTACGATCTGAACGGCCACCCGGCGGCGAGTGCCTACCAGGAGTACGGCATGATCCACCCGCGCGAGGGGTGGGTCGAGGAGGATCCCGAGGCCTGGTGGACGGCCGTGGCAGCGAATATCCGGGCCTGCATCGATCGCGGGATTGATCCCGGCAAAGTCGCCGGCATCGGCGTGAGTTGCACGAATTCGTTCTTTCCCTTGGATGAAAACGGCAATCCGCTCCACAATGCGATCCTGCAACTCGATCAGCGGGCGTCCGGCGAGGTCGATTGGCTGGATGAGCATATCGGCCGGGAGCGCATATTCCGGGTCACCGGTAATCGCATCGCCCGCGGCACTTTCGCGCTGCCGACACTGCGCTGGTTTCTGGGAAACCGGCCCGACATCATCTCCAGGACGAGCAAGTTCGTGGTTCCGAGCGGATTTATCGTCCACAGGCTCACGGGACAGTTTTCCATCAACACCTCACGGATGGGTTTCACGCTCCTGTCCGACATTCGTACCGGCACCTGGGACGAGGCGCTGGCGAAGGACGCCGGGGTGCCGTTGCATCTGCTCCCGCCACCCCGCAAGGCGAGCGACATCGTTGGCGGCGTGACGCAGCGCGCTGCGCGGCTCACCGGGTTAAGGGAGGGGACGCCTGTGGTCGCCGGTGCCATGGACACCGTATCGGCCGCCATCGGTGCCGGTGCGATTGCGCCCGGCGATGCCTTCCTGGCCATCGGCACGTGCGGGCGGGCTTGTTTCAGCTCCGAAACGGCCGTGTTCGACGACAGGTTGATGAACTGCCGGCACGCCGTCGAAGGGCAGTGGCTGAGCATCGAGGCCACCAACGCATCGGGAGCGTCGCTGCGCTGGTTCCGCGACGTGTTCGGGGGCGTGCTCGCCGAGCGTTGTCGGCGCGAGGGGCGCTCGCCCTTCGAGGTCATGGACATTCTGGCGGCGGAATCCTCACCTGGCGCCAATGGCGTGCTCTATCTGCCGTACCTTTCGGGCGAACGATGCCCGATCTGGGACCCGGATGCCCGCGGTGTCTTCTTCGGCCTCGGGTTTCCGACCTCCTACGGCGACATGGTGCGGGCGGTCATGGAGGGCGTGGTCTATTCCATTCGGCAGGGTGTCGAGATCGTCCGCCGGCACAGCCGGAAGTCGGACTACCTTTCTTTGGGGGGAGGCATCGGCAACAGCCGAGTCTGGTGCCAGATGTTCGCCGATATCCTCGGCTGCCCGATCGTGCGCCTGAAGATCAACGAGACCGAAACGCTCGGCGACGCCATTCTGGCCGCGCAGGGTGTCGGTCTGATCCACGATCTCGGCGGCATGGCGCGCAGCGCGGCGCAGGACTGCGAGATCATGACGCCGCGAAAGGAGCACGCAGGACGCTACGACGAGCTCTACGGTCTCTACGAAAAGCTCTACGTCGACCTCAAGGACGACTTCGGCCTCTTGCAGACGATCAGGGAACGGCAGAGCCTGGAAAGGGTGCAGCCGCTGGCGCTGGCATGATGGTACGTCGGCTTCGCCTGGCGGGGCGTTAAGTCGCCCGTCGTGGCGGGCCACGCCTCCCTCACGGCTCCTGGTCGCGCAGGCGGAAGCGCTCGACCAGGCCCTGGCGGGTCTGCGGTGACATCTTCTCGACGGTCTCGGCGATGATGTCGATCGTAACGTTGGTGAGGCGGCCGCGGCCGTCGCGGATGCTTTGCATGGCGGTCCGGAAGGCGGCCGGGTCGAAATCCTTGCGCACCAGGACGGCCAGTACCTGCAGGCGGGCGCGCCGCAGGTCGTCTCGCGCCGCCGCCACGTCCTTGGCCTTGGCGGCGCGGATGTCCTTGAGCAGAGCGGCGTCGGATGGTGGCAGTCGTTCCTCCAGGAGGCCGAACAATTGCTGCGGCGTGCGTAAGACCAGTGGCTGTTCGCTCGCCGCGAACAGCCGTGCCGTGATGAAGCTCACCAAGGCGACATTGAGGCAGGCGGACACGAGGATGGCGCCCACAAGCCAGGTCCGGCGCCCGCGGCCGGTTAAGTCGTTGCTCATTGGCTCATGAACTCCTGGTCCTGGGTGGCCGTGTCGATCAGCACCGCCATCAGGGCGGCGGCGTCGGCCGGCCGGTGGGTCAGGTCGACGGGGAGGCGGGCTGCGAGGCTGACGCCGAGGAACGCCGCACAGGCGAACCCGGTCGCCGGCACCAGCCAGGTCAAACCCGGAGACGCGTACCAGCGCCGGCGCGGCGGCTTTGCCACCGCCGGAATCGCGATCGTGTTGATCACCGCAAATATCGCCCGGCCGACGCGCTCGTCGGCGATGTCCGGCGCCAGGCGGGCGATCGTCTCGTCCAGTTCGGAGGCTGCCTTCAGGATCGCGGCGCCCTCGGGAGTCGCTGCGAGGGGCTGCGCCGCGAGGCGGGTCGCCTCCGGCCAGCGTTCGACGTCGCCCCCCCAGGCGTCCGCCAGTCGTGTGAACTCGTCCACGGTCATGGCTCACTCGCATTTTCACGGGGCTGTCCGGCCGAGGCTGCGCGCACCCTCTCCTTGAGCGCGGCACGGGCCCGGATCAGCAATGACTCGAACGCCTTTTCGCTCATATCGAGCGCCGATGCGCCGTCGCGCCCCGACAGGCCTTCGAAATGGAACAGGGCGATGGCCGCCCGCTGGCGCTCCGGCAGGCTCGCCAGAGCCGTCTGCATCAGACGTTGCCGCTCGCCGTCCATCACGTGGTCGAGGGCGTCCGGAGCGCCGTCGGCGACGTCGCCAGCTACCTCCAGCGGTTCGCCGCGCGGACGGCGCTTGCGATCGATGCACAGGTTGACCACAATCTGGTGCAGCCAGGTGGTGAAGCGCGCCAATTCGGGGTCGAAGCTCGACGCCCGGCGCCACACCCGCACGAACGCCTCCTGGGCCACCTCATCGGCATCGCCGGCATGGCCGAGCGTCGCCTGGGCGAGCCGCATGGCACGGCGAATGTGCCGGTCCATGAGCGCCCGGAAGGCGCGGTGGTCGCCGGCCGCCGTTCGGGCCATCAGTGCCTCGTCAGTCTCGCCGTCGAGCATTTCGCCCCCGAGGCTGGTACGGCCGTGGAACCCGTGCGCCGCCAGCGTGCTACGGCGGGGCAAAACGAATCCTTCGTCCAGTATGGCGGCCTTCATGGCGAAGGAACAATCCGATCGCATGAAATACGGACCATCGCCTTCGCCTCCCGGAACTGGTTCGGAAGGGATACGGCGGCGGCGCCGATTTCCTTCGCGGCCGGAGTGCTATCCCACCCCCGAGCTGCGATCGGCACGCTCCGTGACCGGCCTGCGGCGGGTGAGTTCGGCGCCCGCGTTGGCGGGCAGGCGGGCGAACAGGACGGCTGACGAAGCCGCGATGGCGGCGACCACCAGGAAAGCCGGTATGAAATCGGACGCCGTCATCGTGGGCTCGCCTTTGAGCCGCAACGTCGTCTCGACCGCGAAGGCGCCGGCGGCGACCCCTATCGACATGGACAATTGCTGCGCGACGCTGACCAGCGACGTCGCACGGCTCGATTGTGCCGGATCCACGTCGGCGAACGCGATGATATTGAGGCTGGTGAACTGCAGGGAGCGGAAAAAGCCGCTCACCAGCAGGGTGAGGATGATGGCGGGCACCGGCAGCCCGAGGGCGAAGACGGCGCCCGCCGCCACGAAGGCGGACGCGATCAAGGCATTGCCGGTCAGGACGGTTCGGAAGCCGTAACGCGCCAGGACCCTGGCGATCACCGCCTTGTTGGACAGGGCTCCGATGGCGGTCGCGAAGGTGATCAACCCGGACTGGAACGGCGTCATGTGGAAGCCGATCTGCAGAAGCAGGGGCAGGAGGAACGGCATGGCGCCGGCGCCGATGCGAAACAGCGAGCCGCCGGCGACGCTGGCGCGCAGCGTCGGCAGTTGCAGGAGGGAGAGGTCGAGCACCGGCGCCGGCGTGCGGCGCGCATGCAGCACATACGCAAAGGTCGAAGTGGCGCCGCCGACGATCAGCGCCACCACCACGCTGGCCGGCAGGAAGCCGAGGCCGAGCACGCTCGCCCCGAAAGCGAGGCCGCCGACGCCGATCCCGACCAGGATCATGCCGACGAAATCGAAGCGCGCCTGCTCCTCGCCGCGCACGTTCTCCACGTAACGCTGCACCAGGACGAAACCGATCAGGCCGATGGGCACGTTGATGAAGAAGATCCAGTGCCAGCTCAGATAGGTGGTGATGAAGCCGCCGAGCGGCGGACCGAGCAGGGGACCGATCACCGCCGGCGTCGTCATCAGCGCCATGGCGCGCACGAGCTCGGTGCGCGAGACCGTGCGCACCAGGATCAGGCGGCCGACCGGCGTCATCATGGCGCCGCCCATGCCCTGCAGGAAGCGGGCGACGACGAAGTGTTCGAGCGCCTGCGAGAACGCGCAGGCGATCGAGCCCGAGACGAACACGACGATGGCGGCGGAAAACACCGTGCGGGCGCCGAAGCGGTCCGCCATCCAGCCGCTCGCCGGGATGAAGATGGCGAGCGCCAGGAGGTATGATGTGATGGCGAGCTTGAGCGCCAACGGATTGGTGCCGATGTCGACCGCGATCGCCGGCAGCGACGTCGAGATCACGGTCGAATCCATGTTCTCCATGAACAGCGCCACGGCGACAATCAGGGGGACGAGGCGTTGGCGTTTGATCATGGGGACCGGCAGGCTGGAGGCGCCGCCCCGTTTTCCGGCGCGACATCAGCGAGGGTTTATCCTGCTTCGGCCGACGGCGGAAACCCGCGGGACGTGCAATTCAGCGCGCCTGCGCGGACAAGAAAGATGGACTCGCCGGGAAAGCTCGTGCGGGGTCTTGCCGGAATCCGGTAAGCCACTGAGCGAAAATGCAAACCGTCTTCGGTTGACCAGTCGGCGCGTAACTTCAGATCTCTCGTTCGCGGGCGTCTGACAAGCGAATAAATCGGAACAAGGCCCGGCCCATGCGACGATTGTGGTTGGCTCGTATGCGGCAATCACGCCGCTCTAGGAATCCCTGCCACGGCGTGCTAACGACCCTCGCCAACCCAAATGCGGGCCATTCGATTCGCTGGCGGACCTCATGTCCTCCGGCGAGTTGGTCTTTTTCCACCCGGACAAAGGCGGGTGGTCCGCGCGGTGTAAAAATGGAGTTGGCAAATGGCCGCCTACACGAATGGCACCCCGCGCGAAGCGCTCACTTTCGACGATGTCCTTTTGACGCCCGGCCATTCGGACGTGATGCCGTCGGAGGTGGACGTCAAAACGATGATCACCCGCGACATCGGCCTCAACATTCCGATCCTGGCTTCCGCCATGGACACGGTCACCGAGGCCACCATGGCGATCGCCATGGCCCAGGCCGGCGGCATCGGCGTCATCCACCGCAATCTCGATCCCGAGCAGCAGGCCGCTCAGGTCCGGCTCGTCAAGAAATACGAGTCCGGCATGGTGGTGAATCCGCTCACCATCCACCCTGAGGCGACGCTCGCCGACGCTCTCGAATTGATGAAAGAGAACAAGATTTCCGGCGTGCCGGTGGTGGAGGGTGGTTCGCCGACGACCCCGGGCCGGCTGGTCGGCATCCTGACCAATCGTGACGTGCGCTTCGCCACCGACGTGCGCCAGAAGGTCTTCGAGCTGATGACCCGCGAGAACCTGGTGACGGTGCGCGAGGGCGTCAGCCAGCAAGAGGCCAAGCGCCTCCTGCACCAACACCGCATCGAGAAGCTTCTGGTGGTCGACGAGCAGTATCGTTGCGTCGGCCTGATCACCGTCAAGGACATCGAGAAAGCGGTCGCCAATCCCCATGCCAGCAAGGACGAGCAGGGCCGGTTGCGCGTCGCCGCCGCGACGACGGTCGGTGATGCGGGCTTCGTGCGCTCGGAAAAGCTCATCGAGGCCGGCGTCGATCTCATCGTGGTCGACACCGCCCACGGGCATTCCTCCCGCGTGCTCGAATCGATCAGCCGCATCAAGACGATGTCCAACGCCGTCCAGGTGATCGCCGGCAATGTGGCGACCGCCGACGGCACCAAGGCGTTGATCGAAGCGGGTGCCGACGCCGTCAAGGTCGGCATCGGTCCGGGTTCCATCTGTACCACCCGCATCGTCGCCGGCGTCGGCGTGCCGCAACTGACGGCGATCATGGATTCCGTCGCCGCCGCCCAGGCCACCAACACGCCGGTGATCGCCGACGGTGGCATCAAGTATTCGGGCGACCTCGCCAAGGCGATCGCGGCCGGCGCCAATGCGGCCATGATCGGTTCGCTACTCGCCGGCACCGACGAAGCGCCCGGCGAGGTGTTCCTGTATCAGGGACGGTCCTACAAGACCTATCGGGGCATGGGTTCGGTCGCCGCCATGGCGCGCGGCTCGGCCGATCGTTATTTCCAGCAGGACATCAAGGACCACCTGAAGCTGGTACCCGAGGGCGTCGAAGGTCAGGTGCCCTACAAGGGCCCGGCCGGCGGCGTGCTGCATCAACTGGTCGGAGGCCTGCGCGCCGCCATGGGTTATGTGGGCGCCAAGGATCTCGAAGAATTCCACGCCAAGGCCGAGTTTGTGCGCATCTCCAGCGCCGGCCTGCACGAAAGCCACGTCCACGACGTGACCATCACGCGCGAAAGCCCGAATTATCCGAGCCGCAGGTGAAGGGCCGGTTCGTTAGCGCCAAAGGCACCCCGAACCCTCCGCCCGCGGCGGGCGGGGTGCGATGGCCGGAGACGGAGGGTTCGGAGTAGGGGAAGGCGGAAAGATCAGGCGGCCTGGCGCAGTTCGGCGGCCTTGCGGCCTTCTTGCTCGATGGCGAGCTGGGCCTTCTCGCCGCGCCAGTCTTTCAAGGATCCATCCAGAACCAGGATGACGGCGATCCACGAAATGGCAAAATTGGCGAAGAACAGGCTCAGGAATACCAGCAGCGACATCGCCGGCGAGCTCTGGACTTCGACGAAATAGCCGACCGCGCCCGCAGCAAAGGCGCCGGTCGTGACAAAGACGGCGTACAGGATGAGGGCTTTCATTTCGGCGAATCCCCGGGGCAAAAGGCATGGACAGTCAGTCTCCACCGTCTTAGGGAGGCTCGCTTACATCAGCCTTACAGGCCGGTAGCCGCCGCTCCGGCTCTTCTGGCCGGATCAGGGGCCATGATCCCGCGACAGGTCGGTACGCGTCGATGAGAGTGCTGGTCGTCGAAGACAGCGGCGAATTGGCCCGGTTGATCGCCAACGGGCTCGCCGACGCCGGTTTCCCGGCCGATCTCATGGGGACGGTCGCCGATGCCCGGCAGGCCATGGCCAGCACCCGCTACGCGGCGATCGTTCTCGATCTCGGCCTGCCCGATGCCGACGGACTGACTCTGCTTCGTGAGGTGCGTCAGCGGCACGACCCTATCCCGGTGCTAGTCTTGACGGCGCGCGCCGGGGTGCGCGACCGGGTCCAGGGCCTGCGCAGCGGAGCCGATGACTACCTGGTCAAGCCGTTCGCCTTCGAGGAGCTGGTGGCGCGCCTTGAGGCGCTGATGCGGCGCCCTGCCGGCATGCTCGCGACCTCCCTGTCGCTCGCCAACCTGTCGTTCGATACCGCGAGCCGCCAGGTATTCGTCGACGGCGCCCCGCGGCTGTTGCCGGCGCGCGAATTGGCCGTGCTCGAGATCCTGATGCGACGCAAGGGTCACGTGGTGCCGAAGTCGATGGTCGAGGACCAGCTGTTCGGGCTGTCGGGCGAGCTGTCCTCCAACGCGGTCGAGGTCTATGTCCACCGGTTGCGCAAGAGCCTCGTCGATTTCGAAGCCCGCGTGCGCATCCACACCATCCGCGGCGTCGGCTACATGATCGGCGAGGACAAGCCGCCGTGCTGACCTTCCGTTCGATCATCTCACGCATTTTGTGGCTGCACGTCCTCGTCGTGGTCTGCGCCTCGATCGCACTCCCGTTGACCCTCTACCTGCTCCTGGCCACGGAGACCAACAACCTGCACCGTCGCGCCATGCGTGAGCAGGCCGATTACATCGTCCACCGCCTGTCCTATGGCGACGGAGGATGGCGCCTGGACGCCTCGGACGGCATGCGGGCGCTCTACTCGGAAGCCTATGGCCGATACGCCTATTCGATCCGCGATGGCGCCGGGGACATCATCCTGTCGTCGCGCAGCGCGAACGAGCAGCTCTTTCCCGACGATCGCCCCCGCGATCGACCGACCGAACTCGAGACGTCGCGTGGCGGCGACCTGATCGCCGGTGTCGGCGTGCCGGCGACGGTCGATGGTCGAAAGGTGTGGATCGAAGTTGCCGAGTCCATGTCGCACCGCGACGTCCTCACCGACGATGTGGTGTCAAACTTCTTCACCGCCGTCGCATGGGTGACGCTGCCGATCCTGCTTCTGGTGATCGCGATCGACGCGGTCATCATCCGCCGTGCGTTCAGGCCCATTCTCGCAGTCTCCCGGCAGGCCTGCGACATCGGCCCGCGACGCACCGACGTGCGTCTGGAATTGGCCGGCATGCCGAACGAGGTCCGGCCGCTGGTCGAAGCTGTCAACCAGGCGCTCGATCGCCTCGATCACGGCTATCGTGTGCTGCGCCAGTTCTCCGCCGACGCGGCCCACGAGTTGCGCACGCCGATCGCGATCCTGCGCACGCGCATCGATACCATGAAGGATCGGGACGCGGCCTCGCACTTGCGCAGCGATGTCGAACTGATGACCCGCACGGTCGGGCAACTCCTGGAAATCGCCGAGCTGGAGAGCGTCGTCGTCAATGCCGAGGAACGCGTCGAGATGCGCGGCTTGTGTGCCGACGTGGTCGCCTTCATGGCTCCGCTCGCGCTGGAGCAGGGCAAGGACATCGCCCTGGGCGGCGTCGAACGGCCCATATGGGTCGCAGGCGATGGCGAGATGATCATGCGTGCCGTCCGCAATCTGCTGGAGAACGCCGTCAGGCACACGCCGGCCCGGTCGACGGTCGAAGTCATCGTCGACGACGACGGCGGCGTGCGCGTTCGCGATGCCGGGCCGGGCGTCCGCGACAGCGACCGCGAGAACCTGTTCCGGCGCTTCTGGCGCAAGGATCGGTCGCGTCCGGGCAGTGCAGGTCTCGGGCTTTCCATCGTGCGCCAGATCGCCGATATCCACGGTGGCACGGTGACGGTCGATAACCGGCCGGAAGGCGGCGCCGAATTTCGGATCACCTTCGGCCGGCGGGTCGACGCGCCGGAGCGCGGCGAACTCTCGGGCGGCGCGTAAATCCGCGCGGCGTCGCCGTTCGGGCCCCTCGAAATCCGCGTCATATCCCTTGCGGCGATTGCGGATGCCCTTGCGAACCATGTCGAGGAAGCGATCCATCTCCGATTTGAGGTGGTTGCTGGCGCGCGAAAGGCCCTGCGTCGCCGCCAGCATCCGGCCAGAGGCCGGCGCCGGTCTCGGAAATTGTTGTCGGAGGGGGCAGCACGTGCGTGTTGCAGCCCCCTTAGCGGCGGATCAGTTCATCGAGCAGGCGCAGCACTTCGTCCGATGCCTTGTCCATTTCTGCGACGGCCACGGCCGCGTTTGCGCGGTCGCCGGCTGCGATCAATTCGGCAGCTTTGCGGCCGTGACGGTGGACCGCCTCGTGTGGGGCGGCCAGCCGCCGGAAGGCAGGGTGCGTTGTGATCACCGGATCCTTGATGTTCGCGTACCATTTGCCGAGGCCACATTGGCCATGGTCGGTGAGTTCGCCGGCGGCAATCGTCTTGAGCCCGACCAGCAACTCCGACAGCCGCTTCTTCCAAAGGGCGTGATCGGACTTGGCGCGATGGAGCACGTAATCGGGGATCGGGCGGCCGTCGAGCCTGGCGAACTGCTCGCCGATCAACGCCTCGGATTGGCCGACCGCCGTGATGGCGCCGTTGGCCAGTTCCGAGGAGGCGTTGGCATGTTTGGCAACTGCCTGCACGCTGCGGGAAATGTCCTCGACCGCGTGCGCCTGCTGCTGCAGGACCTGTGCGATCGACGACATGCGCTCGGTATTGGGGCCGATGGACGAATCGACTTCGTGGATGAATCGGCTCGCCTCGTCGGCGTGGGCGGCGCTCTCCTGCAGCCGGTCGCTGACCAGCCCGACATTGTCGGAGAGTTCGCGCACGAATGTCTCGAGACGCGAGATGCGTGATTTGATGTCGTCGGTGGCCTTTTGGGTCTGGCTGGACAGCCCCTTGACCTCGGTCGCCACGACGGCGAAGCCCTTGCCTGCCTCTCCGGCACGCGCCGCCTCGATGGTGGCGTTGAGGGCGAGGAGATTGGTCTGCTTCGCGAGACCCTCGATGGTGCCTGCGAACGACGATATCTGGGCGGTCGCCGACGCCAGTTCCTGGGTGGCACGGGTCATGGTGGCGAAAGCCTCACCCACGACGCGGCTCGCAGCCACGGATTCGGCGGTTGCCCTCGCACCCTCCTGGGCCTGGGACGAGGCGGTCGCCATGGCGGCTGCAGCCTGGTCGGCGGCCGCCGAAATCTGGCTGATGGAAGCGGTCAGTTCCTCCACCGCGGTCGCCATGGCGCCGGCGCGGGTGTCGGTTTCTCGCACTTCTCCGGTGATACGGGCGACGGCCGCCATGGCGGTGCTCGCCTGGATCGAGAACGCCACCGTACGGGCGAGATCCTCGCAGTCCCGCCGATGGCAGGCGCCGTGCGCATTCTGAATGGCATCCGTCAGCGCCTGGGGCAGGCCGGAGACGTCCGGCATGCGCCCTGAAGCCAAGTCCCGCAGCACGGCGATGACGGCTGCAATATCCACATCCTTACCGGGCTCCGGGCACCCTTCCGCGGAGAAGCCCGGTGCGGTCTGCGGTGCGTGAGCGGCACATGGTGCGGCGGCTGGCATGTCGATGGCGACGTGTCCGGACATTCGAATGTTTCCGTTAGCTTCCCCGTAATCCTAAGGAACGTCACATTTATACGGTGTTAAGTGACCTTGCGTCGCGCGACGCCGGAATGCGTGGGTCGATTCCTGATCGCATTGGTACTTACGGTTCGGGCGTCGCCGGTTCGTCCGACTCGGGGAGCCGGATTTTGACAAGGTCGTATTTCCCGTCGCCCGCCGATGGCGTCGGTGTGTCGGCATGACTAAATGATCCGCAGGCAAGCCGAGGAAGCCCCATGTCGATCCGCACCGTTCTGCTGCCGCTGTTCGTTCAGGTCCTCCTGACCTTCGGTTTGTTGTTCTGGCTGGCGGCGTTGCGCGTGTCGGCGCTGCGGAGTGGCGTGGTGCGGGGACGCGACGTCGCCTTGCGCGAACAGAACTGGCCACGCCGGCACATGCAGGTGCAATGGGCCTTCCAGAACCAGCTGGAACTGCCGGTCCTATTCTATCTTCTGACCATCCTGGCCGTGATCACCCGGTCGGCAGACCTTGTGTTTGTCGTCCTGGCATGGGTATTTGTGCTCGCGCGTCTCGCCCACGCCTATGTCCACGTCACCGACAACGATCTCGGGCGTCGCGGTCAGGTGTTCGCGATCGGCGCGCTCGCTCTCCTGATCATGTGGATCATCTTCATGGTCCGAATTCTGGTTGCATTGTAGATGACGCCCTCAGGCCGCCTGTCCGCGGCGATCGATGTGATCGCCGATATCGAATCCCGTCGCCGGCCCGCCGCCGAAGCCCTCAAGGATTGGGGATCAGGCCACCGCTTCGCCGGATCGGGTGACCGTGCCGCCATTGCGGGACTGGTCTACGACGCCTTGCGTCGCCGCGCCTCGTCGGCCCATGTGATGGGCGCCACGACCGGCCGCGCCATCCTGCTCGGCATGCTCAAGGTCGAGCGTGGTCTCGATGTGGCGGAAATCGACAGGCTCACCGACGGCTCGCGCTTCGCGCCGGCCCCCCTCGAAGAGGACGAGCGCCGCGCGCTGGCATCGGCGAGCCTCGCCGACGTGCCCGCCCATGTGGCGGGCGATTATCCCGAATGGCTCGACGGCCATCTCGCCCGCGCCTTCGGCGAGGAGCGGGCCGAGGAGGCGGCGGCGCTCGCCCGCCGCGCGCCGCTCGACCTGCGCGTCAACGCGCTCGCGGCCGAACGCGGCGCGATCCTGAAGGAGTTCGCCGACTATAATCCGGCGGCGACGCCGTGGTCGCCCGCCGGCGTGCGCATCCTGGTGCCGGCCGGTGCCAAGAGCCCGGCCATCCAGTCCGAGCCTGCCTTCATCAAGGGCATGGTGGAAGTCCAGGACGAAGGCTCCCAGATTGCCGCCCTGATGACTGGCGCCAAACCGGGTGAGACGGTGATCGACCTCTGCGCCGGTGGTGGTGGCAAGACCTTGGCGCTCGCCGCCATGATGGCGGGGCAGGGCCGTATCGTCGCCACCGATCTCGACAAGCGCCGCCTCGCCCCGATCCACGACCGGCTCGCCCGCGCCGGCGTCGCCCATGTGGACGTGCGTACGCCGCGCCAGGCGGGCGACGTCCTCTCGGATATGGAGAGCGGCGCCGATCTGGTGGTCATCGATTCTCCCTGCACCGGCACCGGTACGTGGCGGCGCAATCCGGACGCCAAGTGGCGCATGCGGCCGGGTGCGCTGGAGCAGCGCCTCAAAGAACAGGTCGAGGTGCTCGATCGGGCCGCCGGCCTGGTCCGGCCAGGTGGGCGGCTCGCCTACATCACCTGTTCGGTGCTCGCGGAGGAGAATGCCGACCAGGTGGCCGCGTTCGTCGAGCGCCACCCGGAGTTCGTGGTCACGCCGCCGGCCGCGCTCGCCGATTCGCTCGGCGCATCGGCGGATGCGTTCCTCGCCGCCGCGCGTATCGGCGAACACGGCATACAGATGACGCCGCGCCGGACCGGCACCGACGGGTTCTTCGTCGCGATGATGCGGCGTAGCTGATCAGCCGGCCATCGCCGCCTGTCGTTCGTTCTCCGCTGGCGAGCGTCAGGCGCGAATCAGGCCGTGGCTAGCGAGAAGGTCGACCAGGAGTTGGCCACTGCGGCGGCGGTGGTCGTGATGGAGCGCTCGCGCGCGCTCCGGGTCGCGGGCCGCGACGGCCTCGACCACCGCCTCGTGATCGCGGTTGGACAGGACCGGAAGCGGCCGTATCGGCAGGGTGAGCATACGAACGCGGTGCGACTGGTCGACGAAAGTCTGCACCAGCTCCTTGATGCGGGCGTTGCCGGCCGCCTCCACCAGAAGATTATGGAACTGCTCGTCCGCGACCGCCCAGGCCTTGCGGTCGTCGTGTTCGAGCGCCTCGTCCATCTTGCGGATCGCCGCCCGCATACGTTCCACATAGTCGCCCTGGTCCTCGCGCGCGGCGGCGAGCCCGGCGGCGACCGATTCGAGTGCCATCAGCACCTCATAGATCTCCCGCATGTCGACCACCGAGATCGACTTGATGCGCATGCCGTGGCGCGGACGCATTTCGACGAGCCCTTCGCCGGCAAGCCGCAGCATCGCCTCGCGCACCGGCGTCCGGCTCATCTTGAGCAGGGTGGCGATCTCGACCTCGGTGAACTGCTCACCCGGCAGCATGCGGTTGTCGAGGATGCGGGCGCGTAGCTCGTGATAGGCGTTGTCGGCGAACGAAGCGCGGCCCTTGCGGCGCCGCACGGCCGGCGGCCTCGATGCCTTCTTGGCGGCGGGACGGGACCGGGTCTTTGCGGGCGACTTCATGATGTGGACTATCGCGGCGGGTAAATAAGCGAACCGGCAAATACGACACGGCGGACAACGTCAGTCGCCGAGGCGCTCGTGGACGCGAACCTGTTTCGACGCGATCATATCACGGACGGCGGCGTCGAACGCCCTGAAATGCGCGCTGTCCAGATGCATCTGGAAGGCGCCGGCGTCGTCGTAGACCTCGTAGAGGAAGATCGCCTGCGGCTGCTCCGGGCTGCGGCAGACATCGAACTGGCGGCAGCCGGGCTCGCGCTCGCGCGAGACGCGCGCATTGTCGAGCATCAAGGGCAGGAAGTCGGCGAGGCGGCCGGGGCTGATCGTGAAGTCGACGGTGACGATGTACATGGCCTGCGCTTTATGGAAGTGTATCTACCCACATTGAATACATTAATAAATTCGCTCGCGAGTGCGATGTCAAGCGAGACCGCGCGGTACCCCGCGCCTTCCTTGCCGTGCATATCTGCGACGCATGGCCCTGCCGGCGACATCCCGTCTCGGCTTGACGAGAAACAATGTATTCATTATCGAATACGACATCACACCCCTGAATAAGTCGCGCACGCTGTGCGGAACGCGGCGCCCCGGATGCCGCCTTCCGGCGGGCCGAGGCCCGTCGAAGCAGCCGCGCGCGATTCCTGCGGTCGCTCGCGGCGCCGCCGGTCGTCCGGCTCTCTCCAGAGGCCGGCGCCGGCGGTCGCGGGACCCGCGGACCGGCATCGATGCAGTCAAACGGGGACGTTCTGATGACCACGGACAGCAGTAGCAACAGCAGCAGCAAATGGAGCCTGACCGGCGTCATCGCCTTCTGCTTCGCCTGCATCTTCTTTTCCGGCTTGTTGCAGAGCAAGGAGTGGTGGGGGATCTTCGATTTCCTCACGCTCGCCGGCAATTTCGGCAAGGTCGTCCACAGTGTCTCGACCAAGGTGGCCGACGGCCACGTCGTCGAGGTGGTCGCCAAGACGACGTCGTTCCGCGGCAGCGGCGGCGCCGGCGCGACCGACGGTTTCCTGTTCGCCCTGACCCTCGCCCCGATGGTGATCTTCGCCATGGGGGTATTCGCCATCATCGAGCATCTCGGCGCCCTCGAGGTCGCCCGCCGCTTGATGGAACCGTTGTTCCGGCCGCTGCTCGGCATTCCGGGCATCTGCGGACTGACCGCACTGGGCTCCTTCCAGACCGTCGATGTCGGAGCCGCCATGACCAACGACCTGATGGCGAGAAAGCTGCTCAATCGCCGCGAGAAGACGCTGTTCACCCAATTCCAGTTCTGCGCCGGCGGCCTGCTCACCAACTTCCTGATGACCGGTGCGGTGCTGCTTGCGACCGCGGCGGCCACTCACGACGGCACCATAACGACCACCAGCATCGGTCTCGTCCTTGTCGTCAACTTCGTGATGAAGATCCTCGCCACCAACCTGCTGCGTCTCTACATGGCCCTGTTCGACAAGACGTTCGACGAACGCACTGCCAGCATGGAAGCGCAGCTCACCGCCGCCGACGCACGTTGAGGGGAACGAGATCATGACCACCGCGACCAACAATGCGACCCGCGCCGCCGACAAGAAGCTGATCACCGAGATCTTCGTCGACGGTGCCCGCAAGGGCTGGAATGCCGCCATCACGTCCATGATGCCGAACGTGGTGATGGCCTTCGTCATCATCCGCATCCTCGAGATGTCACATGGCCTCGATATCATCTCGAAGGGCTTCGAGCCGGTGATGTCGCTGTTCGGGTTGCCGGGCGCGGCCGGCATCATGCTGATCGGCTACTGGCTCTCGATGGGCGGAGGCCTCGGCGTCGCGCTCGCCCTGCTCACCAAAGGCCAGCTCAACGCCCACGACCTCGTCGTGATGGCGCCGGCCTGTTACATCGTGGGTTCCAACATCCAGTATCTCGGCCGCATCCTGTCGGTCATCGGCACCGAGGGCCGCTATCACTCGGTCATGCAGGTCATCAACTTCATCACCGGATTCGTGTCGATCGCCATCATGCAGGCGATCGTGTGATGCCGGCGCGGCGGCGCGACCGCCGCTCTTCACCCCTACGGCCGGAGCAGCGAGCGCCGGCCCGCTTCCCGACAATGACAGCCGTCATGCGACCATAAGGAAATTCGAACGTGACCACCGCAAAATTCGACATCGTCGTCCTGCCCGGCGACGGCATCGGGCCCGAGATCACCGCTCCGTCGGTCCGCCTCGTCGAGGAGGCCGGGCGCCAGTTCGGACTCGACTTCAGGTTCGAGTTCGTGGAGGCGGGCGCCGAGCTCTACGCCAGGTCGGGCGTCGCCTTTCCGGAGGAGAACTTTCAACGCGCCGCCGCGGCCGACGCCATCTATCTTTGCGCCATGGGTTTGCCGCACATCCGCTATCCCGACGGCACCGAGGTTGGTCCGCAGCACGATCTGCGCAAGCGCCTCAAGCTCTATGCCGGTGTGCGCCCGTGCAAGACGATGCCCGGCGTACCGCTGCCACTCGCCGACCCGCGCGCCCAAAAGCTCGACTTCGTCATCATCCGCGAATCCACCGAGGGCCTGTTCGCATTCCCGCGCGGCCACGAGCTCGACAGCGACGAATATGCCCACAACCTGCTGCGCATCTCCAAGACGGTCTGCGACAAGTTGTTCGACTTCTCGTTCCGGCTGGCGCGCCGCCGCCACCAGCAGGGCACCGGCCAGAACCTCGTCACCCACATCGACAAAGCCAATGTGCTGTCGTCGCAGCATCGCGCCCGCCAGTGGTTCTACGAAGCCGCCAAGCGCTATCCGGATGTCAAGGCCGCGCACCAGTATGTGGATTTCTGCGCCTTCGACATGGTGCGGAAGCCGTGGGTTCTCGACGTCATGCCGACCGAGAATCAGTACGGCGACATCCTCTCCGACCTCGCCTCGGCGCTGATGGGTGGCATGGGCATGGCGCCGTCGGCCGACGTGGGCGACGACAACGCCGTCTTCCAGCCCTGCCACGGCACCGCGCCCGACATCATGGGCCAGGGCAAGGCCAATCCGACGGCGATGATCCTCTCGGGCGCCATGATGCTGGAATATCTCGGCGATCGGAAGAACGTCCCGGCCGCCTATCAGGGGGCAGCGAAGCTCACGAAGGCGGTCGAGGCCGCCTACGCCAAGGGCGATCTGCTGCCGTGCGAGCTCGGCGGCTCCTGCGGCACCAAGGCGATCCTCGACGCCATCGGCCGCGAGCTGACCCGCTGATCGCGTCGGCGGTCTTCGATGTTGCGTTTACCGTCATTGCGAGCGCAGCGAAGCAGTCCAGTCCTTTCTTCGTGGCACTGGATTGCTTCGTCGCTTCGCTCCTCGCAATGACGGGGCGCGGTCGGCGGCCGTTGGTCTGATCTCGACGCGCCGCCCGACTGACCGGATCAGCCGGCCGCCGCAGTCTTGGCTGCTGCCGCCTTCGGGTCCCAGGCCGCGACCGTCTTGAGGTCGGCTTCCACCTCCCAGCGGCCGGGCTTGACCGGCGTCTGGCCGACCACCGCGAGGCGGGTGAGGTAGTCCGCCCGGGAAATGCAGCGGAAACCCATGTCGAGGATGGTCGGCGTCGGCCCCTTGCCGTTGGCCATGGCGAAGCCCCATCGGGCGAGGTGATAGGCCAGCGAGGTGCAGCCCATCTTCGACGTGTTGGTCTCGCGCGAGAACTGCGATTCGATGATGAAGACGCCGCCCGCCGCGACCCCGAAGCCGCCGCCCACGAGTTCGCCCGCCTCGTTCCAGACCTCGAAGGAATGGGCGAAGCCGGCATCGTGCATATCCGCATAGGCGTGCATGATCTTGGGCGTGATCCAGGTGACCGGCCATTTGCCGTCGCGCGGCTCGGCGCAGGCGACGATGACGGCATCGAAGTCGCGGTCGAAGGTGACCGTATGGCGGCCCTGGCGCATCTGCCGCTTGAGCCGCGAGGCGATATGGAATTCGTCGAAGAACAATACGCAGTGCTCGGGCGGTGACCACCACTTGATCGGCCCCACATGGGCGGAGGGATAAAGGCCGCGGCAGTGGGCGCGCAGAAGGGTGACGACCGAGAGGTCGCGGGCGATGCCGCACACGCCCTGGAAAGTCATCGGGGCGGTTTCCGGATCGGGCAGGTCGGCGCCGGATTCGATCAGGGAGGCGAGCCAGAGCCAGATGTTGAGCGGTACCTGGGAGATGCGCGCCGGCTGCAGGGCGCGCACGAGGCCGAGCCCGGCGCGTTTCGTCCATTTGAGCGGCGGTTCGCGGAACAGGGCTTCGCGGCGCTCCCGTCGTCCGCTCGGGATATTGGCATCCGGTGACGGGGCGACGGCGGCTGACGCATCAGGGGGCATGGCGATGTCCGCGGTTTGAATTCGGCCGCTCCGCTCACCGGGCGGTATGGAGGGCGGGTGGATTGTCGCGGACAAAGCTTTTCACAATGTAAACCCGGGCTTGGGATTCGCCCGCGCGGCTTTTCGGAGGAGGGCGTTGCCGCCGGCGGGTATCCGCTTTGCGAGCTGTCGGTCGGGTCCAGGAAGAGCTTGGCGCAGCAGTGAAATTCCCTCGCGGCGCGCGCCCCGGCCCGGGCTTCCCGGGCGAGGCTTGACCGCGGTGCGGCAGGGCCGCAAATAGCGTCTCCGCACGGCGCTTGCGACCGCTCCCGGTCCGGCCGTGCGGCCCGACGGCGGCTGTAGAAACATGCACGACAAGATCCTGATCATCGATTTCGGCTCCCAGGTCACCCAGCTGATCGCCCGGCGGGTGCGCGAGGAGGGTGTCTATTCCGAGATCGTCCCGTTCCAGAAGGCGGAAGCGGCCTTCGCCGAGATGAAGCCCAAGGCGGTGATCCTCTCCGGCGGGCCGGCCTCCGTGCACGAGAAGGGCGCGCCGCTCGCCCCGCCGTCCCTCTACGAGGCGGGCGTGCCGATCCTCGGCATCTGCTACGGCGAGCAGGCCATGGCCCAGCAACTCGGTGGCGTCGTCGAGGGCGGCCATCACCGCGAATTCGGCCGCTCCGAGGTCGAGGTCACCGACGACTGCCCCCTGTTCGACGGCGTGTGGGAGAAGGGCCAAAAGTATCCGGTGTGGATGAGCCATGGCGACCGGGTGACGAAACTGCCGGCCGGCTTCCGCCCCGTCGCCAAGGCCCCTAATGCGCCGATCGCGGTGATCGCCGACGACGCGCGCAAATTCTACGCCGCCCAATTCCATCTCGAAGTGGTGCACACGCCCCACGGCGCCGCCCTGATCCGCAATTTCGTGCGCAAGATCGCTGGCTGCGCCGGCGACTGGACCATGCGCGCCTTCAAGGACGAGGCGATCAAGAAGATCCGTGCCCAGGTCGGTAAGGGCAGGGTGATCTGCGGCCTCTCGGGCGGGGTCGACAGTGCCGTCGCCGCCGTGCTGATCCACGAGGCGATCGGCCACCAGCTCACTTGCGTGCTGGTCGACCACGGCCTGATGCGGCTCGGCGAGGCCCAAAAAGTCGTGACCATGTTCCGCGACAGCTACAACATCCCGCTGGTGCACGTGGACGCCTCCAAGACATTTTTGGGCGCGCTCGCCGGCATCAGCGACCCGGAGGCCAAGCGCAAGACCATCGGCAAGCTGTTCATCGACGTGTTCGAGGAGGAGGCGAAAAAGATCGGCGGCGCCGATTTCCTCGCCCAGGGCACGCTCTATCCGGACGTCATCGAAAGCGTGTCGTTCACCGGTGGCCCGTCGGTGACCATCAAGTCGCACCACAATGTGGGCGGCCTGCCGGCGCGCATGAACATGCAACTGGTCGAGCCCTTGCGCGAACTCTTCAAGGACGAGGTGCGCGTGCTCGGCCGCGAGCTCGGCCTGCCCGAATCCTTCGTGGGCCGCCACCCGTTCCCGGGCCCGGGCCTCGCCATCCGCTGCCCCGGCGAGATTTCGGTCGAAAAGCTCGACATATTGCGGCTCGCCGACGAGATCTACATCGAGGAAATCCGCCGCGCCGGCCTCTACGACGACATCTGGCAGGCCTTCGCCGTCATCCTCCCCGTCAAGACGGTCGGCGTCATGGGCGACTTCCGCACCTACGATTTCGTCGTCGGCCTGCGCGCCGTCACCTCGACCGACGGCATGACCGCCGATTTTTACCCGTTCGAGCCCGCTTTCCTCGGCCGCGTCGCGACCCGCATCATCAACGAGGTGAAGGGGGTCAATCGGGTGGTCTACGACGTGACGAGCAAGCCGCCGGGGACGATCGAGTGGGAGTAGAGGGGGGCTGAGTTGCGAACTCTGGATAGTGTCGCAGGAGGGGGCGATGCTGGCGATGGAAGAACCGCGCTACTTGATTTGCCGGTTGGCTCTGAACGCCCCCGAAGAAATGCCAATCACGAAAGAGCAATACGAAAGTCTACTGGCTTCCCGTGATTGCCTAACCGAACTCACGTCGCTCGAAGAGAAATTCTTCGCTGTGAGCGAGAGCTATCGGGAAGTAGAGAAGGTGATCTTCGATATCACTATCAATGACTTGCTCTATAGCAGCGTGCAGGTGCCTGAAATCTACGCCAGCGGAGCCTTGTTCGGCCGACAGGTCGCCTCGTTCATGTCGGTTGTCCGTCTCTACCTTGATACGATCGAGACCCACGCGCGAGAAATTACTGGAGGGAAAGTCGATGCGGCGGCAGTGAAAGCCGTCCTGTCGGAACGATACGGTCTTTCCTTTTACTATCGTGTCATGGAGGCGATTCGGAATCACGCGCAACACCGCGCTTTTCCCGTACACTCCGCTTCTTATGGCGGAGGATGGGACAAGGACCGTACAGAGAACACCTATCGGGCAGAATTCTTCTTTGAGGCCGCCAAGGCGAAAGACGATAGGAAGTTCAAGACAAAAACCAGGGAAGAAATCGAGATGGCCGGCGGTAAGGTCGATCTCAAGGCCTGTGTACGGCAGTACTTCTCCGACTTTTGCGAGATTCATGCCGAGTTCCGCAAATTGTTCGCGGAATCGAAGACTGCGGCGGAGAAGGACATCAAATACTGGCGCGAAAGGTGGGCCAACGAATCGGGCAATCCACCGCTGATCGGTGTCGGTGCCTTCAAATTCAATGGCGAATATATCGACCTTGACGCCAAGCGTGCGTTCATCGGCCCGCAAATCGACGAATACCGGGAGTCGCTCGAAGCCAAGACCGCGCTCCTTACTGATATGGTCTACCGCAAAATTGGTCTCTACAGCGAGCGTGAGAGGAAATAGAACGCCGCAAGAAGCCCGTAGCCTCAACTCATCCTACAGCGCTGCTGTCCGGCCGGCTTGAAGCCTGGACGGCGTTGGCCTACGTTCAACAAAATTCGATTTTGTCGAACACGAGGCGATCGCGATGACAAAGACGGCGAACAGGCGTTCGGTGCGCGACGCGAAGCCGTCGGGGCAAGGCGCGTCCAAGGCCGGCGCGGGCTCCGCGAAAGTCATTCGCCGCGACGCCGGCACGAACCGGTTCGTCGTCAGCAAGGCGCGGTTCGAGGCGGTTCTGCGGGCAGCCGAGCAATCCGGTCTCCTCGGCGAAAAGAGCAGCCGGATCGCAGGCCGGGTGAGCCCGGCCCTGGTCGCGCAAGCCAAGCGACAAACCGGCATCGAGACCGATACCGACCTGATCGAGTTCGCGCTGGCGACTATCGCCCTCGAAGACGAGTTCGCACGAGCCTTCAAGCAAGCGCGTGGCACCGTCGATCCGGACCTCGAGCTCGGCTTCTAAACGATGGCGGCGTTCGATTTCGAGGCCGCGCGGCGCTGGGCCCGTTTCGATCCGCGCAAAACGCTGGCGCGGCGCCGTGACGACGAACTCCCGTTCGTCGATGCGAACCGGATCGGCGGACAGGGACTGTTGCTCGACACCTGCGTCTATATCGATCAGATGCAGGATCGCTCGCCGCCGGAGTTGGACGACCTGATCGCGTATCGGCAGGTCAATCATTCGACGGTGGCGATCCAGGAGCTGATGCACACCATCGGCGTATTGAACCCCGCGGACCAGCGAACGGCAGCCGTCATCGCCGAAATCGGCAGGCAGATCAGGGCGATGCCGCCGCATCGCCTATTCGTACCCGACGCGGAGGTGCTCGGACGGGCGGCGCTGCTGTCGGGAATCCTCTGCCGCCTGCAGGGATACGTGACCGACGGAAAGCTGCGCGCGCTCCAGGACTGTGTGCTGTTCCTGCAGGCACAGAAGCTCGGCCTGGCGGTTCTGACCACGAATGTCGCCGACTTCGATATTCTGCTGCAACTCATTCCGGCCGGGCGGGGATTGTTCTACCGAAGAAGGTGATGGCGCTGGTTTCATAGCCCTTAGGATGGGATGAGCCGAAGGCAAAGCCCATCACCGCCCGCTGCGATGAAGTCATGGGTTTCGTTGCCGCTCAACCCGTCCTACGGCTATGACGTGACGTCGGAGCCGCCGGGCACGATCGAGCGCGAGTGAGGCGATAGGAGGCAATGAGAATGGGTGCGTTTTCCCGGATGACAGGCCTTCAGTCGTGAGCCGCAAGGACAGTACGTCAGCCGTCGAGCGACGTATTCGCCGCATCGCGGTGCGTCACGGGCTGCACATCCTGAAGCCGCAGAAGCCGGACCCCAGGGTGACCCGGCACGGCGGCTATATGCTGCGCGACGTGGAGACCGCCAAGATCGTCTTTGGCGACCAGCCCTATCCCTTCGCCGCCGACCTCGCGGAAATCGAGGCCTATCTCGAAAAACTGTGACCGTGACTTCGACGAACAGCCCGTAGGATGGGTCGAGCCGAAGGCGAAACCCATCGCCGACGGTCGCGACGAGATGATGGGTTTCGCTGCCGCTCAACGGCAACCTACGTACTCGATCACGTCAGCAGCCGTGTCGGCACGCCGAGCACCGGGCCGGCTTCGGCAAGCAGCCGGTCGAGCGTGTGCACCGTCGCTCCGTGCTCGGAAGCCGCCGCGAGGTGCAGGGCGTCACCGGCCCGAAGTCCGAGCGTGTATTGATCGGCGAACTTGGCTGCCACCCGAAATTGACCGGCCGTCACCGCGAGCACGGTAAAGCTCTCGGCGACGAGCCTGTTGAACATGGCGATGGCGGCGGCGCGTTGCTCGACGTCGATTTGCCCTGTTCGCAGCTTGACGGAAAAGGCCGACGACATCTCGGTGATGGTCCAGTCGCTGATCAGAAGCTGCGTCGGATCCTGTCCGGCGAGCCATGCCTGAGCGCGCGCGGTCGCGGCTTCGTTGGACAGCGCCGCGACGATCAGCGAAGTGTCGAGATAAAGCATCAGTAGCGTTCGTCGTTTCGCATCGATCGTATGAGATCGGCGGCGCCGACTGCCTGCGGAGGCATCGTCGACGTCAAGGCTCGCAGCGCGCTTGCGTCGACCCGCTGGCGTGGCCGGGCAGCGGCGGTCAGCCGCGCCACCGGTTTGCCCCTGCGGGTGATGTCGATCGAGTCCCCGGCCTCGGCCCGGTCGACGAGCTCGCTCAGATGGGCTTTGGCGTCCGCCAGACTGACAGCGCTCATCTTACGCTCCTGACCATGTAGATGGTCATATCCGAATGTGCCGGGCAGGTACAGCCCAAAGCTTCCTTCTCAAGTTAGTATAGCGGCGCTATAGGCTAGCCACTATAGCAGTGCTATATTCCAACCATGGACACGAAGACGACACTGGTTAGGGCGGCCCTGACCCTGATCGAGGAGGAGGGCGAGGCGCATTTCTCGACGCGGGCGGTCTGCGACATCGCGAAGGTGACAGCGCCCACGCTCTATCATCATTTCCACAGCGCCGATGGCCTGCTGAGCGCAGCGATCGCCGAGGCTTTCGAGCAGTTCCTGTCAACGAAGAGGTTGGCCATCCAGTCGCCGGACCCGGTCACGGCGCTGATCGAAGGCTGGGACAACTATGTGGGATTCGCCGCAGCGCGCCCGCGCCTTTACGCGGCGATGATGGCGCGATTCCTTTCCGGCGCCGACCTGCCTGCGGCCCGGGAGGGACAGGCGATGCTGCGCCACCGCATCGCCCAGATCGAGGCTGCAGGCCGGCTGGCGGTCACGCCCGAGGCGGCTGTTCAGGTCGTCTGGGCCTCGGTCAATTCGGCCGCGATGTTGTTCCTGAGCGCTACGCTCCAGCCGGGTGTCGGGATGGGAACACCCGATCCCGCCATCGTCGCCCGCCTGCGCGACGCCGCCGTGCAGGCGATCTGCACATCAGTTTCACCGGAGTAGGCGTATGAAAATCCTTGTGACCGGCGGGTCCGGCTTTCTCGGTTCGCGCCTTATTCCCAAGCTCGTCGCGGAAGGCCATGACGTGTTCGCCATGGCCCGCTCGTCCGCGGCCGATGGCAAGCTGCAGGCGCTCCGAGCGGTGCCCGTTCGCGGCGACATGGACAATCCCGGCGGCATGGCGATGCCGCCGGTCAACGCGGTCATACATCTGGCCGCCCACTTCCACTTCGCCGGTCCGCGCGCGCCTTACTTCCAGATCAACGTGGACGGCACGACAGCTTTGCTGAAGGCCGCACAGGCGGCAGGCGTTTCATCCTTCATCTATCTGACGGCCGCCGCCGTCATCATGGACGATCGCGGCTCACCGGTCCGCGACGCCGATGAGCGTGCGCCGACCTTTCCGGACAGCTTTTCGCCCTACATCGCCAGCAAGGCGACCAGCGAGGCTGGCGTTCTTGCTGCCAACCGGCCTGGTTTCCGCACCATCGCCATTCGACCGCCGGGCATCTGGGGGCCGGGCGACGCCTTCAGCCGCAACATCCCGCACGCGATCAGGTCGGGCCAGTTCGCCTTCGTCGCGCGTGGCGACTATCCCTATTCCACCAGCCATGTGGACAATGTCGTCGAAGCGCTGATCTGCGCTCTCGATCGGGGCGCAGGCGGCAAGGCCTATTTCGTTCGCGATCCCGACAACACGACCTTCCGTGCCTTCATCGACGGACTGGCGAAGCTGCAGGGGCTGTCGATCGACAAGCTGCGTTCGGTTCCCTATGGGATGGCCTTCTTCATGGGACGCATGATGGAACTCGGGGCAAGACTTAAGGGCTCGGATCAGGACCCCGCACTGACCCGAACCATGGTGCGCATGATCGGCCGCGAGTTCACGATCGACGATAGCGCCGCGCGGCGAGACCTGGGCTATGTGGGCAAGATCTCGCGTCTCGAGGGGCTGGCCTCTTACGGGGCGGGTTAGCCCGGAGGAGGGGTGAGCCGAAGGCAAAACCCATTTTTTGGTCTGCTAGATCGGCAGGCGGGGTGCGCCGCCACCAATGGCTGACTGTCCCTGAAAGCACCTTGACTTTTTGTATGGCGCCTAACATTATTGTCAGGTGACTAACAAACCCGATGAAATCCATTACGGGTCTGTCGGTGCCTGGGCGAAGCGGTGCTACCTGGCTGGTCGCGCTGCCATGGAGGCGATGCTCCGCCCCTACGATCTCGGTGCCACGCAGTGGTACGTTCTCTACCATCTGGCACATGACGGACCGACCATGCAGCGCGATCTGGTGAGAATCCTCCAGGTCGAGCGAGCGACGTTGAGCGCGATCATCGGCGTGCTTGTCCGCAAGGGGCTTGTGGAGCAGGTGCCGGACAGCGTCGACCAGCGGCAAAAGCTGCTGCGGATGAGTGCGGCGGGCATCAAGCTCTGGGACGAACTGCCCGATCTGGCCGTCATTCACAGCATCGCGTTCGACGGCATGGACAACGCCGCCGTCGCCGCCGCGGTCGAGGTTCTCAAGACCGCGACCGAGCGACTCGAGCAGCTCACGGAAAGCAAGTGACGCATGGCAGTCTTGATAACTGGCGTGACCGGACTGGTCGGGGCCCGCCTCCTGCCTCGTCTCGTCGGGGCGGGCGTGGATTGCCGCGCCCTTGTGCGCGGAGGAAAACACGTTCCCGCCGGCGTGACGGCAGTCGAGGGCGACCTTTTCGATCGTTCGACGCTTGGGCGGGCGGTTGAGGGCGTCTCAGACATCATCCATCTTGCTGCGGTCTTCCGTACCCAGGACACCGACCTGATCTGGAAGAGCAATCTGGAGGGGACACAAAATCTCGTCGGTGCGGTGAAGGACCACGCGCCCGAGGCGCGCTTCATCCTCGCGAGCACCAGCAACGTTTACGGCGCGGACAGCGCCCATCCCGGGCGCGAGGACGATGCGGTCGATCCGAAACTCGCCTATCCGGCAAGTAAGGTCGCGGCCGAGAAGGCATTGCGGGACAGCGGTCTCAACTGGGCGGTCCTGAGGTTTCCCTTCGTCTACGGCGATCAGGACGGCCATCTGGAAGAGCTGCCCAAGCACGCGGTCGCGGGCAAGTGGCATCCGGCGAAGCGGATCAGCACGATCCATCATCGCGACATCGCTACGGCCATCAAGCTGGCCTTGGACGGCGTGTTCGACGGCCGCATCGTCAATATTTCCGATGAGGCGCCGAGTTCAATCTATGAGCTCGCGGCGTTGGTCGGCGAAAAGCTGGAGTCCTCCGCCGAGCCGCTGGAAAACCCTTGGCATCTCCATGTGGACGCCTCGCTGGCGCGCAGCCTCGGCTTTCAACCCGACGTAAGGACGGTTTACCAAGCCGTTCAGGACGAGTTGATGTGACCCGCCGGCAGCAGCGCCATCAGCGAATGCGATACTCATCGCTGCGCTACGAAATCCGGCCTTTCAATGCTTCTTGCGGGTTGGCCACCGATTTCAGCGTCGTCGTCCCAACACTCGCAGGTCAACAAGATGGTCGCAGAGCAAATGAAGCTTGGACTCTACCCATCGCTGGACGAAACTTGCGGCTCAGACCTCCCCGATAATCGTCCCTGAACCAGAGGCAGAAAGATCGCGTCCACCCAGGCCTGCCGCAAGGCTTCCGGAGGCGCGGCGAAGTTCATGATGACGTGATAGCGGAAAAGGTCGCTGAGCAGCGAGGCGACGGGAGGGACCAATCGTTCCCGCTGGATCTCGCCGCGCTCCACGCCACGTTCCAGGATGGCGGCAAGATGCCGCGCCTCACCTTGGGCGAGCGCCGTTTGCAGGTCTTTGGGAACTGATGAACTTTCTGAGAAATACTCGCTCGAGAACAGCGTGAAGGCTGCGGCGATGCCGAAGGCGCGCTGCGACGCTCGCTCGAGGAATTCCAGCAATTCCTTTCGCACGTCGCCGTGGTCCGCCACGGCCAGGGGATGTTTGCCCATCTGCTGCCGGATGGCGGCGACCGCAAGTTCCGCCCTTGTCTCCCAGCGGCGGGAAATCACGGGGCGGCTGGTGCCTGCTCTTTCAGCGACCCGCTCCATGGTCAGCCCGGCATAGCCATGCTCGGTCATCTCAAGCCAGGCCGCCTCCAGGATGGCATGTTCGAGATTCTCTCCCCGACGTCGTCCCCCCATGTGATCGGTCGACTCCAAATAAGGTGCATTAGTGTATCTTGACGTGGCGAGGTCGCGCCGCTAATTAGATTCACCAATGCATCTTATCGCCGCGTTCCCGTCCTGGCAACCGCCACACGTTCTGCTGCGGCGGCCGTCAGGGGGGCATCGATTGCGGCCGATATCGCCCAACTCAGATCTTGGAGGGCCGTCGTCATGGTGTGGAATCCGGCTCAGGAATGGGCGGGCTACGTTCCGCCTACCCCGTTCGAGGAATATTCGCAGCGGTATGCGGAGTTCTTCAGGATGAGCCGCCGGGATGGCATCATCGAAGCCCGCATGCATACCGATGACGGGCCCTATCGGCACAGCCCCGCGGCGCACAATGCGTGGTCCCGCGTGTGGCAGGACATCGGCAACGATCCCGAGAACCAAGTGCTGATCGTCACCGGTACCGGCGACAAGTGGATGACGGGCGACGCGAAGGGGCTCAATCCGAAGCCGGCATCCGTTCTTGATCCCGATCATGTCTTCCAGCGGATGATGGATGGATGGAAGCACATCGAGAGCTTCGTCTGCAGCATCGACATACCCACTATTTCGGCCGTCAACGGCCCCGGCGTCCATACCGAGTTCGCGGTGCTGTGCGACGTTACTCTGGCGGCGCCCGACGCCAGTTTCATGGATCCGCACTTCTGGCTGGGCAGCCCGCCGGGAGACGGGCAGGGCATGGCACTGCAGATGCTGATGGGCCAGAAGCGGGCGGCTTCCGCGATCTATGGCGTAAAGCCCATTCCGGCGGTCGAGGCGCTTGAGCTCGGCGTCGTCAACGAGATAATCCCGCGCGCCGGACTTCTCCCAAAGGCCTGGGACATCGCCCGTTTCATCATGAAGCGACCGCGCTATACGCGCTGGGCCACCCATAACATCTTGTCGCGGCACTGGAAAAAGGCAGTCGCCGAGGACTTCGGCTTCCACATGGCGCACCAGATGTTGGCCAACGTGGCGAGCAAGTCGCTCGTTCCCGACCCGGAGCTTCTGGCCGATCCACATAGACCGTTCTGAACCAATCCGAGAATGAGCGCGGTGTTCGGCATGCCGTGTGTCGAACGATCTGGCACGGAGGGTTTGTCGATGGCGGCAATGGAACGCAGTGGGGAAGGCAAGGGCGATGTTGGCAGGTCGCCCGTTCTGAGCCGCAGATCGTTCTGTGCCATCGCGCTGTCGACAGCCGCAGGGCTCAGCCCCGCATCTTCCGTCGCACCAGAAAGTCCTGAGATCGGCCGACCCGCACGCCCTCATGTCTGGGAGTATGCCTATGTCTATGCGTACGAATAGCGGGCGATCCCGGCCAGGTACGCAACAGAGCCTTCGCCTTTCGATGCTTCGGCAGCGCGGCCATCGGACAACCGCCATCGCCGCCACTCTTCGATTTGCTTATCCTATCCTGGTTTTGGCATTGCTGGTGACCGACGCCGTCGCCTCCGAGTTGGCCGTCCCTTCGCCTGCCGTCAAGGAACAATGCGGCGCCGAGATCCGGTCGCTCTGCCTGCGTCCGTGGCGGCTGACACCCGATTCCATCGCCAATTGCGTCGCCGAGAACCGCTCGGGTCTGTCGCCGGTCTGTCAAAGCTTCTGGGATACGGCGCACACCTGCCAGATCGAGATGAGAGCGATCTGCGGCGGATTTTTCCCCCTGACGATTCGTAGCTGCCTGTCCGGCTCACGGGCGCAATTCTCAGAGCTTTGCCAAGAAGTCCTGGACCTCCACTAGCCCCTGAATTCGCGCATTCGCTTGGTCGTCCGCCACCTGGCAGGAAGCACGATGATGAAAATTTTACGCGATCGTATCCGTTGGCGTAGACCGGCGTTGCCCAGGACCTTTCCAGACCTGACATCCGCCGGGTCGGTCATCCTGCTTGTCCTATTGGCGGGATGCGCCTCCAAGGGCAACGATGGAAAGTTCTTCGATTATACCTCGCCGCCGCCACAAGCGGCGGAGGCGCCCAAGGTTAAATCGAAAGGCCCGACGGAAGCGCCGAAGCCTCAATCGGCGGCCACGCTGCTGGGGGCCTTTCAGATGGGAAGCGATTATGCGGTCCAGCCGGACGTGGCGAGTGACGGGCGATATAACGTCTACACCTTCACGACAAAGGCCGGCTCCTACACGGTCACCGGAGACGGCCTTGCCCGCAAGCACATTCAGGAATTGCTGGCCCTCGAGGCTCTCAAGAAACGTTCGCCTGCCGGAGAGTTCATCCAAGGCGCGGGCGGCGCCGTCGTCAGCCCCGTCGTTGCCGTCTACCGCACGGTAACCGATCCGGTCGGCGCCACCAAAGCGGGGTATTCCAACATCAAACGAAAGGTTCACTCCGTCCAGCGCGGCGTGTCCGGCGCCGGTGAGTTCATCACCACGTTGGGCCATCCAGAGCAAAAGCAGCCGGACCGGGAGGATGACAGCCTGATTGAAACCTTCGTTGGCATCCCGAAGACAAAGCGCCGCCTTGCGGCCCAATTGAAGGTCGATCCCTACACGCACTATGTGCCGCTGGCCGGCGAACTCGACAAGGTCGCAACCTATTCGGCGGCCGGCGGCTTCGGCATAGACAAGGCCATCGGCTTTGTTCCGGGCGTGGGCGGCGCGATTATTTCCGGGCTCGGAACCCTGGATTCGGTGACCGAGCGAACCCTCGACATGGACCCGAGCGAAAGCGCTGCCGTCAATCGCGACCGTTTGGCGAGCCTGCATGTTCCGCAAGAAACGATCAAACGGCTTTTGTTGACCGACAAGCTGACACCGACGGAAAAGACGCAGGCCGTCGGCTACCTGATCAGCCTCTCGGGCACGCCGGGGCTCAACGATTTCGCCGGCTTCATAGCAAGTAACGATACCCGGACCAGCGCCTTCGCCGCGTTGCAGACGCTCGCCTATCTGTCGTTCCGCCCGTTCGGCGTCGAACGCATCGACAAGGTGCAAATCATCGAGGGCGTGCCGATACTCGGGGTGGGTGGCAACAAGAAGATTGCGATCTTCACAGCAGACGAACTCGCCTGGACCTCCCGCAATGCCGACTGGTTGTCTAGGTTGGACCGCTCGCTGACGAGTAGCAGGGAAAAAGGGTGGCAGAAGGAGATACGCATATCGGGCGGTGCCTCTGTCTTGGCGAAGCAGGAATTGCGAAGCCACGGATGGACAGTGAAGGTGAACACCTTTGCGAACGTGCTGTAGCGCCCAAATATTGCTCAGGCGTGCGACCGTGGTCGGCGCGACAACACGCGGCGGAACGAAGTCTGCCGGTCGCGCGACGAGTTTCGAGCGGGAACAGACCTACCGGCCTCGCGACATCTTCTCGAACCGTTTGATGAGCCGCTCGCGCTTGAGGCGCGACAGGCGCTCGATCCAGAATAGGCCGTCGAGCTGATCGATCTCGTGCTGGTGGCAGACGGCGCGCAGTCCGTCGGCTTCCTCTGTGCGTGCGTCACCGTCGAGGTCCTGATAGGTGATGCGGACGCGAGCGTGGCGCTCGATCTCCTCGGTGATGCCCGGCATTGAGATGCTGCCCTCCGTGTGCCGGATTCTCTCGGGCGAGGTCCAGGCGATGGCGGGGTTGACATAGGTGCACGGCGGCTCGCCGTCGCCGAGGTCGAGCACAACGAGGCGAAGCGGCACGCCGATATGCGGTGCGGTGATGCCGATGCCCGGCGCAGCGCGCAGCGTTTCGAGGAGATCGCCGGCGAGGGTGCGCAGCGTATCGTCGAAGACGGTCACGGGCGCGGCGCGCCGTTTCAGGCGTGGATCGGGAAAGCGCACGACGGGACGGATGGTCATGGCGACTTGTCGCCTTCGGCCGTCCGTCGCGCAAGGGCTCTGTCGCCGACGCCTGCGGATATTCCTGTGCTGGCCGCGGTGCAGGCGGCCAGCTCGCGCCGCACCGCGTTTCGTTCGGGGACGGTCGCCGCAATGGTGGCGCTTGCCTGGTCTGGTGGCGGGGCGTATGGGCTCGGGCCGCGCTCACCTTTTCCTGGGACGCACCCTATGAATTACGTCAAGTTCAATGCGTTCTGCCGTTCGCTCCCGGCGACGTCCCATGTGGTCCAGTGGGGCGGATCGCAGGTGTGGAAAGTCGGCGGCAAGGTGTTCGCGATCGGCAGCGGGGAGGGCGAGCCGCCGGCCTTCACGTTCAAGGTGAGCGACATCGCCTATGAATTGCTCAAAGACGAGCCCGGCCTGCGTCCCGCGCCCTATCTCGCCTCGCGCGGGCTGAAGTGGATCCAGCACTTCGCGAAGCCCGGATTGTCCGATGCCGCCCTGCGGGACTACATCCGGCAATCCCATCTCATTGTCGCGCAAGGCCTGTCACGAAAGAAGCGGACCGAACTCGGGCTCGAGACGCCGGCAGGACGTGTCGCGAAATCCCTGTGACGGCATGGCGAGCGGCGGCAAGCTCGCGCCGGTCGCGGAGCGGGAACTCACCAGAACACGCGTTCATTCGGGTAAGGATCCCATGGCGGACTGCGGCCGACCATTGGCCGGTCTCGCGGTCAGGCCGCGGACTTTTGAAAGGTCCACACCGGTCTGCACCGCATGGGCCCGGCCGAGCCGCACAGCTTTGCCATGATCTCCTGGCCTGGCCGACCGGCCCGCAGGTCAAGACAGGCCTTGCCCGAGCATGCCACGGCGCGCCGCAGGGCAGGAAGCCTCAGCCCTGCACTTCATGAGCCCCTCATGCCGGCCTTTTCGATCACGCCGCTCCATTTGGCCATTTCGGCGTCGATGAACCTGCCGAAATCGCTGGCGCTGCGGCCATCCGGTTCCATCCCCAGGGTCAGATGATCCTGCTTCATCTTGGGGGCCTGCAGCGCGAGGTTGACCTGCGAGTCGAGGCGGTCGACGATTGTCCTGGGCACGCCCGCCGGGGCCATGAAACCATACCAGCCTGAGGCGACCACATCGGTGAAGCCTTGCTCGGGCAACGGCACGGCCTGCGGATAGATCTCGCTCTTCGCATTCGATGCGACGCCGAGGACCTTGAACTCGCCGCTCTGAATGTGCGGAAGCGCCGTCGTGATGGCCGTGAGCGTGGCGTCGATACGACCGGCCAAGAGGTCGGTGTTGGCCGCGACGTCGCCGCGATACTGGACGACGATGCCTTTCACGGCCGCCGCCCGCAGCAGCAGTTCTGCCGCCAGGTGAGGCAGCGAGCCGTTGCCGGGGGACCCGAAGGTCAGACCATCGGGCCGCGACTTGCCGTAGGCGATCAGCTCCTGTGCGGTCTTCGCCGGCGATTTCGCATTGACGACGAGAAACAGCGGCACGGTGGCCGTCATGGCCACGGGCTGAAGGTCTTTCCTGGGGTCGTAGCTCAGCTTCTTGTGCAGTGCTTCCAGCGTCGCATAAGGCGCCGCGGCGTACAGGAGGGTGTAGCCGTCAGGGGCGGCGTTGGCCACGAAGTCATTGGCCACCATGGTGCCGGCGCCGGCCTTGTTCTCGACGACGAATGCCTGCGCGAGCCGCTGCTCGAGATCTTTCCCGAGCAGCCGCGCCGAGATGTCGTTCGGGCCTCCCGCCCCATAGGGAGAGACGATCTTCACCGGGCGCGAGGGCCAGTCGCCCTGTGCGAAAGCGCGCGACACGGCGCCGGCGCAGATGCCGGCGGTCGCCGCGGCCAACAATGTCCGTCGGTTGATTCCCATGGATGTCGCCTCCCAGGCAGCATTTTGATTTGTTTGCGAAGTCCGGCGCGCGGCCCGTCAGCAAGCCGGCAGCGGCTTCGGACGCCGATCATAGATCGGGCTTCCTATTAGGATAATTGTAAATTCTTGATCACCTAGAGGTGCGAGTTATAAATCGATCACCGTCACAGCCCTGCAAAGGACACCCCATGGCATTCGAGGTCACGCTGAGACAGCTGCGCGCCTTCATCGCCGTGCTCGAGTGCGGAAGCTTTTCCGGCGCGGCCGAGACCATGCATCTGTCACAGGCGGCGTTGAGCGGGTTGGTCAGGGAGTTGGAGAGCCGGTTGGGCGTGCGCCTGCTGGACCGCAACACGCGCAACGTCGGAGCGTCGGTGGTCGGTACGGCCTTCGAGCCGATGGTGCGTCGCGTGCTCGCCGACCTCGACGAGGCTCTGGAAAGCGTGACCAACCTCAAGGACCTGCGCCGTGGGCTGGTCCGTGTGGCCGCGCCCGAGACACTGTCCTGCACGCTTTTGCCGGGATTGATCGCAGCCTACGCAGAGCGCCATCCGGGCGTCGATGTCCGGTTCGACGATGTGCCCATCGAACAGGTCATCGCGGGTTTGCGCAACGGCAGCGCCGATGTGGGCTTCGGCCCGGCGGGCGTGTTCGCCGACGATGGGGTGGAGGCGCACGTGATCCGCGCCGATCCGCTCTGGATCGCGCTGCGCCAGGACGACCCGCTCGCCGCAGGCGAAACGGTGAGCTGGAAGGATCTGCGCGATCGGCCCCTGATCAACTATATGCCCAACCTGGCGCTCAATGTTCTCAAGAACGTGCCGGTCCGGCAGCACCCCAGGGAGATCGTGCCGGTGCACCGGGTCAACACCGCGCTCTCTTTGCTGCAGGTGCGGCCCGGCTGCGTGATCTGCCCCTCGATGGCGCGATCGCTCGTGGAGGGATTCGGCCTCGCCTTCCGGCCGCTGTGCCAGCCGGTGGTCACTTGGCGCATCGCGATTTTCGTTCGCAGCCGTTCGTCGCTTTCGCCCGCCGTGGAGAGCTTTCTGCATTTCACGCTCGAAACCGCGGCCGACTGGGACGGCGGAGCGCTCGCTTCGCGGCGCAGGCCGGGTCGCCGCAAGGGCTGAAAGTCCGGCGGCTGATAAATAATCAGGGCTTATAGAAAGCTCGGAAATCTCGTCTTGTCTAATAGACACGGACCGGGCTTCCTGGGCGGAGGCACCGACGTCCGCTCCTTGCAGGTGCCGGACGTTTTCGGATGCGCAGGCCCCGAACCCTCGCCCAGCAGCCATGATCTTGCCGGATCTCGATTCCTTTCTGTCGCCACGTTCGATCGCCGTTGTCGGCGCTTCGTCGGTCCCCAGCAAGATCGGCGCGGTGCCGGTGCGCTATCTGGTCGAGCGTGGGTATGCCGGGGACATCTATCCGATCAACGCCAAGGCCGAGGAGATCGAGGGGCGTCGCGCATTCGCTTCGCTGCGCGCGGTGCGCCGGGCGATCGATCTCGCCATCTTCGCGATCCCCGCCTCCGGCGCCGAGGCTGCGCTCGACGACGCGATCGGGGCGGGCGTCAAGAATATCGTGATGTTCTCCGCCGGTTTCGCCGAAACCGGCGAGGAGGGTGAACAGGGGCAGCGCAGGTTCGCCGAGCGCGCGCGCGCGGCCGGCACCCGGGTGCTGGGGCCCAATTGCCTCGGCTTCATGAACATCGCCCGATCGGTCTACGCGACATTCTCACCGGTGGTGTCGACCGGGCTGGCGAAGCCCGGCAAGGTCGGCATTGTCAGCCAGAGCGGCGCGTTCGGGGCCTATGCGTACGCGATGGCGCGAGAACGCGGCGTCGGACTTTCCACGTGGGTGACCACCGGCAACGAGGCGGACATCAGTGTCGCCGATTGCATCGCATGGATGGCAAGCGATCCGGCCACGCAGGTCATCATGGCGTACCTGGAGGGGTGCCGGGATGGCGACAAGCTCAGGCATGCGCTGGACTTGGCACGTGCTGCGGCCAAGCCGGTCGTGGTCGTGAAGGTGGGGCGGACCGCACTCGGAGCCGCCACAGTTGCCTCGCACACGGCCGCATTGGCGGGTGACGACGCCGTCTTCGCGACGCTCTTTCGCCAGCACGGCGCCTGGCGGGCGCGGACGATCGAGGAGTTCTTCGACATCGCCCACGGCCTGGCGGTGTGCGGTCTGCCGGTCAACAAGCGGGTCGGTCTCTTGACCGTCTCCGGCGGCGTCGGTGTCATGATGGCCGACGATGCCGAGGAGGCGGGCCTCGAAGTCTCGCGTTTGCCGCCGGCCGCGCAAGATCTCATCCGGGCGCGCGTGCCATTCGCCGCCACTCGCAATCCCGTCGACGTGACCGGCCAGGTGACGGCCAATCCCGGCCTGCTCGAAGTGGCTGCCCGCGCGATGCTGGGGCCGGCCGGTCACGGCAGCCTGCTCATCTTTCTCGCCGCGTTTGGCGGTACCCCCGCCATGCGGGACTTCCAGCAAAAGCTGGCGAGGGATTTGCGCCGTGATTTTCCCGGACGTTTGGTGATGTTCAGCACGCTGGCCGACGCCGCCCAGCAGCGCGCGCTCGAAGCATCGGGATGTCTGTGCTTTTCCGATCCGTCCCGCGCCATCCGCATCCTGGCCGCCATGAGTTATTTCCATGACCGATTTCGGCAGCCGGTATCGGTACCGGGGCCGGCGGAGAAGCCGGTGGTGCTGCGGCCGGGGCCTTACAACGAGGCCGATGCGTTGGAGCTGCTGAAGGGTTTCGGCATCCCCGTCGCACCCATCCAGCGCGCGCAGTCGCGTGACGACGCGGTTGCGGTCGTGCGGGCGCTCGGCGTTCCCCTGGCCATGAAGGTGCTCTCGGCCCACATCACCCACAAGAGCGACGTCGGCGGCGTCGCCCTGGATATCCGCACGGCGGAGGAGGGCGGCGCCGCCTATGACCGGATCATGGCCGCGGTCGCTTTGGCGGCGCCGGCCGCGCGTGTGGACGGCGTGCTGCTGGCCCCGATGGTCCGCGGCGGCGTGGAGTGCATTCTCGGCGCCCGTCGGGATCCCGCGCTGGGCGTCGTCGTGGTGCTCGGCTCGGGTGGCGTGAATGTCGAATTGCTGGGCGACGTGGCCTTTCGTCTTGCCCCGGTCGACCACCAGCAGGCACGGGAAATGATCGGGGAACTGAAGACCGCACCCTTGTTCCATGGCTTCCGCGGGGCGCCGCCGGCGGACGTGGAGGCCCTGGCCGACGCCATCGTGCGGCTCTCGCAGTTCGCGCTCGCGGCCGGCGACTCCCTCGACTCGGTGGAGCTCAATCCGTTTGTGGTCCTGCCCGACGGCCAGGGGGCGCTCGCGCTCGATGCGGTTCTGCTCACCCGCGCCGCGTCGCCGGCGCCGCCCGCCATTCGCCAGGCGGTCATCGCCACCCTGCCGCTGTTCGAAATGGCCCGCATGCGGGCTGCGAACACCGCGCGCAAGCATCGCACCGAAGGCTTTGCCGGCGATTGTCCGGCGTCGAGGATGCGCTGGGTGAACCAGTTCACCCACACAAGACGGCTGCGCGGTCCCGACGACAGGGAAGTCGTCACGCCGAACAACGACACGCTGTTCACCAATGCCTGGCTCGATCTCTCCTCGGGTCCCCTCGTCATCGAAGTGCCGGAGATGGGCTCCCGATATTGGGTGTTGGGCTTTCTCGACGCCTGGACCAATCCATGGGCCTATGGGGGGCGGCGGACCACCGGAGGCGAGGCGCAGCGCCTGTTCGTCCACGGGCCCGACTGGACGGGCGACGTTCCGGCCGGCATGCATCCCATCAGCGCGCCGAGCGACGACGTGTGGGTCATCGGCCGCATCCTGGTCGACGCAGGTCCCGCGGACCTGGCGCATGTCCATGCCTTGCAGGATCGTTTCGCCATCCGCCGGGCCGACGGCACGCCGGCGCTGGCGCGCATCGATACTTTGATCGACGACCACAGCGCCGGGGTACCGGACGCGCACGAATACCTGCGCGTCCTGGAGGTCATGCTGGCCCGCAATCCGCCCTCGGTTCCGTTGCCCGCATGGCCTCCTGCGCCGGAAGTGCTCCAGGACGTGCTGGCCGAGGTCTATGCCGAACTGCGACAAGTCCCGCGTGCGTCCGAACTGGGCGGCGGCTGGACGACCGCGGTCAGCGTCAGCACGAGCTTCGGCGACGACATCGAGACGCGCGCACGGGTGGCGCGCAACTGGATCGGCACGCTCGGCGTCGAGGAAGCCATGTACATCATGGCGGAGGTGGATGCGTGCGGCGAGGCATTGACCGGGGCGCGGCGCTACGTGCTGCGCTTCCCGCCGGGCGGAGGCCCGCAGGTCGACGCGTTCTGGTCGGTCACGCTCTACCGCCGCAGCGACTGCCTGCTCGTCGCCAATGCGATCGGCCGGCACTCCATCGGCGACCGGACGCCCGGTCTGCAGCACGACCCGGATGGCGGCCTCAGCGTTTCGATCCAGGCGGACGATCCCGGGCCCGGAAAGAACTGGCTTCCGGCTCCGGCCGGAGAAGGGTTCTACCTCGCCTTGCGCCTGTACCAGCCCCGACGTACCCATCTTGAGGGTACCTTCGACTACCCGCCGGTGCGGCGGATGGATTGAGGCGGGAGGGCATCGCCATGGAAAAGGAAGTCTTCGTCGTCTCCGCGGTGCGCACCGCCATCGGCAGCTTCGGCGGCACGCTCAAGGACACGCCGCTCGCCGAACTTGCCACCACGGTGGTGCGTGAAGCGCTCGCCCGCAGTGGCGTGGAGGCGGAGAGCGTGGGCCACGTCTCCATGGGGACGGTCATCACGACGGAGCCCCGCGACATCTATCTGAGCCGTATCGCCGCGCTCGAAGCCGGACTGCCGCGGGACGTATCGGCTTTCAACGTCAATCGGCTGTGCGGATCGGGCCTTCAGGCCATCGTGTCCTCGGCCCAGGCCATTCTGTTGGGGGATTGCGAGGTGGCGGTCGGGGCGGGTGCTGAATCCATGTCGCGCGCCGGCCACCTGATGCCGTCGGCCCGCTGGGGCGTGCGCATCGGCGACACGACGGTGCTCGATCTGATGCTCAACGCGCTGCATGACCCGTTCCACGGGATTCACATGGGGGTGACGGCCGAGAATGTGGCGGAGCGTTTCGGCATTACGCGACGCATGATGGACGAGTTGGCCGTCGCCAGTCACCGCCGCGCCGCGGCGGCCATCGCGGCCGGCCGATTCGCGGAACAGATCGTTCCGGTGGAGGTTGCGACCCGGAAGGGCGTCATCCGGTTCGACACGGATGAACACGTCAAGCCCGACACCACTTTGGAGACGCTGGCGGCGATGAAGCCCGTCTTCAAGCGCGACGGCGGAACCGTGACTGCGGGCAATGCCTCGGGCATCAATGACGGCGCCGCCGCGGTGGTGCTGGCGAGTGGCGAAGCTGTGAAGGCGCACAACTTGACGCCGATCGGCCGGCTCGTCGGCTATGCCTATGCGGGCGTGGAGCCCGCGGTGATGGGCACGGGCCCGATCCCGGCCACCCGCAAGCTGCTGGCCCGCACGGGTCTCAAGGTTGCCGACCTCGACGTCATCGAGTCGAACGAAGCGTTTGCGGCGCAAGCCTGCGCGGTCAGCCGGGAACTGGGGTTCGACCCGGACAGGGTCAACCCGAATGGTTCTGGGATCTCGCTCGGCCATCCGGTCGGGGCCACGGGCGCAATCATCACCACCAAAGCGCTCTACGAGTTGCGCCGCAGCGGTGGCCGCTACGCCTTGGTGACCATGTGCATCGGCGGCGGACAGGGGATCGCGGCGATCTTCGAGCGCACGTGAACGACGCGCTGGAGGTGCGTGGTGTCGCAGCGCCTGACGCGGGCGCTGTCACGTCACGTGCGACCGCCGGTCGGCCGCGGAAACGGAGAGGAACAGGATGTCGAAGCGTCTGAAGGACAGGGTGGCCATCGTGACCGGTGCCGGCGGCGGACTCGGGCGCGTCCACGCGCTGGAGCTCGCGCGTCATGGTGCGCGCGTCGTGGTCAACGACCTCAGCGGATCGACGCAGCAGGTGGCCGACGAGATCCGCGGCACTGGCGGTGAAGCCATCGCTTGTCCCGGCGACGTGACCCGCTACGAAGACATGGAGGCCATGGCCGCCCGGGCCATTGGTGAGTTAGGACGTATAGACATACTGGTCAACAACGCCGGCATCCTGCGCGACCGGACCTTCGCCAAAATGCCGCTCGAGGACTTCCGCCTGGTGCTGGATGTGCACGTCATGGGGGCCGTGAACGCCACCAAGGCGGTCTGGGCCCGGATGCAGTCGCAAAACCATGGGCGCATCGTGATGACCACCTCGGCGTCGGGGTTGTACGGAAATTTTGGACAGTCGAACTACAGCGCCGCCAAGATGGCGTTGGTCGGCCTGATGCAGACGCTGGCGCTGGAAGGCGCCAAGTACGACATCCGCGTGAACTGCCTGGCGCCGAGCGCGGTCACCGCGATGACCGACGGTTTGCTGCCGCCCGAAGCGGCGGCGGTCATGACCCCTGATCGGGTCAGTCCAGGCTTGATCGCGTTGGTGGGCGACGACGCGCCCACGCGGATGATTCTGCTGGCGGGCGGCGGAAGTTTCGAATGTGCCCATATCACGATGACGCGCGGGATTCATATCGCCGATCAGGAGGACCCGGCCGAAGCGCTGTGCAGCCGGATGGCCGAAGTGCAAGCGCAGGCCGATCAGGTCATCCCGATCTCCGGCTGGGACCAGCCGAAGCATGAGCTGGAAAAGGCTCTCGCGGGTGTGACTTAGGCGACCTGTCGTCGTTGGTCCGCGGGCTCTCGAGTGGGACTTTTTTTGAGTGGCCGCGCTCGTCGGACCCGCGCCGCATGACAGCCCTGCTCGTCGATGGCCTGCGCTATGGCGCAAGCGCACCGACCGCCTGACCGGAGCCGTCCATGTCAGGAACGGAGAGTCAGGAACAGAGAGGGCGATCCTCGATGTGGCGAGCTGTAGACGATCGGGGGGCTCACGCCGGCGATTTCGTGATTTTCACCGCGCTTGCGCGTTTCGTCACAATCTGCTCGCGCATCTCGTTGGCGATCGGACGAAGCGCCTGCGGAGCGGCTTGGCCGACCAGGCTGTAGCCGAGCCCGTTGTCGGCCCAGGCATAGCCGTTGACGTCCCCGCGCGTATGCGGGGCCATGGCGGCGTCCCGGTCGGATGCCATCGGCCGGGTCAGCAACACCAGCCGCGTGCCGTGGTCGTCGTCATACATGAACAGCGCCGCCGGTCCGTGCGCGGTGGCGACCACGCGCCCTCCCATGAATCGATAGCCGGACGCGCCGAGATCGGGCACGGCGACAGAACGCCCGAGACGCTGCGACACCCACGCGACGAGTTCCCCGTGATTCGACGCCCGGAGCTCGACGGGCCGGATGCGATCCGGCGCATAGACCGCATAGCTTTGCGCGGCTTCCTGGGCGAGCGCGACGATGCCACCGGCTGGCACGTCGGGCATGCCTCGCATCAGCCAGCCACCGGCTCCGCCGACGCCGAGCAGCACGACTGCGGCGGCCGCCATCGCCCGCCACGACGCCGGGCCGGGCCGACGATGTGCATCGATCATGCGCCTCAGGTCGAGCCGGGAGGGCAGGGGCTCTTCGGCGACAGGTCCGAAGGTGGCGCGCAACATGTCGCGTTGCTGGCGGTAACCGGCAATCCGATCCGCCACATCCGGATGTGCTTCGAGATAGGCGGTCAATTCGCCCCGGCGTTTCGCGTCGAGTGTTCCGTCGACGAAGCCGTTGAGATCATCCTCGCTGATGGGGCGCGTGTTCATTTCACCCTCCGGAGCTGCGCGCGTGCACCGGCGCCTTGCTGGGCGTTCCCGGAAGTCGCCTCGTAGAGTCGGGCGCGGGCGCGCGACAGGCGCGACATCACGGTGCCGATCGGGATGTCGAGCACTTTCGCGGTCTCCGCATAGGAGAGGTCTTCCACGCCGACAAGCAACAGCACCGAGCGCTCGCTGTCCGGCAGCTGCGCCAGCGCCGACAGCAGTTCCTGATAGCGCAGCCGATCCTCCTGGGAAGCGGCCACGCCCAGGAGGTTCTCGTCGACCGTCTCGATCGTCATGTGCTGGGGCAGCTTCGCGGTGCGACTGAGCCGCGTCATCGCGAGATTGTGCAGAATGGCGAATATCCACGAGCGCGTGTCGCCGTCGCTGCGTCGCTGGTGCCAACGGCTGATGGCCCGTTCGAGGCAATCCTGGACGAGATCATCCGCAGCCGTGCGATCCCGGACGAGCGCGCGTCCGTAGCGCCGCAGTGCCGGGATCAGCGGTTCGATCTGGTAGGCCATGTCCGTGGTCATGGTCGATCCTGTAGGGAACATCCGGCGGGGAATGCCGCCCTCTTTGCCGCGGCAGAGCGGTGCCGAGGGCGGCTTTGTCTCTCAGTTCAAGGCCTGACGCTGGACGATCGCGCCCGGCCGGGCGGCAGTTCCTTCAGCGATCACGAGAAAGCGACGCTCGCTCTCTGTATCATTGCGGACGACCTGCCGGATGGGGCCGACCGCATTGACGATCGCCGAGCCGGCCGGATTGGTCATGAAGGCCGACAGAGGCTCGAGAGCGCCGGTACCGTCCGGCCGGCGCGCCAAGGCAAGCACATAGGGCTGCTTCGGCGCAAGCCCGGTGACCGAAGCCTGCACGATCTGCGTCAATCCCTGGTCGAACAGGGACACGTTGGTTGGCGTGCCGCCGTCGTTCCGAGAGCTGCCGGCCGATACCAGGCCGAGATTGACGACCTCGCCGGTGAGGCCGCGCGGCATGAGGTTCGCCGTCGCCTCGTCCGCGACCGCGTTCGGCACATAGTTGACCGCCTGCGGCGCCTGCCCGACCGGGATTTCGGCGATCACCTTGTTGGTCGACGTGTCGATCGCGGCGAGCGCATCGGCATTCTCCAGGCCGACATAGACGCGGCTGCCGTCGCCGGATGGCCAGAGGCCGTGCGGAAGGTTGCCGACCGGAATGGTCCCGACCTCGTCGAACGTATCGGTGCGGAACACCTTGACCTGATTGAGCCCGCCGACCGTCACATAGGCGAAAGTGCCGTTGGGATTGCGTGCGAAGTTGACGTGGTTGGTGATCGGGCCGGTGTCGAGGGTCTTGAGGAGATCGAACGGCGGCCGCGCATTGAAGACCTGGGTCTTGCCGATGTCCTTGAGGGTGAACCAGACTTGGCGGCCGTCCGGCGTCGCGGCGATGTTCGGACAGAACGGGCTCGCCTGCTTGACGCGGCCGACGATCGTATGATCGGCTACGCTGACCACGACCGTCTCCGGCATGAAGGACGAGCAGACATAGCCGTATTGGCCGTCCGGCGAGAAGATCTGCATGCCGGGGCCGTTCGGCACCTTGATGCGTGTCTTTTCCTCATAGGACTTGCCATCCAGCACGGCAACATAGTCCTCGCCGCGCACGGTCACCCACACTTCCCTGCCGTCGGGCGTGAAGAAGGCTTCGTGCGGCGAGCGCCCCACATAGGTGGTGTGCTTGACTGCGTTGGTCGCGGTATCGATGAAGGTGACCGAGTTCGAGCCGATCGAGACGACCGCGAGGGTCTTGTGGTCGGGCGAGAAGCCCATGCCGTGGACGAGCACCTGCCCGCGATAGAGCGGACTGAGATTGCCGGGCTGCGGGTCGCCGAGCCGGATCACGCCGAGGAGCTTGTTCGAGGCCGGATCGGTGACCGAAATGGTGTTCGAAAACTGCTCGGCCGCATAGACGCGATCGCGGTGGCTCAGCGCGATGTCGGGGGAAGCGGCCGCATCCGGGGCTTGCCCGGCCCAGGCGGGCAACGAGCAGGCCAGAAAGGCGCTGGCGAGCAGGCTGGTGGGAAGACGGCTTTTCATCGGACATCGCGCTCCTGGTTCGACTTCGTCTCTCGGGCGGCCGACATCGGCATGGACCCGGCCGCCGTCGCCGCATGATCGTGGACATGCTTGTGCGACGAGGAGGAATGATACGGCAGGAGGACTTGCGTGGGCGCGGGCGCCGACGGCGGTAGCGGCTGCCCGAGCGCCAGCCGCATGGCGGCGATTTCCTGCTGCTGCTCGACGATGATTTCCTGGGCGATGCGTCGCAGTTGTTCGTTCTTTCCGTGGCGCAGATAGGCGATCGCCATGTCGATCGCGCCCTGGTGATGTGGGATCATCATGGCGGCGAAATCGGTGGCGACGTCGCCGGTCGGCGTGACCTCCATTGCCGCCATCATCTTGTCCATGGCGGCGGCGTTCTCGGCCAGGAACGGCGCCTCGTCGGCATGTCGGGCGGTGGTCGGTTCTGCCGGCGCGGGATCGTGGGCGTGGGCCGCGGAACTTTCGATCACCACGAAGAGCGCCAGCAGTGTGACGCGGGTGAAATTGCAATGGCTCATATCATTCTCCGTCGAGGTCATGTCCTCTCGATGAGGTCGACTCGATTGGGAGGCGATTATTCGCGCCGGCAAGGACACCATCTCGTGATGGACAGGTGATTGATCTCGAATGACCGTCGAACCGACACGATCGATGCAGGACGCCCTCCCGCGTTGCCGGGGGGCGCTGCGCGATCAGTGGGACAGACCCTTGGCCGCCTCTTCGATCACGCCGACGACCTTGGCCGGCTGCGACAGGAGGACGGCGTCGCTCGCCTTTGACCTCACTGGCTGTGCTACCGGCACGCCTCGAGCGCAGCGTCGGCGAGGGCGAATTTGCGGACCTTCATGGGCGCGTTCTCCATTCATATCGCTCCGGCGAAACGATCGATGCCGAGACGATCGAAGCTCGGAATATTCATGCAGAGCCATGCCTCTTGCACACAGGATCACGAGACCACAGGTAGTGACGCGTACCAGCCGGCATTAGGCGGTTATCGGGATTTGTTGAACCATGAAGGCGATTCGACAGTACGAGTTCGGTGGCCCGGATGTGCTCCGCTATGAAGATGCGCCGATCCCCGACGTGAAGGCAGGCGAGGTTCTGGTTCGCGTTCACGCCGTCGGCATCAATCCTCCCGATTGGTACCTGCGCGACGGTTACAAGGCCCTTCCGCCCGAATGGCGGCCGAATGTGTCTTTTCCGCTCATTCTGGGCACCGACATTTCCGGCGTCGTTGCGGCCGTCGCCCCGGATGCGGGAGGTTTTTCCGTCGGAGGCGAAGTTTTCGGCATGGTTCGCTTTCCCAGTGTCGGCGACAGCCGGGCCTATGCCGAGTACGTCGCGGCGCCGGCGTCGGACCTGGCGCGCAAGCCGGCCGGCGTCGACCACGCCCGTGCCGCAGCCGCGCCCATGTCATTGCTCACGGCGTGGCAGTTCCTGGTCGAACTCGGTCACGATTACCCCAATCCGCTGCAAAGCGAGCCGCATCGTCCGGTCGCCCTCGACGGCAAGATCGTGCTGGTCAATGGTGCGGCGGGTGGCGTCGGGCACTTCGCGGTGCAGGTTGCAAAACTCAAAGGCGCCCGTGTCATCGCGGTGGCGTCCACCACCCACGAAGCGTTCCTGCGCGACCTCGGCGCCGACCAATTCATCGACTACAAGAAGACCCCTCCCGAAGATGCCGCGCACGACCTCGATCTCGTCGTCGACACCCTCGGCGGGCCTGCCGCCGGCCGCTTCCTGCGCACGCTCAAGCGCGGCGGCGCCTTGTTCCCGGTATTCCCCTTGGGCTTCTCCGGCGCCGAAGAGGCCGAGAAGCTGGGCGTCACGGTGTCGGCGACCCAGGTACGTTCGAGTGGCGCGCAGCTTGCCGAACTCGCTCGCCTGCTGGAGGCCGGGAAAATTCGCGTCGCCATCGACAGCACGTTTCCGCTCGCCGATGCCCGCATGGCCCACGAACGGGCCGCCAAAGGGCACGTGCGAGGCAAGATCGTGCTCGTCGTTCAGTGAGTTGCATGATCGCGTAATCGTTAGTCCTGATTTCGAAGTGACCCCAATACTGGTTCTTGTTCTCCGGATCGGCATCGACCCGTCGAGGCACTGCGGTGGAGCGCGGTCAGGAGAAGAACATAGTGAATACGCTGAACAGCACTCGCGTCGCCCAAACTCTCGCCCGTCTTCATCAGGAGAGCGAGGCAGCGGACCGCGAGCATTTGGAGACTTTCATGGCGGCCATGGCGGCCTCCGGCGCCACGCCGGAGCAGGCGGCGGCCGAGATCATCGCCAGTGAACGCGCAGACCTCCGGGCGGTCTACCGCGGCTACGCCGGCAACTTCCTGGCCGTATCGCCGGACTATGGCCGCTTTCTCTACATGATGGCGCGCGCCTGCAAGGCGAGGCGGGTCGTCGAGTTCGGCACGTCCATGGGGATATCGACCATCTATCTTGCCGCCGCGCTCCGGGACAATGGCGGCGGGCAACTCATCGGCACCGAGTTCGAGCCCACCAAGGTGGCGCGCGCACGCGCCAATCTGGCCGCGGCAGGCCTGGCCGACCTGGTGGACGTGCGCGAAGGCGACGCGCTCGAAACGCTTCGGGAGGTCGGCGGCGAAGTCGATCTGCTGTTGCTCGACGGCGCATTCGCCCTCTACCTCCCGGTGCTCCGGCTGGTCGAGCCGCGGTTGCGGCCCGGCGCCGCGATCCTGGGCGAGAACGCCTTCGAGCCCGACTACCTGGACTATGTCCGCAATCCCGCCAACGGCTATGTCTCGCAATCGCTCGCGCTCAACGAAGGGCGCGGCAACGAGTTCGCGGTGAGAGCCGCGTGAGGCTTTCGGGTCATGGCCGGCCGAACGCCGCGGGCTCGGGCGAACGGCCGGCTGCAAGTCCCTCGTGGGCGCCCGGTCACCCGTGTCCCAATGCGCGCAGGCTGGCGCGGGTGGCTTCGGCGACCACCGCATCGATCTGAGCCGGGGAGGCGTCCAGCGCTCCGGTGAAATAGACCGCGATCAGGATCGGCGAGCCCTTGGACGGCCAGACCACGCCGACATCGTTGTAAGACGCCTTCGCTCCCGTGCCGGTCTTGTGGGCGACGCGAAAGCCAGCGGGCACGCCCGCCTTGATCCGCCCCGGGCCTGTCGGCGTATTCACCAGCCACCCTTCAAGGAGCGAGCGGTGAGCCGGCGACAGCAGGCTGCCGAGCAGGACCTTGTCGAGATTGGCCACGGTCTGCGCCGGCGTGGTGGTGTCGCGCGGATCGTCCGCAATGGCGGTGTTCAGCTCGGGTTCGTTTCGATCGACGCGGGTGACGCTGTCGCCGATGGCGCGATACCAGGATCGCCAGGCGTCGAGCCCGCCCATCTCGCGGATCAGGATGTTGGCAGCGGGGTTATCGCTCAATTCCACCGCCGCCTTGCACAGTTGCTCGACCGTGAGGGTCCCGCCGACCGCCTTTTGGGTGGTCGGCGCGTATTCGAGCATGTCGCTCTTGAGGATCGGAATCGCCCGCTCCAGTCGTTCCTGGCCGCGCTGCACCCGTTCGAGCGTGCCGGCGGCCAGAAAGAGCTTGAAGGTCGAGCAGTAGGCGAACCGCTCGTCTGAGCGCCAGGCGACGCGCCGGCTGTCATCCTGGGCGCAGACGCCGAGGCGGCCGCCATGCCTCCTTTCCAGCGCCTTGAGCTCCAGCGGGGTGGACGGGACGGCCCAGGCCGCCGGGGAGGCGATCATATGCAAGGCGCCGGCCGCGCCGAGACCGGCCAGAAACGCCCTGCGATCCGCAAAGAGAGGATTTGCGACGCGGCCGGACTTCGGCGAGGGCTCGCTCTGTTCGTTCATGCTTGTCTCCATGTTCATGTAATCGCAGAGGTTTGACGCATTCACCACGGACATTCGCCGAGATGGCGGCGCGGGCACTCGCGCCGACGCCGACACAAGGTTTGCGGGCATGTCGGCGATTGATCCGCGAGGGGTTGTCAGAATGTGCTGCGGGCCTTCAGGCGATGGCCCCGAATACGTGGATGCCGAGCCCTAGCCAAATGATCGTTCATCAGCTTAGACATGAGAAAATCTCAGTCAGAGAGAGTGCGTGATGGATGTGTCCCGACTGCCCCTCAACGCCCTGCGAGCCTTCGAGGCATCCGCGCGGCTCGGGAGCTTCACCAAGGCCGGCATGGAGCTGCGGGTCGGGCAGACCGCCATCAGCCATCTGGTCAAAGGGCTCGAAAAGGAGCTCGATCTGACGCTGTTCAAGCGTCTGCCGCGGGGCATCGCGCTCACCGAAGAGGCGCAGGCACTGCTGCCGGTCCTCACCGACGCCTTCCGCCGCATGAGCGAAAAGCTGCATCAGCTCGGCGACGGCAATTTCCGTGAGATCCTCACCGTCGGCGTGGTCGGAACATTCGCCATCGGCTGGCTGCTGCCGCGCCTCGCGGCCTTCACCGACGCCCATCCCCATATCGACCTGCGCATCAAGACCAACAACAACCGCGCCGACACGCTGCTGGACGGTCTGGACTTCTTCATCCGCTTCGGCGACGGCGCGTGGCACGGCACCGACGGCGTGCATTTGATGGACGCACCATTGTCGCCCGTCTGCGCGCCCGAGCTTGCCGCCGGCATCCGCACGCCCCATGACCTGCTCAACCTGCACCTCCTGCGGTCATATCGCCGTGACGACTGGCCGTTGTGGTTCCGGATCGCAGGTGTCGACCCGCCGGACTTCCGCGGCTGGATGTTCGACTCTTCACTGGCGCTGGTGGAGGCCGCCGCCCAAAGGACGGGCGTCGCCCTGGTTCCGGTGGCGATGTTCGCCCGCGATCTCGCCGCCGGCCGCATCGTCCAGCCCTTCGACCTCGTGGCTCCCTCGGGAAGCTATTGGCTGACGAATCTCAAGTCGCAAAGCCAGACCGCTGCGATGCGGTCGTTCCGGACCTGGATTCTCGCACAAACGCGGTCGGAGCAGGCCGGAAATGGATAAAGCCGGATAGGCGGAGGCCGTCATGGCGCCGCCGGAAGATGGCCCCCCGGAACCGCCAGGGGGCCATCGTGCAGCGTCCAGGATCTCAGCGGGACAGGGCCTTGGCCGCCTCTTCGATCACGCCGGTGACCTTGCCGGGTTGCGACAGGAAGACGGCGTGGCTCGAATTGACCTCACTGGCTGTGCTGCCGGCGCGCTTCGCCATCATTCGCATCAGGTCCGGATGGATGGCGCGATCGTTGGTCGCGATCACGGCCCAGCTCTTCTTGGTCTTCCACGCTGGCTGCTTGATCTTGGTCTCGAAGCTCGCCTTGGACGGGAAGACCTGCGAGCGCGCCATGAACTCCGCGTCGGCCGCCGACACGTCGGCCGCAAAGTCCGCCGCGAAGGCCTTCGGATCGAGATAGAGGAATTCGTCCGAGGTCGCCATGATGCCCTTCGTGGCCGCCGGGATTTTTCCGGCGAGGTCGAGCAGGTTTTCGCCGGCGTCGGGCTGGAATGCGGCGATGTAGACCAGACCGGCGACATTGTCGGCGTTGCCGGCTTCCGTCACCACCATGCCGCCATAGCTGTGGCCGACCAGGATGGAGGGGCCATCCTGCAGGTCGAGGATGCGCTTGGTCGCCTTGACGTCGTCTTCGAGCGTGGTCATCGGCGGCTGCACGACGGTGACCTTGTAGCCCTTGGCCTTGAGCTGGTCGTGCACCTTGCGCCAGCCGGAGCCGTCCGCGAGCGCGCCGTGCACGATGACGACGTTCTTGATCGGCGTGGCGGCGAACGCCGGCATGATGGCGGCGAGCGCAAAGAGCAGGCCGCCGGCGAGTGAGAGTTGAGTCAGTCCCATGATATGTTTCCTTCCGTTGCGTTGACGTTGCGGTCTTTTCCTTCGTGACGTTTCGTCCCTGCGACGTTTCTTCTTGTTGGAGCATGATCCGATGAGGCGCGAGGCCGCTCTCCGCGGCCGCGTGGCCTCGGGGATCATCGAAGTCGGCTCGGGAATTTCGCTGTCGTCGTCTTCGATCGTGCGGACTGGCGATCTGGTCTCGGTGACCGGATCGGTGTCGCCCGCGATCGGCGGCCGCGCTCAGCCGTCCTTGTAATAGTAGCTGTAGCCGTTGATCGCCGGCGCGCCGCCGAGATGCGCATAGAGGATGCGCGATCCCGCGGGGAAGTATCCCTTACCCACGAGGTCGATCAGCCCCTGCATGGATTTGCCCTCATAGACCGGATCGGTGATCATCGCCTCGGTGCGGGCGGCGAGCCGGATCGCCGCGTTGGTCTCCGGCGAGGGCACGCCATAGGCCGGATAGGCGTAGTCGGGCAGGATGACGATCTCGTCCTCGCGGACCTTGCGCCCCAGGCCGACCAGGTCGGCGGTGCCGTCGACGATCTGGCGGACCTGCGCGCGGGTCTGCTGCGGCGTTGCCGAGGCGTCGATGCCGATCACCCGTTCGGCCCGATTCTGCGCCGCAAAACCGACGATCATCCCGGCCTGTGTCGACCCCGTCACCACGCACACGATGACGTAGTCGAAGGTGAAGCCGAGGTCCTGTTCCTGCCGGACGACTTCTTCGGCGAAGCCCACATAGCCGAGCCCGCCGAACTTGTGCACCGAGGCGCCGGCCGGGATCGCATAGGGCTTGCCGCCGGCAGCCTCGACCGACAGGATGGCGTCTTTCCAGCTCTGGCGGATGCCGATGTCGAAGCCGTCCTCAACCAGCCGGCTGTCGGCACCCATGAGCCGCGTCAAAAGGATGTTGCCGACGCGGTCGTAAACCGCGTCGTGGTGCGGCACCCATTTTTCCTGCACGACCACGCACTTCATGCCGATCTTCGCGGCCGTCGCGGCGACCTGGCGCGTATGGTTCGACTGCACACCGCCGATCGACACCAGCGTGTCGGCTCCCGACGCGATGGCGTCGGGCACGATGTATTCGAGTTTCCTGAGCTTGTTGCCCCCCATGGCCAAGCCAGAATTGCAGTCGTCGCGCTTGGCGTAGATCTCGATTTGCCCGCCGAGCGCCGCCGACAGGCGCGGCAGGGGCTCGATCGGCGTCGGGCCGAAGGTGAGGGAATAGCGCGCAAACTTGGACAGGAGGGACATTGGGCCTCGCTCCGCTGGTATCTGATGGGGCGAAGCATAGGCAATCTTCGCTGAAAGGTGCTCTCCAAATTTGTCGTCAAACTTGCTATCTGGCGAGATCAATTGCAAAAATGGCGGGCATAACAGCCAATGAGCAGTCTAAAAATGGAAGAATCTTCCGAGCCTGATCTGGACCGTATCGACCTCAACATCCTGCGTATCCTGCAGGCGGAGGGACGGCTGTCCAATGCGGAACTGGCGATGCGCGTGAACGTCAGCGCCGCCACCTGCCACCGGCGCACGCAGCGGCTGTTCGAGGAAGGCTACATCACCGGCGTCCGGGCCGAGGTCGCGCCGGCGGCGGTCGGCCTCGGCGCGCTGGTGATGGTGGGCGTCGTGCTCGACCGCTCGACGCCGGACAGCTTTGCGGCCTTCGAGAAGGCGGTGCTCGCGATCAAGGATGTCCTCGACTGCAATCTGGTCGCCGGCGACTTCGATTACCTGCTCAAGATCCGTGTGCGCGACATGGTGGATTTCAACAAGCTGCACGGCCAGACCCTGATCGCCCTGCCGGGGGTGCGGCAGACCCGCACTTTCTTCGTCATGAAGGAGGTCAAGGAGAACGCGCGGCTGGCGTTCTGAGGGAGCAATGGCGTCAAGTCCGTATTGTTTGGCGGACAGGCGTTAGCACGCTCGTATCCGGGGCGAATAGAACGACGGCCGCGAGGAACGCGAAAACGCAGGATTGCACCATGACTCCGAAAGAGGGCGAAGACCTCATCCGCCAAATGCTGGCGGAGTTCACGAATTTCGACGCGCCCGTCGCCCGGCTCAGGGCCCTCGTAACGCCTGATTATCGGCAGAAGGTCGATGGCAGAGAGCTCGACCTTGCGGCATTTCTCGATCATGCGCTCGCGCTCCGTTCAGCCCTGACCAGGTTGCACATCGACATCGAGCACATCGTCAGCGATGGGGTGGCTGCGGCAACCGTCCATGTGGCTCGCGCGACGAAACGCTCGGGCGAACGGGTCGAGATGAAGGTGGTGGCTTTCTATTTGTTCCGTGATGGACGCGTCAGCCTGGTCGATGAACTCTCGCATCTCGTTCATGGCCGCGAGGCGGACGAGACCCTCGGCTCGACCGTCACGTCATGAAGTTGCCGGGTTGAGAGCGCGTCGCGCGAACGCGCCATGAAACGGAGCCGGTGCCCCACAATTTAGTTGTGACGTCCGTGGCATATCGGTCCCGCCGGGGCGGTTCTTGGAAACGGCTTCTTTGGGTCGGCCACCGCGATCGTCAGAACCGGTATGCGTGGCTTCATCAGCTTCCTTCCATTCTCTTTGTAGAACGAAGATGACGCGGCTGGCGCGGCGACGTTGTGACGCATGGCATCCTGGGCTTTGCACCATATGCATCGGCCAGCGTCCTCGGCCGATCATCTCCGACGCATCGTCCGTACGATGCTGGCGCCGGCTCGACATGGTCGGCATTGAACTCCTGGAACTGCGCGCGGACTCTGGACGCATCCGCGCGGGCTCGTCGGTCATCTGTGGCCAGAACGGCGGTTTTCGTCTGAATCACGCGGTCGCTGCGCCTCCCACCGCCGACGTCGGTCACGACCGGCCGCAATGACGTTTCGCCATGTAGCGGCCCGGCGAGGTGCCGAGCGCCTTGCGGAACATGGTCACGAAGCTGGGCACGCTCTCGTAGCCGAGATCGGCCGCGACCGTTTGGATCGACGCGCCGCCGGCCAGCCACTTCACCGCCAGCACGACGCCGAGCTGCTGGCGCCAACGGCCGAAGCTCATGCCCGTCTCGCGGCCGATCAGGCGCTCCAGGGTCCGCTCGCTCATGCCCGCCCGTTTCGCCCAGGCGTGCAATGTTCCCCGGTCTGCGGGAGAGGCTATCATCTCGTCGACTATCCCGCGCAATCGCGTATCCGCCGGCATGGGCAGGTGCAGGTCCTCGACCGGCGCCACCGCGATCTCGTCGAGCAGCACTGCCACCAGCCGCGAGTTGGCGCCGCCCTCCTCGTAGAGGGCAGGCAGGTTCGCCGAGCGGACCAGAAGCTCGCGCAAGAGCGGCGTCACCGCCACGGCGCAGCAGCCTTCGGGCAGGCCGCAGTTCACCGCCGGGTCGACGAAGGCGTTGTAGCCTTCGAGCGCGCCCGTCGCCGTTACGTTGTGCAGCGCGCCGCCGGGTATCCAGACGGCGCTGCGCGGCGGCACGATCCACAACCCGCCTTCCACCTCGCAGCTGAGCGCGCCTCGCTGCACAAACAAGAGCTGGCCCTTCCTGTGACGGTGAAAGTCGAGCTCGATCCGACCCACGTCCGCCGTCGCAAAGCCGAAGGTCACGACCGGTCGGGGAAACTCGTCCGGATTGGTCCATTCGGAGTCGTCGGGAGGGGCGTTCAGGATGGGCATGTCTGCCTAGGGAACCTTAGTGACGTCGCGTTTGGCGTGAATGGATAATAATTTGTCCAGATTTCGGAATGACGCCAATCGCCGTTCTCCTTATCGGATCGGGACGGCCTCGTCGAGGCCGACGGCTTCCGCGATCGGGAAAGGAATATCGTGAACACATTGACGAGCGAGCGTGTCGCCGCAGTCTTGGAGCGCCTCCATCGCGAGAGCGAGGCCGCGGACCGCGAGCGTATGGAGACCTTCATGGCGGCCATGGCAGCCTCCGGCGCCACACCGGAGCAGGCGGCCGCCGAGATCATCGCCAGTGAACGGGCGGACTATCGGGCCGTCTATCGCGGTTATGCGGGCAATTTCCTCGCCGTCTCGCCGGCTTATGGCCGCTTCCTCTACATGATCGCGCTCGCCTGCAAGGCGAGGCGGATCGTCGAGTTCGGCACCTCGATGGGGATATCGACCATCCATCTCGCCGCGGCGCTGCGGGACAATGGCGGCGGGCAACTCATCGGCTCCGAACTGGAACCCGGTAAAGTGGCGCGGGCACGAGCCAATCTCGCCACGGCGGGCCTCGCCGATCTGGTCGATGTCCGCGAAGGCGACGCGCTCGAGACGCTCCGGGATGTCGGCGGCGAGGTCGACATGCTGCTGATCGACGGCGCGTTCGCCCTCTACCTGCCGGTGCTCAAGCTGATCGAGCCGCGGCTCAGGCCAGGCGCCGTAGTTCTGGGCGAGAACGCCTTCGCGCCGGACTACCTGGACTACGTGCGCAATCCCGCCAACGGCTACGACTCGCAATCGCTGCCGGTCGACGAAGGGCGCGGCAACGAGTTCACCGTGAGGGTCGCATGATGCTCGCGATGGCTTCGTCCGAACGCTCTGCCACCAAGGCATCCGGTCGGTTGGGCAGGGCTTTGCTGCGTCTCTTGATGAAGCGCGCGGCCGTCGTCGCGGTGGAGCGACTGGCCGATCGTTTCCGGTTGATCACGCTCGAAGGCGCGGCGCTCGCCGGCGTCACCTGGACGCCCGGACAGAAAATCCAGATCGCCATGGGCTCGGCGTTCGTTGCGCGGACCTACACACCGATCACGTGGGACGCGGACGCCGGCCGCACCTGCGTTCTCGGCTGTGTGCACGGCAACGGACCCGGCAGCGCTTGGGTTGGCTGGGTCGAACCCGGCGATGAATGCCACATCTTCGGTCCACGCACCTCGCTGGACGCTCGCCGTCTGGCCGGATCGCTCGCCGTCTTCGGCGACGAGACCTCGATCGGGCTCGCGGCGGCGCTGGCGGTCCAGGACAAGACTCGTTCCATCACATGCCATTTCGAGGTCGCCGATGTGGAGAGCGGCAGAAAGGTCGTGCAACAACTCGGGTTCGACAACGCCGTGCTGTTCGCCAAGCGGGCGGATGATGCGCATCTCCAGGAGATGGAGGCGGCACTGCCGGCCCTCGTCGCCGCTGGCGCCTCGTTCGTGTTGACTGGCAAGGCCGGAACCATCCAAAGGCTCCGGCGCAGCCTGAGGCAGCAGGCAGTCGCCGCGCCGCGAATCGTCACCAAGGCTTATTGGGCGCCCGGAAAGACCGGCCTCGATTGAGAGCCACGGACGCCGACCTGGATAGTCCGGGGGTGCGGAAGACCCCCGCTTTCTTCGTCATGAAGGAGGTCAAGGAGAACGCGCGTCTGGCGTTCTGGAACGCGTCTCGGCGATCCGGACTGTCGAGGCGTCCGCAACGCAGGACGGCTCTGCCGACGGCGGGCTTGATCTTCGAGGTCGATACGACCACTTTTCCGAGCGCACGCCTCTCGATGCCGGTCATGCCCGTCGGGGGAGCGTTGCGGTCGGTGTCGACCCGGGAGTTCACGTGACCCAACAGCCCCTTCTTACGCTCAACGACGGCCACACCATGCCGCAGTTCGGTCTCGGAGTGTGGCAAGCCCCCAATGACAAGGTGGGCGAGGCCGTCCGCACCGCCATCGCGGCCGGTTACCGGCTCGTCGACACGGCGGCCATCTATGAGAACGAGACCGGGGTGGGCGACGGGCTGCGCGGCGCCGATGTGGCGCGTGGCGACATCTTTCTCACCACGAAGTTGTGGAACGCGGCGCAAGGCTACGATTCGACCCTGCGGGCGTTCGATGAAAGCCTGGCGCGGCTCCGCGTCGACTATGTGGACCTTTATCTGATCCACTGGCCGGCGCCGCGTCGCGACCTCTATGTGGACACCTGGCGCGCGTTCGTCCGGCTCAGGCAGGAGGGCAGGGCGCGCTCCATCGGGGTCTCCAACTTCTGCCCCGAGCATCTTGACCGCGTGGTCGGCGAAACCGGCGTGGTGCCGGCCGTGAACCAGATCGAGCTGCATCCGCGCTTCCAGCAGAGCACGCTGCGCGCCGCCGACGCCACCCACGGCATCGTCACCCAGTCCTGGAGCCCGCTCGGACGTGGCCGGCTCCTCGACGATCCGGCGATCGTCGCCATTGCGGCCAAGCATGGCCGCACGCCGGCGCAGGTCATCATTCGATGGCATCTCGATAACGGCCTCGCGGTCATTCCGAAATCGGTGACGCCGGAGCGCATCCGCGAGAACTTCGACGTCTTCGCCTTCAAGCTCGACACCGACGACCTCGCGGCGATCGCCCGCCTCGACGATCCGGCCGGCCGCATCGGCCCCGACCCGCTGACGGCAGCGTTCTGATGTGCATCTGCCGGTGCGCGCCCGCGGCGCGACCGGCCGTCCGCTCGATCCCGTGATGGTCGACGCCGCGGCGCTGTCGCCCATCGCGCCGGCAGGCGTCGCTCTGGTGCCGGGGCCATGCGCCAGTAACGACATGCGGGCGCGCCGTTCGGCATCGCGGGCGTTGCGTCCCCTTGAACCTGTCGATCAGCATGAGGAGTACGCCATGGGTCGGATCGTCGTTACCGGGATGGGCGTGGTGTCGCCCTTGGGATGCGGAGTCGAAGCGGTCTGGCCTCGTCTGTTGGCGGGACGTTCGGGCCTGCGCCGACTGCCCGATTGGGCGGCGACGCTGCCGTCGCGGGTTGCCGGCGTCGTGCCCGACACGGCGGACGATCCCGAGGCGGGGTTCGACGCCGCGTCGGTGGCGACTCCCAAGGAACAGCGCAAGATGGACCGGTTCATTTTGTTCGCCTTGGCGGCGGCCGGCGAGGCGATTGCCCAGGCCGGATGGACGCCCGCCGACGCTCACGCGACCGAGCGAACCGCCACCGTCATCGCGTCCGGGATCGGCGGTTTTCCGGCCATCGCCGAGGCGGTGCGCACGACCGACCAGCGCGGCGTCCGCCGGCTGTCGCCCTTCACCGTGCCCTCGTTCCTGCCCAATCTCGCCGCCGGCCATGTCAGCATCCGCCACCAATTCAAGGGTCCGATCGGCACCCCGGTGACGGCCTGCGCCGCGAGCGTGCAGGCGATCGGCGATGCCGCCCGCCTGATCCGCTCGGGAGAGGCCGACATCGCGGTCTGCGGTGGCGCCGAAGCGTGCATTGATCTCGTCAGCCTCGGCGGCTTCGCGGCGGCGCGCGCCTTGTCGACCGGCTTCAACGATACCCCCGAGCGCGCCTCGCGCCCCTTCGACCGGGCCCGCGACGGTTTCGTCATGGGCGAGGGCGCCGGCATGCTGGTGATCGAGGATCTTGTCCATGCGCAGGCCCGCGGCGCCGTGCCGATCGCCGAACTCGTCGGCTACGGCACCAGTGCCGACGCCCACCACATCACCGCCGGCCCGGAGGACGGCGACGGTGCGCGGCGGGCCATGGAAGCGGCGTTGCGGCGGGCGGCGCTCGCGCCTGCCGACGTCCGCCATCTCAATGCCCACTCGACCTCGACGCCGGTCGGCGACCGCGGCGAGCTCGAAGCCATCAAGACGGTGTTCGGCCGCGACGGCGCCATCGCGGTGAGCGCCACCAAGTCGGCGACCGGTCATCTCCTCGGCGCGGCGGGCGGCCTGGAGGCGATCTTCACCATCCTGGCGCTGCGCGACCAGGTGGCGCCGCCGACCCTCAATCTCGTCGAGCCCGACCGGGCCGCGGACGGCGTCGATGTCGTCGCCGGTACGGCCCGGTCAATGGCCATGGAATATGCCATCTCCAACGGCTTTGGGTTCGGCGGCGTCAATGCCAGCGTTGTGTTCCGGCGCTGGCAGTCGTGACCCGCACGCACGAAGCTGACAGGTGTTGACACGCTCTGCCCGTTACGGTTTAGTTTTATAGAAATAATACACAGAAGTTGTATTTTCCAGCGACGTGGCGGTAATCCGCCTCGGCGCCAAAGGGGGGATCATGACCATCAACACCAGGATCTATGCCGGCGGGGCGATTTCCTTCGGCGGCCAGCCGGCGATCGACGATCTCATCGCCGCCGGCTATTCGGCCGTAATCGTGTGGTCGGTGCATGTGGCGAGCGACGGCACGCTGGCGCTCAACAACACCCAGATCGTCGCCAACGGCGTCTACCAGGAGGCCCAGCCGATGGATCTGCCGTCCCGGCTGGCGCAACTGCGCAAGGCCGGTGTGCAGGTCATCTTTTCGGTCGGCTCCGGCGGCGTCTCCGACTATCAGCACATCGGCGCGCTGCTCGCCAAGGGTTCGGGGCCGGGCACGCCGCTCTACGACAATTTCGCCGCCCTCAAGGCCGCCATGGTGGCCGGCGGCGGCGATATCGATGCCATCGATTTCGACAATGAAGACGACATGCAGACGTCGATCATGGTCGGCTTCGGCGAGATGCTGGCGGCGATCGGCTATGCCAGCGTGACGTTCTGCCCGTATTTTCTCGATCAGGTGTGGACCGACACCTATACGCAGCTGCTCCAGCAGTGCGGCTCGGGATTCGTCAGCGCGATCCATCTGCAATGCTATTCGGGCGGCGCGGGCCAGTCGCCCGATCCGTGGGGCGACGTCATCGCCAAGGCGGGCGGCAACACCCTGCTGATCCCCGGCCTCGCCACCAACCAGGCCGGCGCCGGCCCTTGGTGGGATAACGGCGCGCCCGGCACCAGCGTGGTCAAGACGCCGAACGTCGCCATGTACGGCCAGGCGGACTGGTCGACGATGCTGCGCCAGGGTAATTATCCGAGCGCCGACGCCGCCATGCAGGCGACGCTCGGCGGCGAGACCTTCTTCTTCTATTGCCGCAACTATCTCGATCTCGGTCCCGGCAAGCAGTTCCAGACGGGCGACGCGGTCTATTTCGCCGGCATTCCGTGGTGGGGCTCGGCGCCGCAATGCGACGCCTATGCGCTCAGCGGCGGCTGCCGCAACATCTACAATGACGGTGGCGCCTGTCCGTCCGACCTGCAGTCGCAATACGCCGCCTGGAAGAAGGGCAAGCACCCGCCCGACGGCGGCTTTATCTGGCTCTACGACTCGGTGGTGAACTGCCTGTTGTCGGGCTGCTGCGGCGGCAGCGAGACGGCGCCGACGACCACCGCGAAGGACTATCGCCTCGCCATCACCAACGGCCTGAGCTGACGGCCCGAGTCGCCGCGGCCTTGGCGTCGCCGGCGATCACGCCGCGGCGCCGAGCCGTTTCCAGAAGAAACGCGTGCCGATCAGCCCGCCATGGGGCTTGTAGGCGTAGTCGGGAATGACGCCGGCTTCCGTATAGCCGAGCCGGGCGTAGAAATCCGACGCGCCATCCTCGACGGCGGTGTCGAGCACCAAAAGGGTGCGTTTCTCGGCGATCGCCCGCGCTTCCGCAGTCTGCAGCAGGCGGCTCGCAATGCCGCGGCCGCGATGGCTCGGCCGGGTCATCATCTTGGCGATCTCGGCGCGGTGCGGCTGGTTGGCTGGCATGGCGAGCTGCAGCGTCACCGTCGCCACCACCTCGTCGCCATCGAAAGCGCCGAACACGATCCGTTCCCCGCGCGCGGCGGCTGCGAGCGAGCCTTGCCAGAACGCGGTGGCGTCCGCCACGGCCAGGGGATGCATGAAGCTGACCGAGCCGCCATCCGCGACCACTTCGATCAGAATTTGCGCGAGCATGCTCTCGATTTCGCGCCCAGGCGCAAGCGGCGCGATGACGATATCGGTGCCGATGTTCCGCAGCTCACATGCGCTCACGGAGGCGTTCCTTTCGTTGTGGTCATTCCAACGGCCGTCGACTTTGACATCGTCATTGCGAGAAGCGAAGCGGCGAAGAAATCCAGTTCTTTCTTCGTGGTCCCTGGATTGTTTTGCGGCGTTCGCAATGACGGAAGCTGCCGAATTCGCAATGTCGATAAACGAAACATCGGTCACGATCCAATGTGGTCGGTATTCGTCACGCCATCCCGTCGAGACCGACGCGCAGGCGGCGATTGTGGCGGCCCTTGTTCTCGATCTTGAGGATCTTCAGCTGCCGCGATGCGCCCGTCGAGACGAGATGGGTGCCGCCGCAGGCCTGGCGGTCCAACCCGACGATCTCCACCACCCGGATGGTGCCGTCGTCGGAGGGCGGCGGCGCCACCGAGCGCGAGCGGATCAGGCCCGGCTCGGTGCGCACCACCGTCTCGTCCACATAGGTCGCCCGCACACAAAAATCCTGGCGAATGGCGTCGTTGATCGGCCCTTCGAGCGCACGCAGGCGGTCGTTGTCGGCCTCCGGCAGGTCGAAATCGATGCGGCCGGTGCCGTCATGGTTCATTTGCGCGCCGGTGACCAGGGCACCGTCGAAGCTCTGGTAGACGAGGGCATTGACGATGTGCATGTCGGTGTGCAGTTCGCTCATCAGTCGGCGGAAGTCGGCGTCGACGAACGCCTCGACGGGTCCGGCCGAGAGTTCGACCGGCTCGGCGAGGAGATGCCACAGCCCGTCCGCCTCCTGGGCGAAACCGGCGATCTGTATTTCGCCGCCCGCGTGGCGCAGCACGCCGCGGTCGGGCAACTGCCCGCCGCCGCCGGGAAAGAACGGGCTGTCGGCGAGCCGGACACGCCCCGGGCTCGCCGCGACCACTTCGGTGGTGAGCGTCAGGGCGTCCGGATCGCGGTGACAATAGAGCGTCGCCATGGGGGTCTCCGTCGCGTATCGATGCCACATACCGCATAGCATCGGCGCGCCGGTGGGTAAAACCACCCGGATTCCGCAGCCGAGGTTGACCGCCCGGCGCTGCGGCGCGAATTTGCGGCCGTTCCCGCATGTGCCCACTCAGGAGACGCCGTGACCGTCACCCTCTATGGCATCAAGAATTGCGACACGATGAAGAAGGCGCGCGCATGGCTCGACCAGAATGGCGTCGCCTATGCGTTCCACGACTACAAGACTGCCGGCATCGAGCCCGCGCGGCTGAAGACGTGGTGCGATACGCTCGGCTGGGAGACGCTCCTCAACCGCTCCGGCACCACTTTCCGAAAGCTCCCGGATGCCGACAAACAGGGCCTCGACGAAGCCAGGGCGATCGCCTTGATGCGCGAACAACCGTCCATGATCCGCCGGCCGGTGCTCGACATGGGCGGCGGCCGACTCCTGGTCGGCTTCAAGCCCGACCTCTACCGCGACGAGGTACGGCGCGGTTGAGCGGGCCGTCGGTCGGCGCCGGCAGATGCGCAAACCGCTAACGACTTGGCTCTATGCTCGTCGCCGGCGTCGTCCCCCCGTCCGGCGCCCATTCTCCATCCATACGGGACAGACAACATGAGAACCTTGCCATGCCTCCTGGCGGCCGCGGCCATGATCGCAGCCGCGAGCCCGTCCGCCCGCGCGTGCAGCCTGGTGATGTGGTCCGACAACGGCCAGGCCGTCGTGGTGGCGCGCAACATGGATTGGGCGGCGCCCATGCCGGTCGACCTGTGGGCGTTGCCGCGCGGCATCGCGCGCCACGGCCATACCGCCGCCAATCCGATCCGCTGGGCGGCGCGCTACGGCAGTGTCGTGGCGAGCCATGACGGCACCTCGGACGGCATGAACGAGAAGGGCCTGTCGGCTCACCTCCTGTGGCTCACCGAGGCCGACTACGGCCGCCGCGACGCCGCCCGGCCCGGCCTGAGCGCCGGCATGTGGGCCCAGTACTTCCTCGACAATTTCGCGACCGTCGCCGAGGCGGTGGCGGTCGCCAAGGCGCCGCCGTTCCAGGTCGCCGGCGGTGCGTATCAGGGCCGCACGGTGGCGTTGCACCTCGCGCTGCGCGACAAGAGCGGCGACGCCGCCGTCATCGAATATGTGGATGGCGTGCCGAAGGTCTATCACGGCCGCAACTATCCGGTGATGACCAACTCACCGCCCTTCGACCAGCAGCTCGCCGGGCTCGCCCGCTACAAGGGCTTTGGCGGCAATGAGACGCTGCCGGGAACGACCGACGCCGCCGACCGCTTCGTGCGCGCCGCCTTCTACCTGTCGCGCCTGCCCAAGCCGGTCGACCAGCGTGAGGCCGTGGCGGGCGTCCTGAGCATCGCCCGCAACGTCGCCCAGCCGTTCGGTACCCCCGACCCGCTGCGGCCCTATATCAGCGCCACCCGCTGGCGCACGGTCGCCGACCTGACCAACCGGGTCTATTTCTTCGAGACGACCCTCAATCCCGGCATTGTCTGGCTGCGTCTTGACCGTATCGATTTCCGCCGCGGCCAGCCGGTGCGTCGCATCGACATGATGAAGCACGCCGATGCCGTCGGCGACGTCACCGCGAAACTGCGGCCCGCGAAGGAGTTCGCCGTTCAGGTGGGTGACTGAAAAGGCCGGACTGGGCCGGGAAGGGCGCCCACCCCCTTGATTCCGCCGCCGTTCCCTGCCACATGGCCGGCCATGCATATGCCCCTGCGCGAACCCGAGACGGGCGCCGCACGCTCGCCGCTCGCCGCGGAGATCGAGCGAAGGCGCACCTTCGCCATCATCTCCCACCCGGATGCCGGCAAGACTACCCTGACCGAGAAGCTCCTCCTGTTCGGCGGCGCCATCCAGCTCGCCGGCGAGGTCAAGGCCAAGAAGAACCGCCGCGACACCCGCTCCGACTGGATGGCCATCGAGCGTGAGCGCGGTATCTCGGTGGTCACCTCGGTGATGACCTTCGAGCACGGCGGCAACGTCTTCAATCTCCTGGATACCCCCGGCCACGAGGACTTTTCCGAAGACACCTACCGGACCCTGACGGCGGTCGATTCCGCCGTCATGGTGATCGACGCCGCCAAGGGCATCGAGGCGCGCACCCGCAAGCTGTTCGAGGTGTGCCGGCTGCGCGACATTCCGATCCTGACCTTCATCAACAAGCTCGACCGCGAAAGCCGCGACCCGTTCGAGATCCTGGACGAGATCGAGAAGACGCTGGCGCTCGACACCGCGCCCATGACCTGGCCGCTGGGCATGGGGCGCGATTTCGCCGGCACCTTCGACATCCCGACCGGGCAGATGCGGCGCCTGCTCGACGACCGCACCACCGCGCTCGAACCCCTCGATATCGACGAACTGGCCAAGAACCCGAACCTCGACGCCGCCGCCATGCGCGAGGAGTTGTCGCTGGTCAAGGAGGCCTGCCAGCCGCTCGACCTCGCCGCGTTCCTGGAAGGCCACCTGACCCCGGTCTATTTCGGCAGCGCGCTGAAGAACTTTGGGGTCGACGACCTTCTGGGCGGGCTCGCCAATTTCGCGCCGCCGCCGCGGGCCCAGGCCGCCGACAAGCGCCGCGTCGAGGCGACCGATCCGGAGATGACCGCGTTCGTGTTCAAGATCCAGGCCAACATGGATCCCAACCACCGCGACCGCATCGCCTTCGCGCGCCTGTGCTCCGGCAAGCTCACCCGCGGCATGAAGGTCACCCATGTGCGTACCGGCAAGCCCATGAGCCTGCGGGCGCCGCAGTTCTTCTTCGCCCAGGACCGCGCCATCGCCGACGAGGCCTATGCGGGCGACGTGGTCGGCATCCCGAACCACGGCACGCTGCGCATCGGCGACACGCTCACCGAGGGCGAGGAACTGGCGTTCATGGGCGTGCCGAGCTTCGCCCCCGAGATCGTGCGGCGCGTGCGCCTCGGCGACGCCATGAAGGCCAAGAAGCTCAAGAGCGCCCTGCAGGAGCTGGCCGAGGAGGGGGTCGTGCAGGTGTTCCGCCCGCGCGACGGCTCTCCGGCCATGGTCGGCGTCGTCGGCTCGCTGCAGCTCGATGTGTTGAAAGTCCGGCTCGATGCCGAATACGGCCTGCCGGTCGACTTCGACGTCTGCGAATTCCAACTCGCCCGCTGGATATCCTCCGACGACGAGAAGAAGCTCGAGGCCTTCGTGGCCGCAAACGGCGCCAGTATCGCCGAGGACCTCGACGGCGACCTCGTCTACATGGCCAGGAACGCGTTCTATCTCGACTATACGAAAGAGCGCGCCGAAGGGGTCGTGTTCACGGACATCAAGGACGTGAAGAAGGCGGGGTAGGGCGTTGTTATCGTCCGTCCCGGTGAATCTCGCTTGTCAAATCACGCCGGGTCCGTGCGGATCGAAGATCCCGAGGCATTTTTGCGCCTCTTCGGGCATTTGCGGCACGACCAGCCGCCGCCCCATATAGGTCGTCCACGGCTTTTCGGCGACCGGCTGCAGTTGCGCGAAATTCCAGAACTGGCGTTCCGTCATTTCGATGACGGTGACGTCCTGCTCCAGCACCCAATTGCGCAGGATCGACAGCCGGGATTGTTCGGCGTCGAAGAACATCTTGTCGGGCAAAGCCTTCTTCATCACTCGTCCCCCTGATCCGGCGCCGAACCTCGCTCGTTTGCAGACGGCCTCGATCCTCCGGCGGCGCAGATGCCATCGTGGCTTCGGGTCGGCAATGTGGCGGAAGTTCTCATCCACCTCTAGCAGCGGCGGCTTAACAAGGCGTGATGACCCGCCTCGGGCGGGTGCGGAGCGGGTGCGATGTCATCCTGGAGCGTTCGCGGTCATGGCAAATCCACCGCCAGGGCCCTTCAAGTCGTGATTTCGATCAGGATGCCGTCGGGCGTTCTCGCCGTCGCTTCGTAGAAACCGTCCCCCGTGGTTCTCGGTTGCGACAGCAGGAGCCCGGCCTGGTCCAGCCGTTCCGCCAAGGCGTCGACTGCTTCTCGCGTATGGACCGCGATGGCGACATGCGACCAGCCGATCTCCTCGACCATCTCCGTCGGCTGGGCGGCCAGCCAGGGACCGGTCATCAATTCGATCGTCGGGCCTTCCGAAAGCCGAAGAAAACACGACCGAAAGCCGATCCGCCGCCGGCTCTCGTACAGCGAACCGGCGGTGGCGCCGAAATAAGCCGTCCAGAAACGGACGGCTTCGTCCAAATCCCGGGTCCACAGGGCGACATGGGCGATCTTCATGGCGATGGACGTCCTCGGCGGCAGCGGGGGGCGACGAGACTATGCAGCGTCCGTGACGACGGTCGCAAGCAGGACGTCCGGCGGATGCTGCGGTCGTCCGTGCCGTACCACGTGTTCACGCGGACTGGCGCCGGGTCGGCCGTGCCTCGACACTCGTTGGCTTCCACCCGCTATCGAGTCGGCCCGACGCAATCGAACGAGACGAGCGATGAAAAACTTGGCACGCCTGCTTGCATCCCTGTTGGTCACCTTGGCGATCGGCATCGCCGGCGCCGCCGCCGACACCGTCCGCCCTGTCGGCAAGGCCGTCGGCCGCGACGCCCTCGGCCACACGATCTATCGCGTTAAAGCCAACGGCATCGACATCGGCTATCGGCTCGCCGGCGCCGGAACGCCGCTGGTCATGATCACCGGGCTGGGCGGCACCATCGAGCGCTGGCCGCCGCAGCTCATCGCCGCCCTGGCGAAGAAGTACCGCCTGATCATGTTCGACAATCGCGGCATGGGGTACTCGAGCGCCAACGATACGACCTTCACCTACGAGCTGTTCGCCGCCGACGTCGTCGGCCTGATGGACGCGCTGGGCGTCAAGCGCGCCCACGTGCTCGGCTACTCCATGGGCAGCACCATCACGCAGCAGTTGCTGCTCTCCTATCCGCAGCGCTTCGACAAGGCGATCATCCACGCCACCTCCACCGACGGCAGCAATGTCGCCGCCGTCTTCAAGGGCATGACCATCGACAATGCCACCGTGCGCCGCCAGGTCGAGGCGACCACCCACTGGAAGACGCCGCTCGACCGCATGGCGCAGGTGACCATTCCGGTGATGTTCGTGGTCGGAACGGCGGACCCGGTGGTCGGTATCGACAGCTCGAAGACGCTCGCCGCGACCGTCCCGGGCGCCTGGCTGGTGCAGTTCAAGGGCGGCACCCACAACCTGATGCACGAGGCCCCGGTCGCTTTCAGCCGCGTGGCGTTGACCTTCCTCGAGACCGACGCGAACGTGACCGCGCAGGCGGTAGCGAAGGCCAAAGCGGAAGCCAAGCCGGCGAAATGACGGCCGCGCGCCCAAGAACCCTCCTGCGGACCACGAACTAAACTCGACGGTTTGACAAAGGCCCGGCGGCCTGCAGCTTGTCGTCCCCTGTCACGCCGCCGTCGCCTGCAACTCCATCAGCGTGCCGAGGATCGCCGCGAATTCCTCGGCCTCCGATTTGCTCACCTCGGTCTGCACCTCGCCATGGATCAGCGCGTTGCGCTTGTCAGCGAGTTTGCGCAGCAATTCGGCCTCGGTCGGCAACACATAGCCTTCCTGGGCCAAGATTTGCACGAGGCCTTTGGGATTCTGCGGCCTCGCCAATTCAGCCGGCATGGCGGCGCGGCCGAGCGCTTCGAGGGTCGACCAGCCCACCAGCATGGCGGCGCGATAAAGACCCTCGCGAATGAGGGCTGCCATTTCGTCGGCGGACCGTTTGATCGTCTCCAGCCGCTCCGGCGACAGAGTCTTTTGCTCGCGTGTCGGGTCGGCGATGATGAGCCGCAGGCTCCAGCCCGGATTGGCGCGCACGGCCGTTGTCATCGCGGGGAGATCTTTATCGGCCTCGGCCGAACCCGTGACGAGTGCGACCACCAGATGCTCTCCGCCGCGATGCGCGACGGCGTCCGGCCGGAAATTTTTCAGGAATCGGGGCAGGATGAGCTTGCTGGGCTGCAGGAAGACTTCGTAGCCCTCGTCCTCCAGGTCCGCCACGATGTTGCGAAGGAGCTCTCTTCTCGTCTCGGCCGTGGTCATCGATGCTCCCCGGGCGGTTGGTCGGACAGCCGCACGTACAGGACCGGACGTGGCGCTGTCCATGCGGCTGAAATCATCGGACTGGGATTTGGGAACGCGAAATCCTGGTCCGGCTCGAACTTCTGTACGACGATCCGTTCGATCTGACTGTCGTCAAGATAGATATGGCGCGACAGGGCGTCGAGAACGGGCTTGATGATATTGTCGAGATCGCCCTCTATCGCCTGAAGAGGGCGATAGTAAAGCGTCACGGCGATCGGTCTGTTGCTCGCGAAATGCGGCTGCGGGATCACGGCCGTGCTGGCGTTCCGCACCTGCTCCCTCCAGGTGGCGCGGGACGCGGGGCGCTTGGCCTGCTGCGAGACCGCCGTCCCATGCACCAGGAACTCGATTGGAAATGTCAGTTCCATGCCGGGCTCCTCGTGCCCTGCGGGGCAGGCAGGAGGAATGCACAGGATAGCATGGCCGAAGGTGCGGTGGCACCGCAGTATTCGGTTTGGGAATTTCGGCCGAGGCGTGATGCTGGACAGTGCCCGGGCGCCGGCCGCGCAACGCCCGCGGGTCCTGTCTAATTGACCATCCGGGCGAGGATCGGCGCCAGCGACACGTTCATCAGTCCGACCAGCACCATGGTGAGCCCGGCGATGGCGCCTTCGGTCTGGCCGATGCGGTGGGCTTGCGCCGTGCCGGCCCCGTGCGCGGCGACCCCGAGGGAGGCGCCGCGGGCGAGTGCCGAGCGCAGCGGCAGCCGCGCCAGCACGATCTCGCCGGTCGCGGCGCCGAACACGCCGGTGATGACGACGAACACCGCGGTGAGATCGGGAATGCCGCCGATTTCACCGGCCATTTCCATGGCGAACGGCGTGCTGATCGAGCGCGGCAGCAGGCTCAGCCGCAATGCGGCGTCGAGGTCGAAGAGCCACGCCAAGCCCCAGCTCGACGCCACCGCGGTGATGCTGCCCACGGTCATTCCGGCCAGAAGCAACGGCCAATGGCGGCGGATGAGGCGGCGCTGTTCGTAGATCGGCACCGCGAACGCGACCGTCGCCGGGCCGAGCATGCCCACCAGCCAGCCGGTGCCGCGGATGTAGTCGCCATACGATTCATGCAGCGCCAGCGCAGCGATCATGAGTAGCGCCGGCGCCACCGCGAGCGGCATCAGCCACCAGCGCGGCCAGCGGCGATAGAGTCTCTTGGCGAGCAGATAGAACGCGATGGTGGCGAGCGACCAGGCGGCGGCGTGGACCAGGGGAGCAGTCCAAAAGGTCTTCACCCATTCAGCTTGCAGCAGCATGGCGCTCCGTCCAACGATAGCAGACGTCGATCGTCAAGGCGGTCACGACCATCACGGCGAGGGTGCTGATCACGATCACGGACAGGATTTTCACGCCCGTGAGCCCGATGAGTTCGCCGTGATCGAGCACGGCCAGCACGGCCGGCACGAAGAACAGCAACATGTCGGCCAAGAGCCTGTCGGCGCCGCGCTTCATCGTCACGACGGGAAGTCCGCGGACGTGGAGGACGACGAGGGCCAGGAAGAGCCCGATGACGCCGCCGGGCAGCGGCAAACCGGTCCGCCGTCCGAGCCAGTCGCCGAGAAACCAGAAAGCGGCGACGAGGCCGATCTGCAGGAGGGCGCTGCGGCGGAAGAAGCGGCGGGTCAGGACAGAGGTACGGCGAACCATGGGGAAATCCGAAATTCGAGGGTGATGCCACACTATCGTGCGCTGCAGCATGGACAAAATGAATTGGATGACTATTAGCTAGTCGTGTAAGGAATAGACATGGAACTCAGAACCCTCCGTGCCTTCGTGGAGGTGGTACGTAATGGCGGCTTCTCGCACGCCGCCAAGGTGGTGTTCGTCACCCAGTCGACCATCAGCAAGGCGGTCAAGCAGCTGGAGGACGAACTCGGCCTGCCTCTGCTCGACCGGCTCGGCCCTGGCATCAAGCCGACGGCGGCAGGAGAAATCGTCTATCGGCGCGCGCTCCGCCTGCTCGCCGAGCGCGACGATCTTGCGGCCGAGCTCACCGATCTCAAGGGGCTGAAGCGCGGCACGCTACGGCTCGGTCTGCCGCCGATCGGCAGCAGCACGCTGTTCGCACCGCTGTTCACCATCTATCGCCAGCGCCATCCCGACATCGAGATGCGCCTGGTCGAACACGGCAGCGATCGGCTGCAGGAACTGCTCGCCGCCGGCGACATCGAATTCGCCGGCCTTCTGCTGCCGGTCCCGGACGAGTTCGCCTCGCAACTGGTGCGCCGCGAACCGGTGGTGGCGATGCTCGCCGCCGATCACCCGGCGAGCGGATGGCCGAGCGTGCGGCTGCGCGACTTGCGCGATACGCCGTTCATCCTGTTCGACGCCGGCTTCGCCTTGAACCGGATCATCCTCGACGCTTGCCGGCGCGAAGGATTCGAGCCTAACGTGGTCGCCCGCAGCAGCCAGATCGATTTCATCGCCCAACTGGCCGGCGCCGGCCTCGGCGTTGCGTTCCTGCCGCGCATGATCGCGATGGAACGCGCCCAAATGCCTTTCCGGCCCGTGCTTCTCGAGGATCCCGGCACCGAATGGGCCATGGCCATGGTGTGGCGACGGGGTGCCTACATGTCTCCCGCCGGCGCTGCCTGGCTGGCGCTGCTGCGGGAGGCGTGACGGCCGCGATCCGTGGCGTGTTCACCGGTACACCAGGTCCAGCAACAGGAGCGAAATCGCGGGCACGTAAGTGATCAGCATCAGACAGCTGAACACCACCAGGATGAACGGCACGAGCGAGCGCGCCATGCGGTCGAGCGAGATGCCGGCGACCGAGCAGGCCGCGAAGAGGTTGACGCCGAACGGCGGCGTGATCATGCCGAGCGCGAGGTTGACCACCATCACCATTCCGAAATGCACCGGATCGATGCCGAACTGGGCCGCGACCGGGGCGAGGATCGGCGCCAGGACGATGATCGAGGCCGAGGTCTCGATGAACATACCGATCACGAACAGGAACAGGTTGACGGCGACCAGGAACGACCAGCCGCTGTGGAAGGTCGCGATGATGAAGGCGCCCATCTGCGCCGGCACGCCGGCGCGGGTCAAAAGGAAGCTGAACAGGCCGGCCATGCCGATGATGCTCATGATCACGGATGACGACACGACCGACTTGCGCAGGATCTTGAGCACGGTCTCGAGATCGAGCTCACGGTAGATGAAGCAGCTGATCACGAGGGCGTAGAAGACGGCGACGATGGAGGCTTCGGTCGGCGTGAAGACGCCGCCATAGATGCCCCCCAGGATGATGACCGGCATCATCAGGGCGAGGGCCGCGTCGCGCGTCGCCTTTACGACCGGCAGCCGGCCGGCGTGATCGGACTTGCCGTAGCCCTTGATGCGGCACCACACCCAGACCGCCAACATCATGGCGGCCGCGATCAGGACACCGGGGCCGAACCCGGCGACGAACAGTTCGCCGATCGAGACTTCGGCGGCAACGCCGTAGAGGATCATCGGGATCGACGGCGGAATGACCACGCCCAGTTCGGCGGCGCTCGCCTGCAGGGCCGCAGCGAACGGCACCGGATAGCCGTGCTTCACCATCGCCGGGATCAGGATCGCACCGATTGCGAACGTGGTCGCGACGCTCGATCCCGACACCGCGGCGAAGATCATGCAGGTGAGGATGCAGGTGCAGGCGAGGCCGCCCTGGACGCCGCCGACGAGGCTCTTGGCAAAGTCGACCAGTCGGCGCGAGATGCCGCCTTCGCCCATCAGGTTGCCGGCCAGGATGAAGAACGGCACCGCGGCGAGCGGGAACTTGTCGAGCGCCGCGAACGCCTGCTGGGCGACGAGGACGAGAGGCAGCGGCGTGTGCAGCGTCAGGCCGGCGATCGCCGCGAGCCCCACTGCGACCGCGACGGGCACGGACAGCGCGAACAGCACGCACATGGTGATGAGCATGGTCGCGGTCATGGGCAGGCACCTTCACACGGCAGTTTCGAGTTCATCGCGGCGCGGGTCGAAATAGTGGGCGACGACCGACAGCATCGAGATCAGCGAGCCGACCGGAATGGCCGCATAGGCATAGCTGATGGGGATTTCCAGCCCGGCGAGATTCTGGAACCTGACCCGATAGGCGAGGTCCGAGCCGAACCAGAACAGAAGCCCGAGCAGACAGAGCGTCGCCAGTGAGACCGCGCCCTCGAGCGCGCGGCGCCAGCGGCCGCGGCTCATGCGGTAGAGGAAATCGACCGAAACGAGGGCGCCGGCGCGGATGGCGCCGGCGAGGCCCAGATAGGCCATCCAGATCAGGCTGACGCGGATGAACGGCTCCGACCAGGTCGCCGGCTCGTTGAGGATGAAGCGGGTCAGCACCTGGTAGAGGCCGACGCAGGCCGCCGCTGCCATCATGGCGCAGCCGCACCAGACGCTGGCGCCGGTGATGACGCGCTCGAACGCCATCAGGCCGGCGACCAGGCGGGCCGTGAGAGTGTTCATTTCTGGTCCCGGATGCGGGCGATGGTGACCTCGCCGAAGCGCTTGCCGAGCTCCGCGAAGGTCGGCTTGAGCAGATCCTGGAACTTGGCGGTGTCGACCTTGTCGACCACCTGCAGGCCCTGCTGGCGCAGCGCGTCGACGCCGGTCTTCTCGACCTTGGCGACCTCGTTCTTGCAGACGATCATGGCGCGGTGCGCCGCCTCGACGAACAGCTTCTGGTCGTCCTGCGACAGCGCCGCGAAGGCGGCGGGTGACATCACGAAGCCGATCGGCGTGAAGGCGTGGTTGGTGATGGTGAGATACTTCTGCACCTGGCCGAACTTGTTGTTGATGATGGCGCCGATCGGATTTTCCTGGCCGTCGACGACGCCCTGCTGCAGCGCGGTGAACACTTCCGGCAGCGCCATCGGGGTTGGCAGGGCGCCGAGCGCGCGCCACACCTGCAGATGGATCTGGTTTTCCTGGGTGCGGATCTTCAATCCCTTGACGTCGTCGGGTCCGTTCACCGGCCGGCGGCTGTTGGTGAGCTGGCGAAAGCCGATGCCGCCGAAAGCGAGACCCTGGAGACCCTTGCCCTTGAACTTTGCGAGCATCTCCTGGCCGACCGGTCCGTCGAGTACCGCCTGCGCATGGTCGAAGTCGCGGAACAGGAACGGGATGTCGAAAACCTGCACCTCCGGCACGAAATTGGCGATCACCGAGGTCGACGGCACCGCGAGGTCGACGGTGCCGATCTGCAGGCCTTCCAGAATTTCGCGGTCGCCGCCCAGCGCGCCGCCGGGGTGCAGGCGGACTTCGATGCGGCCGCCGGTCTTGGCCTTGATCTCGTCGGCGAACGACGTCACCGCGATGCCTTCCGGCGCCGTCTGGCGGCCTACGAAGGCGAGGTTGAGGACTTTGGGCTGTTGGGCCGTGGCCTGATCGGCGGCGAAGCCGTTCGCCGAGAGCGCGAGGACGGCGATCATCTTTGCGAGGCGCATGGTCTTCTCCTGACGCGGTTTCTGCTGCGGGACGTTAGGACTGCTCGATGGTCCAGTGCCGGACCAGGTAGGGTGCGAGGCGCTCCGGCGTCAGGTCGAGGCCGAAGCCGGGAGCATCGGGAACCAGGATCGCGCCGTCGGCATCGAGCGGCGGATCCACGAAGGCGCTGCGCAGCGCGTTGTCCGACGGGTCATATTCGAACATGGGCGTCGGCACGCGTCCGCGTCTCGCCGGAAGACAGGCGGCGAAATGGAGCGACGCCATGAAGTTCACCGCCGTTCCCCACACGTGTGGGACGACCGGCACGTCGAAGGCGTCGGCGAGGGCGGATATGCGCATGGCCTCCGAAATCCCGCCACAGAGAGCGAGGTCCGGCTGCACGAAATCGAACACTCCGGCGGTCAGATAGTCGCGGAACGCATTGAGGCCGAACAGGGCCTCGCCACCGGCGAGCGGCGTCGGCGAGGATGCCGCGAAGCGGCGATAGCCGGGCAGGTTGTCGTAGGCGATGGGCTCCTCGAGCCAGACGAGGTCGGCCTCGGCGATGCGGCGCGCGATGGCGAGACCGCCCTCCAGCGTGAAGCCCTCGTTGAGGTCGATCATCAGCGGCATGGCATCGCCGATCAGCCGCCGGATGCGAAGTGCCATGGCGCCATCGGCCGCCGGCTCTGTACCCATACGCATTTTCACGGCGCGAAAGCCGCGCGCGAGATACGACGCCACGTCGGCTTCGTAGTCGCGGTAGGGATCGCCGCCCGGCTTCATGAACGGGCCGCTCACATAGGCCGGGACCGTGTCACGCAGCTTGCCGCCCAGAAGCGCATGGACCGGCTTGCCGGCAATGTGTCCGGCGCAGTCCCACAATGCGAGATCGATCGCGCCCATCGCCATGGTCGAGACGCCACGGCGATCGTATCCGAGCCGCGCCGCCGCCACGTGCCAAGCGCGGCGCGGGGTCGTCGCGTCGGTACCGAGGAGGAGAGGGCCGAATACCTCCCGGATCTGGGCCGCGGCCATATCGACATGGGCCCAGGTCTCGCCCCAGCCGCTGGATCCCGAATCGGTGGTCACGCGAACGAGTAACGAGGTGCGGCGGTCGAACGTCAGGCGGGAATTCCCGATCGGCTCGCGCAATTGGCACGCGACTTCGAATCCGTCGATGCGGGTGATGCGGGGTGCGGCCGACAACATTTGGCGCGAAAAGTCCGAGGGGGAGGGGACAGTCGAGAGTGCAGGCAAGCCCATAGACGGAATTGCAATACCTGATCAAATGAGAAAATATGACGCGTCTACATCAGGAAATGCAATGCATGCGCATGACACTGGCGCAACTCGAGGCATTCTTCTGGGTCGCCCAGCTCGGGTCGGTCCAACTGGCGGCCCGGCAGCTCAATCTCGCCCAGCCGACCATTTCGCTGCGCATCCGCGAACTCGAACACGCCCTCGGTCGGGAACTGTTGGACCGCCGCGGCCGCGGCGTACGCCCCAATGACGCCGGTCTCAATCTGGTCGAGCGCGTCGCCGCGATCCTGAGGGAAGTCGGCAAGATCCGCGCCCAGACAATGGCCGATTTCACCGGTCCGATCCGGATCGGATTCGCGGAAGGATTTGCAATCGTCTGCCTGCCGCCGCTCATGAGCGCGCTACGGCGCGACTATCCGGCGCTGCGTCCCGAATACGTGGTGACGACGAGTTCGTCGCTCGAACGCGACATGAGCGCCCACCGGCTCGATCTCGCCTTTCTGGTCAACCCTGTCGGACAGCCGGGCGTGCGCCTGCAGCCTTTGGGCGGACAACCGACCGTATGGACGGCGGCTGCGGCGATGGATCTCGGACCGCGCGTGCGTCCCGCCGATCTGCGCTCGATGCCGATCATCACCAATCCGCCGCCGTCGGCCATGCATCGCCAGATCATGGCGTGGTTCGCGACCGCCGGCATCGAGCCTTCGCGCCTCGACATGTGCAGCAGCGTCACCATGGTGGCGCATCTCGTCGCCGCGGGCGTCGGCGTTGGCCTGTTGCCGCTCAAGATGATCGAGCCGCAGATCGCCACCCGCACGCTCATCGCCCTGCACGGGACTCCGGCCGTCGAGCATGGCCGTGTCTTCGCGGCATTCTGGGAAGAAGGTCACACGCCCGCCATCGAAGCCGTCATCCATTGCACCCGCACGATTCTGGGCGGGATGGATTATCTGGTCACCGAGGGCAGCGTTTCGTGAGTTTGCGGCGAGTCGATAAGGGTCTGTTAACCGGCGATGCGCCGTCGATTCGCCGCGCGCGATTCGTTCTTTTGGAACAGACCGAATCCAAACGATGAACTCCGCGCACGGGTCCGCGTGTCCGTCTCAGCGCGGATTGCCGGGAAGCCCGTTGTGGATCGCGGTGGCGGCGATCGCGGCGTGGCCGGTCGCAACGCTGATCTGGTGCAGGTCGGACACGACGTCGCCGGCGGCGTAGAGGCCGTCGATGGACGTCTTCTGCTTGTCGTCCACGAGCAGAAGACCGATGTCGTCGCAACGCGCGCCCATTTCGCGGGCGAGGTCGGAACGCACCTGGCAGCCCAATGCCGGATAGACCACATCGAATTCGTGCATCTCGCCATTGATGCCGCGGACGCTGATGCGATGCTCCTCGCGGGTGAGCCCGGCGACGCCCGCCATGGTCTTGATGCCCGTCCGGGCAAGTTCGGCGGCCAGTGCCGGTTCGGGCGCGTCGGTGGCCAAGACCGTGACGTCGCGGCTCCAAGTCCGTAGGAACCGGGCCTTCTTGGCTGCCGGCGTGGCGCGGCCGAGGACGCCGATCTTCTTGTCGAGCGCCTCGTAGGCGTCACAGATCGGGCAGTAACGTAGAGCGCCGCGCTCGATCACGTATTCGAGGTCGGGCAGGTCGGGGCTGTCGTCGACGATGCCGGTGGCGAGGAGGACGCGGCGAGCGTGCAGACTTTTTCCGTCCGAATGGGCGACGAACAGACCGCCCTCGCGCCGGAGCGCCTCGACGCGACCGCGAAGGCGGCGGGCGCCGTATTGCTCCGCCTGTTCGCCGAGCCGATCCAGCAGCGCCTCACCCGAAATGCCGTCACTGAAGCCCGGATAGTTGTGGCTCTCGGGGATCAAGGCGGCACGGCTGGCGCCGTCGTCGACCACGAGGACGTCGCGGCGATAGCGGGCGAGATAAAGCGCGGCCGTCAGCCCGGCCGGACCGCCGCCGACGATCAGGCAGTCGAGAGGCTGGCCGGAAAGGTCGTTCAAGGTCGTTCCCGCCGGTTGGATCATCAGCGGAAACGGTCGGCGCGGGCGTGGGTTCCGGCCACTTCAGCCAAGCCGTCATTGCGAGGAGGCAAAGCCGACGAGGCAATCCAGCTCTGTGCCGGGTGGCCCTGGAATGCTTCGCCTTCGGCTCGCAATGGCGGAAGAAGCCTCAGTTCACCTTGATGTTCGCCGTCTTGATGATCGGCGTCCAGCGGGCGATGTCGGCCTGGATGCGGGCGCGGAACTCGGCCGGGGTCGATGGGATCGGCTCCATGGCCTGGGTGATCAGTTTTTCGCGCACGTCGGGCATGCGGACGATGTCGCCGATCTCCTTCGCGAGCCTGTCGACGATCGTGGCCGGCGTTCCGGCGGGCGCGATGATGCCGTTCCAGGCGTCGCATTCCACGTCGACGCCGTTCTCCTTCAGGGTCGGCACGCCGGGCACCAGTCCGGAGCGCTGCGCGGTGGTGATCGCCAGTACCTTGATGGCCGGGTTGGTCTGCTGCGAGACGACGGCCAGCGCCGGCAGGCAAACGAAATGGACGTCGCCGCGGATCAGCGCCGTCATCGCCTGCGGCGAGGACGCGTAGGGGATGTGTACCGCCTGCGAGCCGCTCGCCTGCAGGATCGCCTCGACGGCGAGGTGCGACAGCGAGCCGTTGCCGATCGAACCATAGTTGAGCTTGCCGGGATTGGCCTTGAGATAGCCGACCAGGCCGGGCACCGAATTGATGCCGAGGCCGGTGTTGACGGCGCACACGTTCGGCTGCGTCGCGAGCAGCGTCACGAAGGCGATGTCCTTGGCCGGGTCGTAGGGCAGCTTGCCGTAAAGGATCGGATTGATGGCGAGCGGGCCGCCGATGGAAATGCCGATCGTGTAGCCGTCCGGTTCCGCCTTGGCGACGGTGTCGGTTCCGGTATTGCCACCGGCGCCGGCCTTGTTCTCGACCACGAAGGGTTGCTTGAGGCGCTTCTGCAACTGATCGGCGACCACCCGGGTGACGATGTCCGGCGTCGAGCCCGGTCCGAACGGGACGATCACACGCACCTGCTTCGCCGGCCAATCCTGGGCGGCTGATGGCCAAGCGAGGAAGAGACCCAATAGGGCAAGGAGAATCCGCAGCATGACAAGTCTCCGTCTCCCGCCGCGACGACGGCAGTGCGGTCGTTCGGCGCTTCCTGCGGGGCGTGGACAGGCGCGCATCGGCGAGGCGAGAGCATCCATAGCGCGCCGCCGCCGGCTTGTCTCGCAGGCCAAGTCCCGCCAAGTGCCGGCGGTGGCGTCCGGCGCACGTGCGGCGCTTGGCATCGGGCGTGACGATTTCCTCGCGCGTCGCAGTGCGATATGGTCCTGCCGCCGGCGGCCGGGGCGACGGCCGGCCGCGCGAATTCTCCTTGCCCCAACAGCCAGCCGGAGGGTGTCATGGGCCTAGCCGTGATGATCCTGGGTCTAGCCGTATTCATCGGCGCGCACCTTTTCGCCACCATGCGGGCGGCGCGGGCGAACGCCATCGCGCGGCTCGGCGAATGGCCCTACAAGGGGCTGTTCGCGGTCGTCTCGGTTCTCGGCCTGGTGCTGATCGGCTTCGGTTTCGCCGAATACCGGTCGAGCGGCTGGATCGCCGTGTGGGATCCGCCGCGCTGGACCGGGCATCTCAATGCGCTCCTGATGTGGATTTCGGTCATCCTGGTCACCGCCGCCTATATTCCGGGCGACATCAAGCGCACCCTCAAGCACCCCATGCTGGCCGGCGTGAAGCTGTGGGCGGTGGGCCATCTCCTCGCCAATGGCGATCTCGGGTCCATCATCCTGTTCGGCTCGATCCTCGCCTGGGCGGTTTATGACCGCATCACCTTGAAGCGCCGCAGCGATCCGGGCTCGCCGCCCATCCCGATCGGCGGCCGCAAGAACGACTGGATCGCCATCGCGGTCGGCACCGTCCTTTATCTCGCCCTCGGGCTCGTCTTCCATCCCCTCGTCATCGGAGTGCCGGCGTTCGGAACGCCCGCGCTCGGAGTACACTGAATGTCCATCCAGTCCGATATCAAGCGCTTGACCGCGCCCGACATCCGCGCCCGCAAGGGCGGCGAGCCGATCGTGTCGCTGACCTCCTACCATGCCCATACGGCGGCGATCGCCGACCGCTACTGCGACTTCATCCTGGTCGGGGATTCGCTCGGCATGGTCATGCACGGTCTCGAGACGACCGTGCCGGTCACCCTCGACATGATGATCCTGCAGGGGCTCGCGGTGATGCGCGGCTCGCGGCGGGCCCTGGTGGTGGTCGACATGCCGTTCGGTTCCTACGAGACCTCGAAGGAGCAGGCCTTCACGTCCGCCGCGCGGGTCATGAAGGAGACCGGCTGCGGGGCGATCAAGCTCGAGGGCGGCTCACGCATGGCCGAGACCATCCGGTTTCTGGTCGACCGCGGCGTGCCGGTGATGGCCCATGTGGGACTGACCCCGCAGTCCATCAACGCGCTGGGATCGTTCCGCGCCCAGGGCCGCGATGTCGCCGACTGGGCCCCTATTGTGGCCGACGCCCATGCGGTCGCCGAGGCGGGTGCTTTCGCGGTGGTCCTGGAGGCGATCGCCGAGCCGCTCGCCGCCCAGATCAGCAAGGATGTCCCGATCCCGACCATCGGCATTGGTGCCAGCGCCGCGTGCGACGGCCAGATCCTCGTCCTGGAGGATATGCTCGGCCTGTCGCCGCGGGTGCCGAAATTCGTCAAACGCTACACGGAACTCGGGCCGTCCATCGACAAGGCGGTGGCGGACTACGCTGCCGAAGTCAAATCGCGCGCCTTCCCGGGGCCTGCGCACACCTATCCGCTGAAGACGAAAAGCACTTGAATTCCAGAGCTTAAGGATGCTTCAGCCTTTGCCTTGCCGCCGCCATAAGGCTAGGCTAGCTGGTACTTACGGGGTGCGCGCCCGCCGTCGGGATCCCAGTATGGCGGGGCCGCGAAAGACGGTCCGCCACGCGCGATAAATGATTGAATTCGCGGGGCGACTTCGCCATTTAGGGGCGCGGGCGCTTTTTGTCCGCTGATGGAAGCAGAGGCCGGCGTGTCCGACATTTTCCAAGAAGTCGACGAGGAAGTACGACGCGAACGGCTGCAGAAGCTGTGGGACCAATATGGCCACTACGCCATTGCGGCTTGCGTCCTGATCGTGATCGCGGTCGCTGGCTGGCGCGGTTACCAGTGGTGGGAAGCCAAGCAGGCGGCTGAAACCAGCGTCAAGTTCGACGCCGCCGCCCAGCTTGCCGACAGCGACAAGCACGTGGAGGCCAAGAAGGCCTTCGAGGAGGTCGCCAGGGACGGAACGGCCGGCTATCGCGATCTTGCCCGCCTGCGCGAGGCGGCGGCGCTTGCTGAAACCGACCCCAAGGGAGCCGTCGCCGTCTACGACGCCCTTGCGGCCGACTCCAGGTTCGGCCAGCCGCTGCGGGACCTTGCCGCCATCCGGGCCGGCCTTCTTTTGGTCGACTCGGCCTCCTACGACGAATTGAAGCGCCGGCTCGAACCGTTATCGGGCGCCAGCGCTCCGTTCCGCCACACCGCCCGGGAACTCCTGGCGCTGGGGGCCTGGAGGAACGGTAACGGGGCCGCCGTCCGTCAATGGGCCGACATGGTCGGCAGCGATATCGAGACGCCGGCGGACATCCGTTCGCGGGTTGATGTCCTGGCCACGCTCGCGGCCGGCGGCAAGAGCTAGGAGAGAGGTGATGCGACGCAGACGCGGCCTTGCCTTCGCGACCCTGCTTTTGGTCGTCGGCGTCTCCGTCGCCGGTTGCGAAAGCTTCGACGGATTCAATCTGGATTTCCTCGACACCAAGAAGAAGCTGCCGGGCGAACGCAAGCCGGTGTTTCCGGAGGGCGTCCCGGGCGTCAGCCAGGGTGTGCCATCCGAATACATCAAGGGCAATGACCAGGCCCAGCAGCCGCAGGCCCCCGATGCCGCCGCCATGGCGGTACAGCAGATCGCGCCCGAGCCGGAGGCGAAGCCCAAGCCGAAACCGAAGACGGCTGCCAAGCCCAAGCCGACGGTGAGGCAGACTCGTGCCCCGTCTCAACAAGCCCCGGCACAACCGGCCGCGGCACCGCAACAACCGCCACAGGCTCAGACGGCACCGTGGCCGCAGCAACAACAACAGCAACAGCAACAGCAGCAGTCAGCTTGGCCGCAGCAGCAGCCGCAGGCCGCGTGGCCGACGGCGCCCAATCCGAACCAGTTCTCGCGCTGAACCTTCTTCCGCGTGCCCGCCATTTTCAACGAGCCGGCCGCCACACGGCGGTCATATCGCCATGAGCTTCACCCTCGCCATTGTGGGCCGGCCCAATGTGGGCAAGTCGACCCTCTTCAACCGCCTGGTCGGGCGGCGCATCGCGCTCGTGGACGATCTGCCCGGCGTCACCCGCGATCGCCGTGAAGGCGAGGGGCGTCTCGGCGACTTGGCCTTCAAGGTAATCGACACCGCCGGCCTCGAAGAGTCGGCGCGCGAGAGCCTGACTGGCCGCATGCGCACCCAGACGGAGGCCGCCATCGCGGTAGCGGACGCCGTCCTGTTCCTGGTCGACGCCCGCCTCGGATTGACACCGGCCGATCGTGTCTTCGCCGACCTCGCTCGCCGCTCCGGCAAGCCGACCGTGCTGGTCGCCAACAAGAGCGAAGGCCGCGCCGGCCGGTCCGGCACCTACGAGGCCTTCGAACTCGGCCTCGGCGAGCCGGTCGCGATCTCCGCCGAGCACGGCGAGGGCCTGTCCGAACTTTACGATGCCATACGGGCAGCCCTGCCGGACCTCACCGAACCCGTCGAAGACGAGGTCGAAGCGGACTCCGACGATGTGTCGCGGCCGATCCGCATCGCCGTGGTCGGCCGTCCCAATGCCGGCAAGTCGACCCTGATCAATCGCCTGCTCGGCGAGGAGCGGCTGTTGACCGGTCCCGAGGCCGGCATCACCCGCGACTCCATCGCGGTCGATCTCGAGTGGGGAGGCCGCAGCTTCCGTGTCCACGATACCGCCGGCCTGCGGCGCAAGTCGCGCATCGAGGAAAAGCTGGAAAAGCTCTCCGTCGCCGATGCGCTCGAGGCCATCCGTTTCGCCGAGGTGGTGGTGCTGCTCATGGACGCCGACGCTCAGTTCGAGGAGCAGGACCTGCGCATCGCCGATCTGGTCGAGCGCGAGGGTCGCGCCCTCGTCATCGGCATGAGCAAGTGGGACCGCGTCGAGCAGCCGGACAGCGCCGCCAAGCTCCGCCGCGAGGTCGACCACTGGCTGCCGCAGGTCAGGGGCGTGCCCATCGTGCCGGTGTCGGGTTTGACCGGCGCCGGCCTCGACAAGCTCATGCGGGCGGTCATCGATATCCACGGGATCTGGAACAAGCGCGTCTCGACCAACCCGCTCAATCGCTGGCTGGACGACATGCTCTCGGCTCATCCGCCGCCGGCGGTGGCGGGGCGGCGCCTGAAATTCAACTACGTCACCCAGCCGAAGGCGCGTCCACCCAGTTTCGTCCTGTTCTGCACCCGCGCCGACGCCGTTCCCGACGCCTATGTGCGCTATCTGGTCAACGGTCTGCGCGATACGTTCGACATGCCGGGCGTGCCGATCCGCCTGATGCTGCGGGAAAAGAAGAACCCATATGCGGGCCGCAAGTCCAAGAGCTGATTGTCAGGCTTGCTGATTGTCAGGCTTGCTGACGGTCAGGCCGGCGGCCGGTAGTCGAGCATCCGGCCGCTGCGCACGTCGTAGAGGCGGCCGCTGTCGGTCATCGACGGCAGGCACAAGGCCACGATGCTGTCGGCCACTTCCTCCGGAGTTTTCAATGTCATCGGGTCCTCGCCCGGCATGGCGGTCGCGCGCATCCGCGTGCGGATCGGACCCGGGCTGAACAGGTTGACGCGCACATTCGTGGTCGCGGTCTCGGCCGCGTAGGTGCGTGCCAATGCGTCGAGCGCCGCCTTGGTGATGGAGTACGGGCCCCAATAGGCGCGTGGCGTCGCGGCGACCCCCGAGGTAACAAACACGACGCGGCCGGCGTCGGAGGCCCTGAGCAGCGGGTCGAGGGCGCGCAACAGGCGGAAGTTGGCGGTGACGTTGACGGTCAGCGCCTCGTCCCATTCCTTCGGTTCCACATGGCCGAGCGGAGACAGAGGCCCGAGCACGCCGGCATTGCCGACCAGGATGTCGAGCCTGCCGTAACGCTCGTGCAGAGAGGCGGCGAGCCGATCGAAGCTGTCGAAATCCTTGATGTCGAGCGGCACCAGCGTGGTGCTGCCGCCGAGCGCCTGGATGGCGTCGTCGAGTTCTTCCAACCCGCCGACGGTGCGGGCGAGCGCCACGATGTGGGCGCCGGCCTTCGCGAGTGCCAGAGCCGTGGCATAGCCGATGCCGCGCGAGGCGCCGGTGACGAGGGCGATGCGGGAGGCGAGGGGATGGGTCATGGTCACATATTTCTCAGTGAACCCGGCGGACATGATTGAAGTTGACGACGCTGTGGCCGAGACGAGCCAGGATGTTGGAGAGAGCGAAATCGTCGGTGACGACCAACATGTCTTCTGATCCGGCGGCAAGCAACAGTCCGCAATCGGACAAGCCGAGGTGCGAATATCGCGGATGCAGCACCGCGTCCTTCGATGGACGGTACAGTTCAAAGTGCTGCGCGACGAGTGAAGCGAGGACGATGGCGACGGCCTCGTGTTCGCGTTCCGGAAGCTGCCGCGTCAGATTGTCGACTTCGGCCAAGATGTGCGGAGTGGTGATGCACCGCGAGGACTCGTCGACGAGCTCGGCAACCCAGGCGTAATCGTCGGCGGAAAAGTTTTTTGTACGTTTGAAATTCGGAATTTGATCACGCCGGTAATGACCGACGGCTAAAAGCACCAGCAAGTTGGTGTCCAGCAGCAGATTCCGTGTCCCATAAAGCGCGAACGTATCTGCAGGGCTCACCGCGGCGACCTCATTCGATCGGCTGCAGCGTTCGAACCTTCATGGATTTGACGTTTCCGGTTTGCGCATCGATCCGGAAAATTTTGTAAATGCGTTTGACGCCCCCTAGGAGCCCCAAACTGACAGCCTTCGTCAAATCATCCTCCGGAATGCCCTGAAGGTAAGAGCGCGTTCTCAACCTCATAAAGTCAGCTGGGTCGATAGTGCTCAGGGTAATCAGCCAATCGCCTGTGTCGTCATATTCTGTTTCCTCCAACCGAATTCCTTCGGCGGGGGTAAATTCCTGAAATTCTCGCAAGTAGTCGATGGCAATATGGATGGCCTTCTTGACGTCGACTTCAGGCGTCGTCATGGCGTCCCTCTTGTCGTTCTCAACTCGCCTCCGCGAGCAGCGACAACTGGTGGGGCGAGGCCTCCTGGGCGGCGAGGTCGGTCAGGCCGGTCGGATATTCGCCGGTGAAGCAGTGGTCGGTGAACTGCGGATGGACGGGATCGCGGCGTTCCTCGCCCATGGCGCGGTAGATGCCGTCGACGGAGAGGAAAGCAAGGCTATCGGCGCCGATGATCTGGCGCATCTCCTCGACCGTATGGGTGGCGGCAAGGAGCTTTTCACGCTCCGGCGTGTCGATGCCGTAGTAGTCGGGGTGGGTGATCGGCGGCGAGGCGATGCGGAAATGCACTTCCGTCGCGCCGGCCTCGCGCATCATGCGCACGATCTTCACCGAGGTGGTGCCGCGCACCAGGCTGTCGTCGATCAGGATGATGCGCTTGCCGGCGACCACCGAGCGGTTGGCGTTGTGCTTGAGCTTGACGCCGGATTCGCGGATCGCCTGGGTGGGCTGGATGAAGGTGCGGCCCACATAGTGGTTGCGGATGATGCCGAGTTCGTAGGGCACGCCCGAGGCCTGCGAGAAGCCGAGTGCCGCCGGCACGCCGGAGTCGGGCACCGGCACGACGACATCGACGTCGGCCGGCGCTTCGCGGGCGAGTTCCTCGCCCATGCGCTTCCTGATCTGGTAGACGCTCTTGCCGCCGACGATGGAGTCGGGCCGGGCGAAATAGATGTACTCGAAGATGCACGGCCGCGGCGCCATGGGCGGGAAGGGTTTTCGCGTGTGGGCGCCGTCCTCGTCGAAGATCACCACCTCGCCGTTCTCGATGTCGCGTACGTAGCGCGCCCCGATGATGTCGAGCGCGCAGGTCTCCGAGGTCAGGACCGGGCAGCCCTCGAACTCGCCCAGCACCAGCGGGCGGATGCCGAGCGGGTCGCGGGCGCCGATCAGCTTCTTGTTGGTGGCGGCGACCAGCGAATAGGCACCTTCGATCTGGCGCAGTGCGTCGATGAAACGGTCGACGAAGCGGTCGCGCCGGGAACGGGCGACGAGGTGCAGGATGACTTCGGTGTCCGAGGTGGCCTGCATCAGGGCGCCTTCCTCCACGAGGCGGTGGCGCAGCGTCAGCCCGTTGGTCAGGTTGCCGTTGTGGCCGACCGCGAAGCCGCCGGTGGCGAGCTCGGCGAACAAAGGCTGGACGTTGCGCAGGATGGTGGCGCCGGTGGTCGAATAGCGCACATGACCGATGGCGAGGGTGCCCGGCAGGCCGTCGATGACGCTGCGCCGCGAGAAGGTGTCGCCCACCAAGCCGAGCCGGCGCTCCGAATGGAACCGGGTGCCGTCATAGCTGACGATGCCGGCGGCCTCCTGGCCGCGATGCTGAAGCGCGTGCAGCCCCAAGGCCACGATGGCTGCCGCGTCGGGATGGCCGTAGATGCCGAAGACGCCGCATTCCTCGCGCAGCCGGTCGCTGTTGAGATCGAGGTCGTCGAGGCGGGGGTCGTTCACTGCTTGCATCCTCTTCGGCCTTGCTTCGGTGCATTCAGCCGCAGACGTCAAAGGTGCAAAAGCCCTCGCCGCCGCACTGCCGTTCGATCCGAGTCACCGCACCACGTCATCGCGCCACGCTGACCCTTGTGGGAACGCCGCCGGAAGCCGGCTCCGAACGGCGGTCGGCTGGTGCCTCGGGGTTTTCCTCGTCACCCTTCGGCCGCTTCAGCTTCCGCAAAATGGTGTCTTCGGGGTCTTCCGGCAACAGCGACTTGAGCCAATCGCCCGTGCTCTGCAGGACCACACGGGAGCGCGCGGTGCGTACCCCTTCGGGTTGCGATTTCTGCGGCACCAGCCAGTCGAAGAAGACGAATGCTACCACGACGATGATCAGGCCGCGGCCCAGCCCGAACAGGAAGCCGAGCGTGCGGTCGAGGGCGCCGATGCGGCTGTCGAGGATCTTGTCGGAGATGCGCACCGTCAGGATCGACACGATGATCAAGGTGCCGAGAAACAAGCTGCCGATGGTGACGCCGGCCGCCACATAGTCGTTGTTGAAATATTGTTTCGCAAACGGCAGGATTTGCGCATAAAAATAAATCGTCACCGCCGCCGCGGCGGCCCAGGCGGCGATCGACAGGACCTCGCGCATGAAGCCGCGCACCATGGCGAGCAGGCCCGAGATCAGCATGACGACGATCAGGAAAATATCGAGATACATGCTGGCTACTTGCCCAGACAGGATGACGACTGCTGCCGATCAAACGGAAAAGGGCCCGATTCGAAAAGTTCCGGGCGCCCGGGGCCGTGTATAGCGGCACGCGGGCCGCGCGTCACCCCAAGTTGTCGAAGTCGTCCCCCGCTGGTTTCCGCGTGGTCAACGCCGGCGCGCCGGCGCGGGCCGCCACCGGCCGTGGCGCGTTCGTGCGGCGCCCCGGCGCCCCGCGGCTCGCGATATCGGCGACGAGGTTCGCGAGACCGCCGACGCCGTTGATGGTCAGGCCGGCCTCCGGCGCGCCTTCGCGCCCCGGCTCGGGGCAGATGGCGCGGGCGAAACCGAGCTTTTGCGCTTCCTTGAGCCGCGCCGCCGTCTGCGCCACCGGGCGCACCATGCCGGACAGGGACACTTCGCCGAAATAGACGGCGTCGGCCGGCAGCGGCGCATTGGCGAGCGAGGAGACGAGCGCCGCCGCCGCTGCCAGATCGGCGGCCGGCTCCTGGATGCGCAGGCCGCCGGCAACGTTGAGATAGACGTCGTGGCCGCCGAGCTTGACGCCGCAGTGGGCTTCCAGCACCGCCAGCACCATGGAGAGCCGGTTCTGGTCCCAGCCGACCACGGCGCGGCGCGGCGTGCCCAGGGTGGTCGGCGCAACCAGCGCCTGCATTTCAACCAGGAGTGGGCGGGAGCCTTCGACGCCGGCGAACACGGCGGTGCCGGGCGCGCCGAGGTCGCGTTCGGACAGGAACAGCTCCGAGGGATTTTGGACCTCGCGGAGGCCGCCGCCAGTCATCTCGAAGACCCCGATCTCGTCGGTGGGCCCGAATCGGTTCTTCATCGCCCGCAGGATGCGGAACAGGTGGGCGCCTTCGCCCTCGAACGACATCACGGCGTCGACCATGTGTTCGACCACCCGCGGGCCGGCGATCTGGCCGTCCTTGGTGACGTGACCGACCAGGATGATGCTGGCGCCGGACTTCTTGGCGTAGCGGATCAGCACCTGGGTGGCGCCGCGCACCTGCGTCACCGTGCCGGGCGCCGATTCGACCGCGTTCGTCCACATGGTCTGGATGGAATCGATGATGACGAGGCGCGGCGTCTTTCCCTGCGAAAGGGTGGCGATGATGTCCTCGACCGAAGTCTCGGCGGCGAGTTCGACCGGCGCCGAGGAGAGGCCCAGCCGTTCGGCGCGCAGGCGCACCTGCGCCACCGCTTCCTCGCCGGAGATGTAGACCGAGCGGTGGCCGGCGCGGGCGAGTGCGGCAGTGGTCTGGATCAGGAGCGTCGACTTGCCGATGCCGGGATCGCCACCGAGGAGGAGCACCGAGCCGCGTACAAAGCCGCCGCCGGTGACGCGGTCGAGCTCGGCAATGCCGGAGGCGAGGCGAGGGGCTTCCTGGGTCTGGCCGGCGAGGGGTTCGAGCGTGAAGGCACGGCCCTTGCGCGCCGGCCGGCCGGGGCCGGCGCCGATGTCGGAGGCGCCGCCTTCCTCGACGATCGTGTTCCACTCGCCGCACGAATCGCACTTGCCCTGCCAGCGCGAGGTGACGGCGCCGCAGTTCTGGCAGACGAAGGATGGGGTATTCCGGGCCATGGCGGATGAGGGCCGCAACGGACCGCGGAAGTCAACCGGCTCGCACGCGAAGCGAGGGGCCGGCATGCGGACGGACCTCGTCGCGAATTACGAGGTCGCCGGGGCAGTTGGAAAAACATTCACCGATCTTTGTCATGGTGTCGTGCGTTGCCGCCTTGCCCGGCGTCACCCGGGCGGATGGATGTGAATGGGCCTCGCGACACGCAGGAATGACTTATGGCATGGATTTACCTCGTTCTCGCCGGCCTCTGTGAGATCGGCTGGCCCATCGGCCTCAAGCTCGGCGGCACCGAATCCCTCTCGCGCCTTCTGTGGATCGGGTTCGCGGTCGTCTGCATCGTGGTGAGCGGCGGCCTGCTGCTGCTGGCCCAGCGCGAAATCCCCATGGGGACCGCCTATGCGGTGTGGACGGGCATCGGCGCCGTCGGCGCCTTCACGGTCGGAATCGTCGTCTTCGGGGACGCCAACACCGTGATGCGCTGGTTTTCGGTGGGACTGATCGTCGCCGGCATCGTCGGATTGAAAATGGCCTGAACGGTCGTGCGGCGACGCCCGCTCACTGCGTCCAGACGCGATGGTAGCGCGCGCCGAGATTGGTCAGCACCTCGTAGCCGATGGTGCCGGTCCAGGCGGCGAGATCGTCGATGGTGATGTCGCCGCCGATCAGGGTGGCGAAATCGCCGCGACGTACCGCATGCTCGGGCAGGGCGGTGATGTCGACCGTCGACAGGTCCATGGAAATGCGCCCGACCACGTGACAATGCCGGCCGGCGACGACCACCTGCGCGCCCGGCCGTCCCTCGGCGCCGCCGGCGGCGCGCACATACCCGTCCGCATAGCCGACCGACACGACGGCAATCTTCGCCGGCGAGGGGGCGGTCCAGGCAGCGCCGTAGCCGACCGTCCCGCCTTGCGGGACGTTGCGGATCTGCACGATCCGCCCCTTCAGGCCGATCGCCGCCTTCATGGGGTTCGGCTGGCCTGGAAGCGGGTTGCCGCCGTAAAGCGCGTAGCCGGGGCGCACCAGGTCGCCATGGGCGCTGGCACCGATGAAGATTCCCGACGAGTTGGCGAGCGACGACGTGACGCCCCGGAACAAGAGCCGCACATCGCGGAAAGCCTCGATCTGGCGTTCGTTCAGCGGGTCTGCCGGTGCTTCGGAGCAGACGAAATGGCTCATCACCAGGGAGATGCCGTGATTCTGGGAATTGAGCCGGGTCGCCAGCGCCGGCGCTTCGTCGAGCGACAGGCCGAGCCGATTCATGCCGGTGTCGAAGTGGAGCGCGCAACCGCCGCGCCATTGGCTCGCGGCCCGATACGCGTCCCACTCGGCGAGTTCGATCAGGCTTCCGATCACCGGGCGGACGTCCGCGTCCGCGAAGGCTGAGGCCGAGCCGGGCGGCAGGCCGTTGAGGGCGTAGACGGTCGCGTTCGGCGCGATGGCGCGCACCTTGCGGGCCTCGGCGAGACTGGCGACGAAGAACACGCGGCATCCGGCGTCGGCGAGCGCACGTGCCACCGGTTCGGCGCCGCACCCATAGGCGTCCGCCTTGACGACGGCGGCGCATTCGGCCGGCGCCACCCGCGAGGCGAGCGAGCGCCAGTTGGTCGTGATGGCGGAAAGATCGATGGACAGGATCGCGCCGGTCTCGAGGTCTGCGGGTCCGCCGGAGGTGCTCCGTCGGCTGCCGTGCGCGTCGATCGCATCGGAATCGGGGGATATGCTTTCGCTGACCGACATGGAGCCATGTCCTTGGAATCAAAGGCCCGCGACGCGACCGGCCGGATTCGGCGGGCATTGCGGGCGCGGCGCACTATCGTCGCCTTCACGGGCCGGAACAAGCCCCGGGGCGAGCCGCAGCGGCTCTCACATGCGGTCGGGCAGATGCGAGTCGCTCGCCAGGTCGGCGAAGCGGGTGACTTCGGCCTCGAACTGCAGTTGCACCGTGCCGGTGGGCCCGTGGCGCTGCTTGCCGATGATGACTTCCGCCTTGCCGTGCACGGCCTCCATCTCGGCCTGCCACTTGAAGTGTTCCTCGGTGCCGAGCCGCGGCTCCTTGTTCTTGACGTAGTATTCTTCGCGGAACACGAAGATCACCACGTCGGCGTCCTGCTCGATCGAACCCGATTCACGCAGATCCGAGAGCTGCGGGCGCTTGTCGTCGCGGCTTTCCACCTGGCGCGAGAGCTGCGACAGGGCGATGATCGGCACCGCGAGCTCCTTCGCCAGCGCCTTGAGGTTGGTGGTGATCTCGGTCACCTCCTGGACGCGGCCCTCGGCCGCCTTGCGGCCCGACCCTGACAGGAGCTGGATGTAGTCCACCACGATCAGGTCGAGACCGCGCTGGCGCTTGAGCCGGCGGGCGCGGGCCGCGAGGGCGGCGATGGACAGGCCGCCGGTCTCGTCGATGTAGAGCGGCACGATCTCCATCTCGCGGGCCGCCTCGGCGATGCGGTCGAAGTCGGACGGCTCGATCTCGCCGCGCCGGATGCGGTAGGACGGGATCGAGGTCTGCTCGGCGATGATGCGGGTGGCGAGCTGCTCGGCCGACATTTCCAGCGAGAAGAAGCCGACGATGCCGCCGTTGGCGGTCTCGATGCGGCCGTCCGGCGTCGGGTCCGCCGCCCGATACGCCTTGGCGACGTTGTAGGCGATGTTGGTGGCGAGCGCCGTCTTGCCCATGCCGGGACGACCGGCGAGCACGATGAGGTCGGATCTCTGCAGTCCACCCATCATGCGGTCGAGGTCGTGCAGCCCTGTGGAGATTCCCGACAGCTTGCCGTCGCGCTGGTAGGCCTTGGCGGCGACTTCGACGGCGCTGGTGAGCGCCTGGGCGAAGCGCTGGAAGCCGCCTTCGTAGCGGCCGGTCTCCGCGACCTCGTAGAGTCGCCGTTCGGCCTCTTCGATCTGCTCCTGCGGCGGCATGTCCACCGGCGAGTCGTAGGCCGCGTTGACGATCTCCTCGCCGATCGTGATGAGCGAACGGCGCGTGTGCAGGTCGTAGATGATGCGGCCGTAGTCGGAGGCATTGATGATGGTGGTGGCTTCGGCGGCGAGGCGGGCGAGGTACTGGCTGGCGTTGAGCCCGGGTGCGATCTCCTGGTCGGCGGGCAGGAAGGTCTTCAGCGTGATCGGCGTCGCCGATTTACCGCTGCGCACCAGACTGCCCATGATCTCGTAGACCATCTGGTGGATTCGTTCGAAGAAATGCTCGGGCTGGAGAAAGTCCGAGACGCGGTAGAACGCATCGTTGTTGATCAGGATGGCGCCGAGGAGCGCCTGCTCGACTTCGATGTTGTGCGGCGCCGAGCGGAACAGCGCCGTGGCGTCCGCGATCTGCTTTCGCACTGTCGATTCGACCGCCATCGTCTTCTTGTCGTCCCTGCAGAGATATGGCACCCCAGCGCGGTGAAACCGCGCTGATCATTCAGCGGTTTTACTGACGCAGAACAAAGTCCGGCAACGGCGCTTGCGCTCGCCACGGCGCTTGCGCTCGCCAGCGCGGGCCGGCGGGATAGCACGGCCGACCCCGCGGTGGGACTCGCCAGATGGCTTTCCCCCACTTCTCACCGCCGAATTTTGTTTTTGGTGTGTCGGCGAAGGATTCGCTTGACGGCCTCTCGGGCGGACGGCCGGCGGGGGTGCTGTTCAGGCCCTCACTCGCCGGCGAGTCGCAGCGGCGCCCGGTTGCCCCGTTCCAGTTCGCGCAGACGCTTTTCGGCGGTGGCGATGTAGTTGCGGGTGATCGGCACGACGTCCTGGCGTTTGGTGAGCTGGATCTGGAACACCATCAGGTTCTGGCGGCGGAACGACATTTCGCAGGCCGCCAGATAGAACTCCCACATGCGCAGGAAGCAGGCGTCGTAGATGCGTTCGGCATCGTCGCGGTGGGCGAGGAAACGCTGGCGCCAGGCCTTGAGGGTCTCCGCATAGTGCAAGCGCAGAATTTCGATGTCGGTGACCAGAAGCCCCGAGCGCTCGATGGCCGACAGCACCTCGGACATTGCCGGGATATAGCCGCCCGGGAAGATGTATTTGGCGATCCACGGATTGGTGGCCGACGGTCCCTCCGAGCGGCCGATGGCATGCAGCAGCATGACACCGTCGTCGGACAAGAGTTCCGCGCACTTGCGGAAGAAGACGTCGTAGTAGCCGACGCCAACATGTTCGAACATGCCGACCGAGACGATGCGGTCAAAGCGCTCGCCGACCTCGCGGTAGTCCTGGAGCCGGAATTCGGCACGATCGCCGAGGTGTTTTTCAGCGGCGCGCTGACGCGCGGTCGCGTACTGCTCGTCCGAGAGGGTGATGCCGGTAACCTTGGCGCCGCATGTCTCGGCCAGGTAAAGGCCGAGCCCGCCCCAGCCGCAGCCGATGTCGAGGACGCGCCGATCGCCGTCGACCAGGAGCTTGGCGGCGATGTGGCGCCGCTTGGCGAGCTGGGCGTCGTCCAGGCTCATCTCCGGCGTCTCGAAGTAACCGCAGCTGTATTGGCGGTCTGAATCGAGAAACAGCTTATAGAGCCGACTGTCGAGGTCGTAATGGTGGTGGACGTTGCGGCGCGCCCGGCGCTCGGGATTGAACTGTTCGATCCGCCGCCAGAAATAGCGGATGCGGGCGAGCACGCGGCTCCAGCGGGTCATGTAGTCGGCGCTCAGCGTCAGGTCGAGGAAGTCGGCAAGGGTTCCGGAATCGATGACGAAGGTGCCGTTCATGTAGGCTTCGCCGAGCTTGAGCTCGGGATCGACGAGGACCGCCCACTGGGCCTGGGTGCTCGTGAAGCGGACCGCGATCGGCTTGCCGGTACCGTCGCCGCAGACAAATGTTCTACCACTGGCGCAGGTGACGATGAGTTGGCCGCGTCGCACCAGCGAGCGAATGACCTTCTTCAACAACCATTCCACGGGCGACCTCCACATGGTCCACCCGGCCGATAGCTCGGTACCCGTCTCGGAAGGTGCGCCGAGCACGCCGGACTAATCAGGTCTCCTTACCTAATTACACCAAAATTCCGTCGTAGGTGCAATGCGGTGGTGTGGCGCTGCTGCCCATGCGGAAACGCATGGGTTGGATGAGGCAAGTTTGCGCTGGAGCGCGAATCCAAGTCGGAGTATGGCTCCGGCTATCCTTCCAGGCATGCAGGGAAACGGAATTGTGACGATCCGCCTGATCTCCTTTGTCTTGAGCTTTGCGCTCGGAGCCGCCGCGGCGGCCCAGGCGCAAGACTACAGCGCCGGCAAGACGCCGGCGCAATTGTTTGCAAGTGATTGTTCTGGCTGCCACAAATCCCCGCAAGGCCTCGCCAAGGGTTATGATGTGCGCTCGCTCTCGAGTTTCCTGCGCGAGCACTACACGAGCAAAAAGGAGAGCGCCGGGGCGCTCGCCAACTTCGTCGCTGCCGCGGGTGGCGGTGCACCGGCAGCCGACAAGCCGGCGCGTGGCAGCCGCACGGCGGCCCCGGAACCCAAGCCGGCGGAACCCAAGGCTGCGGAGGAGTCCAACGCGGTTCGGCCATCGTCCGGTTTTCCGCGGATTTTCCCCTGGCAGTCGGCGCCGGAACCCAAGCCGGAAGCCAAACCGGAAGCCGTCGAGGCTCCCGCCGCGCCCGCCAAGCCGACGACCGGTCGCCGGCGGACAGCCACGCCGTCGGACGCCAAGGAAGCCGAGCCTTCGACGCCGGCCATCATCCGCCACCAGGGCGGCAGCCGCCCGGCGGTTCGCCGGTCCCCGCCGGCCGAGGCCGCGACGGCGGTGCCACACGGCAAACCCGCCGATGCCAAGCCGCAGGATGCCAAGCCGCAGGACGCCAAGCCCGTCGAAACTCCGGCCGCAGAGACGAAGCCGGTGGAGACCAGGCCCGCCGCCGTCAAGCCGGCCGAGGCACCTCGTCCTGCTGCGGCGGCGCCGGCCGACGTTCCGGCCGATAAGCTCAAATCGTACCTTGAATCCGGCCATGCTGCGAAGCCGGTGGGGAGCGCCGACAAGCCCGCGGGCGACAAGCCTGCGGACGCCGCCGGCTCGCGCCTCAACTCGTACGCGACCTCCGGCGACACCGCCGCGTCCAAGGCGGCTGTATCCGGCGCGGCCGACAAGCCGGAGTCCGGCACAGTGCCAAGCGAGCGGCCGGCAGCCGACAAGGGTGGCGAGGCAAAACCGTCCGCGAGCGAGCCCCGTACCGAGCCCCCGACCGTTCAATAGCCCGCGCCGGCGGTCCTCCGACCGTCGTCGGGCCTGCGCAATTTGGCCGCGCGACGCCGGAGCGCACACGTACGGCGGTGCCAGATTGGCCCATCCGGCGGTGTCCTTCGCTCCGAAGCCGCGTCATTGCGTCCGGACTGGCGGATTGCGCCGCGGGATGGCGGCCGGCTAATGTCGTGGTGCCGCGTAGGCGGAAGTAGCCGGGGTTGATGGTGATGATGAGGGTGCTTGGCGGAATGGTGGTTCTCGGGGCCACTTTATGGCTTGGTCCGTCCGCCGCCGCCCCGGACCTGTTCCAACAGGCGGTCGCCTATGTTTTCACCGGGCGGGTCGAACCCGACGAGCCGGTCGAAATTGTCGACCGCAAGACCTGTGTGGTGATCGTTCCGGATACCCGGTTCAACCGCCTGGTCCGCTACTATCTCGGCCGCTTCGACATGGATCGCGCGCGCTTCAACACCCGCTACTCGGGCGCGCGCGCCTTCTACGAACTCGACGTGCGTGGCGACGACGTGATCCTCGAATATCTCGATCCCAAGACGCGCGCTGTCCTGCAGTCCTACCGGTCGGCCCTGATTGCGCTGCCGGGCGGGATCGAACAGACGCGTCGTGCGCTCGACGTGGTGTTCGCCGACGGAAACTGCAAATCCGCCGAGCCCAAGGTGCCGTTCTGATCCGGTCCGGCGAACCCGACCATGTCTTCCGTCGCCTGTGATCGCCCCCCATATGTGCGCTCCGTGACCTTGGGCGTGCGATCGACCGCGGAACCGCCTGCCGACCGTGCGCTCGCCATTCGAGAGCACACCCCCGATGCTGGATTTCACCGCTTCTGCCATCGACTTCGACTCCCGTGACGGCGACGTCGCCAACCCGAGCACCACGCCGAGCGTGCCGGAGCGCGATGCCGACCTGCTCGACGCCTATTCCAATGCCGTGATCTCGGTCGCCGAGCGGGTCTCACCGGCGGTGATACGGGTCGCGACCCGCCGCCCCGGTTCCCGCGGCGGCGTCGGGTCCGGCGTCGTCATCGCGCCGGACGGCCTCGTCCTCACCAACAGCCACGTGGTCGAAGGCGCGCGCGAGTTCGAATTGACCGATGCCGAGGGCCGCACCATGTCGGCGCGGCTCCTCGGCGAGGATCCCGACACCGACCTTGCGCTCCTGCGCGTCGCCACCGATCGCGCTCTGCCGACGGCGGTGCTGGGCAACTCCAAGACGCTGCGCCGCGGTCAGCTCGTGGTCGCCATCGGCAATCCGCTCGGATTCGAATCGACCGTCACGGCCGGCGTCGTCTCGGCGCTCGGCCGCTCGCTGCGCTCGAAGAGCGGCCGGCTGATCGAGGACGTCATCCAGACCGACGCCGCGCTCAATCCCGGCAATTCGGGCGGGCCGCTCGTCTCCTCGCGCGGCGAAGTGGTCGGAATCAACACCGCAATCATCATGGGGGCGCAAGGCATCTGCTTTGCGGTCGCCAGCAACACGGCCCAGTTCGTGCTCGGCGGACTGATCCGCCACGGCCGGGTCCGGCGCGGCTTCATCGGCGTCGCCGCCCAGACCGCGGCCGTGCCACGCGGCCACGCGCGGCTCGCCGGCATCGACAATGCCTACGGCGCCATGGTCACCGGCCTGGAGAACGGCGCTCCGGCCGCGAACGCCGGCCTGATGAGCTACGACGTCATCGTCGCGGTCGACGGCGTGCCGGTGACAGGCGTCGACGACCTGATCCGCATCCTCGATGCCAACCGCATCGGCCGCACGGTGGTCTTCGACGTGTTGCGCCGCGGCCGCCTGCGCCAGTTCGACGTCCGCCCGCTCGAGCGGCAGGCGAGGTGAGGGGCTTCGATCGAACTCGCCCGTGTCGGTCTGTCGTCATGATTGGCCGACGTGGAATGCCGTCCACGTCAACGTGGTCATCCGCGCAGCCTGACCGAACGGCAGCAATCGGGGCGCGCATTCCACGGGCGGGACGCGTCCGATTCGTCGAGCGCGCATGTTTCCCTAAGGAATTCACCCGACTGGTCGCGACTCCGGTTTTCCTTCAAATAGACACCGTACGACGACGCGTCTCGCGTTGTCGTTGCCCTCCTTGGGCGTTTCCTCCCTAGACTTGGGCTGCTCCCAACCGGTGAGCGGCCCTTTTTCTTTTCTGCCACCGGAACGCGAATCCATCCTGAGACGCCGTTTACGGGTTTCGGCTAGGCTTTCGCCGTGCCGCGACCGCGCACGCCGATGACGGAGGATGAATCATGCTGGAGCGCGATGCGCTCATCGCCCGCCTGCCCAAGTGCGAATTGCACATCCATATCGAGGGTTCGCTCGAACCCGAGTTGATGTTCGAACTCGCGGCGCGCAACGGCGTCCAATTGCCATGGCCGGATGTCGAGACGCTCAGGCGCGCCTACGCCTTCAACTCGCTGCAGGATTTCCTCGACGTCTACTATGTGGGCATGTCGGTGCTGGTGACCGAGCGCGACTTCTTCGATCTCGCCTTCGCGTATCTCAAGCGCGCCCGGGCCGACAATGTCGCCCATGTGGAGATGTTCTTCGACCCGCAAGGCCATACCGTGCGCGGCGTCTCTTTCGCCACGGTGGTGAACGGGCTTCACGCGGCGTGCACGAAGGCGCGCGAGGAACTCGGCGTCGGTGCCAGCCTGATCATGTGCTTCCTGCGCCATCTCGAGGAGGCCGACGCCCACGCGACCCTCGACGAGGCGCTTCGCCATCGCGACAAGATCATCGGGGTCGGGCTCGACTCCTCCGAGCGCGGTCATCCGCCGGAAAAATTCGCCCGCGTGTTCCGCCGTGCCGGCGACGCCGGCCTCAATCTCTTTGCCCATGCGGGCGAGGAGGGCCCGGCGGACTATGTCTGGCAGGCCCTCGACGTGCTCGGCGTCAAGCGCGTCGACCACGGCAACCGCGCCCTCGACGACGACGTGCTGGTGGCGCGGCTCGCGCGCGAGCGCGTACCGCTCACCGTGTGCCCCTTGTCCAATCTGCGCCTGAAGGTGGTCGACGACATGCGCCGCCATCCCCTGAAGCGCATGATGGACAAGGACCTCAAGGTGACGGTGAACTCCGACGACCCGGCCTATTTCGGCGGCTACATCAACGACAATTTCCGCGCCGTGTCGTCGGCGCTTGATCTGTCCGAAACCGAGATCGTGGCGCTGGCCAGGAACTCGTTTTCCGCCGCCATGATGGACGAGGACGAGCGGACGACAGCGCTGGCGCGCTTCGAGGCGGTCGTGCGGGGAGGGTGAAAGCGGCGGACGGGAGGTCGTCGTTGCGAGCCGGATTGAGGAATTTTGTTTGGGGTGACGATCCCGGCGTGTGGCGTTCGGGATGTGGACTGACTGGTTGTGCGTATCTATATTGGGCGCATGGCGCAGATGGTGTCAGAGGTCTACGACGCGCTCCGGAGCGTCAATGTTCCGGAGGACAAGGCGCGCAAGGCCGCCGAGGCCATGGCGCTGCCGGAGATGGGCAAATCCTACGACGCGCGCTTCGACAAGATCGAAGCGCGATTCGACAAGGTCGACGCGCGCTTCGACGAAATCGATCGCGATTTCGACCGGCTCGAGGCGGATGTCGTCGTGCTGAAGACCGACGTCACTCTGATGAAATGGATGCTCGGCTTCGCCCTCGCGATGATCGCGGCCGTGCTCGGGCGATTGTTGTTCATCCACTGATCAGGGCCGCCTATCGAACCGCGCGCATCCGCTCGCGCCGGAAATGCAGGACCGCGAGCACGAGCCCGGTGGCCTGCAGGGCGGCGCAGAAATAGAGCGGCGTGCCCACGCGCCAGTCGCCCGGAGGCAAGTGGGAGACGAGCGTGAGCAGCGGCGCGCTGAACAGGGGCGCGACGACCGAGGCGAGGCTGTTGATCGAGGAGACCGCGCCGAGGACGCCGCCCTGGCTCCTGGCGTCGGCGGCCGTCGAGACGATGCTCTGGATGGCGGCCGTGATCGTGAAGCCGAGCAGGTTGAGAACGATGACGGCGTACATCATCCAGCCTTCGGTGGCGGCTCCCCAGGCCGCATAGGCGAGCGCCGAGGATGCGAGCCCCGCGATCGCCAGGGCACGGGCGCTGAAGCGCGTGAGCAGCGTGCCGAGCAGAAAACCCTGCACGATGACCGAGACCACGCCGACGACGGCCAGTGACAAACCGTTCTCCTTCGGCCCCCAGCCGAACTTGAAGGTCGTGTACAGGACCCAACTCGCATAGAGCGTGAACTGGGCGAGTGCCGTGAGCGCGATCACCCCCACCAGCAGACCGACGCCCTTGAGCCGCGCCAACGCGGTGAGGGCCGAGAACGGATTGGCCATGCCGGCGCGAAACGATCGGCGCCGTTCCGGCGGCAGCGATTCCGGCAGCACCAGGACACCGTAGATGAAATTGACCATGGTCAGGGCGCCGGCGACGAAGAACGGCAGGCGCAGGCTGTAGGTGCCCAGGATGCCGCCGAGCATGGGGCCGACGATGAAGCCGAGGCCGAACATGGCGCCGAGCATGCCGAAGCGCTTGGCCCGCTCCTCCGGCAACGTGATGTCGGCCACGTAGGCGTTGGCGACCGCTGCATTGGCCTGCAGGGCGCCGCCCACGAGGCGCACCGCGATCAGCACCCACAGGGCGTTGGCGAACCCGGTGGCGAACAGGTTGAGCCCCAGCCCGCAGAAGCCGACGAGCAGCACCGGCCGGCGGCCATAGACGTCGGACAGGGCGCCGAGAAGCGGCGAGCCGAGGAAATTGGCGATCCCGAAGGCGAACAGGACGACGCCGAACCAGAACGCCTGCTCGGTCTGCGAGGTGGTGAAGCTGCCGACCCATGCCGGCAGGACCGGGATGATGATGCCGATCGCCACCATGTCGATCAGCACCACCAGCATCACGAACGGCATGGCGGCGGCGCGATCGCGGCGGAGAGAAAAGAATGAGTTCACGGGCGGAGTCCGACGGGGGCGGCGCACCGGCGGTGCGCGTCACGAACGAATTCTATTGGGGGACCCCGAGGAAAGTGCGACCGCGGGATGGGTTCGCGGGCTTTTAACGCCGCACGGTCGTGATCGGCAAGCCGACGCCGGTAGCCTGGGCCCGCCGGCGCTGTTCACTTGCGCTCATTGCATCGCGCAACCGTCATCCTCATACCCGAAAATTCGCCCGCGTCGTCGTCGCTTTCCTATCCGACATGGGCGGTCGGTCGCAGCGTTGAGCCGGGCTCACACTCGGATGTAGTGCAGCGCCACCGAATTGCATTCGCGGCGGCTGCGGTGGAAGAAATTCGGTCTACATCGTCGCGAGACAAAGCGACCCGGGCCTACGTGGCCCGGGCGCCGAATTTCTGTTTCCGATTTCCGAAACAGGCAGTTCAGAATTGATATTTGAATCCGCCCGAGACGCCGTAGTCGTCGCCGCCGTCGCGGCCGAAAGTCGCCATGCCTGTCAATTGGCCGCTCAACTGGCCGGCGATCGCTGTCGAGAAGCCGCCGGCGACCTTGCCGTAGGTGTTCTCGCCACGACCCTGGATGGGGGTGTGGATCGGCAGCATCGCGACCGATTCCTGCCAGGTCACGATGGTGCGGTCGCCCGTGAACTCGTGCTCGGCGGTGATGTTGAGGTAGGGATCGAAGCGGCAGGCGCCATAGGGCTGAGCCAAGCGAATCTGAACACCGGCATTGCCAGTGAACAGGTCGGTATCCTGTTCGCCGACGATCTGGTTGAGCAGATAGTCGCCCGCTTCCTTGTAGCCGTCGATCGACACCTTGGCGTAGTTCAGGCCGGTGACCGGGCCGATCCGGAAGGCGCCAGCGTCGAACAGATAGCCGGCGCGAAACGCAAAGGCGAAGTCGTGGCCGTCCGCGTTGGCGGTCTGGTCGGCGAACACCCCGGGGCGGTCCATCTTGTACTTGTTGAAGCCGCCCGACAGCACAGCGTCGGCGAACAGGTTCGGACCCTTGTAGGAGGCGAAGCCGGCGAACTGGTAGGCGTCTGTGTCGATGTGGCCCTGGCGCTGGTTGAGGGAAGCGTTCTGCGTGGTGCCGTTGAACGCGACGCCGACCAGGAAATTCGGGTTGATCTGGTATTGCACGCCGACCGTGCCGCCCTCAATGTCGTAGTCGTAGCCGAAGGCGAACAGCGAATCGCTGCGCTTGCCGGCTTGGTAGGCACCTTCGAGGAACACCGACCATGGCTGGTCGGAGATCGCCTTCGGTTTGGCCTTGACCGGCATGTCGGCCGCATAGGCGTTCGCGAAGGCATTCGGCCCGGCGTTGCGATAGGCGTCGAGGCGACCCATGAGCGAACCGCTGAAGCCCTGCACGCCGATCTGGGTCAGTTCGGCCTGCGCATTGATGCTCGATGGCGCATTGACCTGCAGGCCCTCATAGAGGCCAATCCATGCGTATGCCGAGGTCGTCAGATGCGAGTAGTCCCACATCAGGTACTTGTTCTGCTCGGCCAACGTGAAGTTCTTGCAGGCCGAGAGCGAGCAGGGTGTCGACGTGTTGGTAAATCCGTAGAGACCGGGATTTGCAACGATGCGCGACCGCAGCGTGCCCCAGTCGAGGAAGAAAATGCGGGTGCCGGCCTGCGCCACCGGGGCCAACGCGGCCACTTGGCGGGAAAACTGGGCGGCGTTGCCCGATGATGTAATGACGATGTTGCGGGCGCCGAGGCCGACCAGGGCCTGCACGTCGCTCAACGTGTAGGCGACGGTCTGAGCCGTCGTCATGCCAGTCATAGGATCGTTGCCGCCGGCGGTCGTGATGTTGACGAGGTCGTCGATGCCGAAGCGCACGCCGTCGGCCGTCAGGGCGGCGATTTCCTGAACGATCCCGGGCATGACCAGGCCGTGCGCCAGCGCACCGGTCGAATTCGTATTGGTGCCGGTCGTTGCACCGCCGGTTGCATAGTTGGCGGTCTTCGAGGTCAGGATGCCGAGATAATACTGCAGGGCGTCGACTTCGTTGACGAGATTGCTGAAGCGGCCGATCGAATTGGTGGGAGAGCCGAGATACGGATTGCCGCGCAGCGAGTTTCCCACATCGGCGTAGCTGTCACCGACGGTTGTCATCGAGCGATACTGGCCCGTGACCTGATAGGGGTAGAGCGTACGAATTTCCGGATTTTGGGCGATCGCTGCATAGATGTCCGTCGACGGCTGGACGCCGATCGGAGTGTAATAGGTCAACGTCTGGGCGCCCGCGCCGGTCTGCGCAAAGGCCAAAAGGACGGCCCCGCACACCGCCGACTTCAGGGCAGTGCTCCCCTCGAATCGGCGCCGCGTTCGTAATGTCAAAATGCCCATAATTTCCCTCTCCGGTATGGTGAACGCGCCGGTCCGGCACCGGGGGAGATATGTGCCGTTCCCTGCACGAGAATATGTATACGACGCGCAGGCGAGGTGTCATGGCGGTGCGATGCACGTGAAAACAAGATTCATATAAATATGTATTTATGTCACAATCACTTGTACGTATTCACGAGAATATTTAATTATAACCGTTGCGACGCTGTTATACGAAAAAAAGTGTAAATCCTCGCTCCGGCAGGGGGGCTGCGGCCCGGTTACGGGACGGGAGCGGAGCTTCTCGGCCGGATGGCAGATCCGGTTTTGATCTTGACATCAGCCGCGCACGCGGCGAAGCGACGCGCAACAACGCGAACGTTCGGCTCATAAAAAACGGGCTCGAACCCTTAGGTTCGAGCCCGGCGTAGCGGAGCCGGAGGAGGTGGGCCGGCGAGCCGCGTGTCGTCAGAACTGATACTTCATTCCTCCCGAAACACCGTAGTCGTCGCCACCATCGCGAGCGAAGGTGGTCACGGCGGAGAACTGTGCGCTGAATTGCTTGGTGATGGCGGCGCTGAAGCCGGCCGCCACCTTGCCATAAGTGGTCTCGCCGCGGTCCATGATCGGCGTGTAGATGGGCAGGAGCTGGACCGACTGCTGCCATGTCAAGATCGTACGATCGCCGGTGAATTGATGTTCGGCGGTCAGGTTCAGGTAGGGGTCGACCCGGAACGAACCGTAGGGCTGTGCGAGGCGGAGCTGGACGCCCGCGTTGGCGCTGAAGGAATCAGCGTCCTGTTCGGCGACGATCTGATTGAGCAGCAGGTCCCCTGTTTCCTGGTAGCGATCGATCGAGACCTTGTTGTAGTTGAAGCCGGCGATCGGGCCGATCTTCATGGCGCCGACATCGAACAGATAGCCGGCCTTGGCCGCGAAGGTGAAGCTGTGGCCGTCCGTATCGGCGGTTTGGTCGCCGAGGATCACACCGGGGCGGTCGATCTTGTAGTCGTTCAGGCCGCCGGCCACCATGGCGTCGACGAACCAGTTCGGATAATTGGCGGAGAGGAAGCCGGCGAACTGATACGAATCGACGTCGACATGGCTTTGGGCCTGGTTGAGCGTGGCCTTGCCGGTGGTGCCGCTGAACGCGAACCCGAGCGCCAGGTTGGAATTGACCTGGTACTGGACGCCGAAGATGCCGCCCTCGATGTCGTAGTCGTAGCCGAAGGCGAACAGCGTGTCGTCGCGTTTGCCGGCCTGATAGGCGCCTTCCAGGAAGACCGACCACGGCTGATCGGCGATCGCCTTCGGCTTGGCCTTGGCCGGCATGTCGGCCGCGTAGGCGTTCTGGTAGGCGCTCGCACCGACGCGGCGATAGGCATCGAGCCGGCCGAACAGGGAGTTGACGAAGCCCTGGGCGCCGATCTGTGCCAACTCCGCCTGGGCCGTAACGGTGGCGGGCGCATCGACCTGGTTGACCTCGTAGGCGGCGATCAACGCCGAGAAGGATGAGGTCGGATGGCCGTAGATCGTCGTGCTCGCGTTGTCTTCCGCGAGCAGTTGGGCATTGCTGATCGTCGGGTTGGTCTTGTTGCCGCCGGGGGAGGGGGGGCATCCGGTGGCGCCAGGCAAGGTGCAGTATTCTCTGGTCGATGCGAAGCCGTAACGCGACGGATTCGCCGCTATATTGAGCTTGAGCGTCTCGATGTCGAACAGGAAGATTCGCGCGCCCTGTTCCGCCAGCGGGGCCAGCGCTGCCTGGTTGGCGGAGAGGGAGCCCGCATGGGTGAGAACGAAGTTCCTGCCGCCCAGCGCCATCAGGGCGGAGACGTTGGCGGCGTTGTTGGTGGCAGTCTGCGAGCGAATATCGAACGCGCCGCCCGACGATGTGCCGGAATCGTTGCCTCCGGCCGAGCCGATGCTGATCAGATCAGTCCAGCCGAATCGCATGCCGGAGGCTTGTACCGCCTGGATCTCCTGGACCATGCCGGGGAGCTGCCACGACTGGGGATTGTTGTTCAAGGTGGACGATGTGGCGCCGCCCCAAGCGTAATTATAGGTCGCGCTGCTCGCGACACCGTAGTGATACTGGATACCGTCTGGGATATTGACGAGATTTCCGTAGCGGCCGGTCGGGCTCACCGCCGAGCTGTTGTACGGCGTTGAAGCGCCGGGCGCAGTAACACCCTGATTGTGAAGGGCGAGATGTGAATCGGAAAGGCTGTCGCCGAGCGCGATGAACCGTGTGAACTGGCCGGTGACCTGCGGCGTGGCATAGACGGACAGCCCTCGCAGTGCGTCATATTGCGAGACGTAGTAATAGACGTCGTGATACCAGTTGTCGCTGGCGGCCGGTTGGCCGGTGATTGCCCAAGGAGTCTGCGCGTGCGCCTGTCCGGCCAATGCGCATGCGGCGCATGTCGCGGCCAGTGCCGTCGTCTGCCGCAGCCAGCGTTTGATCTGTCCGTTTGTCATAGAACGCCCCCCGTCTCCAATGCGAGACGTAACCCGGGGGTGTGTTGTTTGCGGCGTGGACCGGTTCCTGAGATGCTGGTCTACTCCGTGCCGAATTTGATAATTTGAAAAATTCGTTCTGTCGTAAGGGAAACAGAGTATCTGGTGGGTGATTTGCAGAAATCCGCGTGCACGCAACTTTTCGGCAACATTATACAAAGAAGATGAAATACATCGGCTCGGATAACGTCAGCCAATGCATCGCTATTATACGAAAACAGTGAAGTAAGGCGTCGTATCCGGCGACTTGACCGCCGGCAAAACTTAAAATTGCGCCTCAGGACGAGAAAGGCCGGATATGTGCAACTGCACGACGGCCTTTCATGCGTGTCCTGACGGACATCGTGGGCGTCTCCAACTCCCGGCCGATTCGCTTCGTTCCTTTTTAGCGCCTGTTACGGGCGATGATGCTTCGTGAGTGTCTTGCTCCACGGCGCCCGCGGATCCCGGCAATAGCCGCCGCGCCGGAAGAAACCCACAGGGACTGCGGACTCATGAAGAAAAAGGACCCGGACCATGGCTGGTCCGGGTCCACGTGTTGCAGGCTTTGCCTTGGCAACCGGACAGTTCAGAACTGATACTTGAATCCGCCCGACACGCCGTAGTCGTCGCCGCCGTCACGCGCGAAGGTCGTCACCGCCGAGATCTGGGCGCTGAGCTTGTCGGTGACCACAGCGCTCATGCCCAGGGAGACCTTGCCGTAGGTGATCTCGCCACGGTTCTGGATCGGCGTATAGACCGGCAGCAGCGGCGCGTTCTCCTGCCAGGACAGGATGGTGCGATCGCCGGAGAACTGGTGTTCTGCGGTCACGTTCACGTAGGGGTCGAGCTTGGCGGCGCCATAGGGCTGGGCGAGGCGGAATTGGACACCGGCCTGGGCGCTGAGGGAGTCCGCATCCTGATCGGCGACCACCTGATTGATCAGGCTGTCGCCGGTTTCCGTATAACCGTCGATCTTGACCTTGGTGTAGTTGAAGCCGGCGATCGGGCCGATCTTCATGGCGCCGACGTCGAACAGATAGCCGGCCTTGGCGGCGAACGCGTAGCTGGTGCCGTCGGTGTCGGCGTTCTGTTTGCCGAATACGCCGACGCGATCGATTTTGTAGTTGTTACGGCCGACGGTGCCGACCGCATCGACGAACCAGTTCGGATAGTTGACCGAAGCGAAGGCCGCGAACTGGTAGGAATCGATGTCGGTGTGGCCTTGCGAGAAGTTCAGGGTGCTGTTGGAAGTGGTGCCGCTGAAGGCGGCGCCGAGTGACAGGTTGGGATTGACCTGATACTGCGCCCCGACGGTGCCGCCCTCGATGTCGTAATCGTAACCGAAGGCGAACAGCGAATCGCCGCGCTTGCCGGTCTGGTAGGCGCCTTCGAGGAACACCGACCACGGCTGCGTCTGGATCGCCGCAGGCTTGGCCTTGGTCGGCATGGCGGACGCGTAGGCATTCGCAGTGGCGTTCGCGCCCATGCGGCGATAGGCGTCGAGACGGCCGAGCAGATTGTTGCTGAAGCCCGCGACGGCGATCTGCGCCACCTCGGCCTGGGCGTTGATGGTCGCCGGCGCATCGGCGAGGTTGGCGCCATAGGCGGCGAGATAGCCGGCCATCGCCGAGGTGGGGTGGACGTAATAGAAAGCATACTCATTCTGCTCGGCGAGGGACGCATTCGTCATGCGCGGGTTGTCACGATTTGCCGCTGCGCAGCTATGTGTGCCGCCGTACATGGCGCAGTAGTCGCTGGAACTCTTGAAACCGTAGGCGGCCGGATTGGCCTTCACGCGATCGACAAAGGTGGAGCCGTCGAAAATGAAGATGCGAATGCCCTGCTGGGCGAGCGGCGCTAGCGTCTGCTGGTTGATTTGGAAGTTGCCCGCGTTGTGCAGGAGGAAATTGCGGCCGCCGAGATTCACCATCTGCTGTATGTTGTAGAGATTGTTGCGGGCCGTATCCTGGTCCGTGAAGGTGATGCCCCAGTTCTTGGCCGTCAGCAGCCCATCATTGCCGCCCATCGAGGTGATGTCGATGAGGTCGCTCATGCCGAAGCGCACGCCCGAATTGATGATCGACTGTACTTCCCAGTACATGCCGGGCAGGTTCCACGCGAGATTGTTGTTGTTGACGTAGGCCGAAGTGGCGCCGCCGACCGCGTAGTTCTTCACCTGGCTGCTGGCCAAACCCCAGTGATATTGCTTGGCGTCGATGATGTTGAGCGCATTGCCCCAGCGGCCGTCGTCGCCGACCTGGGAGCTGCGGTACACGGTGGTCCAACGGCCATTGCCCCAATCGGCCCAGCTGTCGCCGATGACCGTCATGCTGGTCCACTGGCCGGTGACCTGCGAGGCACGGTAGATCGGCAGCGAACTCAAGGCCGAGTACTGCGACAGTAGTGAATAGACGTTCTCGGCCGGTGTCGGCGCGGCCGGAATGAGCGAAGGCGTAACTTGCGCTTGTGCTAGCCCGGGCAGTGCGCAGACCGCGCAGCACGCGACCAGTGCGCTGGTGTACTTGAGCCAGCTTCTCACCTGGTTTTTCGACATTTGTCGTCCCCCGATTCCAATGCTTCGTTCGGCAACGGAGTCCCCGGGGGTTCATGGTCCGCTGCCTCGATCGCCGGTGCGTCATCGCGTCGCTCGGCCAATCGTCGATCTTGATAAATTCTGTGGCGAGCCTCGTCCTCGGAAAAAATAATAACAATGAGCAAAACTCAGGAATATTCCGAAACACGTTGCAAGGTAGCAACATGAATTAACTAGCGGAATGAAATAGTATACAAGCGCTGGTATATCATCAAACGAGTGATATTGGTTCGGTTGCCCCGCGCGCACCGACCGGGAATTAACTAAATATTTGAAGTACACTCGCTCGCGTCGGAGTTATACGCGAGAGGTGAAATTAGCTCGTCGGCGATCGGCTTGGGACGTGAAGCTGGCGTGAGTCGCATCTCACTC
>JAVDCA010000080.1 GCA_030848545.1 Astrobacterium formosum
CACGGCTGTCCGGTTCATGGCTGGAGTATCGGCAAACTCAACTGGCGCTGATCTTGGAAGATCAGCGGCGGTTCGAGGAGAGCGTCGATGTGGCGCCTATGCATGAGGTTGGAGCGCACCAGACGGGTGAAGGCGAGGAGCCCGTCGACGCGATGCTGGGCGGCATGGGCGAGCCGCAGCAGCAGATAGGCGATGAGGGCGATGGCGATCTGGATGCGCACGGCATTTTCGGATGTCCCGAGGAAGTGCTTGATCTTCAAGGTCTGCTTGATCCAGCGGAAGAACAGTTCGATCTGCCAACGGCGCTTGTAGAGGGAGGCGATCTCGCCGGCCGGCGCATCGAGGTCGTTGGAGAGGATGCGCAGGACCTTGCCGCTGTCGATGCGCACGCGGATCTCGCGCACCGGCGCCCGGAAGGGGTTGGAGCGGCTGGCCGCCAAGCGCGCCGGCAGGTAGCCGATGCAGTCGGACAGAATGGCGGGATCGTCGCCATCGACGGAGTTTTCCGCCACCACGGTGACCGGCGTGTTGGACTTGAGCCTGGTGACGATGCGGCAGCCGGCGGCATCGAGCCTGGCCCACCAGGCGTAGTCGTAATAGCCGAGATCGAAGACATAAGTGGCGCCAGCCGCGATGGGCATGGATTGGGCCGCCGTGATGTCGTTGACGCGCGCCGGCGTGATGGTGGCATCGAGCGGATAGCCGCCGTCGGCGTCGTAGACGACGTGCAGCTTGGCCCCGCAGACGCCGTCGGAAAAGTGCGCCCAGTCTGCGCTGAGTTCACTCAGCCGCAGCCCGCTCGAATCCACCAGATGGACCGCCTCGCCGACCTTGCGGCGCAGGCTGCGCCCGGCGCGTCTCACCAAATGCGCGAACAAGGCGCCGAAAACCGCGTGCGGTCGCTTCGCATTGGCGTCGGCCAGGGTCGAGCGCGACACCTCACGGGCGCCGAGGTGATAGAGCCGGTGGGCGTGGCTCGAAAGCCCGCCTTCGATCTCGCGCAGGCTCTGCGCGCCGGCCAG
>JAVDCA010000009.1 GCA_030848545.1 Astrobacterium formosum
GCGCCGCATATGCTAATGCAACTTGACAAACCAGATAGTCGCTCACCCGACGCGCTTCGCGCGTCGACCTCTCCCCGCAAGGGGGGAGAGGTAAAGATCGTGCCATATGCGATTGCCCTGCCTTGCGGGGGAGGGATGTTCGGGCCGCATCAAACAAAACGGGGGCGGCCGGGGAGCCGCCCCCGTCGTCGAGCCGGCGTCAGGGAGTTTGGCGCCGGCGGCTCACGCCGCCTTGAGGACGGGCTCGCCCTTCTTCCAGTTGCACGGGCACAGTTCGTCGGTCTGCAACGCATCGAGCACGCGCAGGACTTCCTGCGGATTACGGCCGACCGAGAGGTCGTTCACGGAGGCGAAGCGGATGATGCCCTGCGGATCGACGATGAAGGTGGCGCGCAGACAGACGCCGGCATTGCGATCGAGAATGCCGAGCGCGGTGGAGAGTTCGCGCTTGATGTCGGACAGCATCGGGAACGGCAGGTTCTTCAAGTCGGCATGGTTCTGCCGCCATGCGAGATGGACGTATTCCGAGTCGATCGAAGCCCCGTAGACGACCGCGTCACGGTCCTTGAACTCGCCATTGAGAGCCCCAAAGGCGGCGATTTCGGTCGGGCACACGAAGGTGAAGTCCTTCGGCCAGAAGAACAGCACCTTCCATTGGCCGGCATCGCTGTCGTTGGTGACGCGACGGAAGGCCGAGGCGGGATCGGTGGAATAGACGGCTTCGAGGTCGAAGGCAGGCAGCTTGTCGCCGACGGTCAACATGATCGGGGTGGTCCTTTTGGTTGCAAGAGGTTTGAGGTGAAGGAAGTCAGGCGGCTGCCGCCGGGGCGGCATCGAGCACGGTGGCGGCCGCATGGATGACGGCGGCGAGCTTGATCACGGCCTGGACGGCGGGCGTCGCGACGCCGTGCTTGCGGGCGCCGTCGATATGGGCGCGCGTGCAGCCCTCGCAGCCTTTGACCACCGAGGCCGCGAGGCCGAACAGCTCGAAATCGTTCTGGGCGATACCGTGTTTGGCGAGGGCGTTCATGCGCAGCCCGGGCGGCAGCCGCGACAGGTCGGCATCATCGGCCATGTGCACGGCGCGATAGTAGACATTGGTCATGGCCATGAGGGCGGCGGCGGTGCGGGCGGCTTCCGCGGTCGCTGCGTCGACATGGGTCGATGCCTCGGCCTCGACCGCAGCGGTGAGGGCATGGTGGCGAGCGGCGACAGCCGCCGCGATGGCGCTGCCCCATTTCTGGGCGGCCGACAATTCCGGCAGGCCTTCCGGTCCGAGCAGGGAGCCGAAATTGAGGCGGATGTCCTTGGCGTATTCAGGCAGGGCCTGTCGAAGGGATTCGAGGGTGGTCATTCATGTGCCTTGAAACGGGCGGGACGCCTGGGGTGGCCCGCAGGAGAGGGAAAGTCCCGGCGGGCAATGTGGGCCTGCCGTCGTCGGCACGGATAGAACGACTCTTGGAATTGGATTGCAACTAATTCGCAGTTGTTGCCGGTGCTGAACCTGGCTTACCGTGCGAGAACGGGGTGGTTACGTACCGGGTCCGGGTTGGGTGCGGCTTCGTCACGTCCGACGGCGCTGTTTCGTCCTGAGGGCGACCGTTCAGGATCGTGCCTGTTCAGCGTCTGCGCCGATTCGGCGCCTGCGCCGATTCGGCGCCTGCGCTTATTCGGCGCCTGCGCTCGCTCCACGGCGGGCGGTCGCAATAGCGGAGGAGGTGGCAGGGTCTTCCAGAATGGGGAACGCCAGCGTGCCCTTGAGCCCGTCGGCCGCGAACAGGAGGTCGGCCTGGCCGTCGAGATCGTAGGAGACGCTGCGCCTGATCAGCTTGGTGCCGAACCCTTCCCTGATATTGGTCGCGGCCGGCGGGCCGTTGCGTTCGATCCAGCGCAGCTCGACCCAACGGCCATTGTTGCGTTCCACGACGCCCCATCGGACCTCCAGGCTGCCGCAGTCCACCGACAGGGCGCCGTATTTGGCGGCATTGGTGGCGAGTTCGTGCAGCACCATGGACAAGGGCACCACCGCCCGCGTCGGCAGCAGCACCTTCGGGCCCTCGGAGACGATGCGCGGCGCCGAACCCGGCGCCCGATAGGGCGCGAGGCTCTGGTCCACCAGGGTGTCGAGCTCGACCCGTCCCCAGCGGATCGAGGTCAGGATGTCGTGGGCGAGCGACAACGCCTTGAGGCGGCCGTCGAAAGCCTCCTTGAACGCGGACAGCGACAAGGATCGCACCAGCGTCTGGGCCGCGACGGCGCGTACGATGGCGAGGATGTTCTTGACCCGGTGGTTGAGCTCGGCGACCAGGATGGTCTGCTTCTCCTCCGCCCGCCGTCGTTCGGTGATGTCGGTCAGGGTGACGATGCAGCCGATCGTGAGGTTGTGGCTGTCGAGCAGAGGGCCGCCGTTGAGCAGAAAGAAACCATCGGCCCGCCACGACCAGAGGGCGCGCACCTCGATATTGCGCATGGACTGGCCGGCGAGCAGATGATGCACGATGGCGCCGGCATCGAGCACCGGCGTGACCGCCCTCTCGGCCCCGGTCTCCATTCCGCTCAGCGGCAGGGCTTCGACGAAGCGCAGCCCGATCGGCGTTCGGCCGACCAGTTCCTGGGCCGCCCAGCTCGCATGGGTGATGCGGCCGGAGCGGTCGCACACGATGATGGCGTCGCTCGCCTGTTCGAGGATGGAGCGCACGAACCGTTCGGCGGCGGCGATCTGTTCCGACTGCTTCTGGGCGGTCAGGTCGGTGGCCGTGATCAGGAGCGCCGGCAACTGGTCGAGCACGATTGCGCCGACCCACAGCAGCGCCGGGAATTGCGAGCCGTCGGCGCGGCACATCATCACTTCGTGACGCACCGCCCTGTCGGGTGGAAACTCCAGCCAGTGCCGCATGAGGTCGGCGAAGGGCTCGGCCAGGAAGTCGCCGAGATTGCGTCCGGCGGAGTCTTCGGCCGGATGCCCGGTCATCTGCGCCAGGCGGCGGTTGGCGAACAGGATGGTGCCGTCCTGGCCGACGGTGAGTGCCCCCTCGGTCATGCGGTCGACCAGGATGCGGTAGGGTTCCTCCGACCCCTTGAGGGTGACGATCTGCGGCCCGCGCGGCCCCTGCACCACGACGGCATCGACGGCGCCGTGATAGATGGCGCGCACCGTCTCCTCGGCGTCGGGGAGCGGCTGGGTGAGCCTCGCTAGCTCGTCATCAGCGTCGTGATCGGACAAAACGCATCCTTCCGCTGCCACGAAGGCTCGCCGCCGCCACGAAGGCCCGGCGCAATCGAGGTGATCGCTACGTGTCAATTCCCGGTGCGGCGACAGGTTCGATGTCGAGGCCGACGAGCACGCGGTCGGAATTGGACAGGTCGCCGATCACCCGTTTCATCGGTTCGGGTAATTGGCGGATCAGTGTCGGGATGGCGATGATCTGGTCGCGCTGCGCCAGCGCCGGATCCTTCATCAGGTCGATGACCTGGACGTTGTAGCGGCCGGCGAGGTGGCGCTCGCACAGCTTCTTGAGGTTGGCGATCGCGGCCACCGATTTCGGAGTCTGGCCGGCCACATAGAGGCGCAGATTGTAATCCGGTGCGCCGGTGTTCTCTGTCGTCGTCATCGGCCGGAAGTCCCTTGCGTGGCTGCGATGGGAGGCCGGCGCTCGCGCGCTGCCCCCCTGGTTCGTTGTTGCGTTCCCCGGGCGCGGCGGCTCTCCGCCATGGTGTCGCGGTCCTCGGCGAGTTTCCTCGCGCGCGTCTCGGCCTCGTCGGAAATGAGAGCGACCTCCTGCTCTTCGCGCTCGAGGTCGGCCTTGAGCATCTCGATCTGGGCTTCGATCTGTCGCCGCTTGCGGGCGAACTCGCGGCTGCGTCGCCTGCTCTCCTGCTCGAAGGCGAGCTGATCGGCCTTCTCCTTGGTCTCCTGGGCGAGCCGCGCCGAGCCGGTCAGGACGCCGCCGGGGCCGACATAGACGTCACGCAGCTTGATGCCGTCGCTGGTCAGGAGGAACTCACGCACCTGGTTCGAATGCGCCATGCCGCGCGACTTCAGGAGATAGAGCTGGCGGTTGTGCTCGCCATTGCTTTCCTTGTTGTAGAGCAGGAGCCAGGTATCCATCAGCGACGAGATGGCGATGTCGGTCTTGGCCTGTTCATGGTTGCCGTGGGTCAGGTTGGTGAACAGGGCGGTGATCTGCCTGAACTTGAGGAAGTCGACCAGCCGCAGCACCATGGAATGGACGTCGCCGACGACACCGACGCCGGTCAGGCTCGACAGCGGATCGACCACCACGGCGTCGGGGTCGAAGCGTTCGACCTCGCGGTGCATGGCGGCCAGATGGGTTTCGAGCCCCCACAGGCTCGGCCGGCGGGCGACGAAAGTCAGCCGGCCGGCATCCACATGGGTCTGCAGGTCGAGGCCGATGGACTTCATGTTGCGCACGATCTGCTGCGGCGATTCCTCCATGGCGAAGTAGATGCAGCGGCCGCCGGCCGCGCAGGTCACTGCGGCAAAATGCGCCGCCGCGGTCGACTTGCCGGCTCCCGCCATGCCGGAAATGAGGACGCTCGAGCCGCGGTAATAGCCCTCGCCTTCGAGCATTTCGTCGAGATCCGGGATGCCGCTCGATACCCGCTCGGTGGAGGCGCCATGGTCGAGTCCCGCCGAGGTGATCGGCATCACGGTGACGCCCTGCTCGTCGAGCAGGAACGGATACTCGTTGGTGCCGTGGGCGGAGCCGCGATACTTGACGATGCGCAGGCGTCGCGTCGTGATCTGGTCGATGACGCGGTTGTCGAGCAGGATGACGCAGTCGGAGACGTATTCCTCCAGGCCGTGGCGGGTCAATTGACCGTCGCCGCGTTCGCCGGTGATGATCGCCGTCACGCCCCTGTCCTTGAGCCATTCGAACAGCCGGCGCAGTTCCGAACGCAGGATGGCCGCATTGGTCAGGCCTCCGAACAGCGTCTCGATGGTGTCGAGCACCACCCGCTTGGCGCCGATGGAGTCGATCGCGAAGCCAAGCCGGATGAACACGCCCTCGAGGTCGTATTCGCCCGATTCCTCGATCTGGTTGGGATCGAGCTTGATGTGGTCGATCACCAACTTCTTTTCGGCGATCAGCCGGTCGAGGTCGTAGCCGAGCGATTTGACGTTGTGGACGAGGTCCTCGGGCCGCTCCTCGAAGGACACGAACACGCCGGGTTCGCCGTGGTCGACCACGCCCTTGTAGAGGAAGGTGACGGAGAACAGCGTCTTGCCGCAGCCGGCGGCGCCGCAGATCAGGGTCGGCCGCCCGGCCGGCAGGCCGCCGCCGGTGATGTCGTCGAGCCCGTCGATGCCGGTGGGTGTCTTGGCGATCCCGGACACTTCCGGAATGTTCTTGCGTCGCTTTTTCCTGGAAATCGCAGTGATGCTGCCCGCACTCATCAAACTCGGTCCCCGTTCCCCCAAATCATGACTGTCCCGACCGGGGAAAATCGGTTGGGCGCGGAAAAGTTCCGCCGGGCGGGATGTTTTTTGGCGAGGCCGCAACGTCTCGGATCCCTCCTCCGCGCCCTTGCGCGGGGGAGGGTGGCCCCGAAGGGGACGGATGGGGGCTTTTGCCCTTAATCCCAAAGTGCGTTGATCGTGACTCGTCATTGCGAGGAGCGAAGCGACGAAGCAATCCAGGAGCCCCGAAGAAAGGACTGGATTGCTTCGCGGAGCCTGTCATCGGACCGGCCAAAGGCCGGACCCGGTGGCTCGCAATGACGGGAGAGCGGGATCGGTCAAGGTCAATGAACCTTGGTATAAACTCTTGCGCCGGTGTTGTTGGCTGGCGCCGCATGACTCCACTCCCGCCCTTCGGGCGCCTGCCTTTCAGGGAAGGGATGTTCGCCTACCCCGCCAGCGCCTCGCGCAGGCGCCTGGCGAGGTCCGCCTTGCGGTAGGGCTTGTTGAGGATGTGCGCGCCCGGGGGCAGGCGTCCAGCCTCGACGAGTGCTTCGAGGGCATAGCCGGACGTCATCAGGACCTTGAGGTCCGGCAGCATCTGGCGGGCGCGTTGGGCCAGTTCCCAGCCCGTCATGCCGCCCGGCATGACGATGTCGGTGAACAGCAGGTCGGCATGGATGCCGTCGCCGAGCTTCCTCAAGGCCTCGCGGGCATCGCTGGTTTCCACCACCGCGTAGCCCATCGCGGTCAGGCAGGTGACCGCAAAGGAGCGCACGAACGGATCGTCCTCGGCGATGAGGACGGTCTCGCGGCGCGGCGCGTCGGCGAGCGGCGGCGCCTCGCCCGCCCCGGCTTCGGCCTCGGCGGCGACGGCGGGCAGATAGAGGCGCACGGTCGTGCCCAAACCCGGTTCGCTATAGATGGCCACGTGACCATTCGATTGCTTGACGAAGCCGTACACCATGGAGAGGCCGAGGCCGGTGCCCTTGCCGACCTCCTTGGTGGTGTAGAACGGCTCGAAAGCGCGGGCGAGCACCTCCGGGCCCATGCCGGTGCCTTCGTCGGTCACCGCCACCATCACATAGAGGCCTGGACTCACTTCCGGGTGGCGGTCGCGGTAGCGCTCGTCGAGGGGCATGTTGGAAGTCGACAACGTCAACGAACCGCCGGTCGGCATGGCGTCGCGGGCATTGATGGCGAGGTTGAGGAGCGCGTTCTCGAGTTGGCCCGGGTCCGCATAGGCGGTCCACAGGCCGTTCTCCGTCACGGAGCGCACCGTGAACGAGGCTCCGAGCATGCGGGTGAGCAGCTTTTCCATGTCGTTGACCAGCCGGTTGCAGTCGACCTCGGTGGGCTGCAGGGTCTGCCGGCGCGAGAAGGCGAGCAGGCGCTGGGTCAGCTCGGCGCCGCGCTCGCCTGCCTGCACCACGGCCTCGGCGATCTTCTGCAGGTCGGGACGCGACCGGAGCATGTCGACCAGGAGTTCGGCGTTGCCGACCACGACGGTGAGCAGGTTGTTGAAGTCGTGGGCGATGCCGCCGGAGAGTTGCCCGACCGCCTCCATCTTCTGCGCGTGGACGAGTTGGGCCTCGGTCGTCTTGCGCTCGGTCAGGTCGTGCAGGATGCCGACGAAGAGCGATTCTCCGTCCTGCTTGGCTTCGCCGACGGAGAGGTGCATCGGGAAGACAGTGCCGTCCTTCCTGCGGCCCTTGACCTCGCGGCCGATGCCGATGATGCGCCGTTCTCCGGTTTCGACGTGACGGGCGATGTAGCCGTCATGGGCGCTGTGGTCCGGCTCCGGCATCAGCATGGCGACGTTCTTGCCGAGCGCTTCCGCGGCCGTGAAGCCGAACAGCCGCTCGCAGGCCGGGTTGAACATCACGATGCGACCGCGCGGATCGATGATGATCATGCCGTCGACGGCGGTCTCGAACAGGGCCTGGAGGCGCGCCTCGCTTTCGCGCAACGCCCGCTCTGTCCTCGCGAAAGCGGCCACGAACGGGTTTTGATCCTCACTGTTGGGCATTGCTCCGGCCTGCCCGCGGGGGTTCGGGGACGGGCGTATCCTTCGCAGGCGGTCGCGATCATCGGTGATTCGCGTTGCAGCCAAAAGTTGAATCGCGAGGCCTGTTGGTCGCGCGAGTTCCGGGATGTTCCAATCGCCGGCACCCGGTGCCGCTGTCGCCTGGGCGGTGGGTTCTCGGGTCAGCCGCCACTGCGAAGCGAAGCGGCGCAGCAATCCGACGGCAAAGCCGCAAGGAGATGGAGTGCTTTGCTCCGTTCGCGATGACGCAGTGCGAGGTCAGTCTTTTCGCAACGCCCGGCCGAGCGCCATCAGCGGGAAATAGTGGCGATAGAGGTCGTAGCGCAGCATGAAGGCGCGCGACAGTTCCGGGCCCTGCATCAGCCGTTCGCGCAAGCTCGGATCGTTGAGCTTGATGGACTGGCCGACCCCGTAGCCGGGAAAACCCGTGCCGGTGTAGTGGACTTCCCGCCAGGTGCCTTGCTGTTGCGTTTCCACCAGGAACATGCAGCCGCGCCTGATCGCCTCGCGGTCCTTCTCCCGGCCGGCGGCGAGAAGCGACATCAGGGCCCAGGCGGTCTGCGAGGCGGTGGCGGCGCCGCGCCCGGCCGCGGCGGCGTCCATGTAGGAGGCGCAGCTTTCGCCCCAGCCGCCATTGTCCTGCTGGCGCGAGATCAGCCAGTCGCAGGCGCGAGCGATGTAGGGGGCCGACATGTCCTCGCCGATCGCTGCGAGCGCCGGCAGCACCGCGCTGGTGCCGTAGAGATAGTTGACACCCCAGCGGCCGAACCAGGGCCCGTCCGGCTCCTGCTCGCGTTTGAGATAGTCGAGCGCGGCGACCATCACGGGATGCTCACGCGAAAGACCGAGCTTGCCGAACGCCTCGACCACATGGGCGGTGACGTCGACCGACGGTGGATCGAGCGCCTCGCCGAAATCGCAGAACGGGATCTTGGTCAGGATCGCCTGGTTGTTGTCCTTGTCGAAGGCGCCCCAGCCGCCGCCCTGGCTCTGCATGCCGATCAGCCAGTCGACGCCGCGACGGATCGTCTCCTCGATGCCATAGGCCTGCCATTTCGGGTCGTGGCGGAACGGCGCGAGCGCGATCAGGGCGACCGCGGTGTCGTCCACGTCGGGATAGAAGTTGTTGGCGTATTCGAACGCCCAGCCGCCCGGCGCGACATGCGGCAGCTTGCGCGACCAGTCGCCCGGAACGCGCACCTGGCGGTCGATCAGCCACTTGACCGCCTTGTCGATGGAGTGCGGATGCTCGTGCGTGACGCCGGCATCCTCGAAGGCCAGCAGCGTCAGCATGGTGTCCCACACCGGACTGTTGGTGGCCTGGATGAAGGTGGCGTCGCCCACGTCGACGCGCCAGCCGGGATCGTCGAGGCAGGCGAGCCCCTTGGCGAGCACCGGATGGTCGATGGCGTAGCCCTCGGTGTGGAGCGCCATCAGGCTGTAGATCCATGGCGGCTGGATGCCGCCCCAGCCGCCGTCATAATCCTGGTGACGGATGATCCATTCGATCACGTGGCGGACGGCGGCGTCGCGCTGCAACCCGATGCCGAGCCATCGACCGATGTCCTGGATCGCGTGCAGGGCCTTGTCGACCACGCGGAAGAACGCGTTCCATGCTCCGGCGCCCGCCTTCATGGGCAGATCGTAGTCGAACGTGTCGCGGCCTTGCGGAAACAGCGCGTCGAGCCGGTTCTCGGGCGGCAGCGGCCGGCTCGGCCGGCGCGCCGACAGGACTGCGATCGGCATCAGGGTGGCGCGCGCCCACTGGGCGAAATTGTAGATACAGAACGGAAACCACAGCGGCAGCCACACCACTTCGGGGGGCAGGTTGGGGGTCTTGTCCCACGGCCATTCGCCGATCAGCGCCAGCCAGTAGCGGGTGAAGACGCGCACATTGCGCAGGCCGCCCTTGGCCAGAATCCAGTCGCGCGCCTTGGCGAGACGGGGGTCGTCGTCGCGGTGGCCCACGGAACGCAGAGCCGCATAGGCCTCCACGGTGGTGTTGATGTCGCCGTTCGGCGCCCCGTGATAGATCTGCCAGGCGCCGTCTGGCCGCTGGGTATCGAAGAGCGATTGCGCGAGCCGCTGGCGCAGCGGATGGTTCTCGAGCCCCAGGAACCAGAGCGCCAGGCACCACTGTGCCTCCATGCAGGCGTTGGTCTCCGCCCGCCCGACCCAATGGCCGTCCGGTTTCTGCTGCGCGATCGACCATGCGACGGCTGCCTCGACGGTCGCGCGCAGCGCCGCCTCGGAATTGTGGTTGGTTTCGGGGGTGATCGTCGTCAAACTCATCGTGGAAATGTCGTCCAATTGCACTCGTCGGGCTGTTGGTCACGTCCAACGGCTCGACCGGGCGATGATTTGGACGAAAGAAATCCGTTTCGCAACTTCCCAATAGTGGTGTCGTGGTGTCGCGGTTCGTTCCTTTCGGCCCGGGGGCTGTCCTAGTTCGACCCCCAGTGTCTTAAGTTCCGGGAGTGGGTGTCCTGAATTGCTTCCACAACCATCGCCGCAGTGCGGCCACTTTCAGGCCGCAAGAAGCTTTCGCGATCGTAATTTCAGCCGCGATGCATAGCGGCGGGAAGGAGGTCGGACTTGTTCATCACGATAAACTTTAGCATCACGATCATTCGTAAGTGATGCACAATCGGGGTCCGCGAAAGCTGGCCCCATTTAGAGCCTTAAACGCGCAAAAAGGCCGCCTCAGTTGGCGGCCTTCGCTTTTTTTTCGCCTCGATCTCTTTGAACAGATCGCGCTGGGCAAATTGACCTGCTCCCCCTTTCCTGGACCGATCTTCGCAAGGATGCTGCGCACCGCTATTCGCCGGCTGCCGTAGTAGCCGTAGCCGCGACGTGATCAGCGGCGTTCCTGCCGAGATCAGCACCAGCTACGTGGAGCTGTCGAACTTGTTGATCCGCATGGCCTGCCGGTGCTTCACGACGCCTGTCGAACGGCTTTTCCAAGAGGCTCGACAACCACGAAGCTGCCACCAACCTGTACGTGGCGCACTACAATCTGTGCTGCGTGCATGAAAGCCTGCGACACGCGCCTGCCATGGCGGGATCGCGGATCGCGTCTGGTCAATCGGAGATTTGATCGACGCGGCGCTAGCGACGAAGCCGACAGAGCCGATGACAACCGCGCCGGATCGGCGGCGGCGGTTCCGTGTAATTGAAGGTGGACCGGATTAGTTCCTGTATGCCCGCTTGCTCTTAATTGCGTGCTGCGCCACGCGCGCAACTGACTGAACGACCTCAGTTAGCCGTTTACGCCAAGGTCGCGGGGCGAACCAACGAAACGCAACAACAACGCCCATCGCGACGATAAGCGCGATCTCAATTTTTAGGATCAGGATTTCTGCTGGCATCGTCCTCTCCAGCTTCTCCCTACATAGTCAACCGAAAGCCTACATAGGTTCAGCTAACGAGCCGTCAACGTCGATGCTCCATTGCCACGCCAACTTCGGTCATAAAGCTGAAAACTATGGCAAGAATCGTAAGCGTCATCCAGAGAAGGTACTGGCTTGGCCTAAGCGTAGCATTCGCTGACAACTTTGCAAAGCCAACCAACCCCGATGCTAGCGCGCAACCGTTGAATATAAGGGCCAACACAGTTAAAAATAACGACGTCCCAGACATTTTAAAGAATTTTTTGCATAAATAATCAAGAAGGCTTGAAATTGCAAGTAACGATACTGGAACGACTACAAACAACAGCTCACGAAAGTGACCGTGAGCATTTACGGACCTGGCTATCATGATAGGATTAAAGTCTACATCCACTTCATCATGAAATACTACGGGCAGCAGCGCGACAACTACTGCAAGTGCCCACAAAAGAAATCTGATGATTACATAGAAGCCAACCGCCACAACGATTCGCCCCGTTTCCCTAAAGCACGCAGTAGATTACGTTCATACCTGCCTATTCGCAATATCCGCTATTGTCCTAATTCCCCTCCGCGCCTGTCCTAATTCGGATAGCACCGGCCCTGGCGACCTCAGCCGGGCCGTCTCCACGGCAGGCGTTCGGCGCTTTCCACGAACATCCATGCGCCGGCGCCGAGGGCGGCGGGAAACAGGGCGGTGACGCGTTCGTCATGGCGTCGGAAGGCCAGTCGGTTGCGTGTAAGGGTGCCCTCCAGCACGGCGAGCGAGCGGACCGTGACGGCGTAGACGCCGATGAAGGGCAGCGACGGGACCGTGAGTTCGGGAACGAGGCCCGTCAGCGTTCCGGCATCGGTGACGAGGACGCCGCCGCGCTCGAGGCGGATGAGGTCGCCTGACGGATTGCGGTCGGCCGTCCGGCCGAGGAAGCGGGCGAACCGCGCCGCCGCTTCGCGCCGGTCGGTGACCGCCACCACCATGTCGGCGAGCCCGGTGGCGCCATTCTGGTGATCGAGCCAACGCGGCTGCCACACCGTCGCTTCGGTGTGGTGGGTGACGAACTGCATGCGGCCTTCGGGCATCTCGCCGGCCTCGACCCGCGCGACCGTGAAGGCGGCGATGCCGGGTCCCGCCTCGGTGTCCACCGGCCGCTGCATGTGGACCAGCGGGCGGACCCGAAAGCCGTCAGCGGCGAGTCTTGCGTGGGCGGTCGCGGCTTCGCTCACCGCGAAGGCGGCGAGGTGGACGCCCGCATGGCGCGTGAGCGCGCCGTCGAATTCGCGGCCGAGTGGCGTATCGGCGGTCTTGAACAGGATTTCGATGTAGCCACGGCGGAACATGACGGTGACATTGCCGGTGCCGGTCGGTGTCGTGCCGCCGTGCCCGTCCGGAACGACCTGGACGGAGCGCGGGGCGACGAAGAATCCCGCCTGTTTCAACGCCGCCGTGGCGGCGTCGGCATCGGCAACGAAGTGGCCGACATGATCCAGGAAGGTCTCGTCCGGGCCGGGAAGTTGGCGCCCCGGAATGGCGGATGGGGGAATGGGCATGACGGGACCTTGTTCAAACGCTTGACCGGCGGAGTGTCCGGACTCAGCCGGGACGATGATTCCGATTCTCTCGGTCGGCAACTTCGTTCCGCAGTCGACCGCCGGATATGATAAATCCTTCGCTGCCCTGACCGCATGGATGTTCAGACGGAAATAGTCCTATGACATCGAGCTTCGACAATCTCCTGCCTGCAATCACCGCCGCGAAGGACGCCGGACTTACGATCGGCGCGATCAAGAAAAAGTTCATCGGCAATTCGAAGGCGAAGGCCAAGGAACGCGAGGCGGAATTACGCGACCATCTCGCTACGCTTGCCCGCGAGGGGGCGATCTGGGGTCCGCTCAAGTACGGACGCTCGCAATACTATTTCGCCGCCGGTCGGGGTCCTTCGATCGAAACCGCGAGTGACGCTGTGGCTCGCCTCATCCTGCGGAACGGCGTCAAGCTTATTTCGCGGCCCGGATTGGAGGAAAAGGTGACCGGCATGAACAAGCCGTTCTTCACCGACGGGCTCAAGCACGCGGTGGCGAGCCGCGCCATCGTCGAATTGTCCTGCGGGTCGTCGAAATATTACCTGCACCGCGAAGTCGCGGCCGAGTATTTCGATTTCGAGACGTCGCCGTCGGGTGATGCGTCCGCGCCGGTCGCGCAGCCGGCGCCCGACGCGCCCGCGTCCGAGCCGGACATGAGCTTCGCGGAGCTGTTGCCGGCCTATCGCCGCCTCAAGGCCGAGCAGGGCGGCTTTTCCGCCGTCAAGATCTTCGATCTCATGAAGGCGCTCGGTCGACCGAAGGAGGTCCTGCATCGCCTGCTCGTCGCCGAGGCCAAGGCGGGACGGATCAGCATTCATCACACCACGTCCGTGGAGCTGCCCGCGGAGGTGATCGATGCCGGCATCCGGCTGCCGGGTTATGCCGAGCCGTTCGTCACCATCGTGGTCAAGGACGAGCCATGACCCGGTCCTTGGCGACCATCCAGGTGAACCCGTTCGAAGACGACGTCGTGCGCGAGCCCCGCGAGGTGTCGTTCTCGGTGCCGGGGTTGAACGACGCGCCGTTGAATACGCTTCTGGCCGAATTCGCCGCCCTGGACGCCGGCACCGTGCCGCGCGAGCGGCCCGCAAAGGCCAGGAAAGCCCAGCTCGTGGTGTCGCCCGACCGCGGCTACGGCAAGTCGCATTTGTTGGGACGCGTGTTCGCCGCCCTCGGACGGCAGGCCACCAAGGTGTATCTGCGGCCGTTCCAGGACCCCTATAAGGCCTGGCACTCGATCCTGCTGTTGACCATCCAGGAGCTCGATCGTTCCGACGACGACAAGCCCGGCACGCCCAGCCAGTTGGAAGCCCTGGCGGTGGGCACGCTGGCGCATGTGGTCGCGGATTTCGCCGAAGACGGCATCCCGGATCGTGCCGAGGCGCCGCAGGCGGTCGCGTTCCTGCGCAAGCTCGGCAACAATTCCAGCCTGCCCGAGGCGGAGACGCGCAAATGGATCAAGTGGCTGGGCGAACTGATCGCTGATGCCAGCGAGATCGGCCGGTTGTGCGCGCGTCTGAAAGCAAGACGCCACGTCGATCTGCATGGTCGCGAGAAAGCCTGGCTGCGGGTGTTCGCGGCCTGCGCGCTCGACGGTCCGTACGGTGAGCGGCGCACCGCCGCCCTGAAATGGCTGCGGGCCGAGCCGCTCGAACCCGACGAAGTGGCGCTGTTGCGCATCGACGCCGCGTCCAATGATGGAGCCGGAGACGCGTCCGCGCAGGAGATCAATGACCTCAGCTTTCGCCGCCTGCGCGGCCTCTGCCAGCTCGCATCCTATTATCGCCCGTTCGTGTTCTGCTTCGACCAGACCGAGTTCTACGCCAGCGATGTTGGCCTGATCAAAACCCTGGGCAACTGCATCGACCAGCTCTATGTGGACCTGCCCAATCACCTGACGGTGATCACCGCCAACCAGGAGAACTGGGTCACCGAAATCCAGCCCCACATCGCCCCGCCTCAGCGTCAACGCATGTCGCCGGAGATCGCGCTGGAAGGAATCCGCATCGGCGGCGCCCGCGAACTCATCACCGAACGGCTGCGGGAATACGGTCTCGGCGAAAGCATTCTGGAAAAATTCTTCGCCGGCGGCTGGCTCGAAGGCGTTTTTTCGCCCATCCCCGAGCTGGGCGTTCGCGCGCTGCTGATGCGCGCCGCGGAGCGTTTTCGATCACTGCAAACGGACAGGCCGCCGGCCCCCGGGCCGAGCCTCGACGACCTGTTCCGGCTGGAGGTCAACGGCGTGCGTGCCAAGCGGGCACTGTTGGCTTACAACCAGGACTGCCTGATGTGGTTCGCCAAGGACATCGGCCGCGGCTTTTCCGACATCACCATCTCTCGCCCGCAGGATCGCCGCTACTTCTCCCTCGAATGGCGTTGGCCGGATCGCCAGGTGTGCTTCGCCTTCGAGGGCGGGGACCATTGGCGACGCTGGCAGGCGATCGCCGACGAGGCCATCCGCATGGCGCGGGCCCAAGGCGATCGGGCATTTCTGGCCTATGTGTTCCGCACGCCGGATCTGGCCAAGGTGCCGCGGCCGACCTGGAGCGCCGCCGCCGCGACCCTGGACGAGGCGAAGACGCGTGGGTTCCACATTGTCGAATTGACGCCCGACCAGATGTGCGAGATTCACGCCGCCCGCGAGCTCTATTCGAATGCTCTTCAAGGCAACATCGCGTATTCGGGAACCGAGACCCTGGCCTGGCTGCAGGCGCGGTTCGTCCCGTTCCTGAAGGAGATCGCCTTTCGGCCGGCAGCGGCCGAGGCGAAGAAGGCCAATAGCGGCAAACCGGACGGCAAGAAGCCCGTCACGATGCGGCCCGATCATGCGTCCAAGTCGCCCCCCTCTTCGCCGTCGCCGGCGCGGGCGGTCGGGCTCGACGACGCGGCGTTGCGGATCGTCCTCGACATGATGCGCGAGCAGCGCATCGCCGACATCTCGGCGGTGCTCGATCGCCTCGGCAGCCGTGACCTGCGCGATCGGCTCTTGCGCAGCGTCGAAGCCCATCCCAACCTGAAGGCCCATCCCGGCCCCCAGACCATCTACCTGCAATGGCGCATCACAGCATAACGGCGAGCGAGCTGAAGTTCGCCGTCCTCGATCCGGACTGGCGGACGAAATGGCTGGCCGGCGAAAAACCGTCCACCCGCACCTTCGCGCCGCCCGGGACACCGCGCGCCATGGGGGTGCGCTTCCACAAGGAAGTGGAGACGCTGGTCACCTGGCTGACCGCGCCCGAAAGCCTCGCGGCGGCGGCGAAGATCGACACGGCCGTGGGGCTCATGGATCACCTGTGGGCGACGTCGCTGCAGAAACTGACCGACCGGCTGTTCGCCGACGGCCGCGGCGAGGAGGCCGCCGTGTTCACCGATCGGATGCGGCACTTCTGTGCCCGCATCGCCGACCTGCGGCGGCGGACCGCCCGTTTCGAGAACTGGCAGGACGTGTTCGTCGGCGCCGAGCAGGACCTCGCCGGCATCCCGGTGCCGGTCGGAGACCATGTGGTCGACGTGCGTGCGCGCGTCGATGCCATCCGTCTCCACCCCGAGCGTCGCCTGGAAGTGGTGGACTACAAATTGAGCCAGGGCCAGGAGCAGAAGGCCGATCTGGTCCAGCTCGCGATCTATGCCCATCTCTTGCCGCTCTGGCGGCCCGGCTGCGAGTTCTGCGGCACGCTCGAATACTACCTGCCGCAGTTCAGCGAAGTGCACGTCTCGCGGGCCGACCTCGCCGACATCTTCGACGGCATGGTGGCGCCGGTTCTCTCCGAGATGTTCGCGCCGAAACCGGCAGTGCCGCGCCCGTCGGCGGCCGCGCCGCGGCCCGCATCCGACCTCAGCGCACTCGGTCGTGCCACCGTCGAGGCCTTTCGCGGCTTCAATCTCGGCGTCGAGGTCGCCGGCGTGGTCGAAGGACCGCAACTGGTGCGGCTGCGGCTGACGCCGGCGCCCGGCGTAAAGGTGTCGTCGCTCGCCAACCGGGCCGAGGATCTGCAGGTTGCCCTCCGGCTCGCCGAGCCGCCGCTCATCAAGGCCGGCAAGGGATTCGTGATCCTGGACCTGCCGCGTCCGGAGCCGAAGCCCTGCCTGCTGAAAGATGCGCTTTCCTCCGGCCTCGCCGCCGCGCTCAAGAGCACGGTCGCGTTCCCGATCGGCATCGGGGTCGAAGGAGATCCGGTGGTCGCCGACTTCGCCGAACCGAACACCTGCCATGCCCTGGTGGCCGGCTCGACCGGCAGCGGCAAGAGCGAATGGCTCAAGGCCATGGTCGCCAGCATGCTGTTGCGCGGTTCGCCCGCCGACGTGCAGATCGCGCTGATCGATCCAAAGATCCTCACCTTCGCGGGCGTGGAGGGCAGTCCCTATCTGTGGCGCCCCGTCGCCACCACGCTGGCCGACGCCATGGCGATCCTGCGCGACGCGGTCGCCGAAATGGACGCCCGCTACCACGCCCTCGCCCGCGGCGGCTTCGTGAACCTGGGTGAGCGCGTCGCCGCCGGCGAGAGGGACATCCCCTTCCTGGTGCTGGTCTTCGACGAGTTCGCCGACCTTGTCCTCGCCGGGCGCGACGACAGGAAGGAATTCGAGTCGCTGGTCGCCCGCATCGCCGGCAAGGGCCGCGCCGCCGGTATTCATCTCGTGCTGGCGACGCAACGCCCCGACCGTGCCGTCGTCACCGGCCTCGTCAAGGCGAACCTGCCGCTCAAGGTCTGCCTCAAGGTCGCAAATGCGGTCAACGCCCAGATCGTGCTCGACGAACCGGGTGCCGAGAGCCTGTTCGGCAAGGGCGATCTGTTGTGCGATTTCGGCAAGGGCCTGGTGCGCGCCCAGGGGCTGTTCATTCCGCAGCCCGAGTTCCTGGCCGCGCTCCTGCCCAAAGCCGGCGACCGGCGTCAAGCCGGCGACCGGCATCGCGGCTGACGGTGGCGGCTCGCCGAGCGACGGGGCGCAGGGCGGAGCAACGAGCCTGCCCTCGATACCATATGCGACAAGTGGCCGCTGCCCGAATGGGTGGGGCGCGAAGGCGGTGCACACTTGCGCGGGACCTCAAAATCATTCTTATCGGGGCGCGAGCCGACGAGGGTCTCGGCTCTTGAACACGAACTGCCTCTGCCGGGAAGGTGATGACGTACGACATCGCAGGACTGTTCGCACGTCGCGAGCACGAACGTTACGAATTGCACAGTCGCCATCTCAACGAGCAGATGGTGAGGGTCCTCAAGACGATCGGATACGACGTCCGCTTCAGCCGCGGACAGGGCCAGTATCTCTTCGATCGCGACGGTGCGCGCTATCTCGACCTGCTCAGCGGCTTCGGGGTATTCGGCATCGGCCGCAACCATCCCGTGCTGCGCGAAGCGCTCACCAGCGTGCTCGACGCCGAATTGCCCAATCTGGTGCAGATGGACGTGTCGGCCCTGGCCGGCATCCTGGCCGAGCGGCTGCTGGTGCGCGTGCCCTATCTCGATAAGGTCTTCTTCGCCAATTCGGGCGCCGACGCCGTCGAGACCGCCATCAAGTTCGCCCGTGCGGCCACCGGGCGCTCCGGCATCGTGTTCTGCGACCATGCCTTCCACGGCCTGTCCAACGGCGCCCTGTCGCTCAACGGCGACGACATTTTCCGCGGCGGCTTCGGGGCGCTCCTGCCCGGCTGCGTGCGCGTGCCCTTCAACGATCTCGCCGCCCTCGAGGAGGCCCTGCGCGCGCGCACCATCGCGGCCTTCTTCGTCGAGCCCATCCAGGGCAAGGGCGTCAACATGCCCGACGACGGCTATCTCGCCGGCGTCGCCGATCTGTGCCGGCGCTACGGCACCCTGTTCGTCGCCGACGAGATCCAGACCGGGCTCGGCCGCACCGGCCGTTTCCTCGCCGTCGAGCACTGGAACGTCGAGCCCGACATGGTGCTGCTCGCCAAGACCCTGTCGGGTGGCCATGTGCCCGTCGGCGCCGTGCTCTCCAGGAAGGCGATCTTCGCAAAAGTGTTCGACCGCATGGACCGCGCCGTCGTGCACGGCTCGACCTTCGGCAAGAACGACCTCGCCATGGCGGCCGGCATCGCCACCCTCGACGTCCTCGCCTCCGAGCGCCTGATCGAGAACGCCGAGCGGCAGGGCGAGCGCCTCTTGCGCGGCTTTGCCGACATGGCGGCGCGCTACGAGATGATCAAGGAGATCCGCGGCCGCGGCCTCCTGATCGGGGTCGAGTTCGGAGAGCCGCGATCGCTCAAGCTCAAGGCGTGCTGGAATCTGGTCGAGTCGGCCAGCAAGGGCCTGTTCTGCCAGACCATCACCATCCCGCTGTTCAAGGAGCATCGCATCCTGAGCCAGGTGGCCGGCCACGCCAGCCACACCATCAAGCTCTTGCCGGCGCTGATCCTCACCGACGAGGATTGCGACTGGATCCTCAATGCCTTCGAGGCGGTCGTGGCGGCGAGCCACCAGGGCCCGGCAGCCGTATGGTCGCTGGGCAAGACCCTGGTCGGCCACGCGCTGCGCCCGACCGGAAGCTAGAGCATGATCGCGATGGAAGGAAACGTCAGCCCCGTCTGAGGCGCGCTCCCTCTCCCCTCCGGGGAGAGGGTTGGGGTGAGGGGGTTCCTAACCTATCCTCATGAGCGCCGGAGCCCCCTCACCCCGGCCCTCTCCTCTCCGGGGAGAGGGAGAAGGCGGCACTCGTCATGGTTCGCGACGATTCAATACTGGAAGATCATGCTCTAGCGGATCCCGTCATACGGAATTCGGCCAATCAATTTCGTCATTCCGGGGCGGCCCACCGGGTCCGCGCAAAGCGCGCCCCGCAATGACCGCGGAATTGAATGCGCTGTAAGGCTTTCGCGCTATTCGATGATCACGCGCCGGCCGAGAAGGACATGATACATGGCCAGCGCCGCCACGATCACCGCCACGGTGATCAGGAACAGGCCGCGATAGCCGGTGAACGGCACTAGTATTCCGGTCAGGAGCGGGCCCAGGCCGTAGCCGAAATCATAGAACAGCATGTAGGTCGAGGTGGCCACGCCCAGCCGTGTCGGCGGCACGCCCTTGATGGCGATCACCTGTCCGCTCGACTGGTAGTTTCCGTAGCCGAAACCGATCACCACGGCGGCGAGCAGCAGGATGCTGCCGCTGTGCGCCTGGCTGAACAGGAACATGCCGACCGCATAGAGGATCAGCGCCGGATAGACGATGATGTTGGCGCCCTTGGCGTCGAGCAGCCGGCCCGAAAACGGCCGCGACACCAGGATGGCGAGCGAATAGACGGGAAAGAACCAGCCCGCCGGACCGTCCAGTCCGATCTCGCCGCAATAGGGCGACAGGAACGCGACGAGGCCGGAGAAGCTCAGGGCGATCACGGTTCCGATCACCGCGATGGGAAGCACCGAGACGTCGATGAAGCCGTCGAGCCGCCAGCGCGGCTTGGCCGGGGCCGGGTTGGCGGCGCGCATGTGCGGTTGTTCGACGAAACAGGCCATCGCCAGCGCGATCGCGGCGGCGGCGACGGCGAGCCACAAAACGGTGTCGAACTGGGCATGACGGATCATCGGCACCGCCACGAACGGCCCCATGGCGGCGCCCAGAATGACGCTCAGGCTGTAGAAGCCGATGCCCTCGCCGCGCCGGTTGGGCGCAACCATCTGGGCGATCAGCGTCGCGGTCGTGGTCGAGCACATGCCGGCGATGATGCCGTGCACGATCCTGTTGGTGATCAGCAGCGGAAGGGTGGAGGAGGCGAGATAGAAGGCGCAGATGGTCAGGTTGCCGGCGCTGCTGAGGATCAGGATCTTGCGGCCGCCGAGCTCGTCGATGAGGCGGCCGATGATCACGCGCCCCGCCATCAGGCCGACGATGTAGACGCCGGTGACCAGTCCGGCGAGCCCGGTGGAGGTTTCGAAGCGGAACATGGCGTAAGGCGCCATGCTGGTCATCAGCAGGTAGAACACCAGCGACATGAGGAGGTTGATCACGAAGGCGAGGGTGAAATTCCTCGTCCACAGCGCTTCGTTTTTCTTCGGCGTGGTCATTCGGATAAGGAAGTCCGGTCTTGTGGGCCGCGGATTGGCATAGCCCGTCTTCGCCGCCAGGAGGCGTGCTCCGGACGCGAGCATGCCATGCCGTAATGCACGCGCAGGCGGACGCATTGCGCCGGTTCAAAACGCGCGCAGGCCAGGGTGGAGGTCGCGACGAAGCACAAGCGGCGCGTGCGGCCCCGGCGTGGTTACGGCGCGCACAGGCACGTGTTGGCGGGCCGGCCGGCGTCGCAGGCCGGCGAGGCGTCGGGATAGAAGGTGCGCACGGCGCTGTTCTTGATCACGAACACGGCGAGGTAATCCCGTTGTCCGGCCGCGGCGACGCGATGCAGGCACATGGCCTTGCCGGACGTCTTCGGCAGCATCAGTTTGAGCGCCTTTGTGGCCTCGATCAGAATACCGCCGGCGTCGAGATTGAGCGGATAGCCCTTGGGGCAGGCGTCGCGCAGGCCGCCGCGGGCGATGCGATAGCGCACCCCGAACGTATAGATGGGCGGCTCGATCTCGGTCGAGTTGCAGCGCTCGGCGAGCCCGCCCCAGCCCTTCTCCTGCATTTCGAGATAGCGGCCGGCAAAGTGCAGGCCGCCCAGATTGCCGCCCGTGGGCTCGCCGCAGAAGATGTGGCGAAAACCCTGTTCGTCGAACCAGGCGGTGGTGAGTTCGTCCTTGAAGCGGGCGAGGTCGCGCGCCTCGCCGGCGACGGCGCCCGACAGGGCGGCGAAGATGCGCGCCACATCGGCGGCGAGTTGCGGCCTATCGAGCACGGCGCGGAACGCGGCGGCGCGCGGATTACTGCCCCAGTCGCCGCACACTTCCAGCATGGCATGGTCGAAAGCGGAGAGCGTGGGCGCTCGCGGCGAGGGATCGCGCGCCCCGTCGTCGCGCTCGTCGAAGAAGGGACGCAGCTCCGCGCTCGGCGCCGGGGCCGGCGCCGGCCGCTGCGGCGCGTCCGACTGGAAGAGGTCTCCGCAGGCGGAATTCACCCATCGGCGCGGCGGGCTCGCGCCCGGCACGTCGACGAACACCCAGTCGCCGTCCTCGCGGTTGAGGGCGCGGGCCGTATAGGTCTGGCTGGGGACGGTGACGACATTGCCCGGATTGGTCTCGCGCCGGATGCTGTCGAGCGCCTGGCAGCGCTCGTCGGCGACGAACACGCCGGAAATCTCGAAAAACGCCGCCGCCGGTGCCGCACCGGCGAGCCACAACAGGACGATCGTCGTCGCGCGGGCGATGAGCATGATCGGGTCCCCCTCCGCAATGATTGCGTGCCACGAACGGACACGTCAAGATTGCATATTCTGTGCGAAACATGTCGGGATGGTGTCGGGGCGAGGATCGGGGCCCGGGACTGACGGGCTTGAGCGATGCACCCGGTCTTTCTTCGCCGCTCCTGGATTGCCCGGTCGTGTCGCTTTCGCGGACGAAGTCGCTTCGCTTTCGTGGAAGAACGCGTGACGTGACACGGTTTCCGGCTGATCGGCTAGGTATCGTGCCCCGGGCGCGCTGCAGCATGCAATGCTGCTGCGCAGAACCGGGACCTCGCTCGGCGCTAGTTGGGGCTCGGCGCTAGTTGGCATGAAGGACAAGACGCGGCGATGATACGCCCCGGACGCCTGCACCGCGACGCGCTGATCCGCATGACCCCGGTCGAAGCCGATGCAGTCCGTCGCCAAGCCGGCGCCGTCGACGCGTTCGCTTCGTTGCGATCGATGCGGATGTGCGTCCAAGGCACGTCGACCGGCAGCGGCGTCCATTCTGCCCCGATTGCTGACGTTCTCCTGCGGTGCGGGGGCGTGATGGGATGTGCCCGGAGGGGATATCAATACTACAGCTGCGATGCATGGCTCACGCGCCATTCTACTGGCATTCGGCAAGGCTGACGGCCAGTGGGGTTTGTGGCATCGTGATATCGCCTCAATGGCGCGAACAGCATATGGCCTCTCATGAACGATAAAGAGCGTGGCAAGCACATGGTCGAGGAGATGGTCCTCGAACAATTGATGGAATCTTTTCCGGTGATCACAGGTCGAGCCATCACCGAGGAAGCCCACGGCGAATTCGCGCAGGTTGAGGGATCGCCGGATTTTGTATTCGGTCTTGACGGCCATGCGCTCGGAATCGAACTCGCTGAAATCCGTCATGCCGAAGATGCGGAAGCGTATCTTGCTGAAGTCTCGCAGCTTGCCTGGCAAAAACATGAAAGCTACGAGCGACGCGGCCTCTTTCGCAATCCGATCGCGCTGATCCTACACTCGATCGCGATTCCGCTGTTCGATATCCAGAGGGAGCTGGCGGCCGCCTCGTCGGATGAGTTTGACGAGGTTGGGTTCGTGGAGGTCTGGTGTGTGGACTTCTCGGATGCTTATTACAGCGCCCAGGATCTGCGACGGCCGGCGGACATGTTCTGCTTCAAGCCGAGGCAGTGGTTCGGATTCCATCGAATCGGGTGGTGGGACAGGAAGCCGTTCGGTTAACGCGCGGTCACCGACATAGGCGGCTGCTTAACTACTGCCCCCCAATAGCGGGCTTGGGCTGTTTCCCGGAACCAGAATCGAAATGGAACGACGCGCCCTACTCAGCGCCACATAGGCAATACGCCGGGATAGCTCGTCATTGGCGAAATGCGCCGAGGAGAAGTTGCTGATCAGTACATGGTCGAACTCCAAACCTTTCGCCTTGTGTATCGTGCTTACGGCTTTCGTGTGTTTTCGTGCGGCAATCTTGATTCGCGCCACAACCGCGTCCAGGCACTCCGCCGGGTCGTCGCCGGGCTGTGGGCGTACTTGCCCAATCAAACGCATGCACACTGGCATGCGAATGGTGAGCCATTCCGGAGGCTGAACGATGATAGCCTGCGCAACTTCGCAGAATGTCCGAAGATCAGGATTGGAATAGAGCGGTTCAAACGTCTCGAGAAACTTCTTCACTACCTGCAGTCTTCCGTATTCGATTCGGCTACCTTGCAGAGCATTCAGGATCGCCTTTTGCTTCGCTTGATCAAGACCTGTCGCGACACGGTCGAGGTGGTCGATTGCATGAAGCGCCAAGCCTTGTGCGTTGCCGACGCTCTCTGCGGCGCGCTCAAGAAGTGCGTAGGCCTCCCCATAATCGGCCCCCTCGTTGAGGCGGACGAGACCTCCGGCGGCGATATGGAGACCCCACACGTGACTATTATGGCGAGAGAGGATCGCAATAGTTCCGGTCGTGCTTCGTACGAACTCCTGCACAGGCCGTGTGAGGGCGCCAACGTTGCCATGGCCAAATCCGACACAATCGGTGGCAGGCAACTGCCGGATGGAAACAGACCGGGGAGCGGATTGCAACGGAATGGAGCGCCCTTCACGCAGCTCCGTCCTTGCACGGAGTATCCACTCGCCAAGATCGGGCTCCTCCTGCCACCGTTGCGGCGTATCAAGCGCCGTAACGGTGGACGAGTCGCGCATCAAATCGTCCCATGAGACGACATCCGCGTCAGAGCTCTTGTATATCGCCTGCATCGGATCGCCAAAAATGCGGACGCGACACGATGCGATATCCCGAAACGAGGCCACGACCTGATGCTGATGAACGTTCGTGTCTTGATGCTCGTCCAAGATCACGAATGGAAAGCGATATGCCAACATCGTCCTAACGGCGGAACAGCGCGTCAGCAAATCTACCGCTTTGGGGGCGAGGTCAGCGAAGGCAATACGCCCGCTTCCTAGGCCGACATGGCGTCGCAGCGGCGTCGGCAATCCCAGCCGCGCTGCATAGGGGTCCAACAGCTCGCGGCAAAACGCGTCAATGGTGGTCGCCCGTACCCGCCCGCCGCTGTTGCGCGTCCTCCTAAGAAATTCCTGGACTGCGGCATTAGTGTGCGCCAGAACGAGGACTTGCGAGCCATCTCGGAGTTGAGCGCCCATCTCAAGCGCCAACTCAGCCGCTTCGTAGGTCTTTCCGCATCCTGCCGGCGCTTCGACAAGAACATTCGGCGCATCCGAGCGCAACGCTCTTCGCGTTGCGGCCAAGCAAGTCATTGAATCGCGCCTCGCAGTTTGCACGCGAATTCATCGACCCGACTCTGTATCGACGCAGGCATGCCGACACGCTTTAACGTTCGGGCAAGAGCACGTCCGCCTTCGCGGCTCTTAAACCAAGAGTGTTTCGTCATTGCGCTGTAGAATGCCGCTCTTAACGTCGCGTCTGAATAGACTGCTGTCCTGATGTCTCTGGCGCTGCCGATTTGCTCCGACGCAGGAATCTTCTGAAACACTTGGTCTTCGAGGTGTCGATCGTCGATGTCTCTGACCTGCGCCGCAGCCGGGATCAATGCAAACAGTGCGTCTCGGAGGAGGAGCTTGCTCACGGCGTCTTCAATGTTGATGGCGTCTTGCCAGATCCATGCTATCGCTCGGCTGGCGATAACCCGTCGGCGGCCGGAATAGGATGGCTCGTTATCAAGAAATGCCGCGAAGTTCATGCCAGCAGCAATGAAGGCGTCGGCTATATCCAAGACATTTGGCTGGCCTTCCCCATCCACCAAATGAACGCCGTGCGCGTTCAGGTCGGAGGCTAGCAGGGCGGGCAACATCTCATCGAGCACGCCGATCTCGGTAGCGCCCTCGCACAGAATAGGCATAGGCGCAAAGAAGGCATCAGGATCGCGCGCAAGAAGTGTTTCGAGCGGAGTCCCCTCAAAACGAGCCGGCTCTTGCCCCGGCCGCATGCGCCAGACGGACCCCGCCGGTAGCGAAGCCAGAATCGCAGGTGCATGTGTTGTTAGGAATACCTGCCCTTGCCCGCCTGCCAGCTGCGTCAGCTTCTTCGTAACGCTTCTTTGCCGATATGGCTCAAGGCCGCGCTCCGGCTCGTCGATAACAAGTATCGGGGCCGACCCCGCTAGCGCCGCCGAAAGCGTCAGAAGCGCAATCTGCTTCGTTCCCGTTCCGGCGTTTACGATGGGAATCGCTTCGGTCACTTTTGGTCCGCTCATCAGAGCGACCATGCCGACGAGCGCATTGCCCATGGTCGGCACCAATCCCAGGTGAAGGTCGAATGGCGCGCCCGCCAAGTGAAAGGACTCGCGGATTTTGTTAAGGGCTGCTTCGGCGCTCGTTGGAACGGCCATCGATTCCGTCGCGGCGGCAATCGTATTGTGAACCGAAGCGCGCATGTCCGCAGTCTTGAGGTGCCGATCGAGAAGGCTGCCCGTGCCGAGCCGCAGATCGCGCGCGGCACGCTCTTCTCCCGCCAGCCGAGCCAACATTAGTTTCCGGCGAAGAGCTGGAGAGAATGGAGGGGGCTGCTCGTCATTTTCAATCGGAAGCTCATAAATAAGCTCAAGGTCGGCGTTGCCGCGCACTCGGCAACGGAGGACAGGTTCGGCTTCGCCCTCCGGCAAAGGTGTCGGCGCATTTTGCCGCCAGCCGAACAGATTTGGCAGACGCTGTTCGGTGCCGAGCGCCTGAAGATCGAGATTGCCGATGTAGGCCTCGATTTCGAAGCCATCGGAAATCCGCCGTTGCCGGTAATCGAACTCGGAGCACGGCCCGAGCGGATATGGCGCAAGGAGCAGAGAGATTGCGGAAAGAACGGTGCTCTTGAAGCTGTCACCGGGACCGATCAAGCAATTGATTCCAGGATTCGGCTTCCACGTGAATTCATCGATGCCTCGATAGCGGCGTATCGTGAGCTGTCTAATTTGCATGTACAAAACATGCACGAACGCAGGTCTAGTTTCGAGAACTTTATTTATCCGCGAGAAGAAAGTGGATTGATCTCAGTCTGCACAATGAAGGTCCGATCTTTCCCCTAGGTCGGCAGGCGCGGCTCTGGCAAGGTAATTACCGCCGTATCCGGCGGCGTTTGGAGATGCGCGGATGACGCAGGCAGTGGAGACACCTCAACTCGGACCGGACCCGTTCGCGGACGACCCGTTCTTTAAGCGCGGGTCAGGGACGCACTGGAACGCCTGTATCGGGAGGCAGGGCGACGAGGAAAACTACATCGACGGCTACATCGACGCCGCGAAGTCGCTCGCCGAAGCTGTGATCGAAAAGAAACTATTCGGAGCTCGGGATACGCTCATCCTCCCGATCTTATACAACGCCCGTCATGCGGTCGAATTGGTACTCAAGTTCGCAACGGACCGGCTTGTGGGCATAGGTGCGGTGCCCAGCATCGAGATGCGCAGCCATAACGTCATGGCCTATTGGAAGCACATCGAAACGGTCGGTGACGAGAAGCTGCGCGAGGAGCTTGCTGCCCTCAAGCCCTTCGTCGACAGTTTGAACCGTATCGACGCGGACGGACAGGCGTTGCGCTATCACGTCACTAGCGCCGGCGGCAGGAGCCTCGATGACCGCGCCTTGGCGAATTTGGAAGTCATCAGGGAGAGCCTGGACACGCTGTCAAATACGATTTCGATGTTCAAGAACCGCACTCTAACCTACCTCGACGAGCACGCGACCGGCACGGTCACGGCGCGTTGTTCTCGCAGAGATCTTGCCACGATCGCTAACATGCTGCCTCGCCGCGATATGTGGAACAGCAAAGAGTTCGAGTTGGCTAAAAATCGAATCAAAAGCAGATACCGCCTGAGCAACACTCAATTGTCTCTGGCGCTCCAAACTATCCAGCGTAGCCGCGAACTGAATGGGCTTCTCGGCGTCGAAAGTATCCTGCTACATCTCTCAGATGCGAAGTCCGAGTGGCTAGCCAAGCAATGGAGGTCGATGCATCCGGCGCGCGACGATTCCGGAACTGTAGTCAGCAGTTTCGCAGCTATAGAGGCGATACTTCATAACGCTGACCGCAATGGAGAGGTGGTGAATACTGTCGTGGCGGCGCTCACCGACGACGAACTCGCGGACGCGGATGCGATGTTCTACATCGCGTTGACCCGCGCCGCGTCCGAGGAATACGAAGACCGAGTCGCTGCGACGAAGCGCAAACACGCGGCGCAGGACAACAAGTTCGAGACGGTCGAACATCTGATGTCGAAGACCAACTTCCTAAATTGCTTCCGGCTAGCTGCTGAGAGACTCGGCAGGCCGTCGCTGGCCCGAAAATTGGAGCAAATCTGAGAAGCGCCGCTCTCAGAGGCCGTCTTGGCGCGCGCCGCAGGGTGGCCCTTCCAAAAATATTCCTCTTGGCGCTTGACAGCATTCCCATTCATGTTCACGCTATGTTCCATCCTATTCACCGAGGGGCGTTATCCGGATGACGTTCGGCAACGGAATGGGATGCGGCCCTGCCAGGAGACCTCGTCACTCTCCGTGCAGGCGTCCGGGGCTCCGCCCGGGGATGACAGCCCCCTGCCAGGAGCTGGCTGACGGGGAAACCGAAAAGGCGCTTTCGACAAAAAAGTGGTTTTCCCGAAAAGCGCGGCCCGGAAAGACAAAAGCCGCGATGGAGCGCCGGAAGGCGTGGGCGGCGCGCCAAGCCGCCCGGTCCGTGCCGCAAGGCACGGACAAAAGGAAATACCCAGCGCCGCCCGGCGCTCCATCCCCCTCGGATCTTTCGGGGGACACGGAAGAGCAAGGCCCGCGCGCCCGGCGCCGCGGCCGGGCATCGGCGCGCGCGCCCGAACCGCTATTCAGCGAAAACCAGGCGAGGAAACGATGCGAGTTCGGCACCGGCCTTCGGCCGATCCATATGGGATGAAAGCAGCTGCGCCCTCGGCCTGCCCCCTCTCCCGCTTGCGGGGGAGGGTTGGGGAGGGGGCTCTCTGGCTCGGTACGTGTGGCGCCCCCTCCCTGTCCCTCCCGCGCAAGCGGGGGAGGGGACGGTGGGGCTTCTCCATCGTCTCTCACTTACTTCCTCGGAAACAAGGCGAGGGCCCGCCATTGCGCGCGCGCAACAAAAAAATGGCCGGGACGAGCCCGGCCATTTCCATCTGTGTCACTGTCACGGGCGCGTTCGCGCCCGCGTCACATTCCGCGTTACATGGCGAGTTCCGCCGCCGCCGACGACGGGGTTTCCATGGCGGCGACCCGGCTCCGGACCGCCTTCTGCACCTTCTCGAAGGCGCGCACTTCGATCTGGCGCACGCGCTCGCGGGAGACGCCGAATTCGTCGGCCAGTTCTTCCAGCGTGATCGGATCGTCGGCGAGGCGGCGCGCCTCGAAGATGCGCCGTTCGCGATCGTTGAGGACGGACAGCGCCTCGGTCAGGGCCTGGCGCCGGTTGTCCAGCTCCTCGCCGCGGGCGAGCACGGCTTCCTGGCTGTCGGAATCGTCCACCAGCCAGTCCTGCCACTCGCCCGAATCACCGTCCTCGCGGATCGGCGCGTTGAGGGAGGCGTCGCCGCCGAGACGGCGGTTCATGTCGACCACGTCCTGCTCGGTGACGCCGAGACGCTTGGCGATGATCTGCACCTGGTCGGGGCGCAGGTCGCCCTCGTCCAGCGCCGAGATCTTGCTCTTGGCCTTGCGCAGGTTGAAGAACAGCTTCTTCTGGTTCGCGGTCGTGCCCATTTTCACGAGCGACCACGAGCGCAGGATGTATTCCTGGATCGCCGCCTTGATCCACCACATGGCGTAGGTGGCGAGGCGGAAGCCTTTTTCCGGCTCGAACCGCTTCACCGCCTGCATCAGGCCCACATTGCCTTCCGAGACGACCTCGGAAATGGGCAGGCCGTAGCCGCGATACCCCATGGCGATCTTGGCGACGAGGCGAAGGTGAGAGGTGACGAGCTTGTGGGCCGCATCCCGGTCGCCATGCTCGCGCCAACGCTTGGCGAGCATGTACTCTTCCTGCGGCTCCAGCATCGGGAACCGGCGGATTTCTTCGAGATAGCGAGAAAGACCGCCTTCCGCGGTCATGATCGGCAAAGCCGCAACACGGGCCATTTTTGCGCCCTCCAAAGTTATGCCCCCGGAGCTCCGGCAGGCTTGGCGTGCCGCCGCTTCCCCGAGCCGACGGCACATCCGGTTGTGCGACCGCGAACTCCCTCGATCGCGACTGCAGCATACACGGCAGATTGGGGCGGAACAAAGCACAGCCACGTCACTATGCCGTGACGGACCTGTGAGGTTTTGCCACCCCAAAAGTAACTCTTTGATAAGAAGCTACTTTTCCGTGCGGACCGGTGTCCGTACAGCATCAACGGGAAACGCCCCGGATCGTTCCCGGGTCAAGCTGACGCGGAGCGATTCGAGGTCGGCAGGCAAAGCGGACCGGAATTCCAGCCGCTCTCGGGTTGTAGGATGTTCGATGACCAACAGATAGGCGTGCAGGGCCTGCCGTTCAAGGGCCTTGAGCGCGGCGCGGGCGGGCTCTGTGAGCAGCGCCGTCTTGGTCTTGAAGCCCGGGCCGTAGACGTCGTCGCAAAGCAGCGGATGCCCGATGCTGGCGAGGTGGACGCGGATCTGGTGGGTGCGGCCGGTCTCCAGCCGGCATTCCATCAGGCAGGCGACGGGACGGCCGTCGGTGCCGGCATAGCGCTCCAGCACCTGCCAGTGGGTGATCGCCTCGCGGCCGCCCGTTCGCACCGCCATGCGGTCGCGTGCTTGCGGGTGGCGGTCGATGGGCTTGTCGATGGTGCCGCTCGGGCGCGCCGGATCGCCCCAGCAGAACGCCAGATAGGCGCGCTCCAGGGGACCGGTGCGGCCGTGATCGGCGAACTGGGCGGCAAGCTTCTTGTGGGCGCGGTCGTTCTTGGCCGCCACCATGACGCCGGTCGTATCTTTGTCCAGGCGGTGGACGATGCCGGGACGGCGCACGCCGCCGATGCCCGACAGGCTCGCCCCGCAATGGGCGATCAGGGCATTGACCAGCGTCCCGGTCCAGTTGCCGGCGGCCGGGTGGACGACCAGGTCTTTTGGCTTGTCGATGACGATGAGGTCGTCGTCCTCGTAGAGGACCGTGAGCGGGATCGCTTCGCCCTGCGGCACGGGATCGTCCGGCGGCGGCACGACGACGCGCACCCTCTCGTGCGCATTGACGCGGTGGCTGGGATCGCGGATCGTCGCTCCCCCGACGGCGACCTGGCCGGCGAGAATCAGGACCTTCAGGCGCGAGCGCGACAGGGCGGCGACCGACGCCGCCAGGACGCGATCGAGCCTCTCGCCCGCCTGACCGGCCGCGACCTCGACTTCGACCGTCTCGATCAGTTCCTCCGCCATGATTCATCCGCCAGCCGACGACGACGAAAAGCCCCTCGACCCCACCCAGGCGCGCCTCGTCGCCAGGATGCGCCGATTCATGTGGATGTCCGGTTTCGCCACCGTGCTGGGGGTGGCGGTGGTGATCGGCGTGATCGGCTACCGTGTTTTGCGCACCGAGGGAAGGGCGGCGCCCGCCGACATGGTCGCCAAGCTCCCCAAGGGGGCGCGGGTGATCGCCACGGCGGTGGCGGGCGACCGCATCATCGTCACCATAGAGGTCGGCGGCTCGACCGAACTCATGAGTTTCGACGCCGTGAGCCTGCAACCGGCGGGCCGCCTGCGCTTCGTCACCGCGCCCTGACGGCCGAGCCCGGCCGGACCGATGAAAAACCGCCCAAAAACCGCCCCCGGGCCGCTTGCGCGCCGTCCGGTTCAAGGCTATCCAGTCTGCCTCCGCGCTCCCTTCGTCTAGCGGTCCAGGACGTCGCCCTCTCACGGCGAAAACAGCGGTTCGAGTCCGCTAGGGAGCGCCATCTCGAAATCTCCCAAATCGACAATCTGTCCAGGTATCGCGCGACGCGGGCGCCGTCGATTTCATCGTCTCCCTCAGGCGGGGCGATTGTTCTCAAACCTCTGCGCCCTGTGGCTCTCCTCCTGCGGCTTCCCGGCCGCATTGGCTATGGCCCCGTGAAACCGATTTTTCATTTCACGGCCATACTGTGTCGCGCAGAACGAGCGGCACTCCTCGCGAGTTCCCCAACGACATATCGGACCCCGCGAGCAGACAGGCATGCGCATCGACCTGCCGACCCTGTACGCGTTGGCGCTGCTGACGAGCACGGTCAACGGGCTGATGCTGTTGTTCTCCTGGCTGCAGAACCGCATCGCCATGACCCTCGTGTGGTGGGGCAGCGGCATCCTGGTGCTGGTGTTCGGCGCCGGGCTCGTTGCCTTCCGGGGTATCGTGCCGGCATCCATATCGGTCGTGTTCGGCAGCGGCCTGTGGTTGGCGGGTTACGGGCTGATGTGGTGCGGCGCGCGGGTGTTCGAGGGGCGAAAGCCGCTGCTGGCATGGTCCATGGCGGGCCCGCTCGCCTGGGCCGTCCTGTGCCAGAGCGAAGCCGTGTACGGCTCGCAGGAGCTGCGCGTTCGCATCTTCAGTGTCATCGCCCTCGTCTACACGCTCCTGATCGTGCGGGAGTATTGGCGGGCCGCCGAGCCGCGCCCGGCATCGCGCTGGCTCGCCATCACGCTCATGCTCGCGCAGGCGGCGATCAGCGTTCTGCGCATTCCCTTCGCGGCCCGGTTCGACCCTGCGGTGATGTCGGGCGACGCCAGCATCCTGCTTCCGCTCTGGGTGACGTGGCTGTTGCTGCACACGAACTGCATGGCCTTCCTGGTGATGGCGATGGCGAAGGAGCGGCTCGAATTGCAGGTCCGCAAGATCGCGCTCGTCGATCCGCTCACCGGAATCGCCAATCGGCGCGCTTTTTTCGAGCACGGCGAGCGCATCCTCGCCCGCCTGCGCGCCGAAGGCCGGCCGGCCGCGCTGCTGATGATCGATCTCGATCTCTTCAAGAGCATCAACGACACCTACGGCCACGAAACCGGGGATCATGTCCTGCACGACTTCTGTGCCGGCACCGCCGGCCTGTTGCGGCCCACCGACCTGTTCGCCCGCACCGGCGGCGAGGAGTTCGTCTGCCTGCTGCCGGACGCCGACACCGCGGCCGCCATGGAGGCGGCGGAGCGCATCCGCGCGCGGTTCGCCACCCTGAAGCCGTTGCCGGACGCCACCGACGCCATGACGGTCAGCATCGGGGTCGCCACCACCAGGTCGTGCGGCTACCAGCTCGACACGTTGATGGGTGCGGCCGACCGCGCCCTCTACGCCGCCAAGAACGCCGGCCGCAATCGGGTCGAACGGGCCGTGGACGAACAGCCTGGCCCTTTGCCGGCGGTCGGTGCGCCGTCGATGGTCGCGGACGCACAAGCTCCCGTCGCGGTCTGCTGATCCGGTCCGGGTGCGTGGCGACTCGTGCGCTGTGGCCGCCGTCGGCTGCGCCCGTCACACCGACTTCGACAACAGCGACAGCGCCGGCGCCAGCCCATCGAACAGCGGCAGGGCGGCGCCGCCCAGCGCCGGAGACGCGAGGTCGATCTCGGCCTGGAGGAGGGGCAGGGCGCGCGGCAGCAGGGCGGCGGAATTTTCCAGCCCGCCCATCCGCGCGATCAGGCGCCCCAACAGCACCTCCGGAATGATGCCGCCGATCACGATCGCCTCGGGGTCGAGCAGGTTGGCGATCATCACCGCGGCGGTGCGCAGGTGTTTGGCGGCGAGGTCGAGCCAATCGTCGAGGGCCGCGGCGCCGGCGGCGAGCGCGGCCGGATCGACCTGCACGGCATCCTCGGGCAATCCCTGCAGGGCCGCCTGGGCGGCGGACAGCGAGGCGTAGCGTTCCAGGCAGCCGCGATTGCCGCAGGCGCACGGGCGTCCGCCCGGTTCGACCACCACATGGCCCAGTTCGCCGGCGCGGCCCGCGTGTCCTCGGTACGGGTGGCCGGCGAGGATCATGCCGCCGCCGACACCGACCCCGATATAGATGTAGAAGAAGTCCTTGAGCCGGCGGCCGACGCCATAGAGCTGCTCGCCGACGGCGGCCGCGGTGGCGTCGTTCTCCAGCAGCACCGGCATGCCGAGGGCTTGCGTGAGCCTGTCCACCACCGGATAGTCCTGCCAGGCCGGCATGGAGGTCGGTCCGAACGCCACCGGATGGCCGTTCTCGAACAGCATCGGCATGACGACGCCGGCGCCCCACAGGCGCTTCTTCGCGGCGCGCTCGCGCCGCGCCAGTTCCGAAGTGGTGCGCACGATCAGCGGCACCACCGCGTCGGGGGCGAGGCCTTCGATGTCGACCGTTTCCTGCCGCCGCTCGCGGCCGGTGATGTCGACCAGCACCGCCACCAGCCGGCGATGGTCGAGCGAAATTCCGAACGTGAAGCCGCCATTGGGTTCGAGGGCGAGATCGAGGGCCGGGGCGCCGCGGCCGCCGACCGGCCGCAACCCCTCCTCGCGCAGCAGGCCGGATGCGCTCAACTCCTCGGCGATGTTGGAAATCGTCTGGATCGACAAGCCGGTACGCCGGGCGATGGAGGCCCGTGACAGCGGCCCGTGCAGCCGGATGGTCTCCAGGACCACGCGCCGGTTGAAGGCGCGGGCGTGCCCCAGATTGGTGCCGCCCGTCCCCGAGCGCGGATTTTGTGCTTCCGTGACGTCGAACATGCTTGACTGAATAACTCAATTTGATTGAATAAATCCAGCCCCCAGTTCTCCCCTGTGTGTGGAGCGGTGTCGAGCATGGCAAAGTCCGGGACGAGCGGCCCCTTGCGGATCGGTTTCGTCGGTGCCGGGTTCATGGCCCAGTTCCACCTCAAGGCATTGCTCGGTGTGCGCAATGTCATCGTCGCCGGTGTCGTGTCGGCGCGCGAGCAGCGCCGTGCGGCGTTCGCCGCCCAGGCCGATGCCGACGGTCTTGGACCCTGCACGGTGTTTTCGAGCCTCGACGCCATGCTGAAGTCGGGCGAAATCGACGCCGTCTGGATCGCCAGCCCGAACCACACCCGCGTCGCCGTGATGGGTGAGATCCACGCCGCCCGGAAGGCCGGCACGACGTCGGTGTTCGCAGTCGCCTGCGAAAAGCCCTTGGCGCGCACGCTTGCCGAAGCGCGCGAAATGCTCCGCCTCGCCGAGGACGCCGCCCTCCTGCACGGCTATCTGGAGAACCAGCTGTTCTCCACCGCGGTGCAACGCGGCCGCGACATCGTCTGGCGGCGCGCCGTGCCCAATTCCGGCCGGCCGTATCTCGCCCGCGCAACGGAAGAGCATTCCGGCCCGCACGAGCCGTGGTTCTGGGACGGCGAGAGGCAGGGCGGCGGCGTCCTCTCGGACATGATGTGCCATTCGGTCGAGGTCGCCCGCTTCCTGTTGTCGAAGCCGGGGGAGCCGCGCGGCGCCCTCAAGCTCACGGGGGCGAGCGCGACCGTGTCGACGCTCAAGTGGAAGCGGCCGGTCTATGCGAAGCAGCTTTCAGAGCGCACCGCCGGCGAGATCGACTACGGCAAGCGTCCCGCGGAGGATTTCGCCCGCGGTCTTTTGACGCTCACCGATCCGGACGGCAACGAAGCCATCATCGAGGCGAGCACGTCGTGGGCCTATGTGGGTCCCGGCCTGCGCATCACGCTGGAACTGCTCGGACCCGAATACGCCATGGAGTTCAACTCGCTCGCGACCGGCCTCAAGGTCTTCCTGTCGCGCGACATCAAGGGCGCGGCCGGCGAGGATCTGGTCGAGAAGCAGAATTCCGAGCAGGGCCTGATGCCGGTGCTCGAGGACGAGGCCGGTGTCTACGGCTACACCCTGGAAAACCGGCATTTCGTCGAGGCGTTCCGCGCCGGCCGAATGCCCGATGAGACGTTTGCGGACGGCGTCGCGGTGGTCGAGATGCTGATGGCGCTCTACCGCTCCGCCGAACTCGGCCGCACCCTCACACTCCCCGATCCCGAACTCGAAACCTATGTGCCGCCGGTCGCGCGCCCGCGCTCGGCCTGATTCAAGCGAAGGAGATACGCATGAACGGTTTGACGAGACGGTCCGCGTTGGGTGTCCTCGCGGCGGCCGGCCTGTCGGTCAAGGCCCGCGCACAGGCGCCCGTCACCCTCAAGATCGCCTATCCGGCCTGGGATACGACCGAGCAGCAGAAGGCCGTGACCGGCATTTTCGCCGATTACGAGCGGCTCAATCCCAATGTGAAGATCGAGCTGATCTCGCTGCCGTTCCCGGTGCTGCGCCAGCGCCTCGTCGTCTCGGCGCGCGCCGGCGATCCGCCCGACGTCGCCTATATGGACGGCCGCTGGGTGCCCGAAATGGCCCGGCCCGGCCTCCTGGCCGATATCACCGACAGCGTCGCCAAGCTCGACCGCGCCGACTGGTACGACGAGCCGTGGAAGGGCGCGACCGTGGATGGCCGCATCTTCGCCGTGCCGGACCGCATCGATCCGTGGCTCGTCTATTACAACACCGAACTGTTCGAGAAGGCCGGCATCAAGACCTTCCCGAAGACCCAGGACGAACTCGCCGACGCCGCCAAGAAGATCACCGCCGGCAATGTCTACGGCTGGGGTCTCATCGGCGCCAAGGATTCGAGCCTGATCAGCCGCTTCGTCACCTTCCTGTATGCCCATCACGGCGACCTGTTGACGCCGGACAGCAAGAAGTCCGCCTTCGGCCAGCCGAACGCGGTGGCGGCGCTCAAGTTCTACACCGACCTCCTGGTGCGCCATAAGGCGGCGCAGCCGTCCGCCATGGCCAACGGCATCAACGACGTCAACCAGCTCTTCCTCACCGGACGCTGCGCCATGATCGTCGACGGACCGTGGCGCCAGGGCTCGCTGCGTGAACAGGCTCCGAACTTGAAATGGGCGGTGGCGCCCATGCCGCCGGCGGCCGGCAAGGCGCAACGCCTGCTCACCTCGTCCTGGTACTATGCCCAGTTCAAGGGCTCCAAGAACCAGGCCGAGACTTTCAAGTTCGTCCAGTTCCTGCTCAAGCCGGAGAACATGGCCAGGAGCGTCGTGACGCTGCCGGGCCGCAAGTCGGCGGCCAAGAATGCCCGCTTCTCGGCGCCCGCATTCGCGCCGTGGATCGCCGCCATTCCGAGCTGCGTACCGTTCACCGTCACCGACAAGTTCACCGAAATCGCCGACGTGGTCGGCGACGCGGTGCAGCAGGTCCTGGGCGGCAAGGCGAGCGCCGAGCAGGCGGCGGCGGACGCCAGCAAGCGCATCGACGCGTTGGTGGCCTAAACGCATGACGCAATCGCCTGTTCGCGTGGCGATGCTGGGCACGGGATTCATCGCCGAATTCCGTGCCCAGGTTTATCGCCGTCTCCAGGGCGTCGAGGTCGTGGCCGTGCTCGGTCGCGACCCGGCGCGCACCAAGGCTTTCGCGGAACGTACCGGCATCGGTCACGCCGCCACCAGCTGGGATGCCCTGATGGGCGGTCCGGGTTTCGACGCCGTCGACCTGTGCCTGCCGAACAACTGCCATCTCGAATACGGGTTGCTGGCCGCCGCGGCGGCAAAGCACATCCTGTGCGAGAAGCCGCTCGGCCGCACCGAGGCCGAGGCCCGGCAGATGCACGCCGCTGCCGACAAGGCCGGCATCATCCACGCCTATGGCGAGAACATGCTGTACGCGCCGGATTTCCGCGAGATCCTCGACATCGTCGCCTCCGGCACGGTCGGCAAGGTCTTGTGGGTGCGCGGCCGCGAGGCCCATTTCGGCCCCCACTCGCCGTGGTTCTGGAAGCGCGAGGAATCCGGCGGCGGGGCGCTGGTCGACATGGGCTGCCACCTGATCGCCGTCTTCAACATGCTGCTCGGCGAGGAGCCCACCTCGGTGATGTGCCACGCACCCACGCTCCACCACGCGACCGACTGCGAGGACATCGCGCTGGCGCTGCTGCGCTATCCCGGTGGCACGCTCGGTCAATGCGAGGCGTCGTGGATCCAGCGCGGCGGCATGCAAGTGACACTGGAGGTCTCCGGCACCGAGGGCATGATCACCTACGACCGCTCCGGCCTGTCGCAGCCCATCAAGGTGTTTTCGCGCAACCAGACCCAGCGCTACTTTTCCGAGAAGGTGGAGAGCGATCGCGGCTGGCTGTTTCCGACCGTCGACGAATACTGGCGCTATGGCTATTACGACCAGATTCGCCATTTCGTCGAATGCATCCAGTCGGGAGTGAAGCCGAAAGTGACCTTCGCGGAAGGTGTCGTGGTCAACCGCATCATGGACGCCGCCTATGCGTCCGCGGCCGCCGGCGGCGGCTGGCACGAGATTGCGGGCTAGAGTGCATGAAGCGCCGCGGTTCTTTGAATGTCGCTACCACGAACTCTGCCTGCTCCCTCCCCCCTTGCGGGGGAGGGGTGGGGAGGGGGGTGGCGGCAGACTCCTGCATCCGTGGCATACCCCCCTCCCTGTCCTTCCCCCGCAAGGGGGGAGGGAACGGAGCGGCAGTGCCCCTCGTCCCGCATGTCTATTCAGGTGCGTTGGCTGAAGGAGTTCAGCCGTGATGCCTTCCCGCACGACCCTCAAGGGCTACCTGTTCGCGACGCCGCTGATCTTCGTGCTGGCGGCGGCGGTCGTCCTGCCGGCCCTCTACAATGCCGGGCTTGCCTTCTGGCGTTACGACGCCATGCGGGACGCCTGGCGGTTCGCCGGCGTCGACAATTTCGCCAAGCTCATTGACGCGCCGGCGTTCTGGAATGCCTTCTGGGTGACCGGCGTATGGGTCGTCGGCAACGTGTCGTTGCAGCTCGTGGTCGGCATGGCGGTGGCGCTCGCCCTCAACTCCGTCAAGGCGTTCCGCGGCTTCTACTCGGCCATCGTCATGGTGCCGTGGGTATCGTCCTTCGTCATCGTCGCGGTCGTATTCCTGTGGCTCTACCACCCAGATCTCGGCGTCCTCAACGACCTCCTGATGCGGCTCGGCCTCGTCGAAACGCCTGTCGCCTGGCTCGCCTCCCCGGGCCTCGCCATGGTGTCGCTCATCGTCGCCAACACCTGGAAGTTCTTTCCCCTCGTCGCCATCACGCTGTTCACCGGCCTGCAGGCGATTCCGCGCGAGGTGGTCGAGTCAGCGACCGTCGACGGCGCCAATCCGGTGCAGACCCTGCGCCACGTCGTCATCCCGCTGCTCGGGCCGTCGATCGCGACCGCGGTGCTCCTGTCCGCCATCTGGGCCTTCAACGCCTTCACGCTGGCGATCATCATGACGGGTGGCGGCCCCTTGCGGGCCACCGAGGTGATGGGCCTCTACATCTACAAGGTCGCCTTCGATTCCTTCGATTTCGGCACCGCCGCCGCCGCCTCGCTGGTCCTGTTCGTTCTCATCCTGATCGTGACGCTCTTCTATCTGCGCGTCGCCGATCCGGCGCGCGAGGGGCGCTGACCCATGTCCAGGTCGCAGCGCCCCGCCCAGTTCGTCGCCCACGCCATGCTGGTGGCGACGGCCGTCTTCGTCCTGTTCCCCTATGCCTGGATGGTGGTGACCTCGATCAAGACGATCGACGACGTGATCGCCTGGCCGATCCGCTGGATCCCGCGCCAGGTGACATTCGAGCACTACGCCGCGATCCTGTCCGACCCGCGCTTCATGCGTTCGTTGTTCAACAGCGCCGTGGTGTCGGTCGTCGTCACCGGCATCAGCCTCATCCTGTCGGTGCCGGCGGCCTACGGGCTCACCCGCCTGGTGCGTGGCGGCGCCGGCCGACCGATGCTGATCGGCATTCTCGCCGCGCAGTTCTTTCCCCCGATGGTGTTCTTCGTTCCGTTCTACATCATTCTGCAGTGGCTCGGCCTTCTGAACACCATTCCGGGCCTCGTCTTCGCCTATCTGTCGGTGACGCTGCCCATCTGCACCTGGATGGTGGCGACGTCGCTGCGCGATATTCCGGTCGAGATCGAGGAGGCGGCGCGCATCGACGGCTGCAGCGATCTCGGCATCATCTGGCGCATCATCCTGCCCATCGCCGCGCCCGGCATCGTCACCGCTGGCATCTTCGCTTTCGTGTTGTCGTGGCAGGAGTATATTTTCGCACTGCTCTATACAACTTCGGAGCGTGCCCAGACGGCGCCCGTACTGGTGTTCTATCTTCTCGGCCAGCACCAGATCGATTATGCGCGGCTGATGTCCGCCGCCGTTCTCCTCAGCATCCCCATCGCCGTGCCGTTTGCGATCATCCAGCGTTTCTACCGCAGCGGGCTGACCGAGGGCGGCATCAAGGGTTAGACCACATGTCCATAGAAGCCTTCATCCGTGAGCAACCGGAGACCATCGCGCGTTGCGTCGCTGCGGCCGAAAGCTTCGCCGCGACCTGGCGGCCATCGGCCACCGGCATCGCCCTCGTGGGGTCGGGCTCCTCCTTCAACGCCCTGACGGCGGCGCGGCCGAGCTTCGTCGCCGCGCGCCGCGGCCCGGTGGTGGTCTATGACCCGGAGGACTTCGTCGCCGAATTGCCGCTGCTGACCGACCGGCCGCTGGTGATCGTCCTATCCCAGAGCGGCGGCAGCACCACCTCGATCGCCGCCGCGCGAGCCGCCGTCGCGGCGCGGCTGCCGACGCTTGCCGTCACCGCAACCGCCGATGCGCCGATCGCCGCCGCCGAAGCCGAGTTGTTCGTCATGCCGATCGGCGACGAGCCGGTCGGTCCGAAGACGAAAGGCTTCACCGGTTCCCTGGCGACGCTGCTCGCGCTCGCGCAGGCGCTCGGAGCGCCCGAGATGCCGCCGCCGGCCGACGATCTGTGGGCGACCGCGATCGCGGCGGCGCACGGCATGGCCACCATCCTGGTGCCCAATCTCACCACCGTCGACATGCTGACGTTCGCCGGCCGGCGCGCCCTCTACGGCATCGCACTGGAGGCGTCATTGAAGATCACCGAGATCGCCGGCGTGCCGACGGCGGCCGTTCCCACCGAGGAACTGCTGCATGGTCGCTTGCACGGGCTGACGGCACAAAGCCGCGCTTTTCTGCTGGTCGATGGTGACTCGGAGGCCACGGAAGCGCGCCGCATCGCCGCCGTCATGCTGCGTCACGGCTGCCGGGTCGACGTCGTCGACGCCGGCACGTGCCGGGGGGGCGGAGCGTCGACGCCGTGGGGGGCGCTTGGGGTCGTGCTGCCGTTCCAGTGGCTTGCCGTCATGATGGCGCAGCAGCGCGGGCTCGTGCCGGAGACCATGCGCTACGGCGCCCTGTCGGCCGAACTCGCCATCAAGGCGACGACGCAGCCATGATCGGCGCAGCCACCATGACCGGCGCAGCCACCATCGGCATCGACGTCGGCGGCACCGCGATCAAGCTCGGCCTCGTGGACGCGGACGGCCGGATCCTGGCGCGGCGCCGTCTCGCCTATGCGGCCATGGCAAGTTTCGACGGCTTCGTCGATGCGCTCTCCCAGGCGTGCCGGGCGATCGAAGGGGAAAGCGATCGTGCCGCGGCCGCGATCGGCGTCGCGGCACCGGGCCATGCGCGCCCGAGCGACGGCATCATGGTCGACGGCACCGCCAACGTGCCGCTCCTGCGCGGCCGCTCCCTGGTGGCGGCGCTGGGCGACCGCCTCGCGCGGCCCGTCGTGGCGCTCAACGACGGCGCCGCCGCGACCTTCGGCGAACTCGTTTTCGGAGCCGGCCGCGGCCTCGCGCGCTTCGCCCTGATCACGCTCGGGACCGGCGTTGGTGGCGGCGTCGTCATCGACGGCCGCGTGGTGTCCGGCGACGACGGTGAGCCGCCGGAGATCGGCGCCATGATGCTCGAGCCCTGTCGTGGCGCCGCCGGTACGCTCGAGGCGCTCGCCTGCGCGGGCGGCTTTGCGGCAGCTTATGCGGCGGCCGGCGGGGCGGAGTGTGTCCCCCTAGAGGCGATTTTCGACCGCGCGGCGACCGGCGATCCGGCCGCCGCCGAGGCCCTCGACGCGACCTGCCGGCACATCGCCCAGGCCTGCGGCATCATGATCAATCTCTTGAACCTGCAGGCCTGTTTCATCGGCGGCGGCATCGCTTCTGCGGGCGCGCCGCTGCGCGATCGCGTGCGCACCCACCTTGAGGATTTCGCCTGGCCGTTCCTGTTGGCGCGCAGCCGGCTCGATCTTGCGGCGACCGGCGCCGACGCCGGCCTGCTCGGCGCCGCCGCCTGGGCGGCGCGCCGCTCCTCGCAATGATGTGCGGAGGCCAACTGCGGTCCGTTTCATACCGAGTTTGGCTGACTAGGTTCGCTTCCGTGTCCCGGGCGCGGCGCAGCACGTAGCGGAGCGAAGCGCAGCGGAGTGGTGCGACGCCGGACCGGGGCCTTGCGCCGAATCTTGCCTGGGCGAGTGCTGCGGCAAGGCCTTAGGCTCTGCGATGCAGCAGACCGCCAAGAGCGGTCCGCCGCCAAGAAGCGGTCCGCCGCATCGCGTCCGGGGCACGAAGGAAGTGATCAGCCGAACTCGGTAATCACTCCACATACTCGATATCGCCGGAGCGGCGGTCGACTTTGAGGCGCTGGACGAGCGAATTGTCGGCCGTGACGATGTCGGCGGTGATGACGCCATCTTCGGCGGTCTTCACCTCGCCGACCTTGAGGCGCTTGTTGCCGAGCCGGTCCACCTGCTGATCCAGATAGCCGCGCACGTCGTCCACCGACAGGTTCATGACCGGCCTGACCCGGGTGCCGAACCACGACTGCATGCCGCCCTGCATGCCGCCACCGTGGTGCATCATGCCGCCCATCATTCCGCTTCCGCCCATCATGCCGCGGCCCATGTGGCCGCCGCCCATCATGCCGCGGCCCATCATGCCGCCCATGCGGTGACCCCTTCCCATGCCGCGGCGGTGCATCATGCACGAGCCCATGTCGTCCGGATCGGGCGACTCGGAGCGGTCCATGCCGTCCTCCCTGCGATCGCCCATGCCTCGGTCCATGCCTCGGTCCATGCCTTGGTCCATGGACGCGCCGCCGCCGCGTCCCTGTCCCATCATGCCGCCGCCCATCCCTCCTTGCATCCCGCCTTGCATTCCACCCTGACCCATGCCCTGGGCGAACCCGACGCCGGACGTACCGAGGCCTGCTGCCGCGACGATCGTCACGGCGAGGATTATGGTTTTGGTATTCACGGTGTTCCTCCTTGAGATGAGCATTTGCTATTTGGCCTTCTCGATCCTGGTGACGGTGAACTGCCCATTGACGCGCTCGGGCACGAACTTGACCTTGTCGCCGGCCTTCACGGCCTTGAGCATCGCCGGATCGGCGGCGCGGAAGACCATGGTCATGCCTTCGTCCATGTCGAACTTCTTCAACGGGCCGTGCTTGATGGTGATCTTGCCGGCGGACTCGTCGATCTTGGTCACCTGACCATCGATGAGTTCCGATTGGGCCAGCGCCACCGTGCCGGTGAGCGCCGCGGCGGCAGCGATGAGGACGAAACGATGCGGCATTTTCATGATGGCTCCTTTTCACTCACTTGACGATGATCTTGCCGATCATTCCGGCCTCGCGATGGCCGGGGATCAGGCAGGCGAACTCGAACTCGCCGGTCTTGGTGAACCGCCATACGATCTCACCGCCGGCCTTCGACGGCAGCGTCTTGGAATTGGGGTCGTCGTGTTCCATGTCGGGGAACTTCTGCATCAGCGCCGCGTGCTTGGCATTGTCGGCGGCGCTCGCCAGCACGAACTCGTGGGCGAGTTCGCCGGCATTCTTGAGTACGAAGCGGATCTGTTCGTTGCGCTTCACCTCGATGCGATTGGGCACGTATTCCATGGTGCCGTCGCCTTCCCGCATGGTGACCTCGACGAGCCGTGCCGGCTTCTTGGGATCGCCGGGCATGCCGGCCGAGAACTGGACGTGACCCTGGCCGCCGTGGCCGGAGTCGGCCCTGGCGGCGCCGGCGGCGCCGAGGGCCACGAGAACGGCAACTCCGGCGGCGATGGCTTTCGATCTCACGGGTTCCTCCATGTCAGTGGCGATATCAGTGGCGATGGCTGGCCGGGCGCTTGCTGCCCGGTTTGACGACGTCGAATTCGGCTGTCGGGACCCGCGCCGACACGGGCTGTACTTGCCGCTGGGGCGAACCCGCGGCGGCCGGGGCGACCTCGCGGGCGACGGTGCCGGGCGGATGCTTGTAGGGGCCCGGGTCGGCGTAGTCGTTCGCGCTGAGCCCCTCGCGCACTTTCACGACCGAGAACATGCCGCCCATCTCGATGGGGCCGAACTGGCCGAAGCCGGTCATCATCGGCAGCGTGTTGTCCGGCATGGGCATTTCCATCTCGCCCATTTCCGCCATGCCGGCCGATCCCATCGGCATGTAGTCCGGCACGAGGCGGCGGACCGCGCGGCCGAGATCCTTCTTGTCGACGCCGATGAAGGTCTTCACGTCGTGCCCCATGGCGTTCATGGTGTGGTGGGACTTGTGGCAGTGGATCGCCCAGTCGCCCTCGTTGACGGCGTCGAACTCGAAGGCCCGCATGGCACCGACCGGCACGTCGACGGACACCTCCGGCCAGCGCGCGCTCTCCGGCACCCAGCCGCCGTCCGTGCAGGTGACCTTGAAGTCGTAGCCGTGCATGTGGATCGGGTGGTTGGTCATGGTGAGATTGCCCATGCGCACCCGCACGCGGTCGCCTTTACGGATCACCAGCGGGTCGATGCCGGGAAAGACGCGGCTGTTCCAGGCCCATAGGTTGAAGTCCGTCATGGTCATGACTTTCGGCACGTAGCTGCCGGGATCGATGTCGTAGCTCTGGATCAGGAAGACGAAGTCGCGGTCGACCCGCATGAAGGCGGGATCGCGTGGGTGCACGACGAAGAAGCCCATCATGCCCATGGCCATCTGCACCATCTCGTCGGCGTGCGGGTGGTACATGAACGTGCCGCTCTTTTTCAGTTCGAACTCGTACACGAAGGTCTTGCCCGGCCTGATGTGCGGCTGGGTGAGGCCGCCGACGCCGTCCATGCCGTTGGGCAGGAGCATGCCGTGCCAGTGCACGGTGGTGTGCTCGGGCAGTTTGTTGGTGACGAAGATGCGCACCTTGTCGCCCTCGACCGCCTCGATGGTGGGGCCGGGCGACTGGCCGTTGTAGCCCCACAGATGCGCCTTCATGCCGGGCGCCATCTCGCGCACCACCGGCTCGGCGACGAGGTGGAATTCCTTCCAGTCGCCGTTCTGCCGCCACGGCAGGCTCCAGCCATTGAGTGTGACCACCGGCTGGTAGTCCGGCCCGCTCGCCGGACGAAGCGGCGGCTGCATGGCCGGCCTGTCCATGCTCGGTGCTTCCGGGATGGCGGCGGCCTCGACGCGGCCGCTGACCGCTCCGGCGCCGGCGAGGATCGCCGAACTGCCCAGGAATCCGCGTCGCGACATCATGGCTTGTGTCTCCTTCTTCAATGGCCGCCGGTCTCGCCGGCCGGCATGGTCACGGCGGCGGTCGAGGCTTCGCCGTCGGCGACGGCGCCGCCACCCACGATGGCGACTGCGAGATTGACGCTGGCGAGCCAGAAATCGCGCCGCGCCTCGATGGCGGCGGTGCGGCCGCGGGCATCGGCGAGCAGCGCGAACACGTCGATCTGCATGGCGTTGTAGCGCAGCAGCATCTCGTCGGAGATGAGCTTGCGCAGCGGCAGCACTTCGCGCTGGTAGTGGGCCGCGATGTCGTAGGCGGAGCGGTAGGCCCGGTAGGCGTCGCGCGCCTGCGAGCGGACATTGATCGCCTTTTCGGTCAGGCGATTGACCGCCTGCAGATAGGCCTCGCTCGCCTGTCGGGCGCGGCCTTCGCCGAGATCGAAAACGGGAATCTGGAACTCGACCTCGAAGCCGCGGTCGCGGATCCGCTCGCCGGTCTCGCGCTCCCGGGTGGTCTTGCCGACGCCGGAGACTTCCAGGAGATTGACGAACCGGGTCGCCTCGGTGAGCCCATGGGTCCGGGCGAGGGCGTCGACCTCGATGCGGGCGATGCGCAGGTCGATGCGGCGGGCGACGGCTTCGCGCTCGACCTGCGGCATGGCGTCCGGCCGGCGCGGCAGGACCGGCAGGGCAGGGGGCAGCTTGAAGCCGACGTCTTTGCCCCACAGGCCCATGAGGCGGGTCAGTCGCTCGCGTTCGCTCGCCGCCGCCTGGCGGGCGCGGGCGAGTTCGGCGGTGATCTCGGCATAAAAGACCTGCTCGCGCGCCTGATCGAGCTTGTTGATGGCGCCGCTCTCGCCCAGGCGGGCGGCCAGGCGCGTCGCCGTCTCGGCGGCGGTCCTGGCCCGGGCCAGCAGGGTTTCTGTCTCGCGCAGCGCCACGGCGCGGTAGTAGGCCCGGCGCGTCTCGGCCGCGATCCGCAGGGTCTCCTCGGCGGCGCGCAGTTGCGCCTGGCGGAAGCGTTCGCCGGCGATCTCGGCGCGCACCGGCAGCGTCGCCAGAGAAAGCACATTGGCGATGATGCGCTTCTCGATCTCGATCTCCGCCGTACCTGAAATGCGTTCGACCGAAAAGCCAGGATTGGGCGGCAAGCTCGCCGTCACCATGGCGACCTCGGCCAGTCCGAGTTCGTTGTAGGCGGCCTGGAGGCCGCGATTGTTGAGAAGCGCGATCTGCACCGCGTCGCCGGCGGCGAGGCGGCGGGCCAGCAGCCCGGCCACCCTGGCGCGGGCGGCCTCGACGGCGTCCGGCGTCCGCAGCGCCGCGACGTCATGGCCGAGTTCGGCCGCTGCCGTGTCGGCGACGACGACCATGCCGCCATCGGGCGAGTAGCTCGCGCAGCCGGCCAGTGCCGCCGCGACCGCGAGGGCGCCGGCGAGCTTGTGGGTGATCCGGAACGTGCCCATGCCGGCCTCCTAATCCCGTGGCCGGGGCGCCACGCCCTGGTTCTGCTCGCTCCAAGGGCGCGGCTCGACCGGACGCTGGCGCACATAGGCGTCGATGGTCGATCGGTGGGTCGCCGCCGCGACCGGCGCGTTGGCGTCGGCGGGATCGATCCCCGCCGCAACCAGCGGCGAGGAGGTCTTGCAGCCCAGCATCAGCAGGCCGGCCGCGGCGGCGACGACGATCGATCGAAAAGCGCGCAGGAGCCGTCCGCGGCGCAGCGGACAGGTCTGCCCAGGGCAGTGCACGAACAAGAAAGCCTCCATGACTGACGAATCCCACCAGGGACGCGCGCAGCCTTTTCGGCCACGCGGCGTTCTCCGACGGACGTTCAGGTCAGGCTTTCGGAGGCCGGATGATGCGGTCGGGGCCGCGCCCGTCCATGGAACGGTCGATATCCGCGGCGACCCGCCCGGATTCGGCCGGAGCCGCGATCGTCACGGTCGGGACCGCAGCAAGGCCGGTCAGGCAGAATACACCGCAGCACGAACGGACATGACCGTCCGGGTCGGGCGCGCTCTCGGGCGGCACCGTGTCCGTATGATGGGGACCGGTCGCATCGGATTGATGGTGCTCCGATGTGCTGGCGTGGTCATGGGGAGCCGCGCCGGAGTCCTGGTGGAGGTGCGCAGGCTCGCGATTGGTCAGGCAGTGGGCTGAAGCCGCACCGGCCGCCAGCGCGAGATGCGGGGCGAGGATGGAGACGGCAAACAGCACGGCCGTGATGAGCCGTGTCCTGCACCATCCCTGCCTGTGACGGGGCGCCGCCATCGGATTCCCGCATTTTTCCGCCGCGAAGGCGGACCAGTAGAAGTGCGTATGAGAATAGCCGACCAAATGGGGCTTGCCTAGGGCAGGGCGCCGCAAGCAGCGGGTGTCGCCGGCGCAAGCCAGAACGGTGCTCCTGTATCCTGGACATGGGGAGGCGCGGACAGTAGTGCTCGCACGGCTGTCTTGCATGGCTGCGCCCCCCCCCGGTTCTCAACCACATCCCGGACATGACCGAACCATCTCGCTTTCCCGTCAGGCTCGTCGTCGGCCTCGGCATCGCCGTTGCCACCGACACAACCCTCCAACTCCTCTGGAAGACCGGTATCGCCGATCTGCCGGAGACCAATTCGATCGCCGAGACGATCGCTGCCGTGGCGCGCGCGCCGATCTTCATTCTCGTCGTCGCCCTGATGGCGATCCAGCTCGTGAACTGGCTCAAGGTCCTCGATCATGCCGATCTGAGCTATGCCAAGCCGTTCACCTCGCTGAGCTACGTCACGGTGTCGATCCTCTCGGTGCTGCTGCTCGGCGAGACCATCGCGCCGCTGCAACTCGTCGGCATCGCGGTGGTGGTGGCCGGAGTGTGGTGCGTCGCTTCGACGCCACGCACCACGCTGGCGCCGGGAGGCGAGCCGAAATGAGCACCACGGCTCTCGGAATCGTCCTCGTGGTCGTCAGCACCATGGTGGAAGGCTTCGGCCAGGTCTTCCTGAAGAAATCGGCGCTGGACGTGCTCCGCCGCCATGTCTGGATTCTGCTCGGCGTCTCGGTCCTGATGGTCGAGGTATTGCTCTATTCGGGTGCGCTGCGGTTCCTCGCGGTCTCCACCGCCTTTCCACTCACCGCGATGAGCTTCGTCATGGTGACGGTGTTGTCGCGCTGGCTCCTGGGCGAGGTGGTGACGCCGAAGCGCTGGCTGGGCGTCGGCCTGATTCTCGTCGGCACGACGATCATCATGACGCACGCGTGAGGCCGGACCTGTCGACGCCGTCATTCCGGGCCCGCCGCTTTCGCGGCGTCTCGGAATGACCAATGGAATTGGAATTACGTCGCCGGCGTCAGGCGCGAGGCCTTGGCCTGCAGGGCGCGGATGCGGTCGGCGAGATTGCCTTGGGGGGGCGCTGCTTCGCCGTTGACCGCGGCGGCGCCGTTTATGGGCCGTTCCGGTTTCAAGGACGGGGCCTCGGCGGCGAGCAGGACGTCGATCGCCGAGCCCGGCCCTTCCAGCACCGCGGTCAGCCGCGCCACCTCGGCGGCGATGTCGTTGATGCGTTCGCGCAGGAGCGCGTTCTCCACCCGCTCCGCCGCCCACGAGGATTCCGCCTCGCGCTTCATGGCGGCGATCTCCCGCTGCAGCCGGTCGCGCGTGTCACGGACCTGATCCATTTCGCCCTCGAGGCGGGCCTTCTCGGACTTGAGCATCTCGGCCGCACTCGAGCGGCGGATCTCGACGGCGGCGAGCTCGGTGCGCAGGTCGTCCTCGGTCTTCTTGCGGCGTTCGATCTCGGACTTGAGCTGGGTGGCGTCGTATTCGCGCTCGACCAGGAGGCGGCCTTGTTCGGACAGGCGCGTCTCCAGTTCGTGGACGCGGCGGCCGAGCAGCTCGGCTTCGGTGGTCTGGGCGACGAGCTGGCGTTCGAGCTGATCGACGCGCTTGCCGAGGTTTTCCACCTTGGTGCGCTCGTCGTTGAGCTCCTTTCCGGCCGCCTCGGCGGCGGTGCGCTCGCGCGTCAGGCGGTCCTCGGTCGCCTTGAGGTCCTTCTCGAACTTGTTGATCTGGTCCCTGAGAGCCTCGGTCTGGGTCTTGAGGGCGACGATCTCGACGCGCTGAGCGTCCGAGAGCACGGTGAATTCGTCGAGTTCGGTGGTGAGTTTGGCGAGCTGGCTCTCCTTGTCGGCGAGCTTGCGGGAGGTCTCTTCGAGAGCCTGCGCCTTGACGGCGTATTCCTGCTCGGTGGCGCGGATCTGGTCGCGCAGCGCCTTCTCGCGTGCCTCGATGGCGAAGATGGTCGCCGCCTTGTCGCCGAGCTCGACCTTGAGCCGGTTGATCGCCTCGGACTTCTTGCCCAGCTCGCCGAGCTGGCTGGTCGAGCGCGCCTTGAGCTGCTCGACGCTCATCTCCAGGCGCCGGGTTGACATGGCGAACTCGGCGCGCAGCTGATCCTTCTCTGCCTGGATTTCGGTCATCGACATGGGGGTCGCGGCTTCGAGCCGCCGCGTGGTCAGGCGGACCGCGCGGTTGTGTACCAGCGGTACGACAATGAGACCGAGCAGGCTCGCGATCAGGAAGCCGATGCCGAAAAACATGATCGATTCGACCATGAACGCTATCCCTCCGAGCCCTCGGTCTCCCTACGCGTCTTCAGGCGCATCGCCTGCCGGCCGTCGCATCACCATGAAAGGCAAATGCCCACCACACGCGGCGAACGACACCGGTGCCCGGGGGCGCCGGACGCTGTCGGGACGAACCATGCCATGGCGGTGAGGCTACTACCACGGATACGCCGGATTAACCTAAATCCGTGTGACGCCGGCCGTAATTTTACGGCGCCGGGGCGTCAGAACGGGTTCCAGGTCGATTGCGGCGTGAATTTGAGGTAGCCGATATTGGCGCCCAGCCGTAAGCCGACACCTGCCCGGATCGGAACGATGACGATGTTGTTGGCCGTGAGCGCGGTCATGCCGAAGCCGCCGACGAAATAGGCTGAGCCGTCGATGCCGGCGAAGCGCTGGTAGACCGCCTGGGTGGCCGGCAGATTGTAGACCAGCATCATGGTGCGGGCGCCTTCGCCGCCGAAATCCCAGCCGAAGGAAGGGCCCTGCCAGAACACCTTCAGGTCGCCGGCATTCTTGGTATAGAGAACGCCTTCGCCGTAACGCAGGCCGCCGATGAAGGCACCACTGCCTTCCTCGCCGAGGACATAGCCATTGGGCTGGCCCCACTGGCTCACCGCCTTCTCGATCACGGTGGCGAGCCCGCGCGAGACCGTGCCGAAGAAGCGATGCCCGGTGCTGACGAGTTCGCTCGACGAGAAACGGGATGGGCCCTGAGGCTGGCCTTCCTGCGCCGATACGGTCGTGGCGCCGGCAACGAGGGCGAGCGCGAACAGAAGGATTCGTAGGACCGCGTGCATTTGATGACCTCTGGGAATGCCTCGGGCGTCATTAACGCGAACGTCACCCAACCGCCCTATCTTGACGATCACTAATCAGCGAATCGGCGAACCATCAGGCATAACTATGACTTCAGCACGGCGTCAAAGGAAGGCGCGGCCGGCCTGGGTGTCTCTTGTCGGGATCGCGCTTGCCGTGGCGGCGGTGCCGGCGGCGCGCCAGGTCGCAGCGGCGGTGACCGAGCAGGTCGTCACCAGTCCGCAGACGGGCCTCGCCATCAACGGCATCGACCCGGTCACCTACTTCACCGACTCCCAGCCGCTCGCCGGCCGGCCGGAGTTCGAGTACCGCCACCAGGGGGTGATCTGGCGCTTTCGCAACGACGGCAACAAGGCGGCGTTCGCCCGTTCTCCGGAAGTCTATACGCCGCGCCACGGTGGTTACGATCCGGTCGCGATCGCCCGCGGCATCGCGGTCGCCGGCAACCCGCTCGTGTGGATCGTGAGCCGGCAGCGCCTCTATCTGTTCTATTCCAGCGCGGCCCGCGCCCAGTTCGCCGCCAACCCGGATACGATCGCCGCCGCGGCGGAGGCGCGCTGGCCGACCGTGTCCGCGACCCTCACTCAGTAACGGTGCCGGATCGGGCCGGCTCAATGGAGCCGGGACTTGTGGCTGGAAGCCGGTCGGCGATTGATACGGCAGACGGACTGTTCGCTCCGCCATCACGGCTCGGCGGGGGCGCCCCAGACGATGAAATCCGGAACCACGAAGCCGGTCTCGACCTTCCCGTATCGCAAGGGCTCTCCGTCGGCGCCGGTCACCCGGCCGCCCGCCGCGACCACGAGGGCGTCGCCGGCGGCGACGTCCCATTCGCGCGTCGGCACCAGGCGCGGGTAGACGTCGGCTTCGCCCTCGGCGATGCGGCAGAATTTGAGCGCCGAGCCTAAATGGTGCCGTTCGGCGATGATCGGACGGGCCAGGAAGGCATCCGTCGCGGCGTCGCGATGGGACAGGCTCGCGACTGCGACGAGCCCCTCGGCGGGCGTTGGCCGGGCCCGGATGGGGGTCGCAACCGGTGCGAGATCGTCGCCCGAAGTCATAAGCCGCTCGGCGCCGCGCCCCACAATGCCGCGGTAGACGAGGCCGAGGGCCGGCAGGGCGATGAAGCCGGCCACCGGGCGCCGGTCCACCAGAATCGCGAGATTGACGGCGTATTCGGCGCGGCCGGCGATGAATTCCTTGGTGCCGTCGAGGGGGTCGACCAGCACGAAATTGCCGGGACAGGGCCAGGACGGAAGGGGCGCCCGTTCCTCCGAGACCACGGCAAGGCCCGGCAGGAGCCGCGCCAGGCCGTCGCGGAGGACGGCGTCGGCGGCGAAGTCGGCGCTGGTCACCGGACTTGAATCGGCCTTGAGGGTGACCTCCACGCGGGTCGTCGCCCGTGCGGCGGCGCCGGCCTGCGTCACCAGGCGGGTCAGGGCGTCTGAAAGCTCGGGGCCGACGAACACGGCGGAGGTCGAGGCGCGCAACCGAAACTCCTTCTTGCCTTGGCAGGGCCTGTGAACGCGGTGTATCACACCGGCCACCGTCAGCCTCGTCCGAATCGGCGCCCTGCGTCACTTGCTACGGTCACTTGCTGCGGTCGTTTGCTACAGTTCCTTGTTGCCACGGTCACTTGCCACGTCGGAGAATCCGTTCATGTCCGGAGCCGTCGCGCTCGAAGCGCTCGATCTTGCCGCTCTCCTGTGTTCGCGGGTGTGCCACGACCTCATCAGCCCGACCGGCGCCATCGTCAACGGTCTCGAGGTCCTGGACGAATCGAAGGACGAGGAAACCCGGACCTTTGCCCTCGACCTGATCCGCAAGAGCGCCAGGAACGCCTCGGCCCGCCTGCAGTTCTGCCGGCTCGCCTTCGGGGCGGCCGGCTCAGCCGGCGCCCAGATCGACCTCGGAGACGGCGAGAAGGTCGCCCGCGGCTTCATCGAGGACGAAAAGGTCAAGGTGACCTGGAACCTGCCGCGGGTGTTGATGCCGAAGAATCGCGTCAAGCTCCTGCTCAACATGCTCGTCGTCGCCGGCCATGCCATCCCGCGCGGCGGCACCCTGACCATCGATCCGATCGGCGAAGGGGAAGAGATGAGCTTCAAGGTGAGTGCGGTCGGCAACTATTTGCGCGTCCCCCAGGCCATGCCGTCGCTCCTCGCGGGCGAGAGCGCGTCAGGGGATCCCATCGACGCCCATGCGATCCAGCCCTATTACACCGGCCTTCTGGCCCGTCACTGCGGGCTCGTCGCCACCATGGTGCTCGACGGCGAGACGGTCATCGTCGCCGCCCAATAGCTCGTCTTCCCGATAGCTCGTCCTCATCGAGTGGTTCGCTTCCGCTGCGGAAGACTGCGGCGGGATTGCCGTGCGCCGGCTGCAACCCTCGGCGGCGTATTTCCGCACTCGCGTTAACGAAGCGTGAAGCGCGATCGTCGGCAATCGACCAAAATTTTCCCGCGAGCGAGTAAGTCGCTACCCGTACCCGCCGCCGGCTCAACTAAACTTAAACCCTTTGCCAACACACTCCACAGGCTCCCGAAAGGCGGCTCGGCCCGGTCGCCGTCGAAAGGCCATTTCCATGGATGATCTGCTGCGGGAATTCCTGACCGAGACGAACGAAAGCCTCGACGTGGTCGACGTCGAGCTGGTTCGATTTGAACAGGATCCGAACAACGCCAAGATTCTCGACAATATTTTCCGCCTGGTGCACACCATCAAGGGCACCTGCGGGTTCCTCGGCCTGCCGCGCCTCGAGGCGCTGGCGCACGCCGCCGAGACCCTCATGGGCAAGTTCCGTGATGGCATGCCGGTCACGGGTGACGCGGTCACGCTCATCCTGTCGACCATCGATCGGATCAAGCAGATCCTTGAAGAGCTCGAGGCTCAACAGCAGGAACCTGCTGGCCAGGATCGCGACCTCATCGACGAGCTCGAACGCATGGTGGTCGAGGCTCCGGCCGCCAAGCCGCACGCGCAAGCCGAGGCCGAAACCAAGGCCGAAGCTGAGACCAAGGAGGCGGCCGGCTCGCTGGTCTACCAGATCCTGGAACGGCCGCTGCGTCCCGGCGAAGTCTCTCTCGACGACCTCGAGAAGGCATTCCGCGACACCGCCGTCGAAGCGCCGCCGCCGCCGAAGCCGAAACCGGCCGCCAAGCCCGGGAAGGCTGTGGCGCCCCCGGAAGAGGAAAAGTCCGATTCCAAGGTCTCCAGCCAGTCGATCCGGGTCAATGTCGAAACCCTCGAACACCTGATGACCATGGTGTCCGAGCTGGTGTTGACCAGGAATCAGCTCCTCGAGATCGTTCGCCGGCACGAGGATTCCGAATTCAAGGTGCCGCTGCAAAGGCTCTCCAACGTCACTGCCGAGCTGCAGGAAGGCGTCATGAAGACGCGCATGCAGCCGATCGGCAATGCCTGGCAGAAGCTGCCCCGCATCGTGCGCGACCTCGCGACCGAGCTCAACAAGCACATCGAGCTCGAGATGCACGGCGCCGAAACCGAGCTCGACCGCCAGGTGCTCGACCTGATCAAGGATCCGCTCACCCACATGGTGCGCAACTCCGCCGATCACGGGCTCGAGAATCCAGCCGAACGGCGCGCGCTCGGCAAGCCCGAGAAAGGCACCATCCGCCTGTCCGCCTATCATGAAGGCGGCCACATCATCATCGAGATCGCCGACGACGGCCGCGGTCTCAACACCGAGAAGATCAAGAGCAAGGCGATCTCCAACGGCCTGATCAACGAAGCCCAGGCCGAAAAGATGACGGATCAGCAGATCCACAAATTCATCTTCGCGGCAGGCTTCTCGACCGCCCAGAAGGTGACGAGCGTGTCCGGCCGCGGTGTCGGCATGGACGTGGTTCGCAACAACATCGACCAGATCGGCGGTACCGTCGAAGTCAATTCGGTGCTCGGCGAGGGATCGAGCTTCGTCATCAAGATCCCGCTCACGCTCGCCATCGTGTCGGCGCTGATCGTCGAGTCCGGCGGCGACCGCTTCGCCATCCCGCAACTGTCCGTCATCGAACTGGTGCGTGCCCAGACCAATTCCGAGCACCGCATCGAGCGCATCAAGGACACGCCCGTCCTGCGGCTGCGCAACAAGCTCCTCCCGCTCATCCACCTGAAGCGGATCCTCAAGATCGACGACGGCACCAATTCGGAGCCCGAGAACGGCTTCATCGTCGTCACCCAGGTCGGCAGCCAGACCTTCGGCATCGTCGTCGACGGCGTCTTCCATACCGAAGAAATCGTCGTCAAGCCGATGTCGACCAAGCTGCGCCACATCGCCATGTTCTCCGGCAACACCATCCTGGGCGACGGATCGGTGATCATGATCATCGATCCCAACGGCATCGCCCGTTCGGTCGGCAGCTCGGTCACCACTCAGCATGCCACCGAGGCCCAGGAGAACGACGACCACCACGTGACGGTGGAAGACACCACCTCGATGCTGGTGTTCCGCGCCGGTTCGCCGGAGCCCAAGGCCGTGCCGCTGTCGCTGGTCACCCGCCTCGAAGAGGTGGACGCCAAGAAGATCGAGCACTCGAACGGCCGCCATCTGGTCCAGTATCGCGGTCAGCTGATGCCGCTGGTGCGCGTCACCGACCAGGTCGCCATCCGCACTGAAGGCGCCCAGCCGCTGCTCGTGTTCTCCGACGAAGGCCGCTCCATGGGCCTCGTGGTCGACGAGATCGTCGATATCGTCGAGGACCGCCTCAACATCGAGGTCGGTTCGGACACGCCCGGGGTGCTCGGTTCCGCCGTCGTCAAGGGACAGGCGACCGAGATCATCGACGTCGGCTACTTCCTGCCGCTCGCTTTCGAAGACTGGCTGCGCCGCAAGGAGCAGAACAATCTGTCGTCGGCACGCACGCTCCTGTTTGTCGACGACAGTGCCTTCTTCCGCAACATGCTCACCCCGGTGCTCAAGGCCGCCGGCTACTCGGTCACCACCGTCGGTAGTGCCGACGATGCCATCCGGCTGATGAAGAACGGCCAGGAGTTCGACGTCATCGTGACCGACATCGACATGCCGGGCATGAACGGCTTCGAGCTCGCCCAGACGGTACACAGCGACACCAAGACCGCCAATGTCCCGATCATCGCGCTGTCGTCCATGACGTCGGCCGAGGCGATCGAACGCGGCCGCCAGGTCGGTTTCCACGACTACGTGGCCAAGTTCGACCGACCGGGGCTGATCGCCGCGCTCAAGGAGCAATCGGCGGCCCTGGCGGATGCGGCGTGAGGAGACGAAGATGACCAATGTCAACGACAATCACGACGGTAACTTCGTCGAATTCGTCACGGTGCTGATCACCGATCAGCTGTTCGGCCTGCCGATCTCGCGGGTGCAGGACGTCTTCATGCCGGTCAACATGACCCGCGTGCCGTTGTCCACGCCGGAGATCGCCGGCGTCCTCAATCTGCGCGGCCGCATCGTCACCTCGATCGACATGCGCTGCCGGCTCGGCCTTCCCAAGAAGGACGACAATCGCACGCCGATGGCCGTCGGCATCGAGTACAAGGGCGAGTCCTACGGTCTCCTGATCGACTCGGTCGGCGAAGTGCTCAAGCTCGACGAGAGCACGCGCGAGCCGAACCCCGTCAATCTCGACGCCCGGTTGGCGCGTGTGTCCGCCGGCGTGCACCGGTTGGACGGCCAGCTCCTCGTCGTGCTCGACGTCGACCGCGTGCTCGAACTGGGCAACGAAGCTCTGGCGGCTTGAGGTCGCTGGCCCACGGCCGCGAACCTGTTGGTGGGACCGCGGCCGAAGACCGCGAACAAGAAGGCATGGTGCGATGAAGACGTGTTTGGTCGTCGACGATTCCAGCGTCATCAGGAAAGTGGCACGCCGCATTCTGGAAGGCCTCGAGTTCGAGATTTCGGAAGCGGAGGACGGCGAAAAGGCGCTCGATGCCTGCCGGCAGCGGCTTCCCGACGCCGTGCTGCTGGACTGGAACATGCCCAAGATGGACGGCTACGAATTCCTGCGCGCACTGCGCCGGCTTCCCGGCGGCGACCGCCCCAAGGTCGTCTTCTGCACGACCGAGAACGACGTCGCGCACATCGCCCGCGCGCTGCACGCGGGCGCCAACGAGTACATCATGAAGCCCTTCGACAAGGAGATCGTTGAAGCCAAGTTCCAGGAAGTCGGACTGATCTGATTTCCATTCGCATCCCGTCAGCGATCAATCGCGCAGCAGAGAAAATCCCTCCAATGGGCCTCCTCACACCCGCCATGCCGAGCGTCGCTGCCCCTGCCGACGGGTTGATCCGGGTCATGGTGGTGGACGATGCGGTCGTCGTCCGCGGCCTCGTGTCCCGTTGGGTCGAGGAGGAGCCGGGTCTCGTCCTTGCGGCATCGCTGCGTAACGGCAAGGAGGCCGTCGACCAGCTCGAGCGCGCCAATCCCGATGTCGTCATTCTCGACGTCGAAATGCCGGTTCTGGACGGACTGGCGGCGCTGCCGCTGCTTCTGGAGAAGAAGCGCAACCTGGTCGTCATCATGGCGTCCACGCTCACCCGCCGCAATGCCGAGGTGAGCCTCAAGGCCTTGTCGCTGGGCGCCGCCGACTACATTCCGAAGCCGGAAACCAATCGCGGGGTGACGACGTCGCCCACTTTCCGGCACGAGTTGATCGAGAAGATCCGCCAGCTCGGCGGGCGCCGCAAGAAGAGGGACGAGCCGCGTTTCCGCGTCCAGCAGGCGCCGGCCGCGCCGACGCCGGCCGCGGTGCCGGCTGCCCCCGGCGCTCCATCGAGTGCGGCTGCCTCTCCGGCCGGGTCTGTGCTGGTGACGCCACGGTTCCGCGCCGCGCCGTCGCTCGTCCCGTCATCCGACGGGCCGGCGATCGAGCTGCGGCCGTTCTCCACGACGCCGCCGCGCGTTCTCCTGATCGGCTCGTCCACAGGCGGACCGCAGGCCCTGATCGCCGTGCTGTCGCATCTCGCGCCGGTGATCGAGCGCGTGCCGGTGCTGATCACCCAGCACATGCCGCCCACCTTCACCACCATCCTGGCCGAGCACATCTCCCGCGCCAGCGGCAAGCCGGCGCGGGAAGGCGTCGACGGCGAGCCGATCCTGTCCGGCCGCATATATGTGGCGCCCGGCGGCCGCCACATGCAGGTCGCTCGGCAGAACGGGACGCCGGTGATCGCCCTCGACGACGGCCCGCTGGTCAACTTCTGCAAGCCGGCAGTCGATCCGCTGTTTGTTTCCGCTTCGAAGATGTGGGGTGCGGCTACCCTCGCGGTCGTCTTGACCGGCATGGGCTCGGACGGATCGCGCGGTGGCGTCGAGATCGTCAAGGCCGGCGGCAGCGTCATTGCCCAGGACGAGGCTTCGAGCGTGGTGTGGGGCATGCCGGGCGCCGCCGCCCACGCCGGCATCTGCTCGGCGATCATGCCGATCGAGCAGATCGCGTCCAAACTCGTCCGCCTGTTTTCCGGAGATCGCCAGTGACCCCGCTCGACTACGATTTCCTGCGCAGGCTTCTCAAGGACCGCTCCGGATTGGTCCTGTCGGGAGACAAGGAATACCTGGTCGAGAGCCGTCTTTTGCCGGTCGCGCGCAAGCTCGGCCTGTCGAGCCTCTCGGAACTGGTCGGCAAGCTGCGCGCGCCCGGATCGGAACGCATCGTCATCGACGTCGTCGAGGCGATGACGACGAATGAATCGTTCTTCTACCGAGACAAGATTCCCTTCGATCACTTTCGCGAAGGCATCCTGCCGTCGCTCATCAAGGCACGCGCCAGCCAGCGCCGTCTGCGCATCTGGTGCGCCGCCGCCTCGACCGGCCAGGAACCCTATTCGCTGGCCATGATCCTGAAAGACATGGCGGTACAGTTCGCCGGCTGGCGCATCGACATCCTCGCCACCGACCTGTCGATCGAAGTCCTGGAAAAGGCCAAGGCGGGCATCTACAGCCAGTTCGAAGTGCAGCGTGGCCTGCCGATCCAGATGCTGGTGAAGTACTTCGTCCAGAACGGCGAGACCTGGCAGATCTCCGCGGACATCCGCAGCATGGTGCAGTTCCGGCCGCTCAACCTCCTGCACGACTTCAATTCGCTCGGGCCGTTCGACGTCATCTTCTGCCGCAACGTGCTCATCTATTTCGACCAGCAGACCAAGGTGAACGTGCTGGAGCGTTGCGCCAAGATCCTCGAGCCGGACGGCTTCCTGCTGCTCGGCGCCGCCGAGACGGTGGTCGGCCTCACCGAGGCGTTCAAGCCGTCGACGGAACGGCGCGGCCTCTATCTGCCCAACCAGGCCGCCCTCAAGAGCGGGTCGTTGCGCCCGAGCCTGCCGTTGATGGCGGCGGCGGGCGGGCGGTAACCCGGAATATCTCACGCTATGGCGCGCATCGGGGCGCCGAATCGGCGAGCGATCGTCGGCGGCGGGCCATCGGGAAGACGACGGCGCGCGCAGAGCATGTGATCAGCAATGTGCGACCTGTGAGACCAATCAGCGACCAAACGCTGAGTGGCAATTCTCTTTCAATCGATGCTGCTGATACGTCGGGTCAGATCGGGCCTCTCGAACACCGCCGGCAACAGCTCGACGCCGAGACCCGGGCCCTCCATCGGATAGACGTAGCCGTTTTCGATGCGCGGCACCGTCGTGACAAGCTCTTTGTACCAGCCGGTGTAGAAGGCGCGCACCGATTCCTGGATCAAGGTATTGGGCTGACTGAACGAGGCGTGCACGGCGGCGGCGAAGCCGACCGGGCCGGTACAGTCGTGGGGCGCGAACGGCCGGTGCCAGGTGTCGGCCAAAGCCGCGATCTTGCGACCCTCGGTGAGACCGCCGGTCCAGCACAGGTCGACCATGGCGACATGGGTCGCACCTACTTCCAGCAGATCCTTGTACGGATAGCGCGAACCGAGCGTTTCGCTGGCGCATACCCACACGTCGGTCGAGCGGGCATACTCGGCGAGCGCCGCCGCCGAATTCATGCGGATCGGGTCCTCGTACCAGGTCGGCTTGTAGGGTTCGAGCGCCTTGGCGATGAGCTTGGCGGTCGGCAGATTCCACAGGCAGTGGAATTCGACCATGATCTCGATCTTGTCGCCGACCGCCTTGCGGATCTTCTCGAACGGCTCGACCGCCTTCTTCATCTGGGCGGCGGTGATGTAGATGCCGTTGGTCTCCTGCGCGGCCGGGTCGAACGGCCAGATCTTCATGGCGCCGATGCCGTTCTCGAGCAGGTTCTCGGCGAGCGCGTCGGCGCGGTTCATGAAGGCGTCGAGATCCTCGTAGGGGCCGGCGGCGCCGCCGAGGCCCCAGCTGCCCGACACCGGCTTGATGTTGTGCGAGCGCACATACTGGTAACCCGCACAGGTATTGTAGACGCGGATCTTGTCGAAGCAGGCGCCGCCCAGCATCTGGTGCACCGGCTGGCCGCACACCTTGCCGAACAGGTCCCACAACGCGATGTCGATCGCCGAGGCGGCGCGGTATTCCGCCCCGGTCGAGGACTGCGCCATGGGCAGGTTGACGAGGTCGCGGTTGATCGCCTCGATGCGCAGCGGATCACGGCCGAGCAGTCGTCCCGCCAGCGTGTCGTGGATATGGGCCGCGACGGCGCCGGCGCCATAAAAGGTCTCGCCGAGGCCGACGATGCCCGCATCGGTGTGGATGCGCACCCACACGACGTTGGCGAACTCCTCGGTGATGAGCGTCTCGACGGCGGTGATCTTCATGACCGGGGCCTCCGAGTGCAGCAGTGCAAACTGCAGCAAGCGGCTTCTCGTGATGACATCAGATGGTGAACCTAATTTGGGCCCGCGACTCGGCGCCAACGTGTCCTTCGACGACGATAGGTTGAGCGAAGGCTTCCGTAGGAGGAAAAATGCCCGGATTAGCCTAGCCGCTGTCGATCGCGACAGGATTCCATTTGTGATATTTCACGACATATCATAAGACGTATCCGCTGACTAGGCTCGGATTCGGAAAAGCTGCTGACGTAGCAATCCTCAGGATGCCGGCCGGCAACGTAGCCGTCCGGTCGTCTCGGCCGGTCGGTAGAAGCGCGCGTGAACACAAACTCCGGAAGGAAAACGACGATGCTCATCCCGGGTGCGTTGCGAACCGTTGCGATCGCGACGGCTGTTTTCTGCTTGGGCTTATCGCCCGACGGCAGTCCCGCCAATGCGGCGGCGAAATACACCGCCAAGCTTTCGCTGGACGTTCAGAAAGGAAATCCCAAGGAGGTCATCGCCAGCCAATTCGCCGACAAAGTCAGACAGGCGACGAAGGGCGAGGTCGACATCCAGGTTTTTCCGAACAGCGTGCTCGGCGGCGAGCGCGAGGCCGCGGAGGGCATTCGTCTGGGTTCCATCCAGATGGGCATTCTGACCAGTTCGGTGCTGACCTCGTGGATGCCTGGACTTCAGGTGCTCGACCTGCCGTTCCTGTTCAACGACGACGCCCACGCGATCGCCGTCAATCGACCGTTGACGAAGGCACTCAGCAAGGACTTCGAGGCACAAGGCTTCAGGCTGCTTGGATTCTCGATCAATGGCGCCCGTGAACTCATGAGCCGCTTCGCGATCGAAAAACCTGCCGACGTCAAGGGCAAGAAGATGCGGGTCCTGCAGAGCCCGATCCACATCGCGCTGTGGAAGGCGGTCGGCGCAAACCCGGTGCCGATCCCCGCGCCGGAGGTCTATAACTCCCTGCAGACCGGCGTCGTCGACTTCTTCGACAACACCGCCACCAACTATCTCACCTTCAAGTTCTTCGAGGTCGCCCCCTACTACGTCAAGCTCGATCACGTGTATGCGATGGGCACTTGGGTGGTGGCGGAGGCATGGTGGAAGCGGCTGCCGGCCGAGTACCAGACGATCATCGCCGACATCGCCCTGCAGTCCCAGGACAGCCTGCCGGCGCTGCAGCAGAAGGAAGACGATGCCGCACTGGCGGAAACTCAGCGGCGCGGTGCCAAGATTCATGTCATCAAGGACAAGAGCGAGTGGCGCACGATGATGAAGCCGGTGTGGGGCGAGTTCTCGGCAAAAATCCCCAATGCCAAGGAATCACTCGCCATCGTCGAAGCCGCCGCCAAGTAGGTCTTGAACCGATCGGGGCCCGGCGAAACCGGGCCCCGCCCCGTCGTGTGATGACCGCTCCAGCCAGACCAACGCGAACCTGCGAGTAAAGCAAATGCGGGTACTCCAATCGATCGCCACGGTCGTGGCGCCGCGCCTCGAGCGAGGCGTCGCGATCGTGAACTTCTGTATCCTCCTCGGGATGATCGTGATCGTCTTCGCGGGCGTCATCGCTCGTTACGTGTTCAACGATGCGTTCTCCTGGACAGAAGAATTGGCGATCTGGGGGTTCACCTGGCTGATCTTCCTCGGCGCCGCCATGGGCGTGCGCCAAGACAAGCACGTCTCCGTCGACCTCCTTTCCCGCATCACACCCGTCGTCGCCATCCCGGCCATCGGCTTCGTCCGCGACGTCGTCGTCGCGCTGTCGATGCTCATGTTGGCGAGAAACGGATATCTGCTCGCTGATCGAGTCGGTGGCGTCAGCAGCGCGTTGGAATGGCCGAACGCCTATCAGTACGCGATCATACCCACGAGTGCCGTGGTCAGCCTGTTTTTCCTGCTTTTCAGGTCCAACGAGACGGTGACGCGCAACTTTGCCGCCCTGCTGGTGGCGGCACTGTTCTTCTTGGGAATCGAGACGATGCCCTCGCCGCTTGCCGGCCTGTCGCCCAGTCTGACGATGACGGTTTCGTTCTTCGTCAATTTGTCGCTGGGCGTTCCGGTGGCCTTCTCCATGCTGTTCAGCGTGCTGTTGACGACCTGGAGCGGCGATCTGCTGCCGGCGCCGGCGGTCATCCAGAACATGGTCAGCGGCTCGACCAAGTTCATCCTGCTGGCGATTCCCTTCTTTCTGACCACCGGATATCTTTTGAACATCGGAGGGCTGTCGTCGCGGCTGATCGATTTCGCGTCAGCGTTGGTCGGGCATCTGCGCGGCGGTTTGGCTCAGGTCAATGTCGTCAACAGTGTTCTGGTCGGCGGCATTTCCGGTTCCTCCGGTGCCGACGCTGCCAGCACGACCAAGGTGCTCGTGCCGGAGATGATCAAGCGAGGCTATTCGCCGGCGTTCTCCTGCGCGGTGACGGCCGCGTCGTCGATTCTGCCGAATATCATTCCGCCGGCAATCGCCATGCTGGTCTATGCTTCGGTCACCAACGTGTCGGTCGCACGGTTGTTCATGGCGGGCATCGTGCCGGGAGTCCTCATCGCGGCCGCACAGATGAGCGTCGTGTATGCGGTCTCGACACGCCGCGGCTATGAGGGCGCCCGCCGTCGCGCGCCGGTTGGCCATGTTCTTCGGACCTTCCTGCAGGCTCTGCCGGCTCTGGTCATCGCAGTCATCGTTCTGGGTTGCATTCGATTCGGCATCACGACCGCCACCGAGGCGGGGGTGATGGCGGTGGTGTGGGCCTTTTTGCTCGGACGGTTCGTGTTCATGAGCTACGGCTGGCGGCAGCTCTACGTGGCGATCGTCGATTGCGCGACCGATGCGGCCCTGATTGGGTTTCTCATCGCGGCCTCGGTGCCGTTCGCCTGGATACTGATCGCTGAAGGCGTGCCGCAACAGATGGTGGCCTGGACCCAGATCGGTACCGACAGCAAGCTCGGACTCCTGTTGACCCTCAACGGCACCCTCTTTCTGGCCGGCATGTTCCTCGACCTCACGCCAGCCATGCTGATTGTTGCACCGCTCTTTCTGCCCATCATGGTCGGCGGTGGAATCGATCCGGTGCATCTCGGCATCATCATGATCGTCAATCTACAGCTTGGCGGCGTGACGCCGCCGGTCGGCATTCTGGTGTTCATTTCGGCGCAGATCGCCCGCATCCAGCCATCCGCCGTGTTCAAGGAGGTGATGCCGTTCTTCTTTGCCACGGTCGCGGTACTCGCTATGTTGTGCACGTTTCCGGCGCTCTCGCTCGGCCTATGGGCCCTGGTGCAATGAGCAAGGCTTCGCTTCGCGGGCTGCGCTCGGGCTCAGGCCGTGTGGCTCGGAGGCTTTGCCAAAAAGCGGTGGGCTAATGGGAGTTTGAACCACACCGACGACGCTGGTAGGAACAGGAGCGATCGAAGGCCTTGGCGCCGCGGCGAGCGCAATGTTGGGATCGGAAACAGATGGCTGAACAGGCACGTAGAAAGCCGACGCGCAGCCGCAGCGTCGTGATAACGGCGAGACCGACCAAGGAACGACGTCCTGGCTCTGTTGGTCAGCGCGGCGCGGAAAGTCTCGCCGCGATCGCCTACGAACGCATCGAGGATCTTTTCGTCCACTGCCGCGTCGCTCCCGGCGCGGACATCAAGATGCAGGAACTGCAAGACCTCGTCGGGATCGGCCGTACGCCGGTTCATCAAGCCGTGCGACGTTTGGCGGCGGAAACCTTGATCAACATTCGCCCGCGCGACGGTCTGCAGATCAGCCCGATCGATCTTCAACGGGACCGCCGACTGTTGCAGCTACGGCGCGACATGGATCGGTTCGTCGTTGCGCTCGCCATCGACAAGTTGAACAGCAACCAACGCAATCGATTGATCCGTCTCGGCATGGTCCTGCGCGAACGTCGCCGCGATATGGAGGTTCACGAGTTCAACATGCACGATGGCCACCTCAACGCTATTCTACTCGACGCAGCCGACGAGCCCTTCCTGGATCGCACCTTACGTCCGCTTCACACCATCTTCCGGCGGACTGGTAACGTCTACCTCACTCATGTCGGCGGCAGGAACGGGTTGGATGCCACCGTCGACTGTCATCTGGATCTGCTCGACGCGGTCGTCGACCGGGATCGGAGGAAGGCAACCGCGGCATCGGACCGCATCGTCGGTCTTGCCGAATCGATGTTCGACAGTATTGAAGGAAATATCGATCCGCATTTGCTTAATATCGGCAACTGACTGACGGCGCAGTGCCGAACGCGCCGGCCGGCGAGGCCTGTACGCGGTCGACGACCCAATCACTTCTCTACCTCGGCGAGAACAGCGCTACCTCCAGAAAGAACACGACGCGGGGCAGCTCCTCGTTACCGGCTCACAGCACCTCCGGCACATGATCCATGGACAGGCGGTCCATGCTCGTCCCATCGATGTTCACCCGCAGCGGCCGGCCGGCGGGATCCTCGAAACGCAGTTCCGTCCAGTGCACCGGCAAGACGCCGTGCCGTTCGATGTCCACGGTTGTTTCGTCGCCGCGGCGGCGGGCTTTCACACTCAAGAGGGTCGGGGCGGTGTCGGGCGCCGGCAGGACGCTCGCGCCGTCGTCGTCGTAGAGTTCGAGTTCGGCCGTTTCGCCGTCCGCCACCGCGACCCGCAGCGTCAGCGGGCCGGTCCGCCAGGATGGGCACGGGCCGAGCGGCAACAGGCTGGCGCCGCGCAGGAAGGCGGGCGCGCGTCCGAGCGGCGCATCGACCGTGAGCGTCTGGCCGCCGGCGTGATGGGTGCCGCCCCACAGGTCGTACCAGCCCTCGGGGCAGGCCGGCAGGCGCAGCGTGCGGGTCGTCGCTCCGGGATCGCACACCGGCGCCACCAGGAGACGGCGACCGAGCAGGAAGGTGTCGTCTTCCCGATAGGCGTCGGGCTGGTCGGGAAAGTCGAGGAACACGGGCCGCAGGATGGGTTCGTGATGCCGGTGGGCGCGCCACAGCAGGGTGTAGAGCAGCGGCACCAGCCGTTCGCGAAACTCCAGGCAGGCGCGCACGCGCGGCAGGATGTCGGGATACATCCACGGCTCGGTGGCGCTGCCGTTATCGTTCCAGGAATGGATGGTGAAGCGCGGCCAGAACACCCCCTGCTCGACCCAGCGCAGGAACAGTTCCGGCTCGGGCGGCGGGCCCGCGAAGCCGCCGACATCGTGGCCGTGATTGAACAGGCCCGACAGGGACATGCCGTGTCCCATGCGCAGGTTGTAGCGCAGCGTCGGCCAGGCGGTGCGATTGTCGCCGCTCCAGGTCTGCACATAGCGCTGCAGGCCCGGTCCACCCGAACGCGAAATGAGGTAAGGCCGCCGCGTCGGCGCCGCCGCGGTCTGCGCCGCCAGCGAGGCGCGCAGCATGAGGTTGGTCAGCACCGGGCGCAGGCACGCGATCGGCGCCGAACGGCCGGCGAGGTCGCAGCGCGCCTCGTCGTCCCAGATCTCGAACTCGTTGTTGTCGTTCCAGGTGGAGGCGATGCCCATGTCGATCAGTTGGCGGCGCACCTCGCCGGTCCACCAGGCGCTGGCGCGCGGATTGGTGAAGTCGAGATAGCTCCCGGGTCCGCCCCAGAACTGCGCCACGTGCGGTTTCGTCGCATCGTCGCTGTCGCGCACGAAGCCGCCGAAGGCCTCGACCTCGCCGTAGCGGGGATGCTCGAGCAGGAGCGCCGGCTTGATGTTGGCGACGAGCTCGATGCCGGCATCGGCGAAGCGTGCCGTCACGGCCTTGGGGTCGGGAAAGCGGTCCCGGTTCCAGGTGAACACGCACCGCTTGTCGCCCACGAGCGTGTACCCGGACGACATCTGGAACGACCGGCAGGGGATGCGGTGCTCGGCCAACCGGTCGATATATTCGAGCAGCCGGTCCGAGGCGTTGGGTGCGTCGGTGTACTGCATGGTCGAGCCCGAATAGGACAGGGTCCAGCGCGGCGGAAAGGCGACGCGGCCGGTCAGGGTGGTGAAGCCCGCCACCACCTCGGCCAGCGTCGGCCCGAACAGGATGTAGAGGTCGAGGTCGCCGTCGGACGCTTCGAAGCTGCGGAACGCGCCATGATAGGCGTCGATCTCGCGGCCGAGGTCGAAGGCCCCGCGGGCGAGATTGTCGTAGAAGAGCCCGACGGCGTCGCCGCCGCGGTCCGGCCGCACGGTGACGTAGAAGGGAATGTGCTTGTAGAGCGGGTCGGTGCGGCCGGCGTCGTATCCGAGCGGATCGCGGGTCTCCATCAGGAGGCGCTCGCCGTGCTTGTCGGCGTCTCCGGTCTTTTCGCCGAACCCGTAGTAGCGTTCGTTCGGGTCGCGCACGAGAAAGTGCTGCAGGCGCGGCGTCGCCCGGTCGAACAGGTAGGCCTGGGTGGGCCGATCGGCGAGCACGGTCGTGAACGGGCGGGTCTCGTCGGGGCGGAAGCGCCAGGTGAGCGAGAGCGGCGCACGGGCAATCGCAACCTCGACGAGGCGGCTCGACAACACGATGGCCGCGTCGGTCTCCTCGACCGTGAAGGCGCATGCGGAAAATCCCGAGAAATCGAGCCGGTCGCGGCCGTCGATGGGATCGGCGCCGCCGGCGAGTTCGGGTGACAGCGACCACGTCCGGTCCATGCGCAGGCCGTGGGGCCGGCGGACCAGGACGCGGGCGAGACGCTCGCCCAGAAGGAGCACGCGCAGGCCGTAGCCGCGTGCGAGGGTGACGTCGATTCCGTGGCGGTCGCGGCCGGTAAGCCGCGCGCCGGTGAGCGGACGCATGGAAGACCTCTTATTGCATCAGGCCGAACAGCCGCGGCAACCACAGCGACAGCGCCGGCACATAGGTGACGACGAACAGCGCCAGCGTCGAGGCGACGAACATGGGGATGAGCGGCGGCGTCACCTGTTCGATCGACACCCGCGCGATGGCACAACCGATGAACAACGAGCTTCCGGTCGGCGGCGAGACGATGCCGAGGCACAAGTTGAACACCAGGATGATGCCGAAATGGATCGGGTCGACGCCGAGCTCCGTCAAAGTCGGCAGGAAGATGGGGGTAAAGATCAGGATGCCGGGCGTGATGTCGAGGAAGGTGCCGACCAGGAGCAGGGCGATGTTGACCAGGAACAGCGCCACATAGGCGTTGTCCGACACCGAGGTGATCCATTCGCCGATGATCTGCGGGATTTCGGCGAGCGTCATCACATAGGCCATGGCCATTGAAGTGCCGACCATCAGGGCGACGATGGAGGTCGCCTCGATGGTGTCGATGACGATGCGCAGGAGGTCGCGCGCCTCGAGCTCGCGGTAGAAGCCGGCGAGGACGAGCGCGTAGACGACCGCGATCGCCGACCCTTCGGTGGCGGTGAAGACGCCGCCGACGATGCCGCCGATGACCACGATGACCAGACCGAGGCTGGGCAGCGCGGCGAGGACGGCCCGGACCTTCTCCGGCATCGACATCGGTGCCATGCGGGTGTAGCCGCGCCGTTTGGCCATGAACCAGGCCGGGATCATCACGGCGAGGCCGAGCAGCATGCCGGGCAGATAGCCGGCGACGAACAGTGCGGCGATCGAGGTGCCGCCGGAGACGAGCGAATAGACGATGAAGGCGCCGGACGGCGGAATGAGCAGGCCGGTGATGCAGGACGAGATGTTGACGGCGGCCGAATAGGCGCGGTCGTAACCCTCCTCGTCCTCCATCGGCTGCATGGTGCCGCCGATCGCAGACGCCGCCGCCACGGCCGAGCCGGAGATGGCGCCGAACAGCATGTTGGCCATGATGGTGATCTGGGCGAGCGCCCCCGGCATCCAGCCGACGAACACCTTGGCGCAGCCGATCAATCGGCGCGCGATGCCGCCGCGGTTCATGATCGAACCGGCCATGAAGAAGAACGGGATGGCGAGCAGGGCGAAACTGTCGAGACCGGTGGTGACCCGCTGCGCCACCACCGACACGGCCGGCAGCGGTGGCATGATGGTCAGGAGCGCCGCGATGGCGGCGAGCCCGGTCGCATGGCTGATCGGTACTCCGAACGCCATCAGGCCGCAGAACGCGACGGTCAGGGTCCAGGTCGGCGACAGGTCGGACAGGAATTCCACGGCGTCTCTCCCTTCAGTCCAGCGAGACGCCGGTGGATTTGGTCTCTTGGCCGGTCCACAGCTCGGCGACGACCAGGAGGGCATACATCGCCGTCACGGCGCCGGAGACCGGGATCACCGAGTAGACGTAGCCGATCGGCAGCAGCATGGCGGGCGACACCTGTCCGAGCTGGACGGCCTTGCCGACCAGGATGAAGCCGCCGCCGCCGAGGATGACTGCCGAGAAGATGACGACGAGCAGCGCGGTCGCGGTATCGGTGATCCGCCGCACGCCGGCGGGGAGAAACTCGATCAGTCCCGTGATGGCGATGTGCCCGCGTTTGCCGAACACGTAAGCGGCGCCGAGCAGGCTCACCCAGATGAACAGGAAGCGGGCGAGTTCGTCGGTGAACGAAGTGGAGATGCCGAGGAAGTAGCGGCTGACCACCTGCCACACGGTGCAAGCCAGCATCACGACCGTCATCGGCACGGCGATGGTCAGCACCACGACGTCGAGAGCGTGGTGAAGGCGGCGGATCATGGCAGGCTCCGGACAGGCTCAAGCAGAAGGCGAAGGCATTTCGCCAGGTCGACGTCTCCCTCTTCCCGCAAGCGGGGAGAGGGAGACGATGCGCCGGGGTGATTACTTCACCGCCTGGATCTTTTCGGCGATCGCGGCCACGGCCGGCTGCGACTTGAGATCGTCGAACATCGGCTGCACGGCCTTGCGGAACGCCGCCTTGTCGACCTCGTTGAAGGCAATGCCCATCTTCAGTGCCTCGGTCTCGGCGAGGTCGACCTCCTTCTGCCAGGAGTCGTTGTGGGCCTTGGCGCTGTCGGCCGCGGCCTTGCGGACGATGTCCTGCTGGGCGGCCGACAGGCGCGCGAAACGCGCCGCCGAGCCGATGACGAGGTCGGGCACGCGGGTGTGTTCGTCACGGGAGTAGAACTTGATCACCTCGCCGTGCTTGGCGAGCGTCAGCGCCGTGACGTTGTTCTCGGCGCCGTCGACGACGCCGGACTGCAGCGCGGTGTAGAGCTCGCCCCAGGCGATCGGGGTCGCGGTGGCGCCGAGCAGGTTGACCATGCGGGTCGCCACCGGGCCGGGCTGCACGCGGATTTTCAGGCCCTTGAGGTCGTCGGGAACGCGGATCGGCTTCTTGGCGTAGAAGCTGCGCGTGCCGTTGTCGTAATAGGCGAGGCCGACCAGCTGCTTGGCCTTGGCGACTTCGAGGATTTCCTGGCCCACCGGCCCGTCGACCACCTTGAAGAAGTGCGCCTTGTCGCGGAACAGGAAGGGCAGGTCGAAGACGCCGTAGATCGGTTCGAAAGCGGCGAGCGGTGCCGTGTTGGTGTGGGCGAGATCGAGGGCGCCGGTCTGCAGTTGTTCGATCAGCTCGCGCTGCTGACCGAGCTGTCCGGCCGGAAACACCTTGATTTCGAGTTCGCCCTTGGATCGCTCGGCGACCAGCTTGGCGAACAGTTCGAGCGATTTGTCGACCGGATGGCCCTTGGCGAGGCCGTGGCCGAGCCGCAACGTCGTCTTGGCGGCGGCCGGAAGGCCGAGGGCAAGCGCAGAGCAGGTGGCGACGCCGGCCGTCATGACGGAGCGGCGGGTGAACGAGATCATGTGGCAACTCCCTTGGCTGGGTGAAGTGGAGGTTCGAGGACGCTCGCGTCGCCGTCATGACCGGCGGAGAGCGCGGTGTAGCGCGCCGCGACGGTCGCGAAAGCGAGCTTGCGGGTCCGCTTGTCGGCGGCGATCAGGCCCTTGCGGTTCCAGCCGCGCTGCAGATGGGTCTGACGACGCTCGGTGCGGAAGTCGTAGAGGATCCAGGGCGCGATGCCGCGCACATAGGGCGTCGCCGCGACGGCATCGAGCTGGGCGGTGAGGACGGCCGCCTGGTGCTCTTCGGTGAACAGTTCGCCGGCCGGCCCGCGGTGGCCGGCCAGGGCATCGGCGCCGGTTTCGCTGATCACCACCGGCTTGCCGGGAGCCGAATTGGCGAACAAAGCGGCGAGGCCTTCGAGCGGCTCGTACCAGCCGAAATATTCGTTGAGGCCGATCACGTCGAGCACGGCGGCGAGCCTGTCCTCGATGCGGAAGCGCTCGCGGTTGATCAGGCACGCCGCCGAGACCAACCGCGTCGCGTCCGCCTCCCGGGCCGCGGCGGCGAGGCCGCGCATGAAGGCGAAGCGGGCATCGGTGTCGGCGTTCTCGTTGCCGATGCCCCAGATGATCACGCTGGCGCGGTTGCGGTCGCGCCGGATCATCTCGCGCAACTGGTTGTCGGCGTCCGCGAACGTATCCGGGTTGGCGAAATCGATGGCCCAATAGACCGGAATCTCCTGCCACAGCAGCAGGCCGACCTCGTCGGCAATCTCGGCGACGCGCTCGTGATGGGGATAATGGGCGAGGCGGATGAAATTGGCGCCGAGGGCGCGGGCGTCCTCGAAGCGGCGGCGGATGTCCGCCTCGCTGGTCGTCTTGCCGGCAGCGTGGTCGTCCTCGTGGACGCAGATGCCGCGCAGAAAGATGTCCTCGCCGTTGAGGAGGATCTGTTCGCCCGCGACCCTGATGTCGCGGAATCCGACCCGGTCGCGCACCTCGTCGTCGCCGGCCTTCAGGCGCACCTCATAGAGCCGCGGACGGCGCGGGCTCCACAATTCCGGCGCGGCCTCGAACTCGATGCGGCCGAAGCCGCCGACGATGCGCAGGCGATGCGCCGCGAGACCTTCGATTTCCACATGGGCGTCGATATCGCAAGCCTCGGAGAGCGTGACGTCGACGGCGATGCGGGCGCCGCCGCTGCCCGGCGCCAGGGCGACGCCGAAATCGCGAATGAAGACTGCGGGCACGCACACGAGCCCGACCTCGCGATAGAGCCCGCCATAGTTGAACCAGTCCGTATGGTTCATCGGTACCTGGTCGGGCCGGCGGCGGTTGTCGACCTGGATCTGCAGACGGTTGGCCCCGTCCTTCAGGCGGCCGGTGAGTTCGATGAAGAAGGGCGTCGAGCCGCCCCGATGGGCGCCCACGAAGTCCCCGTTGAGGAAGACGCGGGCCTCGTAATTGGCGGCGCCGACGCGCAGGAAAACGCGCTCGCCGGGCGGGCCGTGAGGACGGTCGAACACCCGCGTGTACCAGGCGCTGCCCTCGAAATACATCCACTCGGGTTGCTGCATGTTCCAGCACGATGGCACCGGCGCCGTCTGCCAGGCGCCGTCGTCGTAATCGCGCGGGATCGCCCAGGCGATGACGGGCGTGTCGTCGTGGGCGTACCAGCGCTGGCGCAGGCCTTCGTCGTGGAGGTCGAGGACGAAGCGCCACGGGCCGTCGAGGGACAAGATGGTGCGGCCGGCGACGGTGACCATCTCTCGCCAGCCGACCCGGCCGTCCGCGAAGGGGGCGGCGAAGTCTTCGACGTGGAGATGTTCATACGGATCGGCGGCGTCCACAGGGGCGCGGCTGGCGATATCGCGGCGTTGGAGCGAAGACGTGTCCACCGAAGTACCGGCTCGACTTGCTATGAAAACGTTTAACCGCATAATAGGAGACTGATTTGCGGTGACAAGTGCGAAAGTGCGTCGAGAGCAAGATTCGGTAGGACAAACTGAAGGGTAGCAGCACACCATGAAGCAGCCGCGACCGGCGCGGGCCTCGATCCGGGCGGTGGCCGAACGGGCAGGGGTGTCCATCGCCACGGTGTCCCGTGTGGTCAACGGCATGCACGACAAGGCGCGCGACGCGACGGTGCGTCGCGTGCTCGATGCCGTCGCCGAGCTCGGTTATCGGACCCAGAGCGCCGGCCGCACGCTGCGTCAACGCGAAAGCCGCATCGTCGGCGTCCTGGTCGCCAATCTGGCCAACCCCGCCATGGCGGCGATTGCCGCCTCCATCGAGGCGGCGCTGCGCGACGCCGGCTATGTGATGGCGCTGTGCGACACCCACGAAAAGGCCGACATCCAGGACGAATACCTCGCCGAGATGGAGGCGCAGGCGGCGTGCGGAATCGTCATGGTGGTCGCCGTGCCGAGCCGGAAGCTCGATCTTCTGCGCGCCGCCGGCCCGCCCCTGGTGTTCGTCAATCGGCGCGATCCCGCCGGCGGCACCTCCGCCTTCGTGGGCATCGATGATTTCGCCGCCGGCCGCGAGCTGGCGATTCGCCTCGCCGGACGCGAGGAACTGCGGCCGGTCGGCCTCGTGCACGCTTCGCTCGCCTTCAGCGCCGGCGCGCTGCGCGCCGACGGTTTCGAGCGCGGCATGGCCGAACTGGGCGTCGCCGAACTGCCGTTCGCGAGCTACCCGTCGGCGAGCCATCTGGAGATCGGTTATCACGGGCTGGGCGAACTCTTGGCACGGCCGCGACCGCCGCGTCTCGTCGTCTGCCTGAGCGATCTTCTCGCCTACGGGGCCTATCGGCGTGCCTGCGAGGCCGGCCTGCGTGTCGGCGACGATATCGTGCTGGCGAGTTTCGACGACAATCCGCTCAACGACTGGATCGCCCCCTGGCTGTCGGCGGTGCGCATCCCGTTCGCGGCGTTCGGCCCGGCAGTCGTCGACGTGCTCGGCGATCTTCTCGCCGGCCGGCCGGCGGCGACCCGCCTGCTGGCGCATCGGCTCGAACTGCGCGGCTGCGGACAATAGCGCTCACGGCTGGGCAAGTCCCGTGACTGGGCAAGTGCCGGGCTTCATACATCACCGATGCCAAACAAGAACCCCGCCATTTGCGGCGGGGTCGAGGAGCACCGGAGGTCACTCGGAAGAATTCGGGTCGGCTCACGCCGGGATGCGGGCCTCGTCCTCGGTGGGCTCGCGCAGCACGTAGCCGCGGCCCCACACGGTCTCGATGTAGTTCTTGCCCTGGGACGCGTTGGCGAGCTTCTTGCGCAGCTTGCAGATGAACACGTCGATGATCTTGAGTTCCGGCTCGTCCATGCCGCCATAGAGATGATTGAGGAACATCTCCTTGGTGAGCGTCGTGCCTTTGCGCAGGGAGAGCAGTTCGAGCATCTGGTATTCTTTGCCGGTCAGGTGGACGCGCTGGCCGGAGACCTCGACGGTCTTGGTGTCGAGATTGACCACGAGGTCGCCGGTCTGGATGACCGACTGGGCATGGCCCTTGGAACGGCGGACGATGGCGTGGATGCGCGCCACGAGTTCGTCCTTGTGGAAAGGCTTGGTCATGTAGTCGTCGGCGCCGAAGCCGAGACCCTTGACCTTGTCCTCGATGCCGGCGAGGCCGGAGAGGATGAGAATGGGTGTCTTGACCTTGGAGACGCGGAGCGCGCGCAGAACCTCGAAACCCGACATGTCCGGGAGATTGAGATCGAGCAGGATGATGTCGTAATCGTAGAGTTTGCCGAGGTCGACACCCTCTTCGCCGAGATCCGTCGTGTAGACGTTGAAGCTCTCGGACTTCAGCATCAGCTCGATCGACTGCGCCGTGGCGCTATCGTCTTCAATCAGCAGAACGCGCATGCCAGTCCCCTCTTCGCCGCTTCGGGCTCAGGTTGGCCAGCCGAGCGGGGTGGCCTCTGAAATACGCCTCGGGACACTGATTCGGACGTTAACGAATGATGGTTAACAAACCCTAATTCCTCCACGCAAGGACTTGCTGGGCAAAAGCCAGCGAATCGTCCTAAAATCCTGGAGGAATGCGGTTTTTTACTCACGTCAGTCGTTCGCTTATCAGATGAAGAACCTGCGGTAACCGATTCTTGCGGCAAGCCCCTGCCTTCTGGCGGCGAGCCGTCGATCCCAAGACGGTGACGTAATGATTAACGACGCGGGTAAACACGAAGTTAAAGGTGAAACTTCCGTTGCCATGATCGTGCAAGGTTGATCCATGAAAGCGCTCGCCGAGCAGATCGCCCGCATCGACGCGGTGGAAATCTACGGTCGTGTCGTCGGCGTGCGCGGCCTCATGGTGGAGGTGGCGGGTTCCGTCCACGCCATGTCGGTGGGCGGACGAGTGACCATCGAGGCCAAGGACCGGTCGATCGCCTGCGAAGTGGTGGGATTTTCCGGCGCCAATGCGCTGCTGATGCCGTTCGGGCCGCTCGAAGGGGTGCGCCGCGGCTGCAAGGCGGTGGTGGCCTCCAATGCCGAGGTGCGGCCATGCCCGGGTTGGCTCGGGCGTGTCATCAATGCGCTGGGCGAGCCCATCGACGGCCTCGGCCCGCTGGTGTTCGGCTCCACACCGTGCCGATTCCGCAATTCCCCCCCGCCGGCCCATGCCCGTCAAAGGGTCGGCGCCCCGCTCGACCTCGGGGTCCGCGCCCTCAACACCTTTTTGACCTGTTGCCGCGGCCAGCGCATGGGCATCTTCGCCGGTTCCGGCGTCGGCAAGTCGGTGCTGTTGTCCATGCTGGCCCGCAATGTGGTCGCCGACGTCATCGTCATCGGGTTGATCGGCGAACGCGGTCGCGAGGTGCAGGAGTTCCTGCAGGACGATCTCGGTGAGGCCGGCCTGGCGCGTTCCGTCGTCGTGGTCTCGACCTCCGATGAGCCGGCATTGATGCGCCGCCAGGCCGCCTATCTGACCCTCACGGTGGCCGAACATTTCCGCGACGAGGGCAAGAGCGTCCTGGTGCTGATGGATTCGGTGACCCGTTTCGCCATGGCGCAGCGCGAGATCGGTCTTTCCGCCGGCGAGCCGCCCACCGCCAAGGGCTACACCCCGACCGTCTTCACCGAACTGCCGCGGCTGCTCGAGCGCGCCGGTCCCGGCACCGGCGAGGGCGCCATCACGGGCATTTTCACGGTGCTGGTCGACGGCGACGACCACAACGAGCCGGTTGCCGACGCGGTGCGCGGCATTCTCGACGGCCATATCGTCATGGAGCGCGCGATCGCCGAGCGCGGCCGCTATCCGGCCATCAACGTCTTGAAATCCATCTCGCGCACCATGCCGCGCGCCGCCGACCCGAACTTCCTGCCGATCATCACCCGGGCCAAACAGGTGATGGCGACCTATGCCGACATGGAGGAACTGATCCGGCTCGGCGCTTACCGTGCGGGTTCGAGCCCGGAAGTCGACGAGGCAATCCGGCTGCACCCGTTCCTCGAAGCCTTCCTGGCCCAGCGCAAGGACGAATCCACCAGTCTCACCGAAGGCTATGCGCGGCTTGCCGAGATTGTGCCCTTGCCCGCCGGTTAGGCTTTGCGGGATCGGGTTTGTGTGCAACTTTTACGGGCAGCGGCGTGCCGAAACTTCCCGGGCGCCGGGATCGATTACCATTGAGGTGGCGGAAGTAACTAAAGGGAAACGCATTTCGGGAAGGATAGGCGGACGTAAGCGGTGTTGCGCCATCGTGTTGGAAACCGAAAGCTAACCTCATGGCAGCAGAATCCGCGCAATCGGGTCGGAGCGGCCGATATTTCGGGCCGGCCTCCTTCGCGGGACTTCGGGGAGTACGATGTCGATGAAGTCGCGGGACACGCTCATCCGCCTGAAGCGTTTTCAGGTCGATGAAAAGCGGCGCAAAGTCGCCCAGATCGAAACCATGATCGCGGAGTTCGAGCGCATGGTCGCCGATCTGGATCGCGAAATCGTGGCCGAACAGGAGCGTGCCGGCATTCACGACCCCGGCCACTTCGCCTATCCGACCTACGCCAAGGCTGCCATCCAGCGGCGCGAAAACCTGCGCCGCTCGGCCGACGAGCTCAAAGGCCAGCTCGACGAGGCCAAGGATGCCCTCCAGGAAGCATTCGAGGAACTGAAGAAGGTCGAATTGCTCGACGAACGGGATCAGATCCGCGAACGCGCCGAAGAAAACGCCCGCGAACAGGCGGAAATGGATTCGATCGGCTCGCTGCGGTCCCGCCACGCCCTGGTGTAACCGCCAGTCTCCGTTCCCAGCCTCCCGCTCTCTGCGTCATCATGCCCGGCCCTGTGCCGGGCATTGGCGTTTTAGGTCCCCGCCCATTCAACCACATGGATGCCCGGTTCAGCGCCCGCTACCGGCGTCGCGAAACCGCGACGCCAAAAAAAATGCGCGCCACGAAGGCGCGCAAGTTTCTGGAGGTTGATGGAGAAACTCGAAAGTCAGCGGATCGTAGCGGCGCCCGTAGTGGTCGCCATGACGGGCTTGGTGGCCTTCACGATGGTGCTGGATGCCTGCATGGAGGCGGTGTCGGCACCGGTGCGGGCGGTGATGCCGACGGTGATCACGATGATGGACGCGATGAGCGACACCACGACGATCTTCACATGCGTGCCGCGATCGGCGGTAAAGATCGAGAAGTTGTTCATGGGACAGCTCCCTGGTTCAACCGTTGGTCGCCCGCTGGCGCAAGAAGGTTCAAAGCGAGTTACGAATATTTACGGACAGCCTTTTTACGGGCGAGCCCGCCGATTCCCTCTGCGAACGGGCCCGGTTACCCGCCCTGCCGCCAGCCCAGAGGGCCTTCAGTGCTAGTTAACGTGGGGCTTGACCTGTGGTTTCGAAGCAACGGCTCACATCGGCTTGATCGAATGTGATCCGATGTGTTTCCGGCCCCGAATATGCGTCGATATGAACGACTCGGGGCCTGACGCCGCGGTCGAGGCGTCGCTCCCTCGGCTACTTTTTTCCCGCCGCGCCAACGCGGGGGGATGTTTTGGGGGGCAGCCGGCCAATCGGAACCGCCGGCCAATCGGAACCGCCGGCCAAGCGGAACCGCCGGCCAAGCGGCCGGGCCGCCGGTCGGCCCTCTAGATCGCTCCCACCGTCTTCAGGCGCGCCCGCGGATGGATTTCCGATTGTGACAGGACGGTGGTCTGGGCGCGGAAGCGCTCCGTGATCGAGCGTACGAACGGCCGGATGGACGGAGACGTGACCAGCACCGGGGCCTCGCCCTGGCGGGCGGCGTCCTCGAAGCGGTCTCGCACCAGGGTGATGAACTCGGTCAGCTTGGAGGGTTGCATGGCGAGTTGGCGCTCGTCGCCCTGGCCGACGAGCGATTCGGCGAAGGCCTGTTCCCATTTGGCCGTCATGGAGATGATCGGCATGTAGCCGGCCGGCGTCGTATTCTGGGCGCAGATCTGGCGGGCGAGGCGCACGCGCACATGCTCGGCGAGGGTCGACGGATTGCGGGTGTAGGACAGCCCGTCCGCAATACCTTCCAGGATGGTGCCGAGATCGCGGATGGAAATGCGCTCGGTAAGCAGGTTCTGGAGGACGCGCTGGATGCCCGTGATGGCGATTTGCGCCGGCACGATATCCTTGACCAGTTCGCCCTGCTCCTTGGGGAGTTCCTTGATGAGTTTCTGGACTTCCGAGTAGGACAGGAGTTCGGAGACGTTGGCTTTGATCAGTTCGGTCAGGTGGGTGGCGAGCACGGTCGCCGCATCGACCACGGTGTAGCCGCGCACGGCGGCCTCTTCCTTGAGGGCCGCGTCGACCCAGGTCGCCGGCAATCCGAAGGTCGGCTCGGTGGTGTGCACCCCGGCGAGGTTCACCTGGCCGCCGGCCGGGTCCATGACCATGTGCTGGCCCGGCCAGACACGCCCGGTACCGGCTTCCACTTCCTTGATCTTGATGACGTAGGCGTTGGATTCGAGCTGGACGTTGTCGAGGATGCGCACGGAGGGCATCAGGAAGCCCATTTCCATGGCCAGAGAGCGCCGCAAAGCCTTGATCTGCTCGGTCAGCCGGTCGGTGCCATCGGGGGAATTGACCAGGGAGAGGAGTGCATAGCCGAGCTCGATCTTGAGGTCGTCGATCCTGAGCGCGGTCGAGATCGGTTCCTCGGCCGGCGCCGCGGTCGCGGCGGCCGTCTCGGCCTGCACCTGGCGCGAGGCGACGTCGGCTTTGACCCTGTTGCGGCGGTCGAACATGAAGGCCAGTGCACCGGCGCCGCCGCCCAGGACCAGGAAGGGCAGCATGGGCACGCCGGGCAGGAGCGCCATGAAGGCCATCACGGCGCCCGACATGCCGAGCGCGCTCGGATAACCGGAGAGCTGTTTCAGGAGCGCCTTGTCGGCCGATTCGCTCAAACCCGCCTTGGACACCAGCAGGCCGGCGGCGGTCGAGACGATCAGCGCCGGCACCTGGGTGACGAGGCCGTCGCCGACGGTCAGCAGGGTGTAGCTCCTGCCCGCATCCGCGAAGGAAATGCCCTGCTGGGCGATGCCGATGATGATGCCGCCGATGACGTTGATGAAGACGATCAGGAGGCCCGCGATGGCATCGCCGCGCACGAATTTCGAGGCGCCGTCCATGGCGCCGAAGAAGGCGCTTTCGTCCTCCAGGTGCTTGCGGCGCTCGCGCGCGGTCTTCTCGTCGATCAGGCCGGCGGACAGGTCGGCGTCGATCGCCATCTGCTTGCCCGGCATGGCGTCGAGGTTGAAACGCGCGGCGACTTCGGCGATGCGGCCGGAACCCTTGGTGATGACCACGAAATTGACGATCACCAGGATGGTGAAGACGATGATCCCGATGACGAAATTGCCGCCCATCACGAAGTTGCCGAAGGCCTCGATGACGTGGCCGGCGGCGCTGCCGCCCTCGTGCCCGTGCGCCAGGATGAGGCGCGTCGAGGCGAGGTTGAGGGACAGCCTGAGCATCGTCGAGATGAGCAGGATGGTCGGGAAGGACGAGAATTCGAGCGGTGTCTGGATGAACAGCGACGTCATCAGGATCAGCACCGAGAAGATGATCGAGATCGCCAGCGCGAAATCGAGCAGGATCGGCGGCAGCGGGATGATCAGCACCACCAGGATGGTGAGGACCCCGAAGGCGAGTGCGATGTCGCCGCGCCGGAGTATGTCGCCGATGTCGGATAGGCTGGGCAGACTGACGCCGCCGCCCTTGCGTGCTTTCTCGGCCGTCACATCGCTCATGGTGACTGGAAGCTCATGGCACTCGACATTCCCGCGGGCGGCGCCTGGACGCGAAGCGCCGTGGGCAAAATTTGCCGGGTCCATGGTTACCGTGAGGTTAACAAGCGTGTTCGCCGGCTCATCCGGCCGTTTTGGGAGGGTCCGGAGGTAGCGACGCAACTATCTGGGATTTCACGGGTTGTGATCGGGACGGAGCTTTGCGCCGTGCTGGACAGGCCGCCCCGGCTTTGCTACAGACGCGCGCCTGCGGAAACGCAGGCGGTCGGGCGCATAGCTCAGTTGGTAGAGCAGCTGACTCTTAATCAGCGGGTCCAAGGTTCGAGTCCTTGTGCGCCCACCATCCCAGGCCGCTGAATTCTTGTAGATAGGCAAGGACTTAGCCGCGGCAGCTTTTCTGGGTGGCAGCCCGCCTGCTCCGGCAGTTTCGTATCTGGGTAGCAACTGGGTGGCGGCCAAGGATGTTGACGCAGGAGCGTTGCCGCTCTGATGTCTGTCTGCGCTCACCGATGGCCGCAATGAGTTCATCTCTCGCCCCCAAGAAGCGGGCAGATCGTACCCCGTAAAACCTTCGCCGGTGCGTCGGCGAGCAGCGCCTCGTAGTCCTTGCGGGTCGCCTGGACGATCGGCGCCGCCGGTGGTTCCGTCAGCGCAATTTCGCTCCGGCAGTTCGGGCAGGTGACGATCAGCTCGGTCATGCATGGTGCGGTCCTGCATGATGGATGGGCTATCGGGCTAGTCGATACGGCTTGCCGATGGACCGCGCCGCGCCCTCGAGCGACACAAGGGGGAACTCGTCGTCGAGCGGCGTGGAGGGACTGGATGCTGCGTGCGATCGCCGGCAGGCCCAATTCGCTGCGGCCGCTCTACGGCGTCGCCGGCGGGCATCGTCTCGAAGAATTGAAGCTGCCCGTAAAAACCGCCTACAATCTCTCCAGCTACGGGGACCGGGGGGCGGCGGCCCGAAGACGTGGAAGGTACCGACCACCTAAGGCCGCGCCGTTCGGGAGGGGAGGCGCGCCGATTCGTAAATTGTGCGGCCGCCCTCGCCGTAATGGTGGCGGCTATTTACGCTTCGATGCCCGCTTTGGCAGTCCCTTACGCTTGCTGCTGGCGAGCTTGTCCAACTCCTTTTCGCTCATGGACTTAACCATTTGGCGTGATGCACCGCGCAGGCTTGCTTTCGACCGCTCGCCGCGTTTGGCGGACAACGCCGCTCCCGCCGCCATCTGCTGCTTCTTGGATCTCGCCGGCATATCGCTCTCCTGTTCACGTCCGCGGGAATCGCGGACCGTCGACCGTCAAGGCTCCGCACCGGCCCGCAGTTCCGCTTTGTGCGTCGCGCATCGGCCATCGGTGGTGATCACGGCAGGATGATTGCAATGGATCTGCGCCAACGCCGCGTCTGAGGCTTGCGCCAGTTTCCGGGCACCGCAATGGCGATCGAGGAACGCGGTCAGTGGCCAACTCTGCCCGCGCTTGGCCTGTTGGTGCGCCGAAACACGGCAGTCAGACGCTGAACAACGCGGCGCTTCACGGATCATCACGTCCTCTGCTCACGGGAAGGGCCGGTGATCCATCCCATGCCGTCAATTACGCTCGACGGCGCCGGGCGATGATGTGCGGAGGCCGCCGACCTAGATCTGTGGTGACACGTGGAAATCGGGCTCCAATCCGGGCCCTTTATCGGCGTGATTGACATTCAACCACGAAGGTCGGGTGCGGTGCTGCCACCGAGCAAGAGCGGGCGACAATCGCGGCGCGGGTGCGCCGAGCGCGCGGCGCCGGTCAGGCGGGAACCCGCAACGGTAGACGTGCTCCGCATATCGCGGGGCCGAAGCGCTGGTCGTGCCGGCCCCGTACGAAATCTTGCATTTCGCTCGGTCCATCGCGACCTTTCAGGTTTCCGCGACCGCACGCTACGAGCGCGGCACACCGATCGTGCGCGAAAAGCCGCGCGGCCGCGTCAGTACGTCTCGATGAATCGCGGTATCATTGCGCGCGCTTCCGACCACTTTCCGGTCGTCGCGAAACTTCACATCAGCATCCTTTCATCCGATGCGCCGCCCGGCCGTTGCCGAGATCCGGTTGAACCGGCCACGGTCAAACGCGTTGCCTTAGCAGGATTGATTCCACGGCAGGAACGGCAGGGCCTATTGGCAAACGCCTCACCCGACGCGAGCCGGCGCCCGAGCGGTTTGCGGAGAATTCTCGGCCCGCTCCTGGCGCTGCTTCTCGTCGGATTGGCGGCGCACCTCCTGCATCGCATGCTGAGCCGGTACGACTTCGACGATGTCGTCGATTCTCTGACCGGCATACCCGCCGGCCGAATTGTGGCGGCCGGCATTTTTGCGGGCATGAGCTATATCTGCCTGACCGGGTTCGACTGGCTTGCTTTGCGCTACGTCAACCAGAAGCTGCCCTATAGGAGGGTGGCGCTAGCCTCTTTCTGCAGCCTGTCACTCGGCCACAATATCGGATTTGCGGCGTTGAGCACCGGCGCCATCCGCTACCGATTCTATTCGCGCTGGGGCATAAGCGGGGGCGACATCGCCAAGATCATCTTGTTCTGCGGCACGACCGTGGGTTTGGGCCTCATGGTATTGGCCGGTGTTTCGCTCATGCTGAATTCCGGGCTCGCATCGCAGATCATCGGTGTCTCGGAGGGGACGGTTGTCGCCATCGGAAGCGCAGGCCTTGCAGGTGCGGCGCTGTACGTCGTGTTGTGCGCGAATCTGCGAAAGCCGTTGCACATAAGAAAGTGGTCAATCGAGATGCCTCCGGTCGGACTTGGATTGGCTCAAGTTGTCATCGGCCCGATCAACTTCGCATTGGTCGCCGCGTGTCTCCACCAGACGCTGTCGGCACTGCAGGGTGTTTCCTATTTGGGGGTTGCTGCGGTGTATGTCATCGCCAATGTGACGTGGCTCGCCTCGCATGTCCCGGGCGGACTTGGCGTCATCGAGACCGTTGTTCTTTATCTGCTGCCGGGGGTCGATGTCATCGGTGCGCTGGTCGCGTTCCGGACACTCTACTTCCTGATGCCCTTATGCATCGGCGGTTCGCTCTTTCTCGTCACCGAACTGCAGTCGAATTGGCGAGCGGGTCGAGCCCGGCGGAAGCAGAATATCGCCCGTTGACGGGAGCTAAAGGGGCCGTTTCGGGTCGAGAATGTGTGTTCCGAAAATCGGCTCCACAGGCCCGTCGAGATCGGTTTCCGCAAACGGCCGCAGTCCCCGGTCGTTGCGATTGCATTGCTCGATGCCTCTAATGAGCGATCCATTCTCGGCAATCGCCGCAGAGATGCGGTCCACAGAAACCGCAAGATGTTCGGCCAGGAGACGGTCACGTAGTTCCGATATCGCATGTCGCTGCTGACTGTCGAATGCCTCGATGACGAGGTCGCATTCGGTATCAAGCCCCATCGAACGGTTGTTCAAGTTGGACGAGCCGATACGCAAGATGCGGTCGTCGATGATGACGAGTTTCGAGTGGACCAGAACCTCGCATGCGCGCTCCTTGCCGGCGACGACAGGATAGTAGAATCTCAATCTGTTGTGCCTGTCTGCTCGCCGGATATGGCGCATCACACGGTCTCGGTTGGCGCCCATGACGACTCGTTCCAGTTTGCCGGGCGATGATTTTCTGACGAGGATCACGACCTCGGGCCCATGAGTGGCAGCAAGGGTTCTGGACAGAAATTGGCGGACTTTGCTGGAAGTGAAGTACTGGGCCTTGATATAGATCGAGTGCCGGGCGGCTGCCAAGATGTCTTCGGTCAACGTGGCGATCTCTCCGACGAAAGCCGTTTGTCCCCAGCCCGGAATCGTCCGCGCAATTCCCACGGCCGTGTCGGTGAAGTCGGCCTTCAGATCTCGCGGCCATAGATCCGACCGCATTTTTGTGGCTTCCAACGTCCGGCCGGTCGCAACGCGCCATCTCTCGCGTGCCACGTCGCCGATCGCGGCGGCGGCATCGCCTTCGACGACCATTTGAAGGTCGTGCACCGGACGATAGACGTGACCGTCAGGGGTCGATCGGAAGCGGTCGCTTTCCGCGTGCGAGCATCTGTCCCATCGCTCGACCGTGAGATCGATGCCGCCGACGAACGCGATGGAGTCGTCGATGACCACCAGTTTTTGGTGATGGGACGCATACAATGGATGATGGCCGTCGAGTCGCAGCGTGATCCGTGGATGATCCTGCCAGGACGCTCCCAACAGGAGCGACATCGGATCACCGGGCGCATGAACGACTGCTCCGCTCCACACCAGAACTCGGATTTCGAGATCGTGCCGCTCTTCGACAAGGGAGCGCAAGAAAGGTCCCAGTGGCATGCAGTTGGCAAGGTGCGGGCAAAGCTTGATCCGACCGTCGAAATCCCAGCCCAGGATCAGAATGGATCGCGTTGAACACAAGAGAGCTTGTTCGAGTCTGGCATAGTAATTCGCCGCGTCGACGATCACCGCGACGCGTTTTGCTGCCGCTCTTCGAAGGCAATTCCTCCCCGGTTTCAGGACGTTCATCTCACTTTCCGCGACATCGAGCCGACTTGCGACATGTTGGAAATTCGCCGATTGGTGAGGAGTTCCCGCTCGGCATCCGGCGCTCGCGTGGGACGTTGCGGAGCGTGTCATCGAGCCGGCCGAGGCCGAACCCGCCGGGTCGAACGTCTGGATGACGGTCGAGGTTTATGCAGGCTGGTTTAATGCGTGTGGCAGGGCTCGCAGGCCGCGTGAGACGCCTGCGGATTCATTCGGTGAGATCAACGTGCCGACGTCACCTGTGCGACGTAACGCGCCACGCTGGCGATTTGCCGTTCGCTGAGGGTGTCGTCATAGGCCGGCATGTTGCCGACCCCTCCTTCGACGGCTTTGCGGACCATCTCCGCAGTCGGTCTGAGTTCGTCGAGGTTGGGGCCGATTTCCCCTGCCGCACCGGCATCGGCCAGAGTGTGACAGAGTGCGCACGGAGGCTGAGCCGTGCCGGTGAAGATCTCTTTTCCTGACGTGGTTCCCGGATCGGCGCCCTGAGCCGGGACGCGATCGCGTGCCGCCAGTGCCGCCCACGCAAGCAACAGGGTTGCGGCGCCGACGGCCAGGGTGCGGGCGAACGCCGGCAAGCGACCGCTCAAGGTCGCATCTCCGCCCGCAGAGATCTTGCGATCTGCGGTCACGTCACGGTGACGGATACGGCATGGTCGCGCCAGCCGTTGTGGCCGTAGCCGCGTTCGTTGGGTTCGAAGGTCTCCGGCTGCGTGCGCCCCTGCGTGTCGTTGGCACGGCTGGCGATCGTGTAGGAGCCCGGTGCGAGATCGGCGGCGAATACGAACGACCGCCAGGCGAAGCGGCCGAAATCCGCACCCAGAAATCGCGCCTGCTTCCAGGTCTTGCCGCCGTCGGTCGAGACGTCCACGCTCTTGACGGTGTTGATGCCCCCGAAAGCGACGCCGTAGATCAGGACGGGACCGTCTTCGGTCTGCTTCAAGGGATGAGTGACCCACGACTTGACGTTCATTTCCCACATGGACGGCTGGTCGGGAGCGCCCTTCACTCCGACCGGGCGAACCCGGTAACCCGTCCTCTGGATGTTGGCGTCGCTTTCCTGTTCGGTGAAGGCGAGCCGCTTCACGTATTTCACGTTGTTGACGCCGTAGTAGCCGGGAATGACGAGGCGTAGCGGACCGCCGTGGGCGAGCGGGACTGGCTTGCCGTTCATCTCCCAGGCAAGCAGGGCGTGTTCCATGGCCGCGATCGGAACGGAGCGTTCGACGATGACGGTCTTCGGGTCGATCCCTTTCGGCAGCGTCTCGCCACCGGTCCCGGTCATGTACCGGCGTCCCTGGACGAGGCCGCCGAGATGCTCGACGACGGCAGCGATCGGCACGCCGCTCCAGAACAGGTTGCCGGCCGCGCCGACGCGCCACTGCGTGCCGCTCGCCTTGTGGGCGAAGAAGTCTCGACCGTTGCCCGAGCACTGCAGCACCGCGGCGACGGTCTCGATGCCGATGTTCTTCAACTGGCCGACCGTCAGGTTGCGCGGTTTCTGCACGCCTTCGACCGACACCTCCCAGGCGTCGCGATCGGCGACGATCTCCTCGTTCGGCGCCGGCAAGTTGTTGCGCACGAACAGCTCGTCGCCGGGCATGATGCCGCTGGTGCCGAAGAAATCACGCTTTGTTTCGAGCGTGTTCTTCGAATGCACGATCATGGCTTCTTCGTTCTTCCATTTCACGTAGTCCGGCAGCGGCTGGTCCGGCCGGGCGCTCTGCTGAGCGAAAGCCGTAGCGCCGAACGGCCCTTCGTCACCGGCCGCGAGTACGCCGGCGGCGCCGGCCGCGCCGACGATGAAGTGTCTGCGGTGAAGCGATCGCGGCTGCGGCATCATTCCCTCTTCGATTGTTTAAAGACCCTCTCCCGCGCTCCTTGTCGGGTTACCTCTAGCACGCCGTCCCCGTGGCTTCACGGCGCAATCCGGCAGATCGGTGCGGTTGCGTACGCATTACGTCGCCGACGGCGACGTAACGATCATCGCGGCGATCCAACGGCTGCCGCGCCGGCGGCTGGAACCGTGGCGGACCGCACTCGGCGGCGAATCGTCCGCAAAGGGAGTTTCGACGGGCGGGTAGTACCTCACATTTCTCCGTGTTTTGCAGCGTACCGACTCGCCGGCAGGGCCGGCGAACCAATGCCGCCACCTCGCGTTCGGCGTCTGACGCGATTCGGCGCCTCCGAATTCGCGTGGGCCAACGCGAACGAGGAGGATCGAATGTCGGTGAAGATCGCATATGGTTTAGCGGCTGTGATCTGTGTGGCGGCTTTTCCATCCGCGGCGAAAGCCGCGGATGCATACTCGACCGCGGACCTCAATGTTCGCGCGGGGCCGGATACCGGGTTTCCGATCGTCACCACCATTCCGGACGGCAGCGGTGTCGACCTCCACGGTTGCGTTCGCGGTTATGAATGGTGCGACGTCAGTTGGCGGGGGCGTCGGGGATGGGTCTACGCGGAGTATCTGGTCTATCCGTACCGCGACGGGCGCGTTCCGGTGATCGAATATGGAGGCCGGATCGACCTGCCGGTGGTCACCTTCGTGTTCGGCAATTACTGGCACAGCCACTATCGTGGCGAACCATGGTACGACGCGCGCGAGCGGTGGCGGCACCGGTTCGCCGGCGAGAGCTGGTGGCATGACCGAACCATCAATCGCGATGCCCGGCGCCGAGACGGTGATGACCGGCGTGGCCCGGAGTATCGCCGCGGGACGCGCGATGGCGCACCCGATCTGGACGATCGCCGCGGCCGCCGCGCCGGTCGCGACGGCGATGATGACGGCATGCGTCGCGGAGAAGACCGGGAACGCGACGCACGAAGCGGTCGCGATCACGACGAAGCCGGCGACAGGCGGCGCGGCGCACGGTCGGAACGTGAGCGGTACGGCGACAACGGGCGGCGGGCGCAGGAAAGAGATGCCCGAGGAACCAGGGAGAGAAGCCGGCGAGAAGAGGCCGGGCGACGCGGCGAGGCGGGCGAAACGCCGGACACCGACGTGAACATCGGCGCGAGCACGCGCGAAGGCGAGGGCCGCGGGCGACGCGACAGGCGCGGCGATGCGAGCGGCGCCCCGCGCGGCGGAGCTCCCGGGCAAACCGGTGCGGAGGTGACCACCGGCGCAGGCGCGAATGCCGGCGCAAGGCCGGATGCCGGCCCTTCCGGGCAGGCGGGCATCCGCGTCGATGAACCGGCCGGTTCGAACCGGAACAGCGACGACAGGGGCGCGGCTCGCGACACAGGAGATTCCGGTCCCTCCGGTCCGCACCGCGGCCGCTGAGACACCGGTCCTGCGAGCGGGCACGTGGCCGGCGCCACGTGTCGGCCTTCCTGCGGGTCTGCCGAGTGGTTGCGGAAAGTTGCGGATCGTTAGGCCCCCCACAGGCCGGCGGGGTGTAGCTGCACACCCGTTTCGCCGATCCGCTGTCGACGTCGCGCCGGCGCTCGGGGCCAGGACAGCATCCAGGAGAGCATCATGTCCCTTGGCGCACCAATCTCTCGCGGTCGCGACCGGTCTTTGAGGCTTGCGTCAGCGGCCGCTTTTCGCCTCTGGCCGAAGCGTTTCATGCGCTCCTCCTGGGCGACGCCGTTCCTGCTGACGATGTGCGGCTGGAGCGGGACCTGGGCGGCGGCGCTCGGCCTGCTCGGGCCGACGCCGCCGGTCGCCACCGCGGTCTTGTTCTTTGCGGGTCTCGTGGCAATACCCGTCTTCCGTCGCGCCGAGCAGGCGCGTTCCATGAATACTTCGATTCTGTCGGGCGGTCGGTGAAGCGGAGAGGCATCGCCCGCCATCCGCTATTTCTCCGACGCCATCCCCAAGATTGCGGTGGTGCCGATCCTGATCATCTGGTTCGGCCTCGGCGAGGTGCGGCGATCCTGACCGCCGTCCTGATCTAGTTGTTCCCGATCGTCGTCAACGTCGCCCCCGGCCTCGCACCATGGAGCCGGAACTCGAGGATGTCCTGCGTGCACCCGGCACCAGCAGCTCGACATCAGGCTGAAAGAGGGCATCCAGCGCACGCAGCTTTATCTGTTCGGATCGCTGAAAGTGGCGATCACCCGCTGCCTTTGGTCGAAGCCGCGCCTTGCCGCGAGCGTGCGCGGGCGTACGCACTCCCGGACGAAAGCCCGGAACGGCACCGTCCCGGCGGACGTTGCCCTGCATCGAGCGCGTTCGACGCGCATCACCCAATTCCCAAACAGGGTGTCGAGATGAAGGACCAAACTCGCGAATCCGGTGGACGTGAGCATCCCATGGCGCAGCAGCACACGGGAGAGATGCGGCAAGGCAACGAAGCGGCGGACGACCGCTTCGCCCGAGAGTCGTTCACCTTCAGGCGCATGCGACCGTGGCAGATGTGGTCGATCGGCGGCATCGCGGTCGTCGCGTTGGCGGTCGCGTTCCTGGCCGGCTGACGGCCGAACAATCAGGCCGGACGACGAAACGACGCCGAAACACGGGAAATGGTGATGTCGCGGGCGGCATCTGGTTTGCCGAAACCCGTTGACGATTGAGCGACCCAACGACCGAGCAAACGGAGTGTGCGATGCTAAAGACCCTGCTGGCGGCCTCTGCATTCGGACTATTTGTTTCCACTGGCACGGCACCGGCCCTGGCGCAGGCGCCGTCAAAGCCCGCCACCCCCCAGACCGGCACCTCGTCGGCGACGTCCGGCCAGACCGCAGCCCAGAAGGCAGCCGATCAACCGGACTACAGCAAGGCCATGCGGCGCCTCCTGGAGGCGGCCGACCATCTGCGGGATGCAACCCACGCCATGGCCGAACAGAAGGCCGGAGCAGCGCGCAACGATGCGATCCGTCAGACCAACGAGGCCCTGCTTGAAACCCAGCGCGCCATGGTCGACCTGCCGGCGGAGCTGCGTAATGCATCGAGCGACACGGCGGACCGTGACAAGGCCATGGACAAGCTCAAGCAGGCTACCCAGAAACTCCGGGAAGCGGTTCAGGCCATGGCTGCCCAGCCGGCCGGACCGGGGCGCAACACCGCCATCCGAACGGCCCACACGGCCCTGCTCGAGACCCAGCAGGCGATGATCGACCTCATCCCGGACACCGACACGGCGACGACAGGCAAGGGTCGCTGAACGACAGGAGAAGAGTCAGCATGACACTCGATATCCGATTCCGCCCGACCGCGGCCCTCAGCATGGCCACGCTTCTGACCCTTTGCGGCCCTGTATTGGCGGCGTCGGGGGCGCAGGGCCCGAAACTCGCCCAGAACCAGCCCGCCCAGAACGGCACCGGGACCACCGGCGTGGGCGACACGCAGGCCAGTCAGTGCCGCAACGACCTGCTGGCCGTCAGCAGGCGCATGGACAAGGACGGCTACTGGCTCACTGGCTGGGGCAGTCGCTGGGGTTACGGCGTCGCGCCAGCCGACCGCCGCCTGCCGGCGACCGCCGCACGGCCGTCGGTCGACGCGCGCGCGCCCGGCGTCTCGGCTGCGCCATGGGGCCGCTCGCAATACGGCATCTCGGCCCCGCGCTATCAAATCCGGACTCTTCATTCGGCCGCCGGCGTCCTCGCCGCCCGTGGCGACGAACAGGGCTGTCAGGCGGTGCTGTCGGAGCTGCGCCAGGTCTACGACGCCTACGTCGCCGATCTACGCCGCATGGGCGTGGAGCCCGGCGAAGTGGCGAACTGGCGGCAGGAGCGCATCGCCGCAGCCAAACCGGTCGAGCAGCTCGGCCGAGGTCCCCTGAGTGTTTCCGACGTGACCGGAACGGACGTGCGTAGCACCAAAGACCGGAACCTTGGTACCGTCAGCGACGTCGTCATCGATCCGCAGACAGGCACCATCCGGTACGCCATTCTGGAACGAGGCGGATTCCTCAATTTCGGCGAACACTACATCGCCGTACCCTGGAAGGCACTCCAGGCGACTCCGGGCCTGTCGCTGTTCGTGCTCGATGTCGGTGAGCAGACCCTCGACGACGCTCCGAGGGTCGATCCGGACAGTTTCGGCGATCCGTCCACCTTCAGCCAAACCCGTCAGACAGTTGACGCGTTCTGGCAGAAGCACATCGCCGGCTAAACGAAGTCCGGATTTGCCATGCTGCCGGATGCGTAAGGCGAAGGAGTGATGGTTTCCGGGAACAGACCTGGCCGGACGCCGTTTGCATGCCGAGGGCGTCTCGCAGGAGGCTGAGATGGATGCGCCGTACATTCCCTATTGCGGGTCGCCGCCGGTTCCCGGAGCACTGGCCTGGAACGCGGATCCCGTGCTTGCCGCCGCTCTTGTCGGCGCGGCATTGGTCTACGTCCTCGCAGGCCGCCGGCCCGGGGGGCCGGGCCGACGTGAACAGGCGCTGTTCTTCGCTGGTTGGGGCGTCACAGTGGCCGCGCTGATGTCGCCTTTGTGCAACCTCAGTGTCGCCTTGTTCTCCGCCCGCGTGGCGCAGCACGTCATTCTGCTCCTGATCGCGGCACCGCTGATCGCGCTTGGCCGCCCGGACAAGGTCGTTGCGGTGTTGAGAGGTCGCGTCCGGCCGGGACCAGGGTCGCGGCATGGCGGTGTCGGCGTGGCCGCCACGGCCCTGTTCGCGGTCGCTCTGTGGACCTGGCATCTTCCCGGTCCCTACGACGCGACGCTGCGCAGCGATTTCGTCTACTGGACCATGCACGTCACCACTTTCGGGGCGGCGCTCGCACTGTGGCACGTGCTGCTCGCCGGCGGCCGGGACGGCAGCGCCGTCGCGATTTCCGTTCTGGCGTCTCTGGTGACGGCGATCCAGATGAGCCTGCTCGGCGCGCTTCTTAGCCTCGCACCGCGGCCACTGTTCGACGTTCATTCCGTGACCACATGGCCCTGGGGCCTGTCGCCCCTGGAGGATCAGCAGCTCGGCGGGTTGATCATGTGGGTTCTGGGCGGACTGTTGTTCACGCTGTATTTCGCGGTCGCGTTCGCGGCTTGGTTGCATGGCCTGGAACGCGGACAGACGGGCGGGCCGTCGGTCGCGGGCTGAGGCCGTCGTCCGCCGGTCGGCAGGGAGGTGCGAGGCCGTGCTGTCCCTGTTCGACGTCATCGCCATCCTGCTCACACTGACGGCGCTGTTCGCCTGGATCAACGACATATCGATCCGCCTGCCGAACACGATCGGGCTGCTGCTCATGGGCCTGATCGCCTCCTTCGTCATCATCGGCCTCGAGCTCGCCTTTCCGGACACCGCGATCTTCCATCGCATCAGCGATCTGGTGCGCGGCATCGATTTCTCGGAAGCGCTGCTCGACGGCATGCTCGCCTTTCTGCTGTTCGCCGGCGCGCTGCACGTCGATTTCGGCCGGCTGCGCAATCGGGCCTGGATCGTCGGCACCATGGCGACGGTGGGAGTTGCGATCTCCACGCTCGTCGTCGGCAGCTGCCTGTGGTGGGTCTCAAACCTTCTCGCCATGCCGCTGCCGCTCGCCTGGGCATTGGTGTTCGGGGCTCTGATCAGTCCGACCGACCCGGTCGCCGTCCTCAGCGCGCTCAAGGCGGTACAGATCGATGAGACACTGGAAACCGACATGGCGGGCGAATCGCTCTTCAACGATGGGGTCGGCGTGGTCCTTTTCACCATGCTGGTTGCCGCCGCCACGAGCGGCGGCAAGGATATCGGTGCGGCCGGTTTCGCCGAGTTGTTCTTCGTCGAAGCCGGCGGCGGCGGCCTGCTCGGCCTCCTGGCCGGCTACTTGGCGTACCGGGCCATGCGGCTGATCGACGACTATCCGGTCGAGGTGCTGATCTCGCTGGCGCTCGTCACCGGCACCTACGCGGCGGCATCCGCCCTCCATGTCAGCGGTCCCATCGCGGTGGTCGTCGCGGGCGTGCTGGTCGGCAACCGTGGCGCCGAAGTGGCGATGAGCGAGACCACCCGGCGCTACTTGTTCGGCTTCTGGACACTGATCGACGAGATGCTCAATTCGGTGCTGTTTCTCCTCATCGGTCTGGAAGTGCTGGTGCTTCAGTTCGAAGCGGCGTTGGTGCCGCTGGCGGCCGCGGCCGTGCCGATCGTGTTGTTCGCAAGGCTTTGCGCGGTCTCCATTCCGGTCTTCGCCCTCGGGGCACGAACGCGCTTCGCCGCCGGCACCATTCCGGTCCTGACCTGGGGCGGCGTGCGCGGCGGCATCTCGGTCGCACTGGTACTCTCACTCGGCACGGGTGAGTTCAAGCCGGTCCTGACGGCCGCGACCTACACGGTGGCGGTGTTCACCATCCTGGTGCAGGGGCTCAGTCTCGGCTGGCTTGTCAGGTGGCTCGGGGTTTGCCGCCAGCCCGAAGCGCCGGTTGAACCCGTCCGGAACTGATGCCTGGGTGACCCGTTAGTCCCCGAGGACGGTTCGTCCTCTCGAATTTCCATGGGATCAATCGATGCAACAGGAATTGTCACGTAAGGACGAGAGGCGCGGCACGCGTCGCGTTCTGCTGGGAGGAATGGTCGCGGCGGCCGTGCTGGGGATTGGTGTCCCGCTTCTGTACTATCAGAACTCCCGTGACCGGGCGCAATCGCCCACGGATGCCGCCGGACCGCGAACCTTCCAGAGCGAAGGAAGAAGCGCTGCCGGTACGACGACCGAACCGGCTCCAGGTACAACGGCCAATTTCGGCGCCGAGGGTCGCGCGCGAGACATCCTGTCGACCGCGGGGGCCGAAATCCGCTTGACGCCCGACCAGGCGCAAGCCCTTGAAGACTACATCAAGAGGCATCCCGACGTGCGCGTGAGCCAAGTGGGCTTCACCGTCGGCGTCGGCACGGCGGTGCCGCGCCAACAGGCGCTCTCGGACTGGCCCGAAGAGCTCGTTGCTGCGCTTCCGGCCTATCGCGGCGAACAGTTCTTCGTCGCCGACGGCCGGGCCGTCATCGTCGAAAAGGATACCCGCCGCATCATTGCGATCATTCCGGTGGCGGCCTGACCGCCCCACGCACCAGGCGGCACTGCCGTGCAGGCCCTGGCGTCCACGTTCGAGGTGCCTTCAGCTCCCAGGTCCCGATCCGCCCTGGACCGTTTTCAACGTGCTGTCCGTCAGGGTTACGTTCTTCTGAGCAACGTCCCGGCGCTTGTCCGCGTCGGGTTGCTCGGCCCCCCTGATGGCGGTGATGGAGCCGTCCGTTTCCAGGACCACGGCGGCGACGAGATCAGTTCCGGATATTCCGAACGACCGCAGCGCCGCCAGGATCTCTTCGCGGCTTACGCGTTCCTGCCGCATTGCGCCCTCGAGGAATTCGCCATTGCGCACGAGCAGGGTCGGTTCGGCCTTCAGGAATCGCTGAAAGCGTTCGCTGCGCACCGAGAGCCATGTCATCACGAACTGCAGCAGCACCAGGAGGACGAGCGCAGTGATGCCTTCCATCGCGCTGACGTCCTTGCTGAGAAGGACCGTCGCGAGCGTGGAGCCCAGCGCAACGGTGACCACGAAGTCGAACGCGTTGAGCTTGGAGAGCGTGCGCTTGCCCGACGTCCTCAATATGATCAGCAAGGCAAGGTAGGCGGTCGTTCCGACGACAACGATCCGAACCACTTCGGATCCGGAACTGAACAAAGTGTCATGCAGGTTCATATTGTTGTTCGAACCATCCGATTCCGGCAGATGCTCACAGTGACGATGAGCGAGGCGTGTGAACGGCAGCGCCGGCCGTCAACTGCGATTCTCCGGCTCATGATATCGGGTGTCGAACTCGTCATTGCTGCAGTGCGGGCACTTGGGGATCTTGTCGCCCCTAGTCACATGCGTCTGCTGGTGACAACGGCTGCATCGAAAATCGCCGGTCTCGCGTGCGCTTTCGCCTGAATGGGCCGACATTCTCGACCTCCTCCTTTGGCCTTGTATTTGACGCTCTCGAAGGTGTTGCGCGTCAAGACGGCGCCACGGCCACGAACATGTATTGATCCTCGCGCTTCACGCGTAGGAGCAACGCCTTCTTCTGCTTCGCCGCCGAGGCCCAGGCATCCGCCACGTCGGAGGGTTGTTGGACGTCGGACTTCCCGGCCCGCAGGATCACGTCCCCTGATTTCAGCCCTTTCTCCGATGCGGGGCTGTTCGGCTGCACCTGTGTGACGAGGACGCCCCCCGAGCCCTCGAGACCAAGACGGCGCCGCTCCTCCTCGCTGATGGGGGCGAGCGCAACACCCAAGCGTGTACCCTGCGGCGCGGTGGCCCCGGTCATGTCGCCGCCCTCTGGGGCTCCCGGCCGCTGGCTCAGCGTGACATCGAACGTGCGACTGTCTCCTTCGCGCCGAACCGTGACGGAAGATGACGTGCCGGGCTTCTGGTCGGCGACGGCACGGGAGAGGTCTCCTGGCGACTTGACCGTCTGTCCGGCAAAGCTGGTGATGACGTCGCCGGGCTGGATGCCGGCGCGTGCGGCCGGGCTGCCGGGTTGCACGGAGGCCGCGAGAGCTCCGGAAGCGTCCGCCGGCATGTCGAGCGCCTGGGCGATCTCGGGCGTGATCCGCTGGATCGACACGCCCAGATAACCGCGCTCGACACGGCCGGTGCGGATGAGCTGGTCGGTGACGTTCCTGGCGATCCGCGCCGGCACCGCGAAGCCGATGCCGATGTTGCCGCCGCCCGGCGAAATGATGGCGGTATTCACGCCGATGACTTGGCCAGCGGCGTTGAAGAGGGGCCCGCCGGAGTTGCCGCGGTTGATGGAGGCGTCGGTCTGCAGGTAGTCGTCATACGGTCCGGATTGGATGTTGCGCGAGCGTGCCGACAGCACCCCGACTGTGACGGTGCCGCCGAGGCCGAATGGGCTGCCGATCGCGATCGTCCACGCGCCCGGCTGCATGTTCTCCGAATCGCCCCAGGACAGCACCGGCATGTCCGGCCGCGGATCGATCTTGAGAACGGCGATGTCGGACGACGGATCGTGGCCGATCAGGCGAGCGGTCGCGGTCGATTTGTCGGCGAAGATCACCTGGATTTCGGAGGCGTTGTCAATGACGTGATTGTTGGTGACGATGTGACCTTCCCGGCTGATGATGAAGCCGGACCCGAGCGCCTGACGGACCTGCTGCTGCGCCCTGCCCGGACCGCGGAACAGGTCGGCAAACGGACCCGAGTCCGGGAAGACCTCGGAACCGCCGCGGCTCGCCTGCACCGACTGCCTGGCGCCGACGCCCACCACGGCCGGTGATTTCTGTTGCACGATGGCGGTGAAATCGGACGGCGCCGCGGGTTGCGCCGCGCCCGGGGCGGTCAAGAGCAGCATGGCGAGAACGAAAGCCAGCCCCTTGGTCACGAAGATCCATGAAGGTGATCGAGCGCTATGACGTGCCATCGAAAAGAGCCCCTTTGCGTGCGTTCCTGTAAGGCGATGGTGCTCGCGTCCGGCGGATCGAGGTTCACCAGACCTGCCAAGGCAACAGGACGAACCCGGGACTGGTTCGACGGCATCGAGCGGCACGGTACGCCCGCGTACCCAGTGACCTGAGTCGGCTCGGCGACGCTTGCGCGATCTGCAGCCGGCTGCACCGCTGTTGCATCCGCCTGCGTGCACCCGGCCCGGAACCGGTCCTCAGCCGGACCGTTGAGCTCGCGGGTCGGTTTCAGCAAATCGCAGGATGCCGTGACAAGAATTCGCAGTGGGCAGCACTTCCCGGTGGCCGAAATGGAATCCAAACCGGAAAGCGGTGTTTCGGCGCGCCGTGGCGCCAACCCGCATTGGTCCACCCTCTCGTCCCGATCGGTCTGGTTGCTCGTTCTGTTCGTGACGATTGGGGCCGAGGCCAACGCCCAAGGCCCGGCTCCGGGCGCCAACCGGCCGCCGCCCGCCGTCGTCGTCGCACCCGCGCACGTGCAGCCGATCGAGCGCAGCGCCGAGTTCATCGCCCGCGTGCAGGCGATCCAGTCCGTCGAGGTGCGCGCCCGCGTCGAGGGCCATCTGCTGCGCGTCGCCTTCGAGGAGGGGCAGGACCTCGCCGAAGGCGATCTGCTCTACGTCATCGATCCCGCCCAGTACCAGGCGGCGGTCGCGGCCGCGCAGGCGCAATTGGCGAGCGCGCAAGCCTCGCTGCAGCAGGCGCAGGAGAATTACGGGCGGCAAAACCAGCTCTTCCAGCGCGGCAACGCCCCGGAAGCGACGCTCGAACAGGCGCGCGCCCAGCAGGCGGTCGCACAGGCCAATGTGGAGGCCGCGCAGGCCCAGCTCACGACGGCGAAGCTCAATCTCGACTATACGCGCATCACCGCCCCGATTGCCGGCCGCATCGGGGCGACGTCCGTCACGCGCGGTAACCTGGTCTCGCCGGGCAGCGGCACCCTCGCCACCATCGTCCAGCTCGACCCGATCCGGGTCGTCTTCTCCATCAACGAGCGCCAACTGGTCGCCTACAAGCAGAAGCACCCGCAGGCGAGCCAGGAAGAGATCAACGCCCGCTTCGTGCCCTCGCTGCAACTGCCCGACGGTTCGACCTACGCAGAAGCCGGAACGGTCACCTTTGTCGACAACCGGGTCGATCCGGCGACCGGCACCTTGGCGGTCTACGCGAGCTTCCCCAATCCGCGCAGCCTGCTCTTGCCCGGCATGCTGGCGACGGCGGTGGTACGGCCGGAGACGCTGCAGCGCGGCATCCTGGTATCCAGCGCCGCGATCCAGCAGGACCGCGAGGGCAAATATGTCCTGGTGGTCGGGGACGACAACAAGGTCGAACGTCGCGCGATCGAGACCGGAGCCCAGGTCGACCAGCGCGTGGCGGTGACCAAGGGGATCCGCGAGGGCGACGCGGTCATCGTCGAAGGCATCCAGAAGGTGCGGCCCGGGCAGGTGGTCGCCGCGACCGTCGCGAGCGCGTCCGCAGGGGCGACCACGGGCTCATCGCGATGATCTCCGCCTTCTTCATCGGCCGCCCGAATCTGTCGATCGTCGTCTCGATCGTTCTCGTCCTCGCCGGCCTGATCGCCCTGACGGTCATTCCGGTGGCCCAGTTCCCGAAGATCACGCCGCCGGTCGTGCAGGTGGCGGCGACCTATCCGGGCGCCGATCCGCAGGTCGTCGCCGAAAGCGTCGCCGCGCCCATCGAGGCGCAGGTCAACGGCGCCAAGAACATGCTCTACATGTCGTCGACGAGTACGAACGGCAGCTATTCGCTCAGCGTCACCTTCGCGATCGGCACCGATCCCGACATCGCCGCCGTCGACGTGCAGAACCGGGTGTCGCAGGCGAACCCGCGCCTGCCGGCCTCGGTGGTCGAACAGGGCGTCACCGTGCGCCAGCAGTCCACCAGCATCCTGATGGGCGTCAACCTGTATTCGCCCAATGGCAGCCGCGACCCGATCTTCATCAACAACTACGCGGCCATCAACGTGCGCGACGCGCTCGCCCGCATTCCCGGCGTCGGCGACGCCAATGTGATCGGCGCGCTGACCTACAGCATGCGCATCTGGATGAACCCGACCCGCATGAGCCAGCTCGGCATCACCGCCCAGGACATCGCCGCCGCGATCCGCGCCCAGAACATCCAGGCCTCCGCCGGCGAGATCGGTGCGGCGCCGACATCGCCGGACCAGCAGCAGCAGCTCACCGTGGTCGGCCACGGCCGCCTGCAGACCCCGGAGGAATTCGCCGCCATCGTGTTGCGCACCAACGACAAAGGCGCGGTGGTACGCATTGGCGACGTGGCCGAGGTCGAGCTCGGCGCCCAGTCCTACACCGCCGAGGCGAAACTCAACGGCAAGCCGTCGGCCACCATCCTGGTCTATCAGGCGCCCGACGCCAATGCGTTGTCGGTATCGACGGCGGTGCGCGCGGAGATCGAGCGGCTGTCGCAGCGGTTTCCCGACGACCTCGACTACGCGGTGGTGTTCGACACCACCCAGTTCGTCACCGCGACGGTCGAGGAGATCGCCGTGACGCTCGGCATCACCTTCCTGCTGGTGGTGCTGGTGACCTATGTGTTCCTTCAGGACGCGCGCGCGACCTTGATCCCGACGCTGACCGTGCCGGTGTCCCTGATCGGCGTCTTCGCGCTCCTGTACGTGATCGGCTACAGCGTCAACACCGTGACGCTGTTCGCGCTCATTCTCGCCATCGGCCTTGTGGTGGACGACGCCATCGTGGTGGTGGAGAACGTGCAACGGTTGCTGGAGGAGGAGCCCGAACTGGGCGCGGCCGAGGCGGCGCGGCGATCGATGCTGCAGGTGACCGGTCCGATCGTCTCCACCACCCTTGTGTTGGGAGCGGTGTTCGTGCCGGTGGCGTTTCTGGGCGGCATCACCGGCCAGCTCTATCGCCAGTTCGCGGTCACGATCACGGCCGCGATGCTGCTGTCGTCCATAAACGCCTTGACTCTGAGCCCCACCCTTGCCGCCCTGCTGCTGCGGCCGCCGGGACGACGCATCGCGCCCTTGCGTTGGTTCGGCCACGGTCTTGCCCGCACCCGCGACGCCTATGCGTTCGTGGCCGGCTGGTTCGCCCGCCGTGCGATCGTGGTGCTCGTGATCTTCGTCGGGCTCGGAGCAGCCCTCTACGGCCTCGTCCGCCTGCTGCCGACCGGCTTCGTGCCCAGCGAGGACCAGGGCTATTTCTTCGTCAATGTGCAATTGCCCGATGCCGCCGCCCAGCCTCGCACACAGGAGGTCGTCGAGGAGGTGCGCCAGTTGTTGCAGGAGACGCCCGGGGTGGCCGACGTCATCAGCGTCGCCGGCTTCAGCCTCCTGTCGGGCGCCGGCTCCAATGTCGGGCTTCTGATCCCCGTGCTGGCGCCGTGGGGCGAAAGGGAGGCGGGCCAGAGCGTCGACGCCATTATTGGTGGGCTTATGCCGCAGTTCGCGGCGAGGCCCGATGCAACGGTCGTCGCGTTCAATCCACCACCCATTCCGGGCCTCGGCAGCACCGGCGGCTTCGACCTGCAACTGCAGGCGCTGGAGGGCCAGTCGTCGCAGGAACTCGCCGCGACCATGCGGGGGCTCCTGGTGGCCGCCAACCAGGAGCCGCGTCTCACCGGGGTGTTCAGCACCTTCACGGCCTCCGTCCCGCAGGTCCTCGCCTCCATCGACCGCTCCCGCATCGCGCTGTTCGGGGTATCGCCGGCGGACATCTTCGCGGCCATGCAGGCGCATCTGGGTTCGCAGTTCGTCAACGACTTCCACCTCTATAGCCGCGTGTTCCAGGTCCGCATCCAGGACCAGGCCCGCTTTCGCGACCAGGCCGGCGACATCACCAAGCTCTATGTGCGCAGCGCCGCCGGCGAGATGGTGCCGCTGCGCAGCCTGGTGCGGCTCGAAAGCGCGCTTGGTCCGGCGGCGATCACCCGCTACGACCAGTTTCCGTCGGTGAGCATCAACGGTCAGCCGGCGCCGGGTGTGAGCTCGGGCGGGGCCCTGCAGGCGATGGCGGCGGTGGCGGAGCGCACGCTGCCGGAGGGTTACACCTATGCGTGGTCGGGCGCGTCGCGCCAGCAGGTCGAGTCCGGCGGCCAGGCGCCCTGGGTGTTCGGCCTGGCGCTGGTCTTCTCCTTCCTGTTCCTGGTGGCGCAATACGAAAGTTGGACGACGCCGCTCGCCGTGCTGTTGTCGGTCCTCGTCGCCGGCGTCGGTGCACTCGGCGGGTTGTGGGCCTTCGGCCTCGTCAACAACATCTACACCCAGATCGGGCTGGTGTTGCTGATCGGGCTCGCGGCCAAGAACGCCATCCTGATCGTCGAGTTCGCCAAGGAGGAGCGCGAGCGCGGCACCCCCCTCGTCGCCGCCGCCATCGCGGGCGGGCGCCTGCGCTTCCGCGCCGTGCTGATGACGTCGTTCGCCTTCGTGCTCGGCGTCGTGCCGCTGGTGTTCGCCAGCGGCGCCGGCGCCGCCAGCCGACAGGTCATCGGCGTGACGGTGTTTTCCGGCATGCTCGCCGCCACCGTCGTCGGCATCCTGTTCATTCCGGCCCTGTTCGTCGCCTTCCAGTGGCTGGGCGAGCGGCTGGCGCGGCTCGGCCGTACACGCCGACCGGCGGGTCGGCAGACCGATGCGAAATCGCGGTGATCGCAGGCGCCGTCGGATAAGAAGGAGCCGCCGGCCGGTCTACGACCGTCCGGCGGCTCCGACGTGATCGACCGAATAATGTGCTATTTCTTGTCGTCGCTCGTGCTCTTGTTCATGCTTCCGCCCGTCGCGCTTCCCGAGCTTCCGCCCGTTGCGCTGCCGGTGGTCGTGCTCGAGCCCGACGCGCTGTGCATCGTGAACACGGTCATGCTCTGCGGGCCGATCACCATCGTGACCGGATCTCCCTGCTTGTCCTTGGCGCTGACGAGAAACGACCCGGGCACCACTTGCACATTGCTGAAGCCCTGGTCCTTCAGCTTCTGCTGGATCTGCTGCGGCAGGCTCTGCGAGCCCTGGTTCGACTGGTTCGCTTGCGTCGACGAGCCGGTCGACGAGCTGCCGGCGCCCTGGGCCAGCGCGGCCGGTGCAACGGAGATCGAGAGTAGTACGGCTAGAGCGAGCTTCTTGATCACTTGCGTCTCCTTGAGGTCTTCTGGTGTGCGCCCCCACCCGGCCAACGATGCCCGTGCGCGCTCGTTCCTATCGTCGTCCTCGATCCGTGTTTGCAAAGTGGATTCGCTGTACGTGAGCGTACCCATGGCGCCATCACGACGGCGACTTGAGAACTCCGCATGCGATGCGGCCGCCGGCACTGTCCATGTTGCGGTAGTCGTCGGCATTCGCGTGGATCATGATGGCAGTCCCGTCCCTGGTGAGGAGCGAGAACGGCCCGGCTGAGGCTGCTTGCGCGGACGAACTCGGATCTGCACCGGTGCCCGTGGTTTGCTGTTTCCCCTGCGCCGTTCCCTGGTCCGGACGAACCGTCAGACGCTCGGAATGAAACTCGGCGACGGCGCGGCCTTCGTCATTCACCAGCAGGTTCGGCAGGTCGCCGGCATGAAAGCCTTGAGGAGAATCGAAGCCATGCTGCGCCCCGGTCGGGTTGAAATGGCCGCCGGCCGATTTGAAATCCGGTCCTTCGCATAACCCGCGCTCGTGGACGTGAACGGCGTGCATCCCCGGCGGCAGATTCATCAGATTGACGGTGAACAGCGTTCCGTGGGCGGTAGGCCTCACTTGCACGGAGCCGACCACGTTGCCCTTGGCATCCTTCATGTCGACAACCCGTGTCTGCCGCAAGAGAGCCTGGGGATCGATGGGGGTTGCCGCGGGCGTTTGGGCGAACACCGCGGCGGCCGGGAGAGTGGTCAGCGCGCCGGCGATCAGCATGGTCCGTCGAAAGGTCATGGGCGTTCTCCTATTCTATGGTGGGCGGCATCATCATGGTGGCGGCAATACGCAACGTCACCGCTTGGCTCCTTGCAGCCGTTCGTTCGCCGGTACGGCGCAATAGGCGACGATGTGACCGCGGCCGGCCGGGCAGGCGACGCTGCGCTCGCCGATCAGCCTGGCCGCGCCGCCCGGGCAGAACGCATTGACCGCGTAAGCGCGCTCGGGACACACCACCATGCAGTCCTTGTCGATCTCGCAGGGCTGCCGGATCGGGCGGACAACCAGGAGCTCGGTCCGTGGGGCATCGTCACCGGCGCGAGGCGCGACGTTGGCCGTGGCGCCTGCCCCGGGAGACGTCGGACTTGTCGGCGCGACCGCTTCCGTGGCGTTGCAGTTCGTGATGACGACCGGATGCGTTTCGCGGCCGGCGCGGATGTCGGCCGTGCAGTCGGGCGGCAGGTAGCGAACGCGAAACACGAACTGGCTGACAGAGTCGGTGCGCGTGTCGAAACGCCCGTCCAGAGTCACACGCTGGTTCGGTTGCGAGGTTTCGCCGCGCACGACCAGCACGCCGGCCGCATACTCGCTCTGGGTGATGGTGATCTCGGCATGAACGGGCATCCCCATGAGCAGCAGGGCGCAGGCGGTCAACGGCAGTCGATGAAAGGACATTTGGCTGCTTTCGAGCTTGGGTTAGCTGGGAGCCGGCGGTCAGGCTCGTTTGGCTAATCCGGATCACGGACCGGATGTTCCAAGCGCGTCGCGGCGTCGCGCCCCCGGTTTGGTACGCCAACGAACATTGGAACGAGAAGGTCAATGCCGGCGTGGCGCCGAATTCGTTTGATGGAAGGGGAGCGGCCCGACCTCTTAGTCGGCGTGGTCGCCCGCCGACGCCGCCAATGCCGGCTCGATGGCGGCCAGAATCGCCCGCTGATCCTCGGGCTCCGGAAGCGTCGCCGCGTGTCGGCCGACCATCTGCAAATGTTTGATGATGGTTTCCCGCTTGGACCCGTCGACGAGTGCAGCGAGGCCGGCCAACCGCTCCGCCAGCACCACCAGAACGGTCACCTGCGAGTTCGCCGCACGGCGTAGTGGACTTAGTGCGATATCGACCAAATCCGCAAAGTCGATCCGACTGCCGATGACCCGAATGTTTCCGTCGGAGTCGCGGAACTCCGACTGCGGCGGCGAGCGGCGGGCGAGCGATTCCAGCGCCGCCGCCAACCGGTTGATGACCGCAATCGCGGTGAACGGGTCGTTGAGACTAGGCGAGAGTGCGCGAACGGCAACCTCGACGAGCTGGCGGATCGAATATTCGAGATCCTGGGTGGGAGTTCGCTCGTGCCCCAGCTTGATCGCCCGGAGCAGCCGTTCGCGAGTTTCCGGCGAGATATCGAACTTTCCGTGAATCGAAAGTGCGGCGATCCCTCGTAGTGCGAAACCTCCGGGGCGGAGATGAACGAACACGACGAAGTCCTCCTCTGCCGCGGTGGCGCACAAATCCTCATACTGGATGAACTGAACGTAGCCGCTTCTGTCGGCATCGACTGAAATCTCAGGAGTGTCCGTGGTCTCTTCGGGACCGGATCGATCCGCCGCGGAATCCGACGGAAGGGCGCCGATCGCGACATCGAGACGATCCGCTACTTCCCTGACCATCGTGTCCGAGACGATCGATCTCGCCAGCTTGTTGACGTGAAACAGGAGCGCGAACATGCAAGCCACGGCCAGAGCGCTGGCGATCGTGACCGCCGCCTGCGGAACATGTTCCGGTCCGAGCGACTCGTTGATGCTGCGGAGCAGGAGCAGGATGTAGAGGATCGTCGCGATAAACAGGCCGATGACCGACTGGATCTGACGATCGCCGATGAAATTCCAGATCAATCTTGGGCCGAGCTGCCCGGCCGCGAGCGAAAGAACGACGATCGTGATGGAGACCACGAGCGACGTCATCGTGATCATGCCGGAGAGAAGCGTCGACAGCAGGTCGCGCGCCGTGCTGGCATCGCCGCCAAACAGCCACCAGGGTACGGTGCCACTTGGCCGAGGAAAGAGGGTGTCTATCGAAAGGATGAGATAGACGCCGGCGGCCGCAACGGCGCTCATCAGCGCCGGAACGAGCCACAGCCGGGCACGAAGCCAATCCAGCAGGTGCCAGAGTCGTTGCATGACTTTCCGACAGTGCACTCGTGACCGTGAAACTCCCGGCCGGTTCACAAGAAATGACAACGGCCGGTGCGGTCGACAACGTGCTCTGTACGGCGCCGTACCAAGGTCACCTTCTTCGCGTTGCTCGCGTGCCGGCAGGTTGGCTTCGGCCTTGCGCTCCGAGCGTTTGCCTGGCGTTGATGGCTGGAAGACGCACACCTTCCGACTTGTCGGCGGGAGCTGTCGGCGAATGCACGCTTGCGGACCCACTGCCGCACGTGCGCAAGGGAACGCCTGCACGCCCGCGTGATTGGTGTCCAAGCGGTCAACGTCGCAGCAAGGTCGTCGGCGAACCTCTAACCAAATCACGAGGGTTTCCATATGAATAGTATCAAGAAAGCAACAACTGCGCTGTGTTGATGAAGACCGAATGCTCATTGAGTTCGAACTTTGACCGTCGCCTCGGAACGCGGATTCCGGCGTGACCCGCTTTGGCGTCGGTCGTGCTCGGCGGAGCGATTTCAACTCACAGGTCCAAGCCGCTGCCGTGCGAAACCTCGATCACCAGCCAAAGACAGCGAATGAACCTGGCCGAAAAAGACGCTCTGTCAGGCTTCCGCTTCTCCGCACGTGCTGGCGCGAGACGGCGAGCCGAAGCTGAAGACAAAAATCTCCCAACGGTGAATCAGGATGGCAAAGACACCGCACACAATCGGGCGCAGTGACGAGGCCGACGCCCGCGGCCTTGAGCTTGGGCGACGGGAAGGCGAGGCACTCGGCCGCACGCTTCGGCACATGATCGACGAGGTGGCCGATACGGGCGACGAGATCGCATCCGGCGACTACCTGATCGGCTTCGCGGCAGAGAAGGCCGAGGGCATGTACCTACCGCGGGACGGCCGCCTCGAATGGCGTGAGCCCGAGGACGAAAACGTGCATCTCGAGGTCGCAGTACGTGACCATGCCGACGGCCGATTGATACCCGGCCTCGACGTGCGGGTGACGGTCACGGATGAGGACGGACAGGAGATCGGAACCCATGAGCACCCGTTGCTATGGCACCCGTACCTCTACCACTACGGACGAAACTGGCACATTCCCCGGGCCGGCCGCTATTCGCTCCGGGTGCGCTTCGAGGCGCCGCGCTTTGCTCGCCACGACCGCAAAAACGGCTGTCGTCTGAGCGAGGGTGCCGATGTCACGTTCGACAACGTGATGCTGCAGACCGGCAAGGAATGAGCAGCCGCTGCGGCGCGCGATCCGAACCTTGGAAAAACTCACTGGTGGCGTCCACGGCCATCCGTTCGCTTGCGGCAATCGGACGCTCAGCGGTTGTCCGGATCGGCGGCCGACCTGGCGAGCTCCGCATTGAACGCCGCGCCGACCAGAATCGAGAAGGAGCCCAGCCAGAACCACATCAGCAGCACCACGACGGCGCCGAGCGAACCGTAGGTCTTGTCGTAAGTCGCGAAATGGCTGACATAGACCGAGAAGCCGTAGGACCCGGCAACCAGCAGCGCGGTCGCGAGAAGTGCGCCGGCGCTCGCGAATTCCCATCGGGGGTGCGTCCTGTTGGGCGCATAGCGATAGAAGAACGCGATTGCGAGGACGGTGAGCACGATCATGAGCGGCCATCGTCCAAGGGCGGCGATGGATTGCGCCGAATCAGGCATGTATGCGAGCACTGCCGGTAGCAAGGCAACCAGAGCAACTGCGACGATCACGAATGCGATCAGGATCGCGGTCAGGCTCAGCGCGACGATGTTGTACCAAATGAAATTGCGGGCCTCGGAAACGCCGTATGCGATGTTGAGTGCCGTCATCATGGTGGCGGTCGCGTAACGTGCGCTCCACAGGGACAGTGTCAGGCTGATGGCCAACCCCATTCCGAAGGTCGATGCCGGACGTTCGGCAAGCTGTTGCAGCCAGTCCGACAACAAGGAGATTGCCGCGGGAGGCAGCAGTCCTTCGAGCCGATCAAGTTCATTCTTGACCGCCGACGGATCCGCAAACAGTCCGTAGAGTGATACGACGGTTGTGAGGACCGGAAAGACGGACAACAGCGAATAAAAGCTCACTGCGGCCGCCAGCACGGAGACGTTGTCCTCGCCGATGCGGGCCCAGACCCGCTTCAGGACCGACCAGATTAGGGCAGTTCGCGAATGATCCGCTGCCCGCGCCCCAGTCGCCGGTGCCAGTGCATCGTGAAACCACCGAGAGCTGAGAACTGCCACGCCGTCTCCAATCGTGCAAATCGCAATGATCAAGTGGGTTGTTCGTGCTCCTCCACCGCTTCCCGTCGCTCTGGTGGTGGGCCAGTCTTGAGACAGGGAAGAAATGGTCGGACATTCAACGGTGCTTCTGCGGATGTACGCTGGCATACGATGAGTCTGAAGGCGCGCGCCTTCGCGGGTCATGCCTCCGTACGGTCCCCTGGCACCGGCGTGGGAATACCAAGCGTCTCACGGACATACAGTTTCTTGACCGCGACGAACGCGACGACTGTGATGGGCGCGGCGAACAGAACACCGGATGGACCGAAGATCAGTCCAACGACCACGACCGCGAGGAGCAGCAGGGCCGGAGGAATCTCCACCATATTTCTCTGAACGACCGGTGTGATCACATTGGATTCCACCTGCTGAACGGCAAGGAATATCCCGAGTGTCCAGAGCACGGCGTTCATGTCCACGGTGATAGCGAGCAACACAGCCGGCACGGCGCCCAAAACGGGCCCGATGACCGGGATGAACTCCATCAAGCCCGCGACAAGCCCGAGGATAAGAGGGGCCGGAAGCCCGATGAGCCATGCGCCGAGCCCGACCAGCACGCCCACGATGGTCATCGAGATCAGCTGCCCGATCAGCCAGAGCTGCAGGGCACGGCCGCTCGCATCGAGGAAGCTTTCGATGCGCCCATGTTGCGACACAGGAAACAGTTTCACGAATCCCACCCGATAGAGATGGGGGCTGGCCGCGAGGAACACGGCTCCGATCGCGACGACGAGGGCACTTGTCATGACGCCGGCCGCCATCCGGCCGAGCGAGGCGGCCTCCTGGAGAACGTCGGCGATGCTGTGCCCGAAGAGTCGTCCCCCGGCGCCTTCCTGGCCGATGAGTTGCACACCCAGCCTCTCCTCCAAGGCGCGAATTCCTTGGGGCAGTTGTCGGAAAAGGTCAGAGGCTTGCGTCTGGAGCTGGCTGCCGACAAGGAGAACGAGCGCAACACCGGCAAGAATGATCACGACGCAGACGACGGTCAGTGCAACAGTCTGGTTTGCTCCCAGTCCGCGCAAAGGCCGTCCGACAGCATCGAGCAGGATCGCCAGCACGATCGCCGCAAAAGCGAGCACCAGCGCATCGCGCAAGAGCCAGAAAAGAACGAATCCCGCTGCCACGGCCGCCGCGGTCAGCCAAAACTTCAAAGCCTCTGATGTGCTCATCATCGCCCAGCGACCGTCCGGTCAGCGTCAGGTTCGGTCTGCGCTGATCAACCCGCAGACATGGGCCGCCGCGGTCGCGGCTAAGCCGTCGCGCAGATCAAATTATTGTCGCCGCGGAGCGTCTGTTCGCTGTCAATCGGACAGCGCTGGTGCCGGCGCTGTGGGCTTGGACGTTACGTTAGAAGCGCCGTGATGTTCCGCCGGCTCTCTCGGCAGTTGCAGGACCGTGGCGATCTGCCCTCGCCGGAGCTTTTGAAAGGACACGATGCGGCCGTTGGGGAACTGGAGCGAATCGTGATGCGCGTTCGGGTCATGCGTGTTGACCTGGCAGAAGCGTGCGACGGCCGGAGCGCTCCGTCGCCCGATGCCGAATATGCCGCCGTACTGCACATCGGATTCGAACGCCAGTTCTGTACCTGGCAACAGGCAGACGGCGACCTCCGGATCATCGACGGCGGCGAAGCCGCGCGTGGCGGTGTTGGCAAAGTCCTTGCACACGAGGCGGTCGTTCAGCTTCGCGGGCCTGCTCTCGACGGACTGGAGGCTGTAGTCACACATAGGATGCGGCTCCCTTGTTGCGCGCGCCATGCCCCAATGTCGGCGCCCTTTGATGCACAACTCTCGTTGGTGCGTCTGGTTGCCGGGACGTCGGTGGAATTGGAGACATCGGTACCCTGTCGTACCGGAACCTCGACGCCACACACGAAGGCAAACGGACCGCGGGACTGCCGCACGCTCCGCTCCGATGCACCGGTGTGAATCCAAGCCAAATGGCGCAGCGACGACCTTAAGTCGACAACTCTACACAAGATCCAAAAAATAAGTGCGCTACCGCGCACTGACGCCGATCGGAACGCCAATCTGAATACGTGGTATGTTAGTGCGCAGGCGCGCAGAGGAGAACGAATCAGAGGCCATCCCGGCAAAGGGGGAGGATAAAAATGGACGTTCACAAGCACGGCCCGACCATCTTAGGTCCGCACGACGGTGCTGCGGGATTTCTCGGAACCATCGGCGTCCGGTGGCTGATCGATGCTAAAGACAGCGGAGATCACTTTGCGCTCGTCGAGCATCCCATGGCGCCACGTGCGCTGGCCGCACCGCTGCACCGCCATTCGCGCGAGGACGAGTACAGCTTCGTCCTCGAAGGCCAGCTGGGCGCACTGCTGGGCGATGACGTCGTGTATGCGTCCCCCGGCGACCTCGTCTTCAAGCCGCGCGCGCAATGGCACACGTTCTGGAACGCCGGCCACACTCCGGCCCGCATTCTCGAGATCATTGCGCCAGCGGGCTTCGAAACGTTCTTCCGGGAGGTGGTGGCGCAAGGCGGCGTCACGCGCATCCCGCCGGCCGACTTTTCGGATTTGTGCGACGCGTACGGGCTGGAAATGCAGATCGACAGCGTGCCGGATCTCGTCAGGCGGTTCGACCTGCGGTTTCCAGGCACGCCGCTCTGACAGAAGTCGACGCAGATACGGGCGGGAACGTCCGCGAGCCGACGAACAGCCAGTACACCATCGCTGACACGCGTACCGCCAGGGACTCGCGCAATAGCGACCACCTCAGAGTACCACAGGCGAGCGCGAGGAACCGGCCGCTCAGGGCGTCGCCCGGCGGGGGCAGTAAAGCGCCGATCCGTTGACGCTCTTTCAGAATCGAATGGAGGCTTCATCGCATGGAGGCGTCGCGATCGAGCGTCGCCGTACCGCGCCGGCATAGCGACGTTGCACGGCCTTGGGCGAGGAGTAGCGCCTACCAGCAACGGCGAACGCGATGCCAGTGGTGCCGGTGGCGAACGCGAACGGTCCTGCATTGGTTTGCGCCCCAGCCCCGATAGGCCACGGGACGGCCGTATGTGACCGGATAGGGAGCAAAGAGCGAAGGGCGATACGCCCAGCGGGACCTGTAGGAGGGATCGCCCCAGCCATAGTATCGGGGCCGCCAGAGGGCGCGACGGTATCCGTAATGCCGCCCGCCACCCCAGTACGGGCGAGAGTAGCCCGGATAGCCCCAATTGTATGTCGAGCCGCCCCATATGGAAGGCTCGAAGCCGAAGCTGATGCTGAAGCCGGGGCTCCAGTCGCGACGGTGCCAAGCGTTTGCGCTCGTCGGAACGAGAGTGACCGCCAGCAGGAGCAGGACTGCAGCAGGCAATCCGACGACCGTTTTCCTGACCATGCTTCACCTCCAGATCAGCAAATGCTGGAGGTGAATTCATCGTGCGAATGGCCGTTCCAGCGCGCCTTGCCGCGAACGCCAGGATCGGTCCGCTGCCGGACCAAGTCGGCGGAGGTCCGGTGAGTTGGCTGGGACGCGTCAGCGTCCGCTTGCGCGGCCGTCGAGACGGTCGGATTGCCGACATCCAGTTCAGGCTGGCCCGCGCAGCAAGGTCACCTATGCGCCATCCGCGTGCGACATCCTGACCGAAGCCGCCCAGGAGCGGAACTGAGGGGTTGCCATGCGGTTGCGCAATGTAAGGGCGCACGCGGTACAAATGAAATCCGTAAACGAACGGTCTGCGCAGCGGTCCAGATGCCGTATGGCGCAACTTCACGCTTGCGCCAAATGACAGGATTCACAAATGACGTTGCTGACAGACGACTTGGCGACTTGGCCTGTGCGTCGACAAGCCAAATGGCCGCCCCGCAATCAGATCCTCACGACCCTGGGAACCCGAGAACTCGAGCATCTTCGGCCCATGCTCGAACCTGTGACCATGAAAGCGCGTTGCATTCTGTCGCATTCCAAAGCGCCGCTCGAGCACGTGTATTTCGTCGAAGAGGGATTGATCTCCGTGCTTGCCCAGATCGATCAGCGTCGCGTGGTCGAGGTATGGCTGATCGGAAGCGAAGGGGTCATGGGAATCCCATTGGTCCTGGGCGGCTCGGCCTCACCGCATCGACGGATCGTGGCTCTCGGCGGCAGCGCCTATCGTATGTCGGCAAGTGCCGTGCAGGCGGCCATGCAGCGTTTTCCGTCTTTTGCCGCACTGCTGCTTCGATACGTGCAAGCTGTCCTGGTGCAGACATCACAAGCAGGAGCATGTAATACCGTCCACCGTCTGGAACAGCGGCTTGCCCGTTGGCTGCTGACGGCGGCCGATCGGTGCGGCGGAGAGGTCTTGCCCATAACCCACGATATTCTGGCGCGAATGCTCGGGGTCCGTCGGGCCAGCGTGAGCGAATGTTTCGGCACACTGGAGCGAGTCGGAATCCTGAAGAAACGCCGAGGATTCGTTCAAATCGTCGACCGGGCCGGCCTCGAAGAGCGCACCTGCCGCTGCTATCGCATCATGCAGAACGAAATGGACCGCACGTGTCGTGACTTCGAGACCATCCGTAAGGCCAATGGAGGGGAACGGAATCACGGGGGACTGCGCCCGGTGAGATCAAGCGAGAGTTTTCAGATTTTGAGTGCCGAAGCCGACCACTGATCAGTGGAGTTGCGCGTGTTGTCCGTGTGAGCGTCGAACGCCGGTGGGTCGTGTGATTGATGGAACAAGCGCTGCAAGGCACGACTTTCACGAGCGCGGAGATTGCGTTGCGGCTCGCGTGCGCGTTGTTCGTCGGCATGATCCTCGGCCTCGATCGCGAGCTGCGGGGAATCGCGGCCGGCTTGCGAACGCATGCGCTCGTCTGTACCAGTGCGGCCGTCATCACGCTGTCGGCTCTCGATCTCTATGCGAACGTCAAGGCGCATGGCGGCGATGCCGATCCGTTACGCGTGATTCAGGGGCTGGCGCAAGCCATCGGGTTCATTGCGGCGGGCGCGATCTTCATCAATGCCGGCAAGGTCCAGAACCTCACGACGGCGGCCAATGTCTGGCTGACGACAGGTGTCGGGATTGCTTTCGGAGCCGGCCAGTTCCGCCTGGCGGCAGGCGCCGCAATCGCCGGCATCGTTATCGTGACGGTGGTCCGTCTGCTGGAATAATGCCTGCCTGGCACGAGGCACTCCGATGATCCGGAGCGATTACCGCCCGATCATCCGGATTGAATTGTATACAGCAGCACCAGGCCGCCGGTGAATACGACAAGAGCGGCGAGCGCATCGTAGCCCATGCGCAGAATGGTGCGATTCCGGCGTTCCAGCAGCCCAACCACGAAGAGGCCGGTCAGGACGGCACCGAGCAGGGCCGCGACCGCCTCGAACTTGCCCGCCTGGGCGAGAATCGGGCCGCCCGGATAGATGACGTCGACGAGGAGAATCAGAGATATCGTCAACAGGTTCGTTCCGAACACGTCCCCCAGGGCCATTTCGTATTGATGCCGACGCACCGCCTCGGTGACCGAGCTGAGCTCGGGGAGCGATGTCGCAAACCCGACCACCACCAGGCCCATGAGACCGGCGCCGATGCCGGTGGCCTTGGATAGAGAATCGGCGGACTGTGACAGGACGAAGCCGGCGATCAGCACCATGCATGCCGCGCCGGTGGTCTTGCCTGCGAGCACCCACATCCCCTGCTGCGATGCAGATCCGGTTGCTTTCGTTTGACCGTTTCGGTGGGCATCGGCGCGGCGGTCGGCCCGCCAGGGTGAGCGGTCCGCATATCGCGACGCCAGCCAGAACGCGCCGACGCATAGGCCCGCCAGCACAAGCGACCACAAGCCGGTGCCGATCAACTGGACATCTCCGACCAGAATCGCCCCCGCGAGCAGCGCGAGCATGATCATGCCCATGGTGCCCTGCAGGATGGTGGTGGACGAGGGAACCACAGATGTCAGCGCATCCCGGCCGAGCGCCGCATCGGCGACGGCGATCAGCATGACGTTGATGGCGACGCTGCCCAGAAGGTTGTTGGTCGCCAGGGGAGCGTTGGCGGTCGCAGCCGCAGTACTGATCGCCGCGATTTCCGGCAGCGACGTTGCGCCGCCGAGAAACAGCATTCCGGCAAAGGCCTTGTCCATGCCGGTCCGGTCGGTGATCACGTCCAGATAGCCGGTCAGGCGCGTGCCGGCGCCCCAGACCAGCACCGCCGCGACCAGGAACAGGGCGACATTGATCCAGACCCCGTACTGATCGAATTGAAGCCAGGACATGGGGGCGGCGGCCCGTTCAAGCGCGAGTGGCAAGGGCGGCAACAGCGCGCAGGCGACGCCGCTGTCCCATCCGGCGTGTCCGACAGATCTCCTCGAGAACATCCACCTGCAAGTCTCCTCAGCGCACCAGCGGTCCCGGATTCTTGAGATACTGCTCGCGGATCGCCTTGGCCGACCAGTAGGCGAGTGCGCCGACCGTTCCGGTCGGGTTGTAGCCGGGGTTCTGCGGATAGGCGGAGGCGCCTTGGACGAACACGTTCGGCACATCCCAGCTCTGCAGATAGCGGTTGACGGCACTGGTCGTGGGATCGCTGCCCATGATGGCGCCACCGGTGTTGTGGGTCGTCTGGTAAGGCACGATGGAATAGGGAGTCGAACGGTCACCGGGAGAGACGAGTTCGCCACCCATCAGGCGTGCGATCTCGGTGGTGCGCGCGGCGACGTAGTTCGCCATCTTCACGTCGCTGTCGGGAAAGTCGAACGTCATGCGCAGGAGCGGCTGGCCATAGGCATCCACATAGGTCGGATCGAGGTCGAGATAGTTGCCGCGCGCCGACATGGAGCTGCCGTGGATGGTCAGCCCGACCGTGTGATTGTAATGGCGGCGCACCGCCTTCTTCCAATCCACGCCCCAGCGTGGCGTGCCGGGGGGCACAGGGTGATACTCGATCGGGCGGGCGCCGGTCGTATAGGCCGCCACATAGGCGCCGCCGAGAAATCCGAGCCCGCTATGGTCGAAGTTGTCGCCGTTGTAGTCGTCGATCGCAGTGCCCAGCGCTCCCGCACCCATGAACGGATTGATGTTGACGCTCTCGGGATAGAAGACGGAGACCGAGGCCATGGTCTGGTAGCTGTAGTTCTTCCCGATCGTTCCTTCGCCGGTGCGCGGATCGTAGGGTCGGCCGATGCCGGAGTTCAGCAGCAGCTTGACATTGTTGATGCCGAATGAACACAGGATCACGAGGTCGGCCGGCTGCTCGATCTCCGCCCGGCTGTCGAGATCGATGTAGAGAACGCCGGTGGCGCGCTTCTTGTCAGGATCGAGCAGGACCTTGATGACATGCGCTTGCGTGCGCAGCTCGAAGTTCTCCTTTTCCATCAGCTTGGGCAGTAGCATGACCTGCGGGCTCGACTTGGCGAAGTGCTCGCAGCCGAACCGCTCGCAGAAGCCGCACACCATGCAGGGCTGCAGCGTCATGCCCTCCGGGTTCGTGTAGGTCGCCGTCATGTTGGCCGACGGCACCTGGAACGGGCGATAGCCGAGCTCGAGGGCGGCGTTGGCGAACAGCGCCCCTGCGTAGGCCAGCTTCGTCGGCGGGTTCGGATATTCGCGGGAGCGGGGGCCTTCGAACGGATTGCCGCCGGGCTTGATCTCGCCGCGCAGATTGCCGGCCTGTCCGCCGATGCCGGCGAGATACTCGAAGCGATCGTAGAAGGGCTCGAGCTCGTCATAGGTGACACCCCAGTCCTGGACGGTGAGGTCGGCAGGGATGAAATTGCGGCCATATTTGCTTTCGTAGTGGCTGCGGGTGACGAAGTCGGACGGCAGAAAGCGCCAGGTCTGCCCGTTCCAGTGCACGGCGGCGCCGCCCACATCCGTTCCCGGCAGGAACGAGCCGAGGGTGCGGATCGGCAGAGCGGTTTGGTTTGTGTTGTTGCGAAACGTATAGGTCTCCAGCTCCGGGTTCTGGTGCAGATGCTGGCGCACGGCGTAGCGAAGCTCGTCGTGCATGGCCGGCGACTGGAAGTCCGGCACCGTATCGCGCCAGACGCCGCGCTCCAGGCCGACCACCGTGAGCCCGGCCTCGGCGAGTTCCTTGCCGATCATGGTGGCGGTCAAGCCCATGCCGACCAGTACGACGTCGACGGGCTTCTTGCGGATGGGCATTGCAATTTTCTCCCTTCAGCGGGCGGCGCCCGCCGTCGCCGGCGCGGCGTGATGGTCATCGTGGTGCGCCACCTCGGCCATCGCCATGGGCGCGCGATCGAATTTCAGGCCATGCCGGGTGTAGACCGCCGCATAGGCCGCGAAGGCGCCCGGAAAGCCGATCATGCGCCAGGACGCCATGTCCCTGTTGCCCCCATAGGCGGGGTCGGCGAAATAGCCCTCGATGGTGTTGGCCAGCAGCGTCTCGAAGAAGATCGCCGACGAGAACCCGTCGATGGTGAGCTCTCCCGCTTCCAGCCGCCTGAGGAAGCGGTCTTTGTCGGCGTCCGTGAGCGATGCGAACGGAGTGCTCGGCCCGAACTCGCGGGCGATGGCGGCGAGCGATGTCCGGTAGAGCTGCGCCGGCGTCAGGGCGAGCTGATAACCCTGGCCGGGCAGGCCGACGGCGAAAGGGCCCCGGAGATAGAGCCGATCGCCGCGTCCATACGGACCGGCGAGCTGGAGGTCGATGTAGTAAGGCACGCCCACAGCCCGGGCGCCCGGCCACTCCGGCTCGGACGGAATGAGGCGTTCGACCGCCGCCTCGATGAACTGAGCTTCGGTCTCGGTGAAGAACAGATAGACGCTGCCCTGTCCGGCGGCTTGGGTCTGCGCGCTCGCGTGCGAGCCGAGCGCGAAGGCGAGGCCGAGGGCACTCGCGCCCTGGAGCAGCTCGCGACGTGCGATTTCTGTCATCGTGCGCTCATCCTTGATTGCCGGCGCGCTGGCAGCGCTGGCGTGCGTTGGCTTCATCGATGAGGTCGCAACGCAGTTTCTGGGGAGCCCGGATCGGCAACATTCCGGGGCCGGCGAACTCGTCCTGCGGTGGTCTGATCGAGAACGAGCCCGCCACCGGCGGGACGGTCGGATTGCTGGAGGAGTCCGGTCCGCTCGATCCTGTCGTTACCGCTGCCGTCGAGCCGGCACCGATCTCGACGGCATCGCCCTGCTGCGGGCCTTCCGCTTGGGAGGCGGTGCTCGACGACTCGTTGCCCTGTGCCACAGCGGACGTCGAAACGGCGAGGGATAGAACCACTCCCAGCAGCCAGCCGCGTGTGCATTCCGTGGCCCGGATCGCTCGCATCGCCGTCACCTCCCTTTCGCCGCGTGGCGTGGCAGGCTGGCCAGATAGGCTGCCGCGCCGGCCATATCGCGTTCGTTCATGCGCCGGGCGATATGCCCCATGACGTCGGCCGGGCCGCCATCGCGTGCGCGGTTGCGGAAGCGGCGCAACTGGTCGCGGACGTACGGCTCCGGCTGGCCGGCGAGTGCCGGATAGGTCGGCGGCAGGCCGCGGCCCGCTGGGCCATGACAGTTGATGCAGCCCTGCAGATGGCGCTCCGGTGCTCCCCGTGCGTAGAGTGCCGCCCCGTGCTGCTGCAGGTCGGCGTCGATGGTCATCGGGACATCGACTCCCGCCCGGAACGAAAGCCGCTGATAATAGAGAGCGACCGCGTGCCGGTCCGCCGGCGACAGGGCGCGGGCGATCGGAGCCATGATCTCGCTTTGTCGAACACCCGACGCATAGTCGGCGAGTTGTTTGGCCAGATAGCGCGCATCGAGCCCGGCCAAGCGGGGATAGCCGACGCCGGCCTGGCCGGATCCGTCGATACCGTGGCACGTGAAACATGCCGCCGCCCGGCCGCCGGGCCCGCCTCCGGATGCGATGAGTTGTCCGCGCGAAAAGCCTGCCTGGGGCGAAGCGGGCTGTGCATGCACGGCAAACACGGCCAACGCCGCGATCCCCGAAAGCAGCAGGGCGAAGCACGATGTTGCCGCGTGCATGAGCTTTCGACTGCCTTCATCGCCAATCCCGCCGACGCGCGGCCGCGTGTGCGGCTGACGCGACTTCACCTCAATGGCGAGATCGATGCCGGGTTCCGATTTCGGCTCGGCAGCGTACAAACATTGCAACTCCCCAACGCGTCCGGACGTTGTCAGCCGATACCATTCACGAGTTCGCACGCGCGCTAGTGGCGCCGCATAGCTCGGAAGGAGGGCGACGCAATGCGGCAGTCTAATCTCCTAGGGACCACGGCGGTGCTGCTCACAGTGATTGCCACCTTTTCGGGCAATGCGCACGCGGCCGCCGATATCGAGCGCGGACGTGGGGTGGCGCTCGGCGGCAGCACCGCGGTGTCACCGCGATCCGCCTGTCATACCTGTCATGGCCTGAATGGCGCCGGCGATGCCTCCGGCGCCTTCCCGCGTCTGAGCGGCCAGTCGGCCTGGTATCTCTACAAGCAACTGCGCGATTACGCGGCCGGCGAGCGCGAAAATCAGATCATGTCGCCGATCGCCAAGGCGCTGAGCGATCAGGAGATGGAGGATGTCGCGGCGTTTTACGCGGAGCAGTCGGCGCCCGACCTCACGCAAGCGAAGAGCGCCCCCGACCCGCAGCTCCTGCAGCAAGGCGCCGCCATTTCGGCTGCCGGGTTGCAGCAGAAGGGCGTCGCCGCCTGCGTCAACTGCCATGGGCCGGCCGGCCGCGGCTTGCCGCCGAGCTATCCGTACCTGGCCGGCCAGTATGCGCCCTATGTGGAGCTCCAGTTCCGATTTTGGCGCGAAGGCCAACGTCGCAACAGTCCCCTCGGTGTGATGGAGCACATTGCCACTCAGTTATCGAACGAGGAGATCAAGGCGGTCGCCGCCTATTTCTCATCGCTTCCTCCACCCAGGTCCCGAGACGTCGTGGGCAGTCGATGAAGGTGCCTGCGGGTTTGGCCCTGCTCTGTCTGCTGGCCTCCTGCCGGGAGGAGAGCTCGCCGGCGGTCGCGCACGCTTTGGGCGACGCCATGGAGGGTCGCAGGGTCATCGAACGCGCCGGCTGTGCCGTGTGCCACGATATTCCGGGCGTGCGCGGGCCAAGGGGCGTCGTCGGGCCGTCGCTGGCCGGGTTCGCGCGCCGCGCCTATTTCGCCGGCGCGCTGCCGAACCGGCCGGGGCTCGTGGCGCAGTTCGTGCGCGACGCGCCAGCGCTGGTGCCGAACACCGCAATGCCGGACATGCCGCTCGACGAACGGCAGGCCCGCGACGCCGCCGCCTATTTACAGACCCTACGGTGAACCGCATGGGCACCGTGCTCCACGACCTCCTGACCGGAATGCAGTCGGCGCTCGCGCCCGCCGGCCCCAACGCCGCCGCCATTGCGTCGCTGACCTGGATCATGTTCGTCGGCGGCGGGCTCATTTTCGTGTTCGTGATGTCGTTTCTCGCCTGGGCGCTGTGGTCCGAGCGGCGCGGCTGGTTTGCCGGCCGCGGTATCGTGATCGCGGGCGGCATCGTGTTTCCGCTGGTCACGCTGTCGGCCCTGTTGGTGTTCGGCCTCCTTCTGGCGCGCGACATCGTCGCCCGGCCGAGCGACGGAGCGCTGACGATCGCGGTGACCGGCGAGCAGTTCTGGTGGCGCGTGCGCTACGTCGGCAATGATGGACGGGACGTGGACACCGCCAACGAAATCCACGTGCCGGTCGGCGAGCCCGTGAAGCTCGTGCTCACCACCGCAGACGTCATTCACAGCCTGTGGATTCCCACGCTGGCCGGCAAGCTCGACATGATCCCGGGCGAGACCAACACGCTCGTCTTCCAGGCCGACCGGCCGGGCGTCTATCGGGGCCAGTGCACCGAGTATTGCGGCGCGGCGCACGCCTTGATGGCGTTCGATGTTGTCGCTCATCCGGCCGACGCGTTCGCTGCTTGGCTGGAAGGTCAGGCGAGACCGGCCGCCGACCCGGGCATTCCCTTTATCAGCCGCGGTCGCGAGCTGTTCCTCGCCGCCGGATGCGGCGCCTGCCATGCGGTCCGCGGCACGCCGGCGGACGGACGCCTGGGGCCCGACCTTACCCATATCGGCAGCCGCCGCACCATCGCGGCCGGTTCGTTTCCCAATAACAAGGGCACGCTCGCCGGCTGGATCGCCTCCAGCCAGCATCTCAAGCCCAACAACCGCATGCCCGACTTCAATGTCTTCGCGGGCGAAGAGCTGCGGGCCATCGCCGCCTATCTCGAGAGTCTCAAATGAACATTCAGGCGTCGCAGGGGCCGGACGCACGGGCAGAAGAGCTTCCCAACGAAGCGCCGCGCCCGGACGACGAGTTCGCACAGCTCAAGCGCATCTGGGATCCGCCCCGCGGCATCCACTTCATCACCGTCGTCAACAACACCTATGTGGGCCTGTTCTACATCGGCACCGCCTTCCTGTTCTTCGTGCTCGCCGGCATTCTGGCCCTGTTGATGCGCAGCCAGCTCGCGGTGCCGCAGGCGGGGCTCATCGCGCAGGGCACCTACAACCAGCTCTTCACCATGCACGGCACCGTGATGATGTTCCTGTTCGCGGTGCCGGCCGTGGAGGCGATGGGCGTCTATCTCCTGCCCAACATGCAGGCGGCGCGCGACCTGCCGTTCCCGCGCCTGTCGGCCTATGCGTTCTGGGCCTATTTCTTCGGCGGCATCGCGTTCTTCTGCACCCTGTTCTTCGGCGTCGCTCCCGACGGCGGTTGGTTCATGTACCCACCCCTGACCAGCACGCAATATTCCCCCGGCATCAATGCCGATTTCTGGCTGCTCGGCATCGGCTTCATCGAAATCTCGGCCATCGCCGGCGCCATCGAGATCGTCGTCGGGGTGCTGCGCACGCGCGCCCCGGGCATGTCGCTCGACCGCATGCCGGTCTACTGCTGGGCCATGCTGGTGTTCGCCGGCCTGATCATCTTCGCGTTCCCGGCGATCATCCTCGGCACCCTGCTGCTGGAGATCGAACGCGCCTTCGGCTGGCCGTTCTTCATCGCCGAGAAGGGCGGCAGTCCGCTCCTGTGGCAGCACCTGTTCTGGTTCTTCGGCCATCCGGAGGTCTACATCATCTTCCTGCCCGCCGCCGGCATGGTGTCGATGATCGTGCCGACCATCGCGGGCTCGCCGCTCGTCGCCCATCGCCTCGTCGTCCTGGCGCTCATCGCAACCGGCTTCATCAGCTTCGGGGTGTGGGTGCACCACATGTTCACGACCGGCATCCCGCAGCTCTCCTTGAGCTTCTTCTCCGCCGCCAGCATGGCGGTGTCGGTGCCGAGCGGCATCCAGGTGTTCGCCTGGATCGCCACCATCGCCCGCGGCCGGGTGATGCTCACGACGCCGGCGCTGTTCGTCATCGGCTTCTTGTTCATCTTCACCCTCGGCGGGCTGACCGGCGTCATGGTCGGCATGGTGCCGTTCGACTGGCAGGCGCACGACACCTATTTCGTCGTTGCCCATTTCCACTACGTCCTGATCGGCGGCATGGTGTTTCCGCTGTTCGCCGCCTTCTATTACTGGACCCCCCACACCAGCCGTCGGCCGCTGTCGGAACGGCTGGGCCGCTGGGTGTTCGGCCTGATCTTCGCCGGCGTGAATGTTGCCTTCTTCCCGATGCACATCACCGGGCTGATGGGCATGCCGCGCCGCGTCTACACCTATCCGGCCGGCATGGGATGGGACTGGCTCAATCTCGTCTCGACCGTCGGTGCCTTCCTGGTGGCGGCCGGCGTCGCCCTGTTCCTGATCGATCTTCTGCGCAATTTCCGGCCGTCTCCCGACAATGCCGGCAATGTCTGGAACGCCGGCACGCTCGAATGGCTGCCCAGCGGCGATTATGCCAATCGCAGCATTCCGATCGTGCGCACGCACTATCCGCTCTGGGACCAGCCACGGCTTGCCGAGGATGTGGAGGCAGGCCGCTATTATCTGCCCGGCGCGCCGACCGGCGGGCGCGAGACCATCGTGACCAGTCCCGTCCATGCCGAGCCGCAATACGTGGTGCAGATGCCGGGACCGGGCTGGGCGCCCGTGCTGGCGGCGTTCTTCACCGCCGCCTTCTTCCTGCTCTTGACCGTCAAGCTGGTCTGGCCGGCGCTCGCCTGCGGGGTCCTGGCGGTCGGCTTCGTGCTGCGCTGGCTGTGGGACACCGATCCGGGTCGGACACCTCCGGTCGACATCGGTGGCGGATTGACGTTGCCGACCTACGTCACCGGCCCCATGAGCCACGCCTGGTGGGCGATGATCGTGCTCCTGCTGGTGGCGGGCACGCTGTTCGTCTGCCTGCTGTTCTCATACTTCTTCCTGTGGACCGTCAACCCGCGCGGCTGGTTTGCCGCCCCCCTGCCGGACCTCGTCTGGCCGGCAGGGGCCGCAATCCTCTATGGGCTCGGCAGCGTGATGATTGTCGTCGCCGGCCGCACCCTGTGGCGGCCGTGGACGAGCCGCCTGGCCCTGGCGGCGGCCGTGCCGCTTCTCGTCTGTGCGCTGGGGATCGATATCAACGCGCATCTGCAGAGCGGACTGCGGCCTCAGGACACGAGCTACGGTGCCGTCGTGGCGATGTTCCTCAGCCTGCAAGGTTTCTATGTCGGCACTCTGATCGTCATGGCGTTCTACACACTCGCACGCTCGTTCGCCGGCAAGCTCGATCAGGTCCGTCGTGGCACGTTCGATAACACCATGCTGCTGTGGCACTTCGCCACCGCCCAGGGCCTCGCAGGCATCGCGGTCGTCCAGTTCTTTCCGCGCCTCGTGGGAGAGTGAGCGATGCGTTCGCCCGGATTCGTCCTCAAACTGTTGTTCTTCCTCGGCGGCCTGCTGATCTGGGGTAGTCATTTCCTTTTCGTCTACGGCTTCAACGGCATCGCCTGCGCCCGCGCATTCGATCGGAACACGGTGTTCGGCATCGGCATTGTCCCGTTGACCGTGTCGGTCGCCACAGTCCTCGCCATGGCGGCGTCGATCTTGATCGTCGCACTGGCGGTGGCGGGCCGCGGACCGGGTATAGCCCATGAAGGTGACCACGCCTTGCGGCAGTTCTGGCGCCTGGGCACGGCGGTCGTGGCATCCTTCTCGGCCGTCGCGGTCGCATGGACGGGTCTGCCGGCGCTGATCATCCCGCCGTGCGGATGAAGGACACACGACGAAACGCATGCCGGCACGGGGCCGGCCACGACACGCGATCGGAGACGACCATGCCCATCTTGTTCCTGGTGCTCATCGCCCTGCTCGTCGCCCAGATCGGATTCTGGGACAGTCTCGCGGCCATGCTCGGCGCAGTCGGAGTTGTCATCCTGCTGGTGCTGATCCTGGCGGCGCTCGTCGGCGCGGGTGCGTATTACGTCGTCCGCCGGGCAGGCTCCCGCCTTTAGTGTGCGTGTGTGGCACCGGAAGCTGGAGCTTGCGCCCGACGCTTTCCCATACGCCCCCGGCCGGCACCAGCAGGCCGACACGGCCGATTACGCCTTGCGGCTTCCAGACTGCAGTACCGGAATGTCGTCTGGGCCCATCCGTCGAAGCATCTCATTGGGCTGTCCGCGACACCGCGGCAGCCGTCTCCGGCTCGGCCGGTGACGTCGCACCCGCGTCGGGATGTCACTGCAGATGGATCGTACGCCGACGTACGCGCCATGACGGGAGGTTCTCAGAACCTGACCTCGATGGTCTGCATTGACCGTGACGATGCAAGCCCCAACCACGAGGTGACACGATGAACCGGACGCTCCTGGCCACGACCGCAATACTGATGTTCACCGGATCCTGCTTTGCGCAGACCGCGCCCCAGACGGGGCAATCCTCCACCACGAAGGCAAGTCCGGGCGCCAACCAGACGAACAACCCGCCGCAGAGCGGCACGAGCGGGGGGGCGTCATCGAGCATGCCTTCGCAGAGTGGGACCCAGGCTCAGACCGGCGGATCGAGCACCGGGCAGGCGGGGATTCGTCAGGTGGACCCGGCCGCAGCCGTTCGCCTCACCTTCTATTCGGTGCAGCCGGCCGACATGCGCGCATCCAATCTGATGGGGTCGACCGTCTACAACCTCAACAACGAGAATATCGGCGAGGTCGAGGACCTGATCATCGACAACGGCAAGAACATCAAGGCCGTCGTCGTCAGCGTCGGGGGATTTCTCGGCATCGGGGATCGCAATATCGCGGTGCAGCCCAACTCCCTCGTCCTCACCGAGCAGGCCGACGGGTCGACCCGCATCGTCGCCAATACCAACAAGGAAGACCTGAAGAACGCGCCGGCGTTCAACCTCGCCGAGGTCGACAAGCGCAACGGCGGCACGACCGGGAGCGCGGCCTCTTCGACCGGCGCCGGTACTGGCAGCTCCGGCAAGCCGGCCGGTTCAACCGGCACCAACACGAATCGCTGATTGCGGCACTTTGCGTGCGCGACCGGGTAGTCGCGCACGCGTCACGCACGGAGGTCCTGCCGCGCTTGGCCGTCGGCGGGTGCATCAGACTCAACGGAGATGAACGATGAAATCGAGATTTGTCATGGCTTCCCTCGCGACGTTCGCGGCCGCGGGTCTGTGGGCGGCACTCCCTTCGGAAAGCGCTGCCCAACCGTTCCGCGGCGGCGACGCCAAGGCCGCGACTGCAGCGGCAGGCGAGGCCGGTGACATGCTCCACCAGGTGCGCGACCGCCGTTATGGGCATCGCTATCGTCACGGGTACCGGCACGGATGGCGTCACCGCGACCGTGACCTCGGACCGGCTCTCGGCGGGTTCGCGGCCGGAGCCATCATCGGCGGAGCTCTGGCTCAGCAGGGATCGGACCGGCACGCCTATTGCGCATCGAAGTACCGATCCTACGATCCGGGCAGCGGGACGTATCTCGGCTACGACGGAGAACGCCATCCCTGCCCGTGAGGGCGCCGCGCGAGGATGCGCGGGGTGAGGGCTCGATCTGAGCGATGGTTTTGCGACCTGCCTGGGCAAGACTGGGCTTGCCCGGGCAGGTCGGCCTGGATTACCAGCGACTCGCGAACGACTCCTCAACTTCGTTTCGTCTCCTCGGCGGGTTCGAGTTCGATGGTCGAGTGATCGATGCTGGACTCGCCGCGAAGGCGTTCCTTGGCGGCTCTCAGCACCGCCGGGAGGTCGGCGCCCGCCGTCGTTCGCACATGCAACGTGGCGAGCGGCCGACCCGACGTGAGGGACTAAACATGGATATGGTCGACCGATGTGACGCCCGGCAGAGCCGCGAGGTCGCGACGGATCCGGTCGCGGTCGACGGAATCCGGCGCTCCCTCGAGCAGGATGTGCCCCGAACGGCGCGTGATGTCCCATCCTGAGCGGATGATCAGGCAGGCGACGAGCGCGGACAGGAGCGGGTCGATAGGCAGCCAGCCGGTGAAGCGGATCACAAGGGCGGCCACGATGGCGGCGAGCGAGCCGAGAATGTCGCCCAAGACATGCACCATCGCACCCTGGATGTTGATATTGCCCTCTTCGCCCGAGTGCAACACCAGATAGCTGGCGACGTTCACGACCAGCCCGACGAGCGCGATGACGAGCATCGTGCCGCTGAGGATTCGCACAGGTTCGAAAAAGCGGATGGCGGCCTCGATCAGGATCCAGGCTGCGAGTCCCAAGAGCGCGACTCCGTTGGTGAAGGCCGCAAGTACTTCGAGGCGGGCATAGCCATAGGTGCGTTGCGGATCGCCCGGCTGCTTGGCCATGTGGACGCCCACATAGGCAAGCGCAAGCGCGCCGACGTCGGTGAGCATGTGGCCGGCATCGGCGAGCAGGGCGAGGGAGCCGGACAGGAGGCCGCCGGCGGCTTCTACCAGCATGAACCCACCCGTCAGCAGCAGGGCGCCAATGAGGCGGTGTTCGGCGCCCGCCTTTCGCGGCCTCCTGGGGGCGTGGCCTTCCGGATGCTGGTGGTGACTTTCAGGCATGGGCGCGGGCCTTATCCGTCGGCGGTGTTCTCCTGTCAGGAACAGAACTCCAGCCGGCAGTCAGGCGTTCAATCACGGCGGCGTATAATCGATATGCCGGCTTGACCCGCTAGATGGCGGAACTGCGCGTATGCTTGATGGCCGATCCGCCGCGCAAACTCTCCGAGGAGGCAGCATGCCAGCACCGAGAACTGACGACTTCCGCATGGAGCGTCGGGGCAACGAACTCGTCTTGATCTTTACGCCCGACGGTCGGACTTACACGTTCCAGATCGATGGCGAACGGCTGCGCGGCCCGACCTGCTCTCAGGCGGGCAAGGGCGCAAACGATCATGAGGAGGCCGAGGTTCGACGCATGGCGACTGCGATTGCGAAACTTGCGCTTGCGGAGGGAACGAAAGCAAAGAACTGAGAATTGGCCGACTAATCGATGGATGTCCGCGATCCACTGATGCCCAAACACGTCGACTTCATCTGGACCGCCGTGGTCGACAGCCTCGGCGTAAGCGACCTTGATGCCCCGGCACATCGTCGGTTAGCCTTGCGGTGAGGATATATACCGCAAGGCCGCGCAAGAATTAGGTCGTCCACAATCGATGCGATAGTTCATGAACGTCGTCTGAGAACGGCATGGCGTGGATCGTCTTGGTCGCACGGATAAATCAAGACAGGGGCGATGGAAAAGCGGAATGTGGCCAGGGACACATGATGATCAGAAGCAGCCGGGCCCGATCGTTACCGATCGGGCCGCGTCAAAACACGCCGCGCTGCCATCCCAAAGAGATCAGGTGCGGGGTAGACGAAACGGGGAAAGGCGGACCTTCCGAAGTCGACATAGGTGAATTCGAGGTGCAGTTCGAGCCGTTGCTCGAAACTGCAACACGCTGACTGGAGCGCGGTTTGCAACCTATGTTGCTGGGCTTGCGGGCGTGATCGGGAACGCGGATCGGGTCGGTCCGCTGCGGAGCGCCCGTCAGTTCGTCGCCGGCCGTGCGCCGATCAACGGGAAACGGCTCTCTGGCTGGCAATGTGAGCATTTCTCCCATCCGCGAGGTGAAAAGGCACTCGCGGTCCTCGGGAGTTCGTCACCGAACGTTAAAAAAACACCGCTCAGCGAAGCGCCTGCGGAGGTCCACCTTGCAGAATGCGAACCGCCGCACACGCGGCCCCGAATCCGTTGTCGATGTTGACACTGACCAAGCCGGCAGCGCAGGAGGCCAAGGCGCTGTTGAGTGCCGCTCGTCCATCGGCTGCCACTCCGTATCCTACCGATACCGGGACGGCGATGACGGATGCGTCGACGAGTCCTGCCACCACGCTGAATAGAGAACCCTCCATGCCGGCGATGACGATGACCACGCGAAATCGCCGAATATCCTCCAGTCGTCGCAACAGTCGCCACAGCCCGGCGACGCCGACATCGGCGATGATCGGCGAATCGTATCCGTAGAACTCCAACGTGCGGGCGGCTTCGCGGGCGACCGGCAGGTCGGAGGTGCCGGCACAGACGATCCCCGGCCCCGCCAAGCGCGACTCGCCGCGAAATTCGTGAAATGCGGTCCGCGACAATGGATCGTAATCGAGACGCCTGCGGCTTTCCTCGTGAAGAAGAGCGAATTTGGGCTCGTCGAGCCGCGTCAGCAGCAAGGTGCGTTGGCCGGCGGCGGCCAGAATGGCGTCTATCTGCGGCGGCGATTTCCCGTGGCAGAATATCGCTTCGCCGATGCCGGTGCGCTGTAGACGTTCCCAGTCGAGTTCGAACTCGTTCACCGCGCCACCCCTCTCAGGAACGCGGCGCCGCGATGATATTCACGCATGCCGGCAAAGCGGCGCCCGGCGGCCATGCATAGCCCAGAGACACGATGTTCGGCGCGGACCCGGCCATCGCCGACCGGAAGCGGCGTACATTCCACGTAAACTCCCGCCGCCGTAATTCGACAGCGAATGTCCTTCGCGTCCGGAAGCAACTCGCACAGCGTCTTCTCGGCCTCTTCGATGAACCGCAAGGCGGACGCATCGACGATAATTCCGGTCTCGATGCGGCTGGCAAGACAGGGTTGCGCGGGCAACTCGGCCAGGTCGGCGAGCCCATGCTTCTTCGCCAGGGAGTAGATTTCGCTCTTGCCGATTCCGGCATCGACGAACGGATGGACAACGTTGTGGTCGCGGGCGGCCTTGAGACCGGGCCGATAATCGGTGAGGTCATCGCGATTGGTGCCGGAAGCGATCGGGAGGCCGGTGACGGCACGAATGCGGCTGTACAGGTTGGTCTTGCAGTAGAAGCAACGATCGACCGGATTGCTCCGATAGACCGGATCGGACAATTCGCCCGCATCAATGAGCCGCAGAGTCCAGCCATGGCGAGCCGCATAGTCCTTTACTCTCGCGGTGGCGGCTGCCGGTACGGCGGGCGACAGAGCATGTACGGCGGTGACGTCGACCCGTGCGAAATGATGGGCGATGTAGGCCAAAACCATGCTGTCTACTCCGCCCGACACTGCCACCGCGAGGGCGTCGTGGCTGTCGAGCGCCGCCACCAGGTCGGCCTGCAATTTCTGGAGCATCAGTCGTCTTTCGTCTCACGCTCGGCGCGGGCCTTGAGGCGGCGTCTTCGCGCCAGTCCCTTCAGCGCGGTGAGATCGTCGCTCTCCACCTTGTGGGTGACGCCGTAACTCGGACGCGTGGTCAGCTTCCGTCGCAGGCGGATTCCATCCACCTCCGTCGTTTCACAGCTTCGCGGCAAGCAGAACCTGCTTTCCCTTCTAAAGCGCAACCCGATGGTCGACGTCTCGCAAAAGCATGCTTCGCCCACGGCCTCAAAATCATCCGGGCGGACGAGAAGACGAAATTCGTGAAGTGGACGCCCTTTCTTGCCCTGGCGAATTCCGGTACTGAGGTCGAGAACACCCGCGACGGCCCGCAGCTTGTCGCATGCGGTGCCGATCTCCTCGCCAGTCATATCGTCGACGTCGAACGACACGACGATCACTTCGTCGCGTCGGATTTCATCGTCCTTTGTCGTCGGTCCGGATGAGTAGACCAAGACGCGAAGAATGTTCGGCAGACGGACAAGCGAACGCGCTCCTGCGCCCATTCCACTCGCCGTCAGTACGCCGCTCGCCCCACTGTTCGGGTTCTTGACGAGATGCGCCAGTATTGCTGCCCCGGTGGGCGTCACGCGTTCGCCTTCCTCGCCGTCGTCTCGCCACTTGAAGCCGCGCAGCAGATCCGCCGTCGCCGGTGCCGGAACGGGCAGCAAGCCGTGCTGCGTGCGCACGAGTCCGTGACCGCGAGGTAGGCTCGACACGCTCCACGTACAGCCCGCCAGAGCCGCCGCGATGCTGCCGGCTGCGACCACGTCCATCAATGAATCCCAATCGGCAAGTTCGTGAAAGTGCACATCGTCGATCGCGACGCGATGCATGCGGCTCTCGCTCTCCGCAAGTCGCCGAAGAATGGCGACGGCATTGTCCGCCGTGCCCGGTTGAAGTGGCGATTCGATTATTCTTGCCGCCAAGTGGGAGAAACTCGTTCCGTGCGCGTCGTGGTGGACAGGTGAAGAATGAATGTCCGGACCGGCGTCGTGGTGGTCGTGGCTTCGGTGGTGGTCGCTTCGATCAGCCTCGGAACGGAAGTGGCCGTGCGGAATGGTATCTCGCACTAGCGCGAACCGGCGGACGGCCAACCCACCACTGACGCCTTCGCTCAGGTGCGGAGTGCCGCAATCGGTCGGTAAAACAGCCGCCAGATCGGCGAATACCCGTTCGCACAACTGCGGCAATGCATCCAGTACCGCCGCGGTGAACATGTCGCCGGCTATGCCCCCGACGGTGTCCAGGTGAATATGTTCCGCGTCTATCATCGACGTACTGACTTTCTGAAGGAGGCGACAATGCGTTGCACGGTCTTGAAATCCAGGATGGGATACGACGCGGAAACCAACCACTCTGTCGCCCGGACTCGATATGTCGTGATCGAGTCCTGCTCGTTGCTGCTCGGTTACGATCTGCCTGTGCAGTGCATAGCCTGACGAATGGCCGCACACTACGATAATCGCAATGTGCATGGAAGCATCGAGAAACACGCATCACTCGCGTCGGAAGCAGTTCGACATGCGAGCGACGGGTCTGCGATGTTCCTTCACGAAGAGCCGCGGAGGTCGCGCATATCGGCGGGGGAGGAATGTGCGACGACGATCGAGCTCACCGAACGACATGCGTTTGGGAGCAAGACGCTCCGTTGCCTCGGTGCTCGCGTGCCCATTAGCTCCGCTGCAAAGACGGCATAGACCGCCACGTCGAGCGCCGATACAAATGTCCATCGACATCGAGTCAACGCCGGCTCCTCTCGATGAGCGTCACGACGGCGGACACGATCGTCTTGCTCTCATGTCAGGCAGGCGGAGTCCTCGAGCCGTTGTGGTTGCTTGCCGGCTCTCTTGGTCGGTAGTTTTCCCATCCGCTGAATTCGGCCTGCGGCCCTTTCGCGGCTCGCCTTTACAGGTGTTTCGTCGTCCCGATCGGCCCGCGGCCGCCATTCCTGCGGTGGTTCTTCTCTGTGGGACGGCGGTCGAGGTCGCCGGCCACCGGCCGCATCCGGCGATCCGAGGAACTCGTTGCCGTCGTTGTTGTGCGCACAATAATCCTGCCAATATTTGCAATTGTTCGAACTATGCTCGATTGCTTTAGTGATCGTCGCGCCCCCGCTATGAGATTTGGACTGTTCACGATGCATGCAGCGAGTGCAGGCGATCGCGCGAATGTGCGCGGTCGGCGGTTGGCGGACTACGTTGTCGGCGCGCGGGCGGGCGGGCGGGCGTTGCCGCCTGTGGTTCTGAACGCAGCCAAGCGCGCATTGGTCGATTTTCTGGGCGTTACCGTCGGCGCCGTCGACGAAGCACCGGTCCGATCGGTGCGAGGCGCCGTCGACGCATGGCACGCCGCAGGAAAAGCGCAGATCTTTTTCGGTCCACGTACGACTCCGGCCCTCGCCGTCCTCGTCAACGCCACCATGACCCATGCCATGGACTTCGACGATACCCATCCGATGGGCGGCGGGCATCCGAGCGGCCCCTGCTGGTCCACGGCGCTCGCCATGGCGCAGGAAATTGACGCCGACGAAACCGCAGTCATAGCCGCATTTCTGGCCGGCTACGAAGTGATGGCGAAGCTCGGTGGTGGCGGAGTGCCGGGCGTCGGCCGCAGCCTGCAGCGTCGCGGATTCCATCCCACTTCGATGTTCGGGCGCATGGGTGCGGCCGTGGTCGCGAGCGTGCTCCTGGGGCTTGACGAGAACCAAGTGCAGGCGGCGCTCGGTGTCGCAGCCACGACCGCCGGAGGGCTCGTCGGTTCCTTCGGCACTTATTCCAAGCCTTTCCACTCGGGCAAAGCGGCGATGGATGGTGTCCTCGCCGCGCAGCTGGCCGCCAACGGGTTCATGGCCGCAACGCATTTGTACGAGCGCGAGAAGGGCCTGCTGGACGCCTTCATCCAGGATCGCGTGGTCGAGGTGCCGGCGCTCGATTTCGATGAAAAATGGGAGATCCTCGACAACGCTTTCAAGCCGTTCGCGAGCTGTCGCGGAACCCATCCGTCCACCCAGGCGGCGCGTTCGCTGGCCTCGCGTGTGGCCGATCGGCAGATCGCCGAGGTTCGCGCACAAGTGCACCCGGGTTGTCTGGTTACCGCTGGAAAACCGCATCCGCGCACACCGCTCGAAGGCAAATTCAGCGTTGCGTTCTGCATCTCGCTCGGTCTCGCCGGTTATGAGGTCGTAGCGCCGGACTTCGGCGACGCCGCCTATAATGACCCGCGAGTACAGGACATTCTCTCCAAGGTGCACGTCACAGCGATCGAAGGGCAAGCGCCATACTGCGCCCACCTCGACGTCGTGATGGCCGACGGAGAACGCCTGCACGCCGATACCGACATCGTGCTTGGGCATCCCGATAATCCGATGAGTTGGGACGATCTGCGCACCAAGTTTGAAGGTTTGGCGAAGCCCGTACTCGGCCCCAGGAAATCCGCGGACCTCTTCGAGGCAGCGCGAAACTTCGAACAGCCAGGTTCTCTGCGCAAGCTCATGGCCTTGCTGCAGCCGATCGAGCGGAAATGAGAATTGGAGTACCAGCCGGTGAGCCTCACACGCGAGATAGCACGAAATATCGTTTCGTTTTCCAATTCCACTTTCCCGGCCGCTGCTTTGGAAAAAGCCAAACTTGCAGTCTTCGACACGGTCGGCGTGCTGCTGGCCGGCAGTACCCATGAGGGCGCCTCCACGCTTCGCCGCGTCATAGTGCCGACCGCGGCGGCAGGCCCGGCTTTGGTCTTCGGGACGGAGCAGCGCCTCAACGTGTTGGATGCGGCAATGCTCAACGGTGCTGCCGCGCACATGTTGGACTTCGACGACTCGAACTCGCAGCTCCGCGGTCATCCGTCGGTCGCGATCCTGCCGGCCCTGATGGCGGCAGCCGAGGAGCAGGGCGCGAGCGGCAACGACATCCTGCGTGCCTATGTGGTCGGCTTCGAAGCCGCCGGCCGTATCGGCATGGGCATTTCTCCATATCAATACACGAGCGGCTGGCATCCGACGACGAGTGTCGGCATCTTCGCAGCCGTGGCCGCCTCGGCGGCGTTACGAGGTCTCGGCGAGGACCAAATCACGACCGCCCTCGGCATAGCCGCGGCGATGAGCGCCGGCATCAAGTCGAACTTCGGCTCGATGACCAAACCGTTCGGCGTCGGCCACGCTGCACGCAATGCCTTGCTGGCCGTCGCTCTCGCAAGCGAGGGATTCACGTCGAGCGAGCGTGCATTCGATCACCCACACGGTTATCTCAACGTCTACAACCACGGCTCGGAAAACTACGATGTCAATCGCATCGTCTCCGGCTGGGGCGATCCTCTTTGCGTGCTCGACCTGGGCATTAAGCAAAAGCGCTTCCCGTGCTGCTATGCCTGTCTCCCGCCGGTCGACGGAATCCTGGATATCAGAAAACGCCATTCGCTCCGGCCAGACGAGATCAAGTGCGTCGAAGTTTCTGTGCATCCGATTCGCTTCCCTCACATCAACGTTCCCGATCCGCAGAGCGCGCTCGACGCCAAGTTCAGCGTCCACTACTGCGTTGCGGTCGCCTTGATCGAAGGCGTGCTGAAGATCGAGGACTTCGAGGGGCAGCGCTTCAATGATGCGGAAATTCGTCGCCTGATGTCCAAGGTCACCTTCTCGACCTACGACTCGAGTAATCTGGGTGGTGCGGAAATCCGCGTGACCACCACAAAGGGCGAGGTGATCGATGCGCGGGTCGAGGGGGCGCTCGGCGGCTCTTACGCTCATCCCCTGCCGGCGGAGCTGGTCGAGAATAAGTTCGAGATCTGTGCTGGCCGCGCGCTGCGTCCCGAAGCGGTAGCGGAGCTGCGGTCGCGTCTCTCCGAACTCGAATCGGTGCAAGATATCCGCGAACTATCGGCCATCGCCGCTAAGGGGGTTCGGGCCCAGTAGCGAAGCGCATGGTGCCGCGCATGAGCCAGACTGTGGCCAGCGTGAGCCGCTCGCCGGCAAAGCTGACCGTTGGATTCCGTCTGTTGGAGGATTATCCATGTTGTTGTCCCATAAGCTTTCGAACACGGCGCGAGCTCGCCTAGCAGCGGCGGTTCTCGCGCTCGGTTTTTCGCATGGCGCGATGGCGCAGTCGGAGCCGGGGTGGAAGCCGACCGAGCGGGTCGAAGTGGTCGTCGGCGTCAGTCCGGGCGGATCGATGGACAGGACGGCGCGAGCCGTCAGGGACGCCCTGGTGAAAGGGGGCTTCATCTCGCAGACGAGCGTCGTGGTGAACAAGCCCGGCGGTGGTCACTCTGTCGCATACTCCTACACGGCGCGGCAGAAGGGCAACCCGCACGTGATTCAGGTCACGGGCATGCCCATTCTCACGAACAGGCTGCTCGGCCGGAGCCCGATCAACTACAAGGAGTTCACGCCGCTCGGTGTCGTGTTCTCCGAGAAGACCGCCTTCGCGGTGCGAACGGAGTCGCCCATCAAGGACGCCCGTGATCTTGTCGACAGGTTGAAGCTTGACCCCGCTGGAATTAGCTTCTCCGTCTCGAGTGGAGTGGGGACGGTTCAATATTTCTCGGTGGCGCAGATCGCCAAGTCGTTGGGACTCGAACTGAAGAAACTCAAGACCGTCAGCTTCAAGGGATCGTCCGAAGGCATCACCGCGACACTCGGCGGCCACGTGGACGTCCTCGCTACGGCAGTCGGGACGATCGCGCCATTTGTTGAATCGAAGCAGCTCCGCTTCATTGCACTAGCTGCCGACGAGCGCATGACCGACGAGATCATGGCCAACGTGCCGACGTGGCGGGAAGTCGGCGTCGACGCCTCGTTCGACATGTGGCGTGCGGTGATCGCCCCGAAGAACCTCACGGCGCCGCAGATCAAGTTCTGGGAGGGCGCCCTAAAGGCGATCACCATGAGCGACGAATGGAAGAAGTTGATCGAAGAGCAGCAACTCTCGGCCAGGTACAATACCGCCGCCGAAACGGCTGCCCTGATGGACAAGGAGGATAAGATGTATCACGAGCTGCTATCTGCTCTCGGACTCCTGGCCGTGAAAGATTGAGCGTAAGAGGAGCAACCAGACGCTCGCTCCCGGCGAGCATCCTGCACGTTCCGGCGCGCTGGCCTTCGGAGATAGAGATGAAAATAGCGATGCTTCCCGTTAATGCTACCCTCGGCGGCGCCGGGCTCGTCGTCGTCGCCGCCTATGTGTACGGGACGATTCAAATCCCGGAGCTTCAATCGGGTGATCCTCTCGGCCCGCGCGTTTTTCCGTTCGGATTGGCCGTGTTGCTGGCGATCTGTTCGGTCCTTTTGGCCTGCCAAGATCTTCGTGCCGTGAAGAAAAGCAGTGCTTCGGACAAGCAGGCCGCAAACGACGGAGCGACTGATCTTCGCCTCGTCGCCGGCATCGTGTGCGGAGTCGCATTCTACTACTCCGTCTTGGAGGTCGTTGGTTTCGCGCTGGCCACCTCCGGCTTCCTCCTCGGTTCAATGCTCTATTTCCATCGTGAAAGTCCAGTCACCGCCATCATCACGGCGTTGGCCTTCGGGCCTGCGGCCTATTACTTGTTCGGCAAACTGCTGGAAGTCCAACTTCCCGCCGGGCTATTCGGCATCTGAGGCATCGTCATGGAATCCTTCTCCTATATTCTCGCGGGGTTCGCCACGGCGTTGCAGCCCGTCAACATCTGGTACACATTCATCGGATGCCTGATGGGTACGGTGGTCGGCGTGCTGCCCGGGCTTGGGCCGGCGGCAGGAATGGCGTTGTTGCTGCCGATCACCTTCGGCATGAACCCCACCTCGGCTCTGATCATGTTGTGCGCCATGTATGGCGGCGCCATGTACGGCGGTTCGACGACTTCCATCCTGATCAATACGCCCGGCGAGTCGTCGTCCGTGATGACGATGCTGGACGGCTACCAGATGGCCAAGAAGGGGCGAGCAGGTGCCGCACTGGCGGTTTCGGCGATCGGCTCGTTCTTCGCGGGCACTGTCGGCATGCTCTTGCTCAGCTTGTTGGCCGTTCCCTTCTCGCAATTCGCCTTGCGGTTTGGACCTGCCGAGAACTTCACGCTCATTCTCTTTGCGATGGTGATGGTGAGTGCGCTCACCGGCAAGTCGATGGTGCGCGGCATGTTCGCAATGGTGCTCGGCCTGATCGTGTGCACGATCGGCATCGACCTGCAGAGCGGCATGCCTCGCTACACAGGCGGAATTCCGGAAGTTCAGGATGGCATCAGCTTTCTTCTGGCGGCGGTCGGACTGTTCGCCATGTCGGAGGTGTTCTGCACCTTCGAGCGGCACATGAAAGGCAAGGCCGAAGTGCTCGGCATCGAAGGACCGCTCTGGTTGACGCGGGATGAGTGGAAGCGCTCCTACATGCCGATCATACGCGGAACCTTCATCGGCTTCTTCAAGGGCATGCTGCCGGGCGGGGGCGCCACCATAGCCACGATGATCGCCTACACGGTGGAACGCTCGATCTCGAAGGAGAAAGAGAAGTTCGGAACCGGCATGATCGAGGGCGTCGCCGGACCGGAGGCTGCCAACAACGCTTCGAGTTGCGGCTCCATGGTGCCTCTCTTCACGCTCGGTTTGCCCGGCACCGGAACGACGGCTGTCCTCATGGCTGCATTGATCATGTTCGGATTGCAGCCGGGACCGCTTCTGCTGCACAAGAACCCGGAACTCGTATGGAGCGTGATCGACAGCATGTATCTCGGCAACCTGATGCTGCTGATCCTCAATCTTCCGCTCATCTCCATATTCGTGCGGATCCTGTACATCCCGACCGGCATCCTTCTGCCTTTGATCGTCGTCATCGCCACGATCGGAATCTATTCGATCAACAACAGCGTCTTCGATCTCGGCGTGATGCTCTCGTTCGGTGTGCTGGGATACGTCTTCCGCAAGGTCAATATTTCGCCGGCACCGATGGTTCTCGCTCTGGTCTTGGGTAAGCCGCTCGAGCAATCCTTCCGCCAGGCGATGACGATATCGGGCGGTCATCCGGCGGTGTTCTTGTCGAGCGCCATCTGCATCTTCTTCCTTGGGCTGACCGTGGCGGCGTTGTTCGTCTATCTCGTGCTCCCGATGCTGTCGACGCGCAAGAAGCCGACCGCCGCCGCCGCTACCTAGGCCGCGAACTCGAACCGTCGGAGAACCCGAGCGATGAGATATGACGCGATTGCGATAAATAATCAGGACAACGTCGCCACGGCGCTGCGTGTCCTGCAGAAGGGTGAAACCGTTCTGGTCGGGGTCGGCGATGGCACGATGGCCGTCGCGCTCGTCGAGGACGTGGAATTCGGACACAAGATCGCCGTGCACGACATCGCCACAGGCGACGACATCATCAAGTATGGTGAGGTCATCGGAAGGGCGACGAAGAAGATTCCCGGGGGCGCCCACGCCCACGTTCATAATATCGAAAGTCTACGCGGCCGCGGCGACCTGGAATAGGCGCGTGGCGAGGTGTCGCTCGGAGAGGATCGTGACATGGAGTTCTTGGGTTATCGACGACCGGACGGCCGGGTCGGCACGCGGAATTATGTCGGGGTGCTGTCGACGGTGGTGTGCGCCAACGAAGTGGCCGAAGACATCGCCCGTCAGGTCGACGGCGCGGTGAGCTTCACCCATCATCAGGGCTGTTGTCAGACGCCGCTCGACATCCGTCGAGTCACCGAAGTGTTGACCGGCCTCGGTTCCAATCCCAACCTGGCTGCGGTTCTGCTCGTCAGCCTCGGATGCGAGAGCACCGAAATCGAAAAGGTGGTGGCCGGCATTCGCGCCGCCGGCAAGAGGGTCGAGGTGATCGGGCTTCAGGACATCGGCGGGGCCGCTAGAACGCGGGCAGAGGGAACCCTGATCGTCCAGGACATGGTGGCCGAAGCGTCGCGGGCGAAGCCGGTGCCTTGCCCTTTGTCCGACATCGTGCTCGGCATGAAATGCGGAAGCTCTGATACGACCCAGGGCCTCTCGGCGACTCCGGCCATCGGTAGGGCTTCGGATGCGATCGTGGCGGCGGGCGGCACCTCCGTTCTGGGCGAAATCACCGAGTTCATAGGCGCTGAGCACATTATCGCCCGTCACGCTGCGACACCGGAAGTGGCCGCGCAGATCCTGGCGCTGGTCGACCGCATGGAGAGCCGCGCCAAGGCGGTCGGCTGCGACATGCGGGGCGGTCAACCGACTGGCGGCAACATCAAGGGCGGCCTGACGACGATCGAGGAAAAGTCGCTGGGCGCCATCGCCAAAGGCGGCGCGGCGCCGATCCAGGCCGTCTACGAGTACGGACAACAGCCGCGGGTCAAGGGCTTGGTGGTCATGGACTCGCCCGGACGTGAGCCGGAAATCCTGACCGGCCTCGCGGCCGCGGGATGCAACGTCATCGCGTTTGCGACGGGTCGAGGCGCGCCGCAGGGCTTTCCTTTCGTGCCCGTCATCAAGCTCACCGGAAACGCACGCACCTGGGAGCACCTGCGCGATCATATCGACATGTCGGTCGCCGGGATTATCGAGGGCACTGAGAGCCTGCCGCAGGCGGGCGAACGGCTGCTGGAGCGCATCGTGGCAGTATCCTCGGGCGAGCGAACACGCTCGGAGATCACCGGTTACACGCGCGCGATGGACATCTACGTCACCGGGCCGGTAATCTGAGGACTGCATCGTGAACTATCCGAAACTGACGCGCATCACCCAGACCTTGGATAGGACGCGAGTCGAGGACGTCGGCGCAGCGGTCGCCGCCGAGATGAAGCGCGTCACCCTCGCCGCCCGTATCAAGCCCGGCGCACGCGTGGCGATCACCGCCGGCAGCCGCGGCATCAGGGACATGATCGCGGTTCTGCGCGCTTGCGTCGGCGAGGTGAAGGCTGTCGGCGGCCGACCGATTATCGTTCCGGCGATGGGCAGCCACGGTGGTGCGACTGCCGAAGGGCAGACGAGTATGCTCGAAGGGCTCGGGGTGACCGAAGCGACCATCGGCGCCCCGATCGTTTCCTCCATGGACGTGGTCGACTTTGGGACGACGGCGGAAGGAATTCCGGTCAACTTCAGCCGTGACGCAATGGACTGCGATCACGTGATCGTCGTCAACCGGGTGAAGCCGCACACCGAGTTCAACGGCCGGATCGAAAGCGGCCTGATCAAGATGATGGTGATCGGCCTCGGCAAGCATCGCGGAGCCATCGACGCCCATCGGTGGGCCGTGCGCTACGGATACGAAAAAACGCTGATTTCCGTCGGGCGCAGGATTCTGGAAAACGCGCCGATCGCGCTCGGTATCGGCATCGTCGAGAACGGCATCGGCGAATCCGCCCGCATAGAGGCGGTCACGCCCGAGAATTTCATCGCGGAGGAGATGAAGCTTCTCGAGTACGCCAAGCGCACGTGCCCCCACCTGCCGTTCGATCAATTAGACGTCCTGATCATCGACGAGAGCGGCAAGGAGATCAGCGGCACCGGCATGGACACGAAGGTGGTCGGCCGGATCATGAATATATACGAAGCGCCGCTGGAGCATCCGCACATCACCCGCATCGTGCTGCGCTCCTTGACGGAAAAGTCGCACGGCAATGGACTGGGCATGGGTCTCGCGGACTTCGTAACCAAGCGGGTGGTGGACGCGCTCGACCGCGACGCGACCTGCGTCAACTGCGTCACGGCGGTGACGCCCGAGAAGGGCCGTTTGCCCATCGTCGGAGAAAGCGACAAGGCGGCAATCGATTACGCTTTCGCCTCCGCCGGCCCGGTGACAGTCGACGACGTGCGGCTGTGCTGGATCCGCAATACGGCGACGTTGGACAGCATGTATGTGTCGGCCGCTTTGTTGGGCGAAGTATCCGCCCATCCGGGCCTCGCCGCAGCATCACTGCCGTTCGAAATGGCCTTCAGTTCCGAAGGCGAACTCCTAAAACCTGAAGAGAGCATGGCATGTTGAAGTGGAAGAATTATCGCGCCGAAGTGAAGAAGCGGGTCGGTGACCTGCGCCAGTTCGCCCCCGAGGCTTTCAAAGGATATCTCGCCCTCGCCACATCGGGAGAAAAGGCCGCACATATCGACGGCAAGACGCGCGAACTGATCTCGCTCGCCGTCGCGGTCACGACCCGTTGCGACGGTTGCATCGCCGGGCACGTCGAGGCGGCGCTCGCGCAGGGAGCGACCCGGGAGGAAATTGGTGAAGCGCTCGGCGTGGCAATCGCCATGAACGCAGGCGCGGCCCTGGTCTATTCCGCCCGCGCCATGGATTGCGTCGATGAGATGAGTTCGCCCGCGTGATGCCGAAGCGGCCGGCACCGACAACGGGCTTCGGGGTGAGTGTCGCTCGACTGAAGCGCTGCAGGTTTCGGACCGCCTGACTGACGGGCGGCGCGGGGTTATTCCGTGTCGATCGAACGAATTGCCGCGGACGGAAGAGTCAATCGTAAGGCCGGCAATATTGAACGGCGGTCGCACCATCGGCCGCCGTTCGTCGTCGTGGGATCACGGCGCCGAAGGGTTATTTGTAGTTTGCCCGGAGGACGCTGGCCGCGTGCATTGTCAAAACCCGACGCATCGAATTTTCACGCGTCACGACGAGTGCTCCACGACCGCGGATGATCGGTCCTGTAAATCTGGAAGTTCGTCGTTGCATTATGCGCATCAAATGCAGCGAACAAAGAAATTCCTGGGGTTCAAGACTCGGCCTACAATTGCTCTGTAAATATTTGTAAGGCTTCCAGTAATGCAGCTAAGAGCAATTCCGTTCATTTTCATGCGCGGCGGTACATCGCGCGGACCGTACTTTTTGCGTTCCGACCTGCCGACTGATCGCGACGTCCTGGCCGAAGTCCTCATGGCGGTCGTGGGCTCGGGGCAACCCGGCAACATTGACGGCATCGGTGGTGGGACGCCGGTTACCGCCAAGGTGGTCATCTTGTCTCGCTCCGAGGATCCCGAGGTCGATGTCGATTACTTCTTCGCTCAGGTGTCGCCCGACAAGCGTGAGGTGGATTTCGCTCCGTCATGCGGAAACATGCTGGCCGGAGTTGGTCCGGCCTCGATCGAAATGGGCCTGGTGGAGGCGTGCGACGGCGTGACGACGATACGCATTCGCGCCGTCAACACCGGCGCCCTGGTAGAAGCCGTAGTCCAGACACCGCACGGCGTCGTCGCCTATGATGGAACGACGCGCATCGACGGCGTTCTCGGGACAGCGGCCCCCATCCGGTTGAGCTTCCAGAACACGGTCGGGTCGAAGACGGGAGCGCTGTTTCCTACCGGCAATCGGATGGAAGAAATCGGCGGCATATCGGTGTCGTGCATCGATGCCGCGATGCCGATGGTCTTCGCACGGGCGGCGGATTTCGGCCTGACCGGATACGAATCCAAGGGTGAGCTCGACGCCAACAAGGCTTTCTTCGCACGCATGGAAGCGATCCGTATTGAAGGCGGGAAGAGGATGGGCTTCGGGGATGTCTCCCACAGCGTGTTGCCGAAATTCGGTTTGATAGCCCCTCCGAGGGGAACCGGGACGGTGGCTTCTCGTTACTTCATGCCTTGGAGTTGTCATCCCACCTACGCCGTCACGGGTGCGATCTGTTTGTGTGCATGCGTGCTCGCACCTGGAACCGTGGCATCTTCGGTAGCTTTGCGCCCAACGGGTTCGACAGCGGTGCTCGTCATCGAGCATCCGGCTGGTGTTCTGGAACTGGTCGCCGAATACACCGTGTGTGGCGACGATGTCGATTTCAAAAAGTTGGGAACGCTGCGAACGGCTCGCAAGCTTGCCGCCGGTACCGTGTTCATTCCCGGCGACGTCTGGCCGGATCACGTCCCGACCGCGGATGACCCGAAGGTCGTCGAATCGCGATCTCCTGCCATTGGAGCATCTTGTTTAGTGTAAGAATCGTCCATATAGATGGACCGTGCTGATCAATTTTGAACTCCTTGATATACGCGCCTTCGTGGCGGTCGCGGAAGGTGGGTCCTTCCGTCGTGCCGCGGAGGCGGTGAACCTGTCGCAATCCGCTGTGACGCGCCGTATCAAGGCGTTGGAGGTGACGTTGGGCGCGCCGCTGCTGGAGCGATCGACGCGTCATGTGTCGATGACGGCATTCGGGCGCGAGATCTATCCGATGGCGCAGCGGCTCATCGGGGAGTTCGAGAATCAGGCGCTGTCGATCTCCGGCGTCGGCTATTCGCAAGCCGGCCAAATCACCATTGCCTGCGTACCGACGGCTGCATTCTATTTCCTGCCGACGGTGATCAAGGAATTCAAAGAAAAGTATCCCCGCATCAGATTCCGTATTCTGGATCTTTCGTCGAGTCCGGCACTGGACAGCGTAGCACGAGGGGAGGCCGAGTTCGGGGTCAACTTCGTCGGCGCTGCTCGCGACGATCTTGCCTTCACGCCGCTCACCGACGATCCCTTCCTCCTCGCGTGCCGGCGGGACCATCCGTTTGCAGAGCGCACTCAGCTCAGGTGGAAGGAACTCGAATCCCAGCCTCTTATCGGAGTAAGCCGTGCCAGCGGCAACCGAGTCCTTCTGGAGACCGCGCTCGCGAAGGCGTCGGTGAGGTTGAGTTGGTTCTACGAGGTGAACCACCTGTCGACATCGCTCGGGCTGGTCGAGAAAGGGCTTGGCATTTCGGTGCTGCCCAGACTGGCAACGCCGCAGGAGGAGCATCCGGTACTGGTGACGGTGCCGCTGGTGGATCCGGTTATCTGCCGCGCGATCGGAATCGTCGAACGGCGCAGCGGGCGCCTTTCTCCGATCGCTCAGCGCTTTCGCGACATGCTCATCGAACGATGGAAGAGTTGAGAGCGTAGGACGCGCGCTTTCATCGCAGCCATAGCGAAGGCGCCGGAGAACAGGACCGGCGTTGGTTGGGCGACATCGCTGAAGGCGCGGCGATGGGTGGCGGCGTCGAGCGTGACGGTGTCTGGACAATGCGGGTGGGAATCAAGCGGGCCGACTCGTGCGCAACGGCGAGGTCGAGGGGTTGTCCCCCGGCCAGCACAGTCTGGTAGGCCAGCAGGGTAAGTCTGGATGACGCCGGGAGTCAGGCTTCATGGCAACTCCAGAGAAATTCGGCAAAGTCGGGGCTATTTGTCGCATACGGCGTCGATCCTTTTTGGAGCGAGCCGTCGTCGAATCGGCCGGATGCAGCGGCTATCCGTGATGTTCGGAGCTCTCCGTCATCATTGATGTAGCCCGCACAACAATCACGTCGATATCTGCAATTGTTAGATCGACGTCTAATTTGCTTTAGTGACAGCGCCCCCGAGGTCTCGGATTGTTTTCGATGCAGGAAACAGGGGCGGTGTGGGCATATGGACCACGCGGCCGGCGATTTAGGAACGATATTGTCCGGGTGCGTGCATGGGCGTCGCCCCGGCGGGGGCAGGATGCTGGCAGATGCGCATCGCCGTCATTGATCAACAACTGGCCAACCGGGGCTGGCGTCACTGACGGCCTCGTGGTGCGACCGGTGGTGGAGGATTGGCTGACGTATGGCGGTCTCGGAGAGAACCCGACCTGATACGACGGACGATGCCGAATATGAATCGCAAAGGTTATGTCGTCTTTCGCCATCGAATGGGGGCCATTCCTCTTGGTGCGTCTGCTTCTGATGAATCGCTTCCGACGTTCCAGATCACACCTGACGAGGCGTCTTTGGCCGCCAAGTCGCATCGACCAATGTTCGGCAAGCAAGGGGTTTTGGATGGTCCGTAAAGAGCGGTTCGACGCCTTTGAAGCCGATCGACGTGGTGTGTTGGCCTCTCCAGAAGCGCTGGTCTTCATGTAATCGGGTGAGCGGATTTGGTGTGATGGACCAGAACGCGACTTCGTTGCGGAGGTCAGACAGTTGGCTTACAGCAACGATCCGAGCTCGCCGATGGATGCCATGATAATCGAAGAGACGTCGAACAACCTTCAAGTTGTTCCTGGGGTCTCCAATATGAAGGCGCGCTCACTTATAGGGCTTCGCCATTTGCGGACTTTCCTGGAGATTACCCAGCACGACAATCTCGTGAAGGCGTCGAAGGCGCTGAACATAGCGCATTCAGCCGTGTACAGAACGCTGCAAGAACTCGAGCTCCAGTTCGGCATGCCGTTGATCGAAAGGGGGCATAAATCCGTCGTCCTCACTGCGGCGGGGGAAATCTTGCGTGTCCGCGCCGCTGAAGTGCTTGCGAGTTTTACGAATGCGATGGACGCGGTCCAGAGCACGAAGATGAAGCAGGAGATTCTGCGAATCGGCACTCTTCCTGCCGCTGCCGGACTTTTGCTGCCGGCGGCCGTTGCTCGTATGCAGCGCGAGGCGAGCATGGTGCGCGTGCGGATTTGCTCCGGGAGCTTCAAGAACCTCGTGGCCGCGTTGCGTATGGGCGACTTGGACATGATCGTCGGCCGTTTGGCCGGCCACGACGCACCCGGCCTGTCCTTTGAGAAACTGTACGAGGAAGAGACGGTCGCGGTATGCAGAACAGGACATCCATTTACTAGCGAGCGCGAAATCTCGTTGGACTGTTTCGAGCAATTCCCTTTGATCGTACCCCCTTGCGACCATGTTCTTCGCATATCTGTCGAGGACTATTTCCGGGCCGAAGGCCTGGCCTTACCGGCGTGCATCGAATCGACGAGCGACACTTTCTCCCGATCGTTCGTGGTCAAGTCCGACGCCATTTGGTTCGCTCCCCCGGGTGCCGTTGCACTGGAATTGGAATTGGGTCTGCTTGCCAAATTGCAAATAGGCGAGGGATTGCCTCTCAGGCCAGTCGGCGTGACGACCTGCGTGGGTTCTCGGATGCGGCCGTGCAGTAAGCTGTTTGTGAGGTTCCTGACCGAGGCAAGTGCCGAACTCAAGTCCCATGGAGAACAGAGCTTCATGTCGCGAAAAGCGACAGCATTTTCGTGATCGCGTCCGTGAAGTAGAAAGAGTGTCGGCTTGACGCTGTGCATCGTGCCGAAGAGCGGTGATCAGCGGTTGCGGGCGATGGTGATCGGACTCCGCGGGGAGTCCGCGCGCCGGCGTACAGGCAAACACGACTGGACGGTTCTGGTTTGGTGGAAAGGGCCTCGCGGCCGAGGCTGGCGGCGGATTTTGGAGCGCCAAAGTGGCCGGCAGAAGGGCTCCGTGCACGGCGAGACCGGTGCGCGGTAGTGATGCGCCCGAACGCGTAATCCAAAATACGAAGTGGCTGTCCATACGGTGCGGGGCCTGCCCAGCAGCGGGAGCATCGCAGCGGACGCTTCGTGCGAGGATGAACGACGTGGAATGACACCCAGTGGCTGTTGCCGAGCGGCGATGATTGTTCGCCGGCATTGTTAATTTTCAGAAAGAAAATTCCTTGGGTAAGCAATTCGTATCGGCAGAACGAACACCTAATGTCATTCGGGGCTAAGGGGATTTTCGAGGGCTGGTGAGCGCCAGCGGAACGGGACCCTCCCACTGAGAGAAAAACTGGAGGTTCAACGTGAAGATGATCAAAAGTCTACTTCTCGGTTCGGCAGCGAGTCTGCTCGCCGTCGCCGTGACCCAGGCAGCTGATCTTCCCGTCAAGGCGAAGCCAGTGGAGTATGCAAAGGTCTGCAGTCTCTACGGAGCCGGCTTTTTCTATATTCCCGGCACCGACACTTGCTTGAAGATCGGCGGTATGGTCCGTGCTGACTACGGGGTCAACGCCACCGGCAGCCACGGCCAATACTGGAACCTGTCCGCGGGCAGTCAAAATAACCGCGGAACGAACGACTTTCAAACGCGCGCCCGCACGCAAATTTCGTTCGACGTTCGGACCCAGACCGAGTACGGCACGTTGCGCTCGTACTCGCGGCTCGGCATGCAATACACGTCGACCAACGGCACCACCGCTGACGGCCAGATCTACTTCGATCGCGCTTTCATCCAGCTGGCCGGCTTCACGTTCGGCAAGGCGCTGTCGTTCTTCGATGCCTATTCCGGCACCTACGCTTCCTATCAGACCCTGGTCGGCGCCAGCCACACCACCAATGGCCAGAACGTCGCGGCCTATACGGCGAAGTTCGGTAACGGCTTCACTGGCACGATCGCCATCGAAGATGCATCGCACCGTCGCGGCAATGGCATCTATTCGGCGGACGACAATTTCGTAACTCCGGGCGACAAGTTCACATCCCGCTATGGCGGTCAGCAGGTCCCGGACATCATCGGCAACCTGCGTGTCGATCAGGCTTGGGGCTCGGCACAGTTGTCGGTCGCAACGCGTCAGGTGCGCGCAACCTATTATGCGAATGCTGGTGGCCTTTACCTGGAAGGCAATGGCTCTCCATCGGACAAGTGGGGCTTCGCCGTCCAGGGTGCCGCCCAGTTCAAGCTGCCGTGGGCCGCGGGTGACCGGTTCACCGTCCAGGGCATTTATACCGAGGGCATGAACTACTATGCCTTGGGCAAGACGACCCAGTCCTTCGGCATCTACGACGGTTCGACCGTGTTCGATGGCTTCGCTCCGGACGCGATTTATACTGCCGGGTCGAGTCTCAATTTGACCAAGGTGTATGGCTTCAACGCCGGTCTCGAGCACTACTGGACGCCGGCCCTGCGCACTTCGGTGTTCGGTGCCTATGCCAACATCGACTTCAACGACGCCGCAACTGCCTCGATCTGCGGCAACGTGGCGAACTGCAATCCGGATTGGAACATGTACCAGGCCGGTACGCGGACGATCTGGAGCCCGGTCAAGAACCTCGATGTGGGCCTCGAAGTGGTCTACTCGAAGTTCGAGACCAGCCAGAGCGGCGCGATCTATGCCGGCTTGGCGCCCGGCAATGGCAAGCCTACGGGCAACTACGAGGCGAAGGACCAGGACGTGTTCTCCGGCATGATCCGTGTGCAGCGGAATTTCTGGCCCTGATCATCGGACGGGTGAGGCATAAACCTCGCACTTGATCTTACGACGTTCCCATCAGGAAGATGACCTGCCGACCACGCGGGTCATCCTCTTGCGGTCTCGCCCGGGCACCCTAAAGGTGTTGACGGGCGAGACCAGCATTGCCGCGGCCTCGCTGAAGCAACGCCAGCGCCGCGAATGTGGTGCGGCGGCCGGCGGGCCTTCCGCGGTTTCACCGCCGCGGCCTTATTGAAGCGCCCGCATGCCGGGTTGCGAATGAGAACCTGCACCGACGCCTGACCTGCCCCGAGCAGAATTCTTCGACCATCTGGGACCATCCGGCGGAGGGGCTGACAGTTCACGTGGGCGGCCGCGCACCGCGACATCACCGTCCGCACGGAAAATAGATATAAAAAAGGAGAGGAGGAGCCTAAGCCCCAGCCTCCCCGTAGTGTGGCCGCTGATGCCGCGATCTGTTGCTACTCGGCAGGAGCCAGGCGTTTTTCGGCGCGAGGCGTCGATGAGAGCCAACGCATCAGGTGGTAGCACACCAGAACGCCCGCCGTGCCGAGCGCGATGCCGCCGAACGACAGGTCTTTGCTGATCGCCCAGGTGAAATCCCCGGCTCCGACGATCACCGCGATGGCGGCCGGGAACAGGTTCTGATTGAGGCGGAAATCGACGTTCCCCTCGATCCAGATCCGGCCGCCGAGCACGGCGATGAGACCGTACAGAATCACGGTCACTCCGCCGAGCACGCTCACGGGCAGTGTCAGGATGAGCGCTCCGAACTTCGGACACATGCCGAGCACGATGGCGAAGCTCGCTGCGACGAAGTAGGCGGCGGTTGAATAGACCCTCGTTGCCGCCATGACGCCGATGTTCTCGGCGTAAGTGGTGGTGCCGGATCCGCCGAAGAAGCCGGCGACCATGGTGGCGATCCCGTCGCCCATGTAGGCGCGGCCGAGGCTCCCGTCGAGCGACTCTCCGGTCATTTCAGCGACCGCCTTCACGTGTCCGGTGTTCTCCGCGATCAGAACGATGACGACCGGGATCATGAGCAGGACAGGCTGCAGCGCAAACTGCGGCGTGTGGAATTCGGGCCAGCCGAACCAGGCGGCGCTTTGCAGCGCCTCGATCGCTTTCGGGTCGACCCCGCCGGTCAAAGCGGCGATGATCCAGGCAATGACGACGCCCAGGAAAATCGAGATCCGCCCGAGAAAACCGTTGAACGTCGCCGCGATCACCACGATGGCGATGATGGTCAGCAACGAGTAACCCAGGTTGCTGGTCGCGCTTTTCACCGCCACCGGGGCCAGATTGAGCCCGATGAGCATGACGATGGCGCCGGTGACGGCCGGCGGCATCAGCGCATTGATCCATGCGTGCCCGATCCGGTTCACCACAAGCCCGACGAGAAACAGCATCAATCCCGCCGCCACGATCCCGCCGAGGGCCAGCCCGATGTTCTTGTCGACGCCCATGCTGGCGATGACCGGAGCGATGAAGGCGAAGCTGGAGCCCAGGTAGCTCGGGATCTTGTTGCGCGTCACGATCAGGAAGATGATGGTGCCGACACCGCTGAAGAAGACGGTCGTGGTCGGCGGGAATCCCGTCAACAACGGCACCAGGAACGTGGCGCCGAACATGGCGATCACGTGTTGCATTCCAATTCCGGTTGTCTGAAGCCACGGAAGCCGCTGATCGGGTTTGACGGTTCCGCCGATCGGAACCTGGGAAAGCAGCGTCCACATTTCGAGTTCTCTTTCGTCTTCGGATGCGACCGGGGATGTTATGGTCTCAACGGGAGTTACGGTGACGGTTCACAAATGGGCGCCTGCCCTGTTGGCGATGACGGGCATGGCTCGTCCTGAAGCATGGCTCGTCCTGGAGCATGACTCGTCCTGGAGTGTTGTTGCATTGCCGCGGCCGCCGATCGGGAGGTGCGCGCACGGTAACAGATGACGGGGCGCATCAAGTGCGCCGTCACCCTAATTCCAACCTCATCGCGGTTCGCAGGAAATCGCTATGCGGGCTCGATTGCAACACAGTCTGTGGCGATTGACAGCTGCCATCTGGTCCGCATCGCGAACTGTCCCCCAGAATGTGCGGCCCGAACGCCCGGCTGCCGCGACGGAAAGGTAACCCGCTGTTTTCTGAACACGCCAAACGGCGTGAGAAAGCCGCCAGGTTTTCAGTGCGGCTGCGCGCGCCGCACAATTGCGCATCCGCCGGCAGCACGCGCCGGCCGGATGCAGAACACGCTCGGTCGCGGGGCGCGAAACGCCGACGCTCTACAGCGTGCCGTAGAGTCGGTCGCCGGCGTCGCCGAGACCCGGGACGATATAGGCATGATCGTTGAGCCGGTCGTCGATCGCGCCCGTATAGATGGGTACGTCAGGGTGCTGGGCCTGCAGCAACGCCACGCCTTCCGGCGCGGCAAGCAGGCAGATAAAGGTCAAGGTTCGGGGGGAGAGCCGTTTCAGCTTTTTGAGCGCGGCGGCGGCGGAATGACCGGTCGCCAGCATCGGATCGATCACGAAGACATGCGATTCGCCGAAGTTGGCCGGCGCCTTGAAGAAATACTCGACCGCCTCGAGCGTCTTCGGATCGCGGTAGAGACCGAGATGCGCGACCGTGGCTCTGGGGACGATGTCGAGCATTTGCGCCGCCAGGCCGAGGCCAGCGCGCAGAATCGGCACCAGGCAGACCGGGGTACGCTCGAGGCTCGGCGCGCTGGTCGATGCGACCGGTGTCTCGATCCGCACGTCGGTGGTCGGCAGTTCGCGCGTCGCTTCGTAGAGCAGCAACGCGCCCGCGCCGCTCATCAGCACGCGAAACTCGGGCGGCAGGGTCTCGCGCCGGCGCATTTGCGTGAGATTATGTTTCAGCACCGGATGTGCGACCACGTGCACCATACCGCTCATTTCAATCGTCCTCGCGTTGGTAATGCCGATATGTGCCGACGCAAGGCCGCCACCGTCCCGCATTGATCTTTTCAGCTGTCTAGCCCGATTCGAGGACTGATGCATTTCCGCCCGCCAATAAAGGGGGGGCATCGCACGGGCAATTGCGGTGAATTACGGCGACAGAACCACGGTGCACGAAATCCAGACAGCGGCACTCAGCGTCTGCGCGCCGGCACACGGGTATGCCGGGGCGTGGTTTGGGCTTCAAAGGCCGGTCCACAAGCCCGCGAACAGATACTCCCGTACCAGACGAAGGCGTCCGGACCACGAGGGAAGAGGCGAGCACGACCGGATTCCGGCGGTGCGGAAGCCGCCGGTTCATTGGCGCGGAGGTCGTGCTCGCCGTCCGTTCACGGGTTGGCGACGCGGATGCCTCCGAATACGCCGATGCCCGTCTTGAGGAAGCCGCTCGGATTCTCGTAGTGCCTGTCGAACAGGTTGTCGACGCGGCCGAAGATGGTGGTTTGTTCGTTGGCCTTGAATTCGGCGGCGATGTTGACGATCGTGTAGCCGTCCGTCCACAGCTTCGCCCCGCTCATCCTGTCGGTGTCGAACCATTCGCTGACCGCCAGCACGGTGCCGGACAGTTGCCAGCGGTCGGTGGGCGTCCAGATCGCCGTGACGCTGCCTTTGTGCCTGGGCCGGCGCGCGATCTGCTGGTCGGTTAAGGTGTCGATCGCTTCGGTGTAGGTGTAGTCGCTGCGCAGCCTGAAGCGCGACGTCACCGCCCAGTTCGCGAATGCCTCGACCCCGTAGGTCTTCGCCTCGCTGATGTTGTAGTAGGTCGTATAGCCCCACGGATAGCCCGGCGGATAGGTGGTCTGCCAGGAGATCAGGTCGGTGATGTCGTTGTGGAAATAGGTCGCGCCGAAACGGAAGCGATCGCCGGCCACCGGCTGCTCGAAGCCGACATCCCAGCCCTTGCTGCGTTCCGGCTTCAGGTTCGGATTGCCGTACCAACTCCAGGCGGGATAGTCCATGTACAGCTCGTCCATGCTGGGCGCCTTGAAGCCGGTGCCGTAGCTCGCCTTCAGCTTCGTCTCGGTGTACGGCACCAGCACCGCCGGTGCGATGCGGAACGTATCGTGGCCGCCGAACTGCTCGTTGTCGTCGTGACGGAAGTTGCTGACCAGGAAAAGCCGCTTGGCGAACTCGGACTGCAACTCGACATAGGCGCCTTTGTTGTCGTTCTGCGCGCTGAAATTGTTGGTGTCTTTCTTGTAGGTGTCGGTCTGCTTGTCGGCGCCCAGCACCAGCGTCTGTCCAGGCATCACGTCGACGACGCCGCGCCAGTCGTATTTGAGGCGCTCGCCCCGGAAGGTCGTCGGATCGGTGCCGTTGTTGGTGATCCAACGATACAGATCCGTGTAGTTGACGCCGAGGAAGTTCTTGAAGCGGCCGTCGAACAAGGTCACGACGGCTTCGCCGCGCGTGAGGAACTGATGTGATTCCTGCGTGTCCTGGATCGAGGGGACGTATTGGGTCGGGTAGCGGTAATCGGAGTCCGTGTAGCGGCCGACCCAGTTGAGGCTGACATATTCGTTGAAGTCGTAGCCGAGCCGCGACGAGACGGTCTTGTTGTCGTAGTAGTTGTCCACCCGGTCGGTGCCCGCTGGAACGAAGCGCCACGGCACCGTCGGCGTCGACGTCGAGCGCAGGTGCGCGACATTGAAGGCGTAATTGAACTTGTCCTTCGATCCACTCACGCCGGCGGTCTGGTTGAAGGTGCCGAACGAGCCGCCTTCGAGGGAAGCCCGCGCCTTCGCGGCCCCCTGACCCTTCCTGGTGGTGATCGAGATGACGCCGCCGACGGCGTCGGAGCCATAGAGGCCGCTCTGCGGTCCGCGCAGCACTTCGATGCGCTCGACGTCTTCGGTCAGCAGCTGGGACAGGTCGGCGGCGCCGGTGGGGTTGGAGGGATCGCCGAAGTCGATGCCGTCGACCATGACCTTGACGTGATTGGAAGCGGTGCCGCGCATGAATATGGAGGTCGCGCCCCCCGGACCGCCGGTCTGCACGACGTTGAGGCCGGGCACGGTGGCGAGCGCATCGGCGACGGTGCGTCGCTGCTGGCGTTCGATGTCGGCGGCGGTGATCACCGTGACCGAACTCGCGATCTTGTCGACGGGAGTCGGCACCGTCGTCGGGCTGGTGACGATGACGGTGGGAAGCTCGACGGCGCCCCCGCCTCCCTGGGCGCCTGCGACCTCTTGGGCGCCCGCGCCTTCTTGGGCGCCCGCGGCCTCTTGGGCGCCTGCGGCCGTCAGACCGGCGGGAAGAATGGCGCAGGCCAGGATGGTGGTGGCGAGCAGGCGCAGGCGGCGCGCACGAATGCGCGCGGCTGGACACAATACGGATGACATGAGTGCAGACCTCGGGGCGACGTCAGTGGCACGTCACCGCGACGAAGTCTCACCAGCCGGTCGGAAACGGACCTTCGGTGCGGCTCACGACGGCTCATCCCGGCCGGCATGTTCGCGTGTGACCACGGCTGACGGCAGGTCTCCTGGCTCGCGGGTCTTCACACTCCGTCGCCTTCCCGGGCCCGAGTTGCCCAGTGGCATGATGACGGAAGATTCGCCGCTCACAGTTGCGGGCACAGCCGCGGCATAGGACGATTGCGCGTCCGCACCGCGTTCCCATTTGATCCCCGAAGGGAACCGTCGCGGGAGGTTAAAACCGCATCAAGAAATTTGTCAATTCCGTGTCTCCACGGCTCGCGGTTTCTCCGTTGAAGTCGCCAGCCATGTCCCAACTGGCACGGCGGCAGAATGGGATTCGGAGCCAGCCGAGGATGTGTGTTCGCAGATGAAAATAATAACTGGCGCGCCCGACAGGATTCGAACCTGTGACCTTTGCCTTCGGAGGGCAACGCTCTATCCAGCTGAGCTACGGGCGCCTTGCCCCTGAATAGCCGAAGGCGGGGGAGGCGGCAACGGGGAAGGCACGGGCAAAAGGCCGGTCGAACCGCCCACCCGCCGGCGGGGAAAGACAGGTGAGGGAGAGCCGACGCGGTACACCCAGCTCTCCCTTCACCCCGACCACACGGCATGCCGGCGCGATACGCCACAAGGTGCGCCGGTACGTGCGGTCAACGTTCGGAATTGGTCCGGGAAAGGGCCGTTCAGCCGCGCCGGCGGGCGCGAGCGTCCATGCCCTTGAAGGCGCGCTGCCACCCGGTTTCGTCCATCCATCCCCTCCTGGCCCGTGGGGCCACTCCACACCCGGCCGTGATCCTCGGAACCCTTCGCGGCGCGCCGGCGCCCGAATTGCGGCAGTCTGCGGACCGATTCGGGGTAAGAATCCCGCCATGGCGGCCGGGTGGTACGAGGAGGCGGCGGGCTTTGAGGGCGGCGCCGAAATCGCTATAGGGGGCGCCAAAGCGAGAGAGCCCATGAAGATCGACGGACGAAGCTGGCGCACCATCTGGGTCGAGGACGATGGCCATACGGTCGGCGTGATCGACCAGACCCGACTGCCGCACGAATTCGCAACCGTGCGGCTTGCCGGTCTCGACGAGGCCGCCCGCGCCATCGCCACCATGGTGGTGCGCGGCGCGCCGCTGATCGGCGCCACCGCGGCTTACGGCATGGCCCTGGGGTTGCGCACCGAGGCCTCCGATGCGTCCCTCGAACACGCCTATCAGGTGCTCCTCGCCACCCGGCCGACGGCGGTCAATCTGCGCTGGGCGCTGGACGAGATGGTCAAGGCGGTGCGCAACCTCCCGCGCGCCGAGCGCGCCGCCGCGGCTTACGCGCGCGCGGCGGCGATCTGCGACGAAGATGTCGAAATCTGCCGCGCCATCGGGGTGCACGGGCAGGCCCTGATCGCCGACATTGCCGTCGGCCGGGACGGTGCTCCCGTCAATGTCCTGACCCACTGCAATGCGGGCTGGCTGGCGACCGTCGACTGGGGCACCGCGCTCGCCCCCGTCTACGCCGCCCATGATGCCGGCATCCCCATCCATGTCTGGGTGGACGAGACGCGGCCGCGCAACCAGGGCGCCTCCCTGACGGCGTTCGAACTCGGCCATCACGGTGTTCCCCACACGGTGATCGCCGACAATACCGGCGGCCACCTGATGCAGAACGACCTCGTCGACCTCGTCATCGTGGGCACCGACCGGGTGACCGCCAATGGCGATGTCTGCAACAAGATCGGCACCTATCTGAAGGCGCTCGCGGCCCGCGACAACGCCGTGCCGTTCTACGTCGCGGCGCCGTCGCCGAGCATCGACTTCACGATCGCCCGCGGCCGCGACATCCCGATCGAAGAGCGCGGCGGCGAGGAGGTCGCGACCATGACGGGCCGCACCGCCGACGGCCGCACCGAGACCGTGCGGGTGGTGCCGGAGGGTTCGCCGGTGGCGAACTACGCCTTCGACGTCACTCCGGCGCGGCTCGTCACCGGCCTCGTCACCGAGCGCGGCATCGTCGCGGCGAGCGGCCCCGGCCTCGCGGCCGCGTTCCCGGATCGGGTCGAAGCGGCAGCCGTTGCCGCGAGGGCGGCCGAAGCCGCGAAGGCGGCCGAATGAGCGTCGGGCCTGCCGCGGGCTTCCCGGTCGACGGGCGCCAGTCGCCGACGGCGCTCATGGTTTCGCGCGGCACCCAGCGGCTCCTGTCGAGCCTCGGCCTCGCCTGCGTGAGCGAACTGCCGCTCGCCTCCGGCCGCCGCGCCGATCTGGTCGCCGTCGGCGGCGACGGCGAGATCTGGATCGTCGAGGTCAAGTCGTCGGTCGCCGATTTCCGCGTCGACCAGAAATGGCCGGACTACCGCGCCCATTGCGACCGGCTGTTCTTCGCCACCGCCGCCCATGTGCCGGCCGACATCTTTCCCGAGGATGCCGGCCTGATCGTCGCCGACGGCTATGGGGGCGAAGTGCTGCGCGGCGCGCCCGAACACCGGCTGCACGCGTCCACGCGCAAGAGCATGCTGTTGTGCTTCGCCCGCGCCGCCGCCGTGCGGCTGCAGTCCCTCGCCGACCCGCAGGGGCCGTATGGCGAGGTGGTGTGAGGCGGGTGTTCGGCTGATCCGTCCCGGTTATTCCGGGGCGGCCGAAGGCCGAACCCGGAATCCAGCCAGGGATTTGCGGGTGTGGCTGGATTCCGGGTTCGCTGCTTTGCAGCGCCCCGGAATGACCAACACCCTACTTCGGCGCCCGCTTGGCGAGGATGCGCTGCAGGGTGCGGCGGTGCATGTTGAGGCGGCGCGCCGTCTCCGAGACGTTGCGGCCGCACAGCTCGTAGATGCGCTGGATATGCTCCCAGCGCACGCGGTCGGCCGACATGGGGTTCTCGGGCGGATCGGCCTTGCGGCCCTCGAGCGCCAGCAGGGCGGCGACCACGTCGTCCGCATCGGCCGGCTTGGAGAGATAATCGACGGCCCCGAGTTTGACCGCCGTCACCGCGGTGGCGATGTTGCCGTAGCCGGTCAGAACGATGCCGCGCGCATCCGGCCGGCGCTTCTTGAGCGCCGAGATGACGTCGAGGCCCGAGCCGTCGCCGAGCCGCATGTCGACGACCGCGAAGGCGGGCGGCGCCCGCTCCACATGATGCAGGCCGTCGGCGACGGATTCGGCCATCGTGACCGTGAATCCGCGGCCCTCCATGGCGCGCGCCAGCCGCTGCAGGAGCGATTTGTCGTCCTCGACGATCAGCAGGGTCCGTTCGCCGGAAATCGCGACGTTGGTGGTCATGCCGACGACGGGCTCCGTGACGTGGTTGTGCTCGCTCATGCCTCTCCTACACACATTGTAGTCTTCATCGGGCCCGCGTCCACCCGGGACGGCCAGTATAACCCCTGCCGTAACCCTAGGCCGAACCGGCCGGCTTTGGGGGCGGTCAAGATGTCGCGGTGCCGCGGCGCTCGAATTCCGCCCGGTTCCAGCGCAACCGGATGACGGCACCGCGCTGCGGATAGGTGCGGTTTTCCAGGGTCAGCCGCGCGCCCGTCCGCTCCAGGAGGGTCTTGGCGATGAAAAAACCGAGGCCGAGGCCGGGCAGTTCGCCGCGCAGCCGGCGGGCCCGCTGGCTCGTCACATAGGGTTCGCCGATCCGCTCCCTGATCTCCGGGGGAAAGCCGGGGCCGTCGTCCGCGATCGTCACCGTGACGGTCTCGTCCTTCCATTCGGCGGTGACGTCGACGCCCTCGCGGGCAAAATCGACGGCGTTCTCCAAAAGGTTGCCGAGGCCGTAAAGGATCGCCGGATTGCGTTCGCCGACCGGTTCGTCGTCGCGATCGGGCGGCAGGGTGACACGGATCTCGACCCCGAAGTCGCGATGGGGCGCGACCACGTCCTCCACCAGCGCCGACAGCTTCATCAATTCGAACGGCTCGCCGGGCGCGTCCAGGCGGGACAGCTTGCCGAGGATGTCGCCGCAGCGCTTCGCCTGCTCGCGCAGCAGACGGGCATCCTCCGCGTGGGGGGAATCCGGGCCGAGCTCGCGTTCGAGTTCCTTGGCGACCAGGGCGATGGTGGAAAGCGGCGTTCCCAATTCGTGGGCGGCGGCGGCGGCGAGGCCGTCGAGCTTGGAGAGATGCTCCTCGCGGGTGAGCACCAGTTCGGCCGCCGTCAGGGCGTCGGCGAGCTGGCGCGATTCCTTGGTGATCTGCCACGCGTAAACGCCGATATAGCCGGTGGCGAGCAGGATCGCGAGCCAGACCCCGAACATGTAGAGGGACGGCAGCTCCAACGGGTCCTCGCTCGCCCACGGCAGCGGATAGTGGATGAACACCAGAACGGTCGCGCAGGCGACGGCGAGGGCGGCGAGCGTCAGCGTCATGCGGGCCGGCAGGATGGTGGCGGAGATCAGCACCGGTCCGATGAGCAGGAAGGCGAACGGGTTCTGCAGCCCGCCGGTGAGGAACAGGAGCGCGGTCAGTTCGGCGACGTCGAAGCCCAAGAGCCAGGCGGCGCGGTCGGCCTCGAGACGCTGATGCGGGCGGAAACGGGCTCGCAACGCGATGTTGATCCAGGCGTAGAGTGCGATAATGGCGAGGCATGGCATGATCGGCAGCGGGAAATTGAGCCCGTCATTGACGGCGAGCACCGTGATGCTCTGCCCCAGGATGGCGAGCCATCGCAGCCGCACCAGCGTATCGACGCGCACGCTTCGCACGCGGCTGGCGGTGATGTTCTGGGTCAGGTCGTCCATGTTCTCTTCCGCCCGGCTCTCTTGCGCCCGGCTCTCTTGCGCCCGTGACGGCAGTGGCTCGGCGCGTCCGGGCGCGCCACCGGCCGTCACGCCATCATACATGAGGCGGGCCCCTCTTGCCTCCCGGTCGTGGGCGCGCCAAATGTCACGTCGTCATGGAGAGCCCAGTGCCCGCAAGCGCCGCCGTCGCCGTCGATCGCCTCGTCAAGGTCTACAAGGGCGGCATGGCGGTGGCCGGCGTTTCCTTTTCGCTCGCGTCCGGCTCGGTGACCGGGCTTCTGGGCGGCAACGGCGCCGGCAAGACCACCACGATCGCGATGATCATGGGGCTGGTCGAACCGACCTCCGGCTCGGTTTCGGTGCTCGGCGCCGAGATGCCGCGCCAGCGCCATCGGGTCCTGCAGCGCATGAACTTCGAAAGTCCCTATGTGGAAATGCCCATGCGGCTGACGGTGCGCCAGAACCTCACCGTGTTCGCCCGCCTCTACGACGTCGACGACGTCGCCGCCCGCATCGCCGAACTCGCCGCCGAACTCGACCTCGTCGATCTGCTCGACCGGCCGAGCGGCAAGCTTTCCGCCGGCCAGAAGACCCGCGTGTCGCTCGCCAAGGCGCTCCTGAACGCTCCCGAACTGTTGCTCCTCGACGAACCGACGGCCTCGCTCGACCCCGACACGGCCGACTGGGTGCGCAGCCGGCTGGAGCGCTACCGCGCCGAGCGCGGCGCCACCATCCTGCTCGCCTCCCACAACATGAACGAGGTCGAGCGGTTGTGCGAGCGGGTGATCATCATGAAGAAGGGCCTGATCGAGGACGACGCCTCGCCCGGTGAACTGCTCGCCCGCTACGGCCGCCGCACGCTCGAAGAGGTCTTCCTCGACGTCGCCCGCGGACGCGGCGAAGCCCGCGAGGCGGCGCAATGAACGCCGAACACAAGTCCTCCGACAGCCAGGCTTCGATCTCCGCTTCGATCTCCATGCGGCGCGTCGGCGCCATGACGTTGCGCTACTGGTACCTGTTGCGCTCGTCCTGGCCACGCCTCCTCGATCTCGTCTATTGGCCGGCCGTGCAGATGCTGATGTGGGGCTTCCTGCAGAACTATATCGGCCAGAATGCCGGCTTCTTCGCCCGCGCCGGCGGCACCTTCATCGGCGCCGTCCTGTTGTGGGACATCCTGTTCCGCGGCCAGCTCGGCTTCTCGATCTCGTTTCTCGAGGAGATGTGGTCGCGCAATCTCGCCAACCTGATGATGAGCCCGCTCAAGCCGATCGAATTCATCCTGTCGATGATGATCATGAGCCTGGTGCGCTTGGCGATCGGGATGGTGCCGGTCACCATCCTGGCGATCGCGTTCTTCGGCTTCAATCTCTATGGACTGGGTTTTGCCCTCGCGGCCTTCTTCGCCAACCTCATCCTGACCAGCTGGGCGATCGGCATCTTCGTGTCGGGCGTCGTGATGCGCAACGGCCTCGGTGCCGAGAACCTCGCCTGGACCATCATGTTCGTGTTCCTGCCGCTGACCTGCGTCTACTACCCGGTCGCGACGCTGCCCGGCTGGCTGCAGATGATCGCGTGGCTGTTGCCGCCCACCTATGTGTTCGAGGGTATGCGGGCGCTGCTCATCGACCAGGTCTTCCGCGCCGACCTGATGCTGCAGGCCTTCGCGATCAATGTTGTCCTGTTCGTCGCCGCGGTCGTCTCTTTCCTGGCCTTGCTGAAGAGCGCGCGCCGGCAGGGCTCGCTGCTGCAGACGGGCGAATGATACTGTTTTCGACTGATCAGCTCGGTTCGTGCCCCGGGCGCGCTGCAGCACGAGCGCGGTTACGCGCGTCTTCGACGCGCTATGCAATGCTGCTGCGCAGACCCGGGGTCTGGCTCTGAGCGAGGCCTAAGGGTCTGCGGCGCGTCATTCGCGGAAGAGCTCATGCCGCACCGCGCCCGGGGCACGATACCGAGGCAATCTCACGGAACCTGTATGAGCATCCCCGACAGGTCTCCCGGCACCTTTTGGCGATCCAGACGTTGTCAAGCGCACAAATCGTCGGCCCGAAAAGGGGGATCGGCCGCCAAACACGTGTTGACGGATGCGATGCAAGGGACACACAGTGACGAGAGTAGCGCCGCAAAAGGCGCGCCGGGGCGCGGGGAACTGGAAATGCCCATAGGGGAATTCGGGAGCGCGGCGGCGCTGCGCCGCGAGGGCGCTGTCACGCTTTCATCGCCCATGTATTGGTTCTACGAGATGAGCCATGCGGCCCTCGATCCCTCGCGGGCCATGGCGGACGCCACCCAGGCCTGTTTCAAGAGCGCCTTTAACCCGTGGTCGGCCACCACCATCGGCAAGCAGATCGCCGCCGCCTGCGAATTGTTCGAGCGCTCGACGCGCCGCTACAATCGCCCGGATTGGCGGATCGACGCCACCGAGGTCGCCGGAGAGCCGGTCGCGGTCGACGTCAGGACGGTGTGGGAACGCCCGTTCTGCCGCCTCCTGCATTTCCAGCGCCTGTTCGAGCAGTCGCCCCGGCAGCCGCAGCCGCAGCCGCGGGTGCTCGTGGTCGCGCCCATGTCGGGCCACTACGCCACCCTCCTACGCGGCACCGTCGAGGCCTTGCTGCCCGGGCACGACGTCTTCGTCACCGACTGGGTCGATGCCCGCATGGTGCCGGTGTCGCAAGGGCGCTTCGACCTCGACGACTACATCGACTACGTGATCGAGATGCTCCGGTTCCTGGACGGTGACGTGCACGTGGTCGCGGTGTGCCAGCCGTCGGTGCCGGTGCTCGCCGCCGTCTCCGTAATGGAGGCGGCCCTCGATCCCCATGTTCCCCATTCCATGGTGCTGATGGGCGGCCCGATCGACACCCGCAAGGCGCCGACCGCGGTCAACCGCCTGGCACAGGAGCGCGGCACCGACTGGTTCCGCCGCCATGTCATCACCAAGGTGCCGTTCCCGCATCCCGGCTTCATGCGCGACGTCTATCCGGGCTTCCTGCAGCTCAATGGCTTCATGACCATGAACCTCGATCGCCACATCGAGGCGCATCGGCGCCTGTTCCAGCACCTCGTCGCCGGCGATGGCGATTCCGCCCAGAAGCACAGGGAGTTCTACGACGAATATCTGGCCGTGATGGACCTCACCGCCGAGTTCTATCTGCAGACCGTGCGCACCGTGTTCGTCCGGCACGACTTGCCGAAGGGCGAGATGATGCACCGCGGCCGGCGCGTCGATCCCGCCGCCATTCGCCGCGTGGCGTTGATGACCGTGGAGGGCGAACACGACGACATCTCCGGTGTCGGACAGACCGAGGCCGCCCACGCCTTGTGCGTCAACATTCCGGCCGAGCGCCGACGGCATTGGATGCAGCCGGGTGTCGGCCACTACGGGGTCTTCAACGGCTCGCGTTTCCGCGCCGAGATCGTGCCGCGCCTCGCCGATTTCATGCTCGCTTCGCAATCGCGCCTTCGCGGTAAACCGTCGCGTGCCGCTTCCCGCCTCGCTGCTGCGGCGAACTAGGAGGCCGCGCGACAACGCGCTCGGGCCTCGCAAATGGCATCGTGATGCGCCTCGCACGGGGGAGGGCGGAAAGCCCTCCGTAGGATCACTATCCCTCATGGAGAAGAACAGAACTGCCATTCAACATCTAAATTGCCCTATTTATCGACCTTTCCCCCATTCGGCCGCGATCGCATCCATTTTTCTGGCATAAGCCGCTGATAAATCAGGTCAATCAAATGACCGATTTGAATCGTGCGAAACCGTATGAAGTGATTCTTTATTCACTTTATCTATCCGGCCTCATATAGTCATGAAGGCGTATCCCGGCACTACATCTAGAACAAATTAGCCCTGCGGATTGGAGGGGGGTGCAAGCCGGGTCGGATATGGCAGAATTCGACCCTGAACTTCCCCCCGGACCCCACCCCATGCCCTTGCGTGCCCTGCTTTACCGACGTCCGACCGAACCTTCGGCCATCGAAGTCATGTTCGATCAGGCCATCTATCTCGTGCGTCTGCGTCGCCATCGTCAGGCGCGTCGCTACACGCTGCGCATCCAGGCGGCGACGCGTGAAGTCGTACTCACGATGCCGCCGCGCGGCAGCGTACGCGAGGCCCGCGAATTCGCCGAGAAGCATGGGGGCTGGATCGCGGCGCGACTCGATCGTCTGCCGGAGGCGGCGCCGTTCGCCAGCGGCACGGTGGTGCCGATCCGCGGGCTCGCCCATCGCATCGTGCATCGCCGCGGCATCCGCGGCACGGTGTGGACCGAGCTCGACTCCTACGGCAATCGGTTGTTGTGCGTCGCCGGCGAAGTTCCGCATCTGGATCGCCGCGTGCGCGACCACCTCAAGCGCGAGGCCAAGCGCGATCTCGAAGCGGCGGCCGGCCGCTATGCCGAAAAGATCGGCGTCACCTACAAGCGGGTCTCGATCCGCGACCAGTCGAGCCGGTGGGGATCGTGCTCGACCACCGGGGTTCTGTCGTTCTCCTGGCGGCTGATCCTCGCGCCGCGTTTCGTGCTCGACTATCTGGCCGCCCACGAGGTCGCGCATCTGGTCGAGATGAATCACTCTTCTCGTTTTTGGCGCCTGCTCATCCGTATGTGCCCTGACACCCATCGCGCCAAGAACTGGCTCGACGTGCACGGCACCGATCTGCATCGCTACGGCTTGAAGCCGCTCGAAGCGCCGATGCCTCGCCGCCGCCGCACGACGCACTGATTTCCCGACGCAGGATTGCGCGTTTCTTGCCGCCGTGTTCTCTCGGCGGCGACATGCGTTGACCGATTGGTTTCCAGCTCCTCATGCTTCGCCCCGACACGTTTGCGCTCACCGGCCTGTTGGCCCTCTTGACCATGATCGGGCCGGTGGCGATCGACCTCTACCTGCCGGCCTTGCCGGAGATCGGCGCCGAACTGGGCGCCCCCACGTCCAGCGTGCAGCTGACCATCTCCTTCTACCTTTTCGGCTTCGCGCTCGCCCAGATTGCCTATGGGCCACTGTCGGACGTCCGCGGCCGGCGGCCCGTCCTGTTGGTCGCCCTCGTCGTCTTCTGCGCCGCTTCGCTTCTGTGCGCGGTCGCGCCGTCGATCAAGCTCCTGATCGCCGCCAGGGCCGTGCAGGCGGTCGGCGCGGCGGGAGCCATCGTGCTCGCCCGCGCCATCGTGCGCGACATCTACAGCGGCGCCCGCGCCGGACGCGAATTGTCCATCATGGGCATGATCATGGGGCTGGCGCCGGCAGCCGCGCCGACCATCGGCGGGCTCGTCCAGGCGGCGTTCGGCTGGCGCGCCTGTTTCGTGGCGGTGTTCGTGGCCGGGCTCGCCGCCCTGTTAATGGTGTGGTGGCTGTTGCCGGAAACGCTGCGCGACGGACCGCGTCCCAAGATCGCGCCGGCCGACCTGGTGCGCGGCTACGCCACGGTGATGAGCCGCCGCGCCTTCCGGGCCTATCTGCTGCTGCTGTCGTCGGCCTCCGCGGGCCTGTTCGCTTACATTTCCGGTGCGTCGTTCGTGCTGCAAGAGATGTTCGGCCTCTCCCCCGTCGAATTCGGTGCGACTTTCGCATTGACGAGCGTGGGACTGATCTGCGGGAATTCCCTTTCCGCCCACATGGTCATGCGCGCCGGCATCGGCCACACCCTCGGGGTCGGCGCCGCCACGCTGGCGGCCGGCGGTTTCGCCATGGTGGCGGCGACGCACTTCTTCCCACACGCGCCCCTCGGCCTCGTCCTGCCCATGGGGCTCTACCTGGCCGGCATCGGCATGAGCATGCCGCAGGCAATGGCCGGCGCCCTGCTGCCGTTTCCGCATCACGCCGGCACGGCGTCCTCGCTCGCCGGCTTCGTGCAGCAATGCGTCGCCGCCCTGTCGGGCGCCCTCGTCGGCCATCTCCTCGGCACCAGCGCCTGGCCGATGGTCATCGTGGTCGCGGCAAGTGGCTGCGTGACGCTGGCAGTGTGGTGGGCAAGCCGCGGCGTGCGCGGGATGTCGTGAAACAATCAAAGGCCTTCGACTTCCCGCCGGCGCTCGATTTCCGCCGCGACACCGCTCCAGACGCGGTGTCCCTCGGTGTCGCCGATGGCCTTGAAGTGTTGCGCCCGCTCACGCACGGAGCGCACTCCCTTGGCGCCATGCCGAGCCCACCAGAACCGCGCATACATCCGGATCGCGTCGTCCATGCTCACCCACATGGCCAATCTCCGCCCTCGTTGAAGTGATCTGTCGGCTCAACGACACGGAATGCATGCGCGTTCCGGGACGCGGCGGGGCAATTCTGTGATCATCGATGGCGTTGCCTAGCGGCGGCCGATGACGCGATCCAGGAACCAGCCGTCGAGGCCGAGTTCCGCCTGCGGGCGGGTATGGTCGCGTGCCGCGACGCGGGGTTGCGGGGTCGCCACGATCCCGGAGCCGGTCCTGGAGCCAGTCCCGGAGCTGATCCCGGAATTGGTTCCGGTGCCGGCCACGGGAGCGGGCGGCGCTGGCGCCACCACCGCCGGCGGTCCGGCAAAGAGCTTTCCGAGCAAGCCGTCGCGCGGCGCGGTCGGCAGTGCGGCGACCGGAACCTGGGCGTGGGCCTGCCGCATGAACCGGCTCCATACCTCGACCGGCAGACCGCTGCCGGTCGCCTTCTTGGTGGGCGAGGAATCGTCATTGCCGACCCAGACGCCGGTGATCAGGTGGGACGTGTAGCCGATGAACCAGCCGTCGCGGAATTCCTGCGAGGTGCCGGTCTTGCCGGCGGCGCTCCAGCCCGGCAGGTCGGCCTTGCGGGCGGTTCCGGTCAGGAGCGTTTCGCGCATCATGGCGTTCATCATGGCGACGTATTGCAGCTCGACGACGCGGCTTGGGGGCTCGTCGGCGCGGGTATAGAGAAGGCGGCCGTCATGGGTGCGCACCCGTTCGATCACGTGCGCCGGGGCGGCATTGCCGCCATTGGCGAACGGTGCGAAGGCCGACGTCAGCTCGAGCAGGGACACCTCCGAGGTGCCGAGCGCGATCGACGGATTGGGGTCGAGCTTGGAGGCGATGCCGAGCCGGTGGGCGGTCTTGACCACGGCCGTCGGGCCGAATTCCAGCACCAGGCGTACCGACACCGTGTTGAGCGACATGGCGAGCGCCTGCGTCAGCGTCACCCGGCCGAAATATTCGCGGGTGTAGTTCTCCGGCTTCCAGCCCTTGAGCGCGACGGGCTTGTCCTCGCGCACGCTGTCGGGGGTGAGGCCGCGCTCCAGCGCGGTCAGATAGACGAACGGCTTGAAGGCGGAGCCGGGCTGGCGCTTGGCGACGACGGCGCGGTTGAACTGGCTGTCGGCATAGTTCCTGCCGCCGACGAGGGCCCGCACGGCGCCGTCCGGCGTCATCGCCACGAGCGCCCCCTGCTCGACATCGTAGCGCGCCCCCTTGGCGGCGAGTTCGTCCATGAGCGCCTTCTCGGCGTTCGCCTGCAGGGCGGGGTCGAGGCTCGTCTCGACGATGACGTCTTCGTCGACACGGCCGATCAGGTCATTGACAGCGTCCATCACCCAATCGGCGGCGTAGTTGATGGAGCCGCCGGCCGACGGCTTCACGACCCGCGGCGGGTTGGCCATGGCGGTCTTGACCGCCGCCTCGGGGACGAAGCCCGCGTCCGCCATGGCGGAAAGCACCACCTGGCTGCGGCGCTCGGCCGCCTCGAAATTGCGGTTGGGGGCGAGCCGCGACGGTGACTTGACGAGGCCGGCGAGCAGGGCGGACTCGGCGAGTGTCGCCTGGCGCGCCGACTTGCCGAAATAGCGCTGCATCGCCGCCTCGATCCCATAGGCGCCGGAGCCGAAATAGACGCGGTTGAGATAGAGCGAAAGGATCTCGCCCTTGGAGAATTTGCGCTCCAGCCACAGCGCCAGCATGGCCTCCTGGAGCTTGCGGAAGACGGTGCGCTCCTGGGTCAGGAACAGGTTCTTGGCGAGCTGTTGGGTGATGGTCGAGCCGCCCTGGGCGACGCCGCGGTGCATCACATTGGCGAGTGCCGCGCGGGCGAGCCCAATGGGATCGAGACCCCAATGGGAATAGAACCGGCGGTCCTCGATGGCGAGAAACGCCTTGGGGAGGTGGTCCGGCATGTCCTTCAGCGCGATCGCCACCCCGCCCATGTCGCCACGGGTCGCGATCAGGGTGCCGCTCGTCCCGACGATCTGGACGGTGGGGGGGCGCTTGGGAATTTCCAGCGACTGGATGGGAGGAAGCGTGGTGGCGACCCAGATGAACGTGCCGACCACGGCGATGCAGCACCACAGGGCCGCGACCGCGCCCCAATAGGCCATCCGGCCGAGGCTCGGCATGCGGCCGTTCCAGGACCCGGCGCCCCAGGATCTGCCGCCGCGGCGCTTCTTCTTTGCCCGCGGACGCCGTGGCGGGGACGGGGCGAGGTCATCGTCGGCAGCCGCGTGGGCCGCGCCGGCACGCCGCGGTCGCTCGGATCGCGGCACGCCGCGGTCTTCGGGCGTGAGCTCGACCGCCGGTGCCCCGTCGGTGCGCCCTCCGTCGGTCCGCTTGCGCTTTCCCGCCATTGACCCCCGTCCTCGGGCCGTCCACGCCCGTCTGCACGCTAGATCGGCCGATTTAAGGGGGCGTTACCGGGGTGAGACCGAGCCCCCTTGCGGCCAGGAATTGCATCGCCCGCAGGTATCTAGGGGGCGAGTACCGTCGGGGCCTGCCGGCCGCTCCGCGGGTCTTCTGGGTTGCTTTGTCGCTTTCGCTTCTCGCAATGACGAGGCCGGTGGACGCCGCCTCGTTCACGCCGGCACGGCTTTGGCCGCGGCGATCGGGGCGTGGGTGGTGAACAGCTGGATCAGCGCCCGCTTGATCGCCGCCTGCCGGGTCGGCGACGCGATCTTCGCACCCAGCAGATCGGTGACGTAGAAGACGTCGACGGCGCGTTCGCCGAAGGTCGCCACATGCGCCGAGGCGATGTTGAGGTTGAGCTTGGAGAGCGTCGTCGTCAGCTCGAACAAGAGGCCGGGCCGGTCGAGGCCCGACACTTCGACCACCGTGTAGCGGTTCGACCACTGATTGTTGACCGACACGTCGGGTTCGATCGCGAAGGCCTTGATGCGCCCCTTGGGGGCCGCGCGCTTGGCGACCACATCCGGCATGCGCAACTCGCCCGACAGCGTGCGCTCGATGGCGTCGGCGATGCGGATAGCGCGCCGGTTCTCGTCGTCGTCGCGTTCGAATTCGCGGGTGAGCGAGATGGTGTCGAGCGCGAGCCCGTCGGTCGTCGTGTAGATCTGGGCATCGACGATATTGGCGCCGGCGACCGCGCAGGCGCCGGCGATCACCGACAGGAGCCAGGGGTGGTCGGGGGCGAGGACCGTCAGGATGGTGACGCCCCGGGCAGGGTCGTGGCTGACCCCGGTGGCGAGGTTCTTGCCGGCGGCTTCGGCCGAGCGCACGAACTTGGCGTGGGAGAGCTTGGCGGCGAGGTCGACCTTGAGCCAGTAGGCCGGATAATGGCGGGCCACATAACGGTCGAGCTCGTCCGTGGGCCAGTCGGCGAGCTCGTGCCGCAGCTCCGCCTGTGCGATGGCGACGCGCTGGGCGCGGTCCACTTCCGAGAAGCCGCCGGTGAGCGCCGGCTCGGTCTCGTAATAGAGCGCGCGTAGAAGCTGCGCCTTCCAGCCGTTCCAGACCCCCGGGCCGACCGCGCGGATGTCGGCGGTGGTCAGGATGGTCAAAAGCTTCATGCGCTCGAGCGACTGCACGACGGCGGAGAAGTTCTCGATGGTCTTGCGGTCGGAGAGGTCGCGCGACTGCGCGATGGTCGACATCACCAGATGCTTCTCGATCAGCCAGGTGAGCGTCTCGGTGTCGGCCGGCGACAAGCCGAATCGCGGTCCGAGACGCTTGGCCAGGCGGGCCCCGAGGAGCGAATGATCCTCGGGCCGGCCCTTGGCGATGTCGTGCAGGAACAGGCCGACATAGAGCACGGTGCGGTGTGCCGGCAGGATGGAACGGATCAGCTCGTTGGCGAGGCCGTAGTGTTCGTTGGTGCCGGCCTCGATCTCGGCGAGCACGCCGATGCAGCGCAGAAGGTGCTCGTCGACCGTGTAGTGATGATACATGTTGAACTGCATCATCGACACGACGCGGCCGAACTCGGGGATGAAACGTCCGAGCACGCCGGTCTCGTTCATGCGCCGCAGCACGATCTCGGTGTCGTCCTTGGCGGTCAGGATCTCCAGGAACATGCGGTTGGCTTCCGGGTCTTCGCGCAGGTCCCGGTCGATGAGCTTGAGCGAGCGGGTGGCGAGCCGCATGGCGTCGGGGTGGAAGGCGAGCGAGTGCTTCTGCGCCAGCCGGAAAATGCGGATCAGGTTGACGGGGTCGCGCCGGAAGGCGTCGTCGTCGACGACGTTGATGCGGTTGTTGTCGACGGAAAAATCCTCGCTCTCACGCAGCGACTTGCGGCCGCGCGGACGCAGGCGGGCGACGAAACGGTTGAGGACGGGGATCGGCTTGGCCTGGCGCTCCTCCAGCCGCGCGCACAGGATGGCGGTCAGGTCGCCGACGTCCTTGGCGATCAGGAAGTAGTGCTTCATGAAGCGCTCGACGTCCTGCATGCCGGGATGGGACGTGTAGCCGAGCCTTTGCGCGATATCGCGCTGGATGTCGAAGGACAGACGCTCTTCCGCCCGGCCGGTGACGAAGTGCATGTGACAGCGCACCGCCCACAGGAAGTCCTCGCAGCGGCGGAACAGCTTGAGTTCCTGGGCGTCGAAGACGCCGTGTGAGATCAATTCCTGCAGCTCGCGCACCAGGTAGACGTATTTGGCGATCCAGAACAGGGTGTGCAGATCGCGCAGGCCGCCCTTGCCGTCCTTGATGTTCGGCTCGACCAGATAGCGGGAGGCGCCGGAGCGGCGGTGTCGCTCCTCGCGCTCGGCGAGCTTGGCATTGACGAATTCCGGCGCCGTGCCGTGCGCCACCTGCTTGCCGAAGCGCGCCGTCAACTCGTCGAACAGGGCCTTGTCGCCGAGCAGGAAGCGGGCCTCGAGGATCGCAGTGCGCACCGTCATGTCGGCCTTGGCCTGGCGGATGCACTCGTCGACCGAACGGGTGGCGTGGCCGACCTTCAATCCCATGTCCCAGAGGCAATAAAGGATCACCTCGGCGATCGACTCGCCCCAGGCGGTCTGCTTGTAGGGCAGGAGGAACAGGAGATCGATGTCCGAGCCCGGCGCCATCAGGCCGCGGCCGTAGCCGCCGGTCGCCACGATCGCCATGCGCTCGGAGTCGGACGGGTTCTCCGACGGGTAGAGATGGTTGACGGCGAACTCGTAGAGGATGCGGATGACCTCATCCTGGACGTCGCACAATCGCTCGGCGCACAGCCGTCCGCGCCGGTCCGCCAGGAGAAGCCGCTCGGCCTCCTGACGCGCTTCGTTCAGCGCCGTCTTGAGCCGTATGGCGACGGCGGTGCGCATTTCGCGCTCGGCGCCGACATATTGCTGCGCCAGCCCCTGCAGCTCGGCGGCGAGGCCGCGGCTGTCCAGGAGCTCCGAGGGGGCGGCGGTGGCATGATCGGCAGGCGACGGCATGGTCGATGGATTCCCGAATGTCCTCGACGTCGATAGCGGAGCCAGAGGATCGTGTCACCGTCCGTACGGTGCAGAAAGGCAATGTCTCTTCTTCGCTGAGCCCTCAGGGCGATATGTTCGTTTCTCTTAAGGCCTTATATTTGCTAGTCTATTCCTTTGACCGCGAAGATCCTCCTGTCTACAACTCGTCCGGTCGCGCCGATTTGAGCAGCCAGCTTGCGGGCGCGTAACAAGTGCAGCTAAAGCGGGGGCCCGCCCCTCGCATGATCAAGGGCGGGCCTTAACCCCCGCCTCCATTCCACCGGCCTCGCTCGCAATGTGGGTACGAGCGATGGCTCGCCGCTATGGAGGTCGCCATGACCCGAGTGTCCCGACGTTCGTTTTTTGTCTTTGGCCTCGCCGCCGGGCTTTTGCCCGCGGCGTCCGGACTGGCCGCCGACACGCCCAAGGAAATCCGGATCGACTGGGCGACCTACAATCCGGTGTCGATGGTCCTTAAGGACAAAGGCCTCTTGGAAAAGGAATTCCGGCAAGACGGCATTGCGATCCGCTGGGTGCAGACGCTCGGGTCCAACAAGGCGCTGGAATTCCTCAATGCGGGTTCGCTGGATTTCGGTTCGACCGCCGGTTCGGCGGCGCTCGTGGCGAAGATCAACGGCAATCCGATCAAGTCCATCTATGTCTATTCGCGGCCCGAATGGACGGCGCTCGTCACCAAGGATCCGGCCATCACCAAGGTCGCGGATCTCAAAGGCAAGCGCGTCGCCGTCACCCGCGGCACCGACCCGCATATCTTCCTGGTACGGGCGCTCCTCGATGCCGGCCTGACCGAAAAGGACATCACCCCCGTCCTCCTGCAGCATCCCGACGGCAAGACGGCGCTGATCCGCGGCGACGTCGCGGCCTGGGCGGGCCTCGATCCCATGATGGCGCAGGCGGAAGTGGAGGACGGCGCCCGGCTGTTCTACCGCAAGGCCGACGCCAACACCTTCGGGATCCTCAACGCCCGCGAGGAATTTTTGCGCGAGCATCCCGATCTCGTCCGCCGCGTCCTCGCCGTCTACGAGGAAGCGCGCAAATACTCGCTCGACCACTACGACGAGGTGAAGAAGACCTTCAGGGCGGTCACCAAACTGCCCGAGGCGGTGGTCGACAAGCAGCTCAAGGAGCGCACCGAACTCACTCACAGCCGCATCGGCGCGCCGCAGCGGGACTCGATCCTCGCCGCCGGCCTCGCCCTGCAGCAGGCGGGCGTGATTGCGGCCAATGTGGACGTGAGGAAGGCCGTCGATGAACTGATCGACGACCGCGTGCCGATCAGCGGCAATTGAGCAACACACTGTTTGGCCGTTGACCGCCCTCACCCTGAGGAGCGGCCCGCTTGGGCCGCGTCTCGAAGGGCGGGGGCGGCCCCATCCTTCGAGACGCGCTCCAAGAGGAGCGCTCCTCAGGATGAGGCCGATCGATGGTGTCGCTCGCGGTCACGCCGATGCAACCTGGTCCATTCCCATGTCTCTTGTGCGCATGTTGGTCGAGACCGAAGCCCCCGCCGCCGACCTTGCTCAGCCGGTCGATGCATTCGCGGGCGTGCGCCGGTTCGCCCTCGGCCTCCTCATTCCACTGGCGCTCGCGCTCGCCTGGGAAGCCGCCGTGCGGGCGGGCCTCACAGATGGGCGCTTGGTGCCGCCGCCGTCGCGCATCTATGAAACCTTCGTCGGGCTCGCCGCCTCGGGCGAACTCCCGCGCCATGCCGCGGCGACGATCCTGCGCGTCGCCCTCGGTTTCGGGCTCGGCGTCGCCGCCGGCACGCTCGCCGGCGCCGTCGCCGGATACTGGGCTCTCGCCCGTGTCCTGATGGACCCGACCCTGCAGGCTTTGCGCGCGATACCCTCCATCGCCTGGGTGCCGCTGTTCATCCTGTGGCTCGGCATCTTCGAGGAATCCAAGATCGCCCTGATCGCCGTCGGCGTGTTCTTTCCGGTCTATCTCGGCGTCATGGGGGCGATCCTCGCGGTCGACCGCAAGCTCGTCGAGGTCGGCCGTGTCTTCCGGCTCGGCGGTCCGGCCATGATCCGCCGCATCCTCCTGCCGGCGGTCCTGCCCGCCTATGTGGTGGCGCTGCGCTCTGGCCTCGGGCTCGGCTGGATGTTCGTGGTCGCGGCCGAGTTCATGGGTGCGTCCGAGGGGCTCGGTTATCTCCTCATCGACGGCCAGCAGCTCGGCAAGCCGGCCCAGATCGTCGCCGCCATCATTGCGTTCGCGGTGATCGGCAAGGCGACCGACTGGATATTGACCGCCGCGACGACGCCGTTCCTGCGTTGGCAGGATGCTTTCGGCCAGGCGGAGACGCCGTGATGCTGGCGATCGAATCCGTCTCCAGAACCTATCCGGGCGGCGTGCATGCGCTCGAGCGCGTCTCGATCGCGGTCGCGGCCGGGGAGATCGTCGCCGTGGTCGGCGGCTCCGGCTGCGGCAAGTCGACCTTGCTGCGCCTCGTCTGCGGGCTCGACCGGCCGAGCGCCGGCCGCGTCCTCCTCGACGGCGGCGTCGTCACCGGTCCGCACGAGAAGATCGGCATCGTGTTCCAGGAACCGCGCCTGCTCCCCTGGCTCACCGTCGCCGGCAATGTGGAGTTCGGCCTCGACGGCCGACCGCGTGCCGAACGCGCCGGCCGCGCCAAGGTCCAGCTCGCCCGCGTCGGCCTGGCCGACAAGGCTTCCGCCTGGCCGCGGCAATTGTCGGGCGGCCAGGCTCAGCGTGCAGCCATCGCCCGCGCCCTGGTGACTCGGCCGCAGGTCCTCCTGCTCGACGAGCCGTTCTCGGCGCTGGACGCCTTCACCCGCATCGACCTGCAGGACCATCTCCTCGACCTGTGGGCGGACCTCACCCCGACTCTCCTCCTCGTCACCCACGACGTCGACGAGGCGATCGTGCTCGCCGACCGCATCGTCGTCATGAAGCCGCGTCCGGGCCGCGTGCACGAGGAGATCGCCATCGATCTGCCGCGTCCGCGCGACCGTCAGTCGGCCGCGTTCGATTTCGCCAAACGGCGGGTTCTCTGCGCCCTCGACCGCTCGCTGGCGCGCCCGGGCGTGGACCGTGAGGCCGCCGCCGAGGCCGGCGCAGCGTTGTGGTGGTGACGTCATTTCCCGCTATGATGGCGTCCGTCGAAAGCCAACCAAAGCCCTGGTGAGGAGACCCCCGAATGGATGCCGCCGGACTGCGCGCCATGCAGGCGCCGATCAAGGATCGCTACAAGCTGGACGCCGCCGCCGCCATGATCACCCTGAAGGCGCAGGGCACGCTCGACGACACGTCGATCGCATGCAAGGTCGAGACCGGCCGGGCGCTGGCGGTGGCGGGATTGCACCCGGCGACGGGCGGTTCCGGCCTCGAACTGTGCTCCGGCGACATGCTCCTGGAAGCGCTGGTCGCCTGCGCGGGCGTCACCCTGAAGGCGGTCGCGACCGCCCTCGACATCCCGTTGAAGTCCGGCACCGTCACGGCGGAAGGCGATCTCGATTTCCGCGGCACGCTCGGCGTTGCCAAGGACGCACCGGTGGGATTCGCGCGCATCCGCCTCGCCTTCGCGGTCGATACCGACGCCCCGCAGGAGAAGCTCGATCAGCTCTTGAAGCTCACCGAGCGCTATTGCGTCGTCTACCAAACCATCCGCAACGGCCCGCCGGTGACGGTTGAACTCGGCCGCGGTTGACACCGGCAGGAGATGGACGCCCGGCCGCGCGAGTAGAAACAATTGAGCAGAAACGGCACGGCGCGAATTTACTCGAAAAGACCTGCGCACAAATCCGCATAGCTGCGCAGCCTTCCCATGAGTAAGGTCGCCGCGGCATCGGCAGCTGCCGGGGCCGTCCGTCCGGGTGATTCGCGTCGTGTCTGCCGAGTTGGCTTACTCACTGTCCATTGCGGTCAAGATGGCCGTCACGGCGCTGTTCTTCGTCGGCGCCACTATCACGGCCGAGCGCGCCGGTCCGCTGGTGGGCGGTCTGGTCTCGGTTCTGCCGGTCACGTCCGGCCCGGCTTACGTGTTTCTCGCCATCGACCACGACCTCGCCTTCATCTCGCAGGCGGCGCTCGGAGGTCTGGTGTGCACGGCGCCAATCTGCGTCTTCGCGGTGGTCTATGCGGCGCTCGCCCAACGCCACCGCGTCGCAACCAGCGTCGGCATCGCGTTCGCGATTTGGTTCGCGATCGCCGCCGTTCTGTTCCGGTACAACTGGACGACGGGAGGCGCCATTGTGCTCAATATCGTCGTGGTCGGCGCTTGTCTCCTGATCGGTCGTCGTTACCAACTCGCCGAGCGCCCGGTCGTCGTTCGACGCTGGTACGACGTTCCCCTGCGTGCCGGCCTGGTGGCGATCCTGATCGCGGCCGTCATCACGCTGAGCTCGCATGTCGGGCCGATGCTGACCGGCGTCATCGCCGCGTTTCCGATCGTGTTGTTCAGCCTGATGCTGATCCTGCAACCGCGCATGGGCGGACGGGCGGCAGCCGCGGTCCTCGCCAACAGCGTGATCGGGATGGTCGGCTTCGGGTTGTTCTGCCTGACCTTGCATCTGAGCGTCGAATCGCTCGGGATCGCCGCCGGCCTCTGCCTCGCCATCGCGGTCAATGGCGCCGCCAGCGGGGTGTCCTGGCTGGTCCATTCCTAGGGCGCGTCATGTTGTGCGGTGCGTTCCGCGGTGACGGAATCGCCACCTGATCAACGATCACCTCGACGGCGGTCGACAGCGCGGAGAGGAACTCGGGAGACTCGCCGACGGGATCACCGCCGGCGCGCCTTCACGGCTTGAGCGGACCCTTCGCCTTGGCCTTGAGCGCGTAGAGCGCGTCCAGCGCCTGACGCGGCGACATCTCGTCCGGGTTGAGTGCCGCGAGCGCGGCGGCGAGCGCCTCGGCGGCTTCGTCGCGCACCGGCGCCGCCGGCCGGATGGCGGCGGCGAACAGCGGCAGGTCGTCGACCATGCGCCGCGCCGGCGAGGTGCGGTCGTCGGCTTCGAGCTCGGCGAGCACCACCTTGGCGCGCTCGATCACGGCGTGAGGCAGGCCGGCGAGCTTGGCCACCTGGATGCCGTAGGAGCGGTCGGCGGCGCCCGAAACCACTTCGTGCAGAAAGACCACGTCACCGTGCCATTCACGCACCCGCACGGTCGCATTGAACAGGCGGTCGAGCTTGGCGGCGAGCGCCGTGAGCTCGTGGAAATGCGTCGCGAACAGGGCCCGGCAGCGGTTGATCTCGTGCAGGTGCTCGACCGTCGCCCAGGCGATGGACAGGCCGTCGAAGGTCGCGGTGCCGCGGCCGATCTCGTCGAGGATCACGAGCGAGTGCGGTCCCGCCTGGTTGAGGATCGCCGCCGTCTCCACCATCTCGACCATGAAGGTGGAGCGCCCGCGGGCGAGGTCGTCGGCGGCGCCGACGCGGGAGAACAGCCGGTCGACGACGCCCATATGGGCGCGTTTCGCCGGTACGAACGAACCCATCTGCGCCATCACGGCGATGAGCGCGTTCTGGCGCAGATAAGTGGACTTGCCCGCCATGTTGGGGCCGGTGACCACGTAGATGCGTCCGCCGCCGCCATCGGGCGCGGAGAGGTCGCAGTCATTGGCGACGAACGGGCCGCCGTCGCGGGCGAGCGCCTGCTCGACGACCGGATGACGGCCGCCTTCGATCACGAAGGCAAGGCTTGAATCGACCTCGGGCCGGGCATAGTCGCGCTCGACGGCGAGATGGGCGAGGGACGCCGCGACGTCGATGGTGGCGAGCGCGGCGGCCGCCGCCTTGACGGCCTCGGCGTCGGCGACCACGCGCTCCGACAGGTCGTCGAACACCGCGAGTTCGAGCGCCAGCGCCCGCTCGGCCGCATTGGCGATCTTGGCTTCGAGCTCGGCAAGTTCGGTCGTGGTGAAGCGTATCTGGCCTGCCATGGTCTGGCGGTGGATGAAGGTCGCGGTCTCCTCCCGCATCAGCCGTTCGCCGTGCTGGGCCGGCACCTCGATGAAATAGCCGAGCACGTTGTTGTGCTTGATCTTGAGCGTCTTGATGCCGGTCTCGTCGGCGTAGCGCGCCTGCAGGGCGGCGACGACGCGGCGGGATTCGTCGCGCAGCGCCCGCGCCTCGTCGAGGGCGCCCGCGTAGCCTGCCGTCACGAATCCGCCGTCGCGCTTGAGGAACGGCAGCTCGTCGGCAAGTGCGGCGGCGAGCACGGCGGCGAGCGAGGGATCGGGACGGCGCAGCGCCGCGGCGGCTTTCCCGATCTCCTCGGCGGGGACCGCCAGGGCGTCGAGCAGGCGCGCGAGATCGGCGGCGGCGAGGAGGCCGTCACGGATGGCGGCGAGGTCGCGCGGGCCGCCGCGACCGACCACGAGGCGGGCGAGGGAGCGGGCGAGATCAGGCGCCGCCGCGAGCCGGCTGCGCGTCTCGGCCCGCAGGGCGGAATCGTCGACGAAGCCCTGGACGGCATCGAGCCGTTGCGTGATCGCGGCCGGATCGGTGAGTGGCGCCGCCAGGCGCTGGGCGAGGAGACGGGCGCCCGACACCGACACGGTGCGGTCGATGGCTGCCATCAGCGAACCGCGGCGTTCGCCGGAAAGCGTGCGCATGAGTTCGAGATTGGCCCGCGTCGCCGCGTCGATGGTCAGGACCGCGCCGGCGGCCTCGCGGCTCGGCGGCGACAGCGGCGGCCGCTTGCCGATCTGGGTGCGTTCCACATAGGTGATGCAGGCGGCGGCGGCCGCGAGTTCGAGCCGCGACATCGCCCCGAAGGCGTCGGTGGTCATGACGGCGAAGTAGGCGGCGAGCCGCCGCTCGGCGGTCGCGCCGTCGAAGACGTCGCGGCCGAGCGGCATCACCGGGAGTTCACGCAGCATCCCGGCGAGGTCCGGATCGCCGTAGAGGGCGTCGGAGACGATGATTTCGCCGGGCTCGATGCGGGCGATCTCGGCCGGTAGCGAAATGCGGTCGCATTCCTTGATGCGGAACTCGCCGGTGGAAATATCGAGGAAGGCGAGGGCGAAGCGGCCATCATCGCCGGCCGCGGAGGCGCGCTCGCGCACGATTGCCATCAGGTAATTATTGCGCGAGGCGTCGAGCAGCGTGTCCTCGGTGAGCGTGCCGGGCGTGACGAGACGGATCACGTCGCGCTTGACCACGCTCTTGCCGCCGCGCTTTCGCGCCTCGGCGGGATCTTCCATCTGCTCGCACACCGCGACCCGGTGGCCGAGCGCGATCAGGCGGTGCAGGTATTCGTCGGCGCGTTCGATCGGCACCCCGCACATGGGGATGTCGGCGCCCTGGTGCTTGCCGCGCTTGGTGAGCACGATGCCGAGCGCCCGGCTGGCAATCTCGGCGTCCTGGAAGAACATCTCGTAGAAGTCGCCCATGCGGTAGAACAGGAGGCAGTCCGGATTGGCGGACTTGATCTCCACATACTGTTCCATCATCGGCGTGACGCGGCCGTTGTCCTCGCGCGGGCGGGCGCCCGCGGCCGGTTCGGCGGCTGGGGCGGATTCGGGATCGGGGGGGCAGGCGGTCTCCATGGCGGCGCGACGCTAGTGCGAAACGATCGCGAAGGAAATGGCGGAATCGTCCGTTGCACGGAGATGGTGTGGAAACGACTGTGTACGCGGCCGTCCCGGGATGGCGGTGCCACCTCGTGATGCCGCAAAAAAAGTCCCCCAGCGGAGCGCTCCGCTGGGGGACTGTTTCGTCATCGGCAACGTGCAGCGCGCGCGGCGCCGCAGTCGCGCCCGGAGACGGACCCGGGCGGCCTTACTTGCCGCGGACCTTGGCTAGGGAGTCGTCGACGAGCTTCACCAGTTCGGGATCGATCTCCTTGGAATACTTGTCCACGACCGGCTTGACCTTCTGGCGGATGCGCTCGATCTCGGCCGGGGGGATCTCGTTGACGGCGACGCCCGCCTGGCGGATCAGGTCGATCGATTTCTTGGTCTGTTCCCGCGATTCCTTCCGCTCATAGATCGCGGCCTCCTTGGCGGCCTGCGAGATCACGTCCTTCTCGGCCGGCGACATCGCGTCCCAGGTCTTCTTGCTGATCAGCAGTGATTGCGGATTGAAGACGTGGTTGGTCAGGGACAGATACTTCTGAACTTCGTGGATCTTGGAATAGTAGATCGTGTTCGGCGGATTCTCCTGGCCGTCGACGACCTTCTGCTCCAGCGCGGTGTAGAGTTCGGGGAACGGCAGCGGCAGCGGGTTGACGCCGAGCTCGCGGAACACGTCGATGAACAGCGGAAGCTGCAGAATCCGCAGCTTGAGGCCGGCGAAGTCCTCGAGCTTGGTGATCGGCCGGCGCGTATTGGTCGTCTGGCGGAAGCTGTTTTCGAAATAGGCCAGGCCGATCAGGTTCTTGGCGACCAGCATGTCGTGGATCTTCTTGCCCGCCGGGCCATCGACGACCGCATCGGCTTCCGCTTCATTGTTGAACAGATAGGGAAAGTCGAAGATCGCCGTGTTCTTCTCGACCGGCGCGAGCACGCCGGTGTTGAGCACGGTCATGTCGATCGTGCCGCCCTGGAGCGCGGACACCGTCGTCATGTCGCCGCCGAGCTGTCCGGCGGAGAACAGGCGGACGTTGATCTTGCCGTTGGTCTTCGCCTTGACGATGTCTGCGAAGCGCTGCAGACCCAGACCGACCGGGTGGTCGGAGGTGTTCTGGAAGTTGATTCGAACCGTGCGGTTCTTGAATTCCTGAGCCTGGACGCTCGTTGCGGCGACGAACAAGCTCATCGCCAGTACGCCCAGACGTGTCATCCGCAATGTCATCGTCATTCCTCTCTCATGTGCCCGCAAGAGCCGGTGCGGGGCAACCGGTCACGATGGTTCGGCGGCACGTGGTTGCGGTGTCGCCGAGGCAGGCGCCGCGCTTCGCATGGACGCTCGGCGCGGTCGCCGTGTTCAATAGGTCGCCCGGCCGCCGGTGAGGTCGAAGACGAAGCCGGTGGTGAAGCTGCATTCGGGGCTTGCCGCCCACGCCACCATGGCGCCGACTTCGGGGATCTGAAGGAGGCGTCCCATCGGGATCTTGGCCTTGCTGGCCTTGATGTGCTCCGGCGTCATCTCGCGCATGAGCTCGGTCTCGACCATGGCGGGTGCGATGCAGTTGGCGATCACGCCGTCGGCGGCCAGTTCCTTGGCGAGTGCCTTGGTGAAGGCGATCACGCCGGCTTTCGCGGCCGAATAGCCGGAGATGAACTGGACCCCTTCCTTGCCGGCGATCGAGGCGATGTTGACGATGCGGCCATAGCCGCGCTCGCGCATGTGCGGCACGGCCGCCCGGCAGCAATGGAAGGTGCCGTTGAGGTCGATCGCGATGACGCGCTGCCAATCCTCGTAAGGGTATTCCCAGGCCGGGACGACCGGACCGTTGATGCCGGCATTGTTGACCAGGATTTCGATTGATCCGGCCGTCGCCAGCGACTGTGCGAACGCCTTCTCGACGGCGGCACCGTCGGAGACGTCGACGACCTGCGTCGCCAGGGGTTTGAAGCCCGCGGCCTCGGAATCGAAAGCCGCGAAGTCGAGATCCCAGAGAATGACGCGAACGCCTTCGTGGGCCAGCCGCCGGGCGATTCCGAGGCCGATGCCGCGCGCTGCGCCGGTCACGATGGCGGTTTGACCCTTGATACTACTCATCTTCATGTCCTGTCTTGTCGAAATCGGCTGTCATGGGGCGTCGTGGCCCACCATGGTGTCAGAGCTCGGGATGGGCGGCGGCGAAGCGGCGGGCGGCCGCGAGGCTGCGGCGGGCGTGCTCGAGGGCGCCGAGTTCGGCGATGCGGCCGGCATGCGGGACTTCCAGCGAGCACGGCACCGGCGGCAGCCGCGCCAGCAGGCCGGGGAGGTCGATTTCGCCTTCGCCCAGGTAAAGGCGGCCGCCGCGCACGACCTCGAACATCGACGGCGTTCCGAGCGGCGGCAGCTGCTTGGGGCCGTCACACAGCTGCACGTAGTGAATGAGGTTTGCGGGCAGCGTCGCCAGGTCGGCGAAATCAATCCCGTTCGGGCCGGTGAACATGGCGTCGACCAGCAGGCCGCAATTGCTGCGGTCAGCCTTGCGGATGATGTCGAGTTGGTCGGTGAACGCCGCGATGGGAACAAAGGGCAGGTATTCGATGCAGATGGCCAGCCCGCACGACGTGGCGAGTTCGCACATCCGCGCCAGGGTGGCGGCGGCGAAGCCGGCGTCGGGCGTCCAGATGCTGGAGGTCATGTATTTGGCGCCCAGCTCGGCGGCGGCTTCGAACGCCGGCACATAAGTCTCGGGATCGAGATCCGGCAGGATGCGCGCCAGTTCGACGTCCAGCACCGACAGGCCGGTGTCGGCCAGAGCCGACTTGGTGGCACGCAGCATCGCCTTGTCTTTGGCGAGGTCGTAGGACGGTTCGCCGAACGGAATGATGCGCGGGCTAACGAAGTCGTAGCCGGCGGCGGCGGCGATCCTCACGAGCTCGGGAGGCGGGCAGGAGAGCGCTGTCAGGTGTCCGAGAGAGTACAGTCTGTTCATCGATGCTGTCCTTGGCGGGTCTCCGCCGCTGCGGCAGGCGGACGGCCGCAGCGCCTTTATGTCGTCCGCTCGGGCCGCCCTCAGCGCGAGAAGAACGCCGCCGGAACGGTGACGATCTGGGGTACGAACACGAGCAGGAAGAGGACGACGAGCTGGGCGAACATGAAGGGCAGAACCCCCTTGATGATGTCGTCCATCTTCACGCCGGTGACCCCGCAGGTGACGTTGAGCACGGTGCCGACCGGTGGAGTGATCAGCCCGATGGCGTTGTTGACCATGAACACGACGCCGAAATGCACCGGATCGATGCCCGCCTCCTTCAGGATGGGCATCAGCATCGGCGTCAGCAGCAGGATGGTCGGCGTCATGTCGAGGGCGGTGCCGATGACGACCACGAGCACCATCAGGGCGAACATCAGCAGCATCGGATAATGGATCACCGGTGCCAGCAGGGCGACGATCTGGTCGCCGATCTCGGCGACGATGATGAGCCAGGATGACACCAGTGTCGCGGCGACCAGGAACATGACGATCGCGGTGGTCATGGCGGCCTTCTCGAACACGGCATAGAGCCGGTTGAGCGGCAGCTCGCGATAGATCACGACGGCGACGAACAGGCAGTAGACCGCGACCACGACCGCCGCCTCGGTCGGCGTGAAGATGCCGAAGCGCAGCCCGAACAGGATGATGAACGGCAGCATCAGCGCCCAGATGCCTTCGCGCACTGCCTTCATCTTCTCCTTGAAGGGCATTTCGGGCTGTGCCGGCAGGTCGTCGTTGCGGATCACCCACCACCAGGCGACCGCCAGGCTGAGCGCGACCATGGCGCCCGGCACGATGCCGGCCATGAACAGCTTGACGATCGAAACGCCGCCGGTGACGCCGTAGATGATCAGTCCGATCGAGGGCGGCAGGACGGCGGCGACGACCGCCGATGAGGCGATCAGCGACGCCGACTTGATTCTGTCGTAGCCGGCCGCGATCATCATCGGCATCAGGAGCGAGGACAACGCCGCCGCGTCGGCTGCCGCCGACCCCGACAGGGCACCGATGATGCAGCCGGCCAGGATGACGACGTAACCGAGGCCGCCGCGCTTGTGGCCGAGGAGCGACAGGGCGATGACGATGATGCGCTTGGCGATGCCCCCCTCGGTCATGATGACGCCGGCCAGCATGAAGAACGGCACCGCCATGAGCGGGAAGTTGTCGGCGCCGCCGAGCAGGTTGGCGGCCATGATCTGCGAATCGAACATGTCGATCTGCCACATCAGGCAGAGGCCGCAGAACAGGAGGGACCAGGCGATCGGCATGCCGATCGCCATTGCGGCCAGGAGCGATACGGCAAATACGGTGACGGTCATCGTCGGCTCTCCTCGTCCCTACTTCAGTTCGTCGTCTTCGGAGCCGCGCAGCGAGAACAGCGTCAGCTCGTCGACGGTGGGATCGAACGCGAGCCTGAGGTCCCACAGCAGAAGCGGAAGGGACAAAACGCCGACGGCCAAACCGGCACCGTAGAAGATCGCCATCGACAGCCCGGCGGCCGGCGACCACACTTCCCAATTGATCAGCATCTGCACCCAGCTGCCGTGCGCGACGAGCGCCGCGCAGACGATCATCAGCAGCGTCATGAAGAAGAAGATGACCCGCCGCGCGAACGGCGGCAGCGGCATGATCCCCATGGTGACGGCGAGATGGGCGCGCTCGTGCTGGCCGACGACGGCGCCGAGAAACACCAGCCAGACGAAGAACCAGCGGGCCAGTTCTTCCGACACCGTGATGCCGGAATTGAACAAGTAGCGCAGGACCACATTGCCGAAGACCAGCACCACCATGCACACCAGGAGCACGACGATGATGACCTTCAGGGCTTTGAAGAAGGCGTCGATGATTCGTTGCATCTGATCCCCTCAGGACCGCGGGCTGCCGATCGGCCGCATGGGACGTCGGGCAAGACATTCGGGGGTGTCAGTTCGACCAAGCGGGCCGCAACTACCATACCGTATGTCAGCACGCAACCGGCCCTGTGATGAAAATGGGTAAAAATGGTTGTGTTTCGTTGAATAACAGAACAACAAGAAGTAAAAACAGAATTAGTACTGTATATGTTGTATACAAAAAAGACTTCATGTAGTCTGCGGTTTGAGCCGCCGGGGTGGAGTGGCGTGCAGTCCTATGTAATGATCCGACAGGAATCAGCCGGTGCGCCCGTGATGCAGTCATTGAATACCAATCGAGGCCCCTCGCTCGCGGTCCTGGCCGCCGAGAAGATCCGCGAAGCCATCATTTGCGGTGAGCTGCAGCTTGGCGAAGCGTTGTCGGAAGATCGTTTGGCGGCGACGCTCGGGGTCAGCCGAACGCCAGTGCGGGAGGCGCTGACGTCCCTGCAGCTGCAGGGGTTGATCACCATCCAGCCCCAGCGCGGAAGCTTCGTCTTTCAGCCGACCGAAGAGGATGTCGCCGAGCTATGCGCGTTTCGCATCTGGACCGAGACGCGGGCGATGTGGCTTTCCTGTTCGCGCAGCCGTGACACCCTGGTGCGAGAGATGACCGAGGCGCAAGCCCGCATGGAGGCGGCGATCGCCGGCGGTGATGATCGGGCGTCGACGCGGGCGGATTCCGACTATCACAACGCCTTCTTCGTCCATTGCGGCAACCAGTTCCTGGCCGAGGCTTATGGACTGATTTCCGGGCGCATGAGCGCCATCCGGTCCCTTCTGCTGCACCCGCAGGCGACCCGCACCCGTACGCTCGACGAGCACCGCGAAATCATCGACGCCCTGGCGAAGGGAGAGCCATCCCAGGCGGAAGCCATTCTGGCTTCGCATATCATCGCCATCCGGGCGGGATACCGCCAGGTGATGCGCGTCTCCGGAGTGGCGAAATAGCCGCTCGGCCGGCGGGACTACGCCTCCCGCCCACCCGCGGACAGTCTGGCGATCACCTGTTCGGGAATCGGTCGCGACTTGATCTTGTCCGGGTCGGAGGGGTCGCGCGCCGACCACACGCGGGTCTCGAACGCCTCGACCGCCATTGCGCCGTCCTTCAGGAGCCGGTGGTGGACGTCGAAGCTCGAGCGCCTGAACTCCTTAACCGTGGTCTCGATGACGACGTCGTCGCCATAGCGGGTCGGAAAGGAGAAGCGGGCGCGCGTATCCACCATGGGAAAGCCGATGAAATCGAAGGCGGCCAGATACTGGCGCTTGGTCATGCCCAGGGCACGCTCGAACAGATAGGCGGTCGAGGTGTCGAACATCTCGAAATAACGCGGATAGTAGACGATGCCGGCCGGGTCGCAGTCACCCCATTCGATCCGCACCGTGCGCGTATTCACCAGCATGTGGAATGGTCTCCTGGCCCGCCGCGTGACATAGCGGCGAGGGCTTTTGGGGCGGTGAGGGTTTTCGGCCGGATCCATATCATACTGAGTTCGGGTGGTCAGTCCGCGTCCGGGGCACGAAGGAAGCGATCAGCCGATATCACAACCGCGTACCGGCGCTGCAATGATCGGCGAGCATCCCTTCCCGGCGCGACGCACGGGGGATCAGGACGTGAGCGTGCGCGCATCTGCGTCAATTCGTCTTGATGGATGTTGACCGCCCATCGCCGGACCCCTATGCGAGAGAAAACAAAACATTCGAGGAAACGCCGCCATGACACGGATTTATCCTGTTGAAAGTTTGAGCGCCTTTCCGCCGCGGCTATCGCCCGGCTATCGCTCCACCCCCAAGCGGGGGCCGACCAAGCCGCTGATCATCATGCGGCACACGTTGTCCGAACTGACCGGCCCGGTCTATGGCCACGACGGCATCGCGCCGGGGGACAACGACCTCACCGGCCACGGCAAGGGCGACCCGATCGGCGAGCGCATCATCGTCCACGGCCGCGTCCTCGACGAGGACGGCCGTCCGGTCGCCAACAGCCTGGTGGAGATCTGGCAGGCCAATGCGTGCGGCCGCTACATCCATGTGGTCGACCAGCACCCGGCACCGATCGATCCCAATTTCACCGGCGCGGGCCGGGCGGTGACGGACCACAACGGCTACTACCGGTTCGTCACCATCAAGCCGGGCGCCTATCCGTGGGGCAACCACCACAATGCCTGGCGGCCGGCCCATATTCATTTCTCGGTGTTCGGCCATGCGTTCGTGAGCCGCCTCGTCACCCAGATGTATTTTCCCGGCGACCCGCTGTTTCCCTTCGACCCGATCTTCAATTCGGTCACCGACGAGGCGGCGCGCAACCGCATGATCTCCGCGTTCGACCTCGACCACACCGTTCCGGAATGGGCGCTCGCCTATCGGTTCGACATCGTGTTGCGCGGCCGCAACCAGACCCCCATGGAGAAGTGAAGCATGTCCGGCATCACCCCCTCCCAGACCGTCGGCCCCTACTTCGCCTATGGGCTGACCCCGACCGGCAGATACGCCTGGAAGGATACGTTCACCAACAACCTGGTGGCGGCCGCCAGTTCCGGCGAGCACATCCGCATCGAAGGCCGCGTGTTCGACGGCGATGGCGCGCCCATCACCGACTGCATGCTGGAGATCTGGCAGGCGGATGCCCGCGGTCAATACGCCTCGCCGGCCGATGGCGGGGGCTCGCCCACCAATGCCTCGTTCGTGGGGTTCGGCCGCGTCGGCACCGACCAGGCCGGCGCCTATCGGTTCGAGACCATCAAGCCCGGAGCGGTGCCCGGCCCCGACGGCGACACCCAGGCGCCGCACATCGTCGTCGCGGTGTTCGGTCGCGGCATGCTCCGGCAGAGCTACACGCGCATCTATTTCGCCGACGAGGCCGGCAATGCGACCGATCCCGTGCTGGCCCTGGTGCCCGCCGATCGCCGCGACACCCTGATCGCGTCGCGGCGCGTCGAGGACGGGCATGTGGTCTACACGTTCGACATCCGCATGCAGGGCGAGCGCGAGACGGTGTTCTTCGAGGTGTGACCCCATTCCGTGGTCGCCGCGAGTGGAGCCATCCGGCCGCTGCAGGCATGGGAAGCCGCGCCGAGGCGCGGGCGATTATCGGCCCGACTTTCGTCCGATGGCCGCGGCGGGGCGCGTTTTGATCTTTTCTCGCTTGGGAAGACACGGTACGGAACGGGCGGACACAAAAAATGGGAAGCCAAGCGGGCGAAAGCCCCGCGATCTTCCGCCACACTTCAGTCCATAAAAATCAATGGAGGACGAAACCCATGTGGAAACACGCGACCAGCAAGGTCTTGGCGGCGATCGCCGTCGGTGCGCTCACGATCGGCGCCGCCCACGCGCAGTCGACCGTCAAGATCGGCTTCATCCTGCCCATGACCGGGCAGCAACAATCGACCGGCAAGCAGATTTCCGCCGCCGCCCGCCTCTATATGGCGCAGAACGGCGATACCGTCGCGGGCAAGAAGATCGAGCTGATCGTCAAGGACGACGGTGCCGTTCCGGACAATACTAAGCGACTCGCCCAGGAACTCATCGTCAACGACAAGGTCTCCTTCATCGCCGGCTTCGGCGTTACGCCGGCGGCACTCTCCGTCGCCCCTCTCGCCACCGAGGCCAAGGTGCCCGCCATCGTGACGGCGGCCGGCACCTCGATCATCACCGAGCGTTCGCCCTATTTCGCCCGCACCTCGTTCACCCTGCCGCAGTCGTCGGTCATCATCGCCGACTGGGCGGCCCAGAACGGCATCAAGAAGGTGGTCACGATGGTCTCCGACTATGCGCCGGGGGTCGATGCCGAGAAGGCGTTCGTGGACCGTTTCAAGGAGAAGGGCGGCCAGATCGTCGAGGCGATCCGCTTCCCGCTCGCCAATCCGGACTTCGCGCCGTTCCTGCAGCGCGCCGGCGACCAGAAGCCGGATGCGGTGTTCGTCTTCGTGCCGTCCGGCCAGGGCGCCGTCTTCGTCAAGCAGTTCGTCGAGCGCGGCCTCGACAAGGCCGGCGTCAGGATCATCGGCCCGGGCGACGTCACCGACGACGATCTCCTGAACGGCATGGGCGACGCCGTCATCGGTACCGTGACGGCGCACATGTATTCGACCGACCACGACTCGGCCAAGAACAAGGCGTTCGTGGAAGCGTTCAAGAAGGCCAATAACGGCCTGCGGCCCAACTTCATGGCGGTCGGCGGCTATGACGGCATGCACCTGATCTACGAGGCGCTCAAGAAGACCAAAGGCGACACCAATGGCGACAAGCTGATCGCCGCCATGAAGGGGATGAAGTGGGAGAGCCCGCGCGGGCCGATCCAGATCGATGCGGACACCCGCGACATCATCCAGAACATCTACATCCGCAAGGTCGAGAAGAAGAACGGCGAACTCTACAACGTCGAATTCGCCACCTTCGAGGCGGTGAAGGACCCCGTCAAGGCGGCGAAGAAGTGACGGGAAGGTCCGTGCGCGGATTGGCGTGTTGATTGCGCCGCCCCCGCACGCGGCCTGCTCCCTCCCCCGCTTGCGGGGGAGGGTTGGGGAGGGGGTAGGCCCCAAGTGCGGTACATGCGGCGGCCCCCTCCCTGTCCCTCCCCCGCAAGCGGGGGAGGGGACCACGTGGCGAAGCTCTGCCTACCCCAATCGAGGAGCCGGGCGCCCGGGCGCCGTGAACCCCAGCATGCTGACAATCCTCTTCGATGGCATCGCCTACGGAATGCTGCTGTTCGTGCTCGCAGCCGGGCTGGCGGTGACGCTCGGGTTGATGAACTTCGTCAATCTCGCCCATGGCGCCTTCGCGATGGCGGGCGGCTACATCACGGTGGTTCTCGTCAATCGTCTGGGCGTGCCGTTCCTGCTCGGCCTGCCGCTCGCCTTCCTGTTCACCGCGGCGATCGGCGGCCTCTTGGAGCGCACCCTCTACGTTCACGTCTACGAGAAGAGCCATCTCGACCAGGTCCTGTTCACCATCGGCCTCGTCTTCATGTCGGTCGCGGCGGTCGACTACGTGATGGGCTCCTCGCAGCAGTTCATCCAGATTCCCGGCTTCCTGCAGGGGCAGATCGACGTCTTCGGCGTCGGCATCGGCCGCTACCGGCTCCTGATCATCGCGGTCTGCGGGTTCCTCACCGTCGCGCTGCAATTCATCCTGTCGCGCACGCGCTTCGGCAGCCGGCTGCGCGCCTCGGTCGACGACCAGCGCGTCGCGCGCGGGCTCGGCATCAATGTGGGGGCGGTGTTCGGGTTCACCTTCGCGTTCGGCTCCGGCCTCGCCGGACTGGGGGGCGCGCTCGGCGCCGAGATCCTCGGCCTCGACCCGATCTTCCCGCTCAAATACATGATCTACTTCTTGATCGTCGTAACGGTCGGCGGCACCTCGTCCATCACCGGGCCGTTCCTCGCCTCGATCCTGTTGGGGATCGGCGACGTCGCCGGCAAGTACTACATGCCCCGGGCCGGCGCCTTCATCATCTACACGATCATGATTGCGGTGCTGATCTGGCGGCCGCAAGGCCTGTTCGGCCGCGTCACGGCACGCTAGCGCGAGAAAAGTTGCGATGAAATTCACACTTGCGCTCGCTCGTCTGCCGCAGCCTACTCCCTCTCCCCGGAGGGGAGAGGGCCGGGGTGAGGGGGTTCCGGCATCGCGGTCGCGTACGAGGACGTTCCATCCTGTTCCGATTCGGCATCAACGCTGCGCACTCAACTCGCTCTGTTACCCCCTCACCCCAGCCCTCTCCCCAAGGGGGAGAGGGAGAAGAGGCGCCGTGCCGTATACAATGGCTCTGCCCCGTAAGGGCGGAGGGAACGGTGGGGTGGCATCCGTCGTCCTCGAAGAGCGGTCGGAGGCTTGATCGTGCCGTCCCTGCGCCCGCTCGCCGCCGAGCTTCCCGAAGTCCTCGCCCGCCGGGCGCGCTGGACGGTGCTGGAGATCGGATTCTGGCTCGCCGCCGCAGCGGCCTATTTCGTCTTCCCCAACAAGTACCTGATCATGACCGAGATCGTGATCTGGGCTTTGTTCGCGCTCTCCCTCGACATGATCCTCGGCTATGCGGGCATCATTTCGCTCGGCCACGCCGCCTTTTTCGGCTTCGGCGCCTATGCGGCCGGCCTTCTCGCCAGCCACGGGATCATCAAGGAACCGGTGCTGGCGCTCCTCGCCGCCGGCGGCGCCTCCACGCTCCTGGGGTTTGCCACCAGTTTCCTGGTGCTGCGCGGCTCCGACCTCACCCGGCTGATGGTGACGCTCGGCATCTCGCTGGTGTTGCGCGAGATCGCCAACAAGTGGAGCGAATTGACCGGCGGCGCCGATGGCCTGCAGGGCATCACCATGCAGCCGGTGCTCGGCCTCTACCGTTTCGACATGTTTGGCCGCACCGGCTTCGTCTACAGCCTCGTGGTCCTGTTCGTCCTGTTCGTCGTCGCGCGGCGCATCATGAACTCGCCGTTCGGCCTGTCGCTCCTCGCCGTCAAGGGCAATCCGTTGCGCGCCGCCGCCATCGGCATCTCGGTCGACCGCCGGCTCGTCGCGGTCTACAGCCTCGCGGCCGGCTATGCCGGCATCGCCGGCGCGCTGTTGACCCAGACCACCGCCTTCACGTCGCTGGACGTCCTCTCGTTCGATCGCTCCGCCGACGTGCTCCTGGTGCTGATCATCGGCGGCGCCGGCTATCTCTATGGCGGGCTCATCGGCGCCGTCATCTTCAAGTTCATGCAGGACTGGCTCGCCAACCTGACGCCCCAGTACTGGCAGTTCTGGGTCGGCGCCGTGCTGGTCGCGATCGTGCTCATCGGCCGCGACCGCATCGGTCGCTGGTTCTTGCCGGCACGTCGCGTTGCCGAGTGGATCGGACGATTTCGGCCGGCGCGGCTGTTCGGCGGCGCGTCGGCCGGGAAGAGGGCTTGAACGCCATGGCGCCGGTCCTCGAAACCGTCAATCTGGAAAAGCGCTTCGGCGGCATCATCGCCTCCCACGATGTCACGCTGTCGGTGGAGAAGGGGGCCCGCCACGCCCTGATCGGCCCCAACGGCGCCGGCAAGACGACGCTGATCAATCTTCTCACCGGCGTGCTGCGGCCCACTTCGGGGACGATCAGGCTGGACGGAGAGGACATCACCCGGCTCGCTTCCCATGCGCGCGTTCGCCTCGGCATCACCCGCACGTTCCAGATCAACCAGCTCTTCGCCGACCTGACGCCGGTCGAGACCCTCGGCCTCGCCATTTCCGAACAGCAGGGCCACGGCACCGACTGGTGGCGCATCGTCGGCTCCCGGCCGGAGGTGATCGAGCGCACCGCCGACCTCATCGACCGCTTCCATCTCGCCGACGTCATGAACGAGCGCACCGCCGTGCTGCCCTACGGCAAGCAGCGCCTGCTCGAAATCGCGCTCGCCTTCGCGTGCCGGCCGCGCGTCCTCCTGCTCGACGAGCCTGCCGCCGGGGTGCCGGAATCCGAGCGCCACGAAATCCTCGCCACCATCGAGGCGCTGCCCAAGGACGTCACCGTGCTCCTGATCGAACACGACATGGACATCGTGTTCTCGTTTGCGGACCGCATTTCGGTCCTGGTCAACGGCGCCCTGTTCGTCGAAGGCCGGCCCGACGAGGTGGCGCGCGATCCGCGCGTCAAGGCGGTCTATCTGGGCGAGGCCTTCGATGGCTGACCTGCTGAGCATCGAACGCCTCTCGGCCGGTTATGGTGAGGCTGTGGTCCTCGCCGACCTGTCGTTTTCCCTCGCCGAGGGACGCTCGCTCGCTCTTCTGGGCCGCAACGGCATGGGCAAGACGACCTTGATCAACTCCATCGTCGGCGTCACCCACCGCTTCGGCGGCACCATCAAGCTCGCCGGCCGCGACATCACCAGAATGCGGCCCGACCAGCGGGCCCATGCCGGCGTCGGCTGGGTGCCGCAGGAGCGCAACATCTTCAAGTCGCTCACCGTCGACGAGAACCTGACCGCGGTCTCGCGGCCGGGCGCATGGACGCCGGCGCGGGTCTACCAACTCTTTCCCCGCCTCGCCGAACGGCGCGGCAACATGGGCAACCAGCTCTCCGGCGGCGAGCAGCAGATGCTGGCGGTCGGCCGCGCCCTGGTGCTCAATCCGCGCCTCCTTCTCCTTGACGAGCCCCTGGAGGGGCTTGCCCCCATCATCGTCGACGAACTCCTGGCGGCCCTCAAGCGCATCATCGTCGACGAGGGCCTGTCCGCCATCCTGGTGGAACAGAATGCCCAAAAAACACTCGGCGTCACCGATCGCGCCATGATCCTGGAGCGGGGTGTGATCGTGCATGAAGCCGACAGCGCGGCGCTGAAGGCCGATCGCGGTGTCCTGGAGTCCTATCTCGGTGTCACCGACGCCCGGCCGCGCCGTGCCGCCGCCCATTGAGCCCCCCGCCGGCCGCCTGTCGGCGGGGCTGCCGCCCAACATGCGGACGTCGTCAAACCACGCGGTTGTGTGCGTTGTGGCCGTTGACGCCCCGTTCGCGGTGCATTCAAATCGCCCGCAAAGGCGTCGCGGCCAAAGCCGCGAACGACCATGACGGGAGGAGATCATGCGCAGGCATCTGCTCGCACTCTTGGCTGTCCTCGGCGCCCTCGTGGCCCAGGATGCCCGGACCCAGGACGTTTGGGCCCAAGACGCTGGCGCCCAAGAGCCCGTCCGGGTCGGCCTGATCCTGCCGCTGACGGGTCCGTTCACCTCCACGGGCCGTCAGATCGAGGCGGGCGCCCGCCTCTACATGCGCGAGCACGGCGACACGGTGGCGGGCCGCAAGATCGAGTTGATCGTCAAGGACGACGGCAACGTCGCCGACGCCACCAAGCGCATTGCCCAGGAACTGGTGATCAACGAAAAAGTGTCGGTGCTCGCCGGCTTCGGGTTGACGCCGCTCGCGCTCGCCACCGCCCCGATCGCCACCGAGGCCAAGGTGCCGCAAGTCGTCATGGGGGCGGCGACCTCGATCATCACCGAGCGCTCGCCCTTCATCGTGCGCACCAGCATGGTGACGACCCAGATCACGGTGGGGATCGCCGAATGGGCGCCCCGGAACGGCGTCAAGCGGGTCGTCACCCTGGTCTCCGACTACGCCCCCGGCATCGACATCGAAAAGGCCTTCATCTCCCGCTTCAAGGCGTCAGGCGGCGAGGTGATCTCGGAACTTCGGGTGCCGCTCGCCAATCCGGATTTTGCGCCGTTCCTGCAGCGGGTGCGCGACGCCAAGCCGGATGCCCTGTTCGTGTTCGTGCCGGCCGGCGTCGGCGCGATCTTCATGAAGCAGTTCGTCGAACGCGGCCTCGACAAGTCCGGCATCCGCCTGATCGGTACCGGCGACATGACCGACGACGACATCCTCAACGGCATCGGCGACGTGGCGCTGGGCCTGACCACTTCGCACCACTACTCGGCCGCCCATCCGTCCGAGACCAACAGGAAATTCGTCGCCGCCTTCAAGGCCGCCAACAACGGCCTGCGGCCCAATTTCATGGGGGTGGGCGGTTATGACGGCATGGCGCTGATCTACAAGGCGCTCGCCGCCACCAAGGGCAATACGGACGGGCAGGCCCTCGTCGACGCCATGCGGGGCATGAAATGGGAAAGCCCGCGCGGTCCCATCTCCATCGACCCCGACACCCGCGACATCGTCCAGAACATCTATGTCCGCCGTGTCGAGAAGGTCGACGGCGAACTTTACAATGTGGAATTCGCCACCTACGAGGCTGTCAAGGATCCGCTCAAGGTGAGGAACTGAAATGTTCCGAACCCGGTGAGCGGCCGGACTGAAGAAATCACATAATGGGAAGGGAGTAATCCATGAGCACGCTCACCGCCACACGGGCCACCAGCCGCACCAAGCCGCCGTTCCGCGCCGACATGGTCGGCTCGCTCCTGCGCACGGCACCGGTCAAGGAAGCGCGCAGCAAGCACGAGGCCGGCCAGCTCTCGGCGGCGGACCTCAAGGCCGTGGAGGACCGCGAGATCATCAAGATCGTCAAGAAGCAGGAGGAGGTCGGGCTAAAGTTCGCCACCGACGGCGAGTTCCGTCGCGCCTGGTGGCACTTCGACTTCTACGGCATGCTCGACGGCGTCGAGATCGTCGAGATCGATCACGGCATCCAGTTCCAGGGCGTTCAGACCAAGCCGAAGGCGGTCACGATCACCGGCAAGATCGGCTTCTCCGATCATCCCATGATCGAACACTTCAAGTTCCTGAAAAGCATCTGCGGAGCCGGCATCACGCCTAAGATGACCATTCCGAGCCCGAGCGTGCTGCATTTCCGCCTCGAACCCGGCGCCGTCTCCCGGGACGCCTATGCGGATCGCGACGCCATCTTCGATGATCTGGCGGCCGCCTATCAGAAGGCCGTCAAGGCCTTCTACGACGCCGGCTGCCGCTATCTGCAGTTCGACGACACCGCCTGGGCCTATCTGTGCTCCCAGGAGGAATTGAAGAAAGCGCGGGACCGCGGCCTCGATGTCGACCATCTCCAGGACACCTACACGGCGACCATCAACAAGGCGCTCGAAGCCAAGCCCGCCGACATGACCATCACGACCCATGTGTGCCGCGGCAATTTCCGCTCCACCTGGATCTCTTCGGGCGGCTACGAGCCAGTGGCGCAGAACCTGCTCGGTCGCTGCAATTACGACGGCTACTTCCTTGAATACGATACGGAGCGCGCCGGCGGCTTCGAGCCGCTGCGCTTCCTGCCCGAGGGCGACAAGGTGGTGGTGCTCGGGCTGGTGACCTCCAAGAGCGGCACGCTGGAGAAGAAGGAAGACGTGGTGCGCCGCATCGGCGAAGCCAACCGCTTCGTCGCCCTCGACCAATTGGCGCTCTCCCCGCAATGCGGCTTCGCCTCGACGGAAGAAGGCAATGTTCTGGCCGAGGATGAGCAGTGGGCGAAGCTCAGGATGATCGTGGAGATCGCCGAAGAGACGTGGGGGTGACGGCGTGGTCTCTTGCTCGGGACGGCTCCCTCCCCCGCTTGCGGGGGAGGGTTGGGGAGGGGGAACGCCGCCCACTCCGAGCCTCGTGGCTTGCCCCCTCCCTAGCCCTCCCCCGCAAGCGGGGGAGGGGACGATCGAGACGATGGCGCGGCACTTGGTTCGAAGCTGAAAGCAAACGGGATCCTCGAGAATCCCGGTCCTAGGGAACGAAACGCCACACCAGGGAGGAGAGACCATCATGCTGGGAAATCTCGTGCGACGCGGCCTTGCAGCCGCGCTCGGCGCCGTCGCGGCATTCGCATTCGCCACGGTTGCGTCGGCGCAGTCCGGCGAACCGATCAAGATCGGGTTCGGGATGTCGCTCACCGGGCCGCTCGCCGCCAACGGCAAGTCGACGCTGCTCGCCATGAAGATCTGGGAGGACGACGTCAACGCCAAGGGCGGCCTCCTCGGCCGCCCGGTCAAGCTCGTCTATTACGACGACCAGTCGAGCCCGGCGCAGGTGCCGGGCATCTACACCAAGCTCCTCGACATCGACAAGGTCGACCTGATCGTGTCGGGCTACGCCTCGACCCAGATCGCGCCCGCGGTGCCGATCGCCATGCAGAAGAACAAGCTGTTCGTCACTTTATTCGGCACCGGCGTCAACGAGCACTTCAATTACAACCGCTATTTCTCCATGATCCCGACCGGGCCGACGCCCAAGCCGGCCTTCACGCGCGGTTTCTTCGAGGTTGCGATGGCGCAATCGGACAAGCCGAAGGCGGTCGCGCTCGCGGCCGCCGACGCCGAGTTCGGCCGCAACGCCTGCGAGGGCGCGCGCGAGAATGCCCAAAAGGCCAAGCTCAAGATCACCTACGACAAGACCTATCCGCCGACCACCACCGACTTCACCCCGATCGTGCGCGCCATCCAGGCGAGCGGCGCCGACCTCGTCGTCTACTGCTCGTATCCGCTCGACTCGGTCGGCCTCGTCAAGGCCATGAACGAGATCGGCTTCAAGCCCAAGATGTGGGGCGGCGCCATGGTGGGCCTGCAGGCGACCGTGTTCAAGATGCAGCTCGGCCCGCTGCTCAACGGCATCGTCAATTACGACACCTGGATTCCGGTCAAGACGCTGCAGTTCGAAGGCTCCATGGAGCTCCTGAAGAAGTATCAGGCCCGCGCCGGCGCCGAGGGCGTCGATCCGCTCGGCTGGTACATGCCGGTGTGGGGCTATGCCTATCTGCAGGTCCTGGGCGACTCGATCGCGGCCACCAAAAGCCTGGATGACGCAAAGCTCGCCGACCACATGCGCCAGGCGACCTTCAAGACCACGGTGGGCGACGTCAAGTTCGGCCCCCAGGGCGAGTGGACCGAGGAGCGCATGCTGATGGTCCAGTTCCGCAACATCAAGGGCAATACGCTGGCTGACGTCTCCAACCTCGCCATCGAGGAAGTGATCTATCCGGCCAAGTACAAGTCGGGAGACGTGATCTATCCGTTCGAAGCGGCGAAGAAGTAGAAGCGAGAGCGAGTGCACGCAGAAAGCGTATGGGCGGCTGACTTCAAGCCGCCCATACTTCCTGTATGGTTGCCGGAGGAATTCCATCGAAGGACCCTTCGCAATGCTCTTCCCCACCTGCCTGGTCGGCTCGTATCCGCAACCGGACTGGCTGATCGATCGCCAGAGACTGTCGCACGGGGTGCCGCGGGTGCGCGCCGACGACCTCTGGCGGGTTCCGGCCGAGCTGCTCGAGCAGGCCCAGGACGATGCCACGCTTCTCGCCGTGCGCGACCAGGAGCGTGCCGGGCTCGACATCGTCACCGACGGCGAACAGCGCCGCGAGAGCTATTCCAACCGCTTCGCCAATGCGCTCGACGGCATCGACCTCGACAAGCCCGGCACGGTCATCAATCGCTCCGGCAAACCGATCCAGGTGCCGCGCATCGTCGGGCCGATCCGCCGCCGGTCCGCGGTCGCAGTCCGCGACGTCGAGGTGCTGCGCGGCGCGACGACCCGGTCCATCAAGGTGACGGTGCCGGGGCCGTTCACCATGGGGCGGCAAGCCCAGGACGACCATTACGGCGACGAGGAGCGGGTCGCCATGGACTATGCGGCCGCCGTCAATGCCGAAATCAAAGACCTGTTCGCAGCTGGCGCCGACATCGTCCAGATCGACGAACCGTGGATGCAGCAGCATCCCGACAAGGCCCGCGCCTATGGCATCCGTGCCCTCGACCGGGCGCTGGAGGGCGTCGCCGGCACGGTCGCGGTGCACATCTGTTTCGGCTATGCGGCGGTGGTCCACAATAAGCCCACCGGCTACTCGTTCCTGACCGAGTTCGAGGGCTCCAAGGCCGACCAGATCTCCATCGAGGCGGCGCAGCCGAAGCTCGATCTCGCGGTCCTGCGCGACCTGCCGTCGAAGACCATCATCCTCGGCGTCATCGACCTCTCCGACATGGCTGTCGAGACGCCTGAGACGGTCGCCGAACGCATCCGCCGGGCGCTGCCTTACGTGGTGGCGGAACGCATCGTGGTCGCACCGGACTGCGGCATGAAGTATTTGCCCCGCGCCGTCGCCTACGGGAAAATGGCCGCCATGGTCGAAGGCGCCCGCCTGGTCCGCCGCGAACTCGGCGGGGAGTAGGGCGCGAAACGTGTGAGGCTGGTTCCGCGAGGTTGCCTCGGAACCGTGCCTCGGGGCGCGGCGCAGTATTGCATGCTGCTGCGCGCCCGGGGCACGAACCGGACTGATCAGTCCGAGGCAGGAGGAGGTGTCATTACAAATGAAACGAAGAAATCCAGGGGCCACGCGATAAAGAGCTGGATTGCTTCGTCGGCCTCGCCTAGTCGCAATGACGGGTGACTGCCATGAAGGGCACGCCGGCAAGGCATGCCCCACGAATACGAACGAGCGAGGAAACCCAAATGCCCTACGTCACCGAGACGAATCTCACCGACGTCGTGCTGGCGCGCTGGCAGGACATTCCCGATCCGCGCCTGCGCCAGGTGATGGGATCGCTGATCAAGCACCTGCACGCCTTCGTGCGCGACGTCGAGCCGACCGGCGAGGAATGGTTCCGGGCCATCGACTTCCTCACCCGCACCGGAAAGATGTGCGACGACAAGCGCCAGGAGTTCATCCTGTTGTCCGACGTTCTCGGCGTCAGCATGCTGGTCGACGCCATCAACCACCGCTTCGCCTCCGCGGCGACCCCGACCACCGTCGAGGGCCCGTTCCACATCCCGGATTCGCCCCATTTCGAGCACGGCGGCAACATGGCCGACGGCGCGCCGGGCATCCCGTGCTTCTGCGTCGGCAAGGTCACCGATCTCGACGGCCGCCCCATCGCGGGCGCCACCCTCGATATGTGGCAGACCGACGGCGAGGGCATCTACGAGGCCCAGAAGGGCGTCGACGAGCCGTGGATGCGCGGCGTTTTCAAGAGCCAGCCGGACGGCTCATACATCGCCCGCACGGTGGCGCCGATCGGCTACACGATTCCCATGGACGGCACCGTCGGCGCGCTGATGGACCACACCGACATCTCGCACATGCGCCCCGCCCACATCCATTTCTGCCTGGAGGCGCCCGGCTTCCGCCGTTGTGTCACCCATCTGTTCCAGCGCGGCGACCAGTATATCGACACCGACGTGGTCTATGGCGTCAAGGAACGCCTGATCGCCGATTTCGTCGAGCACCCGCCCGGCACGGCGCCCAACGGCGAGACGGTCGACACGCCCTTCTACGTCGTCCACTACGATTTCGTCATGCAGCCCGAAGCCGCCGCGGGTCGGGTCGCGGCGGAGTAGCGGCCCTCACCTCTCCCCGCTTGCGGGGAGAGGCCGACATCCGAGCGTCAGCGAGGATGTCGGGTGAGGGGGCGTCTCCGCGGGCTCCGAGCGTACCGCAAAGCCCCCTCACCCCGACCCTCTCCCCGCAAGCGGGGAGAGGGAGAACTGCTGCTGTGCGATACGAAACAGGCTGCTGTAGGAGCGGGAGGCGGTGCCTCGTGCGCTGTGCGAGAACGAACAAAACGCATCTTTCTCGACGACTTCGGCGAAACTCGACCGATGCAGAGTCGCGACTCTGGCATCGCCTGCGATCGCGTGGCATCGAAGGCTTCAAGTTCGTGCGCCAGGAGCCGATCGGTCCCTTCGTGGTGGACTTCGTGTGCCGCGAAAAACGTCTCGTCATCGAAGTCGATGGCGGTCAGCACGCCACCGACCCCCGCGATGCTGATCGCGACCGTTGGCTCATTGAGCGCCGCTACCGTGTTCTGCGGTTCTGGATCAACGAGGTGCACGGCAATATCGAGGGCGTGTTGGAGACGATCGCCGGCGAGTTGAACAAGCCGATGCCGTCTCATCCGGACTAGTCACTCCATCGCCTCCACATGTCCCGCCTTGCCGCCGCCACCGCGGCGGCCGGTGCGGGAGGAGCCGACGACGAGGATCAGCGGCAGGGCGACGAGCGACAGCAGCATCAGCATCTTGAAGTCGTTCGAATAGGCGATCACCGCCGCCTGCTTGGTGACGATCGAGTCGAGCAGCGCCTGGCCGGCCTGGGTCGTCATGTCGATCACCGAGGCGACGTCGGGCATGGCGAGGGCGGCGGCAAACGGTGTCACGTGCTCGACCAGCTGGCTGTGCACCGCCGTCGTGGTGCGCGACAATTCGGCGATCATCACCGAGATGCCGATCGACGAGAAGATGTTGCGCACGAGGGTCAGCATGGAAGTGCCGTCGGTTCGCAGATGCGCCGGCAGCGACATGAACGCCACCGTCGACAGCGGCACGAAGACGAGGCCGAGCCCGACACCCTGCACGATCGACACGATGGCGATGGTTCGCGCCTGGGTCTGGTCGGTGAAGCCGACCATCTGGTCGAGGGTCACGGCCAAAAGGACGATGCCTAGTCCGATCAGCCAGCGCGCCTCCACATATTGCAACAGGCGGCCCACCACGATCATTGTGATGAGGGTGCCGATGCCGCGTGTGCCGAGCAGGACGCCGGCGTCGATCACCGGGTAGCCGAGAATGTTCTGCATGAACGGCGACACCAGCGCCATAGTGCCGAACAGCGCGATGCCGATGAAGGCCATGAACAGGCAGCCGCCGGCGAAGTTGCGGTCGCGGAACAGTTCGAAGCGCACGAACGGATTGTCGGTGGTCAGGGTGTGGGCGAAGAAGAAATAGAAGCCCGCGATGGAGATCACGAGCTCGGTGACGATCTCGGCGGAGTCGAACCAGCCGAGCTGTTCGCCGCGATCAAGCATGAGCTGCAGCGAGGCGATGCCGACCGCAAGCGACAGGAAGCCGAACCAGTCGAAGCGGCGTTCGCTCTCGGTGTCGGTCTCGTCCATGAAGGCGAGCAGGCCGGCCACGGTGACGATGCCGATCGGCAGGTTGATCAGGAACACCCAGTGCCAGGTGTAGGTTTCGGTCAGCCAGCCGCCCAGGGTCGGGCCCATGATGGGGCCCAGCATGACGCCCATGCCCCAGATCGCCATGGCCTGCCCGCGTTCCTCGAGCGTGTAGGCGTCGAGCATCACCGACTGGGACAGCGGCACCAGGGCGGCGCCGAACGAGCCCTGCATCATGCGGAACAACACCATCTGCTCGATGTTCTGGGCGAGCGCGCACAGGAAGGACGCGCCGGTGAAGCCGGCGACGCAGACGATGAACAGCCGTTTGCGGCCGAACCGGCCGGCCATCCAGCCGATCGGCGCCGTCATGATGGCGGCGGCGACGATGTAGGAGGTCAGGACCCAGTTGACCTGGTCGAGGGAGGCCGACAGCGAGCCCTGCATGTAGGGCAGGGCGACATTGGCGATGGTGGTGTCGAGCGCCTGCATGATGGTGGCGCTCATGGCGCACACCGTGAGCGCCATCCGGCGCGGGCCTTGCAGGGGGTGTGGAGTGGTCATGGGGGTCGTCTCGGTTTCGGTCTCCTCCCTCCTCCATTTGCTCGGCCTACTCCCTCCCCCGCTTGCGGGGGAGGGTTGGGGAGGGGGTTCTTCTCTAGCTCTGTGTTCGCGAAGCCCCCTCCCTATCCCTCCCCCGCAAGCGGGGGAGGGGAGACTTTGGGGAGCTGTCGGCGCGTCTCATTTGCTCTCGCGGGCCGTCGCGGTGCTCGCCTGCGCGGTCGTCGGGGCGAGGCCCACCAGCGTCGTGAGCGAACGCCGGCGGCCGGTGTCGATCTCGACCGTGGCGCTCATGCCGGCGCGCAGGCGCCTCGTGTCGTCGTCCTTGTCGAATGCGATCCGCACCGGCACCCGCTGCACCACCTTGACCCAGTTCCCCGACGCGTTCTGCGGCGGCAGGATGGCGAACTGGGCGCCGGTGCCGGGGCTGACCGAGGCGACGGTGCCGTGGAAGGTCTTGTCCGGAAAGGCGTCGACGTCGATGTCGACCTTCTGGCCGACCCTGAGCCAGGTGACGTCGGTCTCCTTCGGATTGGCGTCGACCCAGGGGGCGCCGTCGTCGACGACGGCGAGCACGGCGGTGCCGGCTGAAATGAAGCGGCCGAGCTGGATGTTGTCGACCTGGGTCGCGGTGCCGTCGATGGGGGCGCGCAGCGAAGTGTGGGCGAGGTCGCGGTCGGCCTGGTCGAGGGCGGCCTGTGCCTGCATGAAGGCCGGGAACTTTTCGATCGGCAGATCGGGATCGCCGGCGAGCTGGTTCAGGGTGGCTTCGCGCTGCTGGACCGCATACTGCAGTTGCAGTTGAGCGGAGACGACCGCTGCCGTCGCGGTGTCGACGTCGGCGGGCGTGGCGTTGCCGCGCGTCTGCAGTTCGCGCTTGCGGTCGAGATCGCGCTGCTTGATCGCCACTGTCTTGTCGGCGAGTTCGACGAGGGAAGACAGCGAGCCGTAGTCGGCCTTGAGCTTGGCGAAATCGGTGCGCACGCCGGCGAGCCTGGCGCGCGCCTGCGCCTGGGCGAGCTCGAAGGGCTTCGGGTCGATGCGGAAGAGCTCGGTGCCGGCGGCGACATGCTCGCCCTCGCGCACGCTGACATGGTCGATCTTGCCCGACACGTCCGGTGTGATGAGGACCTTGTGGGCGCCCACATAGGCATTGTCGGTGGAGATGTAGCGCCCGCCCGCGAGATAGAAGCCGAGCCCCGCCACCACGGCGACGAGCGGTACAATAACGAGCAGGATCGTGCGCGCGCGGGCGCGCAGGCGTGCCTTGAGGGACAACGGAGCGGGGACCGGCGGCGCTTCGGGCAGAGTGTCGGGGCGGGGGTCAGGCATGCAGTTTGTCGTCCTCCGCCGACGCGGAGGTCCTTTGTTCGATGAGTTGGCGGAGATTGTCCCGCATCAGGGTGAGATGGCCGATGGTGCGGGCGAGATCGGCGTCGTCGATGCCGGCGCAGACCGAAGCCATGAGGTCGTTGCCGATCGGCCAGAGGCGGTCGAGGATCGGCTTTGCGGCGGGCAGGAGATACAGGCGCTTGGCGCGGCGGTCGTCCGGATCGGGACGGCGCTCCAGGAGCTTTGCATCGCACAGCCGGTCAATCAGCCGGGTCAGGGTGATCGGCTGGATGTCGAGCATGTCGGCGAGTTCCGTCTGCTTGAGGCCCTCGAACCGCTCGACTTTGGAGAGTACCGCCCACTGGGCGCGCGTCATGCCGCACGGACGTACCGCATGGTCGGCCGAGGTCTTCATCATCCTGGCTACGTCATGGAGAAGAAAAGCGAATTCCCGCTGGGGCGGAAGCGTGCGCATGGCTGCAATCCTTAGCTAGGCGTAATATAAGCTGGCTTACTAAATTGCCCAGAGGGCGGCGGGTGATTTTTTCAAGCTCCGGTGGAGGGCGAGTCCAGGTTCCGGAACGTGGTGGCGCGCGGCGCCGTTGACGGCTATGTGCTCGTTCGAGGAGACGTCATGACCGACATCCTGATCGCCGATATCGGCGGGTCCACAACCCGGCTGGCACTGGCCGACCCCGGCGGCCGGCCGGACCACATCATCCGCTTCCAGAACGACGACATCGCCGGCATCGAGGTCGCGATCGAGCAGTATCTGGCCGGACGGGCGGCGCGCCCGCGCCGGGCCGTGCTCGCCGCCGCCGGTCCGGTCGAGGGCGAGGAGATCGTCCTCACCAACCGCAACTGGCGTTTCCGCCGCGACACCCTGGCGCAAAGGTTCGGCTTCTCCCGCGTCGACGTCATCAACGACTTTCAGGCGGTCGCCTGGTCGCTGCCGAAGCTGCGGCCGGAAGAGCTCCTGGCGCTCGGCACGGCGACCGAGCCCGACACGGGCCCCAAGATCGCGCTCGGACCCGGCACCGGCCTCGGCGTCTCGGCGCTGGTGCCGAACGGCAAGGATTGGATTGCGGTCGCAACCGAGGCTGGGCACATTTCGTTCGGGCCCGCCCATGAGGACGAGGTCGCGATCCTGAGGTCCGTGGGCGGCGGCTCGCTTGCGGTCTCGGCCGAGATGGCGGTGTCGGGCCGCGGGCTCGAGCGGCTCTATCACGCCATGAACCCCGATCTGCCGGCGCAGCCGGCGCGCGGTGTCGTCGCCGCCGCGCAGGCGGGCGACCAGTCCGCGCTCGCCGTCATCGCCATGTTCGTGCGCCTGTTCGGCCGTTTCGCCGGCGACATCGCGCTCGCCTATCGGGCGAGCGGTGGCGTCTACATCGCCGGCGGCATCGCCCGCCGGTTCGGCGCTTTGTTCGACTCGGCCGTGTTCCGCTGCGCCTTCGAGGCGCATCCACCGTTCGAGACCTGGCTCGTGGGCGTGCCGACGTTTCTGGTCACCTACACCGAGCCGGGCCTGCTCGGCTGCGCGGCCTACGCCGAACGGGGCGAGTGAGGGTCAGGCGAGCCCGAGCTCCGCGAAGGCGGCGCGATGATGCGCCGCCGCTGGTTCGGCAAAGCAGCAGAATGTCACCGTCGTGATGCCGCGCGGCGCCGCGGTGATCTCGGCGACGACGGTGCCGACCGCGATCCTGGCGGCACGATCGGCCGGAAAGCCGTAGACCCCCGTCGAGATGGCCGAAAAGGCGATGCTTTGCAGCCCTCCGTCCGCTGTGAGTGCCAGCGCCGTGCGGTAGCAGGAGGCGAGGAGATCGCCCTCGCCGCGGTTGCCGCCGTGCCACACCGGGCCGACCGCATGGATGACGTGCTTCGCGGGCAGCCGGTAGCCTCGGGTGATCTTGGCGGAACCGGTCGCGCAGCCGCCCAACGTACGGCACTCGGCCTTGAGTTCTGGACCGGCGGCGCGATGGATGGCGCCGTCGACGCCGCCGCCGCCCAGGAGCGAGGTGTTGGCGGCGTTGACGATGGCGTCGACGTGAAGCGTCGTGATGTCGGCAAGGACGATGTCGAGCCGGGTGGGCCCCACCTGGGTAATTGCGGTCGGCGTCATGGCGTCACCGGCTGCGCGCAAAGGCGAGCCATAGGCCGCCGCCGATGATGAAGGCGCCGCCGCAGCGGGTCATGAGCTGGGTGCGGCGGCCGGTCATGAGGGTGCGGGCGCGTCCGGCGAGCAACGCATAGCTCGCGTCGCCCAGGCCGGCGATGATGAGGAAGGTCACTCCCATGATGGCGATCTGGGTCGGCTTGTCGCCGCCGGGGTCGAGGAACTGGGGCAGGAAGGCGCTGAAGAAGGCGAGCGTCTTGGGATTGCTGATGGCGACCAGGAAACCCTGCAGGGCGAAGCCGCCGTGAGGCGCCGCGGCGGTTGCCATCGCGCTGTCCACGACCGGTGTGCGCAGCATCTTGATGCCGAGCCAGATCAGATAGGCGGCGCCGACGAAGCGCAGGACCTCGAACCAGTGCCCCATCGCCTCCATGAAAGAGGTCAGCCCGATGCCGACGGCGATCAGGGCGAGAACGAGGCCGCACTGCGAGCCCGCGATCGTGGTGAGCCCGGCGCGCACGCCATGGCTCAGGCTGTTGGCGACGAACAGCGTCACCGAGGGCCCCGGAATCGCGACCAGGACGAGCGAGGCGAGCACGTAGGCGAGGAAGTTTTCGAGGGGCATGGGAATGACCGGGTGAAGGGCGATACGGTCATTCTAGCGCAGATGCCGGCCTGGCCCTACCCCCACTCGGCCTTCACTTCCGCGGCGAGGTCGACGGTCGAGCGCACCCCGATATCGTCGAAATGGGCGTCGAGGAAGCGCCGCGTCGCCCGCTTGCCGTTCGTGCGCAGCATCTCGAAGAACTCGTAGTCGGTATTGAGCCGGCTCGCCGCGTTGAGCTTCTTGGACGAGCCTTCGAGGACGATGCGGTGGACCTTGATGCGGCGGTATTCGCCCTCGCCGGTGCCGTGCGGCAGCCGGCCCTGGTCGATCAGCCGGCCGACGAAATTGATCGCCCGCAGTTCGGCGATCAGCGAGGAGTTGAAGGTGATCTCGTTGACCCGCCCCATGATCTCCTGGCTCGACTTGGGCGTGCCGCGCCGCTCCAGCGGATTGATCTGGACGATCAGCACGTCCTCGCTCTCGGTCCTCTGGTAGAACGGGAACAGGACCGGGTTGCCCATGTAGCCGCCGTCCCAGTAGGGCACGCCGTCGATCTCGACCGCCTGGAACAGGAGCGGCAGGCAGGCCGACGCCATCACCACGTCGGCGGTGATGTTCTCGCGCCGGAAGACGCGTACGCGCCCCGAGCGCACATTGGTGGCCGAGATGAACAGGTTGAGCCCCTCGGTCTCGCGCAGCGCCTTGAAGTCGACGAAGCTCTCGATCAGGTCCCGGAGCGGATTGATGTTCAAGGGATTGAACTGGTAGGGCGAGAAGTAGCGCGAGAACACCTGCATCCATTGCTGCACCGGTGAGCCGCCGGTGGGCAGGAACGAAAACAGCCGCTCCATCACGGCACGCTGCAGCGGCGGCAGGTTGCCGCCCAGGGAGGCCGCGCGCCAGAACTCGGCGAGGCGCTTCCTCGCCTCCTCGGGTCCGCCATGGGCGAGGCCGTGGGCGAGGATGACGGCGTTCATGGCTCCCGCCGAGGTGCCGGAAATCCCTTCGACGGCGAGGCGCCCGTCGTCGAGCAACTGGTCGATCACCCCCCAGGTGAAGGCGCCGTGGGCGCCGCCGCCCTGCAGGGCGAGGTTGATCTTCTTGCGGCTGCCTTCCGGCACGTAGCGCTTGCTTCCTTCGGCGGGTGCGCCGCCGCCCAACACTCGGCGGGGATCGAGGAGCTTGGACAGTTTCATGTCGGCGCCTGCCATTCATTCGTCATTGCGAGGAGGCGAAGCCGACGAAGCAATCCAGGAGTCCCGAAAGAAAGAACTGGATTGCATCGCTTCGCTCGCAATGACGGCGGCAAGTATGGCGTCCGCGTCACTGCGCCGTCCAGCCGCCGTCGATGGACAGGTTGGCGCCGGTGATCTGCGCCGCCGCGTCCGTGCACAGATAGCAGGCCAGCGAACCCACCTGCTCGATGGAGATGAACTGCTTGGTGGGCTGCGCCGCCAGGATGACGTCGCGCTTGACCTGTTCCTCGCTCATGTGCCGGGTCTTCATCTGGTCGGGAATCTGCTTGGCGACCAGCGGTGTGAGGACATAGCCGGGGCTGATGCAGTTGACCGTGATGCCGGACGTGGCGAGTTCGAGGGCGACCGTCTTGGTCAAGCCGGCGAGCCCGTGCTTGGCCGCCACGTAAGCCGCCTTGAAGGGCGAGGCGACCAGGGAATGCGCCGACGCCGTGTTGATGATGCGCCCCCAGCCACGGCGCTTCATGCCCGGCACGGCGGTGCGGATGGCATGGAACGCCGAGGTCAGGTTGATGGCGATGATCTGGTCCCATTTGTCGACCGGAAAGTCCTCGATGGCAGCGACGTGCTGGATGCCCGCATTGTTGACCAGGATGTCGACCGAACCGAACGTCGTCTCCGCGGTGGTGATCATGCCGGCGATCTCGTCCGGTTTCGTCATGTCGGCCGCCGAATAGGTCGCCTTGACGCCGAAATCCTTGGCGATCGCGCCGCGCTCGCGCTCGATTTCCGCCGCCTCGCCGAATCCGTTGAGGACGATCTGCGCTCCCCGCGCCGCCAAGGCCCGGGCGATCCCAAGCCCGATGCCGGAGGTGGAGCCGGTGACGACGGCGGTCTTTCCCTGGAACATGGCTTCCTCCCTCGGCGTGCGTTTCTGGGTCAGGGAACCTGGGCGTCCCCCATATTGCATTGCAACAATATAGGTTTCGAGGTATGGCATGTCCATGGCTGGCGGAAATCCCTCGATTTCGACCTTCGCGCCATGTCGTGCCTTGACTGCCTCGCAATCGCGGGCTTTTGTGGCTAGATATGCGTCATGGATACCGTCCTCCCCGCGCCCGGTCACGACCACGTCCGCTGTGCTGCCGAGACCCTCAGCCACGCCGAAGCCCACTGTGCGGCCCGGGGCGAGCGCCTGACTGCCATGCGCCGGCGCGTGCTCGAAGTGCTGGCCGCAAGCCATCGGCCGCTCGGCGCCTACGAGATCATGGAACGGGTCGGCGGCGAGCACCGGCCGGCCCCCATCACGGTCTATCGCGCTCTCGATTTTCTGCGTGCCGCCGGCCTCGTCCACCGAATCGAAAGCCGCAATGCCTTCCTGGCCTGCACCCACAACCACGGTGACGACCCCTTGGTGGTGTTCCTGATCTGCGAGACCTGCGGGGCCGTCGACGAGCTGCCGGCCGGCCCGCTCGCCTCCGCCCTCGCCGCCGCCGCCCGCGAGGCCGGGTTCACGCCGCGCCTGTCGGTCATCGAGGTGACCGGCACCTGCGCGAACTGCCGGAGCTGAGGTGCCCGGCGCCGGCGTCCGGCATGGCTGTCATCAGGTCCCCGCAGTCGGTTGCGCGGGGACAAATTTCTGTCGTGATATCAGGCCTATGCTGGCCATGCGTTGACGGGGAGCCTGCCGGCATGGCACCGCTGTCCGGACCTTTTTAGGAGCTTGAGACCAAATGACCCACATCGCCGGCCCCGCCAAGCGGCACAAGACCGTCCAGGTGAACGTGGGAGGCGTGCGCGTCGGCGGCGGCGCGCCGATCGTGGTGCAGTCCATGACCAACACCGATACGGCCGATGTCGCCGCGACCACACAGCAGGTGATGGCGCTCGCCCGCGCCGGCTCGGAACTGGTGCGCATCACCGTCGACCGCGACGAGGCCGCCGCGGCGGTGCCGTACATCAAGGAGAACCTCCTCAAGGCGGGCGTCACCGTGCCGATCATCGGCGACTTCCATTATATCGGCCACAAGCTTTTGGCCGATCATCCGGCCTGCGCCGAGGCGCTCGACAAGTACCGCATCAATCCCGGCAATGTCGGCTTCAAGGAGAAGAAGGACAAGCAGTTCGGCGCCATCGTCGAGAACGCCATCAAGCACGACAAGCCGGTGCGCATCGGCGCCAACTGGGGCTCGCTCGACCAGGAGCTCCTGACCCACCTGATGGACGAGAACGCCAAGGCGCCGAATCCGATGGATGTGCGCGCGGTCACCCGCGAGGCCATGGTGCAGTCGGCCCTTCTCTCCGCTGCCCGCGCCGAAGAGATCGGCCTTCCGAAGAATCGCATCATCCTGTCCGCCAAAGTCTCGGCCGTGCAGGACCTGATCGCGGTCTACCAGGACTTGGCGGCGCGCTCCGACTACGCCATCCATCTCGGCCTCACCGAGGCCGGCATGGGTTCGAAGGGCATCGTCGCCTCGTCGGCGGCGCTCGGCATCCTGCTGCAGCAGGGCATCGGCGACACCATCCGGATTTCGCTCACGCCCGAGCCGGGCGGCGACCGCTCGCTGGAAGTCAAGGTCGCGCAGGAATTGCTGCAGACCATGGGCTTTCGCGTGTTCGTGCCGCTGGTCGCGGCCTGCCCGGGCTGCGGGCGCACCACCTCGACCACGTTCCAGGAGCTCGCCAAGGAGATCCAGGGCTTCATCGTCGACTCCATGCCGGGCTGGAAGACCCAGTATCCCGGCGTCGAGAGCCTCAACGTCGCCGTCATGGGCTGCATCGTCAACGGCCCGGGCGAGAGTAAGCACGCCGACATCGGCATCTCGCTCCCCGGCACCGGCGAAAGCCCGGCCGCGCCGGTCTTCATCGACGGCAAGAAGGCCGTGACGCTGCGCGGCGCGACGGTCGCAGCCGATTTCAAGCAGCTGGTGATCGATTATATCGAGCGAAGGTTCGGGACGGGCGGGGAGGGAAGGACGGCGGCGGAGTGAGGGCCGAGGGGACTTGACCATACGTGGTCCGTCAAGGATGCTGATCTGACAAGGTGTCCCATGCGCAAAGCACGACATGTGATAGCCAGTGCTGGTGGGGGGTGGAGCGTTCGTCAGTCCGGCGCATCGCGATCGACGCGGACGTTTGGAAATCAAGCTGATGCCGTCAGATATGCTCGAGCAGCTGCCAAGAAGGAGCGTACCGATATTTTTATCCATCGGGCTGACGGATCGATTCGGCAGGTGGATAGCTATGGCAACGATGCATACCCCCCGAAGAGTGGGCGTTAGTCATTGCGATGGCGTTCGGCCGAAATGTCTTCGTGAATTGTCCTTTTGACGAAGAATATCTGCCACTCCTCAAGCCGCTGCTGTTCTGCATTTTCTACTTGGGCCTGATTCCGCGCATTGCGCTGGAGAGCCTGGATTCCGGGAAGCCACGTTTCGACAAGATCGTGTCGTTGGTTGCACAATGTCGATACGCGATCCACGATCTCTCGCGCCTCAAGTCCCAGGCCGCGGACGAGTATTTCCGTCTCAACATGCCGTTTGAACTGGGGCTCGACGTCGGCTGTCGTCTGTTCAAGTCGGGACGATGGAATGGCAAGAAATGTCTGATCTTGGAAGCGGAGAGATATCGATACCAGGCTGCCATTTCCGACCTCGCCGGATCGGACATTGCCGTCCACGGAAATCAGCCCGTCAACGTCGTGTCCGAGGTGAGGAATTGGCTGAATGGGGAAGCGAAGCTCCGTGCGCCTGGCGCAGCCGAGGTCTGGGGGCGCTTCAACGACTTCATGGCAGACAACTATGCGGCTCTGAAGCGACGGGGCTTTTCCGATCAGGATATTGCGAACCTTCCGATCGATGAGCTTATGGATTGCATGAGAGACTGGTTGGCCGATCAATCTCGCAATGCCAGGGCATGACCAAGTGGACTGAGCGCCAGCGAATCCGGGGCGTCCGCAACCTCCTCACTCCGTTCTTGGCGTCACAGCGAAGCGTTTCTCTCGTCGTCGCTTCGCCAAGCGCTCGCGCAGCACCGCCATGAAGCCGGGCGGCAGTACACCATAGACGACACTCGATAGATCGCCGCTTTCCGATGGTCGAAGATCAGGTCCGGGCCAGATGAAGTCGTTCGCTTCGCTCAGGCCACCCACGAACGTTCTGAATCGAGGCCGAGCCTCTGTTTGGTCGGCAGCGGAATTTCGAGGACATCGGCCTAATCGGCCGGGCGGCTGTGCGTCACTGGCAGCACGCGCACGATCGGATGTTGCCGCTCTCGTAGAACGACGAGAACGATCGCGCATGGGCGATCCTTGACGCCTTCTTCGCGGCCTGACGGGCCTCGTGCTCCCAAAGATACGAATAGCGAATGACGAGGCCCGGCCGAGGTGCCGGAAGACTCACGGCTGCCAGTCCTTTAGCTCGGCGTCGAGATGGGCATCCTCGGGCGACGGCTCGGACGCTGCGATCAGCGCCATCTCCTCGTCAGTGAAGTCTTCGAGCCGTACGACGCGGCGGTCGCGGCGCTGGAGGCGGGCGTACTCTTCCGCCGACATCACAGCAAGGCGATCACGATCGTGTTCGGTGATGCCGACCGGTTCGCTCTGCGCCTTGTCGGTAAGGGCCGTGTAATCACGAAGGAATTCGGCGATGGTGACCTTCATCGTTTTATGCCCTTTTCCAAAAACGCCATACGCACGGGAAACCGGAGAGATAGCGGTCGGTCGTCTCTTGGGCTAGGAGATGATCGAGTAGCGTTTGGAGCGGCACGCGCGTACCCCGGGCGTGCCCGCTCATGAAGTCCGAGTTGCGCGATAGGGCTTTGTCGTTCATTCGTTTTCATTGTGCAGCGTGGTGGGCGCGCAGACGGGCAAACACCTCTTCGGCTGGCTGGGAAGGTCGCGGATCTGCGAGTGATTGCACGACGCGGCGGCGCAGCCATTCCTCGGTTTCGGCCCCGTCGCGCTCCTGGCGCTCCAGCGCCCTCAATCCCGCGCTGACGACCTCGCTCTCGGAGGCGTAGGAGTCCGAAGCAACCTTGTCCTGGACCATTTCCGCGAGGTCCGGCGGCAGTGTGACATTGAACGCGCGCTTGGCCATCGGTGGCACCTTCCCGTTTCGTTCATGATAGCGCCCATCCCGGGTCCTTGCCAGGGAGGCAAGTCATCACGACATAGGGCCGTGCGGCAAAGTCATCGCCGCGCCCTTTGCCTCATTTCGCATTTCCTTCCCCACAGGTACCCCCTAAATGCCCGGAGCCGGACTGGACGAGACCAACGCCTTCGTGGCGGTGCTGGAGCACAAGAGCTTCAATCGCGCGGCCAAGCAGCTCGGCCTGTCGGCGCCGCGGGTGAGCGAACTGATCCGCAAATTCGAGGAGCGCCTCGGCGTGCGCCTCGTCGAGCGCACGACGCGCTCGGTCGCCCCGACCGTGGCCGGCGAACGACTGCTCGAACGGCTGCGCACTGTTCTCGACGATTACGAGGCGGCACTCGAATCGATCAACGACTTTCGCAGCAAACCGGCCGGCACGCTGCGGCTCACGGTGGCGCCGCCGGCGGCGGATTTCGCGCTCGGGCCCGTCATCCAGCGCTTCCTGTCGTTCTATCCGGAGATCAATCTCGACATTTGCATCGACAGCGCCTTGACCGACATCGTCGCCGGCCGCTTCGACGCCGGCATCCGCCTCGACGAGCGCCTCAGTTCGGGCATGATCGCCACGAAGATCAGCGACGAGATGCCGAGGGTCATCGTCGCCTCGCCGGCCTATCTGGCGCGATGCGGGATGCCGGCGACTCCGCGGGACTTGACGCGACACGATTGCATCCAGGTGCGGCTGCCGAGCGGACAGATCATTCCCTGGAACTTCCGCGTCAAGCGCAGGATCGTCGAGATCCATGTGGAGGGACGACTGATCGTCAACCAGATCGGATTCGCCATCAACGCCGCCGTCGACGGCGTCGGCCTGTTGCAGTCGCTCCTGCCTTATGTGGCGCCCGAACTCGCCGCCGGGCGTCTGGTGAGCGTTCTGGACGAATGGGCGCCGCCGCCGCTGGGCGCGTTCTCGCTCTATTATCCGAGCCGGCGCCAGCCGCGCGCGGCGCTCACCGCTTTTGTGGATTTCCTGCGCGAGGAACGCCGCGCCGCCGCAGCGCGGCGCGATGCGACCGTCGAGGTCGTACCTGCCAAACCTTTTTCGGTGTGAGCTTTTGGCATGCGGACATGCGAAGGCCCGAATCCCGGGGGCTTGGGATTCGGGCCTTGCGCGGGTCGCACTACGGTGGGTTAGTTGGAAACGGCGTCGCGGGGCAGCTGCGAGCGAATGAACGGATCCGGGTCGGTGCCGTGGTTCGCCTGGACATTGCCCACATACGCATAGGCGTTGCCGAACTTGGCGTGCTGGTTCGCGGCGCGCGTCGTGGTGGTGGACTGGACGCGGACCGGCTCGGGGCTTCCGGCGCGGTCGGCTTCCTGCGCCAGTACGGGCGAGGCGATGGCGGTGGCGAGCAGTGCGGCGATGAGGGTCTTCATGGGGGTTCTCCTTCAGGTGTCCTTGGACTCGGGTCAAACGCTTCGTGCGTCTCACATCCCTCGTCTTCGCCACATCAGATGGGTGCGGGGTGCGTCGGCGATAACGTCGAATAGTCGGAAGTGACTGATTTGCAGGGCCGAAGAATGCGTGGGCGCCACGAGATTGGGCGCAGCACAAATTTTCTCCCGATCTCTTGCCGGGCGAGGGCTTTGATCCATCGACGCGGACAAGGGGGTGATTGATGTACCGCGATGGCTGTCCGGTGCCGTCGTGTCTGTCCAGCACCGACGTTATCCCGCCGCATTTGCCTCAAATGGGCGTAAAGGCCGAACCATGCGCGAAGCCGCTTTTTAATGCGGCGCGCCTACCCTTCGGTGGTTGGATGCGCGGAGGGCGCAGGTTTTCCGAAACGATTGCGTGCTCGGGAATCGGCGCAGCCACAAGGCAAGACAGCACTTTTGTTGTGGGCGCCCCTGCGGGCTGCGCCCGGGAAGAACGCGCATGTGGAGCGCATGCGCACCGAATTGGACAACGGCCATGAACCATTCGCCCCGTCCCGAACCGGCTTCGCCGCCCGAATCCAAGCCGTCCGACTCCACTTCGCCCTCGCTCGAACTCGTCACCGAGCGTCTGCGTCACGCGCGCCTGCGCGCCGGCATCGCCCAGCGTTTCGGAGTCGCCGACCGCTTCGGCTGGGACTACCCGACCTACGTGGCCCACGAGCGCGGCCAGGTGTCGCTGTCGCTGATGGCTGCCAAGCAATACGCCAAGGGATTCGGCGTCAGCGTCGAATGGCTCCTCTATGGCCTCGGCGAGATGGATCGACGCGAACGCCCGCGCACCGAGGCGTCGCTCGATGATCTGCGCGAGGAGGTCGAGCGGCTGACGCGCGAGAACGCCGCCCTCCTGGTGCTGCTCAAGAGTGGCGCGCTCACGCCGGATTGAGGATCGCGTCTCGTCCGGTCCCATGCGCATTTCGGCAGAGTGCCCGTGGCGATGAGCTCAGCCGCCGCCGTTGCCCTTTCCGTATTGCAGGACCTGCACCTTCTCCAGAGTCACGAGCCCGCTCGCCGATGCCATCATCTGGTCGAGCGTCGGCAGGAAGGCGTCGATTTTCTCCTGCGTGTCGACGATCTCGATGATGAGCGGCAGGTCCTGGGACAGGCGCAGGATCTTGGTGGTGTGCAGGTGGCTCGAAAGGCCGAAGCCCATAGGGCCGCGCAGCACGGTGGCGCCGGCGAGGCGCATCTCGCGAGCCTTGAGGACGATCGCCTCGTAAAGCGGAGTGCGTGCGCTCCTCTCGTTTTCGCCGATGAAGATGCGCAGCAGGACGGCATCGCGCGGCAATTCCATGGTCTCACACCCATTCATGCGTTGACGGCCATCGCGAGCGCGTGACCGGCCCACACCGCGGCGAGGCACAGAACCACCGAAGCGGTGACGTTGGCGCCGGCGGCGAGCCATTCGCCGTCATTGATGAGGTTCAAGGTCTGCAGGCTGAAGGACGAGAAGGTCGTATAGCCGCCGAGGATTCCGGTCATGACGATCTGGCGGGCGGTAGCGCCGACGAACATGCGTCCGTCGGGGCCCGTCAGGGTGGCGAAGAAGCCGATGACCAGGCAGCCGACGACGTTGACGAACAAGGTTCCGAACGGAAAAGTCTCGCCGATCAGCCGCGCCACCAGTCCGGAACACCAATAGCGCGCCACGCTGCCGATGGCGCCGCCCAACCCTATCCAAACAAACATCGCCATGCCGTCACTGTCTTCCGCTGCAATATGCGTCCGGGGGAACGTGTCCCGAAATTAATCCAAAAGCCACGAAAAGGAAGGGCATTCGGCGCCGGTGCGGCCGGCTGGCCCTGTTCTTGCTGGCCCTGCTGGAGACAAAGCACCGGGAGGAGCATCATGCGAAAGGTCACCGTTGCGGCCGAGCCGGCGCCGATCGCCATCGATCTCGCCCGCACCGCCTTCGTGATCATCGACATGCAGCGCGATTTCCTCGAACCGGGAGGATTCGGCGAAACCCTCGGCAACGACGTCTCGCTGCTCCAGGCGGCGGTTATCCCGTGCCGTCGCGTGCTGTCGGCGGCGCGTGCCATCGGCATCATGGTGGTGCACACGCGGGAAGGGCACAAGCCCGACCTCTCGGACGCGCCGCCCGCCAAGCTCGAGCGCGGCAATCCGAGCCTGCGCATCGGCGCACCGGGGCCCATGGGGCGCATCCTGGTGCGCGGCGAGCCCGGCCATGACATCATCCGGGCCCTCTATCCCGTGGACGGCGAGGTGGTGATCGACAAGCCCGGCAAGGGCGCCTTCTACGCGACGGGGCTCGACGAGATGTTGCGGGGCGGCGGAATCGACACGCTCCTGGTCGCCGGCGTCACCACCGAAGTGTGCGTCAACACCACGGTGCGCGAGGCCAATGACCGCGGCTATCGCTGTCTCGTGCTGGCGGACTGCTGCGCGTCCTATTTCCCTGCTTTTCATGATGCCGGCCTGGCGATGATCAAGGCCCAGGGGGGCATCTTCGGATGGGTCGCCGGATCGGACGCCCTGCTGGCGGCGCTCGACTCATGAGCGCCGTGACGCCGGTACGAAACGTTCGGGCTGCCTCCATTCCGACCGCGGCCGTGACCGCGAATTCAGCGCAAGTTGCATGCTGTTGCGGCAGGCGCGTGCTGCCGGCTTTTTGGCGTGCGCGCGGACGCGGCCGCGTCAAACGATCCCAAGAAGTTGGAAAACCAGGATAATTGCCAAAAAACGCCGGCCGTCCCGGAGTTGGCACGAGGCTTGCGAAACAGCAATCCACAAGGCGGCCCTGCTGCCGCCCAACAAGTTTCGCGAGCTACGGGGGCGAATGTCTCTGGTGTGATCCGACCCGGCAGGGTCATGCCGAGATGTTCGCCTCCGTACCCATTTCCGGGCCGCTCTGCGACTGGAGAATCCATAGGGAGGGGAAGCGATGACGACCATCACCCATCGACCCGTTCTGTGGACGCCCGGCGACTGGAACGCCTTCTTCGGCTTCGGCACCAACATCCTGGTCAACATGCTGGTCCTGACCGGGCTGTTGCGTTTCGTCCTCAAAATGCCCGACGCCATCGTGTTCGGCCGCATCCTGCCGGCGCTCGGCCTGATGATGTGCCTGTCGACGCTCTATTACGCCTGGCTCGCCTATCGGCTGGCGGAGAAGACCGGGCGCAGCGACGTCTGCGCGCTGCCCTCGGGGGTGAGCGTGCCGCACATGTTCGTGGTCACCTTCGTGATCATGCTGCCCATCGCGGTCTCGACCGGCGATCCCATCAAGGGCTGGGAAGCCGGTCTCGTCTGGGTGTTCTTCCAGAGCTTCATCCTGATGATCGGCGGCTTCATCGCGCCCTATATCCGCCGCATCACACCGCGGGCGGCGCTGCTCGGCACGCTCGCCGGCGTATCCATTACCTTCATCGCCATGCGGCCGGCGCTGGAAATGTACATGACGCCGGTGATCGGTGTCGTCTGCTTCGCGGTCATCATGGTGTCGTGGTTCGGCGGCGTGCGCTACCCGAAAGGCATCCCGGCCGGCTTGGTCGCCATCGCGGTCGGCATGGTGATCGCCTGGGGCTCGACCCTGTTCGGCATCGGCATTGGCGGCATGAGCCTGGAAAAGCTCTCGGGCGCGTTCGCCAGCTTCGGCTTTTCGGTGCCGGTGCCGGCGGTCGGCCATGTGTTCTCCGGCTTCGAATTCCTCGGCATCATTCTGGTCACCGCCATTCCGTTCGGCATCTACGATCTCGTCGAGGCGATGGACAATGTGGAGAGCGCGGAGGCCGCGGGCGACGCCTATCCGACCACGCGCGTCCTGACCGCCGACGGCGTCGTCAGCCTGATCGGCTGCCTGATGGGCAATCCCTTCATCAACGCCGTCTATATCGGCCATCCGGGCTGGAAGGCCATGGGCGGGCGCATCGGATACTCCGCCGCGACCGGCCTGATGGTGATCGTCCTGTCCTGGTTCGGCATCATCGCGCTCCTGTTGTCGCTCGTCCCCGTGGTCGCGATTTCGCCGATCCTCCTCTACATCGGCATGCTGATCGGCGCCCAGGCGTTCCAGGAGACGCCCCGGAGCCATGCGCCGGCGGTCGTGCTCGCGCTCACGCCGCACCTCGCCGCCTGGTGCAAGACGCTGATGGACGGCGCCCTGACGGCGGCGGGTACGAGCGCGGCGGCGATCGGCTTCGACAAGCTCGGCCAGGTCGGCGTCCTCTATCATGGTCTGGAAGTCCTAGGGGGCGGCGCCATCCTGGCCGGCCTGGTGCTCGGCGCCATCGCGGCCTGCGTCATCGATCGCCAATTCACCAAGGCGTCGGCCTTCGCGGCCGCCGGCGCGGCGCTGACCTTCTTCGGCTTCATGCACGGGGAATCGGTCGGCATCGCGGTGACGCCGTCGGTCGCGCTCGCCTATGCGATCGTGGCCGGCTTCCTGTTCGCCCTCGGTCGCTATCCCGCCATGGTGGTGGAAGCTCCGCCACGCATGGTCGCTGAGCCGGCGGAGTAAACACCGGTCATTCCGGGGCGCGCGCAGCGCGAACCCGGAATCCAGCCAAGTCCTCCGCGTTGGTGGTCCTCCGCGTCCGCGGCTGGATTCCGGGTTCGGCCCGCAGCGCGTCTTCGACGCGCTATGCGAATGATGCGACGCAGACCCTTAGGCCTCGCTCTGAGCCAAGCCTCGGGTCTGCGCAGCAGCATTACGTGCTGCAGCGCGCCCGGGGCACGATGCCGAAGCAATCTCGCGGATATCCGTATTAT